>NZ_JBPJZG010000005.1:0-639229 GCF_051216415.1 Variovorax trehalosi
CGCCCAGCAGCACCGAGACCGGGTCGCCCGATGCGGCGCGTGTGAGCACGAAGACCAGCACCGCCACGATGGCGAGCACCACGAGCATGCCGCCCGCGCGCGAGGCGATGTAGCGAAACAAGGCGCGCTCCCTACTTGATCTTCACATTCCAGAAGAACGGCCAATTCGAAGGCTGGTAGTTGTCCAGCGCAAGGCTCTTGGCCGAGAGGCCGTTGAACTTGCCGACGCTGATGTACGGCACCTCGTCGTAGACGACCTGCTGCACCTTGCCCCACAGCGCGCCGCGCTTGGCCGGGTCGCTCTCGACATTGAAGGCCTGCAGCGTGGTCTTCTTGGCGGGCGAATCCCACCAGCCCGGTGCGCCGTCGCCCAGTTGCGGCGGCGAGAGCATCGGCTCGGGGAAGAGGCCGGAATGGGTGATGAAAATTTCCCACAGCCGTGGGTCGTTGCGGCGCTGGGTGAGCGTGGCCCAGTCGACCACGTTGAGGTCGACCTTGAAGCCCGCGCGCTTCAACTGCTCGGCCATCAGCAGCGACATGTTGTAGTGGAAGTCGTACTGGCGGCTGGTGAGCACGCGGACCGGCTCGCCCTTGTAGCCGGCCTTGGCCGCAAGCTCCTTGGCCTTGGCGGCGTTGCGCTGGTTGTACTGGTCGCCACCCGCGGTCGAATAGAACGGCGAGCCCTTGGGGAAGTGGTTGGCCTCGGCCACGAAGAAGCGCGTGTCGCCGAAGCCGGCGGCGAGCATTTCGCCCTGGCCCATCGCGGTCTGCAGGGCCTGGCGCACGGCTTGGTTGGCGAGCGCACCCTCCTTGGTGTTGAAGACCACCAGGGGAAAGCCGAAAGCGGGCGTGATGATCGGCAGCGTCTTGCCGCTCGCCTTCTCCAGGCGCGGAAGCGCTTCGACCGGCAACAGGTCGGCAAAGTCGTACTGGCCCGCGAGCGCACCTTCGACGCGCGTGCTGGCGTTGGGCACGGGCACGAAGCGCAGTTCCTCGATGGCCGCCTCGCGCTTGCCGCCGTAGCCATTCGCAGCCTCCTTGCGTGCGGCGTACTTGTCGAAGCGCGAGAGCAGCACGAACTGGTCGGGACGGCGCTCCTTGAACTTGTAGGGACCGGTGCCGACGAACTCCTTCAACGGTACGGCCATCGACTCCTTCGCCATGATGGCGGCCATGCCATTGCTGGGCAGCGCGAGCTGCGAGAGCAGCGGCGCATACGGCGTCTTGAGCACAACCTCGATCGCAAGCGGCCCCTTGGCCTTGAGGGCATCGATCTCCTTGCTCACGGCCTTGCCGCGCGGCGACTGGTCCATCCAGCGCTGCAGGCTCGCCACCACATCGTCGGCGTTGAGCTCGCGGCCGTTGTGCAGCATCACGCCGCGGCGCAATGTGATGGCGTAGGTCTTGCCGTCGGCCGAGATCTTCGGCATGGTCTCGGCCAGCATCGGCACCACGTTCCACTTGGCGTCGAAGGTGTAGAGCGTCTCGTACACGTGCTGCATGATGGTTCCGACCAGGTCGGCCGTGGACGCCATCGGGTCAAGCGTCTGCGGCTCGGCCACCATCGCGAGCGTGGCGAAGTTGCGCGGCCCCTGGGCATGCGCCTGCTGATGCGGCAGCGCGGCGCACAGCATCGCGAGGAGAGACGCACCCAGCAGGCTGCGCTTCGACAGCTTGGGCAGGCGTTGGGCAAGAGGGACGTGGGGCATGGGGCGTTCCTTGATGGGCGTGCGGGTGGGCAACAGATTCGCTTTTTTCAGGCCCGAACTTTGAAGCACAACCCATGCCAAAACATCACCATTTACCCTGATTGATGATCTAAATATTCGAATCCTCCCTTCGAAATTCAATGCCGTTCCCGTGCGCATCCGCTGCTAGATTCCGGTCGAATCTTTTCCCACGAAAGATGGCGTCCCGATCGAATTTGCGAGGATGAAATGAGCATCAAGAAAGTTCTTGCGGTAGGTTCCCTGTTCTGCTGCGCGCTGCTGACGCATGCGGCGATCACCGGGGTCAATCCCCTGGACACGATCCGGAAGGCCGCCACCGGCATGGCCTCCGTGGCGGCCGATCTCATGGCCGATCCGTTGCCGCTGCAAGGGCCCGGCATGGGCAACCTGACCTACACGCAGGCCGAACTGTTCAAGCCCATCTCGACGATCCGGGAGGTGTCCGATGACGGCGCTGGCGCCGGCACTGGCGGCGACGTGCCGAAGATTCCCGGTGGCAGCGTGACGCACCCCACCGCCGGGTACACCAAGTACCACTACGGCCAGAACGTGGGTCTCATGATCAACGGCTACTTTCTGACGACGTTCGCGCCCGATGGCGGGTTGGGCCCCGGGGGCTTCCTGCTCTACGACATTTCCGATCCGCGCAACATCAAGCTCGCCAAGCGAATCTACGAACCGGACGGCCGCACCAAGGAATTCAGGGAGCCGCATGCCATCGGCGTCGCCAACATCGGCGGCAAGCAGTACGTCGCCATGCCCAGCGTCTTCGGCGTCGAGTTCTGGGACTTCACCGACATCAACGACATCAAGCAGGTCAAGAAGCTGGTGCTGCCCAACGTCAACAAGGGCGACTACAACAACGTGAGCTGGCAGCTCTGGTGGCAAGCGCCATATCTGTATGTGGCGGCGGCGGAGCAGGGGATCTTCATCATCGACGCCAGGGATCCGGCCAACGCCGTTCTCGCGAATCGCGGCGCCGGCAAGCCCAACCCGGTGCCGACCGGCGAGCTCGGCGGCTTCCGCGTGGGCCCGATCTTCACCATGGGCAACCACATGGTGCTGACTTCAATGACGAACACCAGCGGATTCGCCAGCCTGGACATTTCAGACCCGCTGAATCCCAAGGTGCTCGACGCCGTTGCCGGGTCCACGGCCAACTACTACGCCACCTGCTTCGACGGCAAGAAGGTCTACGCCTCCGCACAGGAAAGCGGCGGCAAGATGTTCGGCTACGACCTCAGCGATCGATCGCGCTTCGTGGCAGAGGACAACCGGCTCGTGATCAACCAGCAGCTGTACTGCGGCACGCAGGACAACTACGTTTTCCAGGGTGCGCAGAACTACATTCACAAGGTCGACGTGAGCAACCCGCTCAACCATGTCGAAGTCGGGCGCGGCGGACTTTTCGCTCCGTCGGACCCCCACTTCTCGGCCTCCGACCATGGCCAGGTGTCGCCCTTCGGAAATCTGATCTACGTAGGCAACGACCACGGCTCGGGCAGCGGCTTCATCGTGCATGCGGTGGACCCCGACACCACCAAGCCCGAAGTCAAGCAGGTTTCGCCCGCCAATGGCGCCAAGCAGCAGGCGCTGACCTCGCGCATCGGCCTCGGCATGACGGACAGCATCCGGCCGGAGAGCGTGAATTCCAGCACCTTCATCGTGCGCCCGGTAGGTGGCAACACGCTGGCGGGCACCTACAGCGTGCAGCTGGGCATCGTCAACTTCCACCCCGAGCAGCCGCTGCTGCCGGGCACCAGCTACGAGGTGTTCCTGCCGGCCAACGGCCTGAAGGACTATGCGGGCAATGCCATCGCTGCCGACTACCGCTCCACCTTCAACACCGGCAACGCCAACGACATCAACCTGATGCACCACTGGCCGCTGACGGGCAACCTCGGCGACCAGATCGGCGCCAACAACGGCACACCCGCCACCGGCGACGCGTTCGAGAGCATTGGCCTGAACTTCGCGAACCGCACCACGGGCGTGCCGCTGAAGAACGACACCGCGGCCACCGCGCTGGGCGGTACCGCCTCGCTGAGCTTCTACATGAAGACCACGCAGGCGGGCGGCCCGAACTCGTGGACCGCGCCCGGCATCTTCGGGCGCGACCAGTCGCCGGGCGTCGACGACGTGTTCTGGGGTTGGCTCGACAACACCGGCAACATCAAGCTGTCGGTGGGCGACGACGCGGGCACGCGCTCGCAGGCGGCCGTGAACGACGGCAACTGGCACCACGTGGTGCTCACGCGGGACGCGGCCTCGGGCGCGCAGGCGGTGTACGTCGATGGCGTGAAGACCACGTCGACCGGCCCCACCGGCAACAAGGGCCTGTCGACCAAGTTCCAGGTCATGGGCCAGATCCAGGGCAACACCGCGCTCTTCAAGGGCACGCTGGCCGAGGTGCGCGTGTACGGCCGCGTGCTCGGCGACAGCGACGTGGCGGCGCTGCGCAGCCAGGCCGTGATCGGCGATCCCGGCATTGCCGGCGCGCCGAAGATCGTCAACGGCCAGCTGAGCTTCAACCCGGCCACGTTGGGCAGCAGCGGCGCACAGTTCCGCTGGAACTTCGGCGATGGCACGCAGAGCGCATACGCCACCCAACCCGGCGTCACGCACACCTACACGCGCCCCGGCCACTACACCGTGACGCTGACGGTGAAGGCCGCGAACGGCCAGGAGACCTTCTACACGTACAACCTCACGGTGATCGCGCCCGTCACGGCGCTGGCACCGACGCACACCACCAACATCGCGGGCGATGCGAACTCGGTGTATTCGGTCAACCCCGACAGCGGCACGGTCGCCGCCATCGATGCACAGACGCTGGCCAAGCGCTGGGAAGTGCGCGTGGGCGATGAGCCCAAGACGCTGGCCGTGGGCCCTGATGGCCGCATCTGGGTCACGGTGCAGGGCGAGGACAAGCTGGTGGCGCTCAACGCGACCGACGGCAGCCTCTCGGCCACCGTGCCGCTGGCCTACGGCAGCGGTCCGTACGGCGTCGTCTTCACGCCCAATGGCGCGAAGGGCCTGTTGACGCTGGAAAGCAAGTCGGCCCTGGTCAGCTTCGACCCGGCCACGGGCGCCGCCACGGGCACGCTCGCCCTGGAGGGCAGCGTGCGCGGCATCGCGGTCGATGCCGGTTCGCAATCGGCCTACGTGACGCGCTTCAAGTCGAAGATGACGGGCGGGCAACTGCACAAGGTGAACCTGCAGAGCTTCAGCGGCGCCACCACGATCGCACTGGCGGTCGACACGACCACGGTGGACACCGAGGCCGCCTCGCGCGGTGTGCCCAACTACCTGGCGCAGGTCGTGATCTCCCCCGACGGATCGCGCGCGCTCCTGCCCTCCAAGAAGGACAACATCGTGCGCGGAACCTTCCGCGACGGCCTGCCGCTGGAGCACGACAAGACCGTGCGTTCGATCCTGTCGCACGTGAGCCTGCAGACGGCCGCGGAAGTGTTCGGCGAACAGATCGACTTCAACGATCGCGCCCCCGCGCGCGCCGCGCTGTACTCGCCGGCCGGCGACTACATCTTCGTGGCGCAGATGGAAGGCAACCGCGTGGCCATCGTCGACGCCTACAACCGCTCGGTGCGCGGCGAGATCAACGCCAGCAGCGCGCCGCACGGGCTGTACATCGATGCGGTGCGCAAGCGGCTGTATGTCAACAACTTCCTGGCCCGCTCGGTGTCGGTGCATGACGTGGCCCAGGTGCTGTCCTCGGAGTCCGCCGCCCCGGCCTTCCTGCAGAACGTCACCACGGTCGCGCAGGAGCCGATGGCCGCCGCGGCGCTGCGCGGCAAGCAGGTGTTCTACAACGCGTCCGACCGGCGCATGAGCATGAACAACTACATGTCCTGCGCGAGTTGCCATGCCGATGGCAGCGACGACGGCATGGTGTGGGACTTCACGCAGCGTGGCGAAGGCCTGCGCCGCACCATCAGCCTGCAGGGACGTCGCGGCACAGGCCACGGCAAGCTGCACTGGACCGCCAACTTCGACGAGGTGCAGGACTTCGAGCACGACATCCGCAATGAATTCGGCGGCACGGGCTTCCTGACGAACGCCGACTTCTCGGCCACGGGCGACCCACTCGGGGTGCCGAAGGCGGGCCGCAATGCGCAGCTGGACGATCTTGCGGCCTACCTGAACTCGCTGAACAAGTACATGCGGAGCCCCGCCCGCGCGGCGGACGGCAACCTCAGCGTGGACGCGGTGCGCGGCCAGACCGTGTTCAACACGGCGCAGTGCGCGACCTGCCACACGGCCGGCAGCCTGCGCGACGGGTTGCGGCACGACGTGGGCACGATCCAGCTCTCGTCGGGCAAGGGCAGCGGCCAGCCACTGACGGGCGTTGGCTTCGACACACCGACGCTCTACGGAACCTGGAGCAATCCGAGCTTCTTCCACAACGGCCAGAAGGCCACGCTGCAGGACGTGCTCGCGGGGGGCCACGGCAATGCATCGAGCCTGCCGGCGGCCGACCTGCTGGCGCTGGGCGAGTACGTGAAGTCGTTCGACACCGCACCGGCGGTCGACACGCGCATCCGCTCGCAGGTCAGCAACCTGTGCGTCAACGTGTCGGGCGGCTCGACGGCCAGCGGCGCCACGGTGGTGCAGTGGACCTGCGGCAACGGCAACAACGAGACCTTCACCGTCAACAGCAGCGGCGGCTACACCCAGTTCGTCGCAAAGCACAGCGGCCTGTGCCTGGCCCAGGGCAACACCAATGCGGGCGGCGGCCCGGTGGTGCAACTGGCTTGCACGGCGGGCATGGCCACGCAATGGAGCGTGGTCGGCGCGACGCTGCGCAATCGGGTGTCTTCCGGCGCCTGCCTCGATGTGCCCGGCTCGACCACCGCGCAAGGCACGGCGTTGTCCACCTACGCCTGCCACGGCGGTGCCAACCAGCAGTGGAGCCAGATCCCCTGACCGGGCGCAACGGACTTCTCCCTCTATTTCTCTCGCTCTCCAAAAAAGGAAATCACGTGTCGGCAATTCAAATCTCCCTACCCGGCGGCTATCGGTTCATTCCGGGTGTCCAGCAGTACTCGGCTGGCGTGGCCGCCGAGCCTGGGTTTCGCATCGAGCGCGTGCGGTTTCAGGAGCCGCTGCCCCTGAAGCAGGGCTTTCAGCGCATCAGGGAAATTCTGGAAGAAGCCTCGCGGCCGCTGGCCGCCTTCTGCGCGTGCGAACTTCGGTCCCCGGCACCGTTCACCGAACAAGGCTTCGTCGAGTTCAACAATCTCTACGTCGGCACCCTGAAGGAATGGGGGCTCTTCATCGGCCACCTCAATCCGGTGGCGCGAAGCAACGTGTGCCCCGCGGTTTCGCCGCCGTCGGAGCCCTCGTTCCATGCGTTCAGCTACACCGTGCCCGATGCCACGGCAGCGGCGTCGTTCGTGGTGGCAGGCAGTGCCGAAGCGCCCGAAGGCAAGGGGCACTACCGTGACCATGCCGTGGGCCTGGGCGACACCTCGCCGCCCGCCATCCTGAAGAAGGCCCGGTGGGTGCTCGATGAGATGGAGCGGCGCCTGGCATCGCTGGGCTTCACCTGGGCCAGCACCACGGGCTCGCAGCTCTACACGGTGCACGACATCCATCCGTTCATCGCGGACGAGATCGTCAAGCGCGGTGCCGCGCGGCACGGGCTCACCTGGCACTACAACCGGCCGCCGGTGGTCGACCTCGAATACGAGATGGACTGCCGGAGCATCGCGTACGAACGTGTCGCGACCTGAGAAGGTGTGAACGAATCCGCCATGCCAAGAAAACTGCAGCATTGCCTGGCCGCCCTGTGTGTTGTCCTGTCGTCCTTGGGGATGACCGGCATCGCCGGTGCGCAGAACATCCAGGAGCGCAACTTCAAGTTCGCTTTCGTCAACCAGAAGGAGCATCCGCAGGGCATGGGGGCGCAGCGCTTCTCGGAGATCGTCGAGAAGAAGAGCGGCGGCAAGATGAAGGTGAAGCTCTTCGCGTCCGGCGTGCTGGGGGGCGATGCCGCGGTCATCTCCTCGCTGCAGGGCGGCACCGTGGACCTGACGATGGCGATTCCGGGGTTGCTGTCGGGCATGGCGCGGGAGTTCTCGCTGTTCGACCTGCCCTTTCTCTTCAACAACGAGAAGGAGGCCGACGGTGTGCTCGACGGCCCGGTCGGCCGCAAGCTGCTGGACAAGCTGCCCGAGAAGGGCCTGATCGGCCTGACCTACTTCGAGCACGGCTTTCGCAACGTCACCAACTCGCGGCGGCCGGTGGCCCGCATGGAAGACCTGCAAGGTCTCAAGCTGCGCGTGATGCAGATCCCCGTGATGATCGATGCCTTCAGTGCCCTGGGCTCCAACCCGTTGCCGCTGCCGCTGCCCGAGGTCTACACCGCGCTGGAGCAACGGGCCGTCGACGGCCAGGAAAATCCGTACTCACTGGTGGAAGCCTCGAAGTACTACGAGGTCCAGAAGTACGGCTCCGACACGCGCCACGCGTTCAACCCCGTCGTTCTGCTGTTCAGCAGGAAAGTGTGGGATCGGCTGTCGGAAGACGAGCGCAAGATCCTGCTCGATGCGGCCAGGGAAACGCAACCCTTCCAACGCGCCGCCAACCGCGAGGTCAACGCCAAGGCCGCCGAGTTCCTGAAGGGCAAGGGCATGGTGCTGACCGAGTTTCCCGCACAGGAGCGGGAGCGCCTGCGCGACAAGCTCAAGCCGGTCACGGACAAGTACGTCAAGCAGATCGATCCGGCGCTGACGCAGGAGCTGTTCTCCGAGCTTGGCAAGGCACGCAGTGCCCCAAGGTAGTCGCTCAAGCGCAGGCGCTCTGATGAATCGATAAAAGGACTACGAATGAAACTGTTGCGTTATGGACCCCAGGGTCAGGAAAAACCGGCAATGCTCGACGCAGACGGACGCTTGCGCGACCTCTCCGCTCACGTGAAGGACATTGCACACGATGTGTTGCTGCCTTCCGGTCTGGCGCGCATCGCCGCGCTGGACCCGCACACCCTCCCGCTGGTGGAGGGCTCTCCGCGGATCGGTGCCTGCGTGGCCGGCTCGGGCAAGTTCATCTGCATCGGGCTCAACTACTCGGACCACGCGGCCGAGACGGGGGCGACGGTGCCGCCCGAGCCCATCGTTTTCCTGAAGGCAACCTCCGCCATCGGAGGGCCGAATGACGTGCTCGAGATTCCACGCGGTTCGACCAAGACCGATTGGGAAGTGGAATTGGGCATCGTCATCGGAAAGACGGCGAAGTACATCGGCGAAGCGGATGCCATGGACCATGTGGCAGGCTATTGCCTGATCAACGACGTGTCGGAGCGTTCCTTCCAGACCGAACGCCAAGGCCAATGGACCAAGGGCAAATCGGCCGACAGCTTCGGGCCGATCGGGCCCTGGCTCGTCACGCCCGATGAAGTGCCGGACCCGCAGCAGCTGGGCATGTGGCTGGAGGTCAATGGCGTGCGGCGGCAAAACGGCTCCACGGCCACCATGATCTACGGCGTGCGGTACCTGGTTGCGTATCTCTCGCAGTTCATGAGCCTTCATCCGGGGGACATCATTTCGACGGGAACCCCGCCGGGTGTGGGGATGGGAATGAAGCCGCCGGTCTACTTGAAGAGCGGCGATGTGGTCACGCTGGGCATCGAAGGTTTGGGCACCCAGCGGCAAGTCGCCGTATAGAGGGGCGGCCGGCAATCCCGTGGACTTCGGTCGCGGAGCGACCGAAGCAAGCCTCATCTCGATCAGGCCAAGGTGACGGTGATCATCTTGATCTCGGTCATCGCTTCCAGCGTGTGCATGCCACCCAGGCGACCAATGCCGCTTTTCTTACCGGAGCCGCCGCCAAAAGGCAGGTGTATCTCCCACCAGGTGCTGCCCGCGTTGATGTTGACGATCCCGGCGGGAATCGCCTTGGCCATTGCAATGCCACGGCTGATGTCCTTGGTGAAAACGCCGACGGCGAGCCCATATTCACTTTGCAATGCCAGCGCCAGGGCCTGTTGGTTGTCCTGGAAGGCAATGACCGGCACTACCGGACCAAAGGTTTCCTCCCGATAGATCTGCATGCTCTGCGAGACGTCGCGGATCACGGTGGGCTCGAAGAAGAGCGTGCTGCCCAGATCCGGTCGCGCCCGACCGCCGCACAGCAGGCGCGCACCCTGCGCAATGGCATCGTCCACATGCTCACGCACCTTGGCGGCCACCTTGGCGTTGTTGAGCGGCCCCATGGTCGTTGCGGGATGCAAGGGGTTGCCCAGGACCTGGTCGGCGGCTTTGGCGACCAGTTTTTCGCAGAGACGGTCCACCACGGATGCATGGGCCAGGACAAGCCCGGTCGCGGCGCACACCTGCCCCGCATTGAAGAAGGCGCCGCCAGCTGCAGCCGCCGCTGCTGCATCCAGGTCTGCATCCTCGAGAACGATCACGGGCCCGTTGCCTCCGAGCTCGAGCAGCATGGGTTTGCCGGCGCCTCGCTCGGCGATCCGTCGTCCTGTCGCAGTGCTGCCGGTGAATGCGATGGCGGTCACATCCGGATGCACGACCACCGCATCCCCCACGGTCGCACCGTCGCCTGTCACCAGGTTGACGACGCCGGCGGGAAGGCCCGCCTTTTCCAGGGCTGCCATCAAGGCGCAGGCCACCAACGCGGTGGATGGCGCAGGGACCCAGACGATGGTGTTCCCGGTGGCAATGCCAGGGGCGAGGTACTCCACCGGAATGTTGACCGGAAAGTTCCAGGGCGTGATGACGCCATACACGCCGCGCGGCTGCCGGATGGTCATGACGAGCTTGGTCGGGTCTTCCGCAGGCAGTGTCTTCCCGCTCATCTGCTTGATGAGTTCGGCGGCAAGCCGGAAGCCGTCGGCCGCCTTGGCCACTTCGCCTTGCGCCTCGGCGAGAACCTTGCCCTGCTCGAGCGACAGCGTGTACGCGATGGCCTCGCGTTCGGCATCGATCGCTGCCGCGATCGCCTGGCACATCGCCGCACGCTCGAACACGGGCGTTGCAGCCCAGTCGAAGGCTGCAGCCTTGGCCGCGGCGACTGCTTCGCTCACCGTCTCGCGATTCGATCTGGGCACAGTCGCAATCGCTTCGCCATTGGCCGGGTTGAGCACCGGCATGGTGTCGACAGTGGTTGACCACCGCCCCCCGATGAAATTTCCCTTCTTGCCTTCGTACATGCCGCTGTTGCTCATGGTCTAGCCGTACGAATACGCGATCGACGCGGCATGGCGCTGACCCTCGCTGCCGCCGGCATGCACATCCACACGGGACACGGACGGCCTGTATTCGGCAGGTGCCGGGGCGGCGACACCCACGTGGCGCTCGGTCTCTGCATCGAAACAATGGGTCGATGCGGCATCGCGGATCTGCAGGTGCACCAGATCGCCTGGCTTGAGTGCCACGCGATCGTGCACCGAGACGCACCAGGGTGTCTCGCTGCCGGCCACCGTGCCATAGATCTGCGTCTTGTCGCCCGTCGACTCCGTCAGGATGACACGCAGTGCCAGCCCCTCCGGCGCCAGGCGCAGATGCTCGGGCCGCAGTCCCAGCACAACCTGCTGTGCATCGGCCAGCAGGGGCGTGCACCCGGAGCCTGGGAGGTGCCAGGTCTGCCCGTCGGGCAGCGCGAGCCAGGTGCGGCCGTGTTCGCGGCGTACCTGCCCCTCGGTGAAGTTCATCGCAGGCGATCCGATGAACCCCGCCACGAAGCGGTTGACCGGACGATCGTAGAGTTCCAGCGGCGCGCCGACCTGTTCCACCCGACCCGCGCGCATCACCACGATGCGGTCGGCCATGGTCATGGCTTCCACCTGGTCGTGGGTGACATAGACCATGGTGTTGCCCAGACGCTGGTGCAGAGCCTTGATTTCGGCGCGCATCTGCACGCGCAACTGCGCATCCAGGTTGGACAGCGGCTCGTCGAAGAGGAACAGCGCGGGCTCGCGCACCACGGCGCGGCCCATGGCGACGCGTTGGCGCTGCCCGCCCGAGAGCGCGCGCGGCAGGCGGTCCAGGTACGGGGTGAGGTTGAGCAGGCCGGCGGCTTTTTCGATGCGCGGGCGGAAGTCGCTTTCCGCTTCGCCGCGCGTGCGTGGGCCGAAGGCGATGTTCTCGTAGACCGACAGGTGCGGGTAGAGCGCATAGCTCTGGAACACCATCGAGATGTTGCGCTTTTGCGGCGACAGGTCGTTGGCCCGCGCGCCGCCGATGCGCAGCTCGCCGCCGCTGATGGCCTCCAGCCCCGCGATCATGCGAAGGAGCGTCGACTTGCCGCAGCCCGAGGGGCCGACCAGCACGACGAACTCGCCGTGCGCAATGTCCAGGTCGATGCCGTGCACGACGGGCACGCCGTTGAAATCCTTCTGCAGTTGCTTGAGTTGAACCTGAGCCATGGGGTCTCCTTGTGTCTGTGGAAAGGGATCGCGGCTCTCAAGTCAATGTGGCTTTGCCACTTGACTTGATCCCCCGCGGGGGGGCGGGCTGGGCGCAGCCCGGCCCTGGGGGCTCAGTAGTCTTCGACCGTGATTTCACGGGCCATGGGACGAATGCCCGACATGAGGCCCGCATCCACCGGCAATGCGACGCCCGTGATGACGCGCGCGGCGGGCGACGCCAGGAAGAGCACGGCGTCCGCGACGTCGTCCGGTGTCGCGAAGTCGCCCAAGGGGTACCACTTCTTCAACTGCTCGAACACCTGCGGGTTCTTGTCGGCCCGCGCCTGCCAGGCGGCTGTCTTGACGGTGCCCGGCAGCACGATGTTGGCGCGGATGCCGAAGGCGCCCAGCTCCATGGCGAGCGATCGGGTGTAGCTGACGAGGGCCGCCTTGGCGGCGCTGTAGGCCGGATGGCCAAGCGTCGTGAGCGCGTTGACCGAGCCGATCAGCACCAACTGTCCGCTGCGGCGCTGGACCATCGCCTCGCGCACCGCCTCCACGCAATGGAACGCGCCATTGAGGTTGAGGTGGATGTCGGCGTGCCAGTCCTGCGGCGTGGTCTTGCGCAGCGTCGGCCCGCGCGCCGCCCCCACGTTCGACACCAGCACATCCACCGGGCCGACGGTAGCGGTGGCTGCCGCCACCTTCTCGCACAGGTTCGCGCAGTCGGTGATATCCGCCACCAGGGGATGCATCCGGGCCAGATCCTCGGCGCTCACGCCTTGCTCGGCCAACGCAGCCGCGAGGCCTTGCAGTGCGCCCGCATCGTGGTCCAGCGCGATCAGCCGGTCACCGGCCTGCAGCACGCGGCGGCACAGCGCCTGCCCGATGCCGCCCGCGGCGCCCGTGACGAGCGTCACGCGCCGGGAGGAGAGGGCGCCAGGTGCAGGCTGCAGGGCGGGGGAGGTCGTAATTAGTTTTTCCACAAAGTGCGCCATATGAATTGCCAATATCCCCTCGGGCGCGCGGCAATGAATTGCCTCGCGCAATTGGAGCTCGAATTCGGAGGGTACAGGGAATTGCAGCCGTTTGACCTTCAATAATTCGCACGTAGAGTTCTAGTTTTTAGAAATCGAGGGTTAACTCCATCTTTTGCGCGCTCAGGCTGGCTCGTAAGATGAAAACGTGCATGCATTGGCTGCATTGAAATCAGACTTTTCGTTGATTTTGTTTTAAATAATTTGCGAGGAATTAAATATGAAAAAACAAAAAACAACCCTATGGGTGAGCGCAATTCTTTTGGGCCTTTCGGCCCTCAATGCCCAAGCGGGAAGCATCCGGATTGCAATGTCCAGCTACAGCGACAACACCCGTCCCTGGCTGGAGGCCCTGGCCCGGGAATATGAAAAATCCAACCCGGGAGACTCCGTCAAGGTCGAAGTGGGAAGCTGGGAGAACATGCAGCAGAAATTGCAGGCGGAAATTGCCAGCAACAATCCGCCGGATCTGGCCCACGTCGCCACCCGCTGGGTCGGGGATTTCGTGAACGACGATCTGGTGGAGCCGGTGGACAACTATGCCAATGCGGCCTTCAAGGATCGTTTCATTCCGGCATTCCTGAATGCCGGAAATATCAATGGAAAACCTTATGCGCTGCCCATTGCGGCCAGCGTGCGCGCCATGTTCTATAACAAGGACATGCTGAGCAAGGCCGGATTTCCAAATGGCCCGAAGACCTGGGGCGACGTGATCGCTGCCGCGAAAAAGATCAAGGCCACGGGCGCCTACGGCTACGGAATTCAGGGCAAGGACCTGGACACCGACACCTATTTCTACTACGCGCTGTGGAGCATGGGGGGCGACGTGCTGGATGGTGCGAACAAGGCCGCATTCAACTCGCCGACCGGCGTCAAGGCCGCCGCGCTCTACAAAAGCATGATCGACCAGGGCCTGACCGAGCCCGGCGTTGCCGGCAACACGCGATATGACCTGCACAACCTGTTCAAGCAGGGGCGCCTCGGCATGGTCATTTCCTTGCCGCCCCTGGCCAAGGAAATTGCCAAGGACGCGCCCCGACTGAAATACGGCATCACCGGCGTGCCCAATGGCGGCAAGGACATCACCTTCGGCGTCACCGATTCGATCATGATGTTCAAGACATCGAAGAACAAGGAAACCGCGCAGAAATTCCTGAGCTTCATGTTCTCCAAGACCGCGCGGTTGAAGTTCGATCAGGGCGAAGGCTTCATGCCGGTGACACGCGAGGTGGCCAACGACCCCGTGTTCAAGGAAGACCCGGTGCTTTCCGAATTCGTGGCCCTGCTGCCCAATGCGCGCTTCGCGCCGCTGGTCGCCGGCTGGGAAGACTCGGCGCAAGCCGTCACCAATGCGCTGCAGGCCATCTACCAGGGCAAGGCAGAGCCCAAGGCGGCGCTGGACAAGGCCGCGGCCGAAGCCAACACCAAGCTCAACAAGAAGTAAGCCTCCGGGGCGCAGCCCCCAGGCTGCGCCTGGCTTCCCGCGTGTCGCACCACGCCTATTTCGATCGAATTGCCCTATGCAGAATTCCGCTCGAGGCCCTGTCCTGGCTTGGGGGCTGATTGCGCCGAGCCTCTTGCTGGCCGTGTTCATCCTGGCCTACCCGCTGTCCACCCTGGTGTTCCAGTCGGTGCACGACATCTCGCGCTTCGGCCTGCTGCGGGCCTTCAACGGCCTGGACAACTTTCGCACCGTGTTCACCGATCCGGTGTTCGCCCATGTGGTGTGGCGCACGGTGCAATGGACGGTGTGCGTGGTCGGCGGCGCCGTGCTGTGTGCCGTTCCGGTGGCGCTCATCCTGCAGCAGGACTTCTATGGCCGGGGCGTGGCGCGCACCATCGTGATGCTGCCCTGGGCGGTGTCGCTGACGATGACCGCCATCGTCTGGACCTGGTCCTTCAATGGCCAGTACGGCATGGTCAACGCGAGCCTCGCGATGATCGGATTGATCCACGAACCGATCAACTGGCTGGCCGACGGGCAGCTCGCCTTCTGGGTGGAGGTGGGCGTGGGCATCCTGGTGTCCATCCCCTTCACCGTCACCATCTTTCTGGGCGGACTGTCGTCCGTTTCGCAGGACATCTACGAAGCGGCCGGCATCGAGGGCGCGTCGCGCTGGCAGCAGTTCCGCCGCCTCACGCTGCCGCTGCTCAAGCCCTTCATCCACATGGCCATCGTGCTGAACGTGATCTACGTCTTCAACTCTTTTCCGATCATCTGGATCATGACGCAGGGCGGGCCGGACAACGCCACGCACATCCTCGTCACCTGGCTGTACCAGCTGGGCTTCCGCCTGGGCCGCCCCGGCGAGGCCGCCGCCATCTCGCTGGTGATGCTGGCCTTGCTGCTGGTCTTCACCGTGCTGTATGTGCGCCTCCAGCAGCGGCAGGCCGCGAAAGCCGCCGCATGATCCGCCAGGACAAGCTCCTGCGCAGCCTCTGGTGCTGGCTGCTGCTCCTGCCGCTGGTGGCCGTGGTCATCTTTCCGCTCGCGGTGATGCTTCTCACGGCGCTCAAGCCCGCCTCCGAGATCTACGTCTATCCGGCCCGGTGGCTGCCCCAGCAGTGGCAGTGGAGCAATTTCTCGGTCATGTGGACCCAGACCGGGTTCGGGCGCGCGCTGCTGAACAGCCTGCTGGTTTCCATCGCCGCCACGGTGCTGACCATTGCCATCAGTGTTCCCTCCGCCTATGCGCTGGCGCGCCTGAAGTTTCGCGGCCAGGGCGGCTACCGGCAGTTTTTGCTCATCACCCAGATGATCTCGCCCGTCCTGCTGGTGGTCGGCCTGTTCAAGATGGCGGCCAGCATCCCCTGGTTCGACGGCGGCAACATGACCGACTCGCGCCTGTCCGTGGTGGTGGCCTATGGCGCGTTCGGCATTGCCTTTGCCGTCTGGATGATGACCTCGTACTTCGAGACCATTCCGCGCGACCTGGAGGAGTCGGCCTGGCTCGAAGGCTCGGGGCCGGTGCGCACGGTCTGCAAGGTGTTCCTGCCCCTGGCGTTGCCGGCGATGGCGGTCACGGCACTGGTCACCTTCGTCAATGCCTGGAACGAGTTCGCCGTGGTCTACACATTGATCCGCTCCACGGAGAAGCAGACGCTGACCGTGCTCGTCACCAACATGGTCGCGGGCCAGTACGTGGTGCAGTGGGAGCTCGTCATGGCCGCCGCGATCTGCGCCGTGGTCCCGATCGCCATCCTGTTTGCGTGGATGCAGCGCTACATGGTGCAGGGCTTGACCGCGGGCTCCGTCAAATAGGGCCCTGGCGCGAACCCCGGTGTCACGAGGTGGTGGCTCCGGCGGAAGTGCCCTGCATGCGCAGCGTCTCGCCGAACAGCGCGAGCAACTGCCGTGCGAACACTTCCATGTTCCTGGGGCGGTCGGTATCGCCGGTCTCGATGGTCCGGCTCTCGGTAACGGCACCGGCGACGGCCACGCACACATGCCCCAGCGCATCGCCATAGGGGCTGCCCGAAGGTCATGTCCGAGAGCCTGCGCACGCACCTTGCGGCAGAGATCGACAAGTGGGGCAAGGTGATCCGCGCAGCCGGGGTGCAGGTGGATTGAAGGCCCCCTCGTCAGCGTGCACTTGGTAAGCCGGCGTCGCGGCGGATCGCCGCGACCAGGTGCGCCTGGAGCAGGGCGCCGGCTTCGGTGAGTGCCGGTGCGCGGTGCAGGCGGATGTCCGCCTTGGGGAGCCGGGGCATGCCGTCTTCCTTCGACAGCACGCGAAGCCCCTTCGGAAAGGTTCCCGCCTTGAACACGCTCACAGCCAGCCCCTGCGCCACCACGGCCTCGACGGCCGCGCTGCTGTGGCTGACGAACGCGAGCCGCCAGGGCCGGTGCGCTTTGTCCAGCGCCGCCATCGCCCATTCGCGGAAGAGGCACCCCGAGGGGTAGAGCGCCACGGGCAGCGGACCCGGCCCGTCGACGACATGGTCGGGCGCGGCAGCCCACACTGCCTGCTCGTGCCGAAGGAAATCGCCGTCGCCCTGGCCCTTGGGATGCATGGCGATCACGAGGTCGAAATCTTCACCCAGGCGCTCGGTCATCTTCGCGGTGAGTCCGGTCTCCATGTGCACGTGGATGCGCGGATAGCGCTGGCCGAAGCTTGCGAGCAGCGCAGGCACGACGCTGGTGCCGTAGTCGTCCATGATCCCGAGCCGCACCTGGCCTTCGTTCTGGTGCTGGCGGATACGGCCGAGCGCTTCGTCGTTCAGGGCCAGGATGCGGTGCGCGTAGCCCAGCAGGGCTTCGCCACTGGGCGTCAGTGCCACCTGCGAGGTGGTTCGCGCAAACAGCGTGGTGCCGAGCAACTCCTCAAGCCGCTTGACCTGCATGCTCACGGCGGATTGGGTGCGGTTCAGTTGCGCGGCAGTTCGGGTGAACGAGCGCTGCCCGGCAACGGTGACGAAGGTCTTCAGCAGTTCGGGGTCGAGCATGCGCGTGTTCATCGCGAAAGGTGATGAAACTCATCATCTTTATTCGATTGTTTTATCAATGCCCGCTATTTAGCATCGTCCTTCAACGAGACACAAGGACGCCGGTGAGTGCACTTCTTTCGGGCCTGTTCGCCGCCGTCCTGTCGAGCGCCATGGGCGGCGCGGCGGTCGGTGCGACGCGCTTCGTCGCGGGCGCGATCGATCCGCTGGCGCTGGGATCGCTGCGTTTCGGCATCGGCTTCGCGCTGCTGTTGCCCCTTGCGATGTTCCGGCGGCAGAACTGGCCGCGGCGGCAAGCGGTGCCGAAGGTTGTCGGGCTCGGGTTGCTGTTCTTCGGTGCATTTCCGGCGCTGTTCAATCTGTCGCTTCATTTCACGACCGCTGCACGCGGCGCACTCGCGCTGTCGACCTTGCCGCTGCTCACCATGGCGATCGCGGCGCTGCTCGGTGTGGAGCCGCTCACGGCACGCAAGTCGGTGGGCGTTCTCACGGCGATGGGCGGCGTGGGCATGGCGTTGATTTCGGGCCTTTCGGCGGCGCCGCCCGGCGCATGGCGCGGCGACCTCACGATGCTGGGCGCCGCACTGTGCATGGCGTTCTACAGCGTGTGGTCGCGGCCCGTGATCCGGGAAACCGGGCCCATGCCGTTCACGCTGGTGGCAATGGGCAGCGGCGCCCTGTGCCTGATTGCGATCAGCGCATGGCGCGGCGGCTACGCGCCGATGGCGCAATTCGGCGATGTCCAGTGGATGTCCATCGCCTACCTGGGCGTGTTCGGCGGCGCGGTCGGCTTCTTCCTGTGGTCGTACGCGCTCGCGAGGACCACGCCGACGCTCGTGGCGCTGTCGGTCACCGTCAACCCGATCGCCGCGGCCTTCGCCGGATGGGCGCTGATGGATGAGCCGGTCCGGTGGAGTCTGGTCGTCGGGCTGGTGATGGTCTTTGCCGGCATCGCGATTTCGAGCACGTCGCGACGTGCGTCATAGATGCTGGATGCGATGGGCCGGCAGGGTCAGGCAAGAGCGTCTTGCGCCCGCAGCGTTTCATCGAAGAGCAGAAGCAACTGCCGCGCGAACACTTCCATGTTCCCGGGGCGGTCGGTATCGCCGGTCTCGATGGTCCGGCTCTCGGTAACGGCACCGGCGACGGCCACGCACACATGCCCCGGCGCATCGCCATAGGGGCTGCCCGAAGGCCCCGCCGCGCCGCTCTCGCAGATGCCCCATGTCGCGCGATGGCTCTCGCGGATGCGGGCTGCGATGAACCGGGCATAGGGCTCGGTTTCTCCGCGCATGTCGCCGATGTCTTCGCGCGTCAGCCCCAGCAGCGCTTTTCCGGCGCGCCGCGAATAGACGACCGCGCCACCGAGAAAGAATGCCGACGCGCCCGGAATGGCGAGGAGGGCGGCCGATACGAGACCGCCCGCTGAAGACTCGGCGACCGCCACCGTCTGGCGTCGTTCGCGCAGCGTCTCGCCGACGCGGGCGGCGAGCACGGACAGCGGCGCCAGTACGAGCGAAGGTGCAGCGCTCACGGCGTCTTTCGCAGCTTGCCACCCGGCTGCCGCACATACGCCGGCGCGCGCTCGTGGCTCGCCGTGTTGCCATAGACCGTGTCCGCCGGGTAGTACTCGGCCTGCAGCTGCACCTTGGCGGCGGCTTCCTCGCCGGCGGTGTGGGCGATGAAGGCCAGCATCAGGTCGGTGCCGGCCGAGACGCCGGCCGAGGTCCACACGTCGCCGTCCTGCACGAAACGCTGCTCGACCACCTTCACGTCGCCCAGCGCGCGCAGGCGATCGAGCGAGCCCCAGTGCGTGGTGGCTGTCTTGCCGGAGAGCAGCCCCGCCGCATGCAGCACGAAGGCGCCGGTGCACACCGACAGCAGCGCCTTGCATCCCGGCGCCTGCGCGGCCAGGAACTGCACCATCGCGGGGTTGTCGACCTCGCGCCGCGTGCCCATGCCGCCGGGCACGAGCAGGTAGTCGAGCGGCGGGCAGTCGGCGAACGACACGTGCGGATTGACCGAAAGGCCCTTGGCGCAGACCACCGGCTCGCGCTTCTCGGCGACGATCAGGCAGTTCTGCGGTCCCGCGGCGAGCTTGCTCCACATGGTGAGCATTTCCCAAGGCCCGACGAAATCGAGTTCCTCGACGTCGGGGAATACGATGATCCCGAAATTCATACTTTCGAACTCCTTGAGGGCAATGCGTGAGCAAGAGCGTACAGAGCTGAGCATATAGGTTGCACCTCTGCAGCGCTCCGTGACAGCTGGTTGCAAGCTTGGCTCAGTGTTTTCCTCAGAGGTCGATGGCGTGAAAATGGCTAGAGTGAAGGCGGCCGTTCAGGCTTTTGCCAAGCAAACATCAAGGAAATTTCATGAGCAAGAAAGTTGCATATGTCACCGGAGGCATGGGTGGCATCGGAACAGCCATCTGCCAGCGTCTGCACAAGGACGGATTCACCGTGGTCGCCGGTTGTGGCCCCACGCGCGACCACGCCAAGTGGCTGGCCGAACAGAAAGCCGAAGGCTTCGAGTTCCACGCCTCCGTCGGCAACGTCGGCGACTGGCAATCCACCGTCGAGGCTTTTTCCGCCGCCAAGGCAGCGCATGGCCCCATCGACGTGCTGGTCAACAACGCCGGCATCACGCGCGACCGCATGTTCCTCAAGATGACCCCCGAGGACTGGAGCGCGGTGATCGAGACCAACCTCAACAGCATGTTCAACGTCACCAAGCAGGTGGTGGGCGACATGGTGGAAAAGGGCTGGGGCCGAATCATCAACATCAGCTCGGTCAACGGCGCCAAGGGCCAGGCGGGCCAGACCAACTATTCGGCCGCCAAGGCCGGCATGCACGGCTTCACGATGGCGCTGGCGCAGGAACTGGCGAACAAGGGCGTGACGGTCAACACCGTGAGCCCGGGCTACATCGGCACCGACATGGTCAAGGCCATTCGCCAGGAAGTGCTCGACAAGATCGTGGCCACCATCCCGGTCAAGCGCCTGGGCGAGCCGAGCGAGATCGCCTCGATCATCTCGTGGTTGGCAACGGACGAAGGCGGCTACTCCACGGGGGCCGATTTCTCGGTCAACGGCGGCCTTCACATGCATTGAACATGCTGACTGCGACCTGATCGAAAAACCCGCTTCGGCGGGTTTTTTTGTTCCTGCGATGTGGCTTTTACGAATGGAAAACACCCGATACGGACCTACAGTTCTCAACCCTTCCGGAGGCAAGTCATGGAACACACAACAAACACATCCGCCAAGAAGCTCCCGCTCTACCGCTCCCTCTACGTGCAGGTGATCACCGCGGTGATCATCGGCGTGCTGCTGGGCTACTTCTATCCCTCGACGGGCGAGGCGATGAAGCCGCTGGGCGACGGCTTCATCAAGCTCATCAAGATGATCATTGCGCCGATCATCTTTTGCACGGTGGTGGTCGGCATCGCCGGCATGGAAGACATGAAGAAGGTCGGCAAGACCGGCGGCCTGGCGCTCCTTTACTTCGAGGTCGTGAGCTCCATCGCGCTGGTGGTCGGCCTCGTGCTGGTCAACGTGTTCAAGCCCGGCGCGGGCATGAACATCGATCCGGCCACGCTCGACACCAAGGCCATCGCCGCCTACACCGGCCCGGGCAAGATGACCGGCACGGTCGACTTCATTCTCAACATCATCCCCAACACGATCGTCGATGCCTTCGCCAAGGGCGAGATCCTGCAGGTGCTGCTGATCGCGGTGCTGTTCGGCTTTGCGCTGCACCGGTTCGGCGGCCGCGGCACGCTGGTGTTCGACGTGATCGAGAAGGGCTCGCACGTGCTCTTCGTGATCGTGGGCTACATCATGAAGCTCGCGCCCATCGGCGCCTTCGGCGCCATGGCCTTCACCATCGGCAAGTACGGTGTGGGCAGCCTGTTCTCGCTCGGCAAGCTGATGGGCACGTTCTACCTGACGTGCCTGTTGTTCATCTTCGTGGTGCTCGGGCTCATTGCGCGGTTTCACGGCTTCAGCATCTGGAAGTTCATCAAGTACATCAAGGAAGAGCTGCTGATCGTGCTGGGAACGTCCTCCAGCGAATCGGTGCTCCCGCGCATGATGGAAAAGATGGAGAACCTGGGCGCCAACAAGACCTGCGTGGGCCTGGTGATTCCGACCGGCTACTCGTTCAACCTCGACGGCACCTCGATCTACCTGACGATGGCCGCGGTGTTCATCGCACAGGCCACCAACACGCCGATGACGCTGGTGCAGGAGATCACCTTGCTCGCGGTACTGCTGCTGACATCGAAGGGCGCGGCGGGCGTCACGGGCAGCGGCTTCATCGTGCTGGCCGCCACGCTCTCGGCGGTGGGCCATGTGCCGGTGGCGGGCCTCGCGCTCATCCTGGGCATCGACCGCTTCATGTCCGAGGCGCGCGCGCTGACCAACCTGATCGGCAACGGCGTGGCGACCATCGTCGTTGCCAAATGGACCAACGAGCTCGACACCGAACGGCTGCAGGCGGGCCTGAACAACGAGAGCTGGGTCGAATCGCAAGAGCCCGAAGTGCTCGAGAGCGCCCGCGACAGCAAGATGGCGGGTTGATCCCTCCAGAAGGCCGTGTGAAATAAAAGGACAGGCATCGTTCCTGCAAAATGCAGCGATGCCGCACAGCGTTTCCCTCATCAACACCATTGCCGCCGGCCTCGGCCTGGCGTTGGTGTTCGGTTTCCTGGCGGCCAAGCTGCGGCTGCCGGCACTGGTGGGGTACCTCCTGGCGGGTGTGATCATCGGCCCCTTCACCCCTGGCTTCGTGGCCGATGCAGGCATCGCCGCGCAGCTCGCCGAAATCGGCGTCATGTTGCTGATGTTCGGCGTCGGCCTCCACTTTTCCCTCGACGACCTCCTGGCCGTGCGCAAGATCGCATTGCCCGGCGCGCTCGCGCAGATCGCCGTGGCCACGCTGCTCGGCGGCGGCCTTGCCTTGTGGTGGGGCTGGAGCCCCGGCGCCGCGCTCGTGTTCGGCCTGGCGCTCTCGGTCGCCAGCACGGTCGTGCTGCTGCGCGCACTCGAGAGCCTGGGCATCCTCGATTCGTTCACCGGCCGCATCGCCATCGGCTGGCTCGTCGTCGAAGACCTCGCCATGGTGCTGGTGTTGGTGCTGATGCCGCCGCTGGCCGGCGCGCTCGGCGGTACCCCCGACAACGGCGGCGGACCCGCCGACCCGCTGTGGCAGACCCTCGGCCTCACGCTGCTGCAGGTCGGCGGCTTCGTCGCGCTGATGCTGGTGGTAGGCCGGCGCGTGTTCCCGTGGATCCTCTGGCAGGTCACGCGCACCGGCTCGCGCGAGCTGTTCACGCTGTGCGTGGTGGCTGCCGCCGTGAGCATCGCCTTCGCCTCGGCGGCACTCTTCGGCGTGTCGTTCGCTCTTGGCGCCTTCTTTGCCGGCATGGTGATGCGCGAGTCGCAGTTCAGCCACCGGGCGGCGCAGGAGTCGCTGCCGCTGCGCGATGCCTTTGCGGTGCTGTTCTTCGTGTCGGTGGGCATGCTGTTCGACCCCTCGGTGCTGATCGACCGCCCGCTGCAGGTGCTCGCGGTGGTGGGGGTGATCGTGCTGGGCAAGTCGCTCGCGGCCTGCGCGCTGGTGCTGGTGTTCCGCTATCCGCTGGGCACGGCGCTCACGGTGAGCGCGAGCCTGGCGCAGATCGGCGAGTTCTCTTTCATCCTCGCGGGGCTGGGCGTGTCGCTCGGCCTGTTGCCGGTCGAGGGGCAGAGCCTGGTGCTCGCGGGCGCGCTCATCTCCATTGCGACCAATCCGCTGTGGTTCAGCCTCATCGCACCGATGCAAAAGTGGCTCCATGCCCATTCCTCGTTCGCACGGGGACTGGAGTCGCGCGACGACCCGCTGGCCGAACTGCCGATGACCACCGAGGCAAAGTACCTCTCCAAGCAGGTGGTGCTGGTCGGCTACGGCCGCGTCGGGCGCCGCATTGCGGCCGAACTCGAGGCGAACGACATTCCCTACGTGGTGGCCGAGCAGAACCGCGAGTTGGTCGAGAAGCTGCGCGAAGCCGGCGTCGCCGCCGTGTGGGGCGATGCGGCGGACCCCGCGGTGCTGATCCAGGCCCATGTGGCGCGCGCCCGCGTGCTGGTGGTGGCTACGCCCGACACCATGAACGTGCGCCAGATGATCGAGACCGCCCGCACGCTCAATCCGGCGATCCAGACCGTGATCCGCAGCCATAACGAGCAGGAAGCCAAGCTGCTCACCCAGGAAGCGGCAGTCACCGTCTTTCTCGGCGAACACGAACTCGCCCAGGCCATGGCGCGCGACGTGGTGCAGCGTGCGGTCACGATGGCCGTGCCGGCCTGAACTCCGTTCCGGCGTCTACAGGTCCTCGATCACCAGCGTGCGATAGCGCTGCGCGATGGAATACGGCACGGTCCGCACGACTTCCATCAGGCGGTTCGCGGCCTCTTCGTTCTTCGTCTTGACCAGGAGGGCCGTGTGCCCTTCGCGCGCGAGCTTGGTGTAGGCGCGCACCGTGGCGCCTTCGGTGCCGGCGGAGGGCAGGGGATTGTCGGCATCGCTTGCCGTAGGCGTGATTTCCGCCAACACGGTCGCGGCGGGAAGAAGGTAGACCTCGTCGCCGCTTACGCCGCTTTCGATCAGCCGGTGCCCGATCCGGTCGGCGTCCTCGGCGCTCGGGAACATCACCATCGAATAACCGGTCGGATAGAACGCCCCGCCGATATTCGCTCGCATGTTCGATTCAAGGGTGAAGTGCTTCATGGGGCCTCCGGGGTCTGGTTGAAGGTTTCTTACAACAACATTAGTTCTCGCATCGCAAACCCTCTGTAGGAGAAGCCCGGGAGCTGTCAACCGCCCGAGCCGCCAATTCATTCAAAGAAAGGAAATCGCCTGTCCTCTGCACATTTCTCTCATCCCATGCCTTTGCCCAGAAACATCGCGCTCACCGTCCACGAACTGGAAGTGGGGGAGTTCTATTGGGTGTTGATGGAAGAGGCGACGGACGGTGGCCAACCCGACGATGAGCGCCACGTCTATGAGCCGCTGGAGGCCGCCCACGAGCCGTATGCCAGCTATTCCAACGCGCTGGTGGCTGGAGTCGCAGTGATGCGGCGGCTGTTCGGTGTGGACGGCAAGCCGATACAGGACACCCGCCGCAGCGCGCTGTCCACGGGCCGCTCCCTATAATTCCGGCGGTTGGGTTCTGTAAGCTTTTCTTAGCAACACAACAACCCACACGGTTCGAAGGTGCCCCGCATGCCATTCAGTGGCCTGGGGGTTAAACGGGAAGCAGGTGCGCTGCGTCTTCACGGATGCATCCATTCCTGCGCTGCCCCCGCAACGGTCAGCGGATCTGGAAAACCTCGCGTCGATGCCCCCGCGGCATCGACAGCCACTGCGCTTCGGCGTGGGAAGGCGAGGGTTTCGGCGTCGATGTGCATTCAAAGTGCCCATCGGCGCGCTCCGCAAGCCCGGATACCGGCCTTCGCAAACCGCCGTCGGACGCTGCGGGAGTGCGGGTCCGGGCATGCCGCCTCGCCCCCGCGCGAACTGGCCTGCCCTCAGCCACCTCCCTCGACGCCCTCATTCGGTCAGGAGCCTGCGGGGACGCAGGTCGCGAGGAGAAGTCACATGGGTCAAGCATCGCCGGCGCGCGATCGCACGGGCGCGCCGTTGCAATGGTCGCGCCTTTCGGGTCTTTCACTGGGCTTGGGACTGGCCTTCGGCTCGGGCGGTGCCTTGGCGCAATCGGATGAGGCGATGGGCAACGGCAGCAACATCAAGAGCCTCGCGCCGGTGCAGGTCGAAGCCAGCCGCCACACACCGCTGGCCATGGACGAGCCGACCCAGACCGGCAGCCGCCTGGGCCTCACGCCGCTGGAAACCCCCGCCAGCATCGAGGTGCTGACCGGCGACGCCATCCGCGCACGCGGCGATGTTTCGGTGGTCGAAGCAGTGACCCGCGCCACCGGCATCACCGGTTCGCCCGGCCCCGGCAACGGCGGCACGGCCCTCGCGGCGCGCGGCTTCACCGGCCACGGCTCGGTGATGCAACTGTTTGACGGCACGCGCCTCTACGCGGGCGCCGGCACCGTCACCTTTCCATTCGACACCTGGTCGGTCGATCGCATCGAGGTGCTGCGCGGCGCGGCGTCGGTGATGTTCGGCGAGGGCGCCATCGGCGGCGCGATCAATGTCGTGCCCAAGAAGCCCACGCGCGGCCCGATTCAGAACGAGGCGCTCGTGACGGCCGGCTCCGACGCCACGCGCCAGGTCGCTTTCGGCAGCGGCGGTGCGATCAACGACATGCTCTCCTACCGCTTCGACATCAGCCATCGCAAGACCGACGGCTTCATGGTGCGCGGCGATGCCGAGAGCCTGGCGGTCGGTGGGGCGGTGCGACTCGATGTGTCGCCGCAACTGCAGTTCACGCTCTCGCACGACGAGGGCCGCCAGTCGCCGCAGCGCTACTACGGGGTGCCGCTCATCAACGGCCGCGTGAGCAGCCTGAACCGCGAGCAGAACTACAACCCCGACGACGCCGAGATCAAGTACCGCGACCGCTGGACCCGCCTGGACGCCCAGTGGACGCCCAGCGACGCCGTCACCGTGCGCAACCAGCTCTACCGCCTGGACAGCAAGCGCCACTGGCGCAACAGCGAGACCTACACCTACAACGCCACCACGCGCCGCGTGACGCGCGGCGACTACCTGGAAATCGGCCACGACCAGGAGCAGGTCGGCAACCGCACCGACGCCACCTTCAGGCATTCGCTGTTCGGCCTGAAGAACCAGGTGCTGGTCGGCTTCGACGCGAACCGCATCGACTTCCTGCACACCAACGACTCGCCCTATGGCGGCCGCTCGGTGGTCGATCCGTTCGTCTTCAACCCCGGCTACTACACCTCGCCCGTGGCCTACACGCCGCGCTACAAGACCAGGACCAGCACCTACGCCTTCTTCGCCGAAGACAAGCTGGCCTTCAACGAGCAGTGGTCGGTGGTGGGCAGCCTGCGCTGGGACCGCGCGAAGGTAGTGCGCACCGACCTGCAGAACGCCGCCAACAACCTTCAG
Source organism: Variovorax trehalosi (assembly GCF_051216415.1). Taxonomy (NCBI): domain Bacteria; kingdom Pseudomonadati; phylum Pseudomonadota; class Betaproteobacteria; order Burkholderiales; family Comamonadaceae; genus Variovorax; species Variovorax trehalosi. The sequence goes on from NZ_JBPJZG010000005.1 coordinate 26,682, forward strand.
AAAACCTTCGAGTACGCCACCGGCCGCCTTGGCGTGGTGTACGCGCCCGATGCCTCGCAGTCGTTCTACGCCCAGGTGGCGCGTGCGGCCGATCCCTTGACCTCGGTGATCAGCACATCGGCCACGCAGGTTCCGTTCGAGTTGAGCACCGGCAAGCAGGTCGAGGTCGGCTACAAGCGCCAGCTGGCCGAAGGCCGTGGTGCCTGGACCATCGCGGCCTACCGCCTCGAGAAGGACAAGCTGCTCTCGCGTTCCGCGAGCGACCCGACCATCACGCAGCAGGTCGGCAAGCAGTCGTCCGAAGGCATCGAGGCCACGCTCGACCTGGCACTGACCTCCACGCTCAGGCTCGAAGCCAACGTCGCCAAGCTGCGGGCGCGCTATGACGACTTCAACGAGGTCGTCGGCGGTCGCCTGGTTTCGCGCGCCGGCAACACGCCGTTCGGTGTGCCCGAAGAGGCTGCGAACCTCTGGCTCAACTGGCACTTCCTCCCGCAATGGGAGGCCGAATTCGGCGTGCGCTACGTCGGCCCGCGCCAGGCGATGCAGCCAACTCTCGCAAGATCGGCTCGTACACCGTGGCCGACGCGGGCGTGAGCTGGCAGGCGAACCCGTCGCTCAAGCTTGCGTTCCGCGTCTACAACCTGGCCAACCGCACCTACCCGGTGTCGTTCTCGAACAGCGGCAACCAGTGGCTGCTGGGCCGTCCGCGCTCGCTCGAGCTGTCGGCGCTGGTGAACTTCTGAACGGCGCCGCCCTCATGACCACCGCATGGCGCCGCGCCTGGCCCCGCATCCGCCACTGGCTGTACTGGACGCACCGGTGGCTGGGCATCGGCGGCTGCCTGCTGTTCGTGATGTGGTTCGCCTCGGGCGTGGTGATGATGTACGTGGGGTATCCGAACCTCACGGACGAAGAGCGGCTGGCGGGCCTTCGCCCGGTGCGTTTCGAGCAGGCGGTGGTCACGCCATCGGCGGCGCTCGATGCGTTGCCGCAGGCCGCGCGTGCGCAGCCGCCGCGGCGCATGGCGCTGGAGACGCAGGGCGGGGCCGATCCGCTGCCCGTGTGGCGCATCGTTGATTCACACGGTGGGCGGCACGCGGTGTCGGCACGCGATGGCCATGTGCTCGGCGGTGTCGATGCGGCGCAGGCCGAAGCCATCGCCCGCGACTTCTCGGGCCAGCCCGGTGCGCATTGGGCCGAGACGCTGGAGCGCGACCAGTGGACCGTGCCGCAGGGCCTCAACCCATTGCGCCCGCTGCATCGCATCGAGATCGGCGACGCGGCCGGCACCGAGCTCTACGTGTCCTCGCGCACCGGCGAGGTGGTGCGCGACACCACGCGCTCCGAACGCTTCTGGAACTGGCTCGGCTCCGTGCCGCACTGGATCTATTTCACCCCGATTCGCGCCGATCCGCCGCTGTGGCACGACGTGGTGGTGTGGCTGTCGGCTGCCTGCATCGTCTCGGCTGTCACGGGCATCGTGATCGGCATCCTGCGCATCCGCCTGCGCCGGCGCTTTCGCAACGGCGCCGTCACGCCGTACACGGGCTGGATGGCCTGGCATCACATCGCCGGGCTGATCGGCGGCTTCTTTGTGCTGACCTGGATCGTGAGCGGCTGGCTCTCGATGAACCCCAACAACTGGTTCGAGCGCAACCGGGGCGACGCGGCCGCGATGGCGAGCTACACCGGTGCCGGCGCATCGCCGTTCCCATGGCCGCCGACCACGCTGCCAGCGGGCGAGGGCGCCGCGGCTTCGCGCGAGGCGTTGCTGATGTGGTTCGACGGCAAGCCGCTGTTGCAACTGCGCGATGCGCAGGCCCGCGTGCGGGTGGTGGACGCGGTCACAGGTGCACCTGCCTCGATAGCCCGCGAAGACATCGTGCGCGCCGCCGCACGCCTGCGTCCCGGTGCCCACGTGATTCGAACCACGCTGCAGACCCGCGAAGACTTTCACTGGTACGGCCACCACCGCGAGCGCACCGTGCCCATCTGGCGCCTCGAATTCGACGACGTCGCACGCAGCTGGATCTACATCGATCCCTCGAGCGGGCAGGTCGCCGGCAGCAACGACAGCAACGCTCGCCTGCGCCGCTGGCTCTTCAATGCCGCGCACAGCCTCGACTTCCCATGGCTCATCCAATACCGCCCCGCCTGGGACATCGTCGTGTGGCTGCTGTCGATCATCGGCATGGTCACCTCGGCGAGCGGCGTGGTGATCGGCTGGCGCCGGTTGCGGCGCCAGCCCAAGGTGTCGGCCGTGCCGGCAGCACAGCGCGCGCTCCAGCGTTCATGACGGCGCTTGCGTGATCCATCCCATCCACCAACAATCAACTTTCGCACTGCGGTGCATTACAGGAGGTGCTCGATGCACATCGAACCAGGTCTCGTCGACGGATCCAAGATATTCCTCAGCTACGCGACGGCTGCCGCCGCGCTGGCCTACACAGGCAAGGTGGCCTTCGATACCCTCATGAAGGACGGCCCCGCGGCCCTGGCGCTGCGCTCTGCCATCGCCGTGGCGCTGGTGTTCTGCTTCTTCGAAGTGCTGCCGCACCATCCCGTGGGCGTTTCCGAGGTGCACCTGATCCTGGGCACGACGCTTTTGCTGGTGTTTGGGCTCGCGCCCGCGGCCATCGGCCTGGCGGGCGGGTTGCTCATCCAGAGTCTCTTTTTTGAACCGCAGGACCTGCCGCAGTTCGGCATGAACGTCACCACCTTGCTGGTGCCCCTGTTCGCGACGGCCGCGCTGGCGCGGCGGATCATTCCCGACAACGTGGCCTACGTGGACATCAGCTACCAGCAGGCCTTCAAGCTGTCGGTGGCCTACCAGGGCGGCATCGTGGTCTGGGTCGGCTTCTGGGCGCTCTACGGACGCGGCACGGGCCTTGAGAACCTGGGCCAGATCGCCAGCTTCGGCGCGGCCTATATGACCGTCGTGCTGGTCGAGCCGCTGGTAGACCTGGGCGTGCTGGCCGCTGCCAAGGGCTGGCGCCGTCTGCAGGGCACGGTCTTCGTCGAGCGCCGCCTGTACGGCGACATCTGAGCCGAATCCATCGCCACGCACGCCGCAGTGTCCTCGCGGCGCGCTGCGGCATGCCGCCATCCATCTTCGCGCCCAGGCGCTTGAAAGCATCCATTCCATGACACAGAGCAACGCCAAGATCCCCGTCACCATCGTCACGGGCTTCCTCGGCAGCGGCAAGACCACGCTGCTGCGCCATATCCTTGGCAACGCCGAGGGCCGCCGCATCGCGGTGATCGTCAATGAGTTCGGCGAGCTTGGCATCGACGGCGAGATCCTGCGCGGCTGCGGCATCGGCTGCGACGATGAAGGCAACGAGCGCGAAGGCGCGCTGTACGAACTGGCCAACGGCTGCGTCTGCTGCACCGTGCAGGAAGAGTTTCTGCCCGTGATGCTGCAGCTGGCCGAGCGCCGCGGCGACATCGACGCGGTGATCATCGAGACCTCGGGCCTCGCGCTCCCCAAGCCGCTGGTGCAGGCCTTCCAGTGGCCGGACATCGCGAACATCTTCACCGTCGATTCGGTGGTCACCGTGGTCGACGGCCCGGCCGCTGCCTCGGGCCAGTTTGCCGAGAACCCGCAGGAAGTCGATGCGCAGCGCCGCGCCGACCCCAACCTCGACCACGAATCGCCGCTGCACGAACTCTTCGAAGACCAGCTCTCGGCCGCCGACCTCGTGGTGCTCAACAAGACCGACCTGATGGATGACGCCACGCGCGCGCAGGTCGAGGCGCTGGTGCGTGAAGAGCTGCCGCTCGAAGTGAAGATCGTCGCCGCCACCGAAGGCAAGCTGCCGCTCGCGCTGCTGCTGGGCCAGGGCCGCGCGGCGGAAACCACGATCCACCTTCGCGAGAGCCACCACGACCACGAGGAAGACCACGACCACGACGAGTTCGACTCGCTCGTGATCGATCTGCCGCCGGTGGACCGCGAAGGCCTGCTGGCCGCGCTCGCCGCGCTGGTCGAGCAGCACACCATCTACCGCGTGAAGGGCTTCGTCGCGATCCCGGGCAAGCCGATGCGCCTCTTGGTGCAGGGCGTCGGCCGCCGCTTCGACCATCATTTCGACCGCCGCTGGCGCGATGACGAAGCGCAGCGCACGCGCCTCGTGTTCATCGGCGAAGACCTCGATGAGGGCGCGCTGCGCAAGGCACTCGAAGGCGTGGCCGCCGTGCCGGCCTGACCGCATGCACCTGCTGAGCACCCAGCCCGGACGCTTCGTCGAGGACGACAGCGTCGTCACCCGGCTCGACCAGACGCCGGGCGAGATCGTGGTGCTCAGTTCGGCCGACACCACGCTCGCGCTGCTCGCCGCCGCGCGCACCGCGCTGGCGGCCACCGTCCCCGGCTACCCGTCGCTGCGGCTGGCCAACCTCATGTACCTGCGCCAGCCGGCCTCGCTCGACCTGTATGTCGACGAGGTGCTGCAGCATGCGCGCGTGGTGGTGGTCGATCATCTGGGCGCCGAATCGGCCTGGGCCTACGGGTTGCAGCAGCTTGAGAAGCTTGCGAAGCGCAAGGGCCAGCAGCTCGCGATGTTCTCGGGCGACCTGCAGGAAGACGAAGACCTGCTCGCGCGCAGCACCTTGCCGCGCGCCGTGTGTCGCCAGCTCTGGCAATACATGCGCGCGGGCGGCGCGGGCAATGCGATGCAGTTCCTGCGCGCGGTGGCCTTCCATGGCCTCGGCCATGGCGAGGCGCCGCTGCCGCCGCGCAGCCTGCCGCAGGTCGCGCTGCATGTGCCGCGCGGCATGGATGCGGCGCACACCGTCGCCGGCATCGACGATCTGCGCGTCGGGTGGCATGCGGATGCGCCAGTGGTGGCACTTGTTTTCTATCGTTCGCACCTGCTGTCGGGCAACACGGCGGCATTCGATGCGCTCGCAGCCGCGCTGCACGCCGAGGGCTTGAACCCGCTGCCGGTCGCGCTCGATTCGCTGAAAGACCCGCTGTGCCTGTCCGCATTCCGCGGCCTGTGCAGCGAACATGATGTGCAGCTCGTGCTGAACACCACCGCCTTCGCCGCACTGGGGCAGGGCGCACAAGATGACGCAGGCGAAGCCATCGCGCTGGCCGGTGATGCGCCGGTGCTGCAGGTGATCGTGAGTGGCGGCAACCGCGAAGACTGGCTGGCCGACAGCCAGGGCCTGCGCCCGCGCGACATCGCGATGCAGATCGCGCTGCCCGAGATGGACGGCCGCATCATCACGCGTGCCGTGAGCTTCAAGGGCCTGTCGCACCGCTGCGAACTGACGCAGACCGAGGTGGTGAGCTACCAACCCGAACCGGATCGCATCGCCTTCGTGGCCAAGTTGGCGCGGCGCTGGTGCCGGCTGCGCAGCCTGAAGGCAGCCGACAAGCGCATCGCATTGATCCTCGCGAACTACCCCGGCAGCGAAGGGCGCATCGGAAGCGGCGTTGGGCTCGATACGCCGGCTTCGGTGATCGCCATCCTGCGTTCGATGCAGGCCGAGGGCTACGCGCTCGGCGATGCCATCCCGGCCGATGGCGATGCGCTGATGCAGAAGCTGCAGGAAGGCATCGCGAACGATCCGGCCCAATGGTCCGCGCGCCCCGCGTGGCAGAGCTACGCGCTCGCCGACTACCGCGCGCGGCTCGCCGACTTGCCCGAAGGCATGGCCGCCGCCATCGATGCGCGATGGGGCACGCCTGAGCAAGATCCGATGCTGCGGCAGGACCGATTCATGATCGCCGGCCTGCGATTGGGTCATGTGTTCGTCGGCATCCAGCCCGCACGCGCACTCGGCACCCTGGGCACGGCCGACTACGCGAGCTACCACGACGCCGAACTGGTGCCGCCGCACAGCTACCTCGCTTTCTACTTCTGGCTGCGCGATGCCTTCGCCATCGATGCGGTCGTGCATGTCGGCAAGCACGGCAACCTCGAATGGCTGCCGGGCAAGAGCATCGCGCTCGCGCAGACCTGCTGGCCCGATGCGATCCTCGGGCCGCTGCCCAACGTCTACCCCTTCATCGTCAACGACCCGGGCGAGGGCGCGCAGGCCAAGCGGCGCACGCAGGCCGTGATCGTCGATCACCTGATGCCTCCGCTCACGCGCGCCGAGAACCACGGGCCGATGCAAGACCTGGAGCGTCAGGTCGACGAGTACTACGACGCGCTGCTGGTCGATGCGCGCCGCGCGAAGGTGCTGCGCGCACAGATCCTCGCGGCCGTGCGGGCGCAACATCTGGTCGAGGAACTGGGCATGCCGGGCGCGGAAGACGATGCGGTGCTCGCGCGCGTCGATGCGTACCTGTGCGAGCTCAAGGAAACGCAGATTCGCGACGGGCTGCATGTGTTCGGCGCTTCACCCGAGGCGCGCTTGCGGCGCGACACGCTGCTCGCGCTCGCGCGCTATCCGTCCGCCGACGGCATGGGGGCGAATGCCGGGCTGCTGGGCGCGTTGGCGCAGGATCTGCTGCCGGGCGAGGCTTTCGACCCGCTCGATATCGACGCGGCCAAGCCGTGGCAAGGCGCACGGCCGGCGTTGCTGCAATCGGTGAGCGCCGATGCGTGGCGGCATCACGGTGACACGCGCGAGCGGCTGGAGCTTCTTGCACAGCGCCTGATGGAAGAGAACGCTTGCCCACCCGACATGCCGCAGACGGCAGCCGTGATGAGCCGCATTGAGCGAACCCTTGCCCCCGCGCTCGACGCCTGCGGTCCGCACGAGCTGCACCAGCTTTCGCGCGCACTGCAGGGCCGCTTCGTGCCACCCGGACCGAGCGGTTCGCCCTCGCGGGGCCGACCCGATGTGCTGCCGACCGGCCGCAACTTCTACGCGGTCGATACGCGCGCCATCCCCACGCCCACCGCCTGGATGCTCGGCCTCAAGTCCGCCGCGCAGTTGGTCGAGCGCCATCTGCAGGAGCACGGCGACTACCCTGTGGCGCTGGGCCTGTCGGTCTGGGGCACCGCCACGATGCGCACCGGCGGCGACGACCTCGCACAAGCCTTCGCGTTGATCGGCGTGCGGCCCAAGTGGGCGCCCGGCAGCCAGCGCGTGGTCGATTTCGAGGTGCTGCCCACGGTGGGGCTCGGGCGTCCGCGCATCGACGTGACGCTGCGCATCTCGGGGTTCTTTCGCGATGCCTTTCCCAATGCCGTGCAGATGTTCGACGCCGCGGTGCAGGCCGTCGCATCGCAGGAAGACGAAGACGCCGAGCGCAACCCGATCCGTGCCCGCATCCTTCGCGAAAGCGCTGCGCTCGAAGCAGAAGGCCTCGCCCCCGAGGCCGCGCGCATGCAGGCCGGCTGGCGCGTGTTCGGCTCCGCGCCGGGCAGCTACGGCTCCGGCCTGCAGCCGCTGTTTGACCACGGCGACTGGCAGACCGACAACGACCTCTCCAACGCCTATGTCGGCGGCAGCGCACACGCCTACGGGCAGGGCAGCGACGGCGTGCCCGCAACCGATGCGCTGGTGCGGCGCCTGCGCGCCATGAACGTCGTCCTGCAGAACCAGGACAGCCGCGAGCACGACCTGCTCGACTCCAACGACTACTACCAGTTCCAGGGCGGCATGGCCGCCGCCGTGCGCCACTTGAGCGGCCAGCAGCCGGCGATGTACCACGGCGACCACGGCAACCCGCAGGCGCCGCGCGTGCGCACGCTGAAGGAAGAAATCAGCCGTGTGATCCGCGCGCGTGTGGTCAACCCCAAATGGATCGATGGCGTCAAGCGTCATGGTTACAAGGGCGCCTTCGAGATGGCCGCGACGGTGGACTACCTCTTCGGCTTCGACGCTACCGCGCGCGTGGTCGGCGACCACCAGTACGCGATGGTGGCCGATGCCTACGTGCTCGACGCCGACACCCGCGATTTCGTGAACGAACACAATCCGCGTGCGCTGCACGACATGCTGAGCCGCCTGCTCGAAGCCATGCGGCGCGGCCTGTGGCAGTCGCCCGGCGACTACCAGACCCAGCTAGAAAACCTGCTGCTCGACCAGGAGCAGCAGATGGAAGGAACGCTCCCATGACCACTGCCGCGCCCATGCCGGTGCCTTTTCCCTTCGCCGCGATCGCGGGCCAGCCGCACTTGCGCCAGGCGCTGCTGCTGGCCGCAGTCGATCCGGGGCTGGGTGGTGTGCTGATCGAAGGCCCACGCGGCACGGCCAAGACCACCGCGGCGCGGGCGCTGGCCGAACTGCTGCCAGGCGCGCCATTCGTCACGTTGCCGCTGGGTGCGAGCCTCGAAAGCCTCGTGGGCACGCTCGACCTCGGCCAGGCGCTCGCAGGCCACGAACTCAAGTTCGCGCCCGGCCTGCTGGCACGCGCAAACGGCGGCGTGCTGTATGTGGATGAGATCAATCTGCTGCCCGATGCGTTGATCGATTCGCTGCTCGATGCAGCGGCCAGCGGCGTCAACGTGGTGGAGCGCGACGGCATCTCGCACCGGCATGCGGCGCGCTTCGTGCTGGTCGGCACGATGAACCCGGAGGAGGGCACGCTGCGCCCGCAACTGCTCGACCGGTTCGGGCTGTGCGTGCAGCTGCGCAACATCGAGGATGCGGCCGAGCGACAGGCCATCGTGCGTGCGCGGCTGGCGTTCGACGCCGATCCGCAGGGCTTTCGTGCGAAGCATGCGCAGGCCGAGGCCGAGTTGGCCGCGGCGCTCGTCACGGCCCGCGCTGCCGTGGCGGATGCATCGGCGTTGCCGTACAGCGATGAAGTGCATGAAGCCGTCGGCGCACTGTGCATCGCATCACAGGTCGACGGCTTGCGCGCCGACCTCGTGATGCTGCGTTCGGCGCGCGCGCTCGCAGCCTGGGAGGGGGCGGTCGCCATCACCGCCGACCATGTGCGGCGCGTGGCCGAAGCCGTGCTGCTGCATCGGCGCAAGCCGGAAGCCGAAGGTGCGGCAGCCGCGTCGGCACCTGTCACCCCAAGCACCCAACGTGCGCCGAGCACGAGCGGCGCAGGCCAGAACAACACAGGCGACCAGGACTGGGGCGCCATGCCGCCCGAGCCCGTCGGCATCGAACGCGTCAAGCCGCTGCGCCCGCTGATCCCTTCGCAATCCGCACAGCAGGCCACCCCAAAAAAAGCCTGAGCCTCCGGGACGCCGCACCCGCTGGCGCACGCCAGGGCGACTGGAGGCAGGGCAGGCAAAGGGACGCATGGCACGGCGCCGCATCGCCGGGCGCCGCACTCGACTGGCCGCGCACGCTGGCGAACCGCGGCGCCGACACGCTGCGCGCGGAGCACCTGCGCCGCCGTCCGCTGCAGGCCCGCAGCGGCGCGTTGCACTGCTTCCTGCTCGACTGCTCCGCTTCGATGCGCAACGACGGCAATCTCGCGCGCGCCAAGGGCCTGCTGCTGTCGCTGATGGAAGAGGCCTACCAGCGGCGCGACCATGTGGCGCTGCTGTGCTTTGCCGGCGAAGTGGTCGAACTGCGCCTGTCGCCGCGCCGCGCCAGCGCCTGGAACGACGATTGGATCGCGCCCATTGCGGCCGGTGGCGGCACACCGCTCGCGCTCGGCGTGCAGCGCGCGGACCAATTGCTCATGCGCAGTGCGGCCCGTCAGCGCTGGCTGTGGCTGCTGACCGATGGCCGCAGCAGCGAGAGCCCCGCGCGGCCCGAAGCGGCCGACTTTGCCTGCGTAGTCGATTTCGAAGCTGCGCGCGTGCCGTTGCATCGGGCGCAGCAGCTCGCGGTGCGATGGCAGGCGCGTTACCTTGCCGCGGAACGGTCCGCGTGAATCACAAGAAACGCTGATGCGCCTCGCACGGTGCCGACTGACTGATCGAGATCAAGTGCATGGCCCGCACGGCATAGGGCCGAGCACCCCCAACACCGGGTGTTTCGGGTACCTTCGCGGCATGCGCTTCAAACCCTGCTTCCTGGCCCTTGCATGGGCCCTGGCCACGCCCGCCTTCGCACAGACGGCGCCGCCCGAGCCGCTGGATGCGGCCGACTGCAAGGCGCAGGAAGCGGTGCTCGAGCGCGACATGGCGCTCGCCCGCTCCCGCGGACAGATGCTGCGTCGGCGCGAACTCGGCGAGGAACTGGCCGCACTCCAGACACGCTGCGTGGCGCTTGCGCCCGCGCAGGGCCGCGCGGCGCGCATCGAGAAACTGGAGCAGGAGATCCGCACGCTTCGCGCGGAGCTCGAACGGGCCGAGGAGCAACTTCGAAGCCTCAAGGCCGAGTCGCACTGAAAACTGGAAGGGGCTTCAGCTCACCACGGCAGGTCGCTGAACGGCGATGGCTTGGTGGGCGCGGCGTCTGGCTGGCCGTCTTTCTCCGCTGTGCTGTCCACCGGCGCCAGCATCGTCCCGCGGCAGTTCGGCGAACCGCAATGGCAGGGGTACTTCGACGGCGGCGAGCCGTCGTCCGCTGTCAGCGAATAGTCGATGAACAACTCGTCGCCCGCATTCACGGCCACGAGCGTCTGGAACTTCAGCACCATCTCGCCGGCTTCGTCGTACTCCTCGACGGCCTCGCAGTTCGGCTCGCAGGCGTGGTTCAGGTGCCGGGTGCCGTTGCCGCCCTTGGCGCCGTCGATGGTCTCGTGGTTCGACAGCGTGAACAGGTAGGTGAGCTGGTCGTCCCAGACCTTGGCGGCGATTTCCTCCTTCGTGTAGCGGCGGCCTTCGTAGAGACCCAGAAACGCCTCCGCGGGCAGGTCGCGGGTCGCAAAGGCGCCCAGGCCGTGGATGCCGCTCGGGCCGACGCGGATGAACGGGGTGGAAGACGTGGACTGCTTGGGGCGGGATTTCATGAAGCGACGGTGGGACGGGGGGTATCGGGGGGGCGGGAACGGGGCGAAGGCCAACCGCCTCAGCGCGGCGGATTGCCCAGCGAGGCGAGGCAGTTCACGATGGCATCGGCCGCTTCATCCAGCCGCGGGCCGGGACGCATCATCAGGTCGAAGCGCGCCGAGGCGAAGCTGCAGACGCGCCCCCGCTGGATGGCGGCCATGGCCGACCAGCCGGGCCGCGAAGCCATCGTGGAGATTTCGCCGAGCACCGAGACCATCAGCACGTCCGGGTCGGCGCGCACCACGAATTCGGGGCTCATCCTGGGGAACGGCCCGAGCGTGCCCGGCACCGCATTGGCCAGACCCAGGCGCGCGAGCGTCTCGCCGATGAATGAGCTTTCGCTCGCTGCGGCCACGCCGCCATGCACCTCGAAATAAACGCGCCGCCCCTGCCAGCCCAGCGGCACACGAGCCCGGGCCGCATGGAGCCGGGCATCGAGCCCGCGCCAGAAGGCTTCGCCCGCGCCGGGCTTGCCGGTGGCGCGCGCCACCGTCTCCATCACCCGCCGCATGTCGGCATGGGTCTTGGCGTCGAGCGCCAGCACCTTGATGCCCAGCCGCTCCAGCGGTTCGGCGGCGCGGCTGCGCGGGCGCAGGAGCACGAGGTCGGGCTTGAGCGCGACGATGCGCTCGATGTTCGCGTCGTCGATGCCGCCGACCTGCGGCAGGCCCTTCACCTGCAGAGGCCAGTTGGCGTGGCGGTCGATGCCCACCAGCCGGTCGCAGGCGTCGAGTGCGCAGACCGTTTCGGTGAGCGAAGGCATCAGCGAGACGATGCGTTTGGCGGGCGCCTGCAGTTCGAGCGTGGTGCCGCGATCGTCCTCCAGGCGAATGCTGGCGGCATGCGCCGCCGAGCCGACGCCCAGCGCCACGAAGGCCGCGGCCCTGGCGATCTGGCGGACAGCGGTGACCGCGGTTGAAAAAGGCTGGGGCTGGGGCAGGGCGTTGGAAGTCATCGGAGCGGGCGTGATCGGCCCGCTATTGTCGCGGCGTCTGCATCCGCAGCAGCCGCGCCGCTTCTTCCGCGCGCGCATCGTCCACCTCTCGCAGCACGTTGCTCAGATCGACCGGGCCGGTCTCGCGCACGAAGGTGCCCGTGAGCTCCGTTTCGGGCCGCAGCAGGCCACGCTCGTAGAGCTGCCAGATCTCGTCGCCGTAGTGCGTCTTCAGCAGTGCGGGTTCGAACTGGCCGAAGAAGTTGCGCAGGTTCTCCACGTCGCGCAGCAGCATGCGCTTGGCGTGGTTGTTGCCCGCGGCGTCCACGGCCTGTGGCAGATCGATGATCACCGGGCCGTCTTCGGCCAGCAGCACGTTGAACTCCGAGAGGTCGCCGTGCACCACGCCCGCGCACAGCATGCGCATCACCTCGCGCAGCAGGCTCGCGTGGTGCCGCAGCGCGTCTTCGGGCGAGAAGGCCACATCGTTCAGGCGCGGGGCAGCGTCGCCGTTGGCGTCGGTCACCAGGTCCATCAGCAGCACGCCTTCGAGGAAGTTGTGCGGCGTGGGCACCCGCACACCGGCCGCGGCCAGGCGGTAGAGCGCATCGACCTCGGCGCTCTGCCAGATGGCCTCGGTCACCTGGCGGCCGAATTTCGTGCCCTTGGCCATGGCGCGCGCCTCGCGGGTGTTCTTGACGCGGCGGTTCTCGGTGTAGTCGACGGCCTGGCGGAAGCTGCGCTTGTCGGCCTCCTTGTAGACCTTGGCGCAGCGCGTTTCCTCGCCGCAGCGCACCACGTAGACCATGGCTTCCTTGCCGCTCATGAGCTGGCGCACGACGGTGTCGATCAGGCCTTCGTCCACGAGGGTCTGCAGTCTCTGGGGTGTCTTCATGTGTGCGCCTCCCGCGAAGCCAGTCGGCGGGTCGAGAGGAAGGCCCTCAGGCTTTCCGTGCCGATCTGGTAGGCCCCATCATGCCTGTGCGGGGCAAAGCCCAACTGGCGGTTGATGGCGAGCATGGGCGCGTTGACCTCCGCGTTCTGCGTGACGGCCATCACCACCCCGGGGTGGCGCTCCCGCACCAGCTGCAGCATCACTGCCTTCACACCCTTGGCCAGGCCCTTGCCGCGCCAGCTGCGGGCCACGGCGGTGAGGCGCTGGAACATGCGGTCGGGGTAGAGCCGGTTCCAGCTCGCATCGCACACCGCGGCCACTTCCTCGCCGTCGAGCAACAGCACGAGGAAGTGCTCGCCGCCGCGGCGATCGATCTCGGCGTACCAGGCACGGAAGTCCTCCAGCTCGAAGCGCATGGGCGCGCGGGCGAGGCCGGTGGTGGGCGCGTCTTCGAGCAGCGCCGAGAGCGGCGTCATCAGCGTGGCAAGGCGCTCGAAGGGCACGCGGCCTGCGTGGATCTCCAGGCGCAGTCCGTGCGCAGGCGCGAGCGCTTTGGTGCGCCAGCGGGCAAGCGCACCCTCGTCGAGGCTGGCGAAGGCCATGCGGTTTTCCATGCTGCGATGTTTTTCGAACGCACCGATGGCTGCAAGGAATGCGTGGCTCTCGGGCAGGTGGACGTTGAAGGTGGCGGTGGTCTTGCCACGCGTGTCCATCAACGCCAGCAGCTCTCGCAACAGAAGGCTGCCGACGCCTTGCCGCCTGTGAGATTGCCGCACGCCGCCCGAGACATTGACGAAGGGCGCATGGGCTTCGTAGTCGAGCGTGCCTTCGCGGCGCAGGCCCATGTTGATGTTGCCCACGACGTGACCCTCTGCGTCGTGCGCAAGGATGCGATGCGTGATGTGCAAGGGCGTGTGTTGCCGGATGTTCTGCTTTGCGTGGATATCGCTGGGCAGGGGGTCGCCCGGAAAATCTTCTTCGTTGCGAAGACGCCAGTGGGCAAGGTAGTGCGCCCAGGTTGCGGCGGATGCCTGCTGGGGATCGAAATAGGAAGTCACGAAATGCCGCGCGTCGGCGGCACGGGTTTCAAGCATGCTTGGCCTTGATTCGAAAAAGGAACGGATCGCGCGCGGCACGCACATGCGTGCCGGCGGCGGTGTTTGAATCGGGCGGTTTGTCGCGGCAGGAGGCCGCGATGATCGAACTGGCGATGCCCTCAGGGGCAAGCGCTGCGCAGTGGACGCGTCAGCAGCAGTTCTGGAACGACCCGACAACAAACCGTAGAGGGGTGGGGGAATGAATAGCAGTGTCTTCCATCGCGCACCTCCGGTCTGTGTTGTGGATCGAGGCGTCGAATGTAGCGAGGTTCGCGCGGCCTGTGAAGTGCCATGTGGTGCCATGTGCCTGCGGCAGAATCCAAAAACCAACACAGGGAGTGCCATGAACCCGAAGAAGATTTTCGAGGCCGCGGACCAGGCCGATGTCGAGACCGTGCGCGCATGCATCGCGGCGGGGGCCGACATGGCCGCAGTGAACAAGCAGGGCTTTACTGCGTTGCAATGCGCCGCAACGGGGTCGAACGAGGCCGAGGTCGAAGCGAACCTGGCGGTGCTGCGGCTGTTGATCGATGCCGGCAGCCCCTTGGAGTACAAGAGCGCCGATGGCCGCACCGCGCTCTATCTTGCGGCCGAATTTGCGCCGACAGTGGATGCGGTGCAGTTGCTCATCGATGCCGGCGCGAAGGCCGACATCAGCGACGGCCACGGCAATCACATTACCGAGAACGCGATGATGGAAGAGGTGGTCGAGCTGCTTGCACGCGTGACTGGCAGACCGGTTCCCGAAGCACCGCCGCCCGAACCCGATCCCGTGAAGATGACGACCGCTCAATGGCGCGTCGCCAAGGCGAGGATCGACGAGGTCTTCGACGCGTTGACGAAGGCTGGGCTCGTCACGCTGCAGGATGCGGGGCAGACGCAATCCGATGGTTTTTCCGATTGCTCCGAGGCATTTCGCGAGCGCGGCGGCGAGGCGGCCGGCGTGCACGGCTTCTGCTTCTACACGCGGCAGGACCTGAATCGCGCGAAAAGCTCCAGCCAGCTGTCGCTCGCGTTCTGGGGCGCGCCGGAGGGTGCGGATGCCGACATGCTGCGCGTCGGCGAACTCATCGTCGAACACTTCCGCAAGGCGGGCTTCGAGGTGCGGTGGAACGGGGCGGCGTCAATGCGGCCGGAGGTCGATCTGCGGCAGGTGAGTTCGCAGGCAGCGGCGCCGCCGGCCAAGGCGGAATCCTCTGTTGCGTCCGCTGAGAAATCTCCCGGTGAACCGGGGGCGCAATCGAGCTTTCTCTACTTCACAGGCCAGGGCTCCGACAAGGTCTACCAGGTCCACCTGCGCCCGAAGGACGAGGGCTGGGTGGTCGACTATGGCAACGGGCGCCGCGGCGGCACGCTCGCCACCGGCACCAAGACCAGCAGCCCCGTCGCTTTCGAGGCCGCGCTGAAGATCTACGAAAAGGTCGTGAAGGAAAAGACCTCCAAGGGCTACACGCCGGACCAGTCGGGCGCGCTCTACACCTCGACCGACCTCGCAGGCCGCATCAGCGGCGAGCTGCCGCAGCTACCCACATTGATCCTCGAAGAACAGGTGGCGCGCTACTTCGACGACGCCGGCTGGGGCCTGCAGGAAAAGGCCGATGGCGAGAACCGCATCCTGTTGATCGAGGGCGAGACGGTGCGCGGCACCAATCGCCGTGGGCTCTTCGTCGACATCCCACAGGCCTGGGTGGGTGGGGCTGGCGTTCCGGCGGGCCGCACCGTCATCGCGGGCGAGCATGTGGGCGATGTCTTCAAGGCCTTCGACCTGCTGGAGCTCGATGGCCGGGACCTGCGCAGCGCACCTTTCATCGAACGCTTCGGCCATCTGCAGAAGGCAGCCGGAAGCCTGCCGTGGATGGTGGTGCTCGGCCTCGAAACCACCGCCAAAGGCAAGCGCCGCCGCGCCGCGGAACTGCTGGCCGCGCACGGCGAAGGCTATGTGCTCAAAGCGCTCGCCGCGCCGTTCGCGGCAGGGCGCAGCACCACCAGCCTGAAGTTCAAGTTCAACCAGAGCGCGACCTGCGAGGTGATTCGCGTGAACGCGCAGCGCTCGGTCGCCGTCGGGCTGCGCGACGAAGCCGGCGCGATGGTCGACATGGGCAACGTGACCGTGCCGCCGAACGAAGCACTGCCGGCTGCGGGCACGCTGGTCGAGGTGCGCTATCTCTACCGCTATGCGGGTGGCAAGTTCGAGCAGCCGGTCTACAAAGGGCAGCGGCCGGACATGATGGCAGAGGATGCGGTGCTGTCGCAAGTGACGCGGGTCAAGGATCGCGGTGCAGCATTGGATGACGAGGTGGTTTGAATCAAAGCGCCGGACAGCCATTGCGGCGCGCGTGCAACGCTCGTGTTGCCGGCTCGTTGTAGAGGTGTTAGCCTCCGCTCCCCCAAAGATCAACCATCACGCTGCGGTCAATAACCAACCCACCGCACGAGAGACCCATGAAGCAATTCCCGACCATGCAAGAAGCATCGACGACCCGCGCAGCCGCGGCGTTTTCGCTGCGCGCTTTTTTTGCTGAATTGCTGTCCTAGAGCCTTTCCACCTGGAGGCCCGGCCTCCTGAGTTTCACAAGACCCGGTAGGCCTCGAGCCACCGGGTTTTTTGTTTTGTGCCCGCTCACCTGGAGACCTGGAAATGAGCCCCGAACGAGAACTTCTTCTTTCCGCCGCACGCGCTGCCAGCGCAGTGCTGTGCGTCAACTCCGTGGAGTGGTTCGTGTAGAGCCTCCAGGCCCTTGTGCGCCTGGAGGTCCATCCTTCAGGCAAGAAAAAAGCCTGTCGGGTGGTCCACCCCGGCAGGTTTTTTTTCGTCCGCATGGCGGGCATCGCGAGTTTGGCGCGCGCGCCGACAACCCGCCGAGAGGTTCGCCTGGCCAGCGAATCGAATCGGTTTTCTTGACTCTCAAACTGGAGAAAAAATGATGAACAACAAGGTTCATGTGAACGTCGGAACCATCGGTCACGTCGACCATGGCAAAACGACGCTGACGGCTGCTCTTACCTTCGTGCAGGCTGCACGTACTGGCGGCCGTGCGCTGTCCTATGGGCAGATCGACAACGCGAAGGAAGAGCGCGAACGCGGCATCACGATCAACGCCTCGCACGTCGAGTACGAGTCGGACGGTCGCCACTATGCGCACATCGACTGCCCCGGGCATGCCGACTACATCAAGAACATGATCACCGGCGCCTCGCAGATGGACGGCGCGATCCTGCTGGTGGACGGCACCGAAGGCGCCGCACGGCAGACCATCGAGCATGTGCTGCTGGCACGCCAGGTGAACGTCGGCCACATGGTGGTGTTCGTGAACAAGATGGATCTCGTGGCCGGGGGCGACCGTGCGGAGATCGAAGAGCTGATCGAGATGGAGATCGGCGCGCTGCTGGCTGCGCACGGATACCACGATGCCTGCTTCGTTTTCGGCAGTGCGCTGAAAGCCCTGGCCGCCGCCGAACGCGGCGACCTCGAAGGGGCCGAGGTGCAATGCATCGTCGAACTCGTGAACGCGCTGGACTCGTGCATTCCTGATCCGGTGCGCGACTACGACGCACCGTTCATGATGCCCGTCGAGGGCGTGCACACCATCGCGGGCCGCGGCACCGTGATCAGCGGGCGTGTCGAGCGCGGCGTGATCCGCGTCGGTGACAGCCTGGAGATCGTCGGGCTCATCTCGGCGGGCGACGAGAAGGTGGTCGTTACCGGCGTGCAGTCCTTTCACAAGGACGTCGCCGAGGCGCGTGCCGGCATGAACGTCGGCCTGCTGCTGCGCGGGGTCAAGCGCGACGATGTCGTGCGAGGCCAGGTGGTTGTGAAGCCCGGTGCGCTGAAGCCGTACCGGACGGGGCGTGCGCAGATCTTCGTTCTGAGCAAGGACGAAGGCGGTCGCCATACCCCGTTCGGCTCCGGCTACCAGCCGCAGTTCTTCTTCGGCACGACCGATGTGACGGGTGTCATTCGCGTCGACACCGAGACCGGTGTGGTCGAGCCGGGTGCGCAGGCGCAGATCCGCTTCGAGCTGAACAAGCCCGTGGCCATCGAGAACGGCATGCGGTTCGCGATGCGTGAAGGCGGCAAGACCGTCGGCGCGGGCATCGTGACCGAGGTGCTCGGCTGAAGGGCTGATTCGGCACTTTCCCCTGCCGCCTGCTTGTCGGGCGGCAGGGTTTTTTTGGCCCAGGCGCGTGCTGCGCCGCCCCTAACCCAATTTCTCTGCAAGCGCGACGACGATGCCCTCAGGCCCGCGAATATAGGCAAGCCGGTACGACTCCCCGTACTGCATCTGGCCAATGATTTCTGCGCCATGGGCCTGCATGCGCGCAACGACGACGTCGATGCCCTCGACGGCAAACATGACGCGGCGAATGCCCAGGGCGTTCGCCGGCGTATTCACGGGCCCGAACCTGACGGCCTCCGGGGTGTGGAACTTGTCGAGCTCGATGCCCTGCCCATCGGGTGTGCGCAGCATCGCGATGGTGGATCGGACGTCTCCTAGCCCTATGAGCTGCCCGACAGAAGGCCCTTCCACCGTGGTCTGGCCTTCGAGCTCGAGGCCCAATTCGATGAAGAACGCCTTCACTGCCTCGAGATCGTCGACAACGATCAGGACGTTGTCCATTCGCTTGATGGTCATGTCTTGGGTTCCCTTTGAACGATGTTGTGTGTTTGGGAGCGTCGGCGTCCAGGTCGAGCCGTGCGAAAGACTTTCTACAACATCACGGACCGAGGCCCGCATTGCCCGCGTTTCAACGTGTGCCCAATGCCGCGCGCAGCCTCGTCGCAAGCTGCTGCGCCTGCGTGGCCGAACCGATGTTGGTGAATCCCATCAGCAGCCCTTCGTCGCGAAAGCTCGCCGTGCCTCGCGTCGAAAGCGGCTGGCAGTTGAGGCCCGCGAGTTGCGCGCGGCGGGCGAGTTCGGTATCGCGCTCGCGGCGCTTGTCGAAGCGCGCGATGAGGTGCATGCCGCCGCTCTTCAGATCGATGCGAACGTCGTCGCCAAAGGCCTTCAGCAACGCGGCCACGAGCATGCCGCGCCGCCGCGCATAGAGCAGCCGCATCTTCTTCAGGTGGCGCGGGAAATAGCCGCCGCGCATGAAGTCCGCGACGACCGCCTGCGTGATCTGCGGGCTGCCGTTGGAGCCGGTCCGCGCGGCTTCGGCGAACGCCGTGCACAGCGATTCGGGTGCCACCACGTAGCCCAGCGCCAGCCCCGGATACAGCACCTTCGAGAAGCTGCCCGCATACAGCACGCGATCGTGGCCGTCGAGGCTCTTGAGCGCCGGCAGCGGAGGGCCGGCGTAGCGGTATTCGCCGTCGTAGTCGTCCTCGACGATCCAGGCCCTGGACCGCGTGGCCCATTCGAGCAATTGCAGCCGGCGCGCGAGCGACATCGAGACGCCGAGCGGCGCCTGATGCGACGGCGTGACGATGGCCATTCGCGCGGTGGCCGCCTTGCGCATGCCGCGCGCCACGACCATCCCTTCGTCGTCCACCGGCACGGGCACCGCGCGCAGGCCATTGCTGCGCAGCACCTCCTGCGTGGGCGGATAGCCCGGGTCTTCGACCCACACCGCATCGCCCTTGTCGAGCAGGGTGTGCGCGATGAGCGAGAGCGACGCGCGGTAGCCGCCGGTCACGAAGACCTGCGAAGGCTTGCACGACACGCCGCGCGACACCAGCAGGTAGGCCGCGATGGCCGCGCGCAGCGGCGCGTAGCCCGAAGGGTCGCCGTAGAACATGTCGGCCGCGGTCGCCGCTCTCGCGCGGCGCGCGGTCAGGCGTGCCCAGAGCTTGCGCGGGAAAGCGTCGAGCGCCGGAATGCCCAGCTGCAGCGGTGGTGGGGGTGTGGCATCGGCGAGCACTTCGCCATCGGCGAGTGCCGCGTTCCGCCGACGCTCGCGCCGTACCGGACGCTGCGAAGGCAGCGAGGGAGAGACCACCGTGCCAGCCTGTCCCTGCGACGAGAAATAGCCTTCGCCCATGAGCAGGTTGTAGGCCGTCTCGATGGTGCCGCGCGAGACGCCCAGCTCGCTCGCCAGGTCGCGCGCGGATGCCACGCGGTCGCCCGGGTGGAGCACGCCCTGCTCGATGGCCGTCCTGAAGCGCGCGTAGATCTGCCGGTACAGCGGCGTTGGCGTGCTGCGGTCAATCTCCAGAAGGGCGGTGGAGGAGGGTTTGTCTTGAATCATGGCCTTGTCATTCTGACGAATCTTGCCTCTTTTTGATGGGACATCGAAAACCTAGCATCGAGCCATCGACCAGAACTTCCAGCAAGAAAAGGACATGCGATGCGCGAGAAGATATTCGTGGCGGGTGCGGCCGGTGCCATCGGCACCGCGCTGGTGCCGCTGTTGAAGGAGGCGGGCTACGACGTGTACGGCAGCACCCGCCGTGCCGACCGCGCGCATGCGCTCGAAGCCCGGGGTGTGACACCGGTCGTCGTCGATGTTTTCGACGCCGAGGCGCTTCGCGCGGCGCTGGTTCGCGTGAGGCCCGAGATCGTGGTTCACCAGCTCACCGACCTGCCCGCCGACCTCGATCCGAGGCAGATGTCCGAAGCGGCCCATCGCAACGCGCGCGTGCGCGCCGAAGGCACGCGCAACCTCGTGGCTGCGGCACTGGCGGCGGGCAGCCGTCGGCTGGTCGCGCAAAGCATCGCCTGGGCTTACGCGCCAGGGCGCAGGCCGCACGTCGAAGACGATCCGCTCGATCTCGAAGCCGACGGCACCCGCCGCGTGAGCGTGGGTGGCGTGGCCGCGCTGGAGCGCAGCGTGCTGGGCGCCGTCGGCATCAAGGCCACGGTGCTGCGCTACGGGCAGTTCTATGGGCCGGGCACGTCGACGGCCGTCCCCAAGGGCGCGAGCCCGGTCCACGTGGAGGCCGCGGCCTGGGCGGCGGTGATGGCGCTGCGGCATGCGCAGGGCGGCGTCTTCAACATCGCCGAGGACAACGCCGAAGTCAGCAGCGAGAAGGCGAAGCGCGAGCTGGGTTGGTATGCGTCGCTTCGACTGCCAAGAGGCTTGGCGTCATGAAGGAGATTCGACGTCATCGCAGCCAGGTGGGTGCCGGTGTCGCGGCGCTGTCCCTGGTGCTGGCAGCTGGCTGGGAGCTGATGCCGCACGCTGGCAAGCAGGAGGCCGTGCAATGGCTCGACGACGTGTGCAGTGCCGTGAGCCGGCCGATGTTCTCGTCCGCGCCGGCGCCCGCAACATCGAACGAGGCGGCACGGCCCGCAACTTCGTCCAAGGTGATCTCGTGCGAAACGCTGCCGCATGTGCCCGGCAAGTCGGTGACCACGGTCATCGTCGACTTTCCGCCGCTCGCCTATTCGCCGGCACACCGGCATCCGGGCTCGGCGACCGCGATCATTCTCGAAGGCACGATCCGATCGCAGCTGGGCGGCGGGCCGGTCGGCACCTACAAGACCGGCGAGACCTTCTTCGAGCCGCCTGGCACGCTGCATGTCTTCGCGGAGAACCCCGATCCGGTGCGACCTGCGAAGCTGGTGGCGGTGTTCGTGACCGACGAGAACTGCGGGCCGCTGCTGCTGCCGCCGTGAACATGGCGCTGCAGATCCGCTGCAAGACAAAGGGGTGAACCCGCTGCCTCGAACTGCCGGCGTTAGAGTCCCTCGATGGCTCTTACTTACGTCTATCTCGCGGTCGCCATCGTCGTCGAAGTGCTGGCGACCAGCTTCCTCAAGGCTTCCGACAGCTTCACCAGGTTGTGGCCCAGCGTGGCCACGGTGGTGGGCTATGCGGTGTCGTTCTACTTTCTTTCACTCGCGCTGCGGGTGCTGCCCACCGGCATTGCGTATGCGATCTGGTCGGGCGTGGGCATCGTGCTCATCTCGGTGGTGAGCTGGCTGTGGTTTGGCCAGTCGCTGGACGGGCCGGCGATCGCCGGGCTGGGGCTGATCATCGCGGGCGTCGTGGTGGTCAATGTGTTCTCGAAATCGGTGGGGCACTGAGTGGACGCCGCGAGCCTGCTGCCGCAACTCCCGCTCGGAAAGACCTGGATTCGCGCGAGCGAAGGGGAGTCCGGAGATGCCGTGTACCGGCGCAGCGATGGCGCTGCGTTCGCGAAGGTTTCGCTCGGCAAGGGCGCCGTGCAACTTGGCGAAGAGCGTCTTCGCACCGAGTGGCTCGCGCCGTTTGGCCTGGGGTCCGCAGCCGTGCTGGACTGGTATGCGTCGAGCGACGGCGCATGCCTCGTGACGCGCGCCGTGGCGGGTGTGCCGGCCAGCGATCTCACGGCGGTTGAACTGCTCGAGGCGTGGCCATCGATCGCCGAGCGGGTGAGGGCGCTGCACGAGATCCCGGTGGGCGACTGCCCGTTCGCTCGCGGCCTCTCAGCGATGTTCGCGCGCGCCACCGATGTTGTCGCACGCAATGCGGTGAACCCCGATTTCCTCGATCCCGACCAGCAAGGCATTGCACCGTCGGTGTTGTTGGAGCGCGTGCGTGCTGAACTGCCGCAACGGCTGGCGCAGGAGTCGCGCGAGCGCGTCGTCTGCCACGGCGATGCGTGCCTCCCGAACTTCATGGTCGATCCCGAGACGCTGCGCTGCACCGGCCTCATCGACCTGGGGCGGCTTGGAACGGCGGACCGGTACGTCGATTTCTCGCTGCTGCTTGCCAACGCGCGGGAGACGTGGACAGAGGCCGGGCAAGCGCTCGCGGCGCGCAAGTCGCTCTTCGAGGTCCACGGCATCGGCGCTTCCGACGACGAGCGCCTCGGCTTCTATCTGCGCCTGGATCCACTGACCTGGGGATGACGGCAGTCGCGGCCGCGCAAGCCGCGATTGTTTCCCAACGGTGAACACCGCGGTTCCTTTTGCCGAGGGTTTTTACCTAGATGGCGGCGCACAATTCATCTCACGGACCAGCCAGACAGCTGATCCGAGTGAACAGGGCCCCGAGCGAGGTGGCCGCCCCCGGAGGGACGGTGACCCACCCAAGACCGGTTCGAAATCAACCAAGCAAGAACTTGAACTTGAACTGAACTGAAGGAAATCGAAATGAATGCCTCCAAGCTCCTCTCCGCCGTTGCTGTTGCCCTGATGGCCGTTGCCGGCGCCGCCCATGCTGAAACCTATGAAGGCGTGCAGCAAGTGAACTCCACCGTCAGCCGCGCCGATGTCGCCGGCCAGGCCGTTGTTGCCGCTCGCAGCGCCAACCCTTATGCCACCGGCGCCAATGCGGGCCCGGCACAAGTGTTCGTCTCGTCGACCAGCCGCGCTGCTGTCCGTGCCGAAGCCGCTGTCGCCGCACGCAGCGAGAACCCGTACGCCGAAGGTGCCTCGTCGCGTGTCGCACCGGTGCTGGCAAGTGGTGTGGACCGCGCCACGGTGCGTGCCGCAGCCCGCGCCGCCGCTCGTGGCGATGCACTGCCGCTGTAATTGATCGACTGCACCTCGCCTTCAACGGCGGGCAGACGTACAAAAGCCGGGCCCTGCGAAAGCGGGGACCGGCTTTTTTGTCTATCGACTGCGGACTGCGCGGGAGGCGAGCCTAGACGATGCGCTCTTCGATCGGCCCCACGCGGTCCGGATAGAAGGCCACGTGGTCCTTGATCTGCGAGACCGAATCGTAGGGCGCCTCGTAGGTCCACACCGCATTCACCGAGCGCTCGCCGCCGGCGGGGATGCTGTAGTAGTTGGCTTCGCCCTTGTAGGGGCAGTAGGTGGCGTGCTGCGTACGCTCCAGCAGCGACATCTTCACGTCCTTGCGCGGGATGTAGTGCACCGTTCCGAAGTGCGACTCGCGCAGTGTCAGCGCTTCGCGCGTGTCGGCAACGACACAACCATCGACCGACACCACGACGCGATGCGGATTGCGCGCGATGGTGATGGCATGGTCGGGGCCGGGGATCTTGATGGTTCGTTCTGGCGTGGCGAACATGAGGCAGGCTCCTTCGGTCAGATCGGGATGACGGCAAGAAATCGGCGGACGGGCATCTTGCTCCGATGTCGTGACGGTTTGAAGCCCCCTGAAAATCGGCCCATTCCCGGAGTGGTTAAAGGCCTCGCCCCTCTGCTGAAAATGAATACCGAAGTTCCAAATTCGCGGCCGCGATGGTCTTTTTGCATCAGGCTCTCGGCGAGCCGCAGCCCGACGGAGCCGATGCCGCCCCAGATCGCATAGGCCGGTGATGTTGTCCGGCCTCAGAACGGCGAATCGGGGAAGTAGTACTTTGCCGCGTTCTCCTTCGTCACCAGCACCGAAGGAATGATCGTCGTCGCCGGCATCGTGCCGCCTTCGACGCGCGCCTTCGCCGTGAGGTTCATCGCGTCGGCGATCATGCTCGGCGCATACGTTACGTCGGCCGAGACGATCTTGTCGCCGTCCATGACCTTCTTGATGTAGCCCTTGGCACCGGCGCCACCCACCACCAGTTTCACGTCGTCGCGCTTGGCCTGCTCGATGGCCTTCTGCACGCCCACGGCCATGTCGTCGTCCGACGCCCACACCGCATCGATCTGCTTGAAGCGGGTGAGGTAGTCCTGCATCACCTTGAACGCATCGTCGCGGTTCCAGTTGCCGTGCTTGGCGTCGAGCACCTTGATGCCGGGGTTGGCCTTCATCACTTCGTTGAAGGCGTCCACGCGCTGGTTGTCGATCACCGTCGGAATGCCGCGCAGGATGACCACGTTGCCCTTGCCGCCCATCGTCTTGGCCATGTATTCGCCGGCCACCTTGCCGAAGCCTGGGTTGTCGCCGGCCACGTAGGCGCTCTGCGCGTTCGGGTCGGTGAGGCCCCGGTCGACCACCGTCACGAACACACCCTTGGCCTTGACCTGCGCGACCGGCTTGGTGAGCGGCGCCGACTCGAAGGGCAGGATGACCAGCGTGTCGATCTTGTTGACCGTCTGCAGGTCCTGCACCTGGTTGGCCTGCTCGGTGGCCGAGCCCGCGGTCTTCACGAAGACCTTCATGCCGGGGTACTGCTTCTCCAGTTCGGCCTTGGTGCGGTTGGCCCAGTAGACGACGCCGCCGGTCCAGCCGTGCGTGGCGGCGGGCACGGATACGCCCATCACCGTCGCCTTGTTCTGGGCCAATGCGGGCAGGCTGGCGAGCGCGCACACAGCCAGTGCGATGCCCGAAAAAATTCGTCTGTTCGTCATGGTTTCTGTCTCCTTCGTTGTAGATAAAGCTGGCTCGTTGGGTTATTTCGCCGTTGTCGTCGTCTGCAAGCCCAGCATCCGGCGAAGCTGCTGGGTATCGGTGTCGGCGCCCGCGAAGTCGTCGAAGGCTTTCTCGGTCGTGCGGATGATGTGGCGGCGAATGAACTCCGCGCCCTCGGCCGCGCCGTCCTCGGGGTGCTTGAGGCAGCACTCCCACTCGAGCACGGCCCAGCTGTCGTAGTTGTATTGCGCCATCTTGGAGAAGATGGCGCCGAAGTCGATCTGCCCGTCGCCGAGCGAACGGAAGCGGCCCGCGCGATTCACCCACGGCTGGAAGCCTGAGTACACGCCTTGGCGGCCGGTGGGGCGGAACTCCGCGTCCTTGATATGCAGCGCCTTGATGCGCGAGTGGTAGATGTCGATGAACTCGAGGTAGTCCAGCTGCTGCAGCAAAAAGTGCGACGGGTCGTAGTTGATGCAGCAGCGCGGATGGTTCTTCACGCGCTCCAGCAACATCTCGAAGGTCACGCCGTCGAACAGGTCCTCGCCCGGGTGCAGCTCGAAGCAGACGTTGCAATCGGCGTCTTCGAAGGCATCGAAGATCGGATGCCAGCGCTTGGCGAGTTCATCGAACGCGGCCTCGATCAATCCGGCGGGACGCGGCGGCCACGGATAGAGATACGGCCAGGCCAGCGCCCCCGGGAAACTCACATTGCTCTTGAGCCCCAGATGGCGCGACGCCTTCGCCGAGAAGAGCATCTGCTCCACCGCCCACGCCTGCCGCGCCACCGGATTGCGCCGGTAGGCCTCGGGCGCGAAACCGTCGAAGGCTTCGTCATAGGCCGGATGCACGGCCACGAGCTGGCCCTGCAGGTGCGTGCCCAGCTCGGTGATCTCCACGCCGTTCTCGCGCGCCACGCCTGCCACTTCGTCGCAGTAGGTCTTCGATTCGGCGGCCTTCTTCAGGTCGAAGATGCGCGCGTCCCACGAGGGGATCTGCACGCCCTTGAAGCCGAGGCTGCCGGCCCAGCGCGTGATCGACGCCCATGAGTCGAAGGGCGCGCTGTCGCTGGCGAACTGCGCGAGATAGATGCCCGGGCCCTTGATGTTGCTTGCCATGTGCCGACGCTCCTGCAGAAAGTTCAGGGAAAGAAGGGCAGCACCGCCGCATTCACGGCAGGTTGTCCTTGAGGTAGATGTCGATGCGGATGCGCTCCTGGTCCGGGTGCACCGGCTCGCGCGTGAGCCGGGAAAGGGCCAGGCGCAGCGCGGAGCGAACCTCGTGGCCCGCGTCCTGATTGATGACCGCGGCCATCGTCCCGTCGAGAAGGTCGGCGCGGGAGGCCGGCGTGAGCTCATGGCCGACGAAGACGATCTTTCCCGCACGCCCGCTCGCCTTGAGCGTGGCCGAGATGCCCGGGTTGCCCGCGCCCACGCTGTAGATCGCCACCAGCTTCGGGTGCGCGGTCAGGAGTCGCGCCGAGAGTTGCCGCGTGAGCCTGGGGTCGTCCTTGCCCTCCATCGGCGGCAGTACCTTCAGGCCCGGGTATTCCGCCGCCATCACCTGGCTGAAACCTTGGCTGCGCTCGGCATGGTCGCGCAGCGAGAGGCTGCCCACGATCACGCCCACCTCGCCCTTCGCCCCTCCGCAGAAGCGGCCCACCAGCGTGCCTGCGGTGCGGCCGGCCGCCACGTTGTCGATGCCCACGAAATGCTGGCGCCGCGACTTGGGCACATCCGACACCAGTGTGATGACGCCGATGCCATCGCCGACCAGCTTGTCGATGGCCGACTGCACCAGCGGATGGTCGAGCGCCATCACCACCGCCGTGTCGCATTTGCCGCGCAGCGAGAGGATGCGGCGGGCGAGTCGCTGCGGCTCGAAGACGTCGACCTGGTGCGTTTGCGCGGTCACGCGGTGGTCTTCCATCCAGCCGTCGCTGCCGGCGATCTGCTCGCGCAGCATCTCCACGAAGATGTTGGTACCCGACGGCAGCAGAAAGCTCACGCGGTGCGGATGCGGCCGCGCGAGGCGGGCGGCCGCGGGGTCAGGTCGATAGTTCAGCCGCTCGACGGCTTCGTTCACCTGCGCGATGGAGCGCGCATGCACGCCAGCGCGCTTGTTGAGAACCCGGTCCACGGTAGCCAGGCTGACGTCGGCTTCCCGAGCCACGTCACTGAGGGTGGCCCGTCCGGTTTGCAGGGGATTTCGCTGGCGGCTGGAGGGCATGGGGCGGATTTTGAGGTGCGTACCTCATTTTGGTGTGGGGGGAAACCCGGCAGGGATTTCGGCGGATGTGCCTGGCTCCTTCCCCCCGGGCAGGGGAGGTGCAAAGCGGGAAGCCTCTTTTGGCGATACTTCGTTCCGTCACACCCAGATCCAGGAAAAAACCATGGCCGATTATCCCCACGACATCTACACAGAACCCGAACCCGATCCGCACACGCTGTCCAACCTCGGCCCGCTCACCGGCCTCGCCGGCATCTGGACCAGCGCAGCGGGCCACGACGTGGCACCGAAGGAAGACGGCCCCGAAGCCGAGGCCTACATCGAGCATGCCGAGTTCCAGCCCATCGACGCGCAGACCAACGGGCCGCAGATCTTCTACGGGCTGCGCTATCACGTGCGCATCGTCAAGCCCGACGAGGTCGAGAGCTTTCACGACCAAGTCGGCTACTGGCTCTGGGAGGCCGCCACCGGCACGGTGATCCAGACGCTGACGATTCCCCGCGGGCAGGCCGTGATGGCCATGGGGCACGCGGCACCCGATGCGAAATCGTTCAAGCTCGAGGCGGTGCGCGGCGCGGCGACCAACGGCCTCCTGTCGAATCCGTTTCTGGAGCATGCGTTCAAGACGTTGCGCTACGACATCTCCGTGACTATCCACGACAACGCCAGTTGGTCGTACGAACAGGTGACGCTGCTCGATGTGCTCGGCAAGCCCGAGCCGTTTCGCCACACGGATCGCAACACGCTGCACAAGATTGCGGAGCCCACGCCGAACCCGACCGCGCGGGCCGCGCTGGCTCAGTTGGTCGCCGCTTCCACGTCCGCGTGAAACTTCGCCGAGCACCACTCGGTGGCGCCGAAGTAAAGCGAGGCCTGCGCGCCGCTCGCCAGCGTTGACTGCGCCGACACGCCGAGCGCGAAGTCCTCGTCGAGCGCGCCCCAGAACGACGCGACGTTCTTGCGCCAGTAGTTCTGGGACTTCTCGGTCTTCGGAAACTCGGGAATCAGCGTGCTCGCGATCACGCGCGAGCGGCCGGGCGCCTCGGGCAGCACG
This sequence comes from Variovorax trehalosi, assembly GCF_051216415.1. Lineage (NCBI taxonomy): Bacteria > Pseudomonadati > Pseudomonadota > Betaproteobacteria > Burkholderiales > Comamonadaceae > Variovorax > Variovorax trehalosi. The sequence continues at coordinate 54,832 of NZ_JBPJZG010000005.1, forward strand.
GTGAAGGCGTTGGCGTGGTCGCCCTCGTGCAGGATGAAGGTGGCCGGGAAGAAGAAGTAGATGATGTTCGAGTGCGGGCCGACCTGCCATTCGTTCACAGGCACTTCGCGCAGCCCTTCGATGCTGCGCTTGGGCAGGAAGAGGCGATGGTGTTGCCGGTCGTGGTCGGCCATCAGCAGGTTGTCGTAGAACAACGCCGCAATGCTGTTGCGGTGCGCGTACTGGAAGTGATAGGTCTCCAGGTTGGCCTCGAACGGAATCTTCCAGTTGGCCGCGTTGTCGAAGGCGTGATGGTGAAACGGCACCCAGCGGTCGTACCCCCATGAGCGCAGGTCGACGCCGAATCGGCCGAGCCATGCATCGATGTCGATCTCGGCGCTTTCGCCCTCGGCCAGCGCGCGGGGGATGACCCACACGAAGCCCAGCGCCTCCGCCACCGGCACGCGCGCGAGGCTGCAGTCCGAAGCCGGCGCATGCGGAAAGTCTTCGCCCGAGGGGCGGCCGCGCAATGCGCCGTCGAGCCCGTAGGTCCAGCTGTGGTACGGGCACACGAGCGCGCGCTGGTTCGACAGGCCCGCCGGCTTGAGCCGCGCGCCGCGGTGCCGGCAGGCGTTGATGAATCCATTGAGCTGGCCGTCCTGCGCGCGCACCAGAAACAGCGGCAGGCCCGCCACATCGATGGCGAACGAATCGCCCGCGTTGGCGAGCGAGGCCGAAGGGCAGAGCGCCAACGGATAGCGGCGGAAGATGCGCTCCACCTCGTGTTCATGACGCGCCGGATCGAGGTAGCGCGACACCGGGCTCACGGCCGGTTCGCCGCGCTCGCTGCCGCCGGTTTCGATCAGCGCGAGCGCGCGTCGGATCAGTGTGATCTGTTCTTCTTGCTGCATGTGGCTCGTCTCCGTGCAGGGTGGGCTATGCCCATTGTGTCGAACGGAGGGCCCGGCGGCGTGCATCAACTGGCCGTGTTGCCCTGCCGGATAGAACAAACACGCATACCTGCGAACCCTCTATGCCGATAACCTCCAGCCATGGACCTGAAGCAACTGGAGTACTTCATACGCGTGGCCGAGCTCGGCAGCTTCACCCGTGCATCGATCGCGATCGACATCGCTCAGCCTGCATTGAGCCGCCAGGTGCGCAACCTGGAGGTCGAACTGCGGCAGAACCTGCTCGTGCGCAACGGCCGCGGCGTGGTGGTCACCGATGCGGGCAAGCGGCTGCTGGAGCACGGCCGCGGCATCCTGCATCAGGTGGAGCGGGCGCGCGAAGACATGAACCGTTCGCGCGAAGCGTTGGCCGGTCGCGTCGCCGTCGGGCTGCCGCCCAGCGTGGCCGGCGTGCTGACCGTGCCGCTGGTGCGCGCCGCGCGTGAGCGATTGCCTGAGGCGGCGCTCTCCATCACCGAGAACCTTTCAACCGCGATGCAGGAGTCGATCGTCACCGGCCGGCTCGATATCGCGCTGCTCTACAACCCGCAGCCGTCGACCGACGTGGACAGCGAGACGGTGCTGGAGGAAGACTTGTTCCTGGTCAGCGCCACAAAAGGCGCCGGCCCCACGCGGCGCGGCGCCCCCATGTCGCTGCGCCAACTGGCGGGCCAGCCGCTGGTGATTCCTACCCGGCCCAACGCGATCCGCATGCGGGTCGAGGCGGAGCTGGCCGCCATCGGATTGCGCCCGCAGATCGCTCTGGAGATCGACGGCGTGCCCGCCATCCTCGCGCTCGTGGCCGATGGCGCGGGCCATGCCGTGCTCTCGCGCAACGCGGTCGCCAACGCGGGCCGGCCGCAGCGCTATGCCATCCGGCCCATCGTCGAGCCGAGCCTGCGCACCCGGCTCGCGCTGGCCGCGAGTTCGCAGCGGCCGGTCACGCGCACGCAGCGCGCCATGGGCGAGCTGCTGCGCGAGCTCGTGCAGCAGTACCTGGGCGCGCGCGGGGACATTCAGAAGCGGTGACGCATGCCGACGCCGAAGCTGCCCCGTCCGTCGAAGCCGGTGAGTCGGTCGCGCATGAAGACGGCGTAGAGGTCGGTGCGCTTCGACAGGAAATGGTCATAGCCCACCGACCACGTCGTGCGGTGCGTTTCGGTGACGGGCTGCACCTTGCGGTCCGTGCGCGCGACCGATGCGAGGAAGCGGCCCGCACCGACCGGAATAGCCGCGCCGAGCTGCGCCGTGTCGGCCGTGGTGCGAATGTCGGGCGTGCGGGTGCGCTGCAACTGGCCGTACAGCTGCACCACCTTGAAGTCGTAGGAGGCGCCGACGAGCGCGGCGTCTTGCCGCAGGATGGTCGTGGTGAAGCCCGGCCCCGTCTGCGCCTGCTGCACTGAAACGACTGCGGCGAACGGGCCCGCCGCATAGTTGAGCGTGAGGTTCAGGTTGTGCACGCCGCTGCGGTTCGTCACTTCGCCCATGCTGTAGAGCACGCTGACGCGCAGGCCCGCGAAGGTTGGTGAGGTGTACTGCAGCGCGTTGCTCCACACGCTGTCGCCGATCACGGCGCGGTTGTACGTCGGCTGCCAGGTGTGCAGCATGACGGGCGAGAACTGCAGCGAGGTGCCGAAGGGGTTGAACGCACCGCTCGCCACGAACATCGGATTGGTCTGCCGGCCCAGCGCCACCTGGCCGAAGCCGCCTGCGAGGCCGACCCAGGCATTGCGCGAGAAATACGGATCTGTGCTGTTGCGCCCCATGGTTCCCGAATCGGCCTGGAAGAAGCTCTCCAGCGCGAACTGCGCCTGCAGCCCGCCGCCCAGGCTCTCGGCGCCGCGGATGCCCCAGAACGACGTGGTCATGCCGCCGCTGTTGAGCACCTTGGTTCGGCCGGGCTCGTCGCTGCGCCGCATCGATCCGGCGAAGGCGTCGAGCAGGCCGTGGATTTGCGCACTGGCCGCGGGTGCATCGGCCTGCGCCCATGCAACTTGAGCCGCGCTGCACAGCGCGAGGGTGGGTAGCAGTCGCTTCATGGTTTGTCTCCTCGTTGGTCTTTTTTGAAAGCAGAGGCGCGCACCGCTCCGCACGCCATGGCTGCGCCACGGCGTGAGGTTTGTGTCGGTTGGCGTGCGCGCCGCGGTGGGGCGCTCAGTCGTACCAGTAGAGGCGCGTCGGGTTGTCGACCAGCAGCTTCTGCAGCTGCACCGCGTCGTCGGCGAACAGCGGCAACAGGTCCACCAGCTTGCCGTCGTCGGGCATCTCGCGCACGTTGGGGTGCGGCCAGTCGGTGCCCCACAGCACGCGGTCGGGTGCGGCGGCGATCAGTTGCCGCGCGAAGGGCACGGCGTCCGCATACGGTTGGCCTTGCGTGGAGAGCGTGTGCGAAATGCGCTCCGCACCGCTCACCTTGACCCAGGCGCGCTCGTCGCGCATCAGGTCGAGCATCATGGCGCAGGCTTGCTGGCCGAGGCCGTGCGCGACCATCGTGCGGCCCATGTGGTCGATGACGAAGGGCACGGGCAGCGTGTCCAGAAACGCGCGGTAGGTGACGAGGTCTTCCGCATCCAGGTGCAGCACCAGGTGCCAGCCCAGCGGCTTGATGCGTTCGGCCATGCGCAGCACCGTCGGCAGGTCGGGTGCGCCGCCCAGGTGCTGCACGAAGTTGAAGCGCACCGAGCGCACGCCCGCCTTGTGCAGCGCGGCCAGTTCGGCATCGCTCACGCCCGTGCCCACCATCGCGACGCCGCGGTAGGTGTCGGGCGATTGCGCGATGGCGTCGAGCATCGCGCGGTTGTCGTGGCCGTGCACGCTGGCCTGTACGAGCACGACGCGCTCGATGCCCAGCAGTTCATGCAGCGCGCGCAGCTTGGCGGCGGACGCATCCGGCGGCGTGTAGCGGCGGTTGTCCGAATACGGAAACACGTCGCCGGGGCCGAACACATGGCAATGCGCGTCGCAGGCGCCTGCTGGCAGTCGGAATGCCGGCGCGCTCGGGTGAGGGTGGGGAGGGGCGATGGTTTTCATGGCGGGGCTCACTGCTTTGGGATGCCTGCGCGCTGGATCACGGCCGACCAGCGCTTGATTTCGCTCTCGAGCAGCCGCGCCTGTTCCTGCGGCGTGCTGCCGCGCGGCTCCACGCCCAGGTTCTGCAGACGCTTCTTCACTTCCGGCGAGGCCAGTGCGGCCAGCGCTTCGGTGTTCAGCCGCGCGATCACCTCAGGTGGCGTTGCGGCGGGCGCAGCCAGCGCATTCCACGAGGCGACCTGGAAGCCCGGCGTGCCGCTCTCCGCGACGGTCGGCACATCGGGCAGGCCGCTCGCGCGTTTCTCGCCCATCACGGCCAGCGCGCGCAGCGCCTTGCCTTCGATCTGCGAGAGCACCGGCGGAAGAATCTCCACCGCCACATCGACCTGGTTGCCGCGCAGCGCGGTCACCACCGCCGGCGTGCCGTTGAAGGGCACCACCTGCGCATCGATGCCGAGCGAGGTCTTGAGCAGCTCGCCCGCCAGGTGCTGCGTGCTGCCGACGTTGATGGTGCCGATGTTGAGCTTGCCAGGGTTCGCCTTGGCGTAGGCCACCAGCTCGGCCAGCGTCTTGAACCTGCCGTTGCCTGGCGCGAGGACCGCCATGTCGAAGTAGCCGAGCATCGAGATCGGCGCGAAGTCTTTCACCGTGTCGTAGGGCAGCGACTTGAACAGGCCCACGCTCACCGCGTTGGCGTTGGACATCAGGAGCAGCGTGTGGCCATCGGCCGGCGCCTTGGCCACGGTGTCCGATGCCACCACGCCGCCCGCGCCGGGCTTGTTGTCGACCACGATGCTCTGGCCCATCGACTCGGACATCTTCTGCGCCACGCTGCGCGCGACCAGGTCGGCCACGCCGCCTGCGCCAAAGGGCACGACCAGGCGGATGGGGCGGGAGGAAAGGGGCCGGGGCGCTGCGAAGGCAGCGGGGCTGGCAGCCAAGGTCAGCATCAGGCCGACGAAGCTGCGGCGGGAATGTCTCATGGGTCTCCTGGGAAGGTATGTAGAGCGATCCGTGCGGTCTTGCGCCGCGATGCCGAACTATTCCCGCTGGCCCGTCCCGGGGCAATACCGTGCGCGCACTGGGAGATATAGCGTTCCGGCATGGCGCCGGACCGCGCTCACAGGTTCAGTCCAGCCGCAGCGACCCGAGCCGCTCGACGATCAGGTCGTGCAGCGTCTGCGCCGCCACCGACAGGCTGCCCTCGCGCCGTTGCACGAGATACAGCGTGCGCGTGAGCGCCGGCAGTGGCAGCGGCCGCGTCACCAGCGTTTCGCGCCGGAAGTGAAAGAGCGTGAGCGCCGGCACCACGCTGATGCCGAGCCCGGCCTCCACGAGGCCCATCACCGTGGCCAGGTGTTCCACCTCGAACACCGCGTTCAGCCGCAGCGGATGCAGCGCCGCATCGAGCGCCTGCCGCACGCTGCTGTTGCGCGCCATCTGGATGAAGGGCCACGGCGCGATCTTCTTGACCGTGAGGCGCGCCTCGTGCGCGAGGGGGTGGTCGGCGCGGCACACGAGATGAAAGCGATCGGTGCAGAGCTTGCGTGCGCGTAGGTCGCTGTCGGCCGCCGCACCCGAGGCCGCGAGCGCGAAGTCGGCCTGGCCGCTGCGCACCAGCGCCACGCAGGCATCGGACAGCGCATCGTCCAGGTCGATGCGGATGCCGGGCCAGGTCTGCATGAACTCCGCGAACACCGCCGGCAGCCAGCCCGCAGCCAGCGAGGGCAGGGCGGCGACGCGCACGCGGCCCTTGCGGCGCTCCACATGGTCGGCCAGGTCGCCCATGGCGCTGCCCATGTCGTCGAGCAGGCGGCGCGCCGAACTCTCGAAGAGCCGGCCTTCGGGCGTGAGTTGCACGCTGCGCGTGTCGCGGTCGAAGAGGCGCGTGCCGATGGCGTCTTCGAGCGTGCGGATCAGCGCACTGAAGGCGGGCTGCGACAGGTGGCTGGTCTGCGCCGCGCGCGTGAAGTTGCTGTGCTCGGCCAGCGCGAGAAAGGCGCGCAGTTGCCGCGTGGAGAGGTCGGGCGTCTTTCTCATGGTTTGTCTCTGCGCGTGCCTGTTATTTGAAATACAGATCAATTGATCCAGATTTTCGATTTTACGGATCGAAACCATCTGCCTACATTGCACCTCGATGAATGCCCAATCACTGCCCCCTTTGCTGATCGGCTGCGCGGCTGGTTTCTCCGGCGACCGCACCGATGCGGCCGGGCCGGTGGTCGATACGTTGATCGCGCGGCTCGCCGATGGACCGGCCGGGCAGCACGCCTTCCTGATCTTCGAGACGCTGGCCGAGCGCACGCTGGCGCTCGCGCAACTGCGCCGCCGTGACAACCCCGAGGCCGGCTACGAGCCGCTGCTCGATGCCATGCTGCGGCCAGTGCTCGCACGTTGCCTTGCGCATGGCATCCGCATCGTGAGCAACTTCGGCGCAGCCAACCCGCGTGCCGCGGCGCGCCATATCGCCCGCATGGCGCGCGAGTTGGGTGCGGATGCGCCACGCATCGCGGTGGTGGAGGGCGATGACCTCTCGGGCGCCGAGCGCCTCGCGCTGCTGAAAGACGCGCTCGGCGCACAGATAGAAGGCTTGCGCGTCGTCAGCGCCAACGCATACATCGGCGCCGAGCCCATCGCCGCCGCGCTCGACGCAGGCGCGCAGATCGTGGTGTGCGGCCGGGTGGCCGACCCTTCGCTCACGGTCGGTCCGGCCATGTCGCACTTCGGCTGGCACGCCGACGACTGGCATCGCCTCGGCCGCGCAACCATGGCGGGGCACCTGCTCGAATGCGGCGCGCAGGTCTGCGGCGGCTACTTCGCCGACCCCGGCTACAAGGACGTGCCGGGGCTCGAAGCGGTCGGCTTCCCGATCGCCGAGATCGACGCCGACGGCCACTGCACCATCGGCAAGGCCGACAACACCGGCGGCCTCGTGAGCGAAGCCACGGTGAAGGAGCAACTGCTGTACGAGGTACACGACCCGGCTGCCTACCTGACGCCCGACGTGGTAGCCGACATCGCTGAAGCCGAGGTGCGCGCGCTGCCCGGCAAAGACCGCGTCGAACTCTCCGGTGTGCGTGGCCATGCGCGGCCGAGCCACTACAAGGTCAACGTCTGCCACGAAGGCGGCTGGTTGGCCGAAGGCGAAATCTCCTATGCCGGCCCACGCGCCGAAGCCCGGGCCCGGCTCGCGGCGGACGTGCTGCGCAAGCGGCTCGACGGCCTCGCGCTGCGCGTCGACCTCATCGGCGCGCTGAGCATCCTCGGCGACGACGCCGGCCGCGCGCTCGCCGACACGCCCGACGCGGGCCTGCGCGACGTGCGCCTGCGCGTCGCCGCCACGCATGAAGAGCGCGCACAGGCCGAGCGCCTGGCACGCGAAGTGATGGCGCTCTACACCTGCGGCCCCGCGGGCGGCGGCGGCGTGCGCACCGCGCTCACGCCAAGGCTCAACACGCTCTCGTGCCTGCTGCCGCGCGACTCGGTGCCGGTGCGTTTCGAATTGCTCGACGCGGAGGCGCTGGCATGAACGCGCAAGACATGATCGAAGTCCCGCTCTACCGCACCGCCCACGGCCGCACCGGCGACAAGGGCGATCGTTCCAACATCAGCGTGATCGCATGGCGCGCCGAGTTCTACCCGCTGCTGCTCGATCAGCTCACGCCCGAGCGCGTGGCCGCGCAGTTCCGTCACCGCGCGCCATCGCAGGTGCAGCGTTTCGTGCTGCCGAAGCTGCACGCGATGAACTTCGTGCTCGATGCGGTGCTCGACGGCGGCGTCAACGATGCGCTGAACCTCGATGCGCACGGCAAGGCGCTCTCGTTCCTGCTGCTCGACATGCCGATCCAGATACCGCGCGCGCTTGAACCCTTGCTGGCCGGGCCGTAGCTGCAGCGTTCCTTTTTTCCTACTCATCCATCCGGAGACAAAACAATGAAACGATTTCCCCTCGCCGCTGTGACCGCGATCACCACGGCACTCGCGCTGAGCCCGCTGCTGAGCCACGCACAGGCCTTCCCCGAAAAATCCATCACCTTCGTCGTGCCCTTCGCGGCCGGTACCGCCACCGACCAGATCGCCCGCGCGCTCGGCAACAGCATCACGGCCGAGACCAAGCAGCCCGTCATCATCGACAACAAGGCGGGCGCGAGCGGCTTCATCGCCTCGCAGAACGTGGCCAAGGCGCCGGCCGATGGCTACACCGTGCTGATCACCACCAACACCACGCACGCAGCCAACGAGCACCTGTTCAAGAAGCTGCCCTACGACCCGGTGAAAGACTTCGCCCCTATCGCCGCGCTCGGCAAGGGCGGCCAGATCATGGTGGTGAACCCGTCGTTCCCCGCGAAAACCGTGGCCGAGTTCGTCGCGCTCGCGAAGAAGGAACCGGGCAAGTACAGCTTCGGCAGCGGCAGCTCGTCGAGTCGCATGGCGGGCGAGCTGCTGCAGCAGATGGCTGACATCAAGCTGCTGCACGTGCCCTACAAGAGCAACACCCTGGCCGTGACCGACCTGCTCGGCGGGCAGATCCACATGATGATCACCGACACCGCCACGGGCCTGCCGCAGGTCAAGGGCGGCAAGCTGCGCGCGCTGGGCATGTCGAGCGCCAGTCGCTCGCCGCTCGCGCCTGACGTGCCCACCATTTCCGAGGCCGGCGTGAAGGGGTATGAGATGGGCTACTGGTTCGCGGCCTACGCGCCCGCGAAGACGCCGCCTGCTGTCGTCAAGCGCCTGAACGAACTGCTCGTGAAGGCCGCGAAGAGCGAGTCGGCCAAGACTGCCTTCTATGAACCGACCGGTACCGAGGTGTTCACCACCTCGCCCGAGGAGCTGGCGAAGTTCCAGGGCGGCGAATCGCAGAAGTGGGGCCGCATCGTGAAGGCGGCCGGCATCGAAGCCGAGTGATCCCCGCGCCGTAGCGGAGATCGGCGCCGCGCAGAACACAGAACACCACAACAGGAGACAAACCATGAAACGCTGGAGCCTTGCGGCTGCCACGGTGGCTTCGGCCGCCCTTTTTCTGAGTGCCTGCGGCGGGAGCGGCGGTGGCGGCGGGGGCTTCGTGCTGCCGCCCGTTGCCGGCACGCCGCCACCCGTCACGCAACCTCTGGCCGCCACCGCGCCGAAATTCAAGCTCGCGATCAGCAAGACCGAAGATGTGCCCGGCACCTTCGGCACTGTGGGCGCCTACGAGAAGATCAGCGGCACCTTCACCGGCGAGGTCGACCCGAAGGACGCGCGCAACGCGATCATTCAAGACCTGCAGCTCGCGCCGCTCAACGCCAACGGCAAGGTCGAGTACAGCTCCGACTTCGTGCTCTTCAAGCCCAAGGACATGAGCAAGGCCAGCGGCGTGCTGCGCTACGACGCGCCGAACCGCGGCAACATCGTGAATCTCGATCCGTACTTCGCCTCGCGCGGCTACGTGTTCCTCACGGCCGCATGGCAGGGCGACGTGCCCGCGGCAGCCGGCAAGCTCACGCTCAACGTGCCGGTGGCGAAGAACGCCGATGGCAGTAGCATCACCGGCACCTACCGCGCCGAGCTGCTGCCCACGGTGGCGACGAACGATTCGCTGCCGCTGCCCGGCGGCCCGTTCAACGCGGCAATGCAGGCCTATGCGACTGCGAGCCTGGACAACACCAAACCCGGCTACGTGCTCACCCGCCGCATCAACGAGGGCGATGCGCGCCAGCTCATTCCGGCGAGCGAATGGAAGTTCGCCAAGTGCGGCGCGGGCGCATCGTTCCCCGGCACGCCCGACGAGACCAACGTGTGCCTGAAGGACAAATGGGACCCGGCCTACATGTACGAGCTGGTCTACATCGCGAAGGACCCGAAGGTGATGGGCCTCGGCCTTGCCGCGCTGCGCGACATGATCACCTTCTTCCATCGCGATGCGAGCGATGCGGCAGGCACGGCCAACCCAGTCGCCGCAGCGATAAAGAACACCATCGCCTCGGGCGTCTCGCAGTGCGGCAACTTCATGAAGACCTTCGTGCACCTGGGCTTCAACGAAGATCGCGCGGGTCAGAAGGTGTTCGACGGCGTGTTCGCGCAGATCGCCGCGCGGCAGACCAACATCAACATGCGCTTCTCCATCCCCGGTGGCGGCGGCGGCGTGCGCAGCGACCACACGGCCTTCGGCCAGGCCGGCACGCGCGGCCTCTCGAAGGACTACGTGGACGACGTGGCCCAACGCCGCGGCGGCATCCTCTCGCGCTGCGAGGCGAGCGGTACATGCCCCAAGCTCTTCATCGGCTTCAGCGGCACGGAGTTCTACGTGCTGCAGGGCTCGCCGCTGCTGACGGATGCATGGGGCACCACCGACCTCGTGCAGCCGGCCAACGCGCGCATCTACTACTACGCGAGCACGCACCACCTGCTGGGCCTTGCATCGCTGCCCGGTGCGAGCGCAGGCGCGCTCTACACGACCAACGGGAACACGGGGGTCATACCTGTCGTGCGCGCCCTGTACCAGAACCTCGAGGAGTGGGTCGTGAACGGCACCACGCCGCCCGACAGCCAGGTGCCGAAGCTTGCGGACGCCACGCTCGTGCGCCCGGCGCAGGTCAAGTTCCCGGCCATTCCGGGCGCGAATTACACGGGCCTGGTCAACACCTATTCGCTGCTCGATTGGGGCCCCAGCTACCGCCCGCAGGACGAGACCGGCATCGCCACCCAGGTGCCGCCCGCGTACCTGGGCCGCGACTACGCGATCCTCGTGCCGCAGGTGGATGCGGACGGCAACGACGTCGCCGGCATCCGCAGCCTCGACGTGGCCGTGCCCGTGGGCACCAACACCGGCTGGAACTACACGAACAAGCCCGGCACCATCGACCAGGCGGGGCTCTTCGGCGCGTACTTTCCGTTCGTGAAGACAACCGCGCAGCGCGCCGGTACGACCGACCCGCGGCTCTCGCTGCAGGAGCGCTACACCGATCAGGCGGGCTACGTCGCGGCCGTGACGAACGCAGCCAACGACTTGGTGGCCAGGCGCTTCATGCTGCGCGTCGATGCCGACGCGGCGATTGCGAACGCAAACGCCAGCCCCGTGTTGCCCTAGGTGTGAAGAGTCAAGAGGTTCCTTCGTGACTTTGCGGCTGTGCCAACAGGCCCTCGCTAGAACCGATCGAACGGTTTTCGATCCAGCAGACAGTCGATGAACGCACCGAGGAGGGCTGGTCGATGCTGCCTGCTCGGATAGTAGAGAAACAGCCCCGGGCGCGAGATCGACCAGTCCGCGAGGACTTGGACCAGCCGCCCCTGGGCCAAAAGCTCTCCCACGCCATCTCGCTCAAAGTGATAGGCAATGCCCAGGCCGTTCAGCGCAGCAGCGACGCCGATGTCAGCATGATTGGTGACGACGGGGCCTTCCACCGCTACTTCGAGTCGTTGCCCGCGTTTCTTGAACTCCCAGCGATAGTGCCTGCCGTCCATCTGGAGCCGCCAGTTGATGCATGCATGGTTATGCAAATCGGCAGGTGACTTGGGTGTTCCTCGACGCGCGAGGTAGTCTGGGGACGCTACGGCAATCATGTTCAGGTCCGGCGTGAGGCGGACGGCAACCATGTCTTTTTCAAGCCGGTTCCCCACGCGGATGCCCGCGTCAAAGCGGCCAACGACGATATCGGCGAGCGCGTCGTCGACCACGATGTCGAGAACCACGTCAGGGTGTGCTTGATGGAAGCGTGAAAGCCGGGGCGCAATGATGGTTCTCGCTGCGATCCCCAGCGTGTTGATGCGCAGCGTGCCGCTCATCTGTCCTGTCGCCTCACTCGCTTCAGAGACTGCAGCAGCCATCTCTCGAAACAACGGAGCTATGCGCGTGTACAGAAGCTGGCCACTTGCCGACGGCGCGACGCTTCGAGTCGTGCGATTCAGAAGACGTGCGCTGATTCGGCTTTCGAGCTGACGGATGGTCTGGCTGAGTGCCGAAGGCGACAGGCCCAGATGCTCTGCGGCCCGCGCGAAGCTCTGACGCTCCACGACGGCCACAAAGGCCTTTAGTTCGGCAAATTCGGATCCACGCATTATGTATTCGTTGCTACACAGCCAATCCAGATTCTAGGATATTCACTAAATTCACTTCGGCGCGCATCCTGAGGCCTTCAGTGATCCCATGGAGCCGACAACGTGAACACCTTGACCCTTCCCGAGCCAATTGCCGCGTACTTCGCGGCTGAACACAACCCTGAAGCCTTGGCGCATTGCTTCACCGCGCAAGCCGTCATGAAGGACGACGGTCATACCTACACGGGCATCAACGCCATCAAGGCCTTTATGGCCGAGGCATCGGCCAAGTACAGCGCGACGAGCGTGCCGTTCGCCATTGAGCGGGAGGACGGCTTCCAACTCGTCCGAGCCAACGTCACCGGCAACTTCCCTGGCAGCCCGATCGTTCTGTCCTACCGCTTTCGTCTTGAACGCGGCCTGATCGCATCGCTGGAGATCACGGCATGAGCTTCGACCTTCATCTGAATGGGCTGCGGGCGGTGGTCACCGGCGGCACGCAGGGCCTTGGCGCTGCAGTCGTGAAAACCCTTGCAGAGGCCGGCGCTCGGGTGGCGACATCCGCGCGCACCATGCCAGCGCAGCCGTTGGAGGGGGTCACCTACGTGGCTGCCGACCTGTCGACGGCGGAAGGCACGAGTCACTTTGCTCAGGCCATCCTGCAGGATTGGGGCGGCGCCGACATTTTGATCAACGTGCTCGGCGGCTCGAGAACTCCCGGTGGCGGCTTCGCTGCGATCAGCGATGAGCACTGGTTCGCCGAGTTGAATCTGAACTTGATGCCTGCCGTGCGTCTGGATCGTGCGCTGCTTCCAGCGATGCTGGCTCAAGGCTCGGGCGTCATCATCCATGTCAGCTCCATCCAGCGCGTGCTGCCGCTGCCCGAGTCCACCACAGCCTACGCCGCGGCCAAGGGGGCCCTCACGACCTACAGCAAGTCGCTGGCAAGAGAGGTGACGCCAAAGGGAGTTCGCGTGCTGAGTGTTGCGCCGGGCTGGATCGAGACCGAGGCTTCCGTAGCGTTTGCGCAGCGGATGGCTGCGGACGCCGGAACGGATTACGAAGGCGGCAAGAAGATCGTCATGGATTGGCTGGGAGGAATTCCAGTGGGCCGCCCCGCCAAACCATACGAGGTTGCCGATTTGATTGCCTTCCTGGCGTCGCCGCGATCCGCTTCGATCGCAGGGGCCGAGTATCGGATCGACGGCGGCACTGTTCCTACCCTGTAGCCTGCAGCCGCGCTCCAGGCTTGTAGGGTCCGGTAGTGTTGACAGGCCCTGGTCAATCTGCGATGTGCGCCGCGAACCCGGTGCGGCCCGGCGCGATGTCGGGCCGCAGGGTGAGGGCAGGGATCTCGTAGTCGCCCGCGTTCTGCGGCCGGAATGCGATGGGCGTAGTCGTCCACAGCGCATCAAGACGATCACCGAGTTCTTCGGTGATCCGCGCATAGGCCGCGTCATCGACCTTGCCCGTGCGATACACCACGTACGGCGGCAGCACCTCGAAGCCCGGGTAGTACAGGATGCCGTGGTGGATGGGAAACAGCAGGTCGTCCATCGGCCCGTTGATGCCGCGCGGGCTGTAATGCGGCGCCCAGCCGCCGGTGGTGACCACCAGCATCGCGCGCTTGCCCGCCAGCGTGCCTTCGCCGAAGCGGTCGCCCCAGTGCGTGTCGGAGTGCTCGCCGATGCCGTAGGCAAAGCCATAGGCATACACCCGCTCGACCCATCCCTTGAGGATCGCGGGCATCGAGTACCACCAGAGCGGAAACTGGAAGATCACCGCATCGGCCCACAGCAGCTTGGCCTGCTCGTCGGCGATGTCGCCCGGCTGCGTGCCGTCTTCGAAGGCGCGCAGCGAATCGAGCACGGGATCGAAATGCGCGCCGGCCTCGACGTGCGAGAAGTCGGCCGCATCGAGCGGCGCCTTCCATTGCATCGCGTAGAGATCGGACACACGCACGTCGTGCCCGGCTTGCGTGAGGTGCTCCACCATGAAGTTTTTCAGCGATCCGTTGAGCGAACGGGCTTCGGGGTGGGCGTGGACGAGGAGGACTTTCACGGTTGACTTGCCTGTGGAATGAAGAACATGTCCGCAGGTTAGGAGCGATAGCGATATATTGGAAATGAATAGTTCAAATTCCAGCCATTGCCATGAACAATTTCAGCCGCCTCGACCTCAACCTGTTGATCACGCTCGACGTGCTGCTCGCCGAACGCAACGTCACCCGCGCCGCCGAGCGATTGAACCTGTCGCAGCCCTCGGTGAGCGTGCAGCTCGCCAAGCTGCGCGAGGCCTTCGCCGACCCGCTGCTGGTGCCCGCTCAGCGCGGCATGCGGCCTACGGCGCGTGCCGACGAACTGCGCGAGCCGTTGCGCGAAGCGCTGGAGTCACTGGGGCGCGCGGTGGCGTCGACCAAGCCCTTCGACCCTGCCGAGGCGACCACCACCTGGCGCGTGGCTGCGGCCGACTATGCCGAGTCGGCGATCCTGCTGCCGGCGCTGGCCGGGCTGCGCAAGGCGGCGCCGAACACGCGGCTGGCCGTGGTGGAGGCGGTGCCGTCGCGCATGGCGCGGCAGCTGGAGCATGGGGAGATCGATCTGTTCTTTCATACGAGCGTGGGCGCGCCGCCCGGGCTGCACCGGCGGGTGCTATTCAACGAGCGCTATGTGCTGGCGGGGAGGGCAGGGCATCCGCGGCTGAAGCGGCGGCCGACACTGGCGCAGTTCTGCGCGATGGAGCACGTGGTGGTGTCGATGAGCGGCGGCGGCTTCGTCGGGCCGACGGACGATGCGCTGGCACAGATGGGGTTGACGAGGCGCGTGGCGCTGTCGGTGCCGCACTTTCTTTTCATGATGTCGGTGCTGGCCGAGACCGACATGGTGGCGATGCTGCCCGAGCGATTGGCGCGCGGTGCGCCGGGGCTACGGGTGGTGGAGGCGCCGCTGGAGGTGCCGGGGTATGAGATGGCGATGCTGTGGCATGAGCGGCGGCATCGGGATGCGGGGCATCGGTGGGTGAGGGAGTGGATTGCGGGGAGGTGTGAAAGCTGAGGTGATTGCAATTCGGTGGCGGGCAGGTCTTCGAGAGATATGTCGGGCTGACGTAAATCGACTACGAGGAGACGCCCACTTGATGTTTCGACCTCGGCTTCAGATTGGTTGCAGACAGTCGGTGCACTATCGCGAATAGGTACTATCGGCCAGGACCGGTCGATCAGCCTTCGCCTCACGTAGCGCGGGCGCACTGAACCAGTCTCGGAAAACAATCAGTTGACCGAGTCCAGCCAGGAGGAGTGAACACATGCGCTTTCGGACTTTTCTCACCGCTGGCATCGAGGTGCTGCACCTGGGGGCACAGAAGGCGGAGAGCAATGCATGGCCGGCCGAGCACTGGCAGACGGAAAAAGGTCGGTGGAAGCTTTACACGCCGGCCATCGACGCACACTTGAGCGACGCTCTCTTTCCCATGTCATTCGGCTCATCCATTGAAGGATTTGTTCTATTGCTTGAGGTGGCGGACTTCGCATCGTGGAGTCATAGCAATTTCTTTGCAAAGGCCGACGGCTACGTGTCGTATCGGCACAAGGCGAAAGAGGTCTGGAGTGTTGGCCAACTCGACTGGCACGAGATAAAAAATCTCACGCCGAAAGGGCAACTTACTGCATATGCAGAGGCGTTGCGAATCGCGGTTTACAGAATTACGCAAGCTAAGCGACGGCCGAAAAGCTTTGATGTGGAGCAGTTCGCTCAGACCACCGCCGATCTACTGCAGCAAGCCAAGGTCTCCCAACTTTCACGTACGACGTACCTCAATTCACCAAGTCCTCGAGTAAGAAAATTGTCGAGCAGCGACAGGCGCTGAAACGTGCATCGCCGCTGGAGATTGAGGTCGATTTTTCATCGGCGTGCATGCCTTCTGCTAGTTCATAGCGGCGACTGAAGGGTCACACTGCATCAGTCGGATGACCGCTTTCGAGTCGTCCTTATGACTGCTTCGGCCCCATACCCACCGTCGTCGAGGGCGTAAAGCGGTCACTCGAACCCTTGGATGACGGATCCAACCTTAGGATGGTTACCCGACAAGCGCAGCTGGAATTCGTATGCATCAGCCATGGCGTATGCGAAGCTAGATGAGCTTCATACCTTTGAGAGAGCAATGGTCAAAAAGACAACGGAACAGAAAAATGCAGAGGAGCGTCGCTACATTGCTGCCAGTGCTGCGGCCAATGCGGTTGAGCTTGAGCCTTTTTTGACTGACCCCAATCAATCCATACGTGCCGTGGCGGCAATGAACCCGGATGCAGACGAAATGATCTTGGATCGTTTTGCGAATGACAAATTCTGGGGCGTACGTGTTCAAGTGGTGCGCAATGCCAATGTCAGCCACGCCACCCTGCGCAGGCTGTTGGAGTCTGATACGCGCAAACGCGGAGTAGTGCACCACGCAGCGCGCGCGAAGCTGGAAGAACGCGGTGTGGAATTTGGTGTTGATGGCATGCCGGAAGATGCGGTGTAGAAAATAACGCCGCGTTTCTGGAGCCCCTCTTGTTGTAAATGCGCCGCGAACGTCGGGTTCCACGTGAATTCGGGCGCCTCAGTGAGTGTCTGGTTATGGCCGCTTTTCGGCGCTGAGCGAACCCAACGCGCCGCTCAACCCGCCACAGTGACCCCATGGCGTTCAAGAACAGCCAGCAGTGTCGGAACATCAGGCGGCCCCGCTGGAACCTCATGATCGACAGCGGTAAACATCTGAGCGGCCAACGCGCCTTGCCCCGTGATCTCCAGCATCCGCCCACCACCCTTGCCGTACTGAAAACCGTGCACCGTTCCGCGCGGCACGTGCACGAGCGTTCCAGGATGGCACGCGTGAACGCGCCCGTCGCAGTGAAAGTCGATCTCGCCGTCGAGGACGTAGAAGGATTCGTCCCAATCGTGGCTGTGCGGCGGCGGGCCGGTTCCCTCGCTACCCTGTTGAAAGGTGATCCCATAGCTTTGGGTTGCCGCATTCGAAGCCAGGACGGTGACGTGCGTGCCAAGCACATTCAGAGGAACTTCGCGTTGATCGCGCGTCAGGACAAAGTACGGAATCGTCATGTTCCATCCTCCAGATCGGGAGTGCGATTTTGCGCGCCGCACCAGGGGCGCACAAGCCATTACGCGAAGCGCATCAACTCTCTCTGCCGCAATCCAGATCACGTTCTCAAGATACGTCGATACGCAGTCTCCAGAATGATCGATGCCTTCTACTTCCTCGCGAATTTCAGATGCACCACATCCGGCGTCGCGACCGTCTTCACCATGGCCAGGCCCTTCAGGGCATCGGCGTCCTCGAACAAGCGTTCACCGCCACCGAGCAGCGTGGGCGCCAGGTGAAGCTGCACTTCATCGACCAGGCCCGCCTTCAGATACTGTCGCGCAACATGGGCACCGCCCGCGAGAGCCACGTCTTTTTCGCCCGCCGCACGTCGGGCCTGGTCCAGCGCGCTTTCGATCCCATCGGTGACGAACGTGAAGGTCGTGCCGCCCTCCATCACCAGCGGCTCGCGCGCGTGATGCGTCAGCACAAACACCGGATGGCGAAACGGCGGATTGCGGCCCCACCAGCCATCCCAGGGATCGGTCGTGTTCCACGGCCCCGGGCCGCCGCCGAACATGTTGCGGCCCATGATGGTCGCGCCGATGTTGGCGAGTTCTTCCTCCATCACCGGCGTGCTCTCGTTCACCACGCCGCCCTCCATGCCATGCGGGCGCCGCCAGGCTTCCAGGTCGAACACCCACTTGTGCAATTGCTCGCCACCAGTGCCTAGCGGCTCTTTCAAACTCTGGTTTGGACCGGCGACGAAACCGTCCAGCGACATCGAGATCCTCAATCGAAGCTTTGACATGCTGCTCACTCCTTGATGCAAGGCATTCCTGAAAAAACGGTGGGAGGGGGCCCCGACGTGTTCAGGGCGTGGAACGCGCAGCGAGTCTAGGAGTTGCGGACGGATGCGGCAATGACAACGGAGCCTCGGTTTCTGCCAGGCAGGGCTCTGTGACGAAGCCGGCGTTCAAGGTCGATGCTCGAACGCAATCACGGCGCCTTCGTCCGTTCGTTCAACGGCCGGCAAACCTCCAGCACCACCCCGCGCAGCCACCGATGCGCAGGATCCCGATCGAGACGCGGATGCCACATCTGCGAGACGGTGATCTGCTCCGTGGGCATCGGCAGTGGAAACGAGCGCAGCGTGCCCCGCGCCCTCAGGTGTTCGAAGTAAGAGGACGGGATCAGTGCCACCAGATCGGTCGCGGCCGCGATCGACAAGGCGGTGCTGAAGCTGGGCACGACGACCGCCGCATTGCGCACCAGGCCCATCGCTGCGAGCGCAACGTCCACCGGCCCCTCGGTCCGGCCGTGGCGCGAAGTGACCACGTGGTCGCAGGCCGCGTAGCGCTCGGCAGTGATCGCGGGCCCGGCGAGCAGGGGATGGCTCTCGCGCACCACGGCGACGAAGTGGTCGCGAAACAGCGCCTGCACCCGCACCTCGGGGCCGGACTCACCGAGCACGCCGATGTCCAGATCGATCAATCCTTCGCGCAGGGGGCGAACGTCCTTGTTGGGCTTGGGTGCGAAGCGCAGTCGAACGCCGGGCGCCTCGTGCGCGGCGCGCGCCACCAGCTGATGCGCGAAGCCCTCGATGAAGCCGTCGTTGGCCCGTATGGTGAAGAGGTGCTGGAGTGTGCGCGGGTCCAAGTCCGCGCCTGCGGGGTGAAGCACCGCGCGTGATTCCTGCACCAGCTCCCTCGCGCGATCGCGCAGTGCCAGCGCATGCGGCGTGAGCACCATCGCGCGACCCGCGCGCACCAGGAGCTCATCCCCGGTCGATTCCCGCAACCGCGCGAGCGCGCGGCTCATGGCCGACTCGCTCAGGCCCAGGCGCTCGGCGGCTTTCGCGACGCTGCCCTCGGAAAGGAGGGCGTTCAACGCAAACAGCAGGTTCAGGTCGGTGTCTGTTGGCATGGCCCGCAAGCTATCACGGCTGCGCCAGTTTCGACAGGCGTCGCATGCAGGAACAAGCTGCGCGCCACGCGCTGGGCAAGCCGTGTGCGCGGTCCTAAGCTGACCTGACGCGATAAAGCGTGCCTCCTCCAGTTGCCAATCATGTTGTCATCCACGCTTCAACCGAATGCTTCTTCCACTTCGGCCCGCACCGTCCAGACCCAAGAGGCGAATGCGGCGCACGACGCCGATGGCCTGCCGCTGCCCCGGCGCCTTGCAGCCGTCGCCGCGATCCTGGGGGCGGGCGTGCTGGTGGTGCTCGACAGCGCCATCGCCAACATCGCGCTGCCGATCATCGCGCAGCAATTGCAGGCGACACCCGCCGATGCCGTCTGGATCGTCACTGCCTACCAGCTGGCCGTGGTCATGTTCCTGTTGCCGGCGTCTGCCGTCGGGGAGCGGTTCGGCTATCGGCGCGTGTTCGCCGGCGGCGTTGCGTTGTTCACCGCGGCGTCGGTGCTGTGCGCGTTGGCCCCGTCGCTGCCATGGCTCGTGGCCGCACGGTGCCTTCAGGGCCTGGGCAGTGCGGCCGTGATGCCCCTTGGACTGGCGTTGCTGCGCTTCACCTATCCACGTCGATTGCTGGCGCGCTCCATCGCCTGGAACGCGCTTGCCGTCGCGGCCGCTTCGGCGGCGGGCCCCACCCTTGGCGCTTTCATACTCTCCGCGGCAGGCTGGCAGTGGCTCTTTGCGGTGAACCTGCCGATCGGCCTTGTCGTGCTTGCCGCCTGCGCAGGGTTGCCGAGCCCGCCGCGCTCGGCGCGCCAGATCGACGTGTGGAGCATCGCGCTCAACGCGGCCTTGTTCGCTGCCTTCGTCATGGGAAGCGACCGGCTCGTGATGCATCCGTTGCAAGGTGGTGCGTTGCTCGGGTTGTCGGTCATTTGCATGATCCTGCTGATACGGCGTGAGATGCCCAAGGCGGCACCGTTGATTCCGCTCGACCTGCTGCGCGTGCATTCCTTTCGGGTCTCGGTCATCGCTTCCGTGTGCTGCTTCACCGGCCAGATGGCCGCCCTTGTGGCGCTGCCGTTCTACATCCAGCACGAACTCGGCCAGAGCGCGGTGACCGCCGGCCTCTTGATGACCCCCTGGCCCCTGGCGGTGATGCTGGCCGCGCCGCTGTCGGCACGCCTGGCCGAACGCGTGCCGACAGCGTGGCTGTGCGCGGCAGGGAGTGCGTGTTTCGCGCTGGGCCTCGCCCTGTGCGCGCTGTGGCCGCTGCACGGCAACTCGATGTTGCCGATCGCGGTGTTCACGAGCCTCGCCGGCCTGGGCTTCGGCTTCTTCCAGACGCCCAACAACCAGAACATGCTGCTCTCGGCGCCCAAGGAGCGCAGCGGCGCCGCCGGTGGCGCCCAAGGCACGGCGCGGCTCACGGGGCTGACGCTCGGCAGCCTGGGGATGAGCCTGGCATTCGCGTTGCTGTCGCGGCACAACGCGGTGCACTGGGGGCTGGGGATGGCGGCCCTGGCCGCGTTGGCCGGGAGCGTGGTGAGCTTGCTCCGGAGCCCTGTGCGCACGCGTTGGTCGGATAGCATCCCGTCACCCCACTTTCCACTGCCTCGCAGCACAACGAATCGCTGAACATGCGTACTGTCATCTACTACTCGCTGATGCTCCTGCTCGGATTTGCCTGGTACAAGTTCGGGCAGAACTTGCTTCGGAAGGGGCGGTGGAGCGAGAGCGGCGAACGCACCGAAGGAATCGTGGGGCCAGTGGGATTCCTGGTGACCGCAGTCTTGGGGTGCTGCCTCCTGTTCGCCTTGTTGCGCGCACTGATTCAAGGTGAGGTGTCGTGTCTCGGCAAGGCTTGCAAGATGCAGGTCTACACCCTTGCGACCCAGGCTGGGGAGTACTGGGCCAACGTGTTCTTCCTGACGTGGATGGTGCTTGGCCTTGGTTATGCGATGTATGTGACGCTCAAGATCTGGTTTCGAGCGTAGCGGCCTGCCGAACACCGAGACAGCAATCAAGAGGCGATTCAACGCAACTGATCGACGGATGGAAATGCCGATTTCTGCACGAAGACTTCGAGCCGCCGAATCGCTCACTCCGGCGCTGATCCGATCCTCGATGAGGAAGATTTTCCCGAAGAAGAACGACTATGGCGAGGCTTCGTTCGAAGAGCTTCTGCCTGAGCTCGCGAAACTCGGCATCAAGACCCGAGGCCAGTTTGCGGCACTCATGACTCATTATCGAAAGCGACTCCGGCGAATCGACGGTGAGCGGCTTGATGCATGGCATGAACGCTATTACCGCTCGGAACTGGGTGGCCAGTTTGTGAGTGATGCCCTTCGTCGTCAGTACTGGTTTGCCTATCCTGCACTTGTTCGCATTGCGCTCGAACTGGAGTTTGGCGGCGAGGCCGTCACCTGCAACCGCTTCGAGGCGTTGCCGACGACGACTTAGGGGCCCAGAGCAGCCGTACAGCGTCGACAACAAACGGCGCTGCGAGCAGTCTTATTGGACGTCAAGCATCTCATTGCCATATCTCTCGTAGAAACCTAGCCTGACGATCCAACACGCCGTCTCTAGTTGGCCTGTCAAGCACGTGCCCCTGTCCTTCAAGAGCGATAAGTTCGCACCGGCTTCCCAAGCCTCGCGCTCGCTCGCAGAACACCCTGCTCCGCTCGATCGGGGTGGTGTGATCTGCGTCGCCCTGCATGATGAGAGTCGGAGCAATACTTCTGGTCAAAGTATGTGTGGGGGACAAAGACGAAGGCTTTCCGTGTCCTTTCATCAGATCACGAAACAACCCGTCTGAGACGGCATCCACTACGGGTGAGACGAGCAGTATTGCGTCGGGACCGCTGTTGCCAGAACTACCCTCTGGAGAATCGCAGCCGACCGTCGCCGCAGACGCCACGAGTTGGCCACTCGACGAGATTCCCCAGACTGCCACCCTCGATGGCGCAAGGCCAAGCCTGCCGGCATTCTTTCTCAGGAACGCGAGCGCGGAGCAAACGTCTGAGAACGATTCGACTGGCGAATTCGTTGCATCCGCCAGTCTGTACTCGAGAACCACGGATACAAACCCCTTTTCAGAAAAGTATCGCGCCGATCTGAAGAGCTGTTCGGGGCTACCGCGCGACCATGCGCCGCCTTGTACCAAGAGGATGGCAGGCCGCGCACTACCCGCGACGTCTGCAGGCGGAAACTCGAAAACTCGAAGATCGCGACCGGCGATGTTTCGGTACACCGAAGCGTTCGGTGGTGCGACCTGGTTCGTTGGGTCTTCTGCAGCTCGCGGTGATGTTGCGAGAGTTACTCCAGCCAGAAGTCCAAGCGCAACAGTGCAGAAGCGGCGCAATTTTCGCGAGATCAGAGAGGCTTTGTTTTCACGCATCGAAAGTCTCCTCTTGGCCGACTGTAGCCGTACGAGATGAAGGCACAAAGGGCTCGGAGCGGACTTGGGATCATGCCTGCCTCCTCCGCCAACACCAGCATGCCCACGACCATCGCGGACGCGAAGCACCGATTTGCAAAGCATTTCGGCGTCGACCTGAAGACATCGAGCCATGGTGCACGGCTGAACTCCTGGCCGGTGGTCCAGCTGGGACGTCTGCGCCTTGATTTACCGTCCGGAATGCTCTTGATCCTGCCCGTACTTGTGGTGGTGTGCCTCGTTTTCGTGGCGTCCCTGGTCATCGAGCGCCTCCTCGGGCGCAGCCGCAGGGAGTTCGAGAAACCGGGGTGGTATTGGGTCGCTGCCTCTGTGTTCTTGCCACTGGGCGCGTTGGTCTACCTCTACGTGAGCCTCGACAGCCCATACATCTACGGTCTCTACGGCGCTGCTGGCGGGGTGGCCAGTCTGGTTGCCCAGTGCATCTATGGGCGGAAGATCGAGCCCGGCGTGAGCCAGGGCTGAGGGGCCGTTCCTGGCCGACGGTTGTCATATGTGCATCGCGTCAGCGAGACGCTGGGTCTTGCAGGCGTTTCTGCACAGACTGTCGGGCGCGCTCATTGAGCTGCCGAAACTCGCCGATCAACTTGTCGCAAGACACTTTCTGCGCTTCGCACAAGGCTGTTGTTTCAATGGAGACATCACCGTTGTCGACAATCTTGATTGCACGGCGAACGACGGCGGGATGCGCGTAGTGGCCAGCAGGCGTGAACGACCATTGCGTAGACAAGGGTCCTGGCTCGTTGATGATGATCCAACTGTCCGGCTTGGTGACCGTCACCGAAGAACCGGGCTTCTCCTTCAGCGCCCGCATTGCTTCTTCGACGCTTCCGTACCCAATGACGGATGTCTTCCTCTCCGGGCCAGGGCCTGGTAGCTCAGACGGTTGCGATCGAACTTCGCCGATGCTTGTGACAAATAACCCGCCCGCGAAGATCGCGCCAAGTTGAAGTCGGCACACGAAGCGTGAACAGGCCACGCCGGCATTCGTGATAAAGAATTGCCCGCGCCCGGCACGGAGTTTTCGTTCGCTTCTGTCTTGTAGCATGATCGTTAAGAGTCGCGACGACGATTGAAGACCGGGCGTCCGGTTTTGGTTGATTGCAACCTCAGGGCGACCACTACTGAACTGGCGGTTGAAATACCGACCATTTGTCATCTTTGAAAAGGTAGAGCGCCGAGGAGATGCGCGCCTTTTCACTGCTGCTATGCAAAAAGGCAATGCCTTTGCGGAGGCCAGAAACGGCCTTGGCGTCTGCTAGTGGCGCGTACAACAGGCCACCGCGCTTCGCTACGGCGACAACGATGCCGTCTCGGTGGTCTCTGCTGATACCTCTCCAAAACTCACGGTCTAGAAAATAGCTGCTATCAAAATCAGGGGCTCTGCCTTTAACTTGCTGTAGGTCGTTCCATGGCACGGAAGAAGGATTGCCGTAGACCCTCTTTACGTTATTCATGGCGACGGCGACCGCCTTCTCGGGTGAGAGACCGAAGCGCTCCAAGTCCTTCATTGATGCGCTACGCATGGAATTCGGGCTGTCAAAGACAAACCGGATATGCATATCGCCGATGTATTGAAACCAGGCGGGGTACTCCACAAACTTGGTTCCGTTTGGCAGCGTCCCTTCGATCTTGCCGATTGCGATGAGTGCATCAGTCTGTCTGTTCTGGTGCGGCAACTCTCGCAGGACGACCATCAAATTGTCGACTGATTCGGCTGAAGCGGACTTATCTTGCGCATGGCCTGCAATGGAGGTCATAAGCAATAGAGCCGTCAGAGCGCGGCGTCGTTGCATCGGATGGTGCCTAAAGGTTGTCGAGGCCAATGTAACTGGTGTCTGAACGCCAAGGACAGAGCATTGACTGCAAAAGCTGGGAAGCAGTCGCGCTACCAGACCTTGTACCAAGGCTTCGTCTCACTCGGGCTCTCGGGAACCGCCTGTAGCTGGCGATGAAGCTGCCTCATGAATGATCGGTAACCCTACCGTACCAGCGTGATCGCGAGTTCTCCGATCGGGGCACGCTCCAACTCGATTCTCTTGCCGCTCGAAGAAGACACGTAAATCGGTGTCTTGCCGGCCATCGCGATGCTGCCCTCGGGCCGAAGTTGGGCAACGGCTGCAGGAATGGCAAGTCGCTGCGTGTAGAAGACGATGTAGCGTGCCGCTGGAGGGATGCGAATCCCTCCGAACATGTGCGCGTTGTTGTCACCACCGAACATCCGGCCTTCGACGAACTGCATGTTCAGAGGGCCTGCCAGAAGAGGCTTGAACTGGCGATCGAGCAGAAGCACGACCGGATGCAGGTACTGTCCGATCAGCGGGCCGTTGAAGTAACTCTTCACCATGAGGCCGCGATTTACGGTCTCCTCGATCTCGAAGCCTTTCAGATAGCTCTTGTTGCCGTCGAAGCGAAAGACAGGTGAGTTTTCGTCGAGAGGGAATTGGGTGGAGCCCCCGGTGGCGAGTTTCTCGTAGCGGAACTGGGACACGTCGGTGCAGCACACCTTCTTTGTCTGCAAGGTGGCTTCGCGCTCCGCGGCGGGGATCGCATGGCAACCCGCGAGCACCAGTGCAAGGGCTGCAGCGGCAATGCTTCGCATGAACTCCTCCTGTTGTTCGGTTTCGACGAGCCTAACCGGGGAGGCGGTTCGCTTCAATCCTACGGAAACCGGTGGTGCTTGCAACTAAAGCCAGTCGCCCGTAGCCGCCATCGTACCGATGAAGAAGATCCAAGCCGCGCAGAGAAATTCGACGATCAGAAGCAGATGAACCGCACCGGCGCGCGCGCCGGGGATCGAGTTCGTGAACGAGCGCCGCGGCTCAGACCGCCTGCCGCTTCTTCCCCGCAGACCTCGGCGCCTCGCTCCGCGCCAACCACAGTCCGCTCGCAATGATCAACGCGCCGCCGCCCAGCGTCCATGCATCGGGCGTGGCCTGCCAGAACAACCAGTCCAGCACGAGCGCCCAGGCAAGGGCGCTGTATTCGAAGGGGGCGATGGCAGCGGCCTGGCCGTGGCGGAAGGCCTCGGCGATGGCCATCTGGCCCAGGAAGCCGCTGATGGCCAGGCCTGCAAGCGCCCACGCGTGCTGAGGCTGGATCGGCACCCATTGTGGCGCCGACAACAGGCTGCCGCCGACCGCCATGCCGGCCGTGGTCCAGAAGACCAGTGCGGCGCTCGATTCGGTGCGGCTGATGAGCCGGCCCAGCACGTTCGACAGCGCATAGCAGACCGCGGCCACCAGAATCGCCACGGCACCCGCCGAGAGGAAGGCTCCCTGCTCGGGCCGCAGCGCGATGACGACACCGATGAAGCCCAGCCCGATGGCGACCCAGTGCCGCGGCAGGACCGACTCGCCAAGCAGCGGCACGGCGATGAGCACCATCAGCAGCGGAGCGATGAAAGTGAGTGTGTAGGCCTCGGCAAGGCCCAGGGTCTTCAGGCCATGGACGAAGAGCACGAGCATCGTCATGTTGAGCACGGTGCGCAGCAGGTGCAGACGCCAACGCACCCGGCGGTTGAAAACGCCGGAAGCCTCACGCCGCCAGGCGATGTAGAGGCACACCAGGGGCAAAGCCGTGAGACCGCGCAGTGCCATCACCTGCACCGGTGGGTAGTGTCCGGCCAAGCTCTTGAGCAGCGCGTCCATGCAGGCGAAGAAGGCGCAAGCCAATAGCATCGCAGCGATGCCGCGCAGGGTTCCGGTCGAGTGCATGAGCGGGCAATGGCCAGGGGGAAGGGACTTGTTCTTGATCGCAGGGGAGAGATGCTGCGAATGTCTGGTCCTGGCCGAGGGCGCAAGTCTAGCCTTGGCCAGCGGCAGCAAGCAGCCGCCCGGCCAGGACCTGGCATTCGCCCTCGTGGCACGATTCGGCCCTGAAGCAATCCCCGCGCGGGCCATGAAACGAATCGAGGCCAGCCACGCGCATGCAGGTTGCACCCCACACAAACGAGTAATCAGTCATGCATGAAATCATCTGCCCGCACTGCGGGAAAGCCTTCAAGATCGACGAGGCCGGGTACGCCGACATCCTGAAGCAGGTTCGCGACAGCGAGTTCGACAAGCAGCTGCACGAGCGGCTCGAGCTGGCCGCGCAGGACAAGCGCAACGCCGTCGAACTCGCCCAGGCCAAGGCCGCTGGCGAGATGCAAGCGGCTGCTGCAGCCAAGGACGCCGAGATACAGCAACTCAAAGCCAGCCTCGATGCCGGCGAGGTCGCGCGAAGGCTTGCCGTGAGCGAGGCCCTAAGCGCCGTGGAGAAAGAACGCGATGCGCTCGCCAACGAACTCGAACAAGCCAGGCAGGACAAGCGCGCTGCCGCCGAGCTGGCCCAGGCCAAGCACGCCAGCGAACTGGAGCGGGGCGCCGCCGCAAAGGATGCGGAGATCCAGACCCTGAAAGCCAAGCTCGACGCGATCGAGGTGGCGCAGCGGCTCGCGGTCACCGAGGCCGTGAGTGCGGTCGAGAAGGAGCGCGACGAACTCAAGAGCGGCCTTGGGCGAGCCGAACTCGAGAAACAGCTCGCCGAGAAGTCGCTCAAGGACAAGTACGAGACGCAGATCAAGGACCGCGACGACGCGATCGAGCGCCTGAGGGACATGAAGGCTCGCCTGTCCACCAAGATGGTCGGCGAGACCCTCGAGCAGCACTGCGAGACCGAGTTCAACCGCATCCGCGCGATGGCGTTCCCGAGGGCGTATTTCGAGAAGGACAACGACGCGCGCACCGGCAGCAAGGGCGACTACGTCTTTCGCGACGCGGACGAGGCGGGCACCGAGATCGTCTCGATCATGTTCGAGATGAAGAACGAGAGCGATCGCACCGCCACGAAGACCAGGAACGAAGATTTCCTGAGGGAGCTCGACAAGGACCGCATCGAGAAGGGCTGCGAATACGCGGTGCTGGTCTCCCTGCTGGAGCCCGACAGCGAGCTCTACAACACCGGCATCGTCGATGTGTTCCATCGCTATCCGAAGATGTACGTCGTGCGGCCGCAGTTCTTTCTTCCGATCATCACGCTGCTGCGCAACGCGGCGATGAACTCGCTCAAGTACAAGTCGGAGCTTGCGCTCGTCAAGGCGCAGAACATCGACGTGACCAGGTTCGAGACTCAACTCGAAACCTTCAAGGCCGCATTCGCAAGGAATTACGACCTTGCCGTCGGGCACTTCCAGAAAGCGATCGCAGAGATCGACAAATCGATCGACCATCTGCAAAAGACCAAGGAGGCGCTGCTCAGCACGGATCGCAACCTTCGCCTTGCGAACGACAAGGCGCAGGACGTGACCATCAAGAAGCTGACGCGGGGCAACCCGACGATGGCGGCCAAGTTCGCCGATCTCAAGAAGGATGGCCCTCCCGATGCGGAATGAGCCCTGTCATCCACGCCCCGGGGCGTGTCTCTTGTTTTACTTCTTGCGCCCCTGCTTGCTGAACCCCTCGTGGTCGGTGTGCGAGACCTTTTCGCCGGCCGAGCACTCGCTGCTGAACGTGACCTTCTGCGAGTCGCCGTAGTAGGTGGCGTACAGGTGCCACAACTGGCCGTCCAGGCCGAAGGTGATGTGCAGCTGGAAGTTGGAACCCCAGCGCGCGCTGCCCGTGCCGACTTTCTCGACCCACTGGTGCAGGCCCTTGACGACGATCACGTTGCGTACATCCGAATTCACATAGTCGCCCAGCCTGCTGGAGCCGGCGCCGCCCGGGCAGCAGTTCTGCGCGCCGGGACGCGCGAACAGCTCCCTCATCTTGGCTTCGTTGTTGTAGTCGTCGATCAGCATCTTGTCGTAGCTGCGACCCGGGTTCAGTCCCAGCAGTGCCGTGTTGTTCCAGGCCCTGTGATTCGTGTAATTCCGATAGAGCAGGCTCGTTCCATCGTGGAAAGTCAGGGACATCGCGACACTCCGGTGAGGCCGAAAGTCTGGATTCTTATCGTGTTCTTTTTGCGGATGAAGTCGTCCAAACAGTCTATGTCCAACTGCTCGCGCGCCTGACAGCCTGCCCGTCACGCGCAGGCTGTGCTTTCTGCTTTCAGATGGCCTTGGAGAAGAAGCAGCGAGTCGTCGCCATCATCCGCACGTTCTTCGTCGCGTTGACCGAGGGCGTGTGCAAGAGACGCAGGTCCATCAGGAAGACGTCGCCTGCGCGCCCGGACATCTCCACGATGCCGATGCCCAGCTGCTGAAGACTGCGATCCATGTTGTCCCCGGGTGCCTTCAGCACTTCCCGCAGTCGAGAGGCCGAAGGCCACCCCGGCGTGCCGGCGCGATGCGACCCGGCCAGTGCCAAGGTTGCGCCACCATGGGGCGCCACGTCGTCGATCAGGAAGAAGGCCTGGATTCCCGGCAGCGGGTCCTCTGGCCCTGCCGCAATGTCGACATGCCAGTTCAATCCCTCGAGCGTCCAGGTTCCTTGGCTGGGCGGCGACAGCAGCAGCTGCGTTTGCTGGATGGCAGACGGCGCGCGCCCGCCCAGCCGGATGACGCACTCGATGAGGTCCGGCGTCACCAGTGCCTCATGCACGCCCGGGACCTTCACGAGCGCGGACAGCTTGCCGATCTGCTGGAAGAGAGGGAGCCTTTGCAGCGAACCCGACAGGCTCTTTCCGCCGGGCAACGCCTTCAGCCGCTTGAGCTCGTCAAGCAACTTCTGCCTGATGCCCGCCACCTGCTTCTTCGGATGGAAGCCTTCCAGCCGCAGATACCCTTTGTCGATGAAGAAGTCGGTTGGGGGTGATTTCATTGCTTGAAGCTTTCGAGTCAGCGACGAACTCGCTCAGCCGGGTTCTCAAAACGCAATCCGCACCGAAGCCGCACTCCGGTCGGACTCGCCATGAAACACCGCCTCGATGTTGTTGCCATCCGGGTCCAGCACAAACGCCGCGTAGTAACCAGGGTGATAGGGACGTTCACCCGGTGCGCCGTTGTCCCTTCCACCATGCGCCAGTGCAGCCCGGTGGAAGGCATCGACCATGGCCCGGTCTTGCGCCTGGAACGCGATGTGATGGCGTCCGGTCAGTTCCCCCCGCACCTCCTCGCTGTCGGGCGTCGACACGAACAACTCATCGGCCCAGAAGTTGCGCTCGTCGGAGCCACCCATGGGGATCTTCAGCACGTCGAAGACGGCAGCGTAGAAGGTCTTGCTGGCGGCCAGGTCGCGAACGACCAATCCGATGTGGTCGATCAGGCGGCCGCGATGCAGTTCTTTTTTCTTCATCAAACGCTCCTGGCAGGTGAGGTCGGAGCGACGGAATTTATCAGGGCCTTCCTCGTGGCAGGACCGAACATTCCCTGTGACAGGAGGCCGCCTTGCGGCAATCAAGACGCATCTGCGCCTACCCGATGTCTTCGTGAATGCAGAGGTAGTTCCCCTCGGTGTCCTTGAACCACGCCGCCTTCTCCGAGCCGAGCACGCAGACGTGGTCGACGGTCTTCAGCTCGGGGTAGTCGTAGTCCTCGAACACCACGCCGGCGCGCTTCAGGTTCGCGATGCTGGCGGCGATGTCGTCGACCCGGAAGCTGATCGCCGTGTGGTCGGCCTTGGTTCCCTCCGGCTTCGGGAACAGCGACAGCGTGCTGCCGCCCACCGCATAGACGAATTTGCCGTCGGGCCGAAGGCCTCCGGGTTTCAGGCCCAAACAACCCTCGTAGAAGGCGCGGGCGCGGTCCATGTCCTTGACGGGGAGCATGGTCGTGACAGACGAGTCGGACAACATGGGAGGTCCTTTCGTACAAGTCGGCACAGCGGTGGTTGCTGGGGCCATCACCTTGGCTGGTCGGCCGGAATTCAGCTTACGCCGACTACCGCAGCTGCGCCATATGGCCAATTGCATCGGCCGCAGGATCGACCGTTGATCGGTCTTCCCGCGCCGTGCCGACGTTTGGCCTCGCCTCGCCTTACTTCGCCGCCGAGGGCAGCGTGATCTCGAAGGTGATGCCGCCTTTTCCGGTGCCGCGCTGCGAGCTGAAGTACAGCCGCTTGCCGTCGGGCGACAGGGCGGGGCCGACAACCTCACTGTCGTCGTGGCCGACCAGACGCACGAGCGGCTGGGAGGTGCCCGATTCCATCCGCAGCACGCCGATCTCCAGGTTGCCCGCGTCTTCCGCCACCAGGATGTCGCCGAGGGCCGAGATCGTGAGGTTGTCTGGTTCGTCGATCGAATGCGTGGCGGCGTCCTTGTTCATGCCGTCGTAGATCGCCTCGAGCGTCTGGTTCTGCGTGTCGTAGGCCCAGATGTGTGCGTTGTAGGAGGTCACGAAATACACGATGCCGTTGAAGAACCAGATGCCTTCGGCCTTCCTGAAGGCTGCGCCGGGCGGCGTGAGGCCCGCGGTGCGCATGCTCGTGCGCACCCCAGCCTGCGGCTTGTCGGGATTGACGACATCGAGCCATTCCACCGGCAGGGGTTGGCCGAAGTCCTTCGGGTACGGCTTGGCCGGATCGGCCAGATCGATGTCGCTCGCGATGTCCTTGACCTTGAGCACCTGCAGCTTGCCGGACTTCATGTCGGCGCGGCTGGCGCCTTCTGGCCAGTCGCTTGCATCGCAGACGAAGCGATAGACCCGGCCGCCGGATGCGTCCTCGGTCAGGTAGAGCGTCTTGTGAACGGGGTCCACGCACACGGCCTCGTGCGCGTAGAGGCCCAGCGCCGGCAGGCTCGGGGCGCTGCTCGCATCGACCCAGGGCTTGGCGGGATCGCATTCCCACACCATGCCGCTGGAATGCTCCTCGCACGACAGCCAGGTGTTCCACGGCGTGGGGCCGCCCGCGCAGTTCGTCGAGGTGTCTTTCAGGATCGGGTACGAATCGACCACCGTGCCGTTGGCGTCGAAGCGCAATGCGCCCACGCCGCCGCCCTTGCTGCCGATTTCCGAATTGCTTACGTAGATCCATCCGCCGTTGTCGGTGGCGTAGCAGGCGCCGCCGTCGGGTGAGCCATGCCATGTATAGCTGCCTGCCGCGACGGCACCCGATTGCGCGACGATGCGCGAGGTGAAGCCCGTGGGCAGCATCACGCCGTTGGCATCGGCTGGCTGCAGCGCCGAGAACTCAGCGAAGGGGCTCTTCCTGACGACGGGCGGCTCGACCGGGGGCGGCGCGGGAGGTGCCGGGGCGGGGGCAGGTGCGGGCGGCACACCGGCGATCGGCGGGAAGGCAACGCCGTTGCTGCCGCCACCGCCGCAGGCAGCGAGAAAGGCCGGGAGCGTGACCACACCCGCGGTGGCGAAGCTCTGCCGCAGGAAGGCGCGGCGTTGGGGAAGATCGAGCGGGATGGTGGGGAAGGGCGTGTTTTTTGTGGTTTTCATCGTTTGGTCAGGTCGTACTCAGGTTGAGTGACTGCGCGATTCTTCAGCGCTGGCATGAAGAGTTCGTGACGATGAAAATTTGCGTGGCGGAGCGTGAGCGATCCCGGTTGCGAGATCCTTCAACCCCGGCGCGAACCGCATCCTGGCTGCATTTGCGAGCGAAATGCGAAGCAAGGGCTGGACGCGCTGCGTACGGTTCGCGCTCGCACACCCACATGGCAGTCAGAGCTGCCTTGTCAGATGAGCCCTCTGGTCGCCGCCTTCAACGTTGCGGCCGCACGGGTTGAACATTCGAGCTTGAGGAACACGCGTTCGACATGCGTGCGCACCGTGCGCGGACTGATGCCCAGTGCGCGAGCGACTTCCTTGGTGTTCTCGCCCTTGCTGATGCAGCGCAGAACCTCCAGCTCGCGCTCTGACAGAGCCTGCTCGCCACTCTTCGGCGCTACGGGCTTCGAGGGCGCATGCGACATCGCACAGGCGAGCAGCGCATCCACAACGTTCGGATCGAAGCGACCCGCTTCGACGTCTTCCTTCATGCAGCCCAGCGCCTCTGCTTCGGTGAATTCCACCCGCCACGGACGGCGCGTGCGAAGGGAAACCCAGCGCTCGGCCGCGGCGACGAATTGCGCCTCCGGCGGCATCGCCGTGCCAGACCGGCCGCGGAAATAGCCCGAGCCATCGCGCCGTTCGAAAGCGAAGGACGCGATCTCCGCTTCGGCCGCGAGCCCGTCGATCTGCCCGGCGGCGCGGGATGTCCAGTACGGCACGAGCCGCAGGCGCTCGAGCGACCCGGCCGGCAGCGGCTCGGGCGCGTTCCAGATCGCGTTGGGCACCGACGCCCGCCCGATGCCGTGGATCAGCCCGGCCTTGTATGTGCGGTGGCATGAGGCCTCGTCCAAACCGGCACGCGCGCTGCCATCGCACGCCAGTTGAGCTACGCGGCGCGAGTAGCCCGTCATCCAGGGAAGCTTGAGGTCGATCACGTCGCCCACGAGCTCCAACCCGACGCGCTGAAGCATCGAGGCGGGCTGGTCGGCCACGTCGGTCCACGGCGGGGTGGGCGCGTCCAGCGCCTTCATCCACGTCGCGACCCACGGTGCGCAGGCGTCGACCAGCGCGCCGGGGTAGACGCTGTTCGCGCGTCCGCGAGCGAGCGTGAGCGCTTCGTCGAGCCCGTAGAGGCGGCTGAAGATTTCGAGATCGCTCGCCAGCGCCACGACGTACGTCGCGAGCGGCACGTCGTCGCCTTGCAGGAGGCCGGGCACGCCGCCGCCGTCGTAGGTCTCGAAGATGGCGCGCAGCGCCGCTTCGGTATCGGCGCTCAGGCCCAGCGTGTTCGCGATGTCGCCGGCGATCTCGCAATGGATATCGGCCATGGCGAGCATTGCGCTGGGGATGGGCGCGCTGCGAGGCTGCTGCTGCTTGGCTCGCGGCTTCTGCGATGCAAGAAGAGCTTGCCGGCCCTGCACGTCGTCATCCAGGAAATCCGCGAACTCCTGGGCATTGGCCGTGCAACCGGACCAGCGCAGCAGCGCGACGTGCCGGGCGGCTTCGACCTGCGACGCATCGGCGCGGGCCTGCGTCGCGATCATTCCCGCGAGCCACGCGGTGCGCAGCGAATGGTCGGTCGGCTGGCCCATGCTCAGGTCGCCGATGAAGGCGAGCGCACGGACAGCGTCGAAGACGGCGATGGTCGAGTCGTCGGACATGAGGGAGAGAAGAGGGGGCAGAGGCAAAAGCCCAGCATCGCACAGTCTTTCGGGGCTTGTCGGTCATTCGACCGATACCGCGGCAGGAGCGGTCCCAACAGAATTGCCTGCACCCGCCTCGCTCGAGGGGCGACGACCTTCTTTCTTTCTTTTTTTCTTTACATCTCGCGGTCTTTGCCGCCATTGCCATGTCCAACATCAACCCATCTCCACTTCAGCGAGCCGCGTGGCTGCGCAAGCTCTACTTCATTCGCGCCGCCTTTTCCTTCGCATGGGTCGCGCTCGCCTTCACCGTCGCCAAGGGGTCGCCCGTCGTCGCGAGCGGGCTGCTGATCGTCTACCCCGCGTGGGATGCGCTGGCCAACTGGGTGGACGCGCGGATGACGGGGGGCGCGAAGGCCAACCCCACGCAGGTGCTGAACTTCTGGATGAGCGCGCTGGTCACTGTGGCCGTGGCGGTTTCGCTGGGGCTCAAGTTGCAGATCATTCTGGTGATCTTCGGGCTGTGGGCGATCGTTGCCGGGCTGCTTCAGCTGGCGACTGCCATTCGTCGGCGCAAGAGCGATAAGGGGCAGTGGGTGATGATGCTGAGCGGGGCGCAGTCGGCGCTGGCTGGCGGGTTCTTTGTGGCGCAGCAGGGGAGTGCGGCGCCTGTGGTGCAGACGTTTGCGGGGTATGCGGCGGTGGGGGCCGTCTACTTCCTGATATCGGGGCTCGTCATTCTGCTTCGGAAGTCCAAAGGCAGGGCCGGTGGCTTTGTTTCCGAGAAGGGTTGATGCCGATGTCCGGTTTGTGCCTTGCCAGGAACGTTGGATGCGCTTCCGATGCTTGAGGGAAGATTCGCATCGGAGTAAGCGGGCAGCCAAGCTACGGCGCAGGCGTGCAGCTTAGTCGTGCTACCCCGGTGTAGCGCGCGCGTGAGGGGAGCATGACGGCGATGTATTCGACTGCAATCATCTTGGTGCCGTAGATCTCGCCATCACCCAGCATCAAGGAGACGGACCATCTGCCAGTTGCGTTGTCCGTGCTGAAGGCCGACTGCCATGACAACGACGAGTTGAGTGGGTGGTTGCCGGTACTGAGAGGCACCGTACCTGCCCCATCGCCAGCCATGACTTTGATTGCGCCGGTGATGTCAGCCGTACCGCGGTTAAAACTGATGGTGGCAGAACCGGTCGCTGTGCCGTTGAGGGGGGCGTCGCTCGGGCCACTGTCCAGATGGCTTGGAGTTGTGAAGGCGCCGGTGTTACAGATGAGCGCGCCGTCCCACGGGATATACGGAACCGCATTAAACGCGAGGTAGTGGTACGTACGCTTGTAGTCGCCCGTGAGAACATATTTCTTGTCGGGCCCCAGTGTGGCGGTGCCGGCTACCCAGCGCCCGATCGCGAAGCTCGCATCGCCGTTGATGTTCTGTGTTGCGCCGTTGCCCATGAGGGTGGCGTCATTCAGACGCACCATCGCGCCGTTGGTGGTCTGCTCACTTTGCGTTAGGGGCTTGAAAAGAACCCCGGTGTCAAAGGCATCTGGGCCAGAGGCAACCAATAGATAGCGCGCAGGGCTGCCGTCGGATGCGCTCCAGCTGCCGACATAGCGCTCGGGGTCGCCGCCTGGCACGAATCGCGTTGATACCGAACCGGAGTCGGCGATGGCGCCACCCATTTGGGCTCGCTCCGAGAGGGCATCCAAGCCCTGTCCGCGCAGGGTAGCTATGCCACCGGATGAATCTGCTTGTGCGGTCGACAGCCCTTGAATTCCGGACACATCTTGCAGTTCCGCTTTTGCGGTTGCGACTGGAGGAGCCGCGGCTGGCTCACTGATCGACTGCGACTGCCCTGTCGGCAAACCGATGGAGCTTTCTCCTCCACCACCCCCGCCACAAGACGCAAGAGCAACCATCAGCAGCGCCGCAGCTGCTCTGCAAGCAGATTTGTTCATCCCTCACTCCAACAATTTTTTGAATGTTGTTCGTTGACGCCGACTTTTTCAAGGAAAGCAGCTTTCCAAGAACGTCGGTTTCCGCGCGGCATTCTGCACGATGCGGGCTAAAGCTCTGTGTCGAGCTGCTGTGCAACTGGTCGGTAATCCTCGCGAAGTACGCCGGTTGCTCAGATCGGCGTTACCTCGAAGTACGTCCCACCGGGTGGGGCGTGAACGACAGGGACATTCACTTTAGAAAGAGACAGTTCCGGCATTACTGGGCCTGCCAGTATTGCGACGCTTCCATATGAAGCTGTCCGCCAAATAATGATGAAAATTCAAAACAAGGTGTGCGATAAGAATGGTGGGAAACCCCAGCCAAAGAAGATTTTTACCAACCTTGTCGGCAATGACGTAAAAAATGGCCCCGAAGATCGAGCACGTCAGGAAAAATATTGCGGGGCGCTTCAGAGTTTCAATCCATGAATTTCGATGCGCCGGAGTGCTTTTCGATTCAATGCCCATGCTGCTGATCTTGATATCACGCTGCTGTTGGCGGTAGACAAATATCAGGTACTGAACATTGTGCCAAACGTTTACCACCAGCCAACTAAGAGTGATGTCGCTGATCAGGATGTAGCTGACCAGCGAAATCAGCAAATGGGAAAGTACAAAACTGTTAAAGAGACTGTTTGCCTGCTCTGTGTCTTTGTAGCGCCACAGACGTACGAGCCAAAGCAATATACCGATGACGGACGCAATTCCTATCGCAAAGGATAGTTCTTGCAAAACAGGAGGAAGCCAGATCGGGTATTCCAGAAAGCTATTGGGTGCCTGTGCGCTGCGATGCAAATATTCCCACACAGGAAAAATATAGGCCAAAAAATAAGGCAACGCTTGATAAGGTGCCTGTAGTCGACGGTCGTAGCGTTTTGCTATTCCATAACTCTGGCGAGTCACGTGAAACGCCTGGAGCACAAAATAGAGGGCCAGCAGACCGGTGCCTCATATGCAAGGGCAATAACTGTTAGGCCAATTGCTATTAAAGCTGGCGCGACAAAAATCAAAAACCAATGAATTCGAATACTCGATGGGGTTGCACGAATACGTGAGTAGGTTGCAACGATATGGGGATTGGCGAACAGCCATATATCAATATAAAGAACAGCCAGCATCATGGGCGCAGACAGCGATGCCAGGGCCCCGGCCGATAGAGCTACGAACAGATTGATAAAAATAAGCCAATGCTCTTCGCTTGCCACTGCGGCGCTGGCATTTTTGGGTGCAGTCTGCGCCCGAGTTGTCATGTCACGACGATCGGAGTAGGCGGCGGAGGAGGCGAGCCAAGAGGTGCCGGTTTGGCTGGTACCGTAAATATGGAGCGAGGTCGCCTCATGTGCGCCGCCGCCGCAGACGTCAAGGCGGAGGCGGGCGCACACGGCCTGTCGGACAAGGTGTTGGCACTGGGTCCGCAAGGCTGGTACGTGCGCGGCAGCTTCGAGGACCACGCGTCGTCGTTGCTCGGCGGCTCGCCGCGCTGACAGAGCGAACAGGCGGCATAGGCCGTCCGTCGAATGCCCAGCGGCGTGCGCACTCTCTAGCATTCGCAGCGTTGCCGCTCTTCTCGACGCTTCAATGAAAAAGCTCGCTTTCGTCGCCGCTGCGGCCCTGCTCGGCCTGGTCGCCTTCGCCGCCGCACCGCCCGAGAAAGACCACCCCCTCGTCGGCCGCTACGAAGGCGCGGTGCTCGACGGCACCAAGGTCATGGCCTACGACGAGGTCGGCCTCATCAAGGAGCCGTTCCAGAACTGGGGCGGTGGCAAGCCCGATCTGCTGAAGCTCGAGGGCAAGATCTCGCTCTATCACTACAAGCTGCCCGCCGGCCGGTCGCTGCTCGAAGTGCAGCGCAACTATGAGGCGAGCCTGAGGGCCAAGGGCTTCGATGTGCTCTTCACCTGTGGCACCGCCAACGCCACCTGCTACCAGAAGCGCCCCAACAGCGTGGACACGAACACGCCCTACGACTTTGCGCTCGCGTTCGACGACCCGGAGTGGCCGCGCCTGGGCAAGAGCGGCGACTACGTGCGCAACTACTTTTCAGTCAGCGGGCGCTATTTGCTCGCGAAGAAGACCGGCCCCACCGGCACCGTGTACGCGAGCATCGCGCTGGCCGAGCACAACGCCGATGTCGGCAACCACGCCTTCGTGCGCGTG
Source organism: Variovorax trehalosi (assembly GCF_051216415.1). Taxonomy (NCBI): domain Bacteria; kingdom Pseudomonadati; phylum Pseudomonadota; class Betaproteobacteria; order Burkholderiales; family Comamonadaceae; genus Variovorax; species Variovorax trehalosi. Next base: position 92,404 of record NZ_JBPJZG010000005.1, read on the forward strand.
GTGGAAGCCAAGGCGATGGAGGGCGACAAGATCGTGTTCGTCGATGCCTCGGCCATGCAGAAGAGCCTGGCCGAGACGGGGCGCATCAACCTCTACGGCATCCTGTTCGACCTGGACAAGGACGTGATCCGCCCCGAGTCGCAGCCCACGCTCGACGAGATGACCAAGCTCATGCGCAACAACCCGCCGCTCAAGCTCTCGGTGGTGGGGCACACCGATGCGCAGGGCGAAGCCAAGCACAACGACGATCTTTCCAAGCGCCGCGCGGTCGCGGTGATCGGCGTGCTGGTGAAGGCGGGCGTGGACCCGCGCCGCTTCACCACGCGCGGCGCCGGTGCGGCCGAGCCGGTGGCGCCGAATGACAACGAGGCGGGGCGTGCGAAGAACCGTCGGGTGGAGCTGGTGCGGCTCTGATCCGGTTGGAATGAGCTCAGCCCTTCAACACCGCAAACTTCGTGGACCAGTTGCCCGGCGCGGTATCGACCAGCGCGTTCAGGTGCGCCTGCAGGCGGCCGGCGATGTCTGTCAGCGTCGTGCCCTCGGCCAGCGGTTCGTTGCCGCTGATGACGTCGATCCATTCGTCGGCGTCTTCGGTGCCGGCTTCTTCGGGCACTTCCCATCCGCCCGCTGCGCCGAGCAGATAGCGCAGGTGGTACTCGATGGCGAAGCCGGGCTCGACCGTGCCTTCGCGGCGCACGCGCGCGAGGCTTGCGATGGCCGCGGCCAGCGCTTCGGTGCTGAAGGTGCGGCTTTCCTCTTTGGTCGCAAGCTCGGAGCCTTCGACGGCGTAGCCCGCGAGCTCGCGCCAGTAGGCCTCGTCGTGCGTGCCGTCGCGCTGCGTCATGTGCTGGCTGGCGAAGCGCGCCGCGATGTCGATGTCGGCGATCAGGGGCGATAGCACCAGGTCGCTGCTGAAGTCGAAGCCGAAGAAGTACATGGTGCCGTCGAGCGTCACCGCCTCGATGGCACCGACGTGTCCCTTGCGTTCGGCAAGGGGCGTGGGAACGGCGGGGCCGGTCTCGACGGTGGCGGCCGGGGCCGGCGGCTTTTTCTTCTTGAAGAAATCGAACATCCGAAGATCCTTTGGGGGAGTTCAGGTCAACGCGATGCTCGCACCTTCAGATGACGGGCACGCTGGTTTCCTTGAGCACCCGCAGCACGAAGTGCGATTTGCTGTGGCGGATGCCGGGGATCTTGTAGAGCTTTTCGCGCAGCAGCCGCTCGTAGTCGCGCGTGTCGCGCACCGCGATGCGGATGTAGTAGTCGTAGTCGCCCGAGACGAGGTACGCCTCCTGGATCTCGGGAATGGTCGCGAGCACGCGGCCGAAGTCGTAGAGGGTCTCGTCGGTGTGGCTCTCGAGCGTGACCTGCACGATCACCGAGTCGTGATAGCCGAGCTTGGCCGGATCGACGTCGACGGTGTAGCGCTTGATGACGCCCTGCGCCTCGAGCTTCTTGATGCGCGTCCAGCAACTGGTGGGCGAGAGGCCTACCTCGTTGCCGATCTCCTGCAGGGTCTTGCGCGAGTCGAGCAGCAGCACGCGGAGGATGGCCATGTCGATCTTGTCGAAAGATCCTTCTTCGGAAGTCGCTGTTTTCCGATTGATTTTCATAAATTGGACCCAATGAGCCAAAAGAAAGAAGCAAATTCTGCCTGAGGAACGGAAGAATTGACGGCATGAGATTGCTCGACATACCCCTCACGTCTTCCTTGTCCCTTCACCCCGAAGCCGCACCGCGTGTGCGCAACGGGGCGGAGGCCCTGCTCGATACGCTGGTGGAGTGCGGCGTCGACACCATCTTCGGCTACCCCGGCGGCGCCGCGCTGCCGCTGTACGACGCGCTGCACGGCGAACCGCGCCTGCGCCATGTGCTGGTGCGCCACGAGCAGGCCGCGGTGCATGCGGCCGAGGGCTATGCGCGCAGCACGGGGCGGGTCGGCGTGGTGCTGGTCACCTCGGGGCCGGGGGTGGGCAACACGATCACGGGGCTGCTCGACGCCATGAGCGATTCGGTGCCGGTGCTGTGCATCAGCGGGCAGGTGGCGACGGCGGTGATCGGCACACAGGCCTTTCAGGAGAGCGATGCGCTGGGCATGTCGCGCTCGGTGACCAAGTGGAACCAGCAGGTGCGCGCGGCGGACGACGTGCCGGCGCTGGTGCGGCGCGCGCTCGAAATTGCATCGACGGGCCGGCCGGGGCCGGTGCTGCTCGATGTGCCGAAGGACATCCAGTTGATGCGCCTGGCTCATGGCGGGGTTTCGACGCCGCTGCGCCCCTTGCGTGCGAGCAGGGCGGCGCTGCCGCCGAAGGCGATGTTGCAGCGCGCGGCCGACTTGCTCTCGACCGCGCGGCGTCCGGTGCTCTATGGCGGCGGTGGGCTCATCAACTCGGGGCCTGCTGCGTGCGAAGCCTTCACGCAACTGGTGAACCGCCTGCACGCGCCCTGCACGCTGACGCTGATGGGGCTCGGCGCCTTCCCCGCGTCCGACCCGAAGTTCATCGGCATGCTCGGCATGCACGGCAACCTGGAAGCGAACCTCGCGATGCACGAGGCCGACCTGGTGGTGTGCGTCGGCGCGCGCTTCGACGACCGCGTGACCGGCAAGCTCGACGAGTTCTGCCCGCATGCGCGGAAGATCCACATCGACATCGACCCGACGAGCATCAACAAGATCGTGCAGGTCGATGTGCCGATGGTGGGGGACTGCGCCGCGATCCTCGATGCGGTGCTGGCGCTGCTGCCCGCCGGGGGCTTTGCGCCCGAGCGGCTGGCGCCGTGGTGGGAGCGCATCGAGCGCTGGCGCGCGGAAGAGTGCCTCAAGTTCGAGCCGCGCGCGGATGCGATCCTGCCGCAGCAGCTCGTGTCGTCGCTGCAGCAGGCCATTGGCCGCAGCGGGCGCGATGCGATCGTCTCGACCGATGTGGGCCAGCACCAGATGTGGGCTGCGCAGTACCTGCGCTTCGACAGTCCACGCCATTGGCTCACCTCGGGCGGCGCGGGCACGATGGGCTACGGCTTGCCCGCCGTCATCGGCGCGCAGATCGGCCACCCCGATGCGCTGTGCGTGTGCGTGAGCGGCGATGCCTCGGTGCTCATGAACATCCAGGAGCTGTCGACCGCGGTGCAGCACCGCACGCCGGTGAAGCTGGTGCTGTGCAACAACGGCTACATGGGCATGGTGCGGCAGTGGCAGGAACTGAACCACGGCAACCGCCTGAGCCACAGCTGGAACGAGGCGCTGCCGGATTTCGTGGCACTGGCGAAGGCGTTTGGCTGGGGGGCGCGGCGGGTGACGGAGCCGGCCGAGCTTGAAGATGCGCTGGCCGAGTGCCTGGCGAGCGAGGGTCCGTTCTTTCTCGACGTGCAGGTCGCGGCGCAGGAGAACTGCTTTCCGATGATGCCGTCGGGGCACGGGCACCACCGGGTGATGCTGGCGAAGGACCGGTGGTACGAGGAGGGTTGAGGCGTCGCGTCGCGTCGGCTGAAGGGGGGCGATATCGCCTATGAAGCTTCCCCCGGGAAGCGGTGATACATGAAGTACTGATCGTCCTGCTTCCAGCCTCTCTCTTCGTACAACCTCTGGGCAGACGGGTTGTCGCGCGCGACGTTCAGCGTCACGCGGGCCGACCCGAGCGACCAGGCGTATGACTCGATGACCGAGAGCAAACGGGAGGCAACGCCCTTGCGCCGACCCGCCTCATGGACGAACAGGTCATTGACGATGAAGACGCGTGAGAGCGAGACGGACGAGAAGCTTGGATAAAGCTGCGCGAAGCCGAGCGGCACTTCGTTCTCGTGGCAGATGAAGATCACCGATTCCCCGTGATCGAACCTCTCTCGGAGGAACGAGCGCGCGGCGGGCACATCGCTTGTCTTGCCCTGGAACTGCCGGTATTGATCGAAGAGCGTGGCGAGCTCTTCCAGGTCGGCCAGGACTGCTTGGCGGATGGACGTTGAGTTCATATCGTGGAGTGGAGGGAAATGCGAGAGCCCGGGGTGTGAGGCGCGAAGCGTGATCGAGCATCGAGGCGATTTCTTCACTCCGGCGATGTGGGCGAATTCTGCACCTGTGACCAACTGCAAGGCCGACCGAAACAGAGCTTTAACCCACGTCGTGCAGAATGCCGCGCGGAAACCGACGTTCTTGGAAAAGCACCTTCCTTGAAAAGTCGCCGGCAACGAAAAATATTCACAAGAATTGTTGGAGTGAGGGATGAACAAACTTGCTTGCAGAGCAGTCGTGACGCTGCTGATGACTGCTCTTGCGTCTTGCGGCGGAGGTGGTGGGGGAGAAAGCGCCATGGGCTTGCCGCAGTCACGGTCGATCAGTGAGCCGGGCGCGACTTCGGCCGTGGCCGCAAAAGCGGAATTGCAAGACCCGTCCGGTATTCAAGGGTTGTCAGCCACACAAGCAGACTCATTGGGTGGCGTAGCCGCCCTGCACGGAGAGGGCCTGGACGTCCTCTCAGCGAGAGCCCAGGCGGTAATTCCCAGCCAAACCTTGCCGTCCCTTTTGGCTCCGCAGCCCGGCTCTACGGCTGCAGTAGGGAAGATAGGTGAAGGCCTTTACGAGCACTATATCGGTGGCCTTTTTCGTAACGGCTACGGCTTTGTCGGATCCGATGGAACGGTCGCCCTCCGATCCAGCGATTTCGACGCAGTTTTCGGGTCCATCACCATGACAACTGTGAATTGGACATACAACCCCGATGCACATATTGTCTATGCCTCGGGCTTTGGCCCGGAGCGGGTCACGGGCTCCGGTACCTTTACGCCGAACTCGTCGATGCAAGGCAATTGGGAAGGGGCCATCCCGTCGATCTACAGCGCTTCAAACGCCCTTGCAGTTTCGCAATCAAGTGTTGCTGGAATCTGGGTCGGCGAAGACATCTACTTTAGTGCATCGATCACGGTCGACGAAAAGGGGGCATTCAAAGGGACGACGACAGGTAGATCCACCGCTCAATGCGACATCTCGGGGGCGATCGAGCAATTCCAGCCTGGCACGGCCAAGAACATGTTCAAGGTCTCCGTAAGAATTCCCTATAGCCCTTATTGCAATTTGGGGTATGCATACACCGGCCTTGGCGGCATCTATCAATTTGCTGACGGGAGATACACGGTTCGCTGGCTGCGCTTGCTGGTCCGCGGCCACGGCCGTGAATGGTTTCCCCTCAACTTGAAGAGGCAGTCGTGACTGTTCGGGCAAACGCCTCTGCGAGGGCACTACACGCTCTGTAGCCGCACGTCGTTTGCAGGAATGGCATTGAGCTCAGCCCAATCCATCTCCTCTTCGAGCCGGTGGTAGGTGTCGTCCTCGATCTGTCCGCTCTCGCGCAGCGCCTCCAACGCCTGCCGCTGCGCGCGAATGGCCGTGGTGCGCAGGCGGTCGTGCGCAGTCTGGGCTTGCGGCTGGCTCTCGTCGGTTGCGATGGTTCGCGCGGCACGGTATTCGTCGCGCACCGCATCGGCTTCGTCGCCGCGCTCGGACTCCAGCGCGGAGAGCGCCGCATCCATCATCGCGATGCGCGCGAGCGAGACTTCCTGATCCTGTGAGGCGTCCGGCTCGATCTTCAGCGCCTTGATCAGCGGCCCGATGGTGAAGCCCTGGATCACCAGCGTGCCGAGCACGACGGCGAACGCACTCAGCACGATGAGGTCGCGCCCCGGAAAATCCGCCGGCAGCGCAAAGGCCGTGGCCATGGTGACCAGCCCGCGCATGCCCGACCAGCCGACCAGGAAGCCGATGCGCTTGGACGGAATCGACACGCCCTTGGGTTTGAGGCCCAGCCGGTGCTTCACCGTGCGCATCACCGCCCCGTAGAACATCACCCACACGACCCGCACGGCAATGACCAGCGCGAGCACGAGGCCCGCGAACTGCAGCGCGTGCGTGAGCGCGGGGCCGGAGAGCCGGTCGAGAATGCCGCGCGCCTGCAGCCCCATCAAAAAGAACGCCAGCACGTTGAGCGTGAACACCACCGCGCCCCACACCGCATACGACTGCACGCGGTCCCGCGGTGCGCTGCGGCTCGGTGCGTACTGGCCCAGCTTCATGCCGAAGGCGACCACCGAGATGATCGGCGACAGGTGCAGCCGCTCGGCCACGATCCACGCGGCAAAGGTCATCACGAACTGGAAGATGATGGCCGAGCGCGTGCCCGCGAAGAGCGGGCTCACGAAGTGCAGGTAGATCTTGCCGAGCAGGATGCCGACCACCGCGCCGCCCGGCACCGCCACCAGCAGCATCGGCAGCGAGCTCGCAATGGGCTGGTGCGCAGCGCCCGCGGCCGACACCGCCACGCCGAACACCAGCAGCGCGACCGCATCGTTGAGCAGGCTCTCGCCGTTGATGAGCGACAGCGTGCGCCGCGGAATGCGGAATTGCTGCATCACCGCCGCCGCGGCCACCGCATCGGGCGGCGCGACGATGGCGCCGAGCGTGATGGCCGCGGCAATCGGCAGCCCCGCGAAGGCCCAGCCGGCCCATGCCACCACGGCGGTGGTCAGCAGCACGGCCACCAGCACCAGCGAGACCAGCGGCATCCAGTTGCGTCGCAGTTCGCGCGGCGAGGTGTCGAAAGCCGAGTCGAGGAGGGCTGGTGCGATGAAGAGCGCGAGCGCCAGGTGCGGGTCGAAGTGGATGTGCGGCACCCACGGCATTGCGCCGAGCCCGACGCCGGCCAGCGCCAGCAGCGATGGGTAGGGCAGCGCGAGGCGGCGCGAGAGCTGCAAGAGCAGGCATGCCGCGACCAGCATGAGAAGGACGTTTTCGAAGATGTCCATGAGGGCTCCTCAGGTCTTCATGTTGTTCGGCGAATACTAAGAGGAGCCTGCGGGTCGAGGAGAGGAGGAGAAGGTTGTTGGCTGGTTCAGGACAGGTGGGTCCAAAATTATTTATACTCCACGCCCATGGCCCGACCCAAAGCATTCGACCGCGAGACCGCCCTGCAGGGCGCGATCCCCGCGTTCTCCGACCTCGGCTACGACGGCACCTCCACCGAGGTGCTGCTCAAGGCCATGGGCATCAGCCGGCAGAGCATGTACGACACCTTCGGCGACAAGCGAAAGCTGTACCTCGAGGCGCTGCAGTACTACGTCGCGGGCAGCGTGGCCGAGCAGATCCGCGTGCTCAATGGCGCGAGTTCGCCGCTGAAGGGCATCGAGGCGATGTTGAACGCGATGGCCTCCAAGCCGAGCACCGATGCGGAGCCCGGTTGCCTGGGGATCGGGGCCACTTGCGAGTTCGGCCGCTCGGATGCGGAGGTTTCGCTGCTCACGGACACGGCGGGCTGCACCTTGCTCTCGGCCATCGAGCGGCGCATCACCGAGGCGAAGGCGGCAGGAGAAATCGGCAAGGCGGTGGACACGCGGGATGCCGCGCAGTTCGTGTCGGCCACGCTCTCGGGGCTGAAGATCGCGGCGCGTGGCGGTGCCTCGGTCGAGACGCTGCGCGGCGTGGTGAAAGTGGCGGTTCGCGGCCTGAAGTAGGCGGCGGGCTGGCAAATCGTGGAGCGCCCTTTGGGGCGCATTTTTTGGCTCTATTCTGGATCAATCGATCTGCTAAAAAAGGAAGAAACATCATGTCTGAAACATTGAGCGGCAAGGCCGCATTGGTCACGGGCGGCTCTCGCGGCATCGGCGCGGCCATCGTGCGCCGCCTGGCGAACGACGGCGCGGCGGTTGCGTTCACCTATGCGGCATCGCAAGACAAGGCGAAGGCGCTCGTGGCCGAGATCGCATCGCAGGGCGGCAAGGCGCTGGCCATCAAGGCCGACAGCGCCGATGTGCAAGCGGTGCAGCAGGCGGTGTCGCAAACGGTGGAAGCCTTCGGTCGTCTCGACGTGCTCGTCAACAGTGCGGGCATCCTGATTCCAGGCATGGTCGACAGCTACGCGCTGGCCGATTTCGATCGCATGGTGGCGGTCAACGTGCGTGCCGTGTTCGTCGCCACGCAGGCCGCGGTGCCGCATCTGCGCGAGGGTGGGCGCGTCATCACCATCGGCAGTGTGACGGCGGACCGCAGCGGCTTCGCGGGCTCGTCGGTCTACAGCATGACCAAGGGCGCGGTGGCTTCGCTCACGCGGGGCCTGGCGCGCGACCTGGGCCCGCGCGGCATCACGGTGAACGTGGTGCAGCCGGGGCCGACCGACACCGACATGTCGCCGCAGGGCGAGATCGGAGAACGCGTGCGCTCGCTGATCGCCCTGGGGCGCATGGGAAAGGACAGCGAGATCGCCAGCCTCGTGGCCTATCTCGCGGGGCCCGATGCGGGCTTCGTGACCGGCGCGGCGCTCACCGCGGACGGCGGCTACCTCGCCTGATGCCGCATCGGGCGGGTCACTCGATCAGGACTTGATGAACGCCAGCAGGTCGGCGTTGAACTTGTCCTTGTGCGTGTCGGTCAGGCCGTGCGGCGCGCCGGGGTAGACGATGAGCTTGTTGTTCTTCACCAGCTTGGCCGAGGCCAGGCCCGCGGCGCCGATGGGCACGATCTGGTCGTCGTCGCCGTGGATGATCAGCGTGGGCACGTCGAACTTCTTCAGGTCTTCGGTAAAGTCGGTTTCGGAGAACGCCTTGATCGAGTCGTAGGTGTTCTTGTGGCCGCCGAGCATGCCTTGCGCCCACCACGAATCGATGAGGCCTTGTGACACCTTGGCGCCCGGGCGGTTGAAGCCGAAGAAGGGGCCTGAGGGCACGTCCTTGTAGAACTGCGAGCGGTTGGCCAGTTGCGCGGCGCGCAGGCCGTCGAACACTTCGATCGGCAGGCCGCCGGGATTGGCGGCGGTCTTGAGCATCAGCGGCGGCACGGCCGAGATGAGCGCGGCCTTGGCGACGCGCTTGGTGCCGTGGCGGCCGATGTAGCGCGCTACTTCACCGCCGCCGGTGGAGAAACCGACCAGGATCGCGTTCTTCAGGTCCAGCGTCTCGATGACGGTGGCGAGGTCGTCGGCGTAGGTGTCCATGTCGTTGCCGTTCCAGGGCTGGCTGGAGCGGCCATGGCCGCGGCGGTCGTGCGCGACGGTGCGATAGCCCTGCGACGCTAGGAACAGCATCTGCGATTCCCAGCTGTCGGAGTCGAGCGGCCAGCCGTGGCTGAACACGACGGGCTGGCCGGAGGCGGGGCCCCAGTCCTTGAAGTAGAGCTGAGTGCCGTCTTTGGTAACGATGGTGTTGCTCATGACTTGCTTTCCTTTTGAAGAGGCGTGGACCGCGCCGTGCTTCGGTGCGGCGGTGGAAGCGGCGGATGCCGCGGTGGAGAAGCCGGTGCCCACGAGGGCGCCGGCTGCGACGGAGGCGCCGCCGAGCAGCAGGCTGCGGCGGGTGGCGGTGGAATTCAGGCTGTTGGCGGACATGGTGCGTTCCTTCGATGACGTGGTGGAGAGGGACGGGTTTCGTATCGCTTGTATTAATATCGTATGCGATATAAATGGCGTGAAAAAACAGGAAGGCGGATGCGGCGAGCCATCACGCGTTCCTGTCGAGGTTCGAGCGCAGTGCGAGCAACTGGTCGCGCAGGTTGCCGATGTCCTCAGGCGCCAGCGCCATCGCGGTGGCCACGCAGGCCGGCAATCCGCGGGCCTTCTTGTGCATGGCGCGGCCTTCGGTGGTGAGCGACACGATGACCTGGCGCTCGTCCGACGCCGAGCGCACGCGCTGGATGAGCCCGCGCGTCTCGAGGCGCTTGAGCAACGGTGTGAGGGTGGTGGTTTCGAGCGCGAGGCGCTTGCAGATCTCGGAGACGTTGACCGAGTCTTTCTCCCACAGCACCAGCATGACGAGGTACTGCAGGTAGGTCAGGTCCAGGTCGCGCAGCAGGCCGCGGTACACCTTGTTGAGGCTCAACATCGTGGAATACACGGCGAAGCAGAGCTGCTCGTCGAGCGCCAGCGGATTGGTCGCGGGGGCTTCGACAGGTGGGGCAGCGGGGCGCTTGGAAGGCATGGGGCGGATATTAGATCGCATGCGATCTAATGGCAAGCGATGTTTATCGCCGACTCCGCTGAGTGGTTTTCAGGAATGCCCGTCGACGCGCATCTGGAAGAGGAAGTAGGGCGGAATGCAGGCGCCCCGCCCTTCGGGCTGGCCCTCGGCCTGCGCGCAGATGTAGTCATCGCGGCAAGGCTGCTGCGCCGAGCAGCTGCGCAGGTTGCCGGGCCGCGTGTGCTTGGCGAGGCATTCGCCGAAAGGCTTTTTCGCGGCGAGGCATTGGTTGAAGTCGCTCAGGATGGCGATGCCGCCGCAGCTGCCGTTCTTGTCGAGCGGGTCGCACGGGCCCGAGCACATGCCGCCGGGGAAGCCGACCGAGGTTTTCTCGCACACCGAGAACACGCCTTCACAGGCGATGCGCGGCAGTTTCTCGGCGCGGTCCAGCCACGGGTTGGCGGATTGCGTGATGCGTGTGGGTTCGCAGCTTGCGCCGACCGTGGCTTTCTCGGGTGCGGCGTTCGCGGTGTCCGGTTCGGCCAGGGGGCGGAATGGGTCGGGCTGCGGCGTCGACAGCGCGGCGCGCACATACGTGGCGCGACGCGCCAGTTCATCCTGCAGATGCGGCGAGTGCGGCAGGGCGAGCGCGTTGCCCGTCGTGAAGGTGCGCGATGCGCCGCGCCGGTCGATGCCCAGCAGATGAAAGCCCGCGACCGCGCGGCTCTGGTGGCAGCCCGCGCAGCTGAGGTCATCGAGACGGCGCAGCACGGCTTGTGGTGATTGCCGCTTGCGGCTGCCGGGGACGGCCTGCCAGTCTCCGGGCGAGAAGATCTGCGCGAACGGCCGGTTCGCCAGGCGCGCGAGGCCGCGCGGTGCGACCGAGATCGATTCGGTCGCGAGGAATTTTTCAGGAATCTGCACCGAGGCCTCGTCCAGTGCGCGCAGGTTGGCGGGCTGCTGCAGCCATTGCTGCAGTTCCTTGCGCAGCGGTGCGTTGGCCTTGAGGCGCGCGATGTCGGGTGTGTTCTCGAGCGGTGCAATGTCGAAGCGCTTCGTGCCGGCGTTCCATCGGAAGGCGCGCAGCATGTACTCGGCATGGCCGCCGAGATCGGGCCGCACCGCGGACGGCCAGCGCACGCTCTGCAGGTTGGTGGTGACCTGCGCGATGCGCGCGGGCGCCAGACGCTGCGGCGCGAGCGGGCCGTCGGGCGATACCAGCCAGCGGCCGAGCGCCTCGTCCGGCATGGAAGCCTGAGGCGGTTGCCAGAGCCGCGCGGCGCCGGCGCAGCTGCCGTTCGCATCCGGTGCGTCGCCGCGCAGTTCCACATTGACGGTCATCGGCAGGCGCGACTGCATCGCGGCGGTGCGGTAGGCGAGCCGATACACCAGCCGCGTCTCGCCGCAGGCGCCGTTCTGGAAAGGCCGGCGGTCCATGCGATTGGCCACGCCGACCAGCTCGAAGAAGGCATCGGGGCTCGCGAGCCAGCGTGCGTCGAACAGCCGGTGCGGATAGCGCGAGATGCCGACGCCGGCCTGCCTGTCCGTGCGCTGGATGCGCGCAAGGCTTTCACCGAGCGGCGTGGCGATGGATTGCCAGGCCGGGGAGCGCATCAGGGACTGGTTGGTGGCGATGCCGTCGGGTGCAGCGGGCGCATCGCCGAGCCAATGGGCGAAGTTGGCGCCGGATTTCTCGGCGGCCTGCAGTGCGACGGGCGAGGTGAGGAGCAGCACAGGGTCTGCGGCGCGCACAGGCGACGCGACGAGCATCAGTGCAAGCGCAAGGCCAGAGAACAGGCTGTGTTTGAAGATCGGCACGCGGCCGATTGTGTCAGCGCCGGGGCGTGATGTTCAGTGCCGCGCAGAAGTCGTAGAACGCCTCCAGCTGCAGCGACTTGTCGAACACCGCATCGACGCCCGCCGACAGGGCGCCTTCGCGCACTTCCGAGGTCGCATAGTTCATGAGCACCACGGTGCGCTGCTCGGGCAGCTTGTTGTCCCTCAGGTACTGCGCCACGGTGAGCCCGTTGCCCTTGGCGAGAAACACATCGATCACCGCCGCATCCCATTCGCCGGGGTTGGCCTTGAGCCAGTCGATGGCTTCATCGGAAGTGGTCGCGGTGCCGACGACATCGCATTCGGAAAATTCCTGCAACCCGTCGGTCAGCGTCGTCGCGATCAGAGGGTTGTCTTCTATGAGGTAGATACGGGTCATTGTTGTTGGCGAGAGAGAGGGCGGTCCATCGGCTTGTCTCGGCCGAGAAGGTCATTGTCGGGAAGGACTCCCGGCGCCGAGTAAGACAACGCCGCCATCTGTCGTACATCCCTGTAGGGTGGTGGGCTGCGGTGGCTGCAGCACGCCGGGTTGTCTGGAAAAATGTCACGCAATGACCAATGCCCCGCAACCCAAGCTTCGCGTACTGCTCGTGGAGGATGACGCCGACACGCTCGCCACCACCCTGAAACTGCTCGAGGCCCTGGGGCACTGGGCCACGGGCGTGAAGAGCGCCGAGGCCGCGATCTCACGCTTCTTCGAGGGCGCCTTCGATGTGGTGATGGTCGACATCGGTCTGCCCGCGCTGTCGGGGCACGACCTGGCCGAGCGGCTGCTGCGCGACTACCGCGTTCCTGTGATCTTCGTGACCGGGCAGGCGCAACCCGCGAAGGCGCTGGCGGGGACCACCTGGCTGCGCAAGCCCTACACGGTCGAGCAGCTGACCGAGGCGCTGGCACGGGTCGCGTGAGAAAATCGCCGCCTTCTGTGCCCGATGTCCGGGCCGGTGTCGACACCACAGGATCACGCGTTTTGGAAGAGAAGGTCATCTCCGTTGCACCCATGATGGACTGGACGGACCGTCATTGCAGGTACCTCCACCGCCTGTTGTCGCGCCACGCGCTGCTCTACACCGAGATGGTGACGACCGGCGCACTGGTGCATGGCGACGTGCCCCGGCACCTTCGCTTCAACGCCGAAGAACAGCCCGTGGCCCTGCAGCTCGGCGGCAGCGAACCGGCCGATCTCGCGCATTGCGCGAAGCTCGGCGAGGAATGGGGCTACGACGAGATCAACCTCAATTGCGGCTGCCCGAGCGAACGCGTGCAGCGCGGCGCTTTCGGCGCCTGCCTCATGAACGAGCCGCAACTGGTGGCCGACTGCGTGAAGGCGATGGTCGATGTGGTGAGCGTGCCGGTCACGGTCAAGCATCGCATCGGCATCGACAAGATCGAGAGCTACGAGTTCGTGCGCGACTTCGTCGGCCAGGTGAGCGAAGCGGGGTGCGAAACCTTCATCGTCCATGCGCGCAATGCGTGGCTGCAGGGTCTGAGCCCGAAGCAGAACCGCGAGATCCCGCCGCTGCGCTACGCGCTGGTGCATCGGCTGAAGCACGACTTTCCTGATCTGAAGTTCTCCATCAACGGCGGCATTTCCGTCAACGAGCAAGTGCATGAACACCTGCGCCTGCTCGATGGCGTGATGGTCGGGCGGGAGGCCTATCACAACCCCTGGTGGCTCGCCGAATGGGACGCCGAGTTCTTCGGCGCCGCGCCGCAGCCGCTGACGCGCGAAGAAGTGGAGTCGCTGATGTGCGACTACATGGTTCGCGAGGCGGCCGAGCATGGCACGCAGTGGTCGTCGATCGCGCGCCACATGCTGGGCCTGCGCAACGGCCTGCCCGGTGCGCGCCGCTGGCGGCAGGTCTGGAGCGACCATCGCCTCAAGACGCGCCCGCCGCACGAGGTGATGGCGCTGGCGCACGAGCCGGTCGCGCAGGCCGCCTGAACCGGCGGCCACCGAGGCCGCTTTTCTGCTTCCCGGTTCACAAGGATGTCTCCGAACCCGGAGATTCCGTGCGTTTCTACGCCCGAAAAGTCCATTTTTAGGCCTCGAATCGGGACATTTCGTCCTCTTTAATAGAACATAGTTCCGAAACAATGCAATAACAAGTGTGGCCTGTGCACCTGTTTTTGCTCAAGAATAAAGAGGTCAGGGAAACAAAAAAAGGTTCTTCATGAGTGAAGCTGTTGGCAGCAAAGAGGAAGTGAGCGCGCTGGCACGCGGCTTGGCAGTACTCAAGACCATCGGAATGGCGGCCGCACCGATGGGCAACCGGGATCTGGCCGACACGACGGGCATTCCCAAGGCCACCGTATCGCGGCTCACCGCAACGCTGGTAGGCGCCGGCTACCTGCGCCAGTCGCGCGACAGCGAGCGATTCAGCCTGGGGCCGGCCTTGCTCGACATGAGCAGCCGTTACCTGCGGCATTTCGACCTGCGAACGGTGGCGCGGCCGCATCTGACGGAGTTGTCCGAATTCGCGGGCGCCAGCATCCACATGGGCATACGCGACGATCTCGATCTGCTCGTCATCGATTCGCTGCGACCGCGGTCTGCGCTCATCAGTTCGCGCATCGAGGTCGGCTCGCGTCTCTCGATCACTACCTCGGCCGCCGGCCGGGCTTACCTGGCGGCACTGCCGCCGCCCGAGCGGGACGTGCTGCTGGAGCAGATCCGCATCGAGACCGGCGAGAACTGGCCGGCCGTCGAGCCGCGGCTCATGGCGGGCATCGAGGAATACGACCGCCTGGGCTATTGCAGTTCCTTCGGCGACTGGCATCCCCACATCCATGCCCTCGGCTTTGCGCTGCAGGGTCCGCGCGGCGAGCGCTACGGTCTGAGCTGCGGCGGCCCGGCCTACCTGCTGCCCAAGGACGTCATGCTGGATCGCGTGGCGCCCCGGCTGCTGGAAGCGGCCCGGCGGATTGCGGCCGAAGCCGGCACCATCATCCGCGACTGAGTCTGCAGCGGGCTGGCGAACTCAGTTCGCCGCTTCCAGGCCGTTCTTGAAGTGCTCGCGCATGCGCGCCATCGCGGCTGCGGCGTCGCGCGCTTCGATGGCCGCCATCACCGAACGGTGCTCGGCCAGCGACTCGGCAATGCGCCCCGCCTTGAGCAGCGAGTTGTGGCGGTTGAGCTTCATCACCTTGCGCAGGTCGGCCACCATCTGGTCGCGCCACTTGTTGTTGGCGATGGCCAGCAACTGCATGTGAAAGCGCTCGTTGAGCGCAAAGAAGTGCTCGCGATCTTCCTTGCCCGGCGCGGCGGCGGCTTCGAGTTCGGTGTGCAGCTTTTTCAACTCCGCGCGTTCGGACTCGGTGGCTCGCTCGGCGACCACGCCGGCCGCATCGCTTTCCAACAGGGAGAGCAGGTGGTAGACGTCCGCCAGGTCCTGCTCCGACACCTCGGTCACGTAGGCGCCGCGGCGCACCTTCATCGTCACCAGGCCTTCGGCGGCCAGCACCTTCAGCGCTTCGCGCAGCGGGGTGCGGCTGATGCCGTATTCCTCGGCGAGCTTGAGCTCGTCGATCCAGCTGCCGGGCTCCAGTTCGCGGCGAAAGATCCGCTGGCGCAGCAGCTCGGCCACCTCTTCATAGAGGGCGCGCGGGGTGAGGGTGACAGCGGACATGGGCAGGAATGTACCGCATAAAACGGGTTTGAATTAATAATTATGGATCGGTTAGACTCGCTGCCGGCTTGCAAATCCCTGCGAGCGAATTTGCGAATTCCCTGTCATCCCTGCAAGACAACTGCAAAGCGGCGCCTTCCATGAGCAGCACACCCGAACCCACCTTCAAGCCCGCCGACCTCGGTGCCTGGGCCAAGTCCGCTGCCAAGTCCGCGCCGGGCGGCGACGTGAACGCGCTGAACTGGATCACGCCCGATGGCATCACCGTCAAGCCGCTCTACACCGCCGCCGACCTGCAGGGCCTGAAGTACACCGACACGCTGCCCGGCTTCGAGCCGTACCTGCGCGGCCCGCAGGCCACCATGTACACGGTGCGCCCCTGGACCATCCGCCAGTACGCCGGCTTCTCGACCGCCGAAGAGTCGAACGCCTTCTATCGCAAGGCGCTGGCCGCCGGCGGACAGGGCGTGAGCGTGGCCTTCGACCTCGCCACCCACCGCGGTTACGACAGCGAGCATCCGCGCGTGACCGGTGACGTCGGCAAGGCCGGCGTGGCGATCGATTCGGTGGAGGACATGAAGATCCTGTTCGACCAGATCCCGCTGGACAAGGTCTCCGTATCGATGACGATGAACGGCGCCGTGCTGCCGGTGCTCGCGGGCTACGTGGTCGCGGCGGAAGAGCAAGGCGTGGCGCAGGACCAGCTGAGTGGAACCATCCAGAACGACATCCTCAAGGAGTTCATGGTCCGCAACACCTACATCTTTCCGCCGGCGCCGAGCATGCGGATCATCGGCGACATCATCGAGTACACGGCGCAGAACATGCCCAAGTTCAACTCGATCTCGATCAGCGGTTATCACATGCAGGAAGCCGGCGCGAACCAGGCGCTGGAGCTCGCCTTCACGCTGGCCGACGGCAAGGAATACGTGAAGACCGCGCTGGCCAAGGGCCTCGACGTGGACGGCTTTGCCGGGCGCCTGAGCTTCTTCTGGGCCATCGGCATGAACTTCTATCTCGAAGTGGCCAAGATGCGCGCGGCGCGCCTCCTGTGGTGCCGCATCATGAAGGAGTTCGAGCCCAAGAACCCCAAGAGCCTGATGCTGCGCACGCACTGCCAGACCTCGGGCTGGTCGCTCACCGAGCAGGACCCGTACAACAACATCGTGCGCACCACCATCGAAGCGATGGCCGCGGTGTTCGGCGGCACGCAGAGCCTGCACACCAACGCGCTGGACGAAGCGATTGCGCTGCCTACCGAGTTCAGCTCGCGCATCGCGCGCAACACGCAGCTCATCATCCAGGAAGAGACGCACATCACCAACGTGGTCGACCCCTGGGCCGGCAGCTACATGATGGAGAAGCTCACGCAGGACATGGCCGATGCGGCCTGGGCCATCATCGAAGAGGTCGAGGCGATGGGCGGCATGACCAAGGCGGTCGACAGCGGCTGGGCCAAGCTCAAGATCGAGGCCGCCGCCGCCGAGAAGCAGGCGCGCATCGACTCGGGCAAGGACGTGATCGTGGGCGTCAACAAGTACAAGCTCAAGAACGAGGACGCGATCGACAGCCTCTCCATCGACAACGTGATGGTGCGCGACCAGCAGGTGGCGCGGCTGCAGAAGATTCGCGCCTCGCGCGACACCGCCAAGGTGCAGGCCGCGCTCGATGCATTGACCGAAGCCGCCGAGAACGGCACCGGCAACCTGCTCGCGCTGAGCATCGACGCGGTGCGCCTTCGCGCCACGGTGGGCGAGATTTCGGACGCGCTCGAAAAATCATTCGGCCGCCATCGGGCCGACACGCAAAAGGTGACCGGTGTGTACGCAGCTGCCTATGACTCCGCCGAGGGCTGGGAAGCCCTCAAAACCGAAATCAACGCCTTCGCCGAAGAACAGGGCCGCCGTCCGCGCGTGATGATCTCCAAGCTCGGGCAAGACGGCCACGACCGCGGCGCCAAGGTGGTGGCCACGGCCTTCGCCGACCTGGGCTTCGACGTGGACATGGGCCCGCTCTTCCAGACGCCCGAAGAGTGCGCGCGCCAGGCCATCGAGAACGACGTGCATGCCGTCGGCGTGAGCACCCTCGCAGCCGGCCACAAGACGCTCGTGCCCGCCATCATCAACGAGCTCAAGAAGCAGGGCGCGGACGACATCATCGTGTTCGTCGGTGGCGTGATCCCGCGGCAGGACTACGACTTCCTGTACGAAGCCGGCGTCAAGGGCATCTACGGGCCGGGCACGCCCATTCCGGCCAGCGCCAAGGACGTGCTGGAGCAGATCCGCGCGGCGGTCGCTGCCTGACCGGGGCGCCAGACGTGGGCGATCTCTTGTCGCGGCTGTCGCTGCAGCCCGTGGATTCCAGCGATTTCGAGGACATGCTGGCCGTGCGCATCGATGCGATGCGCCCGAGCCTGGAGCGTGTCGGACGTTTTGACCTCACGCGTTCGCGCGAACGGCTGAGCGCCGGTTTCGCCGTGCCGTTCATGCATCACATCGTGCTCGATGGCGATCAGCGCGTGGGCTTCGTCACGCTCAAGCCAGAAGGCGCCGATGCGCTGCGGCTCGATCACCTGTACCTGCGCACCGGCTTCCAGGGGAGCGGTATCGGCGAATGGGTGCTGCGCTGGGCCAAGGCCGAAGCGCGCGAGAAGAACCTCGACATCAAGCTCACCGCGCTCGTGCAGAGCGATGCCAACCGCTTCTATCTGCGGCATGGCTTCGTGCTCGAAGGCGAGGAGGGCGTCGATCTGCACTACCGTTGGCGCGTGACGGCCGCGGAGGCCGCGTGCTGAACACGGTGCAGGCGCTGGAAAGCGCCGTGACCGATTCGCCGGGCATGGCGCAGCGCCGCGCGATTGCCAAGGCGATCACGCTGCTCGAATCGACCCGCACCGACCATCGCGCGCAAGCCGACGAGTTGCTCACCACGCTCTTGCCGCGCACCGGCAATTCGTTTCGCCTCGGCATCTCGGGCGTGCCCGGCGTCGGTAAATCGACCTTCATCGAAACGCTCGGCCTGCTGTTGATCGACAAAGGCCATCGCGTCGCAGTGCTCACCATCGACCCGTCGTCCACTGTTTCGGGCGGCTCCATCCTCGGCGACAAGACGCGCATGGAGCGGCTCTCGGTGCACGAGCGCGCCTACATCCGCCCGAGTCCTTCGAGCGGCACGCTCGGCGGCGTGGCCGAGAAGACGCGCGAGGCAATGCTGGTTTGCGAGGCTGCCGGCTACGACGTCGTGATCGTCGAGACCGTGGGCGTGGGCCAGAGCGAAACGGCTGTGTCCGGCATGACCGACATGTTCGTGCTCATGCAGCTGCCCAATGCTGGCGACGACCTGCAGGCGATCAAGAAGGGCGTGATGGAACTGGCCGACCTCGTGGTCATCAACAAGGCCGACATCGACAAGGACGCCGCCACGCGCGCGCAGGCGCAGATCACCTCGGCGCTGCGGCTCTTCGGCCACCAAGGCAACCCCGACCATGCGCATGCGGTGCACGACGCGCACAGCGGCGCCGAGGTGCGCTTCTGGCTGCCGAAGGTGCTGCAGCTCAGCGCGCTGGCGGGCACGGGCGTCGATGCGTTCTGGGGCGCCGTCACCGAATTCAGGCAACTGCAGACCGCCAACGGCAAGCTCGCCAAGCGCCGCGAAAAACAGGCCACCGCGTGGATGTGGGAGCGCATCGACGCGGGGCTGAAGCAAGCCTTCAGGCAGCACCCGCAGGTGCGCGAACTGCTGCCGCAACTCACCCAGCAGGTGGCGCAGGGCGCGCTGCCCGCATCGACCGCGGCGCGCAGCCTGCTCGCCGCAGCGGCCATCACGGCCAAGCCCTGAGCCATCTCATTGAAGACCACAGCTTCGGAAGCACACCATGCAAGAACTGATTGAACAACTCGAACAGCGTCGCGCCAAGGCGCGCCTCGGCGGCGGGCAGAAGCGCATCGATGCGCAGCACGCCAAGGGCAAGCTCACGGCGCGCGAGCGCATCGAGCTCCTGCTCGACGACAACACCTTCGAAGAGTGGGACATGTTCGTCGAGCACCGCTCGGTCGACTTCGGCATGGCCGAGCAGAAGATCCCCGGCGACGGCGTGGTCACCGGCTACGGAATGATCAATGGCCGCCTGGTGTTTGTGTTCAGCCAGGACTTCACCGTCTTCGGCGGCGCGCTCAGCGAAGCGCATGCCGAGAAGATCTGCAAGGTGATGGACCAGGCGATGAAGGTCGGCGCACCCGTCATCGGCCTCAACGATTCGGGCGGCGCTCGCATTCAGGAAGGAGTGGCATCGCTGGGCGGCTATGCCGACGTGTTCCAGCGCAACGTGATGGCCTCGGGCGTGGTGCCGCAGATCAGCATGGTCATGGGCCCGTGCGCGGGCGGTGCGGTGTACTCGCCGGCCATGACCGACTTCATCTTCATGGTGAAGGACTCGAGCTACATGTTCGTCACCGGTCCGGACGTGGTGAAGACCGTGACGCACGAAACCGTGACGGCCGAAGAGCTCGGCGGCGCCATCACCCACACCACGCGCAGCGGCGTGGCCGACATGGCGTTCGAGAACGACGTCGAAGCGCTGATGATGCTGCGCCGCCTGTACAACTACCTGCCGCTCAACAACCGCGAGAAGCCGCCGGTGCGCCTGGGCAACAACGGCCAGGGCGACCCGGCCGACCGCCCTGACTACTCGCTGGACACGCTGGTGCCAGACAACCCGAACAAGCCCTACGACATCAAGGAGCTGATCCTCAAGGTGGTGGACGACGGCGACTTCTTCGAGCTGCAGCCCGACTATGCGAAGAACATCGTGATCGGCTTCGCGCGCATGGAAGGCCAGACGGTCGGCATCGTGGCGAACCAGCCGCTGGTGCTGGCGGGGTGCCTGGACATCAAGAGCAGCATCAAGGCTGCGCGCTTCGTTCGTTTTTGCGATGCGTTCAACATCCCGGTCATCACCTTCGTCGACGTGCCCGGCTTCATGCCCGGCACGGGGCAGGAGTACGGCGGCATCATCAAGCACGGCGCCAAGCTGCTCTACGCGTATGCGGAGTGCACGGTGCCGAAGATCACCGTCATCACGCGCAAGGCCTACGGCGGCGCGTACGACGTGATGGCATCCAAGCACCTGCGCGGCGACGTCAACCTCGCCTGGCCGCGCGCCGAAATCGCGGTGATGGGCGCGAAGGGCGCGGTGGAGATCATCTTCCGCGAGGACAAGAACGATCCCGAGAAGTTGGCAGCCCGCGAGGCCGAGTACAAGGCGCGTTTTGCGAACCCTTATGTGGCCAGTGCACGCGGCTACATCGACGACGTGATCCTGCCGCACGAGACGCGCAAGCGCATCTGCCGCTCGCTCGTGATGCTGCGCGAGAAGAAGCTCGAGAACCCGTGGCGCAAGCACGGGAACATTCCGCTCTGAGTTCGTATGCGCAGCCACTACCCCCAGTTTCGCGAGGGTGCGGAGCCTGGATTGGTACCCAAGCTGGGCGGCCTGCCCTGGGGCTTGCCGTCGAGCCTCTGGCCTCTTTGCCGTGAGTGCCATCGGCCCATGAGCCATCTGGCGCAGCTGCCGGCCGATGGCGACGCGCTGCCGCTCGCCAGCGGCGAGGTGCTTTTCCTCTTCAAGTGCGAGTGGGACAGCATCTGCAGCTTCTGGGAACACGACGCGGGTGCGAACGCCGCGTTCGTCGTGCAGCGCGACACGTTAGGGGCCGGGCCGACCACGCCGCCTGTGGATGCGGCCGACGAGCAGCCCTTCCTGTTGCGCGAGATCGCGATCACGGGCTGGCGCGCCGATGACGACGGCGCGCCGCCGGAACTGGAAGAGGCTTTCTACGACTACCAGGCTCACTCCGAACTGCCGGAGGAAGTGGCCTATCCCCATGACTGGGCGAGCGCATGGCGCACGAAGAGCGGCGGCGTGCCGTTCTGGACGGCCAACGGCGCGCAGCAGATGCCCGCGGGGCGTCTGTTCCTGCAGATCGACAGCTGGGTCGACGTGGATGGCGAAACCGCCGAGGTAGCGAATTTCTGTTCCGACGGCACGGCGTATGTGTTCGTCGATCGCTCGCAAGCGCAGCCGGTCTATTCGATGTTCATCAACCGCTGAGGCGGTCAACAATAAACGGATTCAGCATGTTCAAGAAGATCCTGATAGCGAACCGCGGCGAAATCGCCTGCCGCGTGATTCAAACGGCCAAGAAGATGGGCATCCTCACCGTCGCCGTCTATTCCGACGCCGACAAGGAAGCCCGCCACGTCGAGCTGGCCGACGAGGCCGTGCACATCGGCGCTGCGCCCAGTCGCGAAAGTTATCTGCAGGCCGACCGCATCATCGCGGCCTGCAAGCAGACGGGCGCCGAGGCGGTGCACCCGGGCTACGGCTTCCTCTCGGAGAACGAAGCCTTCGCCCGCAAGGTCGAGGAAGAGGGCATTGCTTTCATCGGACCGAAGCACTATTCGATCGCGGCGATGGGCGACAAGATCGCCTCGAAGAAGCTCGCGAACGAAGCCAAGGTCAACACCATTCCAGGCTGGAACGACGCCATCGAGACGGCCGAGCGTGCCGTGGAAATTGCCAAGGACATCGGCTACCCGGTGATGATCAAGGCGTCGGCTGGCGGCGGCGGCAAGGGCCTGCGCGTGGCTTTCAATGACAAGGAAGCCTTCGAGGGCTTCACCTCGTGCCGCAACGAGGCGCGCAACAGCTTCGGCGACGACCGCGTGTTCATCGAGAAGTTCGTCGAGGAGCCGCGCCATATCGAGATCCAGGTGCTGGGCGATTCGCACGGCAACGTGATCTACCTGAACGAACGCGAGTGCTCGATCCAGCGGCGCCACCAGAAGGTGATCGAAGAGGCGCCTTCGCCCTTCATCAGCGACGAGACGCGCAAGGCGATGGGCGCGCAGGCGGTGCAACTGGCCAAGGCCGTGAACTACCAGAGCGCGGGCACGGTGGAGTTCGTGGTCGGCAAGGACCAGAGCTTCTATTTCCTGGAGATGAACACGCGGCTGCAGGTGGAGCACCCGGTCACCGAATGCATCACGGGGCTGGACCTGGTCGAACTGATGATCCGCGTCGCGGCCGGCGAGAAGCTGCCGCTCACGCAGGACGAGGTCAAGCGCGACGGCTGGGCCATCGAGTGCCGCATCAACGCCGAAGACCCGTTCCGCAACTTCCTGCCTTCGACCGGCCGCCTCGTGAAATTCCAGCCGCCGGCCGAGACCATGTTCGCGAGCGACACGGAGCACCTGAACGGCGTGCGCGTGGACACCGGTGTGTACGACGGCGGCGAGATCCCGATGTACTACGACTCGATGATCGCCAAGCTCATCGTGCACGGCAAGGATCGCCAGCATGCGATTGCCCGCATGCGCGAGGCGCTCAATGGCTTCGTGATTCGCGGCATCAGCAGCAACATCCCGTTCCAGGCGGCGCTGCTCGCGCATCCGAAGTTCGTCGCGGGCGATTTCAACACCGGCTTCATCGCCGAGCACTACGGGAAGGGCTTCCATGCGGAAGACGTGCCGCACACCGATCCGTCGTTCCTTGTTGCGCTCGCGGCCTATGTGCACCGCCGCTATCGCGCGCGTGCCTCGGGCATCAGCGGGCAGCTCGAAGGCCACGGCGTGAAGGTGGGCGAGCAGTTCGTGGTGGTGGAGCTGGGGCCGGAGGGCAAGCATGTGCAGCACCCGGTGTCGGTGACCGACTTCCACGGCAAGACCGGCGCGAGCGCCATCGCGGTGGGCGACAAGAGCTACAAGATCGACAGCAGCTTCGCGCTCGGCGCGATCCGGGTGCAGGGCATGGTCAACGACAAGCCCTTCACCGCGCAGGTCGAGCGTGGCGCGGGCAAGAACCCGCTGGCGCTGCGCGTGTCGCACGACGGCACGCAGATCGAGGCCATGGTGCTGTCGCCGCTGGGTGCGCGTCTGCTCGAATTGATGCCCTACAAGGCGCCGCCGGACCTGAGCAAGTTCCTGATGTCGCCGATGCCGGGCCTTTTGGTCGAGGTGTCGGTGCAGCCGGGGCAGCAAGTGCGCGCCGGCGAGAAGCTGGCCGTCATCGAGGCGATGAAGATGGAAAACGTGCTGTTCGCCGCGCAAGACGGCGTGGTGGGCAAGATTTCGGCCGGCAAGGGCGAATCGCTCGCGGTCGATCAAATCATTCTGGAGTTTGCATAAAGCTCACCCCCAGGCTTCGCGCACTTCGTGTCGCTTCTCCAACCCCCTTCCGGGGGCAACACCTGCGGCCCGGCGAAGCCGGTTCCGCGGTGTTTCCCGAACAGGCAATGCTTTGGGCAGTTCTGAAAGAGTTTTATTGATATGACGACCTCCGATCTTTTTTTTGAAACGCCCATCTCGGCGCCTGTCACGCTGCACCGGCCCGCAAAGCCGGTAACGCCGGAAGGCCCGTGGTCGGTGGAGGCGATCCAGGCGCTGCTCGACAAGCCGCTGATGGACCTGCTGTTCGAGGCGCAGACCGTGCACCGCCAGCATTTCCCCGAAGGCGACATCGAACTCGCGACGCTGCTCTCGGTCAAGACCGGCGGCTGCCCCGAGAACTGCGGCTATTGCCCGCAGTCGGCCGAGTTCGACACCGGCGTGAAGGCGCAGAAGCTCATGGAGGTCGACGAGGTGGTGCGCGCCGCGCAGGCCGCCAAGGACGCGGGCGCCACGCGTTTCTGCATGGGCGCCGCCTGGCGCGCGCCGAAGGACCGCGACGTCGAGAAGGTGGCCGTGCTGGTCGAGGCGGTGAAGGGCCTCGGCATGCAGACCTGCGCCACGCTCGGCATGCTGGAGCCGCACCATGCGCACCAGCTCAAGGCCGCGGGCCTCGACTACTACAACCACAACCTGGACACCGCGCCCGAGTACTACACCGACATCGTCGACACGCGCAGCTACCAGGACCGGCTCGACACGCTGGCCCATGTGCGCAGCGCCGGCATCAGCGTGTGCTGCGGCGGCATCGTCGGCATGGGCGAGCAGCCGGTGCACCGCGCGGGGCTGATCGCTCAGCTGGCCAACCTGAACCCGTACCCGGAGTCGGTGCCCATCAACAGCCTGGTGCGCGTGCCGGGCACGCCGCTGGCCGACTCGGAGCCGGTCGATCCCTTCGACTTCGTGCGCATGATCGCGGTCGCGCGCATCACGATGCCGACCGCGCGCGTGCGGCTGTCGGCGGGGCGCCAGCAGATGGGCGATGCGGTGCAGGCGCTGTGCTTCATGGCGGGTGCGAATTCGATCTTCTATGGCGACAAGCTGCTGGTCACCGGCAATCCCGATGTGGATGCGGACGTGCAACTGCTGCGCAAGCTGGGCCTGCAGTCGCGCCGCACTACGACCACTGAAACAGTGGAGGTCTGCGCATGACGACCACGGCGCGTCCCTTCAAGGTGCTGGGCATCCAGCAGATCGCGATCGGCGGGCCCGACAAGCTGCGGCTGCAGAAGCTCTGGGTCGACATGCTGGGGCTCGAAGTCACCGGCACCTTCAAGAGCGAACGCGAGAACGTCGACGAGGACATCTGCGCGATCGGCAGCGGACCGTTCAAGGTCGAGGTCGACCTGATGCAGCCGCTGGACCCGGACAAGAAACCCGCGGTGCACGCCACGCCGCTCAACCACGTGGGGCTGTGGATCGACGACCTGCCCAAGGCGGTCGAATGGCTCACGGCGCAGGGTGTGCGCTTTGCGCCCGGTGGCATCCGCCAGGGCGCGGCGGGGTTCGACATCTGCTTCCTGCATCCGAAGGCGAACGAGGAATTCCCGATTGCGGGCGAGGGCGTCTTGATCGAGATGGTGCAGGCGCCGCCCGAGGTGGTGAAGGCCTTCAACGCGCTCGCTTCAGCTACGCATTGAGCACCTTCCGGATCGGCGGCTTCACGTCGGAACGGTGCGGCGGCAGCATCGGCTGGTGCTCGCGCGCCGGGTTCAGGATGATCGAGGTCGCCGTCTCGGTGAGGATGCAGAACTTGGTGACCACCGCGTCCAGGTGGCTTACATCGATCACGGCGATCTCGAGGATCCAGCTGTCCTCGCCGGTCACGTTGTAGGCGTTCACGCATTCGGGCGTGTCCTGCACGAGCTTCACGACGAGGTCGTAGTCGGCACGGCCGACGCGGATGATCGCGCGGATGCCGTAGCCCAGCTTGCCGAGGTTGACGGTCGCGCGGTAGCCGCTGATGACGCCTGCGGCCTCCAGCTTCTTCACGCGCTCGGTCACGGCTGGTTGGCTCAGGTGCACGCGGCGGCCGAGTTCGGCCATGGTGAGGCGCGCATCGCCCTGCAATTCGGCGAGGATGCGGGTGTCGTGCGCGTCCAGGGCAGGGTTCAAGGTGAAGTCCATGGAACTCCTTTAAATCGACGGTGATGGATCGGCAGAACCGTGAAATATCCATGGTTCCCGGAAGGCGGCTTTCATACCATGGGCGGCGCTTCGATACCAACAAAACAATCACTTCGATATGCCGACCCTCGCTTCTCCCGCCCAAGCCGCGCCCGGTCCCGTGCGGCCCGCGCTGCCGCCTTTGCTGTGGCTTTGCCTTGCCGCCACCTGGGTGGTCTGGGGCTCGACCTACCTGGCGATCAAGTACGCGCTGATCAGCTTTCCGCCGTTCCTGCAGATGGGGTCGCGCTTTCTGTTCGCGGGGCTGGTGCTCGCGGCCTGGATGCGGTGGCGCGGCGCTGCATGGCCTTCGAGGGTGCAGTGGCGCAATGCGCTGGTCGTGGGCGCGCTGATGCTCGGCGGCGGGATGGGTGGCACGGCGCATGCCGAGGTGTCGATCGGCTCGGGGCTGGTGGTGGCCTTCATCGCGGTGGTGCCGCTGTTGATCGCGCTGCTGAACCTCATCTGGGGCATCAAGCCGACGCGCATGGAGGCGGCAGGTATCGCGCTGGGCCTCATCGGCGTGCTGATGCTCACGCAGGGCAGCGGCTTCCAGTCGTCGCCCGCGGGGCTGGTGGCGATTTCGATTGCCTGCATCTGCTGGTCGATGGGCAGCGTGCTGAGCCAGCGCAGCCTGCCGCTCGCGCCCGGCGCGATGGGCTTTGCGAGCGAGATGATCTGTGGCGGCGTGGTGTTGCTGGTGCTGGCGGCCGTCTCGCGCGAGAGCCTGGTGTGGCCTCCGGCGCCCGAGGCGGTCTGGGCATGGCTGTACCTGGTGGTGTTCGGCTCGCTGATCGCCTTCAACGCCTACATGGTGCTGCTCGCGAAGGCGCCGGCCGCGCTGGCGGCGAGCTACACCTTCGTGAACCCGGTGATCGCGATGCTGCTGGGCGTGTGGATTGCCAACGAGACCGTCACGCGCTTCGAGTGGTATGCGGTGTCGGTCGTGCTGGCGGGGGTGCTGTTGCTGCTCTTCAAGCGCCCGAAAAAGACTGAAGAGAGCTGAAGCGCTTTCTTCAGGTGCCCGGACGGCGCCAGAACGCCAGCGTGGCCGCCAGCAGCCACATGCCGGCCGCGCAACTGCGGTTCAGCACCTTGAGGCCGCGGCGCGAGAGCCAGCGCACAGCCTGCGTGCCGGCAGCCGCATAGGCCAGCATCACGCAGGTGTCGAGCACCACGAAGATCGCGCCGAGCAGCAGGTACTGCGGGCCTTGCGGCTGGGTGATGTCGATGAACTGCGGCAGGAAGGCCGCGAAGAACAGCACCGTCTTCGGGTTCGACAGCGCCACGAGCAGGCTGCGCATCAGCGCGACGCGCCCATGCGGCCGGACCTCGACGGCGGACTTGGCCAGCGCCGTGCCGAGATCGGTCGCCTCGCTGCGCCAGAGCTTGATGCCGAGCCAGACGAGGTAGGCGACGCCCGCCACGCGGATCGCGTTGAAGAGCATTTCCGATGCCGCGAGCAACGAACCCAACCCGAGCGCGACGACCGCGATCAGCGTGATGCTGCCGAGCGACGCACCCGCAATGCCCCAGCTCGCGCGCCGCATGCCGCCGTCGATGCCGTTGGACAGCGCCAGCAGCATCGTGGGGCCGGGAATGACGGCGAGGGCGAGCGAGGCGACGACGTAGATCAGCAGGGTGTCGAGTGTCATGGCTTGGAGGTGGTGGTTTTGGCGCGTTGTTCGGCGGCGGCGCGGGCGCGCGCCAGGGCGGCTTCGACGATGGAGCGCTTGCGCGTGTCGGCGGCTTGCGGCTCGGCGACGGCGGGGGCCGGTTCGGCCTCGCGCTTTGCAGCGTCACGGTGCTGGTCGTGGAGCTTGTAGCGTTGCAGCGCGGCTTCGGCCTGTGCCTGAGACCAGGCCTGCCAGCCGCTGCGGCCCGGCGTTTCGACTTCGAGCGAGATGCAATCGACGGGGCAGACCGGGATGCAGAGTTCGCAGCCCGTGCAATGCGCCTCGACCACCGTGTGCATGCGCTTGTTGATGCCGACGATCGCATCCGTCGGGCAGGCATCGAGGCAGAGCGTGCAGCCGATGCACCAGGCCTCGTCGATGACGGCCATGGCGCGGGGGCCTTCGGTGCCGAATTGCGGATCGAGCGGCAGCGCGGGGCGGCCGGTGAGCAGGGCGAGGCGGGCGATGCCTTCGGCGCCGCCCGGCGGGCATTGGTTGATATCCGCTTCGCCGTCAGCGATGGCTTGCGCGTAGCCGGCGCAATCGGGGTAGCCGCACCGTGTGCACTGCGTTTGCGGCAGTGCGTCGTTGATGCGTGCGGCCAGCCCGTTCACTGTGGGTTGCGCGCGCCTCAGCGCGCGGTGCGGGCGCGCGGCTTCTTGGCTGCGGCCACGGGCTTCTTGGCGGGGGCGGCCACAACAGCCTTCTTCGCGGCCGGTGACTTCTTGGCCGCTGCGGTCGCGACCTTCTGGCCCGGCTTGATCCGGTCTTCGGCGGCGAGGCTTTCGCGCGCACCGGCGCGGCTTTGCGGCTGGTCGTTCGCGGCGATGAACTTCACCAGCTTCGGGTAGACCAGCTCGCGCCAGCGGCGGCCGCTGAAGATGCCGTAGTGGCCCGCGCCCTTGACCTCGTAGTGCTCGCGCTTCGAATCGGCAACGCCGGTGCACAGGCTGTGCGCGGCCTCGGTCTGGCCCGAGCCGGAGATGTCGTCGAGCTCGCCTTCGACCGTCAGCAGCGCGGCCGTGCGGATGTCCTGCGGGCGCACGCGTTCGATCTGGCCTTCGGGGTTCTTCACGTCCCAAGTGCCGTTCACGAGCTCGAACTGCTGGAACACGGTGCGGATGGTGTCGAGGTAGTAGTCGGCGTCCATGTCGAGCACGGCGTTGTACTCGTCGTAGAACTTGCGATGGGCCTCGGCGCTGGCGTCGTCGCCCTTGATCAGGTCCTTGAAGTAGTCGTAGTGACTCGAGGCATGGCGGTCGGGGTTCATCGCGACGAAGCCGGTGTGCTGCAGGAAGCCCGGGTACACGCGGCGGCCTTCACCCGGAAAGCCCTGCGGCACGCGGTAGATCACGTTGTTCTCGAACCATTCGTAGCTCTTGTTCATCGCGAGGTTGTTGACCGCGGTGGGCGACTTGCGGGCGTCGATCGGGCCGCCCATCATCGTCAGCGTGAGCGGCAGCGGCTCCTTGCGGCTCGCCATGAGCGACACCGCGGCCAGCACCGGCACGGTCGGCTGGCACACGCTCACCACGTGGCAGTTGCCGTACTCGGCCTGCAGGCGGCGGATGAACTCCTGCACGTAGTTGATGTAGTCGTCGAGGTGAAATTCGCCTTCCGACATCGGCACGAGGCGCGCATTCTTCCAGTCGGTGATGTAGACCTTGTGGTCCTGCAGCATGGTGCGCACGGTGTCGCGCAAGAGCGTCGCGTAGTGGCCCGACAACGGCGCCACGATCAGCACCACGGGCTGGCTCTTGAGCGTCTTGAGGATGTGCGGCTCGTCGGTGAAGCGCTTGAAGCGGCGCAGTTCGCAGAAGGGCTTGTCGAGCTCGACGGCCTCCTGGATGACGACCTCTTCGCCATCGACCTTCACCGACTTGATGTTGAACTCGGGCTTCTCGTAGTCCTTGCCCAGGCGGTAGAGCAGGTCGTAGCCGGCAGCCATGCGCTGGGCCATCGGCAACTGGCCCCACACGGCGCCTTGGCCGTAGAGCTTGGAGGCCGCTTGCGCGAAGTCCGAGAACGGCTCCATCAGGGAACGCTGGGCTTCGTAGAGTTGATAGAGCATCGCTGGTCTTGGAGTGGAATGTTGCGGTGCAATATATCAGTGCATTTGCGGGCACGCAGGGGGCCTAACCCCTAGTCCGACCCTGCGACAGGGCCCTTCCAGCGAAAGGTGTGAAGGAATCGTCGCAAGACGGAGTCCTTCACACGTTGCTGTCACTTAGATGACTTTGGCGATCGACGCGCAGACGTAGTCGATGTTCTTGCTGTTGAGCGCGGCGACGCACATGCGGCCGGTGTCGGTGCCGTACACGCCGAATTCATTGCGCAGGCGCACCATCTGGTCCTTGGTGAGGCCCGAATAGCTGAACATGCCGATCTGCGTGGTGATGAAGCTCATGTCTTCCTTCACGCCGGCGGCCTTCAGGCCATCGACCAGCTTCTGGCGCATGGCCTTGATGCGCACGCGCATCTCGCCGAGTTCCTTTTCCCACAGGGCGCGCAGTTCGGCGTTGCCGAGCACCGCGGCCACGACGGCGCCGCCGTGGATCGGCGGGTTGCTGTAGTTGGTGCGAATGGCGATCTTGAGTTGCGACAGCACGCGGCCGGCTTCTTCCTTGTTCTCGCACAGCACCGAGAGGGCGCCCACGCGTTCGCCGTAGAGGCTGAAGCTCTTGGAGAACGAGGTCGAGACGAAGAACGTGAGGCCCGCTTCGACGAACTTGGCGACGGCGGCGCCGTCTTCCTTCAAGCCGTACCCGAAGCCCTGGTAGGCCATGTCGAGGAAGGGCACGAGGCCCTTGGCCTTGACCGTGGCGACGACCTGGTCCCACTGGGCAGCAGTGATGTCGTAGCCGGTCGGGTTGTGGCAGCAGGCGTGCAGCACGACGACGGTGCCCGCGGGCGCTGCGTTGAGTGCAGCCAGCATGCCGTCGAAGTTGATGCCGCGCTTGGCGGCGTCGTAGTAGGGGTAGCTTTCGACTTCGAAGCCCGCGTTGGTGAACAGCGCACGGTGGTTTTCCCAGCTCGGGTCGCTGATCAGCACCTTGGCCTTGGGGTTGAGCTTCTTCAGGAAGTCGGCGCCGACCTTCAGGCCGCCGGTGCCGCCGATCGCTTGAATGGTGGCCACGCGGCCCGAGGTGACCGGTTCGCTGTCGGCACCGAAAACCAGCGTCTTCACGGCGTTGTCGTACGCCACGATGCCGTCGATGGGGAGATAACCGCGCGCCGAGGGCGCTTTCATCATGTCTTGCTCTGCGGCCTGCACGCACTGCAGCAGGGGCAGCTTGCCGTTGTCGTCGTAATAGACGCCGACGCCGAGATTGACCTTGTTGGGGTTGGTATCGGCTGCAAATTGCTCGTTGAGGCCGAGGATCGGGTCGCGCGGTGCCATTTCGACCGCGGTGAACATAGACATGGAAAGGTCCTTTGGGATGAAAGCTTCGCTGGCAACCGGACTTGCGCTACGCTTTCCGGTTGCCTTGAATTTTACCGGCGCCATCGCCACCTGTCGGGAACAGCCATGCCAGAGAACACCGAAGCCATAGCAGACCTGAAGAAACTGGACCCGATCGGTCCGGCCAAACAGGGCGAATTCATCAAGTACCCCGGGTCCCCGTTCGAGCTTTTTCAGCCTTATCCGCCGGCCGGCGACCAGCCCAAGGCGATCGACGGGCTGGTCGAAGGGGTGATCGATGGCGAAGTGTTCCAGACGCTGCTGGGCGTGACCGGTTCGGGCAAGACCTTCACCATGGCCAACGTGATCGCCCGGCTGGGCCGTCCGGCCATCGTGTTCGCGCCCAACAAGACGCTGGCGGCGCAGCTCTACAGCGAGTTCCGGGAGTTCTTTCCGAAGAACGCGGTCGAGTATTTCGTGAGCTACTACGACTACTACCAGCCCGAGGCCTACGTGCCCCAGCGCGACCTGTTCATCGAGAAGGACTCCTCGATCAACGAGCACATCGAGCAGATGCGCCTGTCGGCCACCAAGAGCGTGCTGGAGCGGCGCGACACGGTCATCGTGGCCACGGTGAGCGCGATCTACGGCATCGGCACGCCCGAGGACTACACGCAGATGCGTTTCATCATGCGAGTGGGCGACAAGATCGGGCAGCGTGACGTGATCAGCCGGCTGATCCGCATGCAGTACACGCGCAACGAGCAGGACTTTGCGCGTGGCACGTTCCGCGTGCGTGGCGACACGATCGACGTGTTTCCGGCCGAGCACAGCGAGCTGGCGATCCG
Organism: Variovorax trehalosi; assembly: GCF_051216415.1. Taxonomy (NCBI): domain Bacteria; kingdom Pseudomonadati; phylum Pseudomonadota; class Betaproteobacteria; order Burkholderiales; family Comamonadaceae; genus Variovorax; species Variovorax trehalosi. Next base: position 124,112 of record NZ_JBPJZG010000005.1, read on the forward strand.
CATCGAGCTGTTCGACGACGAGATCGAGTCGCTGCAGCTGTTCGACCCGCTCACTGGGCGCATCCGCCAGAAGATTCCGCGCTTCACGGTGTACCCGTCGAGCCACTACGTGACGCCGCGCGACAAGGTGCTGGGTGCGGTCGAGACCATCAAGATCGAGCTGGCCGAGCGCCTGAAGGAGTTCGTGGGGCAGGGCAAGCTCGTGGAGGCGCAGCGCCTGGAGCAGCGCACCCGCTTCGACCTCGAGATGCTCGCCGAGATCGGTCACTGCAAGGGCATCGAGAACTACTCGCGTCACCTCTCGGGCGCGGCGCCTGGCGACCCGCCGGCCACGCTGACCGACTACCTGCCGAAGGACGCTCTGATGTTCCTCGACGAGAGCCACCAGATGATCGGCCAGCTCAACGCCATGTACAGCGGCGACCGGGCGCGCAAGACCACGCTGGTCGAATACGGCTTCCGGCTGCCCTCTGCAATGGACAACCGGCCGCTCAAGTTCGAAGAATTCGAAAAGCGCATGCGGCAGGCGATCTTCGTTTCGGCCACGCCGGCGCAGTACGAGAAGGACCATTCGGGCAACGTCGTCGAGCAACTCGTGCGCCCGACGGGGCTGATCGACCCCGAGGTCGAGGTGCGTCCCGCGACGCACCAGGTGGACGACGTGCTCGGCGAGATTCGCATCCGCGTCGACAAGAACGAGCGAGTGCTCATCACCACGCTGACCAAGCGCATGGCCGAGCAATTGACCGACTACCTGGGCGACAACGGCGTCAAGGTGCGCTACCTGCACAGCGATGTGGACACGGTCGAGCGGGTGGAAATCCTGCGCGACCTGCGCCTGGGCGCTTTCGACGTGCTGGTGGGCATCAACCTGCTTCGCGAAGGCCTGGACATTCCGGAGGTGTCGCTGGTGGCGATCCTCGATGCTGACAAGGAAGGCTTTTTGCGCGCGGAGCGCTCGCTGATCCAGACCATTGGACGCGCGGCGCGGAATCTGAACGGCAAGGCGATCCTGTATGCCGACCGCATGACCGACTCGATGAAGAAAGCCATCGACGAAACCGAGCGCCGGCGCACCAAGCAGATCGCCCACAACCTGGCCAACGGCATCACGCCGCGCAGCATCGTCAAGCAGGTGCGAGACCTGATCGACGGCGTCTACAGCGAGAAGACCGGCAAGGAAATGGCCAAGCTTGACCTGGAGCGCGCCAAGGTCGAGGACATGAGCGAGAAGGACATTGCCCGGGAAATCAAGCGCCTGGAGAAGCTCATGCTGGAGCACGCCCGGAACCTCGAATTCGAGAAGGCGGCGCGGGTTCGGGACCAGTTGGCGCTGCTGCGCGAGCAGGCCTTCGGGGCGTCTGGTGGCGACAACATCGTGATCTTGCCGTCGTAGGCCGGAAGTCCGCGTTCTTCAAGGGGTCGGCGCTGGGGTTTACCCCAGCAGAGTTGAGGGGCTTCTGCTATACTTGACCGAAACACTCAACAACAAAAACTAGAACTTCGCGATGAAGGACCGACTCCTACCGACTGGTTCACCAGCGTCAAGGGTCGGGCAGGGCGGAGACGAAGTCACCGCGGTCCAGGACCAAGGTGTCATTTCAACGGTAAGCACTTGAAGGAGCTTGCGATGCGTCTCACTACCAAAGGCCGTTTTGCGGTCACCGCCATGATCGATCTGGCCCTGCGCCAGAATACAGGTCCGGTCACCTTGGCTGCAATCAGTCAGCGGCAGCAGATTTCGTTGTCATACCTCGAACAGCTGTTCGGCAAGCTGCGCCGTCACGAACTCGTCGAGTCGACCCGTGGCCCCGGCGGCGGCTATAGCCTCGGCCGCAAGGCTGCGGATATCACCGTGGCCGACATCATTGTTTCCGTCGATGAGCCCATCGATGCCACGCAATGCGGCGGCAAGGAAAACTGCCTCGGCGAAGCCGGCCGTTGCATGACCCATGAACTCTGGGCCTCGCTGAACCAGCGCATGGTCGAGTTTCTCGACTCGGTCACCCTGCAGAAGCTGGTCGACGATCAGATCGCCAAGGGCGTGCAGATCGAGAACAAGCCGGTCGTCAAGCGTGCGATCTCGGCGCAGCCGGTGGTCAAGCCGATTCGCGTGAATGCGCCGAATTCGGTGTTTGCCCTCGGCAACGCCTTCGCCAAGTCCTGATGCCCTGAGTCGCGGCAAGTGCCTTCGGGCGCTGCCGCGAGAGAAGCCCAGACCCAAGAACAACCACCCCCACGCCAGCCCGAGCCAGCCATGGACGTCACTCCTCATTTCCCGATCTATCTTGATTACGGCGCGACCACGCCGGTCGACCCGCGTGTGGTCGACGCCATGATTCCCTGGTTGCGCGAGCACTTCGGCAACCCGGCGTCGCGCAGTCACGCATGGGGCTGGGAAGCTGAAGAGGCGGTCGAGAAGGCGCGCGGCCAGGTGGCCGACCTGATCAATGCGGACCCCCGCGAGATCGTCTGGACCTCGGGTGCCACCGAGTCGATCAATCTCGCGCTCAAGGGCGCGGCCCAGTTCTACAAGGGCAAGGGCAAGCACCTGATCACGCTGAAGACCGAGCACAAGGCCGTGCTCGACACCATGCGTGAGCTTGAGCGCCAAGGCTTCGAAGTCACGTACCTCGACGTCGAGGAAAACGGCCTCGTTGATCTGGAGAAATTCAAGGCGGCGATCCGCCCCGACACCATCTTGGCCAGCGTGCTGTTCGTGAACAACGAAATCGGCGTGATCCAGGACGTGGTCGCGCTCGGCAACGTCTGCCGCGAAAAGGGCGTGATCTTTCACGTCGACTCGGCCCAGGCCACCGGCAAGGTCGAGATCGACATCACGAAGCTGCCCATCGACCTGATGAGCCTCGCCTCGCACAAGACCTACGGCCCCAAGGGCATCGGCGCCCTGTACGTGCGTCGCAAGCCGCGCATTCGCCTCGAAGCGCAAATGCACGGCGGTGGTCATGAGCGCGGCATGCGCTCGGGCACCTTGCCCACGCACCAGATCGTCGGCATGGGCGAGGCTTATCGCATCGCCAAGCTCGAGATGAAGGACGACATCGCTCACGCGGCTCGCCTGCAGAAGCGCCTGCTCGATGGCCTGAAGGATGTCGAACAGGTGTTCATCAACGGTGACCTCGAGCGCCGTGTGCCGCACAACCTGAACATGAGCTTCAACTACGTCGAAGGCGAGTCGTTGATCATGGGCATCAAGGGCCTGGCGGTGTCGTCGGGTTCGGCCTGCACCTCGGCCAGCCTCGAGCCCAGCTATGTGCTGCGCGCCCTGGGCCGCAGCGACGAGTTGGCCCACAGCAGCCTGCGCATGACCATCGGCCGCTTCACGACCGAAGAAGAAATCGACTACGCCATCTCGACCATCAAGCACAACGTCGCCAAGCTGCGCGAGCTGAGCCCCCTCTGGGAGATGTTCCAGGACGGCGTCGACATCAGCACGATCCAGTGGTCGGCCCACTGACTCCGGCCCGCCCAAGGCTCCACGATTGAACAAAGTTTGAGAGGCACACCATGGCATATTCTTCCAAGGTCATTGACCACTACGAAAACCCCCGCAACGTCGGCTCCTTCGAAAAGGGCGACGACTCGGTAGGGACCGGCATGGTCGGCGCACCGGCCTGCGGCGACGTGATGAAGCTGCAGATCAAGGTCAACCCTGAAACCGGCGTGATCGAAGACGCACGCTTCAAGACCTACGGCTGTGGCTCGGCCATTGCCTCGTCCTCGCTCGTGACCGAATGGGTCAAGGGCAAGACGCTCGACGAAGCGGCTGCGCTCAAGAACGCGCAGATCGCTGAAGAGCTGGCGCTGCCGCCGGTCAAGATCCACTGCTCGATCCTCGCGGAAGACGCCATCAAGGCCGCCGTGAGCGACTACAAGGCCAAGCACGGCGCCAAGACCGCCGAGTCGGCCGCCGAAGCTGTTCACTGAAATGGCCGTCACGCTGACCGAAGCCGCTGCGCGCCACGTCACCCGATACCTCGGCAAACGAGGCAAGGGCGTGGGCGTGCGGCTGGGCGTGAAGACCACGGGCTGCTCGGGTCTTGCCTACAAGCTCGAGTACGTCGACGAGTTCACGCCTGAAGATGTGGTGTTCGAAGACCACGGCGTGAAGGTGCTGGTCGATCCGAAGAGCCTGGCCTACATCGACGGCACGCAGCTGGACTTCGTGCGCGAAGGCCTGAACGAAGGCTTCAAGTTCATCAATCCGAACGAACGCGACCGTTGTGGCTGCGGGGAAAGCTTCCGCATCTGATGCGTCGTCGCTGACCGCGACCACAGCCGCCACCATGTCATGTGCTGGCGGTTTTTTCTTGCCATGAACCTGAACGACACCGACTTTCAACTGTTCGCCGTCCCGGCGACTTTCGCGCAGAACCGCGCCGCACTCGATGCGCGCTGGAAAGAACTGCAGCGCGAGGCGCACCCCGACCGCTTTGCTGCGCAGGGCGCCGCGGCGCAACGCGTGGCCATGCAGTGGTCGGTGCGGATCAACGAGGCCTACCAGCGGCTGAAGGATCCGATTCGCCTCGCGAGCTACATCTGCGAACTGCACGACGCGCCGCTCAACGCCGAGAACAACACGGCGATGCCGTCCGACTTCCTGATGCAACAGATGGAATGGCGCGAGGCGCTCGACGACGCCGGTGACATCGCCGCGGTCGAGAAGCTGCAGGCCGAGGTCGAGGCTGCCCGCACACGCGCGCTGTCGTCCCTCGACTGGCTGATCGACGAGAAGGGCGACTACCCCGCCGCCGCGCAGCAGGTGAGAGCCCTCATGTTCATTGAGCGCTTCGGCGAAGACGTCGAAGCCAAATTCGATCAGTTGGGACAATAAGCCCTTATGGCTCTTCTTCAGATTTCCGAACCCGGCCAGGCGCCCGATCCGCATCAGCGCCGCATTGCCGTGGGGATCGACCTCGGCACCACGCATTCGCTGGTGGCCGCGGTGCGCAACGGCGTGGCCGAGTGCCTGCCCGATGACCAGGGCCGCGTGCTGTTGCCCTCGGCCGTGCGCTACCTCGACGGCGACCGCCGGCAGATCGGCTTCGAGGCGCTCGCCGCGCGCGCGCAAGATCCTGCCAACACCATCACCTCAGTCAAGCGGCTCATGGGCCGAGGCCTTGCCGACATCGCGAACCGCGAAGCCATGTCGTACCGCATCGGCGGCGACGACGGCGGCATGGTGAAGGTGCAGACCTCGGTGGGCGAGAAGTCGCCGGTCGAGATCAGCGCGGAGATCCTGGCCACGCTGCGCTTTCGCGCCGAAGACACCTTCGACGATGAGCTCTACGGCGCCGTCATCACCGTGCCGGCCTACTTCGACGAAGGCCAGCGCCAGGCCACGAAAGACGCCGCGCAACTCGCCGGCCTCAATGTGCTGCGCCTGATCAGCGAGCCCACGGCCGCTGCGATCGCCTACGGCCTGGACAACGCGAGCGAAGGCGTCTACGCGGTCTACGACCTCGGCGGCGGCACCTTCGACATCTCGATCCTGCGATTGACCCAGGGCGTGTTCGAGGTCATTGCGACCGGCGGCGACTCGGCGCTCGGTGGTGATGACTACGACCACGCGCTCGCCGATTTCGTGCTCGAACGAACCGGCTTGAAAGTCGGCAGCGACGCCGACAAGGCCGCGGTGCTCGTGGCTGCGCGTGCGGCGAAAGAGGCGCTGACCGATGCGGACGCCGTGGCGTTCCACGCCGACGTGGCCGGCGCCGTTGCGCGATTCGACCTGACGCGCGCGCATTTCGATGCGGCCACCAAGGCGCTCACGGACAAGACCATCGCCGCCGTCCGCAAGGCCCTGCGCGATGCCAAGCTCAAGGCGGACGACCTGCAGGGCATCGTCTTGGTCGGCGGCTCCACCCGCATGCCGCAAATCCGCGAGGCCGTGGCCGCGTTCTTCGGCCGCAAGCCGCTGGTCAACCTGAACCCGGACGAAGTCGTCGCGCTCGGCGCGGCGATCCAGGCCAACCAGCTGGCCGGCAACAACGGCGCAGGCGAGTTGCTGCTGCTCGACGTGATCCCGCTTTCGCTCGGCATCGAGACGATGGGCGGCCTGGTCGAGCGCATCGTGCCGCGCAACCAGACCATCCCGACCGCGATGGCGCAGGACTTCACGACTTACCAGGATGGCCAGACGGCCCTTGCGCTGCATGTGGTGCAGGGCGAGCGCGACCTGGTGTCCGACTGCCGCAGCCTCGCGCGCTTCACGCTGCGCGGCATCCCGCCGATGACGGCCGGCGCGGCGCGCATCCGCGTGACCTTCACTGTCGATGCCGATGGCCTGCTGAGCGTCAGTGCCAAGGAACAGGGCAGCGGCGTCGAAGCCAGTGTGACCGTCAAGCCGTCGTATGGACTCTCCGACGACCAGATCGCGACCATGCTGCAGGAGAGTTTTTCTACGGCGCAGCAGGACATGCAGGCGCGCGCGCTGGTCGAGGCGCGCGTCGATGCCGACCGCATGCTCCTTGCCACGCAGAGCGCCCTCGATGCCGACGGCGACCTGCTGAACGAAGACGAACGCGCCGTCATCGATGCGTCGATGGCCAGGCTGCGCGAAGCCGCCAAGGACAGCAGCGAAGCCGCAGCCATCGAAGCCGCCACCAAGACGCTGGCCAACGACACCGAAGCCTTCGCCGCCCAGCGCATGAACGCGGGCATCGCGCGCGCCCTTGCCGGCCGCAATGTCGAATCCCTCTAGAACAACAACATGCCCACGATCAAGATCTACCCGCATCCCGAGTACTGCCCGCAAGGCGCCGAGATCACCGCGCCCGCCGGCACCTCGATCTGCGAGGCGCTGCTCGACAACCACATCAACATCGAGCACGCCTGCGAGATGAGCTGCGCCTGCACCACCTGCCACGTGATCGTGCGCGAGGGCTTCAATTCGCTCAACGAAGCGGAAGAGGGCGAAGAAGATTTGCTCGACCGCGCCTGGGGTCTGGAGCCGCAATCGCGCCTGAGTTGCCAATCGATCCTGGCGCAGGAGAATGTGGCGATCGAGATTCCGAAGTACTCGATCAACCACGCCAAGGAAAACCACTGATGTCGCGCCAGATCGTTCTCGATACCGAAACCACCGGGCTTTCCGCCGAGAACGGCGACCGCATCATCGAGCTCGGCTGCGTGGAGCTGTTCGCCCGCAAGCTCACCGGCAACGACCTGCACATCTATTTCAACCCCGAGCGCGAGAGTCATGAAGACGCGCTCAAGGTGCACGGGCTGACGACCGACTTCCTGCGCGACAAGCCGAAGTTCGCCACGCTGGGCAACGACATCATCGAGTACCTGCGCGGCGCCGAAATCATCATCCACAACGCGGCCTTCGACGTCGGGTTCCTCAACAAGGAATTCGAGCGCGCCGGGTTGCCGCCGCTGCGCAGCTTTGTCGGCGAAGTGACCGACACGCTGGCCATGGCCAAGCTGGTCTACCCGGGCAAACGCAACTCGCTCGATGCGTTGTGCGACCGCTTCGGCGTCGACCGCTCGAACCGCACCTTCCACGGCGCCAAGCTCGACGCGCAGCTGCTGGCCGACGTCTACATCAATCTCACGCGCGGGCAGGACGCGCTGCTGATCGACGTGGCATCGAACGAACCGGCGCAGGGCACCACCGTGGTGGCGATCGACCTGAGCCAGTTCGAGCTGCCGGTGATCACCGCCGGTGAGCAGGAGCTTGCGGCGCACGAAGCGGTGTTGTCGCAGCTCGACAAATCCAGCGGCGGCCGCACGCTGTTTCGCCAAAACGGTGGAAATGCTGTGGCATAATCGAAGGCTTCGCGCAACGCGATTAATTCCACGGCACAGCACTCGCTGTGCCACGGGCGGTTAGCTCAGGGGTAGAGCACAGCATTCACACTGCTGGGGTCGGAGGTTCGAAACCTCCACCGCCCACCAATTCCACGACACGGCACCTTCGGGTGCCGTTTTCGTTGGTGCGGCCGATGTCAGCGAAAAGGCACGCTGCGATAGGGGCTGCGGGCATCGCTCAGCAGCATGCGGTTGGTGCGCAGCAAGTGTTCTTCGCGCGCGTCGGAATACCGCCAGATCAAGCCGCTGGCGATGTATGCGGCACTCACTTGCGACCAGTCGGCGTAGGCCTCGCGCACTTGCGAGTTCAACGCGCCAGCGAAACCTGCGAATTCCGCGCGTTCGATGAAGCCCAGCTGCACCGCCCACCGCGACAGGCTGGCCAATCGCACGGCATCCCAGGCGACCAGGTCGGAGATCTGGGACGGCGAAACCTTGAAGTGCTTGCGCAAGGCATTGACCCAGCTCGTGCTGCCCGACACCAGTTGGCTCAGGTCCGTCACCGACCGCCCACTCTCCGCCGCCAGCGCGCGGTAGTCTAGGCTCTTGCGCGCCTTGATCTGGAAGAACGCGGGAAACCACGCATCCATGACCAATCGCAGCACGGCCGGCGTGCTCTGGGTTGCTGAATCGACCGCCGCAACGGCCTGCCACGTGGACAGGTAGGTCGAACGCTGTCCCTCCTCCGCGAGCCAACGCGCCGTTTCCTCGAAACTCTCCCGGTCATGCACGCTCCAGACTTCCGAGATGCCCTGGCGCAACTCGTCGTCGTCTTTTCCGGTGGCCACGGCATTCACGTAGTCACCGTTGAACGCGGACAGCGGCGCGCTCAGCGTGACCAGCCATTGCTCTTCTGCGGTGAGTGTCTCCGCGGTGCCGAAATGAAGCTTCTCGTTGTCGAGCAGCGCATGCCCGAGCGTGTCCCTGATGCCCATTGATTTCCCTCCGGTTTTTGAAGTCTGTCCGCGTCCGGCTCGGATGCCGGCGTCCGAGCCGGATCTTAAACAGCGGCTCGTGGATTCGATCTTCTTCTTTGAGGCGGAGCGCAAACTGTCGGCTCTCGCTGACGCGAAGTGCGGTTGCATGCTTGCCGGCCCTTTGCGGCAACGTCTTACAAGGAAGGAAAGGAGACGACCATGGCCACTCATCCCGATCTTCCGACCCCCGTCACACCCAACCTGCCCGTAGAGCCCGACGAAGGACCGAGCACACCGCCCGACGAGCCCACGGACCCGGAGCCGCCGCCCTCCGTCTCGTGAATCTGCAGCGCGGGCCGCGATAAGCTCGCGCCATGGACGAACTCGATTGCGCCGTCATCGGCGGTGGTGTGGTGGGGCTGGCAGTGGCGCGCGCATTGGCGCTCGCGGGCCGCGAAGTGCTGGTGCTCGAATCCGAAGGTGCCATCGGCACCGGGACCAGTTCGCGCAACAGCGAAGTCATTCATGCCGGCATCTATTACCCGCAGGGCTCGCTCAAGGCGAAGCTGTGTGTGAAAGGGCGGAACGCGCTTTACGCGTATGCGGCGGAGCGCGGCGTGCCGCACCAGCGTTGCGGCAAGCTCATCGTGGCGACCTCTGCCGAGCAGGTGGGCCAACTCGAAGCGATCCGCGTGAAAGCCGCCGCCAATGGCGTCGATGACCTCGTGCAGATCACCGCCCAACAGGCCCGAGAGATGGAGCCGCAACTGCATTGCACGGCGGCGCTGCATTCGCCCAGCACCGGCATCGTCGACAGCCACGCGCTCATGCTGAGCCTCCTCGGCGACCTGGAAAACGCGGGCGGCATGCTGGCACTGAAATCGCCCATCACCCGCGCCGAGTGCGGTAGCGGCGGCATCGTCCTGATCGCCGAGGACGGAACGGCGCTGCGGTGCCGCAGCGTCGTCAATGCAGCGGGGCTCTGCGCGCCATCGTTGGCCCGGCGCTTCGAAGGACTGCCTGCATCGGCAATCCCGACCGAGTATTTCGCCAAGGGCAACTACTTCACCCTGTCGGGCCGCGCACCCTTCAGCCGCCTCATCTACCCGGTGCCCGAGCCCGGTGGACTGGGCGTTCACCTGACGATCGACCTCGGCGGCCAGGCCAAGTTCGGCCCCGATGTGCAGTGGGTCGAGTCGGCCGACGACCTCGTGGTGAACCCCGCCCGCGGCGATGGCTTCTATGCCGAGGTGCGCAAGTACTGGCCCGCGCTGCCGGACGGCGGATTGATTCCCGGCTACGCCGGCATGCGGCCCAAGATCTCGGGCCCGGGCGAGCCGGCGGCCGACTTCATGATCGACGGCCCCGCGTCGCACGGCGTGCCGGGGCTGGTCAACCTGTTCGGCATCGAATCGCCGGGGCTCACCAGCAGCCTTGCAATCGGCGCCCATGTCGCCCGGCTGCTGGCCGATGCATGAGCCATCGCACGCACAAGTCTGCACATCTGCCGCGCATGAGGGGCTTTCGAGCCTGTAACATGACACCACGCCATTTGCTGGCGTGAAGCCGCCGGCGCGGTGCCGGTGTCATCACGGAGGAAAGATTCCAATGAGTGCATCCAACAATCTTGAAGCAGCAGCCGAAGACATCGCAAGCGACGTGCGTGGTGTGCTGGCCAGCAAGGACCTGGATTCGGTTCCCCACATCAAGGCGCTGCGCCAGCGCATCGATACCAAGCTCGCCATCGCGCGCGAACTCGCCGCCGAGAAGAGCAAGCTCGCCGCCAAGAAGGCGCGCGAGGCGGCCTCCGCCACCAACGCCTACGCCCACGACGAACCTTGGCAGATCGCAGGCGCCGCACTGGCCGTCGGCGTGCTGGTGGGTCTGTTGCTTGGCCGCCGCTGATCGCGCTGATCCAAGCGCGTACCGCCGGATTGTTCGTCACCGCTGGTTGAGCGGGGCTGGAGCATGCCCATGAGGCTACTCTCCCTGTTCGGGCTGAGCGGCCACATCCGCCGGTTGCGCATCGTCGCCGCCGAAGGCGCACTGGCGGCCGAAGACCGGGTGCAGCTTTTGCGCATGGCCTGGGAGGACGAGAAGCAGCGCCTGAAGCTGATGCTCATCCTCGTGGTGGCCGTGCTCGGGCTGACCACCGTCACCGTGGCCTTGCTGTCGATGGCAGTGGTGGTGCATTTCTGGGAAACGCCATACCGCATCACGGCTGCGTGGTCGGTGGCCGGCGTATGGATCGTGCTCTGGCTGGGCGCTGCCGCCGGCCTGTTGCTGACCCTGCGCAACGCTTCCAACAGCTTCATCCCGGCCCGCCAGGAGTTCGAGCGCGACTGGGCCTGGGTACAGGACAGCTTCGGGCTTGGCAAGGACCCGGAAGACGAAGAAGCGCCACGCCCCCCGCGCCCAGCCACGCGCGAGGAATTGCTGGCGCGAATGGCAATTCAGCGCGAGCGCATCGCGACCCTGAAAGGTGGCCGCGAGACGCAGCCGGCGAGTACCGGGCGCGAGGCTCCTCCGCCGAACGAAACGGCCACCGCCGCCGCGCTGCGGATCGCACGGGCGCATCCCGTGGCTGCCGGCGTGGCCGCTGCGGCCGCCGTGGTGGTGATCCGCCCGAAGCGCCTGCTGCGCTGGGCGGCGGTCATCGCGCCGATCCTCTGGCGCATGCGCTGAAGAAAGAAGGAAGGTCTCAGGCCTTGCTGCGATCGCGCAGCAGCGCTTGAGCCGTCTCGCGGACCAGCGCCGGGCCGCGGTAGATCAGCCCGGTGTAGATCTGCACCACGTCCGCGCCCGCGGCGATCTTGGCCTTGGCATCGGCCGCACTGAGGATGCCGCCCACGCCGATGATCGGGAAGTCTTTCCCCAACGCCGCGCGCAGCTGCGCAATCACGCGGTTGCTCGCTTCGCGCACCGGCGCACCCGACAGGCCGCCAGCTTCTTCAGCATGCGGCAGACCGACCACCGCGTCGCGCGCGAGCGTGGTGTTGGTAGCGATCACGCCGTCCATGCCGTGGCGCTGCAGCGTCGCGGCGATGACCGCGACCTGGGCTTCATCGAGATCGGGGGCGATCTTCACGAACAGCGGCGAGCGCTTGCCATGGCGCGTGGCCAGCGCTTCGCGCCGCTCGGCCACTGCACCGAGCAGCGCATCGAGCGCCTCGTCGCTCTGCAGCGTGCGCAGGTTGGCTGTGTTGGGGCTCGAGATGTTGATCGTCACGTAGTCGGCATGCGGGTACACGCCGTCGAGGCAAGCCAGGTAGTCGTCCACCGCGCGCTCGATCGGCGTGGTGGCGTTCTTGCCGATGTTCAGGCCGAGCAACATCGGCGTCTTGCCGCCGCCGCTCTTGCGGAAACGCGCTTTCTGTACGTTGGCCAGGAATGCGTCGAGCCCTTCGTTGTTGAAACCGAGCCGGTTGATCAGCGCATCGCGCTGGGGCAGGCGGAACATGCGCGGCTTGGGATTGCCCGGCTGCGCTTTCGGCGTCACCGTGCCGACTTCGACGAAGCCGAAACCCATGGCTGCGAAGGCGTCGATGCAGCGGGCGTTCTTGTCGAGGCCGGCCGCCAGGCCCACGCGGTTCGGAAAGGTCAGCCCGGCCAGCGTGACGGGATCGTCCACGCGCGGGGCGGAATAAGCACAGGCAAGCGGCGTGTTCTGCGTGCGGGCCAGGCCGTCCAGGGTGATTTCATGGGCGTGCTCGGGGTCGAAGCCGAACAGGAAAGGGCGGGCCAGGCCATAGAGCGAAGAGGGCAGCAGCAGGGGCATCGGATAATTCTCGACTTCAATGAGCCAAGGATTCTCCGCGATGACCGCACCCGCCTCCCCATCCCCCGCGCCCGCCGCGCTTTCCCAGGACGAACTCAAGGCCCAGGTCGGCCGCGCCGCATTGGCTTACGTGGTCAAGGGCGAGATCGTCGGCGTCGGCACCGGCTCGACGGTCAACAAGTTCATCGACGCGCTGGCGACGATCAAGGACGATATCAAGGGTGCCGTCTCGAGCTCCGTCGCGTCGACCGAGCGCCTGCGCGCGCTGGGCATCCCGGTGTTCGACAGCAACGAGGTGGAAGAACTCGCCGTCTACATCGACGGCGCCGATGAAATCGATCACCGGGGCTTCATGGTGAAGGGGGGCGGTGCGGCGCTCACGCGCGAGAAGATCGTCGCGGCGCAGTCGAAGCGCTTCGTCTGCATCGCCGATGCGTCCAAGCTGGTCCAGACGCTCGGCGCCTTCCCGCTGCCGGTGGAAGTGATCCCGATGGCGGCGCGCCGCGTGATGCGCCAGTTCGCCAGCCTGGGCGGCATCGCCCAGGTGCGCGAGAAAGACGGCCTGCCGCTGGTCACCGACAACGGCCAGCACATCGTCGATGTGACGGGCCTGCAGATCGCCGATCCGCTCGCGTTCGAATCCGAGGTGAGCCAATGGCCGGGCGTGGTGACGGTCGGCGTCTTCGCCCACCAGAAGGCCGATGTGTGCCTGCTGGGCACCGCGACGGGCGTGAAGACGATGCAGTTCGACTGAAGCGGCGAACCGCCTGGCGTCAGAACTTGATGCCGGCCGGGTTGCCTGCGCCCGGATCGCTCGGTGCGGCGGGCGGTGGCGCGGGTTGCGCGGCGGGTGCCGCAGCGCGGGGCGCAGGCGCGGCCTGCTGCGCTGCGATCAGGGGGCGAGCCGGCGCATTGCGGTAGCCGGCGGGCAGGCTGTTGCTCTTGGGATAGCCGGCCGCGTCGAGGTATTGCGACCACTCGTTGTCCGCGTACCCCTTGAGCTGCTGCGAACCGATGGTGAGCAGCGGCAGCGAACTCTGGCTGCTCAGGCGCTGCAGCGCCTCGATCTCTTCATTGCTCTTGACGGTGCGCTCGTCGAACGGAATGCCGCGCTTGGTGAGCAGCGTGCGCGCCGCGCTGCAGGGCGCGCAGTCGTCGCTGGTGTAGAGCGTGACGGGATAGCGTTGCGCCACCTGCCGCAGTTCGTACGGCAACCCCGCCGTGTTGGCCGGTGCGGCGGCGCCCTGCGGCCCCGCGGCGGGCTCGGTGCTGGCGGCGGGCGCGCGGTCGGAGAAAGTGACCTTGCCGTTCTTGTCGACGTTGCGATAGATCGGCTGGGCCATCGCGCCCGCCGCGACGAGCAGCAAGGCGAGGCCGGTCAGGCAATGCGACGGGGATTTGTAAGAGGTCAGATACATGTCCCGAGTATCGCAAGCTTCAGCGCCGCATCAAGCGGGCTGGGCCTCGGCCATGCCCTGGTGTCGCAGCAATGCATCAAGCTGGGGTTCGCGGCCGCGGAAAGCCTTGAACGAATCCATCGCGCTGCGGCTGCCGCCGGCCTCCAGGATGGCCTGGCGGTATTTGCGGCCGGTCTCGATGTTCGGCTCGCCGTCGGCGCCCACGGTTTCCTCGAAAGCCGCATAGGCGTCGGCGCTCAGCACCTCGGCCCACTTGTAGCTGTAGTAGCCGGCTGCGTAGCCGCCCGAGAAGATGTGGCTGAAAGTATTCGGCGTGCGGCTGAAAGGCGGCGAGGGCATCACCGCCACTTCGCTGCGCACCTTGCCGAGCAGCGCCATCACGTCACCCGTCTTGGCAGCGGCCGCTTGGTATTCGGTGTGCAGCAGCATGTCGAACAGCGAGAACTCGATCTGGCGCAGCGTTTGGAGCCCGCTCTGGAAGTTCTTGGCGGCGGTCATCTTGTCGAACAGCGCGCGCGGCAGCGGCTCGCCGGTGTCGACGTGGGCCGTCATGTGGCTGAGCACGTCCCACTCCCAGCAGAAGTTCTCCATGAACTGGCTGGGCAGCTCGACCGCATCCCACTCGACGCCGCTGATGCCCGAGACGTCGCGCTCGTTCACCTGCGTGAGCATGTGGTGCAGGCCGTGGCCGAACTCGTGGAAGAGGGTGGTCACGTCGTCGTGCGTGAGCAGCGGCGGCTTGCCATCGACACCGCTCGCGAAGTTGCAGACCAGCTGCGCGACCGGCGTCTGCAGCACGCCGTTGTCGGGGCGGAGCCACCGGGCGCGCACGTCGTCCATCCAGGCACCGCCGCGCTTGGCGGCGCGGGCGGAGGGGTCGAGGTAGAACTGGCCGACCTTCTGGCCGGCGCGCTCGATGCGATAGAACTCGACGCTCGGATGCCACGTCGGCGCGCTGTCGCGGCGGATCGACACTTCGAACAGCGTCTCCACGATCTTGAACAGTCCGGCCATCACCTTCGGCGCTGGGAAGTACTGCTTGACCTCCTGCTCGCTGAAGGCGTAGCGCGCTTCCTTGAGCTTCTCGCCGATGTAGCTCCAGTCCCAGGGCTGCGGGTCGGTGATGCTCAACTGCGCGGCGGCAAAGGCGCGCAGGTCAGCGAGATCGCGTTCGCCGTAGGGCTTGGCCTTGGTCGCAAGGTCGCGCAGGAACTTGACGACCTGCTCGGGCGATTCGGCCATCTTCGGCACGACCGAGAGCTCGCCGAAATTCTTGTAGCCCAGGAGCTTGGCCTCTTCTTCGCGCAGCGCGAGGATCTCGGTGATCAGCGCGGTGTTGTCGAAAGCCGCATCGCCGAATTCGCTCGCGCGCGTGACATAGGCGCGGTAGAGCGTTTCGCGCAGTGCGCTGCTCTTGGCGAACTGCATCACCGGCAGGTAGCACGGCATCTTGAGCGTGAGCTTGTAGCCGTCCTTGCCGTCGGCTTCGGCGGCCGCGCGTGCGGCGCTCACCACGTCTTCAGGCACGCCTTCGAGCTCGCCGAACTTGGCGTAGTAGGCGAAGGCGTCCGTGGCATCGAGCGCGTTCTCGCTGAACTTCTGGCTCAGCTCGGCCTGGCGTTCCTGGATGTCGGCAAAGCGCTTCTTGGCGTCGCCCTGCAGCTCGGCGCCACCCAGCACGAAGTTGCGCACGGCGTTGCGGTGCGCCTGGCGCTGCTCGGCGTTGAGCGTGGCGACGTCGATGGCCTTGTACTTCGCGTAGAGCCGTTCGTCGGAGCCCAGGCGGGTCCAGAAGGCGGTGACGCGCGGCATGGCCTCGTTGTAGGCGGCGCGCAGCTCGGGCGTGTCGGCCACGGCGTTGAGATGGCCGACGGCGCCCCAGGCGCGGCTGAAACGTTCGGAGGCCACGTCGAGCACCTTCGAGATCGCATTCCAGTCGGCGGGGAACTCGGACGCCGTCACGGCCTGCAGCGCTGCCTCGGCATCGGCCAGCAGCGTGTCCACGGCGGGCGCCACGTGCTCGGGCTTGATGCGGTCGAACAGCGGGAGGTCGTTGAAGTCCAGGAGCGGGTTGGTCATGTGAGATATCCAGGTCGAGCGTAGCGAAGCCGTTTCGGGAACCACCGTGGAACCAGCTTTGCCGGGCCACCGGTGGTGCCCCTTGAGGGGAAGGCGGCTACACGCAGTGAGCAAGCAACGGGGTGGTTCTTATCTTGCGGCGCGTTCGGCGGCTTCAAGGGTGTTGACGAGCAGCATGGCGCGGGTCATCGGACCGACGCCGCCGGGCACGGGGGTGATCCAGCCGGCCACTTCCTTCACGCCGTCGAAATCGACGTCGCCGGCGAGCTTGCCGTCTGCCTTGCGGTTCATGCCGACGTCGATGACGACCGCGCCGGGCTTCACCATGTCAGCGGTCAGCAGGTTGAGCTTGCCGACGGCCGCGACGATCACGTCGGCCTGCCGCGTGATGGCGCCCAGGTCTTGCGTGGCGCTGTGGCAGATGGTCACGGTGGCGCTCTTGGCCAGCAGCATCATGGCCATCGGCTTGCCGACGATATTGCTGCGGCCGATGACCACCGCGTGCTTGCCGCGCAGGTCGTAGCCGATGGCTTCGAGCATCTTCATGCAGCCGTGCGGCGTGCAGGGCCAGAAGCCGGGGGCACCGGTCATCAGCGCGCCGGCGCTGGCGACGTGGAAGCCGTCCACGTCCTTGGCGGGCGAGATGGTCTCGATGACCTTCTGGCTGTCCATGTGCTTCGGGAGCGGCAACTGCACCAGGATGCCATGCACCTTCGGGTCGTCGTTGAGGGCGCGGATGCGGGCCAGCAGGTCGGCCTCGGTCATGTCGGCGGGGTAGGTCTCCAGCGTGGCTTCGAGGCCGGTCTGCGTGCTGTCGTTGACCTTGTGCTTCGTGTAGACCTGGCTGGCCGGGTCTTCGCCCACGAGGATGATGGAAAGGGCCGGGTTCACGCCACGCGCCTTGAGTGCGGCGGTGCGGCCTGCGACTTCGGTGCGGATGGTTTTGGCGAGGGCGTTGCCGTCGATCAGTTGGGCGGTCATCGGTTTCGATTTTCCAAGTAAAAACGCCCGCTTGCGCAGGCGTGGGGGATATGCATTGCTATCGGGGAAATAGCTTCTAGGCCTTGGCCGCGGGGGCCGCCTGTCCGAGGGCGATCTTCAGCAGATCGGCCACGGTGTTGGCGTTGAGCTTTTCCATGATGTTGGCGCGGTGCGCCTCCACCGTCTTGATGCTGATGCCCAGGTCGTCGGCGATTTGCTTGTTGAGGCGGCCGGCGACGATGCGCTCGAGCACCTGCGCCTCGCGGCCGGTGAGCTTGGACAGCAGCGCGTCGCGGCTGGCCGACTGCTGGTGCTGCGTGAAGGCGCCGCGCGCGTGTTCGAGCATGCGCTCGACCAGCGTGACGAGTTCTTCGTCGTTGAAGGGCTTCTGGATGAAATCCATCGCGCCCTTCTTCATGCTGTCCACCGCCATCGGCACGTCGCCGTGGCCGGTGATGACCACGATCGGCAACGGAGAGCGCCGCTCGATCAGTCGATCCTGCAATTCGAGGCCGGTCATGCCGGCCATGCGGATGTCGACGATCAAACAGGCGACTTCGCGCGGGTCGTATCGGGAGAGAAAGGATTCGGCGGAATCGAAACAGCGGACTCTGTAGTCCTTGCCTTCGAGCAGCCATTGCAGCGAATCGCGTACGGCTTCGTCATCGTCGACGACGTAGACCGTGCCCTTCTTCGGAATCAAACTCATGCAGGTACCTTTGCCTCGTCGCTAGCTACGGAACTGATAGCGTCCAACACCGGAATCCAGAAGGAAAAACGGCATCCGATCACATCCGGGCCATTGTAGATGTTCTCCGCCTGCATCCGGCCGCGATGCGACTCGACGATGGTGCGGCACAAATTGAGCCCGATGCCCATGCCTTCGGGCTTGGTCGAGAAGAAGGCTTCGTAGAGCCGATCCATCACCTCGGGCGACAGGCCCTTGCCCGTGTCCTGCACCGAGAACTCGATGGCGTTCTGCCCCTCGATGGTCTTGGGCAGCACGCGCAGCTCGACGCTGCGGCGCGCGAGCGGCCTGTCGGCGAGGTCGATGGATTCGGCCGCGTTCTTCAACAGGTTGACCATCACCTGTTCGATCAGGATCGGGTCGACCCGCACCACCGGCAGCCGCGCGGCCACGTAGTGGTTCAGGCGCACGTTGCGCCGACGCAGCTCGATGCCCGCCAGTTCGACGGCTTCGCTCACCATGGTGGCGACGTCGGCGGGCGTGCGGTTGGGCTCGCTGCGCTTCACGAAGGAGCGGATGCGCTGGATGATCTGGCCCGCCCGCTGGGCCTGCTTGGACGTCTTCTCCAGCGCCGCGAGCAGAGCCTCGGTGTCGATCGTCTGGCCCTTGATGCGCGACATCATCCCGTTGCAATAGTTGGTGATGGCGGTCAGCGGCTGGTTGAGCTCGTGAGCGACGCTGGAGGCCATCTCGCCCATCGTGATGAGGCGGCTCGCGGCCTGGGCCTTGTCGGCCTGCGCGGCGGCTTGCTCTTCGGCATCGCGGCGCGGCGTGATGTCGGTGGCGATCACGAGTTGTGCGAGGCGGCCGTCCACCCATGTGAGGTAGCGCGAGCGCACTTCGAGCCATTTGCCCAAGTGCGGCACGAAGATTTCGTTGTTCGCGGCCTGTGCGGCAGTGAGCGTGTCGATGGGGAGGCCGGCATACGGGTCCACATCGTCCAGGCCTTCGTCGTGCGCGTTCGATGCCGGTACGCCAGCTTGTGCCACCATGCCCAGGTGGCCGACGGTGTCCGAGCCGAACCAGAGACGGTACAGCTTGTTCGCGAACAGCAACTCCTCGCTGCCGATGGGCGCGACCGACACCGCGGCGTCGAGCGCTTCGAGCACCGTGGTGAAGCGTTCGTAAGACGCCGACAACTGCTCGCGGATGCGTGTGGGCTCGGTGATGTCGGTCATCGACGTCATCCAGCCGGTCTGGTGGCCGCGTGCGTCGATCAGCGGAGAGACATAGAGGCGGGCGTTGAACACGCTGCCGTTCTTGCGCTTCACCCGCACCTGGAAGCCGCCGGGGAGGGCGCGGCCGTGCAATTCTTCTTCCAGCCGCTCGTTCATCACTTCGCGGTCGGATTCGAGCCAGTAGGGGAAGGGCGGCGACTGGCCGACCAGTTCGGCCTCGCTCCATCCGGTCATCGCGCAGAACGCGGCGTTCACGTAAGTGATGCGGCCTTGCAGGTCGAGCACGCGCATGCCGGTCAGCATGGAGTTTTCCATCGCGCGCCGGAAGTTGGTTTCTGCCACCAGCCGCTGCTGCGCCTGCAGGCGCCGGCGCGTGTGACGCCAGGTGCCGATCAGCATCCAGCTCGTGAGCACGCTGAGTGCGCAGACCAGCCAGAAGAGTCCGTTGCCCACCACGCCCTGCGAAGTGCGGTAGGCCTGTGCGCGCAGGATCAGCGCATTGCCGACGGGCGACACGGGCACTTCGTATTCATTGGTCCGCTCCGACCACGGCAGCAGCCGCGTGCCGCTGTCCTTCAGGCTGGTCGTGTTGCCGGCGATGACGTTGCCCTTAGCGTCGAGCAGCGAGACCGCGTAGCGCGCCTGTACCTCGGAGGGCATGCCGTAGCGCAGCAGTCCGTCGACCGAGAACTCGCCGAGCACGACGCCCGCGAACAGGCCCTGGTCGAAAAGAGGGATGTGCAGCTGCAGCATCGCGGCCGGGTCGCCGCCGGCCACCGGCTGCGAATACACCGGCTGTCGCAACTCGCGCGCCAGGGCGTAGTTGCTCTCGATGTCGCCGGGCCGCAGCACATCGCCGATCAGGTGCTGCTGCGCGGGGTGCACGCTGGGCGCCGCATAGCCGGCCTTGAAGCGGCGGCGGTCGTCGATCCAGGTGATGGTCTGCAGCTCGGGGAACTGGCTCACGAGCGATTCGGCGCGGCTCGTGAATTCGGTGGGATCGATCTCGCGGTTGGAGGCATCTCGCGCGATGCGCATCAGCTGTTCCTGGCGCTCCAGCAACCGAAGGCGCATGCGCTGCTGGGCGTATTCGACGTCGCGGCGCACCGACTCCTGCTCGCGCTCGACCTCCTCGGTGCGCAGGTACCAGAAGGCGGAAACGATGGCGGCAAGGAACAGCAGCACCGCCGCCATCGGCGCGAGCATGGCGACCGCGTCCTGCAGCACCGGCGTTTGCCGGCGCCACCAGCGGCGCCACCAGGAAAGTGGCGAGGCGTTCACGGCACTGCGGGCAACCGCTAGCGGGGAGGAAAAAGGCATCGCGCGAGTTTAGGGGATGCCCCTCGGGAAACATCGGAAAAGCGCCAGTGCCATTGATCCCGTCGCGGTCGGGTCTTGTCGGTGAAATTCACAAAAATATCACATTAAGAAATCATCACGCGCCATTTGAAATTGGAAAGTTTCTATGCGAAACTCGCCCGCGTTTATTGCAGAGCGCACTAAATTACAGCCACAGCCCTAAAAGGAGAGACAAGCATGTCGGCAAATCCCGAGAACCTGTTCGGCTCGGCCGCAAACGATGCGGACGCCCAGGAGACCCGTGAATGGATGGATGCACTGTCTTCCGTCATCCAGAGCGAGGGTCCCGAGCGGGCCCACTTCCTTCTCGAGCAGCTGCTCGAACATGCCCGGCAGCACAGCATCGACAAGCCGTTCTCTGCCAACACCGCCTATGTCAACACCATCGAGCCCGATCAGGAAGAGCGTTGCCCCGGCAACCTCGAGATCGAGGAGCGTCTGCGCGCCTACATGCGCTGGAACGCGATGGCGATGGTGGTCAAGGCCAACCGCCACCACCCCGCCGAAGGCGGCGACCTGGGCGGCCACATCGGCTCCTTCGCCTCGCTGGCGAACATGTTCGGCGCCGGTTTCAACCACTTCTGGCACGCCGAGAGCGAGAACCACGGCGGTGACTGCCTCTACATCCAGGGCCACGTCTCCCCCGGCATCTATGCCCGCGCCTACCTCGAAGGTCGCCTGACCGAAGAGCAACTGCTCAACTTCCGCCAGGAAGTGGACGGCAAGGGCCTCTCCAGCTACCCGCATCCGAAGCTGATGCCCCAGTTCTGGCAGTTCCCCACGGTGTCGATGGGCCTCGGCCCGCTGATGGCGATCTACCAGGCGCGCTTTCTCAAGTACCTGCATGCCCGCGGCATTGCCAATACCGAGAACCGCAAGGTCTGGGTGTTCTGCGGCGACGGCGAAATGGACGAAGTCGAATCGATGGGCGCCATCGGCCTCGCAGCGCGTGAGGGCCTCGACAACCTCGTCTTCGTCATCAACTGCAACCTGCAGCGCCTGGACGGCCCGGTGCGCGGCAACGGCAAGATCATCCAGGAGCTGGAAGGCGAGTTCCGCGGCTCGGGCTGGAACGTCATCAAGCTGATCTGGGGCAGCGGCTGGGACCAGCTGATCGCACGCGACAAGGAAGGTGCGCTGCGCAAGATCATGATGGAGACGAACGACGGCGATTACCAGTCGTTCAAGGCCAACGACGGCGCCTACGTTCGCAAGCACTTCTTCGGCCGCGACCCGCGCACGCTGGAGATGGTCGCCAAGATGAGCGACGACGACATCTGGCAGCTGCGTCGCGGCGGCCACGACTCGCAGAAGGTCTATGCGGCCTTCGACGCGGCCGTCAAGCACAAGGGCCAGCCCACGGTGCTCCTGATCAAGACGGTCAAGGGCTTCGGCATGGGCAAGATCGGCGAGGGCAAGAACAACGTCCACCAAACGAAGAAGCTCAGCGACGAGGACATCATGGCCTTTCGCGACCGCTTCAACATTCCGATTCCGGACAGCCAGATCGCCGACCTGCCGTTCTACAAGCCGGCCGACGACACCCCGGAAATGAAGTACCTGCACGAGCGCCGCAAGGCCCTCGGCGGCTACCTGCCGCACCGCCGCACCAAGGCCGACGAGAGCTTCACGGTGCCCTCGCTGGACACTTTCAAGTCGGTGATGGAGCCCACGGCCGAAGGCCGCGAGATCTCGACGACGCAGGCCTATGTTCGCTTTCTCACGCAACTCCTGCGCGACAAGGCGCTCGGCCCGCGCGTGGTGCCCATCCTGGTGGACGAGGCCCGCACCTTCGGCATGGAAGGCTTGTTCCGCCAGATCGGCATCTACAACCCCGCAGGCCAGCAGTACACCCCGGTCGATAAAGACCAGGTCATGTACTACAAGGAAGACAAGGCCGGCCAGATCCTGCAGGAAGGCATCAACGAGGCCGGCGGCATGTCCAGCTGGATCGCCGCGGCCACCTCGTACAGCACGAACAACCGCATCATGGTGCCGTTCTACGTGTACTACTCGATGTTCGGCTTCCAGCGCATCGGCGACCTGGCCTGGGCGGCCGGCGACATGCAGGCCCGCGGCTTCCTGCTGGGCGGCACCTCGGGACGCACCACGCTGAACGGCGAAGGCCTGCAGCACGAAGACGGTCACAGCCACATCCTGGCCAACACCATCCCGAACTGCGTGAGCTACGACCCGACCTTCGCGCACGAAGTGGGCGTGATCCTGCACCATGGCTTGAAGCGCATGGTCGAGAAGCAGGACAACGTCTATTACTACTTGACGCTGCTGAACGAGAACTACGCGATGCCCGGCCTTCAGCCCGGCACCGAAGAGCAGATCATCAAGGGCATGTACCTGTCCAAGCAGGGCCCGGTGGTCAAAGCTGCCAAGGGCAAGGAAGCACCGACAGTGCAACTGCTGGGCAGCGGCACCATCCTGCGCGAGAGCTTCGCGGCGCAAGAGTTGCTCGAGAAGGACTGGGGCGTGTCGGCTTCCGTGTGGAGCTGCCCGAGCTTCAATGAGCTCACCCGCGACGGCCAGGACGCCGACCGCTGGAACCTGCTGCACCCGGACCAGACCCCGCGCGTGCCCTTCGTGGCGGAGCAACTCGCGCCCTCCACCGGCCCGGTGGTCGCATCGACCGACTACATGAAGGCCTATGCGGAACAGATCCGCCCCTTCATCCCGAAGGGCCGCACCTACAAGGTGCTGGGCACCGACGGCTTCGGCCGCAGCGACTTCCGCAACAAGCTGCGCGAACACTTCGAGATCAACCGCCACTACATCGTGGTGGCTGCGCTCAAGGCGCTGAGCGAAGATGGCACCGTGCCGGTGGCCAAGGTGGTGGAAGCGATCAAGAAGTACGGCATCAATGTCGACAAGGTCAACCCGCTCTACGCTTGAACATCAACAACCAACGAACGAACGGCGCCTTACGGCGGGAGACAACGATATGGCAGCAGTGGAAGTGAAGGTGCCGGACATCGGCGATTTCGATGAAGTCGCGGTGATCGAGGTGCTGGTGAAGGTGGGCGACACGGTCAAGGCCGAGCAGTCGCTCATCACGGTGGAATCGGACAAGGCGTCGATGGAGATTCCTTCGTCGACCGCCGGTGTGGTCAAGGAAATCAAGGTCGAGGTCGGTGGCAAGGTGAAAGAGGGCTCGGTGGTGCTCGTGCTCGAGGCCGAAGGTGCCGCTGCCGCACCGGCCCCCGCGGCTGCAGCAGCCCCGGCTCCTGCGGCCGCTGCCCCGGCGCCCGCACCGGCGGCGGCACCTGCCGCAGCCTCCGGCCCGGTCGAGATCAAGGTGCCGGACATCGGCGACTTCAAGGACGTCGCGGTCATCGAGCTGCTGGTGAAGCCCGGCGACACGATCGCGGCCGACCAGTCGCTGATCACGGTGGAGTCGGACAAGGCATCGATGGAGATTCCGTCGTCGGCTGCCGGCGTGTTGAAGGAACTCAAGGTCAAGGTCGGCGACACGGTCAACATCGGTGACCTGATCGCGATCCTGGAAGGTTCGGCAGGCGCTGCGGCGCCCGCGCCGGCACAAGCTGCTGCCGCCGCCCCGGCTGCGGCAACCGCCAGCGCCCCCGCGCCGGCCGCTGCTTCGCCGGCCCCGGCCGCAAGCCCCGCCGCCGCTGCACCGCACGACCCCACCACGGCGCCCAATGCCAGCCTGCCGCACGCCTCGCCCTCGGTACGCAAGTTCGCCCGCGAACTCGGCGTGCCGCTCGAAGAGGTCAAGGGCTCCGGTCCCAAGGGCCGCATCACGCAGGAAGACGTCCAGGGCTTCACCAAGGCCGTGATGAGCGGACAGGCCAGCACGAAGGCCTCGGCGGCCAAGGCGCCGGCCGGTGGCGGCAGCGCCGATGGCGCGGCGCTGGGCCTCATTCCGTGGCCCAAGGTCGACTTCACGAAGTTCGGTCCGGTCGAGCGCAAGGACCTCTCGCGCATCAAGAAGCTCAGCGGCGCGAACCTGCACCGCAACTGGGTGATGATTCCGCACGTCACCAACAACGACGAAGCTGACATCACCGAGCTCGAGGCCTTCCGCGTCTCCACCAACAAGGAGAACGAGAAGTCGGGCGTGAAGGTCACGATGCTGGCTTTCGTGATCAAGGCGGTGGTTGCCGCGCTGAAGAAATTCCCCGACTTCAACGCCAGCCTCGATGGCGACCAGCTCGTCTACAAGCAGTACTTCAACATCGGCTTCGCGGCGGACACGCCCAACGGGCTCGTGGTGCCGGTGCTGAAAGATGCCGACAAGAAGGGCATCCTGCAGATCAGCGCCGAGATGGGCGAACTCGCGAAGAAGGCGCGCGACGGCAAGCTCGGTTCGGCCGACATGCAGGGCGGGTGCTTTTCGATCAGCTCGCTCGGCGGCATCGGCGGGACGCATTTCACGCCCATCATCAACGCCCCCGAAGTGGCCATCCTCGGCCTCTCCAAGGGCCAGATGAAGCCGGTGTGGGACGGCAAGCAGTTCGTGCCGCGCCTGACGCTGCCGCTGTCGCTGTCGTACGACCACCGCGTGATCGATGGTGCCCTGGCTGCGCGCTTCAACGCCTACCTGGGCCAGGTGCTCGCGGACTACCGTCGAATCCTCCTATGACCACGGTAGTGGCCGTCCGCAAGGGCGGCCAGGTCACGATGGCAGCCGATTCTCTGGTGACCTTCGGCGACACGCGGCTCTCGCACCGTGCCGAGAAGAACCAGAAGATCTTCACCGTCGAGGATGCGGCGGGCACCAGCCTGTTCGCCATGGCCGGCGCCGCGGCGCACTTCCTGGTGCTGCAGCACGCGCTGGCCGCGCAGGAGCGCGAGAAGCTCCTGTTCGGCAGCAAGCACGAGATCTTCCGCACCTTCACGATGCTGCATCCGGTGCTCAAGGACTCGTTCTTCATGCAGACCAAGGAAGACGACCACGAGCCGTACGAGTCGAGCCAGTTCACGATGCTGATGGCCAACCAGAGCGGCATCTACGGCATCTACAGCTACCGCGAGGTGTTCGAGTTCAAGCAGTTCTGGGCCATCGGCTCGGGACGCAGCTTTGCGCTCGGCGCCATGCACGCGGCCTATGACATCAAGTCGCGCACCTCGCGCGACGTGGCGGAGGCGGGGATCGCCGCCGCCTGCGAATTCGATCGCAATTCGGCCCCACCGGTCGACGTTCTCACACTCAAACTGAAAGTGTCCAAATGAGCGAACAACAAATCAAGGTGCCCGACATCGGCGACTTCGACGAAGTCGCGGTGATCGAGGTGCTGGTCAATGTCGGAGACACGGTCAAGGCCGAGCAGTCGCTGATCACGGTCGAATCGGACAAGGCGTCGATGGAAATTCCTTCGTCCGCCGCGGGCGTGGTGAAGGCCGTCGCCGTGAAGGTGGGCGACAAGGTCAAGCAGGGCTCGGTCGTGTTGACGCTGGAGGTGGACGGTGCCGCGGCGCCTGCCCCTGCGGCCGCCGCACCCGCGCCTGCCGCGGCGGCTCCTGCGCCCAAGGCTGCGGCACCTGCGCCGGCGCCGGCCGCAGCGCCCGTCGCTTCCACCTACGGCGGCAAGGTCGATGTCGAGTGCGACGTGATCGTGCTCGGCGCAGGCCCCGGCGGTTATTCGGCAGCCTTCCGCGCGGCCGACCTGGGCCTGAAGGTCGTGCTGATCGAACGCTACGCCACGCTCGGCGGCGTGTGCCTGAACGTGGGTTGCATCCCCTCGAAGGCGCTGCTGCACGTGGCTTCCGTCATGGATGAAGTGAAGCACTTCGCCGACCTCGGCGTGAGCTTCGCCGCACCCACGGTCGACCGCGCCAAGCTGCTCGGCCACAAGAACAAGGTGGTGGGCAAGCTCACCGGCGGCCTGACGGCCATGGCCAAGATGCGCAAGGTGACGGTGCTGCGCGGCGTGGGCAACTTCATCGACCCGTACCACCTGGAAGTCGAAGAGACCTCGGGCACCAGCTGGGACACTACCGGCAAGAAGCAGACCGTCAAGTTCCGCAACGCGATCATCGCGGCCGGCTCGCAGTCGGTCAGCCTGCCGTTCATGCCCAAGGGCGATCCGCGCATCGTGGATTCCACCGGCGCGCTCGAAATGGGCACCGATCCCAAGCGCATGCTCGTCTTGGGCGGCGGCATCATCGGCCTCGAAATGGGCACGGTGTACTCCACGCTCGGCGCGCGCCTGGACGTGGTCGAAATGCTCGACGGCCTCATGCAGGGCGCAGACCGCGACCTCGTGAAGGTCTGGCAGAAGATGAACGCGCCGCGCTTCGACAACATCATGTTGAAGACCAAGACGGTCGGCGCCGAAGCCACGAAGGAGGGCATCAAGGTCACCTTCGAGGGCGAGAACGCGCCGAAGGAGCCACAGGTGTACGACCTCGTGCTGCAGGCCGTGGGCCGCAGCCCCAACGGCAAGAAGATCGGTGCCGAGAAGGCCGGCGTCACGGTGAGCGACCGCGGCTTCATTCCGGTCGACATCCAGATGCGCACCAATGTGCCCCACATCTTCGCCATCGGCGACATCGTGGGCCAGCCCATGCTGGCGCACAAGGCGGTGCACGAGGCGCACGTGGCGGCCGAGGTGATCGCCGGCGAGCAGAAGGGCGACAAGGAGCTCTCCAGCGCCGCCTTCAACGCCCGCGTGATCCCCAGCGTGGCCTACACCGACCCCGAGGTGGCGTGGGTCGGTCTCACGGAAGACCAGGCCAAGGCCGAAGGGATCAAGGTCAAGAAGGGCCACTTCCCGTGGACCGCTTCGGGCCGGGCCATCGCCAACGGCCGCGACGAGGGCTTCACCAAGCTGCTGTTCGACGCCGAGACGCACCGCATCCTGGGCGGCGGCATCGTCGGCACGCATGCCGGTGACATGATCGGCGAGATCGCGCTGGCCATCGAGATGGGCGCGGACGAGATCGACATCGGCAAGACCATCCACCCGCACCCGACGCTGGGCGAGAGCATCGGCATGGCGGCGGAAGTGGCACACGGTACCTGTACCGACCTGCCGCCGGCGAAGAAGGCGGCATGAGCAAGGCGCCGGGGCGCAATCGAGCGCCCACAAA
Organism: Variovorax trehalosi; assembly: GCF_051216415.1. NCBI lineage: Bacteria > Pseudomonadati > Pseudomonadota > Betaproteobacteria > Burkholderiales > Comamonadaceae > Variovorax > Variovorax trehalosi. Next base: position 151,471 of record NZ_JBPJZG010000005.1, read on the forward strand.
AAATCCCGCCGCGGCGGGATTTTTTTCGTCCTGATCCTGGCGGATCGGAAGGGAGATCAGTCGTCGCCGGTGCGGGCGTTGGCTGCAGCGGCCTTGATCTCTTCGGTCGGTGCGCCGCCGAGCACGCGACGGGCGCCGTCGAAGCGGCGCTGCCAGTAGCTGCCGTTCATGTCTTCGACACGAACCTGGGCACCCGAGCGGGGCGAGTGGATGAACTTGCCTTCGCCGACATAGATGCCGACATGGCTGAAGGCGCGGCGCATGGTGTTGAAGAACACGAGGTCGCCGGGCTTGAGCTGGCTGCGGTCGATTTTCTCGGTGGCGGCGGCTTGCTCTTCGGCGCGGCGGGGGAGCATGTGGCCGACGGTCTGGTTGTACATCGCGCGGACGAAGCCGCTGCAATCGAAACCGGACTCTGCCGTGTTGCCGCCACGGCGGTAAGGAACGCCCAAGAAGCCGATGGCGGTGACCACCAGGTCGGAAGTTCGCTCGGTGACTGTTTGACGGACCTGCTTGAGTTGCCCGATCAGACCTTTGTCTGCAAGCAGGCCGGCCAGTTCGTCATCGGGTCGGTCCTGTTGAGGGGCTGCATGAACAGCGACGGCAAAGAGGAGGGACGCGGGTAGGACGAAAAAACGCATGGCGCGTAGGATATTGATGACGCGCGGTTATGTCAATTTAATCTGAATTAGCGAATGTGTCTGCAAATCGTTGATTTGCTTGATGTTTTTCGATCCGGTCGAAGAAAAAATGTAACGGTCGACCTTTATGGCCCATAAGTGATTCGTTTCGAATGGGCCTTCGCCGCCGGGGTGAACTGTCGGAAGGACTGGGTGCTGACGCTATTTCCCGCCAAGATGGCTTCAACTATCCGGAAAAGACATGAACTTTCGATTTAAGGCTCTTATTCGCCTTTTGCGCCGCACCGCCGTGGTCACTGGCTTGGGTTTTTGCGGCTTTGCCCTGGCGCAGGCGCGGCCTGAAACATTGGCATCCGGCCTCGAGAACCCTTGGGGCGTCAGCTTTCTGCCGGGCGGCCGCTTCGTTGTGACCGAGCGCCCCGGGCGACTGAGGTTGATCGGCGCAGACGGCAAGCTCGGCCCGCCCATCGCAGGCTTGCCTGCCATCGCGGCGGGCGGCCAAGGCGGTTTGCTCGACGTGCTGGCCGACTCGGCCTTCGAGAAAAACCGCACGCTGTACTTCTGCTTCTCCGAGCCCGAGGCCAGCGGTTCCGGCAACAGCACCGCGCTGGCGAGCACGCAGTTGTCGGCCGATGGCGCGCGGCTGGAGAACCTGAAAATCATCTTCAGCCAGAAACCCAAGGTGGCGAGCCGCGCGCATTTCGGCTGCCGCATCGTCGAGGCGCGCGACGGCACGCTGTTTCTCACGCTGGGCGACCGCTTCAGCCGCAAGGAAGATGCGCAGAAGCTCGACAACCACCTGGGCAAGGTGGTGCGTGTCAACAAGGATGGTTCGGTGCCGAAGGACAACCCCTTCGTCGGCAAGGCGGGCGCGCTGCCCGAGATCTGGAGCTACGGCCATCGCAACGGGCAGGGCGCCGCACTCGCGCCCGATGGCCGCTTCTGGATGACGGAGCACGGCCCGCAGGGTGGCGACGAAATCAACATCCCGCAGGCCGGCCGCAATTACGGCTGGCCGGTGATCACCTATGGCGAGAACTACGGCGGCGGGAAGATCGGCGACGGCATCACCGCCAAGGACGGCATGGAGCAGCCGCTGCACTATTGGGTGCCGTCGATCGCGACATCGGGCATGGCGTTCCTGACGAGCGACCGCTACGGCGCTGCCTGGAAGGGCAACCTTTTCGTGGGCTCGCTGAAATTCGGCTACCTCGACCGCATCGAACTGAAGGACGGCAAGATGGTCGCCGAGCACAAATTGCTGGCCGACAGCCGGGCACGCATCCGCGACGTGAAGCAGGGACCGGACGGCCTGCTCTACGTGCTGACGGACGAAGCCGACGGGAAGCTGCTGCGCCTGCGCCCGAACTGAGGGCGCGTTCAGCCGGGGCAGCCCGGCAGCGGCAGGGTCGGCAGCATGCGGCGCCAGAGCCGCGTCCACTCGGGCCAGTCGTGGCGGCCTTCCGTCGTGAAGACGCGATCCGCGGGCAATGCGGCCGCGAGCAATCGGTGGCTGTAGGCAAAGCGGTCGTCGACCGCATAGCCGAGATAGAGCGGCGGTCGCGCGCCGAAGGTGGCGGTGGTGCCGACGTAGCCGCGCAGCCATTGCCAGAGCTGGGTTTCGTTCGGCGTGCGCGGGTCGCTGCCCGGGGGATCGCTCAACGGGCCGGTCCAGCGGGCGATGCCGCCGGCATTGGCGATGTCGGTGCTGAGTCCGCGCTCGCCAAGATAGGGCGCCAGGGTGACGAGCCCTGCGAGTTCACCGGGATGGGTCTGCGCATAGAGCAGCCCACCGAAACCGCCGACCGAGATGCCGACGATCCAGATCGACTTGTAGCCCTGGCTGCGCGCGGGTGCCATCACGTCATGGCTCAGGCGGTCGAGGATGGTCTTGCTGTTGTAGTAGCCGAGGTGCGCGTCGACCCGCATCACGTCCACCGCGAGTCTGTTGTCGTTCAGGGCGCTGACGAAGCCTTCGCGCACGAACTCGTCGGGGTGCGAGTACGCGCCGGGCAGCATCACGATCAGCGTGTCGGCGTTTGCTGTGCAGGTGCTTTTCTCGAGCGTGGTCTCCAGCGGGGCCTTGGCCGTGCGCAGGCCGCCGCAGCCGGTGGCCAGGAGGGCCGCACAAAGCGCCGAAAGAATTCGCATCCGCCGAAGTCTAGGCGCGCAACGACACCGGCAGGTCGACCATCACCGGTTGGCCGGGCGCGGTGCAACCGGTGTCGCAGCACTTGCCGGGCTGGCGGTTCTTCGTGATGGCGCGTGCGGGGTCGTGCGGCGCCGCGGCTGCTGATCCGTCCGCCGCGATGCCGCGTTCGAGGATGCGTTCGACCAACTCGACCTTGGAGCCGACCGGATAGTTGCGCCAGATCTCCTGCTTCATCGCTGCCGGCGAGCCGCCGCCATGCAGGCTGATCACGCTGTACCAGCCGCCTTGGTAGCCCGCAGTCAGGTCTTCGATGAAGCGGGCTGTCTCGATGCGCTGCTCGTAGGGAATCGCCGGATTGGCGCGCAGCACATCGGACAGGCGGGCAGCGGTCTCGGGGTTGTGGTCTTCATCCGGGCCGGGCAGGGTGACGATCAGGCCGCCGCTCACGTAGTGCGCGATGCGGTGCATGTCGTAGATCTTGGTGGCCAGCAGCAGCTTGCCGATGTTGCTGAACACGGGGTCGGGCATGAAGACTTCGCAATGCTCGTCGGCCTTGCCGTAGACGCTGGCGGCCACGCCGCAGGCGAAGAAGCTCTCGGTGATGGTGATGAGTTCGACCATCTGCTCGCGCAGGTGGCTCTCCTTGCCGGGGTCGAAGCCGTTGGCCTCGCACATCAGCGCGCCGGCGCCGATCAGCAGGTCGCCGAAGCCCGCGCGGGCGCCGATGCAGCTGTGGCGATGGTGGGTGGCGTAGCTGTAGGTCAGGTGTCCGGAGTGCTCCCATTCACCGGCGTAGAACACGCGGTCCCATGGCACGAAGACCCGGTCGAACATGCACACGCCGGTGCTCTGGCCGTATTTGCGGCTGAAGAGGGCGTCGCCGTGCTCCAGCTTTTCGCCGGGCCGACCGGCCGGGCGCGCGACGATGGTGAGGCCGGGCGCGTCCAGCGGCACGGCGCAGCACACGGCGAAATCGGCGTCTTCGCGGCCCATGTTGCGGCAGGGCATGACCAGCAGCTCGTGCACATAGGGCGCGCCGGTCACGATGGCCTTGGTGCCCGAGATGACGATGCCGCGCGCATTTCGTTCGACCACATGCAGGTAGCTGTCGACGTTCGCCTGCTCGTGCGGCCGGCGGCTGCGGTCGCCCTTGGCGTCGGTCATGGCGACGCCCAGGGTCAGGTCCTGGTCCTGCACGCGGTGCAGGTACTCGTGGAAGCGCGCGGTGTGCTCGGTGCTGCCGCGCGCGTCGTCGATGCGGGCGGACACCTGGGCGATTGCGTTGAGCGCATCGTGCGTGAGGTAACGCTGGGCGCAGCCGGTTTCCTGGCAGACCAGCCGCACGGCCTCCAGCTTGTTGAGCAGGTCGCCCGAGCCGGTGTTGATGTGCGAGAGCCGGTTCACCCGCTTGCCGCTGGTGTGCTGCACCGCGGTCATCAGGGGCTCGTACTGCGTCTTCAGTGCGTAGTCGTAAGTGAGGGCGATGGCATTGATGCCGGGCTGGAAGGCGGCTTCGTCGGCCACGCTGTCGACGCGGCGGCCGTCCACGAACACGTTGGGGCTGTAGCGGCGAAGCGATTCGCGGTAGTCGGCGCCGGACATGAGGGCGGCGGCGGGGAGTGGGGCGTTCATCGTTTGTCTCCGGATTTTGATCGTCGGCGCAAATATTTGAACACCGTTCATTTTTTATATCAATGTTAAAAAATATGAGCTAGAGCGCGGTCCCAGGCCTATAGTGCCGCCCATGCACGCCAAGCTCCAACGCCGACAGACCCTCACCGACGCCCGCCGTGCCCTGGTGCTCGACGCCGCCCGCACGGTGTTTTCGGAGGCGGGGATCGAGGGCGCGAGCATCCGGGAGATCGCCAGGAAGGCCGGCTACACGCCGGGCGCCATCTATTCGTACTTCGAGAGCAAGGAGGCGATCTACGCTGCGCTGCTCGACGAATCGCTGCTGCGCCTGCAGGCTGCGGTGGCCGAGGCGAAGGTGTCCAAATCCCGGCCCGAAAAGACCTTGGCTGCCAAGGCGCAGGCCTGGTTCGACTTCTACGCGGCGAACCCGCGCGACCTCGACCTCGGCTTCTATCTGGTCCACGGCATGCGGCCCCGGGGGCTGACCAGCGAGCTGGACCACGAACTCAACGATCGCCTCTACGACGCCCTGCGCCCCTGCGAAGACGCGCTGCTGGCCATGGGTCTCGACGCTGCCCTCGCGCTGCAGGAAAACACGGCCCTCTTCGCCCACGGCGTCGGCCTCTTGCTGATGCAGCACACCGGCCGCATCCGCATGTTCCGGCAGTCGGCCGATGCCCTGTTCAAGACCTATCTGGCGCAGCTGACGCAGCGTTCCGCCATCCCGTCGGCGAACGAAGATGCCGGCGAGCCGGCCCGGGCGGGCCAACCTGATCTTTTCGGTGGTACGGTTCAGCCCCATTCATCCGATACCTGAAAGACCCCGTTCATGCTGCTCGACGCCTCGCTCTCCCAACTCGTTCTGGTCGACTACCAGGCGCGGCTGATGCCGGCGATCTTCGAGGGCGAAGCGGTCGCGCAGAACGCGGTGCGGCTGGGCAAGCTGGCGCGGCTGTTCGAGGTGCCGGTGTTCGGCACCGAGCACAACCCCTCCAAGCTGGGCGAGAACGTGGCCGACATTCGGGCGCTCTGCCAGCGCACCCTTCCGAAGATGCATTTCAGCGGCGTGGAAGAGGGCCTGGGCGAATGGCTGCGCGTGCCGGCCAAGGCGCCGCAGGGCAATGCGCGGAGCCTGCCCAAGCATCTGCAGAAGCCGGCCGCCTCGGCCGAGGAGCGCAACACCATCGTGATCGCCGGCTGCGAAGCCCATGTCTGCCTGCTGCAGACCGCGCTCGACCTGCTAGAAGACGAGTTCGAAGTCTGGGTGGTTACCGACGCCTGCGGCTCGCGCACCGAGCGCAACCGCGACGCCGCCTTCGACCGGCTGGCCGGCGCCGGCGCCGAGCTCGTGACGACCGAGATGGTCGCTTTCGAGTGGCTGCGCACCGCGGAACACCCCGCATTTCCGGAAGTGCTCGCGCTGGTCCGATAGGCGGACCGCGGCCTGCCGGGCAGGGCTCGGCCGGATTGTTCCGGCCGTCAGCTTGCTGCAAGATCGGTCCCCATAATTATGAATTCAGTTTTGGCGACGCTGCCAGGACCGGACGAATAACAGGAGACAAATCCAGATGAGCCGCTACGAAGAGTTCTATCGCCAGTCCGTCGACGCGCCCGAGGCCTTCTGGGCCGAGCAGGCGAAGCTGATCGACTGGCAAAACCCCGCAGAGCAGATCCTCGACGCCAGCCAGCCGCCGTTCGCGCGCTGGTTCGTGGGCGGCACGACCAACCTGTGCCACAACGCGGTCGACCGGCATCTGGCCGCGCGCGGCGACCAGCCGGCGCTGATCTTCGTTTCCACCGAAACCGGCGTCGAGAAGAGCTACAGCTTTCACGAACTGCACGCCGAGGTGCAGCGCACCGCCGCCAGCCTGGTCGAACTCGGCGTGGGGAAGGGCGATCGCGTACTGATCTATATGCCGATGATTCCCGAGGCCGCCTTCGCGATGCTGGCCTGCGCGCGCATCGGCGCGATCCACTGCGTGGTATTCGGCGGCTTCGCGAGCGGCTCGCTCGCCACGCGCATCGAGGATGCCGAGCCCAAGGTCGTCGTGAGCGCGGATGCGGGCTCACGCGGCGGCAAGGTCATCGCATACAAGCCGCTGCTCGACGAGGCGATCCGCCTGTCGAAGTACAAGCCGGCCGCGGTGCTGCTCACCGACCGCGGTCTCGCGCCCATGGACCTGACCGCCGGCCGCGACCACCTGGCCAGCGAACTGCGCCAGAAACACCTCGATGCCCAGGTGCCCTGCACGTGGCTCGCCTCGACCGACATCAGCTACACCATCTACACGAGCGGCACCACCGGCAAGCCCAAAGGCGTGCAGCGCGACGTGGGCGGCTACGCCGTGGCGCTGGCCGCGAGCATGAAGCACATCTTCGACGGCCGGCCCGGCGAAACGTATTTCTCCACCAGCGACATCGGCTGGGTCGTGGGCCACAGCTACATCGTCTACGGTCCGCTGATCGCCGGCATGGCGACGATCATGTACGAGGGCCTCCCCACCCAGGGCATCGACCAGCAGCCCGACGGCGGCATCTGGTGGCGCCTGGTCGAGAAGTACAAGGTGACGGTGATGTTCAGCGCGCCCACCGCCGTGCGCGTGCTCAAGAAGCAGGACCCGGCGCTGCTGAAGAAATACGACCTGTCGACCCTGCGCGCGCTGTTCCTCGCGGGCGAGCCGCTCGACGAGCCGACCGCGCGCTGGATCAGCGAGGGCCTGGGCGTGCCGATCATCGACAACTACTGGCAGACCGAATCGGGCTGGCCGATGATCACCATCGCCAATGGCGTCGAGGCCAAGCCCAGCAAGTTCGGCAGTCCGGGCATCCCGATGTATGGCTACCGCATCAAGATCCTTCACGAATCGACCGGCGAGGAACTGACGGCGCCGAACGAAAAGGGCGTGGTGGTGGTTGAGGGTCCGACGCCGCCCGGCTTCATGCAGACCGTGTGGAAGGACGACGCGCGCTTCGTCAACACCTACTGGAAGAGCGTGCCCGGAAAGATGGTTTATTCGACCTTCGACTGGGGCATCCGCGACGCGGACGGCTACTTCTACATCCTGGGCCGCACCGACGACGTGATCAACGTCGCGGGCCATCGGCTCGGCACCCGCGAGATCGAGGAAAGCATCTCGGGCCACGCCAGCGTGGCCGAGGTCGCGGTGGTCGGCGTGGCCGACGCGCTCAAGGGACAGGTGGCGATGGCCTTCGTCGTCCCGAAGGACGGCCGCGCCGTGACCGACGCCGATGCGGCCCTCAAGCTCGAGGGCGAGATCATGAAAGTCGTGGCCGACCAGCTCGGCGCCCTGGCGCGGCCCGCCCGCGTGCGCTTCGTCTCGGGCCTGCCCAAGACCCGCAGCGGAAAATTGCTGCGCCGCGCCATCCAGGCGGTGTGCGAGCAGCGCGACCCGGGCGACCTGACCACCATCGACGACCCGGCCGCGCTGCAGCAGATCAAACAGTTACTCAATCAGGGCTGACATCTCTCCAATGGGGGTTGCAGACCCCCATGGAGCCGTCATATGGTTGACGTGGCACAATGCCAAGGTACTCAGGCCCTTCCCCAGCCACAGTCGCATCCGCCAATCGGTTCAGCCGTGTCGCGGAAGGTTTCTTAACCAGCTAGTGCTTCCTTCAGGGAAGCGAAGGTCAGCGGATCATGAGCGATTCCTCTACGCCCACGGCGTACACCGCCTATCAAGGCAACACCTACCTCTTCGGCGGCAATGCGCCCTATGTCGAAGAGATGTACGAAAACTACCTCTCCAATCCCGGCAGCGTTCCCGACAACTGGCGTTCGTACTTCGACGCCCTGCAGAACGTTCCCGCGGCCGACGGCACCAACACCCGCGACGTCCCGCACCTGCCGGTCATCAACGCCTTCGCCGAACGCGCGAAGCAGGGCACGACCAAGGTCGTACAGGCCAGCGGTGCCGACTCCGAACTCGGCCGCAAGCGCACCTCCGTCCAGCAACTGATCGCCGCCTACCGCAACGTCGGCGCACGCTGGGCCGACCTCGACCCCCTCAAGCGCGCCGAGCGCCCGGCCATTCCGGAACTCGAGCCCTCGTTCTACGGCTTCACCGATGCCGACCTCGAGACGGTGTTCAACACCAGCAACACCTTCTTCGGCAAGGAGACCATGTCGCTGCGCGACCTGCTCAACGCCTTGCGCGAAACGTACTGCGGCACGATGGGCGCCGAGTACATGTACACCACCGATCAGAACCACAAGCGCTGGTGGCAGCAGAAGCTCGAAAGCGCCCGCACCAACCCGAAGCTGAGCGCCGAGCAGAAGAAGCATGTGCTGAACCGCCTCACGGCCGCCGAAGGCCTTGAGCGCTTCCTGCACACCAAGTACGTCGGGCAGAAGCGCTTCTCGCTCGAAGGCGGCGAGAGCTTCATCGTCTCGATGGACGAGCTGATCACCCAGGCCGGCGCCAAGGGCGTGCAGGAAATCGTGATCGGCATGGCCCACCGCGGCCGCCTGAACGTGCTGGTCAATTCGCTCGGCAAGATGCCGGCCGACCTGTTCGCCGAGTTCGACCACACCGCTCCGGAAGACCTGCCCAGCGGCGACGTGAAGTACCACCAGGGCTTCAGCTCGGACGTGACCACCCCCGGCGGCCCGGTGCACCTGAGCCTCGCGTTCAACCCCTCGCACCTTGAAATCGTGAACCCCGTGGTCGAAGGCTCGGTGCGCGCCCGCATGGACCGACGCGCCGACCCGTTGGGCAAGCAGGTGCTGCCCGTGATCGTGCACGGCGACGCCGCCTTCGCAGGCCAGGGCGTCGTGATGGAAACGCTGGCGCTGGCCGAAACCCGTGGTTACTCCACGGGCGGCACGGTGCACATCGTCATCAACAACCAGATCGGCTTCACCACCAGCGACCCGCGCGACAGCCGCTCGACGCTGTACTGCACCGACATCGTCAAGATGGTCGATGCGCCGGTGCTGCACGTGAACGGCGACGACCCCGAAGCCGTGGTGCTCGCCACCCAGCTCGCGCTGGAGTTCCGCATGGAATTCCAGAAGGACGTGGTCGTGGACATCATCTGTTTCCGCAAGCTGGGCCACAACGAGCAGGACACCCCCTCGCTCACCCAGCCGCTCATGTACAAGAAGATCGCCCAGCACCCCGGCACGCGCAAGCTGTACGCCGACAAGCTGGCCGCGCAAGGCCTGGGCGACACGCTCGGCGACGACATGGTCAAGGCGCAGCGCGCCGCTTTCGACGAAGGCAAGAACACCGTCGATCCGGTGCTCACCAACTTCAAGAGCAAGTACGCCGTCGACTGGAGTCCGTACCTCAACAAGAAGTGGACCGACGCCGGCGACACCGCCATCCCGTCGTCCGAGTGGAAGCGCCTGGCCGAGAAGATCACCACGGTGCCGGCCGGCTTCACGGTGCATCCGCTCGTGAAGAAGGTGCTGGACGACCGCGCCGCCATGGGCCGCGGCGACGTGAACGTCGACTGGGGCATGGGCGAGCACATGGCCTTCGCCTCGCTGGTGGCCAGCGGCTACCCGGTGCGCCTGTCGGGCGAAGACTCGGGTCGCGGCACGTTCACGCACCGCCACGCCGTGCTGCACGACCAGAACCGCGAGAAGTTCGACGAAGGCACCTACACGCCACTGCAGAACGTGGCTGAAAACCAGGCACCGTTCGTAGTGATCGACTCGATCCTGTCGGAAGAAGCCGTGCTCGCGTTCGAATACGGCTATGCCTCCAACGACCCGAACACGCTCGTCATCTGGGAAGCCCAGTTCGGCGACTTCGTGAACGGCGCGCAAGTTGTGATCGACCAGTTCATCGCCTCGGGCGAAGTGAAGTGGGGCCGCGTCAATGGCCTGACCATGATGCTGCCGCACGGCTACGAAGGCCAGGGCCCCGAGCACAGCTCGGCACGCCTGGAGCGCTTCATGCAGCTGAGCGCCGACACCAACATGCAGGTGGTGCAGCCCACCACGGCCAGCCAGATCTTCCACGTGCTGCGTCGCCAGATGGTGCGCAACCTGCGCAAGCCGCTGATCATCATGACGCCCAAGTCGCTGCTGCGGAACAAGGACGCGACCTCGCCGCTGTCCGAGTTCACCAAGGGCAGCTTCCAGACCGTCATTCCCGACAGCAAGGGCCTGAAGGCCGAGAAGGTCAAGCGCCTGATCGCCTGCTCGGGCAAGGTCTACTACGACCTGGCCAAGAAGCGCGAAGAGCAGGGCAACGACGACGTGGCGATCATCCGCGTCGAGCAGCTCTATCCGTTCCCGCACAAGGCCTTTGCCGCCGAGATCAAGAAGTACCCGAACCTCGTGGACGTGGTGTGGTGCCAGGACGAACCGCAGAACCAGGGCGCCTGGTTCTTCGTGCAGCACTACATCCACGAAAACATGCAGGACGGCCAGAAGCTGGGCTACTCCGGCCGTGCCGCTTCGGCATCGCCGGCGGTCGGGTACTCGCACCTGCACCAGGAACAGCAGAAGGCGCTCGTCGATGGCGCATTTGGCAAGCTCAAGGGCTTCGTGCTGACCAAGTAATCCAAGCCTCTTTCACACGAACACCCTCAAGAAAAACACGGAGCAATCTCCAAATGTCTATCGTAGAAGTCAAAGTCCCCCAGCTTTCCGAATCCGTGGCCGAAGCCACCATGCTCACCTGGAAGAAGAAGGCCGGCGACGCCGTCGCCGTCGATGAAATCCTGATCGAGATCGAGACCGACAAGGTCGTGCTGGAAGTGCCTGCGCCCTCGGCCGGCGTGCTCGCCGAAATCGTGCAACCCGATGGCGCCACCGTGGTGGCCGACCAGCTGATCGCCAAGATCGACACCGAAGGCAAGGCCAGCGCCGCTGCCCCGGCTGCAGCACCCGCCGCCGCCCCGGCACCTGCACCTGCAGCTGCAGCTGCTGCTCCGGCAGCCGCTGCAGCCGCCACCGGTGGCTCGAAGTCCGACGTTGCCATGCCCGCCGCCGCCAAGTTGCTGGCCGACAACAACCTCAAGACCGGCGACGTCGCCGGCACCGGCAAGGACGGCCGCGTCACCAAGGGCGACGTGCTCGGTGCCGTGGCTTCGGGCGCCAAGCCCGCGGCTGCCGCCATTCCCGCACCAGCCGCCAAGCCTGCACTGCCACAGGTCGCCGCACCGGTCGGTTCGTCCGACCTGGGCGAGCGTCCGGAACAGCGCGTGCCAATGAGCCGCCTGCGCGCCCGCATCGCCGAGCGCCTGATCCAGTCGCAATCGACCAACGCGATCCTGACGACCTTCAACGAAGTGAACATGGCGCCCGTCATGGAACTGCGCAAGCGCTTCCAGGACAGCTTCACCAAGGAACACGGCGTGAAGCTCGGCTTCATGTCCTTCTTCGTGAAGGCCGCGGTGCATGCGCTCAAGAAGTACCCGGTGATCAACGCCTCGGTCGACGGCAACGACATCCTGTACCACGGCTACTTCGACATCGGCATCGCCGTCGGTTCGCCGCGCGGCCTGGTGGTGCCGATCCTGCGCAACGCCGACCAGATGAGCTTTGCCGACATCGAGAAGAAGATCGCCGAGTACGGCAAGAAGGCGCAAGACGGCAAGCTGGGCATCGAAGAGATGACCGGCGGTACCTTCTCCATCTCGAACGGCGGCACCTTCGGCTCGATGCTCTCGACGCCGATCATCAACCCGCCCCAGTCGGCGATCCTCGGCGTGCATGCCACGAAGGACCGCGCCGTGGTGGAGAACGGCCAGATCGTCATCCGCCCGATGAACTACCTGGCCATGAGCTACGACCACCGCATCATCGACGGCCGCGAAGCCGTGCTGGGCCTGGTCGCGATGAAGGAAGCGCTGGAAGATCCGTCGCGCCTCCTGTTCGACATCTGATCCACCCCCAGTCTTTGCGCACTTCGTGTCGCTTCGCCAACCCCCTCAAAGGGGGCAACACCTGCGGTCCGGCAAAGCCGGTTCCGCGGTGTTCGCGAAGGAAACCTGATCCACGCTGCGCGATGGACAACTGAAACGGAAACCCAATGACCAAACAATTCGACGTCGTCGTCATCGGTGGCGGCCCCGGCGGCTACATTGCCGCCATTCGTGCCGCTCAACTCGGCTTCAACGTGGCCTGCATCGACGAGTGGAAGAACGCCAAGGGCGGTCCCGCACTCGGCGGCACCTGCACGAACGTGGGCTGCATTCCCTCGAAGGCGCTGCTGCAATCGTCGGAGCACTTCGAGCACGCCGGCCACGGCTTTGCGGACCACGGCATCAACGTGTCGGGCCTCTCGCTCGACATCGCCAAGATGCTGGCCCGCAAGGACCAGGTCGTGAAGCAGAACAACGACGGCATCACCTACCTGTTCAAGAAGAACAAGATCACGTCGTTCCACGGTCGCGGCTCGTTCGTGAAGGCTGTCGAAGGCGGCTACGAGATCAAGGTGGCGGGCGCCGCCGAGGAATCCATCGTCGGCAAGCACATCATCGTGGCCACGGGCTCCAATGCCCGCGCGCTGCCGGGTGCGGCCTTCGACGAAGAAAACATCCTCTCGAACGACGGCGCGCTGCGCATCGGCGCCGTGCCCAAGAAGCTCGCGCTGATCGGCTCGGGCGTCATCGGCCTGGAAATGGGCTCGGTGTGGCGCCGCCTCGGCTCGGAAGTGACGGTGCTCGAAGCGCTGCCCACGTTCCTGGGCGCGGTGGACGAGCAGATTGCCAAGGAAGCCAAGAAGGCCTTCGACAAGCAGGGCCTGAAGATCGAGCTGGGCGTGAAGGTCGGCGAGATCAAGTCGGGCAAGAAGGGCGTCTCGATCGCCTGGACCAACGCCAAGGGCGAAGCCCAGGTGCTGGACGTCGACAAGCTGATCGTGTCGATCGGCCGCGTGCCCAACACCATCGGCCTGGCGGCCGATGCCGTGGGCCTGGCGCTCGACGAGCGCGGTGCGATCACCGTGGACGGCGACTGCAAGACGAACCTGCCCAACGTGTGGGCCATCGGCGACGTGGTGCGCGGCCCGATGCTGGCGCACAAGGCCGAGGAAGAGGGCGTTGCCGTGGCCGAGCGCATTGCCGGCCAGCATGGTCACGTCAACTTCAACACGATTCCGTGGGTGATCTACACGCACCCCGAAATCGCGTGGGTCGGCCAGACCGAGCAGCAGCTCAAGGCCGAAGGCCGCGCCTACAAGGCCGGCACCTTCCCGTTCCTGGCGAACGGCCGCGCGCGCGCACTGGGCGACACGACCGGCATGGTCAAGTTCCTGGCCGATGCCGCGACCGACGAGATCCTGGGCGTGCACATGGTGGGCCCGCAGGTCAGCGAACTGATCTCCGAAGCCGTGGTGGCGATGGAGTTCAAGGCAAGCGCCGAAGACATCGCGCGCATCTGCCATGCGCACCCGTCGCTGTCGGAAGCCACGAAGGAAGCCGCCCTGGCGGTGGACAAGCGCACGCTCAACTTCTGATGCGCTGATCCCTTGGCCAGCGTCAAAGAGGCTTACGAGAAGGAACTCGCCGTGCGCGGGTTCCACAGCGATCCCGCGCAACTGCGCGCCGTGGAGGCGCTGGATCGCTGTGCGAACGAATGGGCCGAGTACAAGGCCCAGCGTTCGAATGCGCTGAAGAAGTTCATCAACCGGCCCGAGCTGCCGCGCGGCGTCTACATGTACGGTGGCGTCGGGCGGGGCAAGAGCTTCCTGATGGACCTGTTCTTCAACGCGGTGCCGTTGCGCCGCAAGACGCGCCTGCACTTCCACGAATTCATGCGCGAGGTGCACCGCGAGCTGCGGGAGCTCCAGGGCACGGTCAATCCGCTCGACGAGCTGGGGCTGCGCATCTCCAAGCGCTACAAGCTGATCTGCTTCGACGAGTTCCACGTGGCGGACATCACCGACGCGATGATTCTTCATCGGCTGCTGGTATCGCTGTTCGAGAACGGCGTGGGTTTCGTCACCACCTCCAATTTCAAGCCCGACGACCTGTATCCCGGCGGGCTGCACCGCGACCGCATCCTGCCCGCGATCGCGCTGCTCAACGAGAAGCTCGAAGTGCTGAGCGTGGACAACGGCACCGACTATCGCCGCCGCACGCTCGAGCAGTTGCGCATGTACCTCACGCCGAACGATGCCTCGGCCGAGAAGGAAATGCGCAAGGCCTTCGACAAGCTGGCCGAGACGGCCGACGAAAACCCGGTGCTGCACATCGAGTCGCGCGAGATCCGCGCGCGGCGCAAGGCCGGCGGCGTGGTCTGGTTCGACTTCAAGACGCTCTGCGGTGGTCCGCGTTCGCAGAACGACTATCTGGAAATCGCGAGCCAGTTCCACACGGTGCTGCTGTCCGATGTGCCGCACATGCCGGTGCGCATGGCCTCGGAAGCACGCCGTTTCACCTGGCTGGTGGACGTCTTGTACGACCGTCGCGTGAAGCTCATCATGTCGGCCGAGGTTCCGCCGGAGGCGTTGTACACCGAGGGGCCGCTGGCGCACGAGTTTCCGCGCACGGTTTCCCGGCTCACCGAAATGCAGTCGAGCGAGTTCCTCTCCCTGGAACGCCGCATCGTCGATACCCGACTCACATGAAAAAAATCGCCCTTGCCCTGCTGATGACGTTGGCCAGCCTGCCGCTTTGGGCGCAGTCGAACGCCGCGGCCGGCAATGCCAACCTTGAGGCCGAGCGCAGCCGGCTGTCCGCCGAGCGCGACGCGATCGAGGCGCGCTTCGTGCAGGAGCGAACCGCCTGCTACAAGAAGTTCGCGGTCGAAGACTGCCTGCGCGAAAGCCGTGGGCGGCGGCGCCAGGAGCTCGACAGCATCAAGCGCCAGGAAACGGCGATCAACGACATCCAGCGCCAGCGCGCCGGCGCGGCGGAGCAGCAGAAGCTCGACCAGAAGGCGGCCACACAGCGCCCGGCGGACAGCCAGGAAAAGCGCGACCAGTCGGCCAAGGAACAGAAGGACCGCGAGCAGCGCGCTGCCGACCATGCCACCAGCCGGGCGGCCAATGCGGGCGAAGCCGCCGAGCGCCAGAAGCAGTTCGACGACAAGCAGAAGGCGCATGCCGACGCGCAGGCCAAGGCCGCTCAGCGCCGTGCCGAGGGGCCCGCCGAGGCGGAGCGTTTTGCAGAAAAGCAGCGCAAGGCGGAAGAGCACAAGGCGAGCCGCGAGCGCCAGAACGCCAACCGCTCCAAGCCGCGCGGCGCACCGCTGCCGCCAGCGGCGCCCGCGTCATCGCCGGCGCGCTGAGGGCGCGGCAATCAGGCCGCCGTTGCGGTGGCCGTCGCCGTTGTCGGCAGCGGATCGAGCTTCAGCACGGCAATCGAAATGTTGTCGCCCGTGCCGCGGGCCCGACGACGCGCTTCGCCTACCAGGATCTCGACCGCATCGCGCGGCGGCTGCGCGTACAGCACGCTTGCGAGCTCCGCGGGGCTGAAGTAGTGCCAAAGGCCGTCGCTGCACGCCATCAGCAGGTCGCCCGTCTGCATCTTCGGGATGTAGTGCGGGGCGATGGGCGGTGGCGTCGTGGCCATGCCAAGGCAGCCGAGCAGGATGTTGCCCTGGGGATGCACGTTGGCCTCGGCCTCGCTGATCTGGCCGCGATCGACCAGCGCCTGCACGTACGAATGGTCGCGCGTGCGCTTGATCAGTTGCCCGTCGCGGAAGTGGTAGATGCGGGAGTCGCCCGCATGGATCCAGGCGCAGTCGCCCTTGGGATTCATGAGGAACGCCGCCAGCGTGCTGTGCGGCTCCTGCTCGCTCGAGATCGCGGTGAGCTTGATGACCGTGTGCGCGTCGTCGAGCAACTGGCGCAACACGGCTTCGGGGTCGTCGCGGTCGGGGTGGTAACGGGTGAAGAGCTGGCGCGCGGTCATCAGCACCTGGTCGGAGGCCTTGCGGCCCCCGCTGCGGCCACCCATGCCATCGGCGATGACGCCCAGGACACAGCCCGGCGTGCGCGGATGGCTCATCATCAACACCTGGTCCTGTTGATAGGGGCGGTCTCCCTTGTGGAGTCCGGTGGCGGCGGCAAGTCGAAAGCCTTGGGTCATGAGCACATGTGCGCCAAAGGCGCGCTTCCTGTCTTCTCGTAAATTCGTATCAGGACGTATTATCGAATGAACATGCGCCGCGCAAACCCTGCGTTCGCACACCCACCGTTGGACTCCAATCTCCACTCCCTTTCCCGCCAGCTGATCGAACTGCGCATCGAGCACGCCGATCTCGACGCCACCATCGATCGCCTCGCCGAAGCCTCGCCGCAAGACGAGCTTTTGCTGCGGCGCCTGAAGAAGCGCCGTCTCGCGCTGCGCGACCAGATCACGCGCGTGGAGAACATGCTCGATCCGAGAGAGCCCGCGTGAGCGACACGCTCGAAGACAAGGTGCGCGATGCGTTCGCGCAGGGCGGGGCGCTTTCGCACGCCGCCGATCAATTTCGCGAGCGCACGGGCCAGACCGACATGGCGATGGCGGTGGCCCGCACCATCGACCAGGGCGGCGTGCTGGTGGTCGAGGCCGGCACCGGCGTCGGCAAGACTTTTTCGTACCTCGTGCCGGCGCTGTTGAGCGGCGAGCGCGTGTTGCTGTCGACCGCTACCAAGACATTGCAAGACCAACTTTTCGGCCGCGATCTGCCGCGGCTGGTCGAAGCCTTCGGCTTGCCGGTGCGCACGGCACTCCTGAAGGGGCGTGGCAGCTACCTCTGCCTGCACCGGCTCGACACGGCGCGCCACGACGCCTCCTTGCCCGAGCGCGGCAGCCTGCGCACGCTCGCCAAGATCGAGCAATGGTCCAAGGCCACGCGCACCGGCGACCTGGCCGAACTGCCGGGGCTCGACGAGCGCTCGCCGCTGATTCCGCTGATCACGTCCACACGCGAGAACTGCCTGGGCGCGCAGTGCCCGCAGTTCAAGCCCTGTCACGTCAACTTGGCGCGGCGCGAGGCGCTGGCGGCGGACATCGTGGTCATCAACCACCACCTGTTCTTTGCCGATCTCGCGGTGCGCGAGACCGGCATGGCCGAACTGCTGCCGACCGTGAGCGTGGTGGTGTTCGACGAAGCGCACCAGCTCAACGAGACCGGCGTGCAGTTTCTCGGCGCGCAGCTCGGCAGCGGCCAGGCGCTCGATTTCGCGCGCGACATGCTGGGCGCCGGCCTGCAGCATGCGCGCGGGCTGGTCGATTGGCAGCAACTGGTGGCAGCGGTCGAGCGAGCCGCGCGCGAGCTGCGGCTCGTGGTCGGCAAGCAATGGCCCGGTGCCAAGCTGCGCTGGCTGGGCGAGTCGCCAGAGGGCGTCGATTCGAGTGCCTGGCAGAAGGCGCTCGAAGATCTGCAGCATTCGTTCGAACTCGCGGCCGAAGGGCTCGATACCGTCAGTGAAATTTCTCCCGACTTCGTGCGGCTGCACGAGCGGGCGCAGCAGCTCGCCAAGCGGGCTGCACGTTTCGCGTTGCCATGCGCGGTCGATTCGGTGCGCTGGGTGGATGTGGGCTCGCAACTGCGGCTGGTCGAATCGCCGCTCGACATTGCCGAGGCGATGCGCAAGCGCGTGCTCAAGATCAGCGAACCGGACGACAGCGATGACAGTGACACCGACGCGTACGGCGAGCGCCCTGCGGCACAGGAGCGGGAACACGACCGCCGCGCCTGGGTGTTCACCTCCGCCACGCTGGGCGATGAGCCAACCCTGCGCTGGTTCACCGAACCGTGCGGGCTGGGCGATGCCGAGGTGCTGCGCGTGCAGAGCCCGTTCGACTACGCATCGCAGGCTGCGCTCTACGTACCGCGCGTTTTTCCGAAACCGAACGATGCCTCGCACAGCGCGAAGGTTGCGCAACTGGCCGCACGCGGCGCAGCAGAGCTCGGCGGGCGTACGCTGGTGCTGACGACCACGCTGCGCGCATTGCGCACCATCGGCGATGCGATGAAGCAGCACTTCGAGCTGCTCGATGCGGCGGTGCGGCCCGAGGTGCTGGTCCAGGGCGAGTTGCCCAAGCGCGTGCTGATGGAGCGATTCCGTGAAGGCGCGAACGAGGGCCGCGCCGGTTGCGTGCTGGTGGCGTCGGCGTCGTTCTGGGAGGGCTTCGATGCGCCCGGCGATGCGCTGCAACTGGTGGTGATCGACAAGCTGCCGTTCCCGCCGCCCAACGATCCGCTGGTCGAAGCCCGTTCACAGCGCCTGGAAGCGCAAGGGCGCAGTTCGTTCAGCGACTATTCGTTGCCTGAGGCGGCCGTGGCGCTCAAGCAGGGGGCGGGGCGCTTGATTCGCCGCGAGACCGACAGCGGCGTGCTGGCGATCTGCGACACGCGGCTGGTGGCGATGGGCTATGGCCGCCGCTTGCTGGCGGCGCTGCCGCCGATGCGGCGGCTGGAGAGCGAAGCGGACTTCGAGAGCGCCATCGGCGCCCTCAAGAATCCGTACTAGCCAGCGCTGGTTACCAGACCTTCCACCAGGGGTCGTTGTTGCCCTTGAAGCCGTTCGCCAGGTAGGTGCTCTGCGGATAGTTGGTGGTCAGCACGCGCTGGGCATCGTCGCGCAGGTCCTTCATGCCGAGGGCGTCGTACGACTTCACCATGATGTACAGGGCTTCTTCGAGCGCCGGCACTTCGCGGTAGTCGGCCAGCGCGATCTGCGCCCGGTTGATCGCCGCCAGGTAGGCGCCGCGTGTGTAGTAGTAGCGCGCCACGTGAACCTCGTACTGCGCGAGCGAGTTCACGATGTAGTTCATGCGCTGGCGCGCGTCGGGGGCGTAACGCGAATCGGGGAAGCGCGTGACGAGGTCGCGGAACGACTCGAACGATTCCTTGGCGGCCTTCTGGTCGCGCTCGGACAGGTCCTGGCGCGTCAGGAACGCGAACATGCCCAGGTCGTCGTTGAAATTGATCACGCCCTTGAGGTAAAGCGCGTAGTCGAGCGCCGGGCTGGCCGGGTGCAGCTTCATGAAGCGGTCGATGGTGGCGATGGCATTGGCCTTTTCGCCGCCCTTGTACTGGGCGTAGGCCTTTTCCAACTGCGCCTGCTGCGCGAGCGGGGTGCCGGCGGCGCGGCCTTCGAGCTTCTCGTACAGCGGCACGGCCTTGTCGTAGGCGCCCGAACTGGACTCTTCCTTGGCTTCCGAGTAAATGCGGTTGGGGCTCCAGGAAGCGGTCTTGTCTTCCTTGGTGGTGGAGCAGCCGGTAGCGAGCAGAGCCGCCGCGCTGAGCGCGATCCAGGCGGGGACCGATAATTTGGCGCGAAACATCACATACGGCTTTCGTGAAACAGTTGCCTTCAATTATATCGACCGACCCTTTGGCCGATCCCCCGGAAACCATGGAGCTCGAAGAGGGCGCCGATCCGGTCGATGCAAGCGAGTTGCGCCCCTTTGTGGTCAGCGAGGTGCTGCACGGCCAACGGCTCGACCGAGCGCTGACCGCCCTGGTGCCCGAGTTTTCCAGAAGTTACCTGCAGCAGTTGATCGAGGCCGGCGCCGTCGAGTTCCAGGGCCGCACGCTCACCAAGGCTTCGGCCACCGTGCGCGCGGGGCAGGCGGGGCACATCGAACTGCGCCCCACGCCGCAGAGCCAGGCCTTCCGGCCGGAGCCGATGGACCTGGTCACCGTGTTCGAGGACGAGCACCTGCGCATCGTCGACAAGCCGGCCGGCCTGGTCGTCCATCCGGCCCCCGGCCACTGGAGCGGCACGCTGCTGAACGGGTTGCTGGCGCTCGACCCGAAGGCCGTGCTGCTGCCCCGCGCAGGCATCGTGCACCGGCTCGACCGCGATACCAGCGGTCTGATGGTCGTCGCGCGCACCCGCGCCGCGATGGATGCGATGGTGGCGTTGATTGCCGCGCGCGAGGTCAAACGGCAGTACCTGGCGATCGGACAAAAGCCGTGGATCGGTGCCGCCGCCCGCCAGGTCGATGCCCCGATCGGGCGCGATCCGCGCAACCGCCTGCGCATGGCCGTGGTCGACCTGGAGCGCAACTCGGGCAAGACGGCCCGTACGTTGATAGAGCGCCTCGACAGCCATTCGGAAGGCTGCGTGGTGCGTTGCACGCTCGAAACCGGCCGTACCCACCAGATCCGTGTGCACATGGCGTCGATCGGCCATCCGCTGGTCGGCGATGCGCTGTACGGCGGCGCCCCGGCCGTCGGACTGGCGCGCCAGGCGCTCCACGCGTTCCGGCTGGCCTTCGTGCACCCCGTCACGCAAGCCGCGCTCGAGTTCCGTTCGCCGCCGCCATCCGACATCGCTCAGGCTTTGCAGTCCTGGGGGCTGGACTACAATCGCGCCTGACGGCCCAAGGGCCGCGCCGGCCCCCCGAAGCCGGCCCTGCGTTGCACTCGCCGCGTGCCGGCAACGCCTCCTTCTTTCATCCTTCTGAACAAGCGCCCCCGAGGCGCCTTTTTCCCGGATAACGCGAACCATGAATACGGCGGATGCCAAGCGCATTCTCGAAACCGCCTTGATCTGTTCGAGCCAGCCGTTGCCGGTGCGCGATCTGCGCGTGCTGTTCGACGACGAGTTGGGTGTGGACACCATCAAGGTGCTGTTGCTTGAACTGCAGGAAGACTGGGCGCAACGCGGCCTGGAGCTGGTGAGCGTCGGCAGCGGCTGGCGCTTTCAGAGCCGGCCCGAGATGCGCGACCACCTCGATCGCCTGCACCCCGAGAAGCCGCCGCGCTACACGCGCGCCGCGCTCGAGACGCTGGCCATCATTGCCTACCGCCAGCCGGCCACGCGCGGCGACATGGAAGACATCCGGGGCGTCACGATCAACTCGCTGATCCTGAAACAGCTCGAAGACCGCGGCTGGGTCGAGGTGATCGGCCACCGCGAAACCGTCGGCCGGCCCGCGCTGTATGCAACCACGCGCCAGTTTCTCGATGATCTCGGTCTTGCCTCGCTCGACCAGTTGCCGCTGATCGAAACGCCCGCGCAGCAGGCCGCGCTGGTCGATGCGCTCGAGCAGGCCTCCGGCAACCAGCCGGGCCTGCCCATGGACGCCATCCCCGAGTCGGATGCCGATGCATCCGCCGATGGCGATGCGGAGGCGATGCCGGAAGAAGCGCCGATCCCAGCCGGCGACTCCGTCGAAGCCGCTCCCGAAGTGCTGGAAGCCGCCGCTGCGCAGGTGGCTGAAGACGCCGTGTCCGCCGAAGCGGACGAAGCACCGCTTCCCGCACCCGACGAAGCCGCGTCTCCCGCCGAAGCCGAACCCACCCCCGTCACCGATTCCGACCCCGATGCCGCGTCCCAGGACGAGGTCGATCCCCACGCAGTTTCTCCGGAAAAACCTCATGAGCCCATCTGACACCGACGACGCGGGAATCCTGCCGATCGCGCCTGAATCCGAGAAGAAAGAGGCGCAAGCGCCCGAACAGGCTGCGGATGCTGGGATCGATTCCGCCGCGCCTGCGGATGGCGAGGCGCCCAAGAAGCGGCGTCCGCGCAAGAAGAAGGTGGTCGAGGCCGCCGCCGATGAGGCCGAGGCATCTCCGGCGGTCGAGGAGGCGGCTCCTGCAGCGCCTGCGGTCGAGTCGCCTGTTGTCGTTGCCGAGTCAGAGGAAGCCGCTCCGGTAGCGACCGTTCACCAGGAGCGCCCGACAGAGGAAGCTTCCCGCGGTGACCAGAGCGACCAGGGTGATGACGAGGACGAGGACGAAGAGCCCGACGAGGAAGAAGACGACCTCGACCGCGCCCGCCGTGCCGCCGAGCGCGAGCAGCGCAACGCGCTGCCGCCCGAGCCGATCCGCTTCGCGGACGTCATCTCCGGCCAGTTCGACGCCGACGAGGAAAGCCCCGAGGTGCCGCCGCTCAAGCGCGTGCTGCTGCCCGAGGCCGATTCGCCCAAGCTGCACAAGGTGCTGGCCCAGGCCGGCCTGGGTTCGCGGCTCGAGATGGAATCGCTGATCCTGCAGGGGCGGATCTCGGTCAACAATGAGCCGGCGCACATCGGCCAGCGCATCCAGTACGGCGACCAGGTCAAGATCAACGGCAAGCCGATCCGCTACCGCATCGCACCGCCGCCGCCGCGCGTGATCGCGTACCACAAGCCCGTCGGCGAAGTGGTCACGCATGACGATCCGCAGAACCGGCCCACCGTGTTCCGCAAGCTCCCGCGCCTGCAACAAGGCAAGTGGCAGTCGGTCGGCCGGCTCGACCTGAACACCGAAGGCCTGCTGCTGTTCAGCAGCTCCGGTGACCTCGCCAATCAACTGATGCATCCGCGCTTTGGCCTGGAGCGCGAATACGCGGTGCGCGTCCTGGGCGCCCTCAGCAGCGAAGAGAAGCAGAAGCTGCTCGACGGCGTGCGCCTCGAGGACGGCATGGCCCAGTTCGGCACCATCGAAGAGGGCGGCGGCGAAGGTTCTAACTGCTGGTACCGCGTCACGATTTCCGAAGGCCGCAACCGCGAAGTGCGCCGGCTGTTCGAGTCGGTGGGCCATGCGGTCAGCCGGCTGATCCGCATCCGCTACGGCGCGATGGTGCTGCCGCGCGGCCTGAAGCGCGGCGCCTGGATGGAGCTCGACGAGCGCGACATCCGCGCGCTGTTCCAGGCCTCCGGCGGTGCGGCTGCGCGCCCCGCGGCACCTCAGCAACGCGGCCCAGGTGGCCCCGAGGGTGGCGGTCGCAATGGGCGCAACAAGAAGCGCCGTGGCAACCGCAATGGCGGTGGTCAGGGGCAGGGTCAGCAGCCCCGCGAAATGCGCGATGACGGGCGCGAGGCGCCCATTCCGAATCCGCTGGGCGACGGTCGGCCGCCGCGCGGCGATCGCGGTGGCCGTGCCAACCGCGGCGGCGGCAACGGCGGCCCGCCGCAGCAGCGCCGCGGCAATGCCGGCGGCAACAACCGCCAGGGGCAGGGCGGCGGCAATCGCCAGCAAGGTGATGATCGCCAGCCGAGCGGTGCCAACCAGCCCGATCCGATGAAGACTTCGCTGGGCTACATCGGTGCCGACAGCTTCTCGCGCCAGCGCAAGGAGCAGCGCGGAGGGCAGGGGCGCCGCAGCGGTGGCGGTGGCGCCCCGGGTGGCGGCGGTTACGGCGGCCCGGCCGGCTCGCGCCGCCGCGGACGCTGAAAGCCAGCCGTCACGGCGCGGCTTTCGCGGGGTTTTCACCAACCCTGAGGGCTGCGCCGGTTAAAATCAGAGGCTTTGTCGACTCGTGACGAAACAAATTCGTTGCAGTTGTGACAAAACACTTCAAAATCAAAGCTGCAGGAAGCATTTCAATGGCTATCGAACGTACCCTCTCCATCATCAAGCCCGACGCCGTCGCCAAGAACGTCATCGGCAAGATCGTCTCCCGCTTCGAAGCTGCCGGCCTCAAGATCGTCGCCGCCAAGCTGGTGCATCTGTCGCGCAACGAAGCCGAACAGTTCTACTCGGTCCACAAGGAGCGTCCCTTCTTCAAGGACCTGGTCGAGTTCATGATCTCGGGCCCCGTGTTCGTGCAAGTGCTCGAAGGCGAAAACGCCATCGCCAAGAACCGTGACCTGATGGGCGCCACCGACCCCAAGAAGGCAGCCGCCGGCACCATCCGCGCCGACTTCGCCGACAGCATCGACGCCAACGCCGTGCACGGTTCGGACGCCGCTGAAACCGCAGCGAACGAAGTCTCGTTCTTCTTCGCCGGCCTCAACGTCTACGCACGCTGAAGCTGTCTGCCGACTGATTCCATGACCACGGCCAACCTGCT
Source organism: Variovorax trehalosi (assembly GCF_051216415.1). Lineage (NCBI taxonomy): Bacteria > Pseudomonadati > Pseudomonadota > Betaproteobacteria > Burkholderiales > Comamonadaceae > Variovorax > Variovorax trehalosi. Next base: position 175,551 of record NZ_JBPJZG010000005.1, read on the forward strand.
CGACTTCGATCTCGAGGGTTTGGCTGCGTTCTGCGAAAAACTCGGCGAGAAGCGTTTCCGCGCCACGCAGCTGTTCCGCTGGATCCACCAGCGTGGCGCCAGCGACTTCACCCAGATGACCGATCTGGCCAAGTCGCTGCGCGAGAAACTCGCGACCACCGCGCGCGTTGAGGCCCTGCCGGTCCTCACGCAGCACGAATCCAAGGACGGCACGATCAAGTGGCTGTTCGACGTCGGCGGCGGCGATGCCGTCGAAGCCGTATTCATTCCCGAGGACGACCGCGGCACCCTGTGCGTGTCGTCCCAGGCCGGCTGTGCGGTCGGTTGCCGCTTTTGCTCGACCGGGCATCAGGGCTTCAGCCGCAATCTCAGCACGGGCGAAATCACCGCTCAGCTGTGGTTTGCCGAACATTTCCTGCGCAAGCACCTCAAGCGCGACGACCGCGTCATCTCCAACGTGGTGATGATGGGCATGGGCGAGCCGCTGCAGAACTACACCGCGCTGGTGCCCGCCTTGCGCACCATGCTCGACGACAACGCCTACGGGCTGTCGCGCCGCCGTGTCACCGTGTCGACCTCCGGCGTCGTGCCGATGATCGACCGCCTGGGCACCGACTGCGCGGTGGCCATGGCTGTTTCGCTGCACGCGCCCAACGATGCGCTGCGCGACGACCTCGTGCCGCTCAATCGCAAGTACCCGATTGCCGAACTGCTCGAAGCCTGCAAGCGCTATCTCGAACATGCGCCGCGCGACTTCATCACCTTCGAGTACTGCATGCTCGATGGCGTGAACGACCAGCCCGAGCACGCGCGCCAACTGATCGAGCTCGTGCGCAAGCACGATGTCTCGTGCAAGTTCAACCTGATTCCGTTCAACCCGTTTCCGGCCTCGGGCCTGCTGCGCTCGCCGCAGCCGCGCGTGCTGGCATTCGCCCGCACGCTGAGCGAGGCGGGCCTCGTGACCACCGTGCGCAAGACGCGCGGCGACGACATCGACGCCGCCTGCGGGCAGCTCGCCGGCGACGTCAAGGACCGCACCCGCGCCGCCGAACGCATGGCCCAGCGCCGTGCGACGGAACGCCCCGTTGTCTTGCATCCGATGCGCAAGACCCCCACCGTCCCCCAGGAGCATTGAAGCGATGAGCCAGGCCTTTCCGATGACCACCGCGAGCACGCAGCGCCTGCTGGCTGCAAGCCTTGCCGGTGTCGCCGTGGCGTTTCTGCTCGCGGGCTGCGTCAACACGCGGACCACCACCACCAGCCTGGCCGACACCAGCTCGGGCAAGGGCGCCGAGATGGTCACGGAGTCCGACGAGACCAACCGCCAACGCCGCGCGCGCCTGCGCATGGAACTGGCTTCGGGCTACTTCGAGCATGGCCAGACCACCGTTGCGCTCGACGAAATCAAGCAGGCGCTGGTGGCCGACCCCAACTACGCGGACGCCTACAACCTGCGCGGCCTCGTCTACATGCGCCTGGAAGATGCCGGCCTGGCCGAAGACAGCTTCCGCCGCGCGATCGCGATCGCTCCGCGCGATCCCAACATCCGCCACAACTACGGCTGGTTGCTGTGTCAGCAGAACCGCTTTGGCGATGCCGCGCAGCAGTTCACCGAAGCGCTGGCCGTGCCCAGCTACAACGACCGCGCCAAGACGCTCATGACGCAGGGCGTTTGCGAACTCAAGGCCGGGCTGCGCCCGCAGGCCGAGCGCAGCCTGTTGCAGGCCTATGAAATCGATGCCGGCAATCCGGTGGTCGGCTTCAACCTGGCCTCGGTGCTGGCGCAGCGCGAGGAGTGGCAGCGTGCGCAGTTCTACATCCGCCGCGTCAACAACAGCCCCTCGGCCAGCGCCGAGACGCTCTGGCTCGGCATCAAGATCGAACGGAAGCTCAACAACCGCGAGGCCATCGCGCAGTTGGGAGGCCAACTGCAACGCCGCTTCCCCCAATCGCGGGAGGCATCAGCGTACGAGCGCGGGAATTTCAATGACTGAACGGGTTTCGGAGTTCGGCACTTCCGCGGCATTGCCGCTCGAGGAAGGCGACATCACGCACAAGACAGCCGGCGACCTGCTGCGCGAGGCGCGCGAGGCGCACGGACTGCACATCGAAATGGTGGCGGCCGCCCTCAAGGTGCCGCCGCAGAAGCTCGCGGCGCTGGAAGCAGACGACATCGATTCACTGCCCGACCCGGTCTTCGCGCGCGCCCTGGCCAGCAGCGTCTGCCGGGCCTTGCGCATCGATCCGGCGCCGGTGCTCGCCAAGCTGCCGAACACCAAACAGGCGGGTCTGGCGGTGGCCGACCGGACCCTCAAGACCAACATCGTCTCCGGCACGCCACGCTGGAACGGCGGGCGCTCCAGCGTGCTGCCTTCGCGACCGCTGCTGACGGTGGTCGTGCTTCTGCTGATCGGCGCAGGCGCGCTGTTCTGGCTGCCGCAGTCGGTCTTCGATCAGATCGGCGCTTCGGTGTCGCGCCTCACGTCACGCAGCGCGTCCGACGCGGCCCCGACGGGCGACGCGCCTGCGGCCGGGTCGGCTTCGGGCACGCCGGGCGTTGTTGCCGAAAATGTTCCCGTGCAGGCCGTCGCGCCCACCGGACCGGCGGGTGAAGCGTCTGCGGTGGCTGCAAATGCCCCTGCAGCTGCAGCTCCTGCAGCCGTCGCGCCCGCCGCGGCATCTCCTGTTGCCGCCGCAAACAGCAGCCAGCAACTGGTTTTCGTGGCTCGCGAAGAGTGCTGGATCACCGTGACCGAAGCCGGCGGCAAGCAACTGCTGCGCCGCAGCCTGCAGGCCGGCGAAACCGTCGGGCTGTCGGGCACGCTGCCGCTCTCGGTGGTGGTGGGCCGCGCCTCGGCCGTCGATGTGCAGGTGCGCGGAAAGGCCTACGATCTGAAGCCTGTCACGCGCGGCGGCGGCGTGGCGCGTTTCGAGGTGACATCGTGACCAATCTCGTAGCCTGCACTCCCCAGCCCATCGAATCGGCAGCGCCCAAGGCGCGCCGCTCGCGCCAGGCCAGCGTGGCCTGGGGCCCGCGTGTCGTCACGGTGGGCGGCGACGCGCCGGTGCGCGTGCAGTCGATGACCAACACCGACACGGTCGACGCCATCGGCACGGCCATCCAGGTCAAGGAACTCGCCATCGCGGGCTCCGAGATGGTCCGCATCACGGTCAACACGCCCGAAGCCGCGGCGCAGGTGCCCTACATCCGCGAGCAGCTCGATCGCATGGGCATCGACGTGCCCCTGATCGGCGACTTCCATTACAACGGCCACCGCCTCCTTACCGACTATCCGGCCTGCGCCGAGGCGCTGAGCAAGTACCGCATCAACCCCGGCAACGTGGGCAAGGGCGACAAGAAGGACAAGCAGTTCGGCCAGATGATCGACGCCGCGATGCGCTGGAACAAGCCGGTGCGCATCGGCGTGAACTGGGGCAGTCTCGACCAGGAGCTGCTCGCCAGCCTCATGGACACGAACAGCCAGCGCGCCGAGCCCTGGGACGCCAAGCAGGTGATGTACGAGGCGCTGATCACCTCGGCCATCGAATCCGCGAAGCTTGCCGAATCGATGGGCATGGCCGGCAACCAGGTCATCCTGTCGTGCAAGGTGAGTGGCGTACAGGACCTGATTTCGGTCTACCGCGAGCTCGCCAAGCGCTGCGACAACCCGCTGCACCTGGGCCTGACCGAAGCCGGCATGGGCACCAAGGGCACGGTGGCGTCGGCCACGGCGCTGTCGATCCTGCTGCAGGAGGGCATCGGCGACACGATTCGCGTGTCGCTCACGCCGCAGCCGGGCGAATCGCGAACGCAGGAAGTGCTGATCGCCAATGAAATCCTCCAGGCCCTGGGCCTGCGCGTGTTCGTGCCGAGCGTCACGGCCTGCCCGGGCTGCGGGCGCACAACAAGCACGACCTTCCAGGAGCTGGCCAAGCAGATCGACGACTACCTGCGTCTGCAGATGCCGGTCTGGCGCAAGAAATACCCGGGCGTCGAGACGATGAAGGTGGCCGTCATGGGCTGCATCGTCAACGGCCCCGGCGAGAGCAAGCACGCCGACATCGGCATCAGCCTGCCCGGCACCGGCGAGGCGCCCGCTGCGCCGGTCTTCATCGACGGCGAAAAGGCCCTCACGCTGCGCGGCGACAATATCGCCAACGAGTTCCACCAGCTCGTCGAAACCTACATCGAAAAGCGCTTCGGCCAGCCCCAGGCTGCCGACGTCGCCTGACCACTTTCTCCCATGGCTGACAAGATCAATGCCGTCAAAGGCATGAACGACATATTGCCGGCGAGCGTGCCGCGCACCGACCGCTTGCCCGATTCGGCCCTGTGGTCGTGGTTCGAGCAGACGGTTCGCGGACTGCTGGCCCGCTACGGCTACCAGTACATGCTGACCCCGGTGGTCGAGCCGACCGCACTCTTCGTGCGCGGGCTGGGCGAGGTGACCGACATCGTCGAGAAGGAGATGTACTCCTTCACCGACTCGATGAACGGTGACAAGTTGACGCTGCGCCCCGAGGCCACCGCCGGCATCGTGCGGGCCATGGTCGAGCACAACGCGCTCTACAACGGCCCGCTGCGCCTATGGACGATGGGCCCGATGTTCCGGCACGAGCGCCCGCAGAAGGGCCGCTACCGCCAGTTCCACCAACTCGACGTTGAGGCGCTGGGCTTCGCCGGGCCGGACGTGGACGCCGAGCTGATCCTCATGGTGCGTGCGCTGTGGCGCGAACTCGGCCTCCTCGAGGGCCAGCACGTGCGGCTCGAGATCAACAGTCTCGGCCAGCCGGCTGAGCGCCAGGCCCACCGCGAGGCGCTGATTTGCCACTTCGAGGCGCATGCCGGGCTGCTCGATGCCGATGCACAGCGCCGTCTGCACAGCAATCCGCTGCGCATCCTCGACACGAAGAACCCCGCCATGCAGGCGATGGTCGAGGCTGCGCCTCAACTGATGGATTTTCTCGGCGAAGAATCGCGCGCGCACTTCGATGCGGTGCGCGCGGTTCTCGATGCTGCCGGCCTTGCCTACCGCGTCAACCCTCGCTTGGTGCGTGGCATGGACTACTACAACCTGACCGTGTTCGAATGGGTCACCGACCAGCTCGGATCTCAAGGCACGGTCTGCGGAGGAGGGCGCTACGACGGCCTCATCGGCCAGATGGGCGGCAAGCCCGCGCCGGCGGTGGGCTTCGGCCTCGGCATCGAGCGCCTGCTGCTGTTGATCCAGGAACTCGGCCTGCCGGTGCCAGGCACTGCGCCCGCGGCTTACGCCATCGTGCCTTCGGCTGTAGCACTGCCGCAGGCGATGGTGGTGCTGGAGCAACTGCGCGCGGCCGGTGTGTCCGTCGTGCAGCACGCGGGCGGGGGCAATATGAAGGCGCAGTTCAAGAAGGCCGATGCGAGCGGAGCACGCTTTGCGCTGGTCTTCGGCGAGGACGAGCTTGCCCGCGGCGAAGTCACGGTGAAATCCCTGCGCGACGGCAGTGGTGCGCAAGTGGCTCGCTCGCTTGCGGATGTGACCGCCTGGGCCGCCACCCTACAATTGCCGGCTCCCGGGGAATCATCGGACCATTCCTGAATCTTTAAGCCTCATGGAGACGCAGGGCGTGCAACCCGGCGCACCGCGGCTTTCGAGTCCTTCCAACCACTGACAGCGCATGGCAACCCATCTCGATCTCGAAGAACAGGAACAGCTCGACCAGCTCAAGCATTTCTGGAATACCTACGGCACCCTGATCACCTGGGTCGTGCTGCTCGTCGCCGGCGCCTTCGTGGCTTGGAACGGCTGGCAGTACTTCCAGCGCAGCAAGGCTGCCCAGGCTGCAGCCCTTTACGACGAGGTCGAGCGCAGCACGCAGTCCGGCGACGTCGAGCGCATCCAGCGTGTGCTGGGCGACATGAAGGAACGCTTCGCCGGCACCGCCTATGCGCAGCAGGCGGGCCTGCTGGCCGCCAAGACGCTGTACGAAAAAGGCAAGGTCGAGGAATCGCGTGCCGCGCTGGGCTGGGTGGCGCAGAGCGCCATCGACCCGGGCTACCAGGCCATCGCGAAGCTGCGGCTCGCGGCCGAACTGCTCGACGGCAAGTCGTACGACGAGGCCCTCAAGCAACTCGACGGCAAGGTGCCCAAGGATTTCGAGCCGCTGGTGGCCGACCGCAAGGGCGACATCTACATGGCACAGGGCAAGCGCGACGAGGCGCAGCAGGAATACCGCAAGGCCTGGACGGGCCTGGGCGCGACCTCCGACTACCGCCGCCTGGTCGAGATCAAGCTGAACGCGGTCGGTGTCGACCCGAAGAGCCTGGCGCCCACCATCACTGTCACACCCGCAGCCCCCAAAAACTCCTGATCGCATCATGAATTTCAAGCGTCTCATGCCTGAATCGGGCGCCTTGCGCGCAGGTTCCGCTCTTGTTCTGGTAGCGCTGTTGGCCGCCTGTTCCGGCACCAGCAAGCCGAAGCCGGCCGAGCTGCCCGCCAATCCCGCCTTGCTCGGCGTGCGCCAGGCCTGGAGCGTGAAGATTCCGGAAGTGAGCTTCCCGCTCACCACCGACGTCAGCGGCGACATCGTGACCGTGGCCGGCAACGACGGCACCATCGTGGCCATCGACGCCCGCGCCGGCCGTGAAACCTGGCGCGCCAATGCGGGCGCCACGCTGGCGGCAGGCGTCGGCAGCGACGGCACGATGGCCGCAGTGGTCACCACCAACAACGAACTTGTTGCCATCGAAGGCGGCAAGGTCCTGTGGAAGCAGAAGCTGTCGGCCCAGGCCTTCACCGCACCGCTGGTCGCAGGCCGCCGCGTGTTCGTGCAGACGGCCGACCGCAGCATCAGCGCCTGGGACGGCCAGAGCGGCCGCCGCCTCTGGCTGCAGCAGCGCCCCGGTGAAAACCTGGTGCTGCGCAAGTCCGGCGTGCTGATCGCCGTGGGCGACACCCTGGTCGCGGGCATCGGCGGCCGGCTGGTCGGCATCAATCCGGCCAACGGCACGTCGCGCTGGGAGTCGCCCATCGCAGCACCGCGCGGCACGAACGACGTGGAGCGCCTGGTTGATCTGACCGGCAGCGTGAGCCGCTTCGGCGATGGTGTTTGCGCGCGGGCCTATTACGCCAGCGTCGGCTGTGTCGAGACACAGCGCGGTGCGCTGGTCTGGAGCAAGCCGGCCTCGGGCGCGGATGGTGTCACCGGCGACGAAGGCTTTGTCTACGGCACCGAATCCGACGGCAGCGTCACGGCCTGGCGCCGCGGCGACGGCGAACGCGCCTGGCAGTCGACCCGTTTCAAGAACCGTGTGCTGACCTCGCCGCTCGCGGTGGGCCGCTCGCTGATCCTCGGCGAGGACACCGGGTCCCTGCATTTCGTTTCGCGCGAAGACGGCGCGTTGCTCAATCGCGTCACGCCCGATGGCTCCGCCATCACCGTTGCGCCGGTCCTGGCCGGCAACACGGTCGTGGTCGTGACTGCCAAGGGCGGCGTGTTTGGCTATCGCCCTGAATAATTTCTTCTTTTCCCACTCTCAAGGCCCGACCATGAAAACCGCGCCATCGAAAGGCCGGCCATGAAGCCGGTCGTGGCCCTGGTCGGCCGTCCCAACGTCGGCAAGTCGACGCTCTTCAACCGCCTGACCCAGACGCGCGACGCCATCGTCGCCGACTTCGCCGGCCTCACGCGCGACCGCCACTACGGCAACGGTCGCCTGGGCAAGCACGAGTTCATCGTGATCGACACCGGCGGCTTCGAGCCCGATGCCGGCAGCGGCATCTACAAGGAAATGGCCAAGCAGACGCGGCAGGCCGTGGCCGAGGCCGACGTGGTGATCTTCGTGGTCGACGCCCGCGAAGGCCTCTCGGCGCAGGACCACGACATCGCGAACGAACTGCGCCGGCTGGGCAAGCCCTGCGTGCTGGCGGCCAACAAGGCCGAAGGCATGCACGACGGCACCAAGCTGGTCGATTTCTATGAATTGGGCTTCGGCGACGTGCATGGCGTGTCCGCGGCGCACGGGCAGGGCATGCGCGACCTGGTCGAGCTGGCGCTCGAGCCGCTGAACCTGCCGGACCCGGATGACGAGACGGACGAAGACGACGTCAACAAGCCGATCAAGCTGGCGGTGGCCGGCCGGCCCAATGTCGGCAAATCCACGCTGATCAATACCTGGCTCGGCGAAGAGCGCCTGGTGGCCTTCGACATGCCGGGCACCACGCGCGACGCCATCTCGGTGCCGTTCGAGCGCAACGGCCAACGCTTCGAGTTGATCGACACCGCGGGCCTGCGCCGCAAGGGCAAGGTGTTCGAGGCGATCGAGAAGTTCTCGGTGGTCAAGACGCTGCAGGCCATCGAGTCGGCCAATGTCGTGCTGCTGCTGCTGGACGCCACACAGGGTGTGACCGACCAGGACGCGCATATTGCCGGCTACATCCTCGAGAGCGGCCGCGCGGTGGTGATCGCCATCAACAAATGGGACGCGGTCGACAGCTACCAGCGCGAGCAGATCCAGCGGCAGATCGAAACCCGGTTGCCGTTCCTGAAATTTGCGTCATTGCATTTCATTTCGGCCATCAAGCGCCAGGGTCTCGGTCCTGTGTGGCAGGCCATTGCACAGGCCCACAAGTCGGCCACCCGCAAGATGTCGACGCCGGTGCTCACGCGTCTATTGTTGGAGGCGGTGCAATTCCAGGCGCCCCAGCGCGGCGGCATGTTCCGGCCCAAGCTGCGCTATGCGCACCAAGGCGGCATGAATCCGCCGGTCATCATCATTCACGGCAATTCGCTGGAGCATGTGACCGACGCGTACAAGCGATTCCTGGAAGGACGCTTCCGCAAGGAATTCGACCTGGTGGGCACGCCCTTGCGGATCCAGTTCAAGAGCTCGCAGAATCCCTTTGCGGACAAGGACAGCTGAATTGCGTTTTGGGGTGCTTGGCCACCGATGGCGGCCGATGAGTTGCAGCTGGAACGGAAGTTCCGTCTTTTGAGAACCGTTATTTTCTCAAGGCTTTTGACTCCGATTGCTGCAGCGCAGAAACCCTGTGTTAAGGTCATCTCTCCAACAACTACTCTTGAACACGGAGAATATCGTGAGCAATAAAGGGCAACTTCTGCAAGACCCGTTTCTGAACACCCTGCGTCGCGAGCATGTGCCGGTTTCCATTTATTTGGTGAACGGCATCAAGCTGCAGGGCCAGATCGAGTCTTTTGACCAATACGTCGTGTTGCTCCGCAACACAGTGACGCAAATGGTCTACAAGCACGCCATTTCCACCATCGTGCCGGGTCGTGCCGTCAACTTCTCGGCTGCCGAGAACGACGACGCCGCAGCCTGATCGCGCGGAGCGCGGCGGAGCCCCCTCCGTCGCGCTTTTTCCATTTTCTGATTCCGCTTGTCTGAACTGATCCACCGCCAGGAAGGCGCCGCCGTTCTCGTCGGCGTCGACTTTGGGCTGCCCCATTTCGACAGCGAACTTGAGGAACTCGGCCTGCTCGCGCAGACCGCGGGCCTCACGCCTGTCGCCCGACTCACCTGCAAACGCAAGGCGCCCGATGCGGCGCTGTTCGTGGGCAGCGGCAAGGCCGACGAGATCAAGGAGCTCGCCGCCATGCACCAGGCGAGCGAGGTCATCTTCGACCAGTCGCTGAGCCCGGCGCAGCAGCGCAACCTCGAGCGCCAGCTCGACATCGCGGTCTACGACCGCACCTTCCTCATTCTCGAAATCTTCGCCCAGCGCGCGCGTTCGCACGAAGGCAAGCTGCAGGTCGAGCTGGCTCGCCTGCAGTACCTCAGCACGCGGCTGGTCCGCCGCTGGTCTCACCTGGAGCGCCAGACGGGCGGCGCAGGTGTGCGCGGCGGCCCGGGCGAAAAGCAGATCGAGCTCGACCGCCGGATGATCAGCGAGTCGATCAAACGCACGCGCGAGCGCCTGGCCAAGGTGCAGAAGCAGCGCAGCACGCAACGCCGGCAGCGGGAGCGCCGCGAGACCTTCAACATCTCGCTCGTGGGCTACACGAACGCGGGCAAGTCGTCGATCTTCAATGCACTGGTCAAGGCGCGCGCCTATGCGGCCGACCAGCTTTTCGCCACGCTCGACACCACGACCCGCAACCTCTACCTCGGCGATGCGAAACGCCAGGTGTCGATTTCCGACACCGTCGGCTTCATTCGCGACCTGCCGCACGGGCTGGTCGATGCGTTCAAGGCCACGCTGCAGGAGGCGGTCGATGCCGACCTGTTGTTGCACGTGATTGATGCTTCCAACCCGCATTACCCCGAGCAGATGGTCGAGGTGCAGTCCGTCTTGCGCGAGATTGGCGCGGACGCCGTTCCGCAATTGTTGGTATTCAACAAGCTCGACGCTCTTGAAAGCGCGCAACGTCCACTGCATCTGCAGGACGAGATGGAAATCGATGGCGTTCAGGTCCCCCGCATCTTCCTCAGCGCCAAAAGCGGCGAGGGCGTGCCGTTGCTGCGCGCCGAGCTGGCACGGCTATCGGGCTCCGTAGCCGATACGATGACCCCTGCGGACGACACTGAATTGCACGATGCTGCCCTTTGATTGGGCACAATCCCGCCACTGACAAGAGAACGAAGCGAATGAATGCAAAGCCAGCGTGGAGAGGGTTTCTGGGCATGTTCAATCTGAACGATGGCCGATGGGGTCGCGGCGATGAGCCGTCGTCCTCCAACGGCGACCGCCCAGCCGGCAACCGGCCCCCCGATGCCGATCCTCCGGGCGCACCGACGCCCCCGCCTTCGGGCAACAACAACAACAACGGCAACCGCCCCCGCGGCCAGGGGCCCAACCAGGGCCCGCCCGACCTCGATGAACTCTGGCGCGACCTCAATCGCAAGCTCGGTGGGTTCTTCGGCGGCGGCAAGGGCGGCGGCAACCGTCCCAACGGCAGCAACAGCGGCGGTGGCGGCAACGGCTACAGACCCGACATGAAAAACGCAGGATTCGGCCTCGGCCTGGTGGCTGCCGTGGCCCTCCTCATCTGGCTCGGTACCGGCTTCTTCATCGTGAACGAAGGCCAGCAGGCCGTGGTCACGCAGTTCGGCCGCTACAAGTCGACCGTGAACGCCGGCTTCAACTGGCGCCTGCCGTACCCGATCCAGCGCCACGAGGTGGTGGTGACCACGCAGATCCGTTCCACCGACGTGGGCCGCGACGCCATCGTGCGTTCCACGGGCCTGCGCGAATCGGCCATGCTCACGGAAGACGAGAACATCGTCGAAATCAAGTTTGCCGTGCAGTACCGCCTGAGCAATGCGCAGGCCTGGCTCTACGAGAGCAAGTCGCCGGCCGAAACCATCGTTCAGGTGGCCGAGAGCTCCGTGCGCGAAGTGGTCGGCAAGATGAAGATGGACGCGGCGCTCGCCGAAGAGCGTGACCAGATTGCCCCGCGCGTTCGCGCGCTGATGCAAACCATCCTGGATCGCTACAAGATCGGCGTCGAAGTCGTCGGCATCAACCTGCAGCAGGGTGGTGTGCGTCCTCCCGAGCAGGTGCAGGCAGCGTTCGACGACGTGCTCAAGGCCGGCCAGGAGCGCGAGCGCGCCAAGAACGATGCGCAGGCCTACGCCAACAACGTGGTGCCGCTCGCCACCGGTACGTCTTCGCGCTTGAAGGAAGAATCCGAGGCCTACAAGGCGCGCATCGTGGCGCAAGCGCAAGGTGATGCCGGCCGATTCAGCGCCGTGCTGGCCGAGTACCAGAAGGCGCCGCAGGTAACCCGCGATCGCATGTACACCGACGCCATGCAGCAGATCTACGCCAGCACCACCAAGGTTCTGGTCGACACCAAGGCAGGCTCCAACCTGCTGTACCTGCCGCTCGACAAGATCATGCAGCTGAGCGGCAACAACGCGGCCGCCACACCCGTCGATGCTGCCAGCCCGAGCGTGGCTGGCACCGCACCTGCCCAGTCGTCGGTGATTCCGGTGGCTCCGCCCACGGGCGAGACCCGTGCACGCGACGGTCGTTCGCGTGAACGCGACGTGCGCTGAAAAAGGCCAAGAAGAACATGAACAGAATCGGATTCATCGCCTCGTCGATCCTCGTCTTGCTCGTGCTGCTGAGCTCGACCCTCTTCGTGGTCGACCAGCGCCAGTTCGGCGTGGTCTATGCCCTTGGTCAGATCAAGAGCGTCATCACCGAGCCCGGCCTCAACTTCAAATTGCCGCCGCCGTTCCAGAACGTGTCGTACATCGACAAGCGCCTCCTGACGCTGTCGAGCATCGACACCGAACCCATGCTCACGGCTGAAAAGCAGCGCGTGGTGATCGACTGGTATGTGCGCTGGCGCATCAGCGATCCGCAGGCCTACATCCGCAACGTCGGCCTCGACGAGAACGCGGGCGCCATGCAGCTCAACCGCGTGGTGCGCAATGCGTTCCAGGAAAACATCAACAAGCGAACCGTGCGCGACTTGATCTCGTTGCGTCGCGAGGCCCTCATGGCCGACGTGCAGCGCGAAGTTCTGGCCGTGGTGAAGGGTGCCAAGCCCTGGGGCGTCGATGTGGTCGACGTGCGGATCACCCGCGTGGACTACGTGGAAGCCATTACCGAATCCGTCTATCGCCGCATGGAAGCCGAGCGCAAGCGCGTGGCCAACGAGCTGCGTTCGACCGGCACGGCTGAAGGCGAAAAGATCCGCGCCGATGCCGACCGCCAGCGCGAAGTGATCGTGGCGAACGCCTACCGCGACGCCCAGAAGATCAAGGGCGAGGGCGATGCCCAGGCTGCCGCTTCCTACAGCGAGGCCTTCGGCCGCGACCCGCAGTTCGCCCAGTTCTATCGCAGCCTCGAGGCCTACAAGCAGAGTTTCAACAAGAAGAGCGACGTGATGGTGGTCGACCCGTCGTCCGACTTCTTCCGCGCCATGCAGGGCTCCGGCTCGGCGGGCAACGCACCGCGTCGCTGATCCGCTCCGGGGCTTCGTGAGCGCCGAGACCTTCTGGAGCGCGCTGGCGCTCGTCCTGGTGATCGAAGGCATCCTGCCCTTCGTGTCGCCAGGAGGGTGGCGGCGCGGCTTCGGGCAGCTGATGCAATTGCGCGACGGGCAGCTGCGTTTTTTCGGTCTTTGCAGCATCTTGCTGGGCTTGGTACTCCTTTGGGTTTTGGCGTAGCGCGGTCCCGGTAGAATCCCGGTTTAACCACGCCCCCGATCCCCATGTCCGCCTGGGTCCTCCCGGATCACATTGCCGATGTGCTGCCTTCCGAGGCGCGCCACATCGAAGAACTTCGACGCCAGCTGCTCGATACCGCCCGTGGCTATGGCTACGAGCTGGTGATGCCGCCGCTGCTCGAGCACCTCGAGTCGCTGCTTTCGGGCACCGGCGAGGCGCTCGACCTTCAAACCTTCAAGCTCGTGGACCAGCTCTCCGGCCGCAGCATGGGCCTTCGCGCCGACACCACCCCCCAGGTGGCACGCATCGACGCCCACCTGCTGAACCGCGACGGCGTGGCGCGCCTGTGCTACTGCGGCCCGGTGCTTCACACCCGGCCCGACCGTCCGCATGCGACGCGCGAGCCGCTGCAGTTCGGCGCCGAGATCTACGGCCACGCCGGCCTCGAGGCCGACACCGAAACGCTGCTGCTCGCACTCGACTGCCTCGATGCCGCGGGCCTGCGCGACGGCGTGATCGTCGACCTGGCCGATGCCCGCATCGTGCGTGCGCTGTTTGCCGGCGTGCCGGTCGATGCCGCCGCGCTCGCTCGCGTGCATGCCGCGCTGGCCGCCAAGGATGCAAGCGAGCTGCACGGGCTCACCAAGGATTTCCCGGCCGCTTCACGCGACGGGCTGCGCGCGCTGGTCCAGCTGTATGGCGACGCGGCGGTACTCGACGAGGCAGCCAAGGCCCTGAAGGGCACGCCGGCCGTGGCCGCAGCGTTGGCCGACCTGAAGCAGCTTGCCGCGGGCCTGAACGGCACCGCAGGGCGCGAAATCAGCTTCGACCTGGCCGACCTGCGTGGCTACGCCTACTACAGCGGCATGCGCTTCGGCATCTACGTGCCGGGCGCCGCCGATTCGCTGGTGCGCGGCGGCCGCTACGACGAGGTGGGCGCCGTGTTCGGCCGCAACCGCCCGGCCGTCGGCTTCAGCCTGGACGTGCGCGAGCTGGTCGGCGTGCTGCCGGCGCGCCCGCTGCGCGCCGCCATCCGCGCGCCCTGGAGTGACGCGGCGGGCCTGCGTCAGGCCATCGCCCAATTGCGCAAGGCCGGTGAAACGGTTGTCTGTGTGCTGCCGGGACACGGCAGCGAAATCGATGAATTCCATTGCGACCGCGAGCTTGTCGAGCAAGCCGGCCAATGGAGTGTCCGAGCGATCTGAATTTTTAAGCAATGGAACGAGCATGAGCGTAACCACCGGAAGAAACGTGGTCGTCGTCGGCACCCAGTGGGGCGATGAGGGCAAGGGCAAGCTGGTCGACTGGCTGACGGAGAGCGCCCAGGGCGTGGTCCGCTTCCAGGGCGGCCACAACGCGGGCCACACGCTGGTCATCAACGGCGTGAAGACCGCGTTGCACCTGATCCCGAGCGGCATCATGCGGCCCGGCGTCAAGTGCTACATCGGCAACGGCGTGGTGTTGTCGGCCGCCAAGCTGTTCGAGGAAATCGAAGGCCTGGAGAAAGCCGGCGTCGAAGTGCGCTCGCGTCTGCGCATCAGCGAGGCCTGCCCGCTGATCCTGCCGTTCCACGCCGCGCTGGACATCGCGCGCGAGGCCTACCGCGAGAAGGGCGGCGTCGAGAAGATCGGCACCACCGGCCGCGGCATCGGTCCGGCCTACGAAGACAAGATCGCCCGCCGCGCGCTGCGCGTGCAGGATCTGAAGCACCCCGAGCGCTTCGCCACCAAGCTGCGCGTGCTGCTCGACCTGCACAACCACGTGCTCACACAGGTGCTGGGCGCGCCGGCCGTCGATTTCGACACCGTCTTCGACGAAGCCATGCGCCACGCCGTGCTGCTCAAGCCAATGATGGCCGACGTGTCGCGCGAGCTGAACGACGCTCACAAGGCCGGCGCCAACCTGCTGTTCGAAGGCGCGCAGGGCACGCTGCTCGATGTGGACCACGGCACCTACCCGTACGTCACCTCCAGCAACTGCGTGGCCGGCAACGCCGCCGCCGGTTCGGGCGTGGGCCCGGGCATGCTGCACTACATCCTGGGCATCACGAAGGCCTACTGCACGCGCGTCGGCGGCGGTCCGTTCCCGACCGAACTCGACTGGGCCACGCCGGGCACCCCCGGCTATCACATGAGCACCGTGGGCGCCGAAAAGGGCGTGACCACCGGCCGCAGCCGCCGTTGCGGCTGGTTCGACGCCGCGCTGCTCAAGCGGTCGGCGCAGGTCAATGGCCTGTCGGGTCTGTGCATCACCAAGCTCGACGTGCTGGACGGCCTCGAGAAGCTCGAGCTGTGCACCGGCTACGAGCTCGATGGCGAAACGACCGACATCCTGCCGATGGGCGCGGACGAAATCGAGCGCTGCACGCCGATCTATGAAACGCTCGAAGGCTGGACCGAAAGCACCGTGGGCGTCACGCAGTACGACAAGCTGCCGGTCAACGCGCGACTCTATCTGCAGCGCATCGAGCAGATCACCGGCGTGCCGATCCACATGGTGTCCACGAGCCCGGATCGCGACCACACGATCATGATGCGTCACCCCTACCTCGCAGACTGAACAGGAACGAACAGACCATGTTGACCGAAGACGGCAAGCATCTCTACGTCAGCTACGACGAGTACCACAACCTGATCGAGAAGCTCGCGATCAAGGTGCACCAGTCGGGCTGGGAGTTCGACACCATCCTGTGTCTCGCGCGCGGCGGCATGCGCCCGGGCGATGTGCTCTCGCGCATCTTCGACAAGCCGTTGGCGATCATGTCGACCAGCTCGTACCGCGCCGACGCCGGCACGGTGCAGGGCCACCTGGACATCGCGCGTTTCATCACCACCCCCAAGGGCGAGATCGCCGGCAAGGTGCTGCTGGTGGACGACCTGGCCGACTCGGGCCACACGCTGCATGCCGTGATGGACATGCTGCGCAACAACTACAAGCCCATCACCGAGCTGCGCAGCGCGGTGATCTGGACCAAGGCGCTGTCGACCTTCACGCCCGACTACTCGGTCGAGTACCTGGCGACCAACCCCTGGATCCACCAGCCCTTCGAGGGCTACGACTCGCTCGGCGCCGAGAAGCTGCTCGAGAAGTGGTCGGTCTGATCAAGCCCTGATCAGGACCCGCACGATCTGTCGCCGGAAGTGAGCATCGCGGTGTAGCGCCGCTGCATCTCTTCCGGCGTCAGTTTTTCGATGCTGTGGCCCACGTTCCAGCGGTGGCCGAAGGGGTCGCGAAAAACCCCCGAGCGCTCGCCATAGAACTGATCCTGCGGCGCCATGTCGAGTGTTGCGCCGGCCGCCACGGCCCGTGCCACCACCGCATCCGCATCGTCTACGTGCAGGTGCAGCGTCACCGCGCTGCCACCCAGGGTCTTGGCGCTGCGGATGTTGTATTCGGCGAACTCGTCCGAAATCATCAGGATCGCGCCGTTGTGGAAGTCCAGTTCCGCGTGGCCGATGCGCCCGCTGGGCTCGGTGAGGCGGAAGATCTCCTTCACCTCGAACACCTCGCAATAGAAGTCGATGGCCGCGCCGGCATCGTCGACGCAGAGGTACGGGAACAGTTCGTGGATCGCCATGGTGGATTGCCTTTCGAGAGAAAGAAGCAGTTATCGTGGCGTCGATTCTGGAGCGCCGCGCCACTAGCGTCTTGAACGAATTTGACCTGTTGTCGTGTCCGCCGGCACGTGCCGCGGCGACGTGGCCCCGGTCTGCCGCCATGCCTGCGGCGACATGCCCGCCAGCGCGGAGAACTCGCGGCTCAGGTGCGCCTGGTCACTGTAGCCGGCAGTGAGCGCAATCTCGGCCCAGCTTTGCGCGGGATCGCCTGCCAGCGTCAGCGCGCGGTCGAAGCGCATCACGCGGGCGTACTCCTTGGGGCTGAGGCCGATGGCGCCGCGAAAGAGCGCGATGAAGCGGCGGTGGCTGTAGCCGCTGCGTGTCACCAGCCCGGCGATCGAAGGGTTCTCATGGGCCAGCGGCCCGAGTGTTGCGGCGATGGCCGGATGCAGGCCGCGCAGGCCGACACCGAGCGAGTCGATGACACGCTGGGCGAGCAGGGCTTCGAAGACGTTCAGCTGTCCTTCGAGGTCGCCCGCCGCATGGACTTGTTCAAGCGCGGCATCGGTCTGCCGCGCGCCCCAGAGCGCATCGAGCGGCGTGTGCTGACCGGTCAGCGCATCCTCGGGCGCGCCGAGCAAGGCGCGGGCGGCGCCAGGCTGAAGCTGCGCGCCAACGGATCGCGTGGCCACCGAAACGTCACGCATGTAGGAGGCGGCGCGTGCGCCGCCGACGATCGCGTAGCCGCAGGTCTGGCCGCGCATGTCGTCGGGGCCGCCGAACAACTTCAGCGGCGGGCCCGACAGCCGGAACACCAGATGCATGCCGCCGGTGGGCAGCACGTGCTCGCGCGCGCCGGGGCGTTCGGCCGGTGCACTTTCGGGCACCGATGCCCACAGCAGCTTCACGAAGGGCCGCAGATGAAGAGGAGGGGGCCGCGTCAGCTGCATCGGCGCATTGTGCGGGCGGAAGCCGCGACAAAGGCTCAGTCCCACCAAGCGGCGAGCACGTGCGTGTCGTGGCCTTTCTGGATGTCCGATGGAATGTCGCTGTCTTCGGTCTTCCAGATCTCGTCGGGTTCGAGCGGCGCAAGTGCTTCTGCCAGTTCGTTCTCAGACAGGGAGCCGACCACAAAAATGGTGTCGGCGAAAGGCCAGCAATCCTCGCCCGGATCGAGCTCCGCAATCTGCGCGTAGACGGCCGTGACGTCCGGCCGCCGGGCGATGCGGGCGAAGGTATCGCGAAACACATCCATGCCCGGATGTTCCATGAGATTGCAGCCGATGGAGCCCAGGTCGTCATTCCCGTCGAAGAACGCTTCGATGGAAACGATCTGCGGCTCCGGCTTCGGTGCGAGCTGCTCGATCAGGCGGGTTCGTTTGGAGGTGTCCACGGTGTGATCCTGTGTTCGAAGTTTTTTGAGCGCATGCGGCGGCGGTCTGGAAGACTTTCTCACAACCGGGCGGCAGGGGCGTGACCGTCCGACGGACCGGCCCAACGCGCGCTCGCGCTAGCATTCACCCATGAGCAAGCCTTCGACGACCCTGATCCACCATCCCTACACCCCGCCGGCCACCTTTGCCGCGCCGCAGCCCGGCGTGTTCAAGGCATCGACCGTCTTCTTCGCCGACGTGGCTGCCATGCGCGCGCGCGATTGGAAGACCAAGGCCGGCTACACCTACGGCCTGCACGGCACGCCCACCACCTTCACGCTCGAGGAGCGCCTGGCCACGCTCGAAGGCGGCACCGAGTGCCTGCTGGTGCCCAGCGGCCTGGCGGCCATCTCGCTGGTCTCGTTCGCGTTCCTGAAAACCGGCGACGAGGTGCTGATTCCCGATAACGCCTACGGCCCCAACAAGGCGCTGGCCACCGGCGAACTGGCCAACTTCGGCATCACCCACCGCCTGTACGACGCGATGAACCCGGCCGACCTGGAGGCCAAGATCTCGCACCGCACACGGCTGGTGTGGGTCGAGGCGGCGGGCTCGGTCACGATGGAGTTTCCGAACCTGCCCGCGCTCGTGGACATCTGCCGCGCGCGCGGCGTTGTCACGGCGCTGGACAACACCTGGGGCGCGGGCCTGGCCTTCGCGCCCTTCGACTTCAACGGCACGGGGCAGGGCGTCGACATCTCGGTGCACGCGCTCACCAAGTACCCGAGCGGCGGCGGCGATGTGCTGATGGGCAGCGTGGTCACCAACGACGAGCGGCTGCACCGCGCGCTCAAGCTCGCGCACATGCGCATCGGCTTCGGTGCCGGCGTGGGCGATGTCGAGACGCTGCTGCGCTCGCTGCCGAGCATCGGCCTGCGTTATGCGGCGCACGACCGTGTGGCGCGCGAACTGGCCGGCTGGCTCAACGGCTGCGAGGAGATCGCGCAGGTGCTGCACCCCGCGCTGGAAGATTCACCCGGCCACGCCAACTGGCGCGCGCTGTGCGGCGCCACCGACCTGGCCGCGGGCCTGTTCTCGGTGGTGTTCGACGAGCGCTACAGCACCGAGCAGGTCGACCGCTTCTGCGACAGCCTGCGGCTTTTCCGCCTCGGCTATTCGTGGGGCGGCCCGATCAGCCTGGTGGTGCCCTACGACATCGGCCTGATGCGCGATGCGAGCGTGGCGCGCTGGCCCTACAAGGGCACGCTGGTGCGCTTCTCGATCGGGCTGGAGGACGTCGACGACCTGCGCGCCGACCTGCAGCAGGCGCTGGTGCAGATGTAGGGCCTGCTGCGCGCAGTGGGCAGAAAACACCGCAAGAGCCAGTACGTCGCGCCGCCTGCTGCACGCGAGGTGGTGCCGCCCGTGTCGCAGGTCGTTGCGCCGCGGGTGCTGACCGTGCCCGCGCATGTGCTGGAGGCGTTCGCACAGGCGGGTCCGCTGGAAGGCGTGCCGGACCTGCGCGGGACGCGGCTCCTGATCGGTGGCCTCGTGGCGTTTTTCGTGTTGATGGCGGCAGTACTCGCCGCCGGTGCCGTGGCGCAGGAGGACTGGTCCAACGCACGCGGCAACGAGGCGATCCTCGTGCTCCTCGGACTGGCGTTGTTCGGGCTGTTGGGGGGCGGCATCTGGTATCTGTTGCGCCAGTTTTCGCAGGTGGGCAAAGGGACGATGCTGCGGATCGACGCGCAAGGAATGCGCTGGGGCGATCCGGCGTCGCCGCAGGCCGTGGCATGGCGCGAGGCGTGCCGTGCGCGCATGGGTTTCCATGACGTGAAGACCGAGTTCGCATCGAGCGAAGCCATCGTCAAGCGGCTGGTGTTCCAGCAGGCGGTGCAGGGCGGCGAGCCCAGGGAGATCCGGCTGCCGCTGGCGCTGACCATCGACACCGGCCGCGTCCTTCGCTTTCGCAACCGGGCCGTGCTCCTGCGCGCGCTGTTGCTGCATCTGGCGACCCAGCCCCGGCCGCGCCTGCGCTTCGATGCCGAGGTGTTTATCGATGCCGGCATCGATCCGCAGACCTGGGAGCCGATGCTCGCCCCGAGGCGCTGGATGTGGGTGTCGTCCCTCGGCGGACTGGTGCCGGTGGTGGCGGTGGTCTTCCTCTGGCCGCCGGGCGAACACGTCGGCTGGATGGTGTTCGCGATGCTCATGGCCATGCTGGTCGGCGCGGGTGCAATGGGCTGGTTCATGCACCAGCGCTACCCCGGTTTGCAAGGTGTGTTCGAGTTCGAAACTGCACCCGGCGCCACGTCTTGAGACTGCACCGTTATCGCTTACAGTAGGCGACGCACAGTCACCGTGACTGTCTCGCCTCAAGGAGAAGCAGTGGCAACACCAAATTACGGCTACGAGAAGCGCCAGAAAGAGCTGGCCAAGAAGAAGAAGAAGGAAGACAAGCTCCGCGAGAAGCAGTACCGCAAGCTCAGCCCGAGCAGCGACGGGCTGGCCCCCGGAGACCCGGAAACCGACGTGGCATCGCTCGAACGCGATCCCCCCACGGTGCCCGAGTTGCCCACCAAGAACGGTTGATCCGCTCCTGGCGTCCCCATCGAAAAGCCGCCGCAGGCCTGCGCCTGCGGCGGCTTTTTTCTTGTGCGCTGCCGGCCTTACTTGGGCAGCAGCTTGCGCAGTTCGGGCCAGACGTTGTCGAGCAACTGCGGCTGTGCCACGGCCGTCGGATGAATGCGGTCGGCCTGGAACAGCGAGAGCGCATCGGGCGCATCGGCCACGCCCTTGAGCAGGAAGGGCACGAGCGCCGACTTGGTCGCGCTCGCCACCTTGGAGAATACCGCCTCGAAGCGCCGCGTGTAGTCGCCACCGTAGTTCGGCGGCACCTGGATGCCGACGATCAGCACCTTGGCGCCCGCGGCCTGCGCGGCCTTGGTGATCTGCAGCAGGTTGCTCTCGGTGTCAGAGAGCGGCAGGCCCCGCAATGCGTCGTTGGCGCCGAGTTCCAGCACCACGTGGCTGGGCTTGTGCTGCGAGAGCAGCGCGGGAAAGCGGGCGCGTCCGCCGGAACTGGTGTCGCCGCTGATGCTGGCATTGACCACGGTGGCCGCGATCTTCTGCTGGGCAAGCCTTTTTTCCAGCAAGGGTACCCAGCCCTCGCCGCGCTTCAAGCCGTACTCTGCGCTCAGCGAATCGCCCAGCACCAGGATGACCGGCTTGCCGGCCGCGTTGGTGGCCTGGACCTGCGCCGCGGCCGTCCATGCCCCCGCGCTGCCTAGCGCGGCGGTGGTCAAGATAAAGTCACGTCGATTCAAAACCAAAGCCTTTCCATGTCCCAACCCCCGTCTGATGCCATTGTCGCCGTCGAGCATGTCTTCAAGTCCGTCACCGATTCGGCTGGCACCCTGGACATTCTGCAGGACATCGATTTCACCCTCGGCGCGCGGGAAACCGCCGCCATCGTCGGCGCCTCGGGCTCCGGCAAGAGCACCTTGCTGTCGATCATCGCGGGCCTCGATACGCCCACGCGCGGCACGGTCAAGCTCGCGGGCGACGACATCTTCGCCATCGACGAGGACGAACGCGCCGCCCTGCGCGCGCAGCGCGTGGGCTTCGTGTTCCAGAGCTTCCAGTTGCTGGGCAACCTGAGCGCGCTCGAAAACGTGATGCTGCCGCTGGAGCTGGCCAACCGCAAGGACGCGCGCAAGGCCGCCACCGAGATGCTCGGCCGCGTCGGCCTCGGGCAGCGCCTGGGCCACTACCCCAAGGTGCTTTCGGGCGGCGAGCAGCAGCGCGTGGCGCTGGCCCGGGCCTTCGTGGTCCAGCCGGCCCTGCTGCTGGCCGACGAGCCCACCGGCAGCCTCGACTTTGCGACCGGCGAGCAGGTGATGAAGCTGATGTTCGACCTGAACCGCGAACTCGGCACGACGCTGGTGCTGGTCACCCACGACCGCGGCATCGCGTCCCGCTGCGAGCGCCGCATCACCATCGAGGCCGGGCGCGTGTCGCTCAACGAGAAAACGCCGGTCTCGACGGTCGAGCAAGCCGCCTGAACCTCGAAGACGCAGCGAAGAGACGGCAACAACAACGAACCGAGGAGAGGTCCATGGACAAGCAGCTTCCACCCGAAGCCGTTGCGGCACTGCAGCGCGGCAGCCTGATCGAGGCCATCAAGATCGTGCGCGACAAGACCGGCCTGGACCTCAAGTCGGCCAAGGAAGCGGTCGAGCGCTACGCCAATGGCGAAGGAGCGACAGGGGACTGGCAAGAGGGCGACTGGGGCCGCGGCGAACCCGAGGGCGCGGGCATGCAGGGCAACGGGCCCGCGACGGTGCCGTCGGCCGCGCTCACGGCCCTGGCCAAGGGCAACAAGATCGAGGCGATTCGTCTCACGCGCGAGGCCACCGGCCTCGGGCTGGCCGAGGCCAAGCAGCTGGTCGAGAACCACCAGAACCCGGCGGCCGGCGATTTCGGGCATCTGCCGTCGGGCATTCCGACGAATCCGATGGCCGAGCCGGGGCGGGTGCCGCAAGGGGGCTTCAAGTTGCTGCCCATCGTCATCGTCGTCCTGGTCGTGGTGCTGGCCTGGCTGTATTTCGTGAAGGGCGCTTGAAGCGATGATCGTTCCCCAGTTCTGGGCCGAGGGCCGCATCCAGGAGCGCACGGCCGGCAAGCAGATCACCGTGCGGCGCTACGGCTGGTCCGACGACAGCCCGCTGGCCGCGCAGGCCCATGCCGACCAGCGCACCCGCGAGGCCTTCGACCGCATCGTGAGCGGCGAACAACTCGAGCGCCGCGAGCGCAAGCTGGCCTACAACGGCGCCGACGGCGTGCCGATTCGCGAGGAAATCGTCGAGCGGCAGGGCGAGAGTGTCATCACCCGCAACGGCTACGGTGCGCGCTGCCTCAACACCCCCGACGTGATGTTCGTCGACATCGATTTCGATGAACCCCTGCGCACCAGCGTGTTCGGCTTTGCGTTGGTGCCGGCGCTGATCGCGGGCATTGTCGGCGGATGGACGGCCAAGACCTGGGTGGGCGGGCTGATTGCCGCCATCGTCGTCTTCATCGTCGCCTACCGTATCGGCCTGGCCAAGAAGCGCGGGGAGGCCAGCACGAACCCCTCGCCCGAGAAGCGCGCGGCCGAGCGCATCGGGCGCTTCCTGCACCAGCATCCCGACTGGCACCTGCGGGTGTACCGCACGCCCGCGGGCTTCCGCCTGCTGGCGATGCACGATGTCTTCAGCCCGGCTGACATGAAAGTGGCCGACTGCTTCCAGGCGATGGGCGTGGACAAGGTCTACGCACGCATGTGCCGCAACCAGAACTGCTTTCGCGCCCGCCTGAGCGCCAAGCCCTGGCGCATCGGCATCGGCGATCACATCCGGCCGCAGCCGGGCGTCTGGCCCGTCTCGCCCGAGAAGCTGCCCGCACGCGACGCCTGGATCGCGCAGTATGAAAAGGCCGCTGAAGGCCATGCCGCCTGCCAGTACCTGGAGAGCGTCGGCAACACCGGGCGGGTGCATCCGAGCGCGCTGGCGGTGCAGGAACTTCACGACGAGCGCACGCGTGCGCTCAGCGGCCTGCCGATCGCCTGAGAGGCAAACCCCGGGGTAGGGATAATCGGAGGAATGTCTTCCCCTAAAGTGATCTTCGGCTTCCATGCCGTGGGCGTGCGAATCAAGACCGCGCCGAAATCGGTGCTCGAGGTTCTGTTCGACGCCAGCCGGCGCGATGCGCGCATGAAACAGTTCATCGCGCGCGCGCAAGAAGCCGGTGTGCGGTTAGTCGAGGCCGACAGCCTGCGCATCGCCAAGCTCAGCGGCAGCCACGGTCACCAGGGCGTGGCGGCGCGGGTCGAGCCCACCGCGCAAATCCATTCGCTCGACGAACTGCTCGAAGGCCTCGAAGAGGCCGGCATCGTGCCCCTGCTGCTGGTGCTCGACGGCGTGACCGATCCCCACAACCTGGGTGCCTGCCTGCGCGTGGCCGATGGCGCCGGCGCCCATGCGGTGATCGCGCCCAAGGACCACGCGGCCGGCATCAACGCCACCGTGGCCAAGGTGGCGAGCGGGGCGGCCGAGACGGTGCCGTATTTCATGGTGACCAATCTGGCGCGCACGCTCAACGAGCTCAAGGAACGCAACATCTGGTGCGTGGGCACCAGCGACGACGCGCCGGGCACCATCTACCAGAGCGATCTGAAACGCCCCCTGGCGCTGGTGCTGGGCGCCGAGGGCGAGGGCATGCGCCAACTGACGCGCAAGACCTGCGACGAACTGGTCAGTATCCCGATGGCCGGCGCGGTCGAGAGCCTGAATGTCTCGGTGGCCAGCGGCGTGTGCCTCTACGAGGCGATGCGCCAGCGCAGCGCCTGATCCGTCGTTAGCCCTTCTTCTGCAACGGCCCGCCTTTGCGGTGGAAGTAGACGAGTTCGGCCATGCGCCGCATCTGCGGCGTGCCGAGCAGGTGGTTGAACATCCAGTCGCTCTGGAAGTGGTCGAAGGCCCAGCGCAGCGAGCGCTTGAGCAGGAAGCGCGGGTAGCTGCGCACGAACCACGTCGCAGGGTCGCCCACTTCGCCGCGCATGAAGCGCGCCACCGCCTCGCCCGCGCGCTCGCCGTGCTGCAGCGCGGTGTGGATGCCGCCGGCCGTGACCGGCGACACCATGCCGGCTGCGTCGCCCACCAGCAGCGCCCGCTCGCGTGCCACCACCGGGAGCACGCCGCCGCAGGGGATCATCCCGGCGCGCACGGCCACTGGGGGCGCATCGCCCGGCGACACCACCGATTCGATCTTCTTCAGGAACGGGGCGAGCCGCAGCGCGTTCGCATCGTTGTGGCCCAGGCGCCGGGCCAGGCCGATCTGGCTCACGCCCACACCGTCAAGTGCCCAGCCGATGTAGCCGGGCGCGAGCTGGCGGTCGATGAAGCAGTGGAGAAGGTCAGGCGCCATGCGTGCGCCCTGGTATTCGTGTTCGACGCCGTAGAGAAAGCGCGTGTTGCGCGAAAGGCCCAGCGCCTTGGCGACGCGTGAATGCGGGCCGTCGGCGCCCACGAGGTAGGTGGCGGTGATACAGGGGCCGTCCGTCACCGGGACTTCCCAGCGGTCGTTCATCCATAGCGCCTGCTCGAAGAGCGTGCCGAGCCGCACATCGACGCCGCAGGCCCGGGCGGAGTCGACCATCCAGTCGAGCAGTGCGGGCGCATCGGTAGCCCAGAACCAGTAGCCGGGCGCGTGCAGGTCGACGTGCCGCATGTTCGGCGCGTAGAGGCGGACGCCCTCGATGCGCCGCACCAGCGAAGGCGGCACTTCCGCCAGCCAGGGGACGCTGTCGACCGCGTCCTTCACGATGATGCCGGTGGTGTGGAGCTTGGCGCCGGCGCTGGTTTTCTTCTCCAGCACCATCACGCTGAGTCCGGCGAGCGCCGCGGCGCGGGCGCAGGCGAGACCCGCGAAGCTCGCGCCGATGACGAGCAGGTCTACCTTGGTGTTGGCGAGGCCGCTGCTCGCGGTGGGCGGCACAGGACACGGCGCCGTGGATGAGGTGGAGAGCGGGGAAAAGAGGCAGGAAGAGGAGTGCATGGGCAGCTGACTGAAGCAACGCGCACCACGGTTTGTGGTGCGCGAGCGAAGTTAGCTACGCCATGTGCGCTCGGCGTGAAGGCTATGTGAACTCGACGCCGGGCCAGCGTGTCAGGACGGGTCCTTGCTGCGTGTGCGGGCCACCGCGCTGAAGATGCCGATGCCCAGAAGAATCAGCGCACCGATGCCGATGTAGAGCGTGGGAACGCCAGCCACTGAAGCACCCCAGGCGATGCCGCCCAGGAAGATCAGGAACCCGATCATGTAAAGCGCAAAAGACATCATGTTCCTCCGAAGCTGAGATGGCTTGCAGTATCCCGACCAGCCCTCCAGCCCGGACCAGCCTGAATCGCCTCTGCGTGTGGGAGCGTGCCTACCGTACGGCTAGTCCGACGCGACTAGCAGGTACCGGCAGGCCGTGCGCCCCAGCGCCTTGAAAACCAGCGGCCGGTCCACGCCGAAATCCAGGCAATCCCCGGGGGCCAGCTCGAAACGCTCTTCGCCGTAGTCGACCTGCAGCGCGCCCTCCAGCATCCAGAGGCATTGGCGATAAGGCTTGCCGCTCCATCGCGGATAGCCGACCTGCGCCGAACGCGGCAGCTCGACCTCGACCAGTTCCACCCCGCTGCCCGTCGTGCCGCGCTCGGCAACCTGGCGGCGCAGGTAGCCCGCCTCGGGGTCGCGCCAGACTTCCTGCATGGCTTTCGTGCGAAGCCGCTGGGGGCCTTCCTTTTCCTCGGTGAGCAACTGCGCCAGCGACACGCCCAGGCCCGCGGCCAGCCGGCCCAGCAGCACGGCCGTAGGGCTGCTCTGCGCACGTTCCACTTTCGAGATCATGGCCTTGCTGACACCCGACAGCTCAGCCAGCTCGGCCAGGCTGAGCCCCTTGGCTTGGCGCAGCGCCAGCAACCGGGTCGCGATGAGGGCGTCGATGTGGCCGGCGGATTCGCCTGAAATGGGTGATTTGTTTCTCATATGAGATTATTATTCTCCTATATTGAACGACAGAGAAGCACCATGCGCCTCATCACCTGCACCGAGGAAGCCCACGCCAGCGCCATCCTCGCCATCCTCAACGACGCCATCGTCACCTCCACCGCCCTGTACGACTACAAGCCGCGCACGCCCGAGAACATGGTCGCGTGGTTCGCTACCAAGCGCGCCAACGGCTTCCCGGTGATCGGTGCGGAGGACGAGAACGGCAAGCTGCTGGGCTTTGCGAGCTACGGCACCTTCCGCGCCTTTCCGGCCTACAAGTACACGGTCGAGCACTCGGTGTACGTCGAGGCCGGCCATCGGGGCGCGGGGCTGGGGCGCACGCTCATGGAGGCGATCATTGCCGAGGCGATCGCGCGGGATGTGCATGTGATGGTCGGTGCGATCGATGCTGCCAATGCCGGCAGCATCGGCCTGCACGAGCGGTTGGGGTTCGAGCACTCGGGCACGGTGCGGCAAGCCGGCTTCAAGTTCGGCCGCTGGCTCGACGTGGCGTTCTACCAGCGGATTCTCGCGACGCCTCTGAACCCGGTCGACGGCTAGGCAAGCGCGAAGAAGCGCATCACGACCTCGGCCGGGTGCCTGACACCGGCGCCGACGAACATCCGCTCGTTGATCCATCGCAGCGCGGCCGAGGACGTCTCGAAACGCGGGTTGCAGCGGAAGTAGACCTCTGCCGGATCGACCGGCTCGCCGCGCAGCAGCTTTGCCATCACCTCCGGCGCGGCCGATCGCACCGCGTGGTTCTGTACGTAGATCAGATCTCCCGCGTCGGTCTCGAGGCCGTAGCGCGCGTCGAGTTCGGAGAGCGTGTCGCTCACGATCAACTGGAAGTCGCTGCCGCCCGGCAGCACGCGTGCGCGCCAGCCGTGGCCCGATGCCTCGCCGCCCGTGATGGGCACCACGCGCCGCAGTCCGCGCGCGCTCTGGCCCAGCACCTGCGGCACGCCCACTTCGACGCGCAGGTCGGCGAAGTGCTCCAGCGCGGGCGCGGCGATCGAATCGAAGCGGTTGCTGCTCATCGCCGGAAACGGTTCAGGCGGCTGCCGTCTCCGCGCTCGCGCGATCGAGCATCTCGATGGTGCCTGCGTCGAGCTTCAGCTGCGTGGCCACCACCAGCTCTTCGAGCTGCGCAATCGAGGTGGCGCTGGCGATGGGCGCCGTCACGCCCGGCCGTGCGATCTGCCACGCGATGGCGACCTGGCCCGGCTTGGCGTTGTACTGCTGGGCGACCTTGTCGAGCGCATCGAGGATGCGCAGGCCGCGCTCGTTGAGGTACTTCTTCGTGGTGTTGGCGCCGCGTGCGCTCTTGGCGGCATCGGCTTCGGTGCGGTACTTGCCGGTGAGGAAGCCGGCCGCGAGCGCGTAGAAGTTGATCACGCCCACTTCGCGCTTGACGCACAGCGGCTCCAGTTCGTCCTCGAACACCGCGCGGTCGTACAGGTTGTAGAGCGGCTGCAGGCTCTCGTAGCGCGCGATGCCCAGGCGCTCCGACACGTCCAGCGCCTCGGCCAGCCGGGGCGCCGTGTAGTTGGAAGCGCCGATGGCGCGCACCTTGCCTTCCTTGATGAGCGCATCGAACGCGCCGAGCGACTCTTCGAGCGGCGTGTTGGCGTCGTCGTCGTGCGATTGGTAGAGGTCGATGTAGTCCGTCTGCAGGCGCTTGAGCGAAGCTTCGACCGCTTCGCGGATGTACTTGGGCGACAGGCCCACCTTGCCTTCGCCCATCGGCTTGCCGACCTTGGTGGCCAGCACCACGCGGTTGCGCTTGCCGCTTTGCTTGAGCCACTTGCCGATGATGGTTTCCGACTCGCCGCCGGTGTGGCCCGGCACCCAGGCCGAGTAGACGTCGGCGGTGTCCACGAAGTTGAAGCCCGCGTCCAGCCAGGCGTCGAGCAGCTTGAACGAGGCGGCCTCGTCGACCGTCCAGCCGAACACGTTGCCCCCGAAGGCGAGCGGCGAAACCAGGAGGCCGGAGCGGCCGAGCGGGCGAAGTTGCGACATGACGAAGTTTCCTGAAGAAGAAAAAGCGAGAGGGATGATCAGACGAAGCCGACGGCGCCGAGCAGCGCGCCCGCGCCCAGCAGCCAGAGTAAGTGGATGCGCGTGCGCCAGACGATAAGCGCGGCCACGCCGGTCAGCAGCCACAGGTGCCAGGCAGGCGTGTCGCCAGCATGGTTACCCGTGGCCAGCACCCAGCCGGTGGCGATCAGGAGACCCACCACCACCGGCGCCATGCCCTGCTTGAAGGCGCGCACTTCGCGGCGGGTGCGGTTGCGGTGGCCCCAGCGGGTGGCGACATAGGTGAGGGTGGTGCTGGGCACCATGATGCCGACCATGGTCACCATCAGGCCGAAGAAGCCGAGCAGCCAGGCCATCGGCCCGGCGCCGATGCCGCCGCCCGCGTTGAGCCCGACGTTCCAGCCCATCAGCGCGACGAACAGCACGTTGGGCCCGGGCGCCGCCTGGGCGATGGCGACCGACGAGCTGAACTGCGCATCGGTGAGCCAGCCGTGCTGGGTGACGAGGTAGCGGTGCATGTCGGGCACCGTGGTGATGGCGCCGCTGATCGACAGCAGCGAGAGCAGCAGGTACTGGCCGAAGAGGGCGAGCCAGTCGTGCCATTGCATCGCGATGGTCATTCGAAAACCTCCGCCTTCGGCTGCGGTGCGAGCTTGCTTGGGGCGGCCCGGCGCGCGCTCATGGGGAGATCTTTCGCCAGGTCCAGATGCAGGCCATGCCGCCGACCACCAGCAGCACCCAGCCGAGCGGCACCTTGAACACCGCGATGGCCGCGAACACCAGCGCCATGAACGCCAGGCAAACCGGAAAACCCAGCGGGTGCTTGCGCAGTTGCGGAATCAGCTTGATGCCCGTGGCGGCGATCAGCCCGCCCGACACCGCGCCCATGCCCCGCAGTGCCGCCGCCACCTGCGGGTTGCCGGCGTAGTGCGCATAGAGCACGGCCAGCGCGAGAATCACGACCAGCGGGATGGTCAGCATGCCTGCCACCGCGGCAATGGCGCCGCGCAGGCCGAAGTAGCGGTCGCCGATCATCAAGGCGAGGTTGATCACGTTGGGCCCGGGCATCACCTGGGCCACGGCCCAGTCTTCGAGGAACTGCTCGGGGGTGAGCCACTTCTTCTTCTCGACCATCTCGCGCTGGACGATGGCGAGGACGCCGCCGAAGCCCTGCAGCGCGAGCCAGGTGAATGAAACAAAAAGGTCGCGCGGCGACTGGGGCTGGGGCGGAGCCTGCGGCGTTGCCGCATCGGGGAGGGGCGGTTGCATGTGGATGCGATTATCGTAGGCAGGCCTGCACCATGCCGGGCATCGCGCCGACATGACCCCGGCCGATTCACCAGGGAGACTCCATGCTCATGCAAATCCGCGCGCTCTTCGATCTCTGCAAACGGGCCTTCGCATCGTGGTCGAACGACTACGCACCCAGCATGGGGGCGGCGCTGGCGTACTACACGGTGTTTTCCATCGCGCCGCTGCTGCTGATCGTGATCGCGGTGGCGGGCCTGGTTTTCGGGCAGGAGGCCGCGCGCGGCGAGATCTTCGCGCAGCTCTCGGGCCTCATGGGCGCACAGGGCGCGGCGGCGGTGCAGGGCATGCTGCAGGCGGTGAACAAGCCGACCGAAGGCATCGTGGCCACGGTGATCGGCATCGGCCTCCTCGTGGTCGGCGCGACCACCGTGTTCGGCGAACTGCAGGATGCGCTCGACCGCATCTGGCGCGCGCCGGCCCGTGCCAAGAGCTCGGGCATCTTCAACCTGCTGCGGGTGCGGCTGCTGTCGTTCAGCATGATCATGGGCATCGGCTTCTTGCTCATGGTGTCGCTGGTGGCCAGCGCGGCGCTGGCGGCGCTGGGCAAGTGGTGGTCGCCGGTGTTCGGCGCGTGGGAGAGCCTGGCGCAGGTGGTGAACTTCGTCTTCAGCTTCGCGATGGTGACGGTGATCTTCGCGATGATCTACAAGATCATGCCGCGCGCGAAGGTGCAGTGGCGCGACGTGTGGGTGGGCGCGGCGGTCACCGCGCTGCTCTTCACGGTGGGCAAGCACCTGATCGGCCTGTACATCGGCAAGAGCAGCGTGGCCTCGGGCTACGGCGCTGCGGGCTCGCTGGTGGTGGTGCTGGTGTGGGTGTACTACTCGGCGCAGATCTTCCTCCTGGGCGCCGAGTTCACCTGGGTCTATGCGCGCACCTACGGCTCGATGAAGGACAAGGCGGACTTGCCCGATGCGAATCCGTCGCCGACGCGCGACGTGCCCCTGGCGCAGAACGACGCCTGAGGGCGAACGTCAACCGGCGAAGCCGCCTTCGTCGAGAAACTTCTGTTCTTCCGCGGTGGTGCTGCGTCCCAGCATCCGGTTGCGATGCGGAAATTGGCCGAAGCGCGCAACGATGTCCCGGTGCAGCACGGCGAAGCGCTGCGTGTTGGCGTCGAGGGCCGCATTGAGTTCGACCGAGCGCTCCTGTTCGGCCAGCACTTCGGAGTGCATGAAGGGCAGGTAGAAGAAGGGGCGCAATTCCTTTTCGAACTGCTGGTCGAAGCCCGCATCGAGTGCCTTCTTTGCTACGGCCAGCGCCAGGCCGTCGGTGGCGAGCATGTGCGGGTTGTTGCGCCAGGCGTTGCGCGGCAACTGGTCGAGCAACACAAGAAGGGCCAGTGTGCCCTCCGCATCGTCGGTCCAGTGATCGAGTTCGCCACGGGCGGCGGCCTGGTGCGCGGCCAGGAAGCGCGAGAGAAATTCGGTGTCGAATGCGTCGCTCTTGGCGAACCAGCGCGATGGACCGGCTTCGCGCCAGAAATCGACCACTTCGCGGGCGGCAGGGAGGGCTTGGAAAGTCATCGTTGCATTCTCTTTCACTCTGTGGCGGACCTGCAAAGACGGGGCGGTGGCCGACATGACGAGGCGCAGGCGCTGCCTATGCTGTGGAAGCTTTCACAACTTCAGGAGACAAGCTCATGACCAAATACGGCACCTTTTTGCGCGCAGCCCTCATCACCGGCGTGGCCAGTGCGGCCCTGGTCGGCTGCGGGATGATGTCCAAGTCGAACACCGCCAGCTTCAGCGGCGCGATGAACGCGGCCAGCGAAGTCCCGCCCAACATGACGCGCGGCAGTGGCATGGCCGAGGCTTGGCTCAATCGGGACACCAACGTCCTCAAGTACAAGATCACCTACACGGGCCTCAGCGGCCCGGCCACCGCGGCGCATTTCCACGGTCCTGCCGCGGCTGGTGCGAATGCCGGCGTGGTGCTGCCGTTCGCCAATGCGGCCAGCCCGATCGAAGGCCAGGCCACGCTCACGCCGGCCCAGGCGGCCGACCTGGTGGCGGGCAAGTGGTACGCGAACATCCACACCGCGGCCAACCCGGGCGGCGAGATCCGCGGGCAGATGCTGCCGAAGATGTGATCTTCTCCCGGGGACTTCGGTCCCCGGTCAGGTTGCTGTCGCGGGGCTGGTGTCAAATGAATACATGACGACGTCCCCCAAGAAGAAACCCCGTGCGGCATCCTCCTCCCAACCCCTCAATCCTTTCGCGTCACGCCGCGAAGACATGCGCCAGGCCCGCAAGGCCCTGGTGCTGCAGGGCGGCGGCGCGCTCGGCGCCTATCAGGCGGGCGTGTATGCCGCGCTCAGCGAGACCGAGCTGCAGCCGCACTGGATCGCCGGCGTATCGATCGGCGCCATCAATGCGGCCCTGATCGCGGGCAACGCGCCCGAGCACCGGGTCGACAGGTTGCGCGAGTTCTGGCACCTCGTGTCTTCGGGGCCTTCGCAGCGCCTGCCGTCGTGGTTCGGTGACCGGGCCACGCAGAACCAGTACAGCGCGGCGATGGCCTCGCTGGTCGGCATTCCAGGATTTTTCGAACCGCGTTATTCGCCGGCCCTGCTGATGGGCGGTGCGGCGCCGCTCCTGAGCTACTACGACACCTCGCCGCTCAAGGCCACGCTCGAGCGCCTCATCGACTTCGACCGCATCAACGCTTGCGAAGCCCGCTTCAGCGTGGGCGCGGTCAACGTGCGCACCGGCAACTCGGTGTACTTCGACAACACGCGCCAGCGCATCGGCCCCGAGCACATCATGGCCAGCGGCGCATTGCCGCCGGGCTTTGCGCCGGTGCACATCGACGGCGACGACTACTGGGACGGCGGCATCGTCTCGAACACGCCATTGCAGTACGTGCTGGACATCCATCCCCGCAACGAACCCCTGGTGGTGCTGCAGGTGGATCTGTTCAATGCGCGCGGCGAAATGCCGCACAACATGGCGGGCGTGATGGAGCGGCAGAAGGACATCACCTATTCGAGCCGCACCCGCATGAACACCGACGCGATGGCCGCGAACATGAACCTGCAGCAGGCCATTGCCGACCTGATCACCAAGCTGCCGGCCAGCCTGCGCAAGGACCCGAGCGTGCTCGCGGTGCAGTCGCAGCTCACGCACGAGCCCATCGACATCTTTCACCTGATCTACCGCGACAAGCCTTACGAACTGGAGTCGAAGGATTACGAGTTCTCGCGCGCCGCTGTCGAGGAGCATTGGGAGTCGGGAGCGCGCGACATGCGCGTGACGCTGGCGCATCCGGAGACCCTGCGCGCCGATGCCACCGTCAATGGCGTGACGACCTTCGACTTGGGCGACCACGGCTCGGGCCGGGTCAAGCGGCCGGGCCTCTCGCGCTGAAGGAGCGCGATTCAGCTTCGACTAAGAAACCAGCGCCAGACTGGATCGGTCACTTCATCAGGAGGAAATGTTCATGAACATTGAAGATGTACGGCGACAGGCTTTCGCCATGCCGCTCACCAGCCCCGCCTTCCCGCCCGGACCGTACCGGTTCGTGCGCCGCGAATTTCTCATCGTCACCTACCGCACCGACATGGACGCGCTGCGCGCCGTGGTGCCCGAGCCGCTCGAAGTGGTCGAGCCGCTCGTGAAGTACGAATTCATCCGCATGCCCGACTCCACCGGCTTCGGCGACTACACCGAGTCGGGCCAGGTCATTCCGGTGCAGCTGCGCACCGCCAAGGGCGTGGAGCAGGGCGCGTACGTGCATGCGATGTACCTGAACGACCATCCGCCGATTGCCGGCGGCCGCGAACTCTGGGGCTTTCCGAAGAAGCTCGCCTCGCCGGTGCTCGACTACGAGACCGACGTGATCGTCGGCACGCTGGACTACGGCAAGGTGCGCGTGGCCAAGGCCACCATGGGCTTCAAGCACCGCGCGCTCGACCCCGCGCCGATTCTTGCGGGCATCGCGCAGCCGAACTTCCTGCTCAAGATCATTCCGCACGTCGACGGCACGGCCCGCATCTGCGAGCTGGTGCGCTATCACATGGTCGATGTCACGCTGCACGGCGCGTGGACCGCGCCGGCATCGCTCGAACTGCATCCGCATGCGCTGGCACCGGTGGCCGATTTGCCGGTGCTGAAGGTCGAATCGGCGGTGCACTACATCGCGGACATGACGCTGGCGCTCGGTACCGTCGAGCACGACTACCTCGCCTGATTCCTGCTTGTCTTCTTTTCATCCCAACCTCGAAGGAACATTCACCATGCAACTCAAGGACAAGGTCGCCTACATCACCGGCTCGGCCAGCGGTATCGGCAAGGAAATCGCCATCCTCTTCGCACAGGAAGGAGCCAAGATCATCATTGCCGACCTCAACAAGGAAGCGGCCGACGCCACCGCCGCCGAACTCAAGGCCACGGGCGCCGAGGCCATTGGCGTGGCGGTGGACGTGACCAACGAAGACCAGGTCAACGCCTCGGTCGAGGAGGGCGCCAAGGCCTTCGGAGGCATCGACATCCTGATCAGCAATGCCGGCATCCAGATCGTGCATCCGGTCGAGGAGTTCAGCTTCGCCGACTGGAAGAAGATGCTCGCCATTCACCTGGACGGCGCGTTCCTCACCACCAAGGCGTGCCTGAAGCACATGTACGCGCAGGGCCGCGGCGGCAGCGTGATCTACATGGGCTCGGTGCACTCGAAGGAAGCGTCGCTGCTGAAGGCGCCCTACGTCACGGCCAAGCATGGACTCATCGGCCTGGCCAAGACGGTCGCGAAGGAAGGCGCCAAGCACGGCGTGCGCGCCAACGTGATCTGTCCGGGGTTCGTGCGCACGCCGCTGGTCGAGAAGCAGATTCCCGAGCAGGCCAAGACCCTGGGCATCAGCGAAGAGGAAGTCATCAAGAACGTGATGCTGAAGGAAACGGTCGATGGCGAATTCACCACGACCGAGGACGTGGCGCGCGTGGCACTGCTGTTCGCGGGCTTCCCGACCAATGCGCTGACAGGCCAGTCGCTCGTCGTGAGCCACGGCTGGTTCATGCAGTAGCCACTACAGCTTCAGCTCCCAGGTTTCGCCCACAAGCTGCTTCCCATAGCTCTCGTGCGGCTCCGATTTGGTGAGCTGGAAGCCGCGCTTGGCATAGACGGCGCGGGCGGCCACAAGGTCGCTGTTGGTCCACAGCACCATCTTCTTGTAGCCCTTGCGGCGCGCGAAGGCGATGCATTCGTCGACCAGCTTGCCGCCCAGGCCCAACCCGCGCGCGGCTGGTGACAGGATCAACAGGCGCAGTTGTGCCACGCCGGCCGACTTGCGCATCACGAAGATCGAGCCCATGCGCTCGCCGTTGAGCTCCGCGATCCAGCAGCGCTCCCATTCGGGCTGGAACTTGAGCAGGAACTCCCCCGCGATCTGCGCCACCAGCGCCTCGAAGCTGCTGTCCCAACCGTACTCGCGCGCGTAGATCTCGCCGTGCTGCTGCACGACCCAGCCGATGTCGCCGGGCGCGGGATCACGCAGGACTGCGGCCTGGGGCCTGGGGGTTGCGGCGGCAGGGTCGAGCAGCGATTGCATCGTGGTCATCGCCTGCACCAGCTGCTGTCGCTGGGCTGGCGCGAGCGGCGTGAGCAGCGCGGCGGCTTCGTCGCGCGATTTCTGTTGCAGCGGCGCGAATGCGGCATGGCCGGCCTCGGTCAGGCGCAGCACGCTCTGGCGGGCGTCCCGCGGGTGGGGTTCCCGTGTGAGCCAGCCTTCGGATTCGAAGCGGCGCAGGATGCGGCTCATGTAGCCGGCGTCGAGCCCGAGATCGCGGCCGATCTCGCTGGCCACCGGCGTTTCGCGGTGCGCCAGCTCGTACAGCAGGCGCACGTCGGTCAGCGACATGTCGCTGCCGAGATACGGATCGAGGGCGCCGATCTGGCGTGTGTAGAAGCGATTGAACTGCCGGATGGCCTTGACGGCGGCGGCGTCGACGATGGGCGAGGGCGTTGACATGTTTGCCATTGTCATCTTATTGATTGACTTTGGCAACCAAATGAAGACTGCGCCAGCGCCCGGTCACTGGATGTTTGTAGCGACAGGCATGCTCGAAAACCCTAAAATCGCGGGTTGCCCACGACAGCACCGCACAGCACCGCCGCGGGCTGTCCCTGACTCCCCACTGATGAACGCCCCCGTCGACGTCTCCTTTTTTGCACGTGCCGCCAAGCCGCTGACCAGCTACCGCAAGTACTGGGCGGCCCGTTTCGGCACGGCCAAGTTCCTGCCGACTTCGCGCAAAGAAATGGAGGCCCTCGGCTGGGACAGCTGCGACATCATCGTGGTGACGGGCGATGCCTACGTCGACCATCCGAGCTTCGGCATGTCGGTGATCGGCCGCATGCTCGAGGGGCAGGGCTTCCGCGTGGGCATCATCGCCCAGCCCGACTGGCAGAGCGCCGAGCCCTTCAAGGCGCTGGGCAAGCCGAACCTGTTCTTCGGCGTGACCGCCGGCAACATGGATTCGATGATCAACCGCTACACCGCGGACCGAAAGATCCGCAGCGACGACGCCTACACCCCCGGCGACATCGGCGGCTCGCGCCCCGACCGTGCGGCCATCGTGTATTCGCAGCGCTGCAAGGAAGCCTGGAACGACGTGCCGATCATCCTGGGCGGCATCGAAGGGTCGCTGCGCCGCATCGCGCACTACGACTATTGGTCGGACAAGGTGCGCCGCTCCATCGTCGTCGACGCCAAGTGCGACCTGCTCCTGTACGGCAACGCTGAGCGCGCCATCGTCGAGATCGCGCACCGCCTGGCCGCCAAGGAGCCGGTACAGCAGATCACCGACGTGCGCGGCACCGCCTATGTGCGGCGCGAAACACCCGAGGGCTGGTTCGAGATCAACTCCACCAGTGTGGACGAGCCGGGCCGCGTCGAAGCGCATGTCAATCCGTACCTGATGGTGTCCGACCAGGCCAAGGCCAACGGCGCCACCTGCGCCAAGGAAGACGAGGCGAAGGACGTGGCCAAGGCCGCGGAAGCTGCCGGTTCGCCGGCGCTTCAGTCAATGCAGTCGGTGGTGAACCCCGCCATCAAGCCGCTGACCTTCATGCCCAACCCCGCGCTGCAGAGCCGCGGCAAGATCACTGTCCCGCCGCGCGACCGCTCGGTGATCCGGCTGCCTTCGTACGAGCAGGTGCGCAGCGATCCGGTGCTTTACGCCCACGCCAACCGCGTGCTGCACCTGGAGACCAACCCCGGCAACGCCCGCGCGCTGGTGCAGGCGCACGGCGAGGGCACCACGGCGCGCGACGTGTGGATCAACCCGCCGCCCATTCCGCTCACCACGGCGGAAATGGACTACGTGTTCGACCTGCCGTACGCGCGCAGCCCGCATCCGCGCTACGCCGATAAGAACGGCAGCCACGACGGCGCGACCAAGATCCCCGCGTGGGAAATGATCCGCTTCAGCGTGAACATCATGCGCGGCTGCTTTGGCGGCTGCACCTTCTGCTCGATCACCGAGCACGAGGGCCGCATCATCCAGAGCCGCTCCGAGGAGTCGATCATCAAGGAGGTCGAGGCCATCCGCGACTCGGTCAGCGGCTTCACCGGCACCATCTCCGACCTCGGCGGCCCCACGGCCAACATGTATCGCCTGGGCTGCAAGAGCCCCGAGATCGAATCGGCCTGCCGCAAGCCCAGCTGCGTGTACCCCGGCATCTGCCCGAACCTGGGCACGAACCACGACCCGCTCATCAAGATCTACCGCCGCGCGCGAGCGCTGCGCGGCATCAAGAAGATCCTGATCGGCTCGGGCCTGCGCTACGACCTGGCCGTGCAGTCGCCCGAGTACGTGAAGGAGCTGGTGCAGCACCACGTCGGCGGTTATCTCAAGATCGCGCCGGAGCACACCGAGCAGGGCCCGCTCACCAAGATGATGAAGCCCGGCATCGGCAGCTACGACAAGTTCAAGCAGATGTTCGAGAAGTTCTCGGCCGAAGCGGGCAAGAAGCAGTACCTCATTCCGTACTTCATCGCCGCGCATCCGGGCACCAGCGACGAGGACATGATGAACCTCGCGATCTGGCTCAAGAAGAACGGTTTCCGCGCCGACCAGGTGCAGACGTTCTATCCGAGCCCGATGGCCACGGCCACGACGATGTACCACACCAACAAGAACCCGCTGCGCAAGATCACGCGCGAGAGCGAGACGGTGGACATCGTGCGCGGCGACAAGCGCCGCCGCCTGCACAAGGCGTTCCTGCGCTACCACGACGCCAACAACTGGCCGCTGCTGCGCGAAGCGCTCAAGACCATGGGCCGCGCCGACCTGATCGGCAACGGCAAGCACCACCTCATCCCGACGTGGCAGCCGCTGACCGATGGCGGCTACACGAGCGCACGGCGCAAGAACTCGACTTCCGCGCCGGTGGCCACCAAGGCCTCGGCGCCGGTCAGGCTCGCACCGGTGAAGCCCTCCAAGGGCCGCATCCTCACGCAGCACACCGGGCTGCCGCCTCGCGACAACGGCAGCGGCAAGACGGTCAACAAGCCTTCATCGCGCAAGGTGCGTTGATCAGACGGGTAGCGGGCCACCGCTACGCGTACTGCATCTCGCCGTTCCCGAACGACCAGTTCTCCTTCACCACCTCCACGAGGTTGATGAACACGTCCTCGCGCCGGATGCCCAGCTTCTGGTGCAGGCCGTCGGCCACGCGCTTGTAAAAGGCCTTCTTTATTTCGACCGTGCGCCCATGGTTCAGCGTGATCTGGATCAGCACGAAGCCCGCCGAATATTCGACGCCCAGGTAGCTCTGCGGATGCACCAGGTCCTGCGCGGCATGCCGCGTGATGACCTGGAACTTGTCGTCCTTCGGCACGTTGATGGTTTCGGTCATCGCCTGGTAGACCAGGTCGCCGATGGCGGGGCCCAGTGTTTCGGGCGAGGCATCGGACAGTTCGATTCGAACGAGGGGCATGGGAGGTTTCTCCTGGATGGGGACCGTTTCAGTCTAGGACCGCACGCAGCGAGCGTCAGGCCACGGCAGGAAGACCCCGCAGCCAGAAAACCCAAGCGAGCAATGCCGCGCAGTGCAAGACAACGGTGGCACGGTACACGAGCAGGAAGCTCTGCTTGCTCGACTTGTGGCGCAGCAGCCTTTGCGCGGCCCAGGCACCCGGCCAGCCGCCCGCCAGCGCGAGCAGGTGCAGGGTGCTTTCCTTCGTGCGCCAGCGGCCGGCTTGTGCGGCGTTCTTGTCGAGGGCGTAGGCGAAGAAGGCCAGCAGGCTGAGCCCCGGGACCACGCCGAGCGCCAGCAGGGGCAAACGGCCGGACCAGACGGCTGTGCCGAGCAGCACCCCGTACCCCAGAAGGAAAAGCAGACCCCACGAGGCCGAGGGTTCGGAAGTACTCGCGCGGCGCGGATTCACCCGCCTCGATGCGGGGTGCCGATGGCTATTGATGGGCGTGTGCTTCGGCGCGGATCGCGACGCACCGACCGATGCCACCTGCACCGCCACGGCGCGCGGCCCCTTGCCGCCGACATGGATCTCTTCGAAGCTCAGTTCCATGCCCACCTGAGGCTTCACTTGCCGGTCGCTGAAGTCGCGCAGGTGCACGAACACATCGGCCGACACCTCGGGGCTGCGGATGAAACCGAAGCCGCGGTCGGCCTCCCAGCGGACGAGTCGGCCTTGGCGTTTCATGCGGCGTGACGAGCGGGAAGAGGGCACATGGCCGCGATTCTCTCTTGCCCCTCCTGGCCTCGGCTTCTATCATCGGCCGCTCATGCACCTGCACCACTCTCCCCCGCCATCGACCTGCCTCTGACGCGCGCCTCGCGCCGCGCTCAGACCCGCAAGTGGTCGCCGTCGTCCGCCTTTTGCAAGGCTGGGTGACGGCCGGATGGTCATGCCCGCCCTCTGCAGAAAAGAGCGGCGGGCGTCATGGAGAACTTTCAACAATGAACGCAAGAATGTCTGCCGCCCTGGCCTGGGGCGGCGTGTTGCTGGCTGGCGCACTGTGGGGCGGTGGCGCGCTGGTGGCGCAATTCCTCATCGATGGCGGCATTGCGCCGCAGAGCCTGTCGCTGGCGCGCTTCGCGCTTGGGGTGCCGCTGTTGTGGTGGCTGCACTGGCGTGCGCAACGTACGCCGCAGTCCGCCGACGCGCACTGGCGCAACCTGACCCGGCGCGAGCAGTTCCAGGTCGTCGGCACCGGTGCCGCGATGGCACTCAATGTGAGCTGCTGGTTCGCCGGCATCGCGCATCTGGGGGCCGCATTGCCGACGGTGATTTCGATCTGCTGCGCGCCGGTGATCGTCGCGCTCGTTTCGGTGCTGCGTGGCTACGAGCGCTTCGGCCTCCGCTTGCTCGGCGGCCTCGGGCTGGCGCTTGCCGGCGTCGCACTGCTGGTGATGCCTGCCGACGGATGGGGTCCGCTGCCTGCAGGGTATGCCGCGGGGCTCGCCTGGTCATTCGGCTCGGCCTTCTGCTACGCGCTGGTGGTGCTCGGCAACGCGCGCATGCCGGTGCGCGTGCCGGCCGTCACCGCGTCGGCATGGGGCATGAGCGTGGCGGCGCTGTGCATGCTCGCGGTCGCGTGGCCGAGCGGCATCACCTGGCCCAGCGACGCGCGCCAATGGCTGGGCGCGAGCTACACCGGCGTGGTGACGACCTCGGTGGCCTATCTGGCCTTCGCCTGGGGCGCACGGCGCCTGTCGCCGACGGCGGCCGTGGTCGGCACGTTGATCGAGCCACTGGTGGCCGCGTTGCTGGCGGCGCTGCTGTTTGCCCAGCCGATGGCACCGCGACAGTGGCTGGGCGCCGTGCTGCTCGCGGTGGCCATGCTGCTGCTCATGCGGCGCGGCGCGAAGGCGGCACCCGAAACAGAAGTCGACTGAAGCCAAAAGTGGTCGCTCCGTTGTATGGTGTGGCCCCATGAGCAGCTCGCCCCACCTGCCGGCATCTTGGACACGCACCCTGTGCGGCGCCGTCCTGTTCGCAGCCTCGCTGCAGCTGTGTGCCGCAGCACCCACCGAGTCCGCCGCGCCGGCCCAGGCGCTGCGCGAGACGCACCAGCGCCTGAGCGACAAGCTCGACCGCAGCAGCTTCGGCCGCCCCGTGCAGCTGGACTCGAGCGAAACGCCCGGCGGGCTCGAGGGCGACGTCTACGCCGTGATCGACCATCCGCTGTCGGAAGTCACTGCCGCGTTCAAGGGATCGGCTCACTGGTGCGAACTGCTCACGCTGCACATCAACAACCGGCGCTGCAAGACCGGCACGGCGCAAGGGCGCGAGACGCTGACGCTCTACGTCGTGCGCCGCTACGACAAGCCGGTCGACCAGGCCTTCGAGCTGCCCTTCGTCTACCGCGTGGCGAATGCGACGCCCGAGCACCTGTCGGTCGAGCTCTCGGCCGCGAGCGGGCCGTTCGGCACGAGCAACTACCGCGTCACGCTCGAGGCGATTGCGCTCGATGCGCAGAAGAGCTTCGTGCATTTCGGCTACAGCTACGACCACAACATGATGGTGCGGCTCGCCACCCAGGCCTACCTCGCGACCTTCGGCCGCGACAAGGTCGGCTTCACGGTGATGGGCAAGGCGCCCGATGGCAAGCCCGAGTATATCCGGGGCCTCCGGGGGCTGGTGGAGCGCAATGCGATGCGCTACTTCCTCACGCTCGATGCCTACCTCTCGAGCGACGCGAAGGATGCCGACGAGCGCCGGCAGCGCCACTGGTTCGCGGCAGCCGAGCAGTACCCGCGGCAGCTGCACGAGGTCGACCTGGACACCTACCTCGCGCTCAAGCGCGAAGACCGGCAGCGCGACAGCGCCGGCCGTTGAAACGCCTCAGCCGGCCAGCGTGAGCAGCGGCACGTCGCGCTCGCGGCCCATGGCATCGAGCTCGGCGCGCGTGCGCGTCGCGAGCCAGGCCGCCAGCGCCTCGTGCGTGGCCGTTGCCATCATGTCGGGTGGCGTCACGCCGGCGACTTCGCACAGGCGCTGCGCGAAATGCGGCTCCAGCGCCGCCACCGC
The DNA here is from genome assembly GCF_051216415.1 of Variovorax trehalosi. Taxonomy (NCBI): domain Bacteria; kingdom Pseudomonadati; phylum Pseudomonadota; class Betaproteobacteria; order Burkholderiales; family Comamonadaceae; genus Variovorax; species Variovorax trehalosi. Next base: position 217,530 of record NZ_JBPJZG010000005.1, read on the forward strand.
TACGCGGCCGTCAGCACACGGGTAGACGCGATAGCCCGCATGCGCGCCGCCGACCGCGCCCGAGGGCTGCGTGAGGCCCCAGGTGCGCGGCAGGGCCAGCCAGTCGGCCGAGGCGTTCAGGGCGACTTCGAGGTAGATGCCCGCGGCCTTTTCACCGCCACGGGCGTGCCGCAGAACGGCCGTCAGCACCGCTTCACTGGCGAGCAGTGCGCCGCCCATGTCGGCATAGAGCGTGGGCGGCAGCTCGGTGCCGGTCACGAGACCACTCTCGGCGACGTAGGTGAGGTCGTGGCCCGGCTCTTCAGCGCGCTCGCCCGGTGCACCGACGATGGCCACTTGCGACAGCGACGGATGGCGCGCCTGCAGCGCGGGCCAGTCGAGGCCGAGCTTGCGCAGCGCGGAAGGGCGGAACGAGGTGAGCAGCACGTCGGTCTTCGCGAGTGCTTCGTGCAGTGCCTGCTGTCCCGCTTCCGCCTTGAGGTCCGCGGTTTCGATGGCGATGCCTTCGTGCAGCGCGGCATACGCCGGCTGGTTGTAGAGCGCCATCGGGTCGCCGGCCGGCGGCTCCAGCTTCAGGCAGGTGGCGCCCATCTGGCGGCAGCGCAGCAGCGCGGCCGGACCGGGCAGGTTGAGCGCAAGGCTCAGGACGCGCACGCCTTCGAGCGGCAGGAAGGAGGTGGGGCTGGACATGGGTATCGATCCGCAAAACAGGTCAATGGTCATTCTCACCCGAGCGGCAGGGGAGCCAGATTCCGCAAGCCGCCGCTCCGGCGGCGCGCGTAGCATGCGCCATGGCAGCGTGCGTCCTTGCCGTTGCCGCGCGATCCAACGTGACCCAAGGAGACTCCCCATGTTCCAACCTTCCCTGATGAGCGGCCAGCGGATCCTCGTGACCGGTGGCGGCACCGGCCTCGGCCGCGCGATGGCCGAGCGTTTCCTCGGCCTGGGCGCAGACGTCGCCATCTGCGGCCGGCGCCAGGCGGTGTGCGAGGAAACCGCTGCCGAGTGGCGCCAGCAGTTTCCCGGCCGGCGCATCGACACCTTCGGCGTGGACATCCGGATCGCGCAAAGCGTCGACGAGATGGTCGAGAGCCTGTTCCAGAGCGGCGGCCTCACCGGGCTCGTCAACAACGCCGCGGGCAACTTCGTGGCGCCGACCGAGAGTCTTTCGCCGCGCGCCTTCGACGCGATCGCGAACATCGTCTTCCACGGCAGCTTCTACGTGACGCAGGCGGTGGGCAAGCGCTGGGTGGCGGAGGCCAAGTCGGGCAAGTGGAAGCAGGGTGACCCTTTCCGCAGCGTGATGAGCATCATCACGACCTGGGTCGACAACGGCAGTCCCTATGTGGTGCCGTCGGCCATGAGCAAGGCCGGCATCGACGTGATGACCAAGTCGCTCGCGGTGGAATGGGCGCGGCACGGCATTCGCCTGAACGCCGTGGGCCCGGGCGAGATCCCGACCGAGGGCATGAGCAAGCGCCTGAACCCCGGCGAGGAGCCTGGCGCGCGCAGCAAGCAGAACAACCCGATGGCGCGCACCGGCCGCATGAGCGAGCTGCAGAACCTTGCGGCCTTCCTGATGGCGCCGGGCCAGTGCGACTGGCTCACGGGCCAGAGCATCATGATGGACGGCGGCAACGCGCTGGCCACGGGCGGCAACTTCTACGAACTGCGCCAGTGGAGCGACACCGACTGGCAGGATGCGCGCGAACGCATCGAGGCGCAGAACCAGAAGGACAAGGCGCAGCGCTGACGGCTACTTGCGCGGCGGCTTGGCCGCGTGCACGGTGACGTGCTTGTTCACGGGGCTCGACAGCACCAGCGAGGTGGTCACCGCGCCGTCCACCGCCAGCGCATCGACCACACGCTCCAGGTCGGCCGGCTCGGCGATCGCGCAGCGCACGAAGAAGCAGTCTTCGCCGGTCACGCGGTCGGCGCTCAGCACCTCGGGCATGGCGTCGAACAGCTTCAGGTACTTGGCGATGCCCGCATGCGTGGTGTCGATGCGGATGATGGCCTGCAGGCCCACGCCCAGCGCCCGCAGGTTGACGCGGGCGCCGTAGCCCTCGATCACCCCTGCATCCTCCAGCTTGCGCACGCGCTCGCTCATCGCGGGCTGCGAGAGGCCGATGCGCTTGCCCAGCGCGGCCAAGCTCTGCCGCGCATCGGCCTGCAGGGCTTCGAGGATCAGGCGGTCCTTCTTGTCGATGTTCATGGTGTGTTTCATGACCGATGGTTGATCGGTTTGCGGCCCCGATTTTCGATGGGTTGCCATTCGCCGCGGGCGCAGCGACCGATATCGTGGCGCACGCCTTCAGGAGAAACAATGCAACTCGTCGGCATGCTCGACTCGCCCTATGTGCGCCGCGTCGCCATCTCGCTGCGGCTGCTCGGCCTTGCGTTCGAGCACCGGCCGGTCTCGGTCTTCAGCACCTTCGAAGAGTTCCGCGCGATCAACCCGGTGGTCAAGGCGCCCACGCTGCTGTGCGACGACGGCACGGTGTTGATGGATTCCACGCTGATCATCGACTACGCAGAAGTCACGGCCGGGCGCAGCCTGATGCCCGCCCACCTGGCGCAGCGGCAGCGCGCCCTGCGCATCACCGGGCTGGCACTGGCCGCTTGCGAGAAGACTGTGCAGATCGTCTACGAACACAACCTGCGCCCGGCCGAAAAGCTGCACCAGCCGTGGCTCGACCGGGTGCAGGGGCAGCTTGTTGCGGCGTACTCGGCGCTGGAGCTGGAGACGGCCGCCATGCCGCTGCCCGATGACGAAGCGACGCTGACGCAGGCCGGCGTGTCGATGGCCGTGGCCTGGTCCTTCTTGCAGTTGATGTTGCCTGGGGTCATCGCGCCGGGCAGTTTCCCGCTGCTGGCAGCGTACGCCGCGCGCGCAGAAAGCCTGCCGGCGTTCCTGGCTTCACCCCAGGTGTGATTCAGCCCGCGATATCCGCGCCGCGCTCGGCCAGCAGGCCGCGCAGCAGCGAGCGGTGGCAGCGCGATTCGTCCTCGCAGTAGCAGCCGACCGCAAGCGCGGTGCTGTGCGAGAGCGCGGCAAGCAGGTCGAGGCTGCGGCTCGCGTCGGCCTCGGCCATCTCGGCCTTGTACTTGCGCGCGAAGGCGTTCCACTGCGCGGGCTCCTGTGTCGCCTGCGCCTCCTGGCCCAGCTTCATCGTCTCGGCGGACGGCGCGAGGTTGGGGTACCACACGTCGTACCAGTCCTGCGAGGCGAACTCGGTCTTCGGAACGCCACGCGGCGGACGGCGAACAGTGCCGACGCGCAGGCCCTCACCGGGTGCGCGCGGCGTGCCCAAGCGAACGATGCGGATGCTCATGGATGGGTGTCCTTCTTCTTGTCAGGTGCCGACGATACCGCCGTCGCGACGACGGATCGCAAGGGTCGCCGAGCGCGGCCGCGCGGAGCCCGGCGTGGTGCCATCGGGCCATGCGCTGTTGTGCGTGGCGCTGCCGTCGTCGCGCGCCTCGCCCGGATGCTGGATGTTCACGAACAGTGTGCGGCGGTCCGGCGTGACCACGCAGCCGGTGATCTCGCTGCCGTTCGGTCCGGTCAGGAAGCGCTTGATCCGGCCGGTGGCCGGGTCGGCGCACAGCATCTGGTTGTTGCCCAGCGACGCATAGGCGGGCTTGCCGATCACCTGGCCGCTCATGTCGGTCTGGATCCAGAGCAGGCCGCCGCTGTCGAAATGCAGGCCGTCGGGGCTGCCGAACATGTCGGCGTCGGCCGAGGGGTAGCGCGCGCCGCTGCCTTCCTGCGCGGGGTCGCCGGCGAGCGCGAAGTGGTCCCAGGCGAAGCCGGTACTCGCCGCATCGTTGCCATCCTCACGCCAGCGCAGGATGCCGCCGAAAAGGTTGTTGGAGCGCGGGTTGGCCGCATCGGGCGCGGGCTTGCCCGCGTCGCCGCGCTGGCTGTTGTTGGTGAGAGTGACGTAGACCTCGCCGCTGTGCGGATGCACGGCGATCCATTCGGGGCGGTCCATCTTCGTGCCGCCGACGATGTCGCCCGCGAGGCGCGCGTGGATCAGCACCTCGGCCTGGTCGGCAAAGCCGCTGGCTGCGCTCAGGCCGTTGCGGCCGTGCGAGAGTTCGAGCCATTGGCCGCGTCCGCCGGCGTCGTAGCGCGCCACGTAGAGCGTGCCGTCGTCGAGCAGGTGGCGATTGGCGGCGCGCGCGGGGGCGTCGGTGCCGGGGCGCACCTTCTCGCGGCTCGCGAACTTGTAGATGTATTCGAAGCGCGCGTCGTCGCCCATGTAGACGACCAGGCCGCCGTCTTTCGCGAGCGTGCAGGTGGCGCTCTCCTGGCGCTTGCGGCCCAGCGCCGTGCGTTTGACGGGCGTGGCGGCAGGGTCCAAGGGGTCGATCTCGACCACCCAGCCGAAGCGGTGCGGCTCGTTCGGGTGGCGGCTCAGGTCGAAACGCTCGTCGAAACGCCAGTACTCGACCCACTGCGAACCCGGGACCGTGCCGTAGCGGCGCTGCGCATCCGTCATGTCTTTCGCCGCATCCTTCGGTCCGCCGAAGTAGCCATGGAAGTTCTCTTCGCAGGTGAGGTACGTGCCCCAGGGCGTGACGCCCATCGCGCAGTTGGCGAAGGTGCCTAAGACCTGGTCGCCGGCCGGATTGGCGGCAGTGCGCATCAAGGGTGTGCCCGCCGCAGGGCCGGCGATGCACATGGGGGTGTTGCCATGGATGCGGCGCGCGAAGGGCGAGGGCTGCACTTGCTGCCAACCGGTGGGTGTGCGGCGGATCTCGATCACCGAGACGCCCATCGCGTGGAGCGACTTGCGCACCTTGTCCGCGGTCCACACCTTGACGCCGTCGGTGTGCAGCAGTTGCTCGTCGGTGTATTCGTGGTTCATCACGAGCAGGCCGCGCTCGCCGCGCGCATCGAGCGCGAAGAAGTGCATGCCGTCGTGGTGCATGCCGGCTTGCACCGCCTGGTCGGCCGCGCTGTTGGAGCCGTCCGGTGCGAAGGCCGGCATCTGGCCCGCCACACCGGTGGGCGTGCCCCAGGGATAGAGCAACTGCCATTCGTACTCGGGCGGCACGACGACGGCATCGCGCAGGGACACCGGCACGCTGGTGAACCCGGGCACGTTGCCGCTGCGTGCCGTGGAAGGCAGCGCGCAGCCCTGGCCGAGCAGCGCCACCACAGCGGCGGCAGAACCCGATTGAAGGAGAAAGTGACGGCGATCCAGCGGCATGGCGGGGTGTTGGGTAGGCGACAGCCGCCATCATCGCCCAGGCGCCGTGCCGGGCGATACTGGCCAAAACCCACAACGAAACCCGCAAGGAGACACGCATGAGCGATCGCATCGAATGGACCCGCCACCCCGACGGCGTGGTGGAACTGCAGCTGGCACGCGCCGACAAGATGAACGCGCTCGACCCCGCGATGTTCGATGCGCTGATCGAAGCCGGCGAGGCCCTGCGCGGCGACGCGTCGGTGCGCGCCGTGGTGATTTCCGGGCGCGGCAAGGCGTTTTGCGCGGGCCTCGACATGGCCTCGTTCGAGCGCATGCAGCAGGGCGCCGGCGAGGGTGTGCTGGGGGAGGGCGCGGCAGGGGCCGATCTGGTGAAACGCACCCACGGCATATCCAACGCCGCGCAACACGTCGCGATGGTCTGGCGCGACGTGCCGGTGCCGGTCATCGCCGCGGTGCACGGCGTGGCCTTCGGCGGTGGTCTCCAGGTCGCGCTGGGCGCGGACATCCGCATCGTCGCGCCCGACACGAAGCTGTCGGTGATGGAAATCAAATGGGGCCTGGTGCCCGACATGGCCGGCATGGTGCTCATGCGCGAGCTGGCGCGCAACGACGTGGTGCGCGAGCTCACCTTCACCGGGCGCATCTTCTCGGGCGAAGAGGCATTGCAGATCGGCTTTGCCACACGCCTATCGGCCGACCCGCTGGCCGAGGCGCTGCAGGTGGCGCACGAGATCGCGGGCAAGAGTCCCGATGCGATTCGTGCCGGCAAGCGCCTGCTCAATGCGGCCATGTCGCAGAGCGCCGCGGAGCTGCTGATGGCCGAATCGGTCGAGCAGAAGGCGCTGATCGGCAGCGCGAACCAGGCCGAAGCCGTGAAGGCCAACATCGAGCGCCGCGCACCGCGTTTCGATCCACCCGCCTGACCGGCAAGCCACCGCTGCGTTGCGTCGTCCGCGCTCCGAAAGAGAAGCGCGGCGCCTGCCTTTCCGAACGATTCACGCATTCCGGTTGCCGAATAAATTGGCACTTAACACACATCGGGTATCTATGTGTAAGAATTAAGTAGTTGTTTTATCGGGGGAATGGAAGGAAATGGAATCACTTTGTGTGCAGAAGGTCACGTCTTGTCGGGGAGTAGGCCCTTGGAAGGATGGCTCCTGAACGCGCACTCCTTAACAATCGACGGCTTTGCCTAGCGACGGCGGCCCCGCATGTCGACGACCACGTTTTTCTGTAACCTCAGCGTGCCCATCCTGGTGGGCGAGGATCGCTACAAGTACATCCCCATCGTCGGGGTTTTCCGCAGCATTCCGTTCGATCAAGTCGATGAGTGGGTGATGCATCCCGACGGCGGACCGCGCAGCGATCGCGAACTCGCGGCCGAAGTGCTTGTCGAGATCCGCAAGCCGCTCGGCGCGAGCGGACGCACCGCGCCGCATGCCTTCGATGTGGCCGACATCCTGCAACTGGATCGCGCTGCCGCGATCGTTGTCTCCACTTTCCTGGCCGCGCTGCCTCGCGTCTGAGGCCTGCGCCTTCCATCTCCTTCGTTGCGCCGTCAGGCCGCAATCGCCCCCACCGCCCAGTAGAACGTCGGCCTCGCTCCGTTGAGCAGGTGGTCGCCGACCACGCGCCCCTTGTAGATCGTCGGGTTGTGCGATGCCAGCGTGCGTGCGTTGCGCCAGTGGCGGTCGAGCCGGCGGTCTTCCTGCAGCGCCGAGGCACCGCCGATGTCGAAGAGCCGCGTGCCCGCCTGCAGCACCGCATCGACGATGCCGGCCTGCGCTTTTGCAGTGTTGAGCTCCGCCTCGAAGAGCAGGCTCTCTGGAACGATTTCGCCGCGCTGGCGAAAGCGGTCGACCTCGCCAAGCCCGCGTGCCACGGCCTGCACGGTGGACGCCGCGATGAACGCGGTGCTCGCGAGCTGCCCGATGACCTGCTGCACCAGCGGATCTTCGCGCGGGGTGTCGCCGCTGCCGTGGCTGTAGACGCGCTTGCGCGGCTGCACGAAGGCCACCGCGTCGCGCACGATGGCGCGTGCGATGCCCGCCAGCGTGGCGAGATGCGTGAGCTGGAAATGCGCGGTGAGCGGGGTCGGTTGGTCGCGCACGTAGAGCAGCACGTTCTCGGGCTTCACCCGCACGTTGCGAAAGCGCGTGGTGCCCGATGCGCTCAGCCGCTGGCCGAAGCCGCGCCAGTCGTCCACGCGCTCCACGCCATCGGCTTCCGAGGGCACGAGCGCGATCACGCGGTCGCTGCTGCCGTCGGCGTTCAGGCGCTGGGCGGAGACCGAAATCCAGTCGGCGTAGAGCGTGCCGGTGCTGTAGTACTTGTCGCCGTCGAGCCGCCACGCATCGCCGTCGCGCGACAGCGTGGTTTGTAGCGCGCCGAGCGCGCCTTCGCCCAGTTCGGTGGTGGCATTGCCGAAGATCACGCCTTCGGCCGCAAGCCGCATCCACGGGCCATGCAGCGACGGGTCGATTTCCGCGAACAGCCGCTCGATGAAGCCGAAGTGCGCGCGCAGGATCTGCGGCAGGTTGGAGTCGGCCTCGCCGAGCTCGATGAGCAGGTCGTACAGCTGCTCGACCGAAGCGCCGATGCCGCCGTATTCGACGGGCACGCGCAGGGCGCCGAAGCGCTCGGCGTTGAGCCAGGCGACCGGTTCGTAGGCCAGTTCACGGTCGTTCTCGCGCTGCGCCGCATGCACGGCGATGCGATCGAAGATCGGGCGAAAGCGCGCGAGGAGTTGCTGCGACGAAGGTGAGGAAGGCGCTGCCGGCGCAGCGTCGGCGCGCGTCGGGCGCGGCGTGTCTTGGAGGATGGCCATCGGACCGGACTGTGCCCCGGCCGCACCCGTCTTGGGAAATACGCTTTCCGAGTTTCCTTATGCCGTGTGCGTCGCCCGCAACGGACTATCGCTTCCCGCGCGCGTCCACCGGCCAGATCGCCACCAGCGCGCCGCCTTCGACCACGTGATAGACGTCGTGCAGGTTCACCGTCGGATCGCAGTGTGGCGTCACGAACTCGATGCGCGTGCCGAGCGCGGGGCGCGGCCCCGCCGGCATCAGCTTGCCGTGCTCGTCGCCGAAGAAGGCATAGCGGCTCGCGGCCTCGGTGCCGCGTGCGACCAGCGGCACGCCGCCGTCGGTGGCGAAGCACTTGGTGCCGCCGTCCACCGTGACCCACTCCGCCGCATTGGTGCTGACCACGGCCGTTTGCACGAACAGCGCCACCTCGAAGGGCGAGGGCTCGGTGCCTGCGGCCAGCACCTGCGTGTATTCCGCGTCCATGAAGACATAGGAGCCGGCCTGCAGTTCGGTGAAGGCGTTCTGCTCCGAATCGAGGTCGTGGGTGCCGGTGCCGGCTCCGGTGACGATCTCGAAATTGAACCCCTTGCGCCGTGCCGCCGCGACGATGCCCGCCACGGTTTCGCGCAGGCCCGCGGCCGCGGCGCTGCGTTCTTCGCGCGCCACGATGTGCTGCAGGTTGCCCGCATAGGCCTGCAGGCCGCGCAGCCGCAGGCCCGGCTCGCCGGCGATGGCGGCGGCCAGTGCGAGCACCTGTGCCTCGTTCGCGGCACCGGTGCGGTTGTAGCCGGCGCCGTAGTCCACCAGCACGGGCAGCGGATGCAGCAGCCCGCTCGCGGCCCGGGCCAGGTCGGCCACGTTGGCCAGGTTGTCGGCCACCACCATCACGCCGCCGGGCGCTGCGCGCTCCGCCAGCTTGACGAGGCGTGCGATCTTGCTCGGCGTGACGGCGGGCGAGGTGATCAGCACGCTGCGGATGCCGCCGTCGACCATGATTTCCGCCTCGCCCAGGGTGACGCAGCTCACGCCGATGGCGCCTGCGGCCACCTGGCGCCGGGCGATCTCGACCGACTTGTGGGTCTTGACATGCGGCCTGAGGCCGATGCCGCGTGCCTTGGCAAAGGCGGCCATGCGTTCGATGTTGCGGGTCATGGCCGGCAGGTCGATCAGCAGGGCGGGCGTGTCGAGCAGGTGGCGGCCGCCGGGAACGCCGATCAGTGGCGAATTGGCGTGCAGGGGTCTGGGCATTCTCTTGTCTTCCTTTGTTCTTGGATTTGGATGTGCGATGCGTGGGTGCATGCATGCGAAATGATCGCATCCAAATATCGCACGATCCGTTGGTATGTGAATGGCCGCCGCTGCGCAATGAGACAGCGCGCGGCGCCGAAGCCTCGAAGGGGCTACCGCGTCCGCTTCGCTGCGCTGGTCGGCACGCCGGTGTCGCCTTCGAACCTTGAGTCGCGCGGCCGCAGCGCCAACCACCACAGCAGCGCCGCATTGACCGCCCAACTGCCTGCGAGCAACAGCAGCGCGGTGTTCGCCACACCAGGCGAAAGGTCGAGCGTCAGCAAGCCCAGCGACCACGGCAGCCCGCCCGCGATGGCGACCAGCATGCCCACATCGCTTTCTGGCACGACCGCGCTCCCCAGCACGCAGACCACGCCGGCGACCGTATAGATCGACGCCGCAATGCGCCAGCCGGAGCGAAAAGACAGTGGTGAACGCGCCGTGGACATGACCCGAGCATCGCCGATTGCCATGTCAGCCGTGAAGGCTGGATACGCGCAGGAACGTAGTGTTTTGGCGACGGTTCATCGACCGGTCTGCCAACCAAGTCACGATCGCGGCCCCGCGCTGCGGCAGCAGAACCTTCACGGCCGTTTCGCGCGACTGTCACCTGACCGCGCCACCATGCGCCCATGGCTGGCCAACTCATCTCCATTGCCCTCACCGTCGACCAACACGACGCCGGGGATTATTTCTGGGTGCTCCTCGAATCCTTCGACAACTCGATGGAGTTCGAGCCGCTGATGGAGGCCGCGACAGGTTTCGCAACGTACGGCGATGCATTGCAGGCGGGCTATGTCGTGCTGAAGGGGCTGTCGGAGGACCTGGGCGTCGGGCCTCGGGAGGAGGGCGACGATTCGAGCCTGATGGCAATGGACGACATCGGGGACGCCGACTGACGCGTCGCATCGCGGCAAGGGTTGTTCGCAAGATTCGCAATACCGGGTCATCGCCTTCGCAATAGTTCGCCCTTTCAGTCCTTATGCGAATCGCGGTTTCTGCGTAGATTGCGAAGCATGACGACACTCATTGGAACCACCGAAATCCGCGAACTGGTGCTGCCGGTGCATGCCAATCACCGCGGCACGCTCTTCGCCGGCCAGGGCCTGCAACTGATGAGCAAGGCCGCATTCCTGGCTGCACGCGGCCTCGCGCAGCGCGAGGTGGTGATGGCCGGCGTGACCAGCGTCGCCTTTCTCTCCCCGGTGCCGGTGGGCTACCAGCTCCTCCTGCGCGGCTGGGTCAGCCGCATCGGCCGCTGCTCGATGACCGTGTGCGTGACCGGCATCGCCGACGTGCCGGGCGTTCCGGCGGAAGAAGTCCTCAAGGGTGTGTTCGAGATGGTGGCGGTCAACGCCGCCGGCCGCCCCACCGGCATCGATCGCTCTTATCTGAACAAGGAAACCGCATGACCACCACCACGACCCAAATCGCTGCACCAGCCGCATCCACGGGCTTCAAGCCCAAGAAGTCCGTCGCCCTCTCGGGCGTGACTGCGGGCAATACGGCGCTGTGTACCGTCGGCCGCACCGGCAACGACCTGCATTACCGCGGCTACGACATTCTGGACATCGCCGAGGTCTGCGAATTCGAGGAAATCGCCCACCTGCTGGTGCACGGCAAGCTGCCCACGCGCGCCGAACTCAAGGCCTACAAGACGCGGCTGAAGGCCATGCGCGGCCTGCCGGCCAACGTGAAGGCCGCGCTGGAGAGCCTGCCCGCCGGCGCCCATCCGATGGACGTGATGCGCACCGGCGTCTCGGCGCTGGGCTGCGTGCTGCCCGAGAAGGACGACCACAACCTGCCCGGCGCGCGCGACATCGCCGACCGCCTGATGGCCTCGCTCGGCTCGATGCTGCTGTACTGGTATCACTGGAGCAGCCAGGGCAAGCGCATCGAGGTGGAGACCGACGACGATTCGATCGGCGGCCACTTCCTGCACCTGCTGCACGGCCAGAAGCCCTCCGAGGCCTGGGTGCGCGCCATGCACACCTCGCTGAACCTGTACGCCGAGCACGAATTCAACGCCTCGACCTTCACCGCGCGCGTGATCGCCGGCACCGGCAGCGACATGCACTCGGCCATTGCCGGCGCCATCGGCGCGCTGCGCGGCCCCAAGCATGGCGGCGCGAACGAAGTGGCCTTCGAGATCCAGAAGCGCTATGACGCGCCCGATGAAGCCGAGGCCGACATCCGCCGCCGCGTGGAGGCCAAGGAGGTCGTCATCGGCTTCGGCCACCCGGTCTACACGGTGAGCGATCCGCGCAACGTGGTGATCAAGGGCGTGGCGAAGTCGCTGTCCGAGGAGGCCGGCTCCACCAAGATGTTCGACATCGCGGAGCGCCTGGAGACCGTGATGTGGGAGGTCAAGAAAATGTTCCCCAACCTCGACTGGTTCAGCGCGGTGAGCTACCACATGATGGGCGTGCCCACGGCGATGTTCACCCCGCTGTTCGTGATCGCGCGCACCAGCGGCTGGGCCGCGCACGTGATCGAGCAACGCGTGGACAACAAGATCATTCGCCCGAGCGCCAACTACACCGGTCCGGAAGACCTGGCGTTCGTGCCGATCGCAGCGCGCGTCTGAGAGGCTTCCCGATTCCCCCCGATGAACCCACGACACAGAAAACAACTCTCCGGCACCACGCTGGACTACATCGACGCCCGCGCTGCGGTCGACGCGCTGCGACCCGGTGCCTGGAACACGCTGCCCTACACCGCGCGCGTGCACGCCGAGAACCTTGTGCGGCGCTGCGACCTGGCCATCCTCGACGAATGCCTGCTGCAGCTCATCGAGCGCCGGCGCGATCGCGACTTTCCATGGTTTCCCGTGCGTGTGGTATGCCACGACATCCTGGGCCAGACCGCGCTGGTGGACCTGGCAGGTTTGCGCGATGCGATCGCGGCCGAGGGGGGCGATCCGTCGCAGGTGAACCCCGTGGTGCCGGTGCAGTTGATCGTGGATCACTCGCTGGCCGTGGAGTGCGGAGGGTTCGATCCGCAAGCCTTCGAGAAGAACCGACAGATCGAAGACCGCCGCAACGAAGACCGCTTCCATTTCATCGACTGGACCCAGCGCGCCTTCGCCAACATGGAGGTGATCCCGGCGGGGAACGGGATCATGCATCAGATCAATCTGGAGAAGATGTCGCCGGTGGTTTACGTGCAGGACGGCCTGGCTTTCCCCGACACCTGCGTGGGCACCGACAGCCACACGCCGCACGTCGATGCCCTGGGCGTGATCGCGGTGGGCGTCGGCGGCCTGGAGGCCGAGAACGTGATGCTGGGCCGCGCCTCGTGGATGCGCCTGCCCGACATCGTCGGCGTGGAGCTGACCGGCCGGCGGCAGCCGGGCATCACCGCCACCGATATCGTGCTGGCGCTCACCGAGTTCCTGCGCAAGGAAAAGGTGGTCGGTGCGTACCTGGAGTTCTTCGGCGAGGGCACGCGGGGCCTCACGATCGGTGACCGCGCCACCATCTCGAACATGTGCCCCGAATACGGCGCCACTGCCGCGCTGTTCTACATCGACGACCAGACGCTCACGTACCTGCGGCTTACCGGCCGCGAGGACGCGCAGGTCGCGCTGGTCGAGACCTATGCGAAGACCGCCGGCTTCTGGGGCGATGCGCTCGCGACCGCGAGCTACGAACGCGTGCTGAAGTTCGACCTCCCGAGCGTGGTGCGCAACATGGCGGGGCCCTCCAATCCGCACCGCCGCCTGCCGACCTCGCAACTGGCCGAGCGCGACATCGCCGTCGGCCTGGCCGAGGCCCGGCGGCAGGAGGCGGCGGGGCTGATGCCCGATGGCGCCGTGATCATCGCGGCCATCACCTCGTGCACCAACACCTCGAACCCGCGCAACGTGATTGCCGCGGGCCTGCTGGCGCGCAACGCCAACAGGCTGGGCCTGAAGCGCAAGCCATGGGTCAAGTCGTCGCTGGCGCCGGGCTCGAAAACGGTGGAGCTCTACCTGCGCGACGCCGGCCTGCTTACCGACCTGGAGCAGCTCGGCTTCGGCATCGTCGCCTTCGCCTGCACCACCTGCAACGGCATGTCGGGTGCGCTGGACCCGAAGATCCAGCAGGAGATCATCGAGCGCGACCTCTACGCCACTGCGGTGCTTTCGGGCAACCGCAACTTCGACGGGCGCATCCACCCGTATGCGAAGCAGGCCTTCCTGGCCTCGCCGCCGCTGGTGGTGGCCTACGCGATCGCGGGCACGATGCGCTTCGACATCGAGCGCGACGTGCTGGACGTGGTCGACGGCAAGGAGATCCGCCTGGCCGACCTGTGGCCGAGCGACGAGGAGATCGACGCGATCGTCGCGGCCTCGGTGCGGCCCGAGATGTTCCGCCAGGTGTACGAGCCGATGTTCGCGATCCATGCGGACAGCGGCGAGAAGGTGAGCCCGCAGTACGACTGGCGACCGCAATCCACCTACATCCGCCGCCCGCCGTACTGGGACAGCGAAGGCGTGGGTGCGTTGGCGGCCGTGCCGCGCACGCTGCGCGGCATGCGGCCGCTGGCCATCCTGCCGGACAACATCACGACCGATCACCTGTCGCCTTCCAACGCGATCCTGCTGGACAGCGCCGCCGGCGAGTACCTGGCGAAGATGGGCCTGCCGGAAGAAGACTTCAACTCGTATGCCACGCACCGCGGCGATCACCTCACGGCGATGCGCGCCACCTTCGCGAACCCGCAGCTCGTCAACGAGATGGCGGTAGTCGACGGTGTGCAGAAGAAGGGATCGCTTGCGCGCATCGAGCCCGAAGGCAAGGTCGTGCGCATGTGGGAGGCCATCGAGACCTACCTGAACCGCCGGCAGCCGCTGATCATCGTGGCCGGCGCCGACTACGGGCAGGGGTCGTCCCGTGACTGGGCCGCCAAGGGCGTGCGCCTGGCCGGCGTGGAGGCCGTAGTGGCCGAGGGCTTCGAGCGCATCCACCGCACCAACCTGCTGGGCATGGGCGTGATGCCGCTGGAGTTCAAGCCCGGCACCACGCGGCTCACGCTGGGCCTGGACGGCACCGAAACCTATGACGTGGTCGGCGAGCCCAGGCCCCGCGCCGACCTCACGCTGGTCGTGCACCGGAAGAACGGCGAGGTCCTGCAGGTGCCGGTCACCTGCCGGCTCGACACGGCCGAGGAAGTGTCCATTTACGAGGCGGGCGGCGTGCTGCAGCGTTTTGCGCAAGACTTCCTGGCCGAGAACAGACTCGCAAGCTGAGACAACACTCATCCAAAAAGCCATGGCATCCGTTCCCCAGATCAAGATTCCCGCCGTCTACATGCGCGGCGGCACCAGCAAGGGCGTGTTCTTTCGCCTGCAGGACCTGCCCAGGCAGGCGCAGCAACCCGGCGCGGCGCGCGACGCGCTCCTCTTGCGCGTGATCGGCAGTCCGGACCCCTACGCCAAGCAGATCGACGGCATGGGCGCGGCCACCTCGTCGACCTCGAAGACCGTGATCCTGTCGCGCTCCACGCGGCCGGACCACGACGTCGACTACCTCTTCGGCCAGGTCTCCATCGACAGCGCCTTCATCGACTGGTCGGGCAACTGCGGCAACCTGTCGGCGGCGGTCGGGCCGTTCGCGATTGCGCAGGGGCTGATCGACCGGGCGCGCGTGCCGCAGAACGGCATCTGCACCGTGCGCATCTGGCAGGCCAACATCGGCAAGGCCATCGTGGCCCATGTGCCGATCGCCGAGGGCGAGGTGCAGGAGACCGGCGATTTCGAACTCGATGGCGTGACCTTCCCTGCGGCCGAGGTGCCGCTGGAATTCATCGACCCGGCCGACGAGGGCGATGGCGAAGGCGGCGGCGCGATGTTCCCAACCGGCAAGGTCGTCGAAGACCTCGAGGTGCCCGGCGTGGGCACGCTCAAGGCCACGCTGATCAATGCGGGCATTCCCACCATCTTCATCAACGCCGCCGAGATCGGCTACGCCGGCACCGAGTTGCAGGACGCGATCAACAGCGATGCGAAGGCGCTGGCGATGTTCGAGACCATCCGTGCATACGGCGCCGTGAAAATGGGCCTGATCAAGGACATCGCCGAAGCGGCGAAGCGTCAGCACACGCCCAAGGTCGCCTTCGTCGCGCCGCCCAGAGACTACACGGCCTCCAGCGGCAAGTCAGTGAGGGCAGGGGATGTCGACCTGCTGGTGCGTGCGCTGTCGATGGGCAAGCTGCACCACGCCATGATGGGTACGGCCGCGGTCGCCATCGGCACCGCGGCGGCGATTCCGGAAACATTGGTGAACCTGGCGGCCGGCGGCAGCGAGCGGCAGGCCGTGCGCTTCGGCCATCCGTCGGGCACGCTGCGTGTCGGCGCCGAGGCGCGCAAGGTCGATGGTGCATGGGTGGTGACGAAGGCCCTGATGAGCCGCAGTGCCCGTGTGTTGATGGAAGGCTGGGTCCGCGTTCCCGGCGACAGTTTCTGATTGATTGGAATTTTTCGAATGTCCACCCGCAAGCAACTCAAATCCCTCGCCGAGGCCCGCCGCGGCCTGATCGTTCCCGGCGCGTTCAATGCGCTCTCGGCCAAGGTTGTCGAAGACCTGGGTTTCAAGGCGATCTACATCACCGGCGCCGGTGTCACCAACATGTGGTTCGGCATGCCCGACCAGGGCTTCATGGGGCTCTCCGAAATTGCCGACCACACGGCGCGCATCCGCGACGCGGTGTCGGTGCCGCTGATCGTCGATGCCGATACGGGTTTCGGCAATGCACTGAACGTACGTCACACGGTGCGCACGCTCGAGCGTGCAGGCGCCGACTGCATCCAGTTCGAGGACCAGGTGGCGCCCAAGCGCTGCGGTCATTTCTCGGGCAAGGAAGTGATTTCCACGGAGGAGGCGGTCAGCAAGATCAAGGCGGCCGTCGATGCGCGGCAGGACCAGGACCTCCTGATCATGGCCCGCACCGATGCGGCCGCCGTGCATGGCTTCGAGGCGGCGGTCGAGCGGGCGCAGAAGTTCGCGGAGGCTGGCGCCGACATCCTGTTCGTCGAAGCGGTCACCACCGCGGAGGAGATTCGTGCGCTGCCCCAGCGCCTTGCCAAACCGCAACTCATGAACATGGTGATCGGCGGCAAGACACCGATCTTCAATGCGACGGATCTGGGTGACTTGGGCTACGGCATCGTGCTGTACGCCAATGCGGCGCTGCAAGGGGCCGTTGCCGGCATGCAGAAAGCGCTGACGGTGTTGCGCGATGAAAAGCAGGTGCTGGAATCCAGCGGGCTGGTCACGACTTTTGCCGAACGCCAGCGGTTGGTCGGCAAACCGGAGTGGGATGCGCTGGAGAAGCGCTATACGTGATGGGGTAGGGGCCCAGTAGCCGGGACTGGCTGCAGTAGAAATGTTCCTCGGGCTGTTTCCCCACTTTGATTGGGCTTGTCCCGGGTGCGGGGGTGTCGAGGAGGCTCATACGCCGACCGCCCGATCCCCCAAAGCTCGCGGTGGCGACCAGGCGGCCGCGGCGTGGTCTAGAAGTCCGAGACCTTGCCCCAGGCCGAAGAGAGGAATCGGTCCGGGTGATACGGGCGAGGGTCGACAAGGGGTTCTGCACCGCTGACGATGTCGGCGATCAAGTGCCCGGCCCCCGGCCCGATACCGAAGCCATGGCCGCTGAACCCAGCCGCCAGCACGAGCCCACGCAGGTTCGTGATCTCGCCGATGCCCGGGACGCCGTCGGGCGTGCTGTCCACATAGCCGGCCCAGGATGCGGTGACCGAGCTTCCCGCCAGCGTCGGCATCAATTCGACCGCGCGCTTGTACGTGAGGCGGACAGCCGATGCGTCTGCCTTCGGGTCGAGGACGCGCATCCGCTCCATCGGCGTCGGCTTGTCGAGCCGCCAGCGGGACCAGGCTTCATGGCCCGAACGGACGCCTTCGAGTCCGCCGGGCGCGAGATTGCGCCATCGCCGCTGGAACATGGGCAGGAACTGCGGTGCAAAGCGCAAGAGCTGCAGCGTCGGGTCCACGCGTCCACGGCCGCTGATGGCCAGCGCGTATCCGCCGTTCAAGCGCCGCGTCATCGAGACGCCTGTCGTGTGGAGCGCAGGCGGAATCTCCTTGCTGCCCGTGGCAACCGACAGCATCGTCTGCCGGATCGATGCCTGCGGAAACCGGATGCCGTATTGGTGGCAGAACGAGGATGCCCAGGCGCCACCGGCGAGCACCGCGACCTTGGTTCGAATGGTTCCGCGCTCGGTGACCACGGCCGAGAGTCGCCCGCCTTCGGTCTCGAGGCCTCGCGCCGCGCAGCTCTGGTGAATCGTTCCGCCGAGCTTCATCAGGGCCCGCGCCACGGCAGGGGCCGCTCGCGATGGGTCTGCGGTGCCGTCGGTCGGCGAGAAGACGCCTCCCTTCCAGGGCTTGCCGCTGGCCCGACCGTGTCGAGCCGCCTCGTCGGCCGTCAGCATGTGGGTTTTCACGTCGACGGTGCGCGCAAACTCTCCCCAGCGCGCCCAGCCGTCCAGCTCCTTCTCGCTGTTGCTGAGGTACAGCAACCCGCATCTCTGGAACCCCGTGACTTCACCGGTTTCTGCGGTGAACTGCTCCCACAGGTCCAGGCTCTTCGTGGCCATCGGCAACTCGCGGGCGTCCCGGTTCTGCTGACGGCACCAACCCCAGTTGCGGCTCGATTGCTCGGCGCCGACATGCCCTTTTTCGACGAGCGCGACCTTCATCCCACGCTTGGCCATGTAATACGCGGCAAAGACGCCGATGATGCCGCCGCCGATCACGACAACGTCGGCATGCGTCGGCAGTTCTGGACTGGACTCGACGGAAACTAGAGGTGCGGGCATTCTTGTGATACCGGTGAAGGTTCGGTGAAAACTTGAGGGCAGGTTTGATTTCGCGTGACGCCGCTTCCTGGAAGCAAGGTCAATAGCCGAGGATTGCCTTGGTTTCGAGATATTCCTCGAGCCCATGGACGCCATATTCGCGGCCATTGCCGGACCGCTTGTATCCACCGAACGGCGCATGGCTGTTCCACGCCGGATAGTTGATGTGCACCTGGCCGGCGCGAAGTTGCTTCGCTACGCGCTGCGCTCGCTCCCGGTCGCCAGACTGCACGCTGGCGCCGAGGCCATAGACCGTGTCGTTCGCAATCGCGATGGCCTCTTTCTCGTCCCGATAAGGAATGATGACCAGCACGGGGCCGAAGATTTCTTCTTGCGCCACCCTCATGTCGGGCGTCACATCGGAAAACACGGTCGGCTGTGCAAAGTAGCCATGCGTCAAACCGGCGGGCCTGCCCAGACCGCCGCAGACCAGCCTGGCGCCGTCTTCGATTCCGCTGGCCATCAGCGCCTGCACCCTTGCATATTGCGCAGCGTTTGCAATGGGACCCATCGACGTCTTTTCATCGCGCGGATCGCCCACCGCGATGCCCGCCACCGCCGCTCGTGCCAATGCTTCCACCTCGCTCAGGCGTGATGCGGGCACCAGCATCCGTGTCGGCGCGCTGCACGACTGGCCCGCGTTGCGCATTCCCGCCAGCACGCCCTTGGCCACGCCTTGTTCGAAATCGGCGTCGTCCAGGAACAGGTTCGGCGACTTGCCGCCCAGCTCCTGCACGACGCGTTTCACCGTCACCGCGGCCGCCTGGGCCACGAGCACACCGGCGCGCGTCGATCCGGTGATGGAGATCATGTCGATATCGGGGTGCGCCGCCAACGCCGCACCGACCACATCTCCCGTGCCCCCGACCAGGTTGAAGACGCCGGCCGGCGTGCCGGCGTCGTGCATCACTTGCGCGAAAAGCTGCGCACTGTAGGGCGACAACTCACTGGGCTTCAGGACGACCGTGCAGCCCGCGGCGATCGCTGGCGCAACCTTGGCGGTGATCTGATACAGCGGCCAGTTCCATGGCGTGATCAGTGCACACACGCCGATCGGCTCTTTCGAAATGGCGAGGTCGCCATCCAAGGAGAGAAACCTGTAGCGTTGAAGCACTTCCATTTGGGCGCGAACATGCGCGATCCCGAAGGGCACGTGGGCCGCCCTGGCGAATCCGATGGGGGCTCCCATCTCCGCCACGATCGCTTGCGCGAACAACTCCGCGCGTTCCTCCAGCAGCGCCAGGATTCGCCCCAGGAGCGCAAGCCGCTCCTCGACGGAGCTTCGCGAAAACGTCTCGAAAGCGCGCCGGGCCGCGGCGACAGCCAGGTCCACATCCGTCGACGAGCCGGCTGCGACGTGTCCGATGATCTGTTCAGTGAACGGATCGACGACCGCAATGCTTGCGGTATCGGTGCGGTCTTGCCAACCCCCGTCGATGTAGAAGCGGGCGTCGTCCATGAGAGTTTCAGTTGTCATCACGGCGCTTTCCGGTCAAGCCATGACCCACACCTTGCGGACGGTTTCGATGGTGCGCCACGTCCCGACATAGCCCGGCTTCATGATGAAGCAATCGCCGGCCTTGTAGGTCAACGGGACCTGGCCTTGTTCCGTGATCTCCACCACGCCCGAAAGGATCAGGCAGAACTCCCACGTCTCTCCCTTGATGGAGTGATTGACGCCGACTGTCGACTCAAACACCCCCGCACGAACCTTGCCGTCTTTCGCACTGTCCACGTCCCAGTTGCGGCATACGACATCGCCCTCGATGACGCGTTCCGTCGGCGGGCGGTATTCACGCGGTTCGCCGAGTTGGTCGAGGTTGAAAGGGACAAGAAGCTTGGACATGTGAAACCCTGTTCGCGTTGGTCGGATGGTGGACCAATGCTAGAAAAATTCCTGCCGCGTTGATGCTGAACCATCGGCCGATAACAGCGGGAAATATGTCTTTGCGAGCGCGCACTGATGGATCGTGCGGTGGCCGTTGGTTCGTCGAGAAGGAGGTGCAGTCCACCGACTGATTCGGTAGCCTGCGGTTCGGTTTTTCTCGATGCAGCCGGGGCGAACGATGCGCCGCTACAGCTGCCCCTGGCACACGTACTTGATGTGCATGTAGTCGTCCAGGCCATGCACGGAACCCTCGCGGCCGTAGCCCGATTCCTTCACGCCGCCGAAGGGCGCCGCCTCAGCGGCCAGCGCGCCTTCGTTGATGCCCACGATGCCCGATTCGAGCGCCTCGGTCACGCGCCAGATGCGGCGCACGTCGGTCGAGTAGAAGTAGGCGGCGAGGCCGAAGGGCGTGTCGTTGGCGGCGGCGATCACCTCGGCCTCGGTCTCGAAGCGCGTGACCGGCACCACCGGCCCGAAGGTCTCCTCGCAGCTGCATTCCATGCTGGCGTCGGCGTTCACCAGCACGGTCGGTGCGTAGTAGTTGGGGCCGTCGCAGCGCGCGGAGCGCAGCCTCTCGCCGCCGACCGCGATGCGCGCGCCCCGGGACACGGCATCGCGCACGTGGCGCTCGATCTTGTCGACCGCGCGCGCGTTGATCATCGGGCCGATCTGCGAATCAGGCTCGGTGGCCGGGCCGACCTGGAGCGCGCCCACGCGCCCCGCCAGCTTGTCGACGAAGGCGTCGTGCACCTTGGCCTGCACGAACACGCGGTTCGGGCACACGCAGGTCTGGCCGCCGTTGCGGAACTTGGCGGCCATCAGTCCTTCGACCGCGGCATCGATGTCGGCGTCCTCGAACACGATGAAGGGCGCGTTGCCGCCGAGCTCGAGCGACAGCTTCTTCAGCGTATCGGCCGAGGCGCGCGCGAGGTGCTTGCCGACGGGCGTGGAGCCGGTGAAGCTGATCTTGCGCACGCGCGCATCGGCCAGCCACACATCGACCACCTCGGGCGTGCGCTCGCGTGACGCGGTGACGATGTTGAGCACGCCCGCCGGCACGCCCGCTTCCTGGGCCAGCTTCACGAGCGCAAGCGAAGTCAGCGGCGTGTCTTCGGCCGGCTTGCACACCACGGTGCAGCCCGCGGCCAGCGCGGGCGCGATCTTGCGCGCGATCATCGCGGCCGGAAAATTCCACGGCGTGATCGCCGCGACCACGCCCACCGGCTCCTTCAGCGCGAGCATGCGGCGGCCGGTCACGGGTGCGGGAATCACCTCGCCGTTGGCGCGCGTGGCCTCTTCGGCAAACCATTCGACATAGCTGGCCGCATAGGCCACTTCGCCGCGGCCCTCGGCCAGCGGCTTGCCCTGTTCGCGCGAGATCAGGCGGCCCAGGTCTTCCTGGTGCGCGAGCATCAGGTCGTTCCAGCGCTTGAGGATCTGCGCGCGCTGCTTGGCCGGCACGGCGCGCCAGGCGGGGAAGGCAGCATGGGCCGCATCGACCGCGGCGCGCGCATCGGCGGCCGTGCCGTCGGGCACGCTCGCGAAGACGCTGTCGGTGGCCGGGTCGGTCACGTCGAGGCGGCGGGCATCGCTGGCGTCGCGCCATTCGGCGCCGATGAGATGACGGCCCGGCAGCAGATCCTGGCGTTGGAGAGTGAGTGGCATGGTCGAAAGATTGATGAGGGATGGTTGCAGGTTGCGCGTCAGGCCGCGGCCACGCGTTCGGCAATGGCGATGCCCAGTTCCGTCGTGGAAGCCGTGCCGCCCAGGTCGCGCGTGCGCGGCCCTTCGCGCAGCACCGCCTCGATCGCGCTCAGGATTGCGTCGTGCGCCGCACGGCCCGCGCCCTGGCCCTGCGTGAGGAAGTCCAGCATCAGCGCGCCCGACCAGATCATGGCAATCGGGTTGGCGATGTTCTGGCCGTAGATGTCGGGCGCCGAGCCGTGCACCGGCTCGAACAGCGACGGAAACCGGCGATCGGGGTTGAGGTTGGCCGAGGGCGCAAGGCCGATGGTGCCGGTGGTGGCCGGGCCGAGGTCCGAGAGGATGTCGCCGAACAGGTTGCTCGCCACCACCACGTCGAAGCGCGTGGGCTGCAGCACGAAGCGCGCCGACAGGATGTCGATGTGCTGCTTGTCCACCGTCACCTCGGGGTAGTCGCGGCCGATGGTGTCGGCGCGGCCGTCCCACCACGGCATGCTGATCGCGATGCCGTTGCTCTTGGTGGCCACCGTGAGGTGCTTGCGCTTGCGGCTGTTGGCCAGCTCGTACGCGTAGCGCAGCACGCGGTCGGTGCCATGGCGCGAGAACACCGACTCCTGGATCACGATCTCGCGGTCTGTGCCTTCGTACATCACACCGCCCAGCGAGGTGTATTCGCCCTCGGTGTTCTCGCGCACCACGAGGTAGTCGATGTCGCCGGGCTTGCGGCCGGCCAGCGGACAGGGCACGCCCTCGAACAGGCGCACCGGACGCAGGTTGATGTACTGATCGAACTCGCGGCGGAACTTCAGCAGCGATCCCCAGAGCGACACATGGTCGGGCACGGTCGCGGGCCAGCCGACGGCGCCGAAGTACAGCGCATCGACACCCTTGAGCTGCTCCTTCCAGTCGTCCGGCATCATCTGGCCGTGCTGCGCGTGGTAGTCGCAACTGGCCCAGTCGATGGTGCGGCAATCGAGCTCGAAGCCGAAGCGCTCCGCGGCGGCCAGCACCACGCGCAGGCCTTCGGGCATCACTTCCTTGCCGATGCCGTCGCCGGCGATCAGCGCAATGCGAAAGGTCGGTGTCATCTCGGTCCTTGTCATGGTGTGGCGGCGCGGTCCATCTCGTCGAGCCAGCCGCAGCGCAGTTCGGGAACGGAGCGCGCGAGCAGCTCGTAGTAGGGGTGGTGCGGGCCGCGGTCGTAGTCGGCGCGCGCCACCTGCGCGAGCTTCTTGCCGTGCTGCATCACGACGATCTCGTCGCACACCGCGCGCACCGTGTGCAGGTCGTGGCTGATGAAGAGGTAGGACACGCCCAGCTCGCGCCGCAGTTCCGCCATGAGGTCCAGCACCGCTGCGCCGACCACCGTGTCCAGCGCCGAGGTCACCTCGTCGCAGAGGATGAGGTCCGGATCGGCCGCCAGCGCGCGCGCCAGGTTCACGCGCTGCTTCTGCCCGCCCGACAGGCCGCCCGGCAGGCGCGCGGCGACGGTCTGCGGCAGCTTGACCAGGTCCAGCAACTCTCGGATGCGCTTGCGCAGCGGCTCGCCGCGCAGGCCTTTGTAGAACTGCAGCGGCCGCGCCAGGATCCGCTCGATGGTCTGCGACGGATTGAGCGCTGTATCGGCCATCTGGAACACGATCTGGATGCGGCGCAGCTCGTCGCGCTCGCGCTGCTGCAGCGTCGGTTTCAGTTCGCGGCCATGGAACAGCACGCTGCCGTGGCTGGGCTTGAGAAGACCCGCCACGGCGCGCGCGAGCGTGGTCTTGCCCGAGCCCGATTCGCCGATCACACCGATGGCCTGGCCGCGGTAGAGCTTGAGGTCGATGCTTTCCAGGATCGGCTTGGCCGGCCGCCCCTGTGCATCCACCGGCCCGTAGCCGGCCGAGAGCTGGCGCACCTCGAGCAGCAACTCGGGATCGTCGTTCGCGGTCTTCGCCGACGCGCGCACCACCGGCCGGGCTGCTGCCAGCAGGCTCTTGGTGTAGTCATCGGCCGGCGCGGCAAGGATCTGCGCGGTCGCGTTCAGCTCGCGCATGCCGCCGTTGCGCAGCACCAGGATGTGGTCGGCCATCTGCGCCACCACCGCCAGGTCGTGGCTCACGTACACCGCGGTGGCGCGGCGCTCGCGCACCACCCGGCGGAAGGCGCGCAGCACCTCGATCTGCGTGGTCACGTCCAGCGCGGTGGTCGGCTCGTCGAGGATCACGAGGTCGGGGTCGCCGATGAGCGCCATCGCCGCCATCAGCCGCTGCAGCTGGCCGCCCGACACCTGGTGCGGATAGCGCGCGCCGATGCCTTCCGGATCGGGCAGCGCGAGTTCGCGGAAGAGCTGCACAGCCTTGGCCTCGGCCTCCGCGCGCTTGCACAGGCCGTGGATCACGGTGGGCTCGACCACCTGGTCCATGATCGTGCGCGACGGGTTGAACGAGGCGGCCGCGCTCTGCGCGATGTAGGCGACGGTGCGGCCGCGCAACGCGCGCTGCGCACGGGCATCGAGCGCCAGCACGTCGGTGTCGCCGATCCGCACGCTGCCGCCCGCGATGCGGCAACCGTCGCGCGCATGGCCCATCAGCGCGAGCGCGGTGGTGGTCTTTCCCGAGCCCGATTCGCCGATGAGCGCGAGCACTTCGCCCGGCTGCACCGAGAAGCTCAGGTTGTCGACCAGCGTGCTGTCGCCGGCGCAGATGCACAGGCCCTGGACAGTGAGTGATGCACCCATCAGCGTTTCCCCCGTTCGCGCGCGGCACGGCCGGGCAGGTTGTCGATGACCAGATTGACCGCGATGGTCAGGCTCGCGATGGCCAGCGCTGGCACGATCACCGAGGCGCCGCCCATGGCCAGCGCGCCGATGTTCTCGCGCACCAGCGAGCCCCAGTCGGCCGCCGGCGGCTGTATGCCCAGGCCCAGGAAGCTCAGGCTCGCCAGCAGCAGCACGACATAGACGAAGCGCAGGCCCAGGTCGGCCAGCATCGGTCCGAGGATGTTGGGCAATATCTCGCGCAGCATGATGTAGAGCGTGCCTTCGCCGCGCGTGCGCGCCACGGTCACGTAGTCGAGCGCGTTGATGTTCACGGCCAGCGAGCGCGCCATGCGGTAGGCGCCGGGCACGTAGATGATGGCCGCGGTGACCACCAGCATCGCCACCGACGAACCGAAGCCCGCCACCATGATGAGCGCGAACATCTTGCTCGGGATCGCGGTCAGCGTGTCCAGGCCGCGGCTGAGCACCGCATCGGTCCAGCGGCCACTGGCGGCGGCCAGCAGCGCGAGCGTGGTGCCGGTTCCGCTGGCCAGCAGCGTGGCCAGCAGCGCGACGCCGATCGTGTAGCGCGCGCCCTCGATGATGAGTGCCAGCATGTCGCGGCCAAGGTAGTCGGTGCCGAGCCAGTGCGCCGCGCTGATCGGCTCGAAGACGTTGGAGGTGCCCATCGCCGCCGTGCTGTGCGAGAGCATCCACGGGCCGAGCAGCGCCGCGAGCAGCCAGAACACGAGCACCGCGAGGCCCAGCAGGCCCGAGACGCCGAAGCCGCCAAGCCACGGCAGCATGCGGCCCCTGCGCTCCTGCGGCGCCGGCACCACGGGCGCCGCGGTGTTTGCCGCACTTGCGGCGGCTGAAGAGGTGGAGGTTTCCATGAGGTTCCCTTCAGCGGTGCCACAGCCGCGGGTTGGCGAGGATGCCGAAGATGTCGGCCGTCGTCACCAGGATCAGGTAGGCGCAGCAGAAGATCATGGCGCAGGTCTGCACCAGCGGCATGTCGCGCTGCGAGACACCGTCGACCATCAGCTTGGCGATGCCCGGGTAGTTGAAGATGGTCTCCACGATGATCACGCCGCCCAGCAGGTACGACAGGCTCAGTGCCACCGCGTTGGCGATCGGCCCCACCGCATTGGGCAGCGCATGCGCGAGCACCATGCGCATCGGCGAGGCGCCCTTCAGGCGCACCATCTCGATGTAGGGCGCCTCGAGCTGGTCGATGACGGCGGCGCGCGTCATGCGCATCATCTGCGCCACGATCACGCAGCACAGCACCAGCACCGGCATGGCGAAGGCGCGCAGCATCTGGCCCAGCGACTCGATGTCGTTGACGAACGAAAGCGCAGGCAGCCAGCGCAGCTTGACCGCGAACACCAGCACCGCGAGCGTCGCGACCAGGAACTCCGGCACCGACACCACCGCCACCGCGCTCGTCGAGGCGACGCGGTCGAACCAGGAGCCTCGCCACACCGCCGAGGCGATGCCCAGCGTCAGCGCGATCGGTACCGAGAACAGCGCGGTGACGGCCGCCAGCAGCAGCGAGTTGGGCAGGCGGCTGGCCACCAGGTCGGCCACCGGCATCTGCGTGGTGGCCGAGAGGCCGGGGTCGCCCTTGAGCATGCCGAAGAGCCACTTCGCATAGCGCTCGGGCGCCGGCACGTCCAGGCCCATCTGGGCGCGGAGCGCCGCCACCGCTTCGGGCGTGGCGTCCTGGCCGAGCTGCTCCTGCGCCGCATCGCCGGGCAGCACCGCGGTGATCGCGAACACGACCACCGACACCGCCAGGAGCGACAGCAGCGCAAGTGCGACGCGCTGGCCGAGGAGCTTGAGGATCACGCGGTTCATGGCGAACGTCCGGTGGAGCGATGGCCCGCGCGCGTCATGCCTCGAGCCACACGTTCTCGGCGAAGTTGTAGCCCATGAGCCCGCCCAGCGGAATCGGCGACAGGCCCTTGAGCTTGGCGCTGTGGCCGTCGATGCTCGCGAGGAACAGCGGGATGCCGATGCCCGCGTCCTGGTGGATCATGGTCTGCATGTCGGCGTGCATCTGCTTGCGCTTGGCCAGGTCGGTCTCGGCGCGCGAGGCGAGCAGCAGCTGGTCGAACTTCTCGCTCTTCCAGCGCGACTCGTTCCATGCCGCACCCGACTGGAAGAACTGCGTGAGCAGCACGTCGGCGCTCGGGCGCGGATTCACGTTGCCGAAGCCGACGTGGCTGTTGAGCCAGTGGTTCGACCAGTAGCCGTCGGCTGGCATGCGCTTGATGTCCAGCTCCAAGCCGGCGCGCTGCGCGGTCTGCTGCAGCAACAGGGACATCTCGACCGAGTACAGCGCCGCGGGCGATGCCACCATCGGCACCTTGCCGGTGATGCCCGACTTCTGCAGATGGAACTTCGCCTTGTCCAGGTCGAAGGGGCGCTGCGGCAGGCCGGCGAAGTGGAAGCGGTTGGTCGGATCGATGGGCTGGTCGTTGCCGATCACCGCGTAGTCGAGTGCGATGGTCTTCTTCATCTGCTCGCGGTCGAACAGGTGCTTCATGGCGAGCACGAAGTCGGGGTTGGCGCCCGGGCCCACGTCCTTGCGCATCACCAGGTCGGAGTACTGGCCCGACTGGGTGACGAAGATGCCGAAGCCCGGCGTTCCCTTCACACGGCCCACCGAGCGCGGGTTGACCGAGCCCACCAGGTCCATGCCGCCCGACAGCAATGCGTTGACGCGCGCGCTCTCGTCGCCGATGCCCACGAACTCGATCTCGTCGAGGTACGGCTTGCCCGGCTTCCAGTAGGCGTCGTTGCGCACCACCAGCGAGCGGATGCCGGGCTTGAACTCCTTCAGCTTGTAGGGGCCGGTGCCGATGCCGGCGTTGAAATCGGTGGTGCCGTCCTTGACGATGTGGAAGTGGAAGGTGCCCAGGATCACCGGCAGATCGGCATTGGGCGTGGTGAGCACCACCGTCACTTCGTTCGGCCCCGTGGCCTTGACGCTCTCGATCTGGTCGGCGAGCGCCTTGGCCTTGGAGGCCGTGGCCGGGTCCTTGTGGCGCATGACCGAGAACACCACGTCCGCGGGCGAGAGCGACTTGCCGTCGTGGAAGGTCACGCCCTTGCGCAGCGTGAAGACCCAGGTCTTCGCGTCCTTGGTGCTGAACGATTCGGCCAGCGCGGGTTGCGGCGTGAGGCTGCCGTCGAGCGAGGTCAGGCCGTTGTAGACCATGTTGCAGCGTGAGTAGTCGGTCTGGTTCGACTGCTTGGCCGGATCGAGCGTGTCCGTTGCCGCGGCGGTGGCGCCCGCCACCCGGATGCGCCCGCCGCGCCGCGGCGTCTGCGCATGGGCCGACACCGCCATGCCCGCGAGGCTGCCCGCCAGCGTGGCCTGCATGCCGCCGGCCATCAGCATCGCGAGGATGTCGCGCCGCGATGCGCCGCGTTTCAGCGAATCCATCACGCGAAGACTTTCGCCGGGGCCGACGAGATGTTCGAGGCTCTTTTTGTTGCTGTCGCTCATGGTGGGTACTCCTGGGAGGCCGTGGGGTGGAAGAAATCGAGGGGAGGGAAACGCAGATCGGCAGCGGGCGCTCAGGCCAGTCTGTCCTTGAGCCGGTAGTACATGCCCACCGCCGGCAGGAACCAGGGCGCACCGAAGTGGCCGGGGATGGCGGGCCATGCACGGTCCCGCCAGGGGTTGGCGTTGGCGTCGCCATTCATCACGGCGGCCATGCGCTCGCCCATGTGGACCGACATCTGCGTGCCGTGGCCGCTGTAGCCCATGGCGTAGTAGAGGCCGTCGCGCTCGCCGGCATGGGGCAAGCGGTCCTGCGTGATGTCGACGAGGCCGCCCCAGCAGTAGTCCAGGCGCACGGCGCCCAGCTGCGGAAAGGTCTCGGCCAGCCCCGCACGCAGGATCTCGCCGCTCGCGGCATCCGACTGCGGGCTGGAGATCGCGAAGCGCGCGCGCCCGCCGAACACCAGCCGGTGATCGGCCGTGAGGCGGAAGTAGTGATGGATGTTCGCGACCGTCGTGTAGGTGCGCCGCGCCGCCAGCAACGCCTGCGCACGCTCGGCGCCCAGCGGCTCGGTCACGACGATGAAGCTGCCGATCGGAACGATGCGCCGGCGCAGCCAGCCGAAGCTGCCGTAGCCGCCATGGCGCGTGGCGCCGGTGGCCAGCAGCACCTGCTGCGCGGTGACGGTGCCACGCGCCGTGTGCAGCCGGTGCGTGTGGCCCTGGCCCAGGCGCTCGATGCGCTCCACGGCCGTGCCGGTGTGAATCTGCGCGCCGTGGCGCTGCGCGGCCGTGGCCAGGCCGTGGGCGAAGCGGCCCATGTGCATCTGGCCGCTGCGCTTGTAGAGCAGCCCGCCGTGGAAGCGATCGCTCTGCACCTCGCCGCGCACCCGCGCCGCATCGAGGATCTCGACCTCGGTGTCCACGCCGTCGTCGACCAGGCGCTGCGCACTGCGTTCGAGCGCGCCCATCTGGTTCGCACGCGTGGCGAGCTTGAGCTTGCCGTGCCGCATGAAGTCGCAGTCGATCTCCTCGTCGCGCACGAGCCGCGCCACGCTGTCCACCGCGGCGTCGTAGGCGTGGTACCAGGCGCGGGCTTTTTCAACGCCGACCTTGGCCGCCACATCGGCATAGTCCACGGCCAGTCCGTTGTTGACGTGCCCGCCGTTACGGCCCGACGCTTCCGCCGCCACGCGCGTGCCGGCCTCCAGCACCGCGACGCGGGCACCGCGCCGTGCGAATGCCAGCGCCGCCGACAGGCCGGTGAAGCCGCCGCCGACGATCGCGATGTCGACCTGCCCTGGCAGCGCACACGCTGCGGGAGAGAAGGCCGGCGCCGAATCGGTCCAGTAGGAGTCGAGCTTCATGGCGTGATGAGAAATGCGGGCCGCAGAGCGATCAGAGACCGACGACGCCGGGAAGGCCGCCGATGTCCTGGATTTCCGTGTAGCGATAGGCCGGGTTGCCCGGGCCGTGGCCGCGGTTCACGAACACCTTGTTGACGATGCCCAGGTCGTCCGCCGACATCAGGTCGTAGCGCAGGCTGGACGACACGTGCAGCACGTCTTCCGGGTTGCAGCCCAGCGAATCGAGCATGTACTCGAAGGCCTGCAGCCGCGGCTTGTAGGCTTGCGCCTGCTGCGCGGTGTAGACGCGGTGGAAGGGCGCGCCGAGCATCGCGACGTTCTTCTGGATCTGGTCGTCGGAAGCGTTCGACAGGATCACCAGGGGAATCTCCTTGGCGACCTTTGCGAGGCCGGCCGCCACGTCGTCGTGCGGGCTCCAGGTGGGCACCGCGTCGTAGATCTTCTGCGCGTCCAGGTCGAAGTACTGGATCTTCCATTTCCTGCACAGGCGCCGCACCGCGTTCTTCAGCACCACCTCGTAGGGCTTCCAGTCGCCCAGCACCTCGTCGAAGCGATAGGCGGTGAAGTCGGCATGGAACTCTTCCATGCGCTCGGCCGGAATGCGGTCGGCGAAAAGGTCGGCGGCCATCTCCTTCATGCGGAACCGGGTGAGGGTGCCGTAGCAGTCGAAGGTCACGTATTTGGGACGGAAGGTCATGGTCTCGAATCCTTGATCAAAAAAGTTGGCACATGGATGGGAATTGCGACAAGCTCATTACGAAGTGATTGCAGCACGCAGTCGCGTGACGGATGTGTGGAAAAACGATGTCCGTCGCAACGAAGCTGCGGTTTGCGGGGCCGGCGACGGCATGCCGTGCGGTCTGCCCTCGATGCGTGCCGCCATGCACCTTGATGTGCCGCGGCACAGCCGGTCGGCACGCTTTTGAAGCGTCCGGGATGTGCGTGGATCGAGGCATGCATGGGCATTGGCGTGGCATTGGTCTCAGGGGCGGCGACACGTAAGGGAATGGCGACCGATGCTAGGCAGGTTGGCGCAGCATTTGTGTGCGTATGCCGGGTGCGCCACCGCAGGCAATTGCAAAACCGGGGCACGTGGCAGGCGAAGCTTGCGAGTTGCAATGGAGGCCCGGTTCGCACTGGTGCAGCGCCTCGATGTCGTCCAAGATGGGCGCGCAATTCAACCGCTACAGAGAGAGTTTTCCGATGCCCGAACCCACTCCGAATGCACCCGCCTTGGACGGCGTGGTGTTCAGACCGATGACGCCCGCCGACCTGCCGCATGTGCATGCGCTGTCCGCCGAATTGCGCTGGCCGCATCGCCCGGCGGACTGGGCGCAGACGTTCGCGCATGCCGAGGGAATTGCAGCCGAGCGCGACGGCCAGATCGTCGCGACCGGCCAGCGTTGGCTCTGGGGCCAGGCCCACGCCACCATCGGATTGGTGATCGTCTCCCCCGCCTGCCAGGGCCGCCGCATCGGGCACCGGCTGATGACTGCGCTGCTCGACGGCCTGGAAGACCGCACCGTGCTGCTGCATGCGACGGCCGAAGGGCGCGGTCTCTATGAGCGGCTGGGCTTCGTGCGCACCGGCGAGATGCGCCAGCACCAGGGCCTTGCGTTGTCGCCGCCGCTGGTCGCGCTGCAGCCGGGCTGGCGCCTGCGGCCCGCGGGCCTGAATGAACTGCCGGCGTTGCAGGCACTCGACGCGGCATCGCGCGGCATGCCGCGCGATGCGCTGATCGCCGACCTGCTGCAGAGCGCCGATGCCTGCGTGGTGCTCGATCGCGACAACGAGCCCGTCGGCTTCGCGATGCTGCGGCGCTTCGGGCGCGGGCACGTCATCGGTCCGGTGGTGGCCCCCGATGCGGAGGGCGCGAAGGCCTTGATCGCGCACCTTGCGGGCGTGAATGCCGGCCAGTTCACGCGCATCGACATCGACTTCGAAAGCGGGCTGGCCGAATGGCTCGAGAGCATCGGCCTGTTGCGCGTCGACGCGCCCACGACGATGGTGCGCGGCGCGCCGCTCGCTGTGCCGCCCGCGGGGCCGACGCTGTTCGCGCTCGTCACGCAGGCCGTGGGCTGAAGGGGAAACCGATGGGCTCCACGACCTTCCTCTACAAGTCCGACCCCGTGCGCGGTCGCCAGTGGGCCGAGGTGTTCGGCCGCCGCCGGCCCGATATCGACTTTCGCATCTGGCCCGACATCGGCGATCCGGCGCAGGTGCGCTTTCTTGCGGCCTGGGAGCCGCCGCCCGACATGGCGGTGCGCTTCCCGAACCTGCAGGTGCTGTTTTCCTCGGGCGCGGGCGTCGACCAGTTCGACTTCGCGGCGCTGCCGGCCGCGTTGCCGGTGGTGCGCATGGTCGAGCCCGGCATCGTGCGCGGCATGGTCGAGTACGTGACGCATGCGGTGCTCGGCCTGCATCGCAACATGCCTCAGTACCAGCGCCAGCAGGACGAGGGCGTGTGGAAGCCGCTGCCCGTGCTGCCCGCCGGCGAGCGGCGCATCGGCGTGCTCGGGCTGGGCTCGCTCGGGCAGGCCGCGCTGGCGCAGCTCGTCGCACTGGGCTTCGACTGCGCGGGATGGAGCCGCTCGCGGCACGCGGTCGACGGCGTGCAATGCCATGCCGGTGCCGACGAGCTGCCGGCCTTTCTGGCCCGCACCGACATCCTCGTGTGCCTGCTGCCGCTGACCGACTCGACACGCGGCTTCCTCGATGCGCGGCTGTTCTCGCAGCTGCCTGCGGGCGCGAGCCTGGTGCACGTGGGGCGCGGGCCGCAACTGGTGGACGCGCACCTGCTCGCAGCCCTTGCCAGCGGGCAGATCGGCGATGCGGTGCTCGATGTGACCGATCCCGAGCCGTTGCCGTCGGCGCATGCCTTCTGGCGCCATCCGCGCATCCGGCTCACGCCGCACATTGCCAGCATGACGCAGCCGCTGAGCGCCGCAGAGGCGCTGCTCGACAACCTCGAGCGCTTCGAGGCCGGTGAGCCGATGGTCGGCCTGGTCGATCGCGCACGCGGGTATTGATGCGCCCGATCCAGGCGCCGAAAAGACCGACCGCACGATCTGCTGCCTGCGCCATACACAACCGCAGCCTGCTTCGCAGAGCACCCCCAAAGCAGCACCACCTCGCCCGATGCGCCGCCTAAGCTGAGGGCATCGGAAGCCTCCTTCGCTCTCGCCTTCACACACACCGCCATGACGCACCCCACCGCATTGCCTCACCACGCCGCGCTCGACGCGATCGACCGCGCCCACCTCATCCACCCCGTCTCGCCCTGGCGCGTGCACGAGCAGCGCGGCCCCACCGTGCTGGCCTCGGGCCGCGGCGCCTGGTTGACCGACGGCAACGGCCACGAACTGCTCGACGCCTTCGCGGGCCTCTGGTGCGTGAACGTGGGCTACGGGCAAGAGAGCGTGGTGCAAGCCGCCGCCGAGCAGATGCGCCGGCTGCCGTATGCCACCGGCTACTTTCACTTCAGCAGCGAGCCGGCCATCCGTCTCGCCGAGAAGCTGGTGCAGATCACGCCCGCGTCGCTGACCCGCGTGTACCTGACGCTGGGCGGCTCCGAAGCGGTGGATGCGGCCGTGCGCTTCATCGTGCAGTACTACAACGCGACCGGCCGGCCCGCCAAGAAGCAGTTCATCTCGCTCGAACGCGGCTACCACGGCTCGTCGTCCACCGGCGCGGGCCTCACCGCGCTGCCGGCCTTCCATCGCGGCTTCGACCTGCCGCTGCCCACGCAGCACTACATTGCGTCACCCTACGCCTACCGCCGTGCCGATGGCGCCGACCCCGAGGCGCTGATCGCCGCGTCGGTCGCGGCCTTGCGCGCCAAGGTGGCCGAGCTGGGCGCCGACAACGTGGCGGCGTTCTTCTGCGAACCCATTCAAGGCTCGGGCGGCGTCATCGTGCCGCCCGTGGGCTGGCTGAAGGCCATGCGCGAGGCCGCGCGCGACCTGGACATCCTCTTCGTCGTGGACGAAGTCATCACCGGCTTCGGCCGCACCGGTCCCATGTTCGCCTGCGAGGCCGAGGGCGTGGAGCCCGACCTCATGACCATGGCCAAGGGACTGACCGCCGGCTACGTGCCGATGGGTGCGACCATGATGTCCGAGAAGGTCTACGCCGGCATCGCCGACGGCGCGCCCGCTGGCGCGTCCATCGGCCACGGCGCCACCTATTCGGCACACCCCGTGGGCGCCGCGGTTGCGCTGGAGGTGCTGCGGCTCTACGAGGAAGGCGGCGTGCTCGCCAACGGCCAGCGCGGCGCCGCGCATTTCGCGGCCGGGCTCGATGCGCTGCGCACGCACCCGCTGGTGGGCGACGCGCGTCACCGCGGCCTGCTGGGCGCACTGGAGCTGGTGAGCGACAAGGCCAGCAAGCGCGGCTTCGATGCGGCACTGGGGCTGTCCGACCGCATCTTTGCGGCCGGCTACCGCAACGGCCTGGTGTTCCGCTCCTTCGGCGACCACATCCTCGGCTTTGCGCCCGCGCTCACCTTCACCGAGGACGAGTTCGCGCAACTCTTCGCCCGGCTGAAGAAGACGCTCGACGAAGTGCTCGAGGCACCCGACGTTCGCGCCGCGCTGGCGGCCTGAACAGGAAGACGCGCAAAGCCCCCCGATCACCGGCCGACGACGCAGAATCGGGCTTTTCTTGTTATCAGGCGCCGCCATGTCAGAAGCTTTCAAGATCGACCGACTCGACCTGCGCATCCTGGCCCAGTTGCAGAAGAACGGGCGCATGACCAACGTCGACCTGGCGGACGCGGTCGGACTGTCGCCCAGCCCCTGCCTCATCCGCGTCAAGCGGCTGGAGCAGGCCGGCTATATCGCCGGCTACGGCGCGCACCTGCGGCTCGAGAAGCTCGGCGACACGCTGACGGTTTTCACCGAGGTCACGCTGCAGGACCATCACCGCGAAGACTTCGTGCGCTTCGAGGCCGCGATCCGCGAGGTCGACGAGGTGCTCGAATGCCACCTGGTCAGCGGCGGCTACGACTACCTGCTGCGCTTTCTCACCCGCGGCGTGAACCACTACCAGGAAGTGATCGAGGGACTGCTCGAACGCAACATCGGCATCTCGAAGTACTTCAGCTACATCGTCATCAAGTCGCCGTTCATCAAGACGCACTGCCCGATCGAGCGGCTTTTCCCTCACGAGCACTGATCGGGGCCTTTCGCAGTTCCTGCACGGGCAGGACCGGCGGTTGAGGACGGCGCGGCCTCCACACCGGAGAGAGGCAGAGAGCACCCGCCGCGCCGAATGTCGCGTCAACCAGCCTTGCGTGCCGTCAGCCATTGCGCCGGTGCGAGCGCCGCGGCCACCACGCGCACTTCGCCGATGTTGCCGAAGAAACCGTCGGCGCGCGCACCGTCCCACGAGCCGCCGCCCACCACCCAGGGTGATGCGGCCGACAACGTGGCGAGCCCCGGGATGGCCGCCGCGTTGCGCAGCACCGGCGCGCCTTCGACGTACATCGTGGTGTCGTGCGACATCGGGTCGTTCACGATCGCGACATGCACCCACCGGTCGGCGATGACTTCGCCCGACCAGTTGGCCTTGGGCTCGCGCGTGCCAGCCGGGCTCGGTACGACTTCCCATTGCACCTCGCGCAGGCTCGAAATGGCGAACAGCATCGGCGGGGATTCCGGGTCGCCGCCGGAATAGCCTGCGAGATCGCCGCGACGACCGTCCCTGGTCATGATGTTCATCCACGCCTGGTTGCCGCTGGTCCAGCTCTTGTCGATCTTGATGAAGGCCTCGACGGTGTAGCCGTTCTCCAACGTCTGCGCGTTGATCGGCGCGGCCGCGTCGGTGAGGAAGTAGCTCAGGCGCGGCGTGTTCTTGTTGGTGTTCAGGAAGCGAACCGAGCCCGGCGCGGCGGAGAGGTAGTGGCGGTCATCGGTCCACACGATGTCGCCGTCGGTCGCGCCGACGATGCCCCCCTGGTTCAATGCATCGCGGTGCAGCGGGTTGGTGCCCGTGACGTCGGCAATGACGGTGCCCGGCAGCACGGGCTGGTTGATCGTGCCACCGAAGAAGCGCCAGTGGGCCAGCGTGTTCGCCACCTTGGGGTAGTCGTCCGGGTTCGCCGCGGGGCGCTGCTCGATCGTGGCCGGATCCTTGTAGTTGGCGAGGATCATCGCGCGGGCCTGATCCACCAGCGAACTGTCGATGGTGGCGCTGCCGGTGCCGAAGCTCTTGTTGAAGCCCGCGAAGCGCTGCGCGAAATCCATGTCGATGACGAAGGCCTCGTTGGGCGTGGTGAGCACGGCCTGGTCGAAGCTGTTGAGCGTGGCGGTCGGCTTTTGCGGCACCCACGGCGAGAACGACAGCACCTTGATCTTCTTGTTGGTCAGGTCGAATTCGTAAAGACGCATCAGGCCGTTGCCACCCTGGTAGGCCATCTGGTAGTCGACAACCATTTCCTCGACCTTGCGGCCGAAATCGTTGGTCTTCGTGAGGTGCGCGGCACCGTGGTGGTGGCCGTTGAGCGTCATGAAGATCTGGTCGTTGTCGCGAATCAGCTTCTCCCAGAGCATCTTGCCGTAGTCGGTCTCGAGCGGGCCGGTTCCGTCGGGCGCGATGTTGAGCAGTTGGTGATTGACCAGGATCACGGGCAACGTGGGGTTCTTCGCGATCGCCTGGCGGGCCCAGGCGATGCCGGCATCGGAGATGCGCCACGACAGCGAGAGCACCATGAACTTCTGGCCCTGCGCCTCGAACACGTGGTACTCGTGGAAGCCACTGGGGTCGCGTGCACCGAAGGTGGCCTGCTTCTTCGCGCGCTCGGTGCCGAACCACTGGATGTAAGGCTCGTTGGCGGGCGTACGGTTGGCATCCGTGCCGCCGACGGGGTCGATGCCGTAGTCGATGTCTCTGAGCACGTCATGGTTGCCGGCGAGCACGCTGTAAGGCAGCTTCGCGTCTTCGAGCACCTTCATGGCGGCATCGGCCACTTTCCACTGGTCGGGCTTGCCGACCTGGTCGACCACGTCGCCCAGGTGGATGGTGAAGGGGATGTTCAGGGCTTTCGCGTTGGTGGCGATCCATTTCGTCTGCGCCGCGAAGGGCGCGCTGCCGAAGCGCTTGTCGTACTGGTCGCTCTCGGCGGCCGTGGCGTAGCGCGCATAGAACTGCGTGTCTGGCATCACGGCCAGCGCGAAGCTGGAGATCTTTGCTGCGGCCGGTGGGGCAGGGGTGGGCGCTGGAGGTGTGGGCGCAGGTACCGGCAAGGCCCCGAGCACCGGCAGGCCTGCGTTGCCACCGCCACCGCCGCAAGCAGCCAGCAAGGCGCTGCTGCTGCCGACGGTCAGGAGCGACGCGCCGAGCTTGAGCACATGACGGCGCGGGGACGCATGCAACGTCGTGTCGGGTTCGGTGTTCGATACAGCGGGTGCGGCATTGCGCGGTGCGCGAGGGCCGCGCGAATTGTTGGAAGCGGACATGGAAAGTAAGGTCAGACGTTGCGAAGCGCGCAAGCGTAGGAAGCGTCGATGACGTTTCCGTGTAGGACCGATGACACTTGGGTCGCCGCCCACCGCGTCGAAGGTTTTTCCGATCGATCCGGAGCAACGGTGCCGCTTTGAAGATGTCGGCTTCCCGACGTCGGCCTTGGTGTTCTGTTGGACTCTCGGCACCCTCTGGTGCAAGCTCGCCACGGCCCCGACAAGGAATCCTCACCGGTGCGCAACGATGTGACCGAAGGGCGGGCATATTTCCATCGATTGCATGGATAAGTGAGAGGCTTAATCTCATTCTTCGGTGCAATGAGGAAAACGCATGCGAATGGTCCGATCTCCAGCTGGCGCGGGGTGGCGAGAGAAGATGATGGATTAGGTCAACGATCTGTCGAAAACATATAAAAGCACGACAGCTCCTCCTGGCGCTGGAACAGGAGAGATCGTGCGAATTAATGTTTCCCAGCTTCCTTTCGAGACCGTATTGAGCGGCTCGTTTCTCGGCATCAGCCATGCGAATGCCGCCCAGATCGATGACGAGATCGATCCCCTGCGCATCCTGCTCATCGACCACCAGTCGACCCAGTGCAAATCGTTCAGCGAGGGGTTGGAGAGCAACGGATTTGCCATCGACATCGCGACCGGCGACAACGCCACGGCGAACGCGGCGCTCGCGCAAGACTACGCGCTCATCCTCCTGAATTCGATGCGGACCGGACATGCAGGATTCAGTGCCGTC
Source organism: Variovorax trehalosi (assembly GCF_051216415.1). NCBI lineage: Bacteria > Pseudomonadati > Pseudomonadota > Betaproteobacteria > Burkholderiales > Comamonadaceae > Variovorax > Variovorax trehalosi. The sequence goes on from NZ_JBPJZG010000005.1 coordinate 255,133, forward strand.
CAGGCGATCCGGCGCAAGACCGATGCGCCTCTTCTGGTCTTGACCGAACGCGACAGCGTGGCCGCTCGCATCGCGGGCCTGGAGTTGGGCGCGAGCGACTATCTGGTCAAGCCCTTCTCGCTCTCCGACCTGCTTGCGCGGGTCACGGCGTTGGCCCGTCGCCCGCGCGTGGTCCGCCAGCCGGTGCTGCGCCTGGGCGATCTGGAGCTCGACGAGCGCACCACGCGGTGCACCCGCGAGGGCGTGGAACTCGACCTGACCCGGATGGAGTTTGCGTTGCTGCTGGTGCTGCTTCGCAGCCAGGGCGAAGTGCTCTCCCGGGAACAGCTCTCGCAGCGCGTATGGAACAGGGAATTCGACGGCAAGAACAACGCCGTCGACGTGGCCGTGCTGCGCCTGCGCAGCAAGCTCGACGCACCGTTCGAGACGAAGCTGTTGCATTCCGTGCGGGGCGAGGGGTACGTCCTTGAAGAGCGTCCTGGCGCTTGATCGCGCATGTCACGCGTCGCTCGAAGTCTTCGTGGGTACCAGCTTCCCGCCAGCCTTGAATACAGCGAATGAGTGAGCGGCAGAACCTGTTCATCGCGTTGTATGACGGCGATGGTGTGCGCAGTGCCGCGCTCGAGAGCCGGCTGAGTTCGATGGGCCACCATGCCGTCGTATTCACCCATGAGGACAACCTTCTGCAAATTCTGGAAGAGCACCAACGCTTCGATCTGCTTCTGGCGCCTTTGCAGAACGGCCTTCCCAGAAGGGTTCTTTCCGGCGGCAGGGATGCGCTGGGCATGCCGGCGCTCCTTCTCGTCGAGGGAATGCAGTGGGGGGAGCTGCTGCTTCGCAATGAAGACGCCGAAGCGGTCGATGCCATCGAGTTCGACGCCTTGCGAACGACCAACGACGAATTGGAGTGGCGCATTCGCTCGCTGCTCGCGCGAACGAAAGAAAATTCGGCGCGATCGGCCCGGGTTCCGGAACTGGCCTGGGGCGACTACCGGTTCATCGTGCACCACCGCATCGTGCTGCATCGGGGGCGCGAGATCTTTCTCCAGCCGCGCCAGTTCGACTTTGCGCTGGAACTGTTCCGCAACATGGATCGCGTGGTGACGCGCGACTGGCTCTGGAATGCGCTGTGGAGGTCCACGTCCCGCCGCAGCTCGCGGGGGTTCGATGTCTGCGCCACCAACGTGCGGAGAAAGCTCGCGCTGCACGAGAAAAACGGCTTCGTGCTGAAGGCTGTGTATGGGGAGGGCTATCTGCTGTCGAAGTGCGTTGCCATGCAGGACGAGGTTCGCCAGCCCGGCTCTTGTTGAGCGGTCGGCGCGCAAAAGTGCGCCGGGGCTGCGTCTTTGTTCGCGCCCAAGTCATTTCCCTTTTTCATGCACGAGGCCGGTTGTTGACCTAATTCATCGGTTCGTGCCAGGGGGAATGCTGCTTCTCTGCCTCAGTGCAGGCGGCGTTTGTTCATGCCGTATTCATCTCCCGCTCAGCACCGGTTAATGCTCGCTTCATTCCGGGTGCATCTCGCACTGGTGCAATCGAGTTCTCGGTTCAGGTATCTCCTGTGTCGATGGGCGGTATCGAGGAGAACGGCTTTGCGTATACAGGCCGTGCTCCCATGCTTCGCCACTTTGTTGCATTAGTCCGATTACTCCAACCACTCTCAACGGAATTGAAAATGAAGAAGTTCACGCAGATCGCCATCGCCAGCCTCCTGATCGGGGGCGCGATCCTGCCGGCTGCAGCCAGGCAGAAGCACATTGACCACAGCATCACCGAGACCGAGGTCCTGATGGCCCAGAAGGCCTGGTGCAAGGCATTGGTCGACATCAGCGCCGCCAACGCGAGCGGCGGCCAGGAAGCGGCCAAGGCGCTGGCCGAGAAGGTCATCGACAGCGCGTATGCCTACCAGTCGGGCGCGGTGCTGTTCAAGCCCACGCTGGCAGCGTCGCCGCAGACCTTCCGCACCGCCCGCGATGGCGCACTGGCGTACTTCGTCGGCGGCAACCCGGCCTTTCCGAACGACACGGGCTTTGCGCTGAAGGGCTGGACCAAGTGCGAGATCGAGAACAGCGCGGTGCTCATCCACCGCGACACGGCCAGCACGATGGGCAACGTGCTGTTCACCGGCCCGGACGGCAAGGTCACCACGGTCGACAAGACCTGGAGCTTCGTGAAGGACGATGCGGGCAAGCTGCGTATCGTCGTGCACCATTCGTCGCTGCCGTATGCCAGCCGATGAGCGGCGCGTTCAACCCGCCAGGTTCTGGTCCGCTTCGGCATCCATGCGCACAGCGGCTTCATGCATCAACCCGCGCAGCCACAGCAGCCCGGGGTCCCGGCTGCGGTGCCGGTGCCACTGCTGCACCTGCTCCAGGCGCAGCGGCGGCGTGGGCAGCGGGAACAGCGTGACCGGCAGCGCTTTGCAGGCAATGCGGGCGAGCCTGCCGTGCATGATCGCAATCCGTTCGGTGCCCACGACAAGATAGGGCGCACTCACGAAGCTGAAGGTCGTGACCTCGATGCGCTCGGCCTTGACGTAGCGTTGCTTGAACCAGCTCTCCAGCATCGGCTTGTCCATGGCCGGAGGCTGCACCGCGACATGGCCGGCCGTTGTGTACTGCGCGAGCGTGAGTTCACCGGACTGCGCAAAGCTGCTGCTGTTGCACACCAGGCAGCAAAGCCCTTCCTCGTACAGCATCTCGGCAGGATGGTCCGGCAGGGCGTGGGTGCGAGAGATGACCATGAGGTCTGCATCGCCGCTCTCCAAGGCGTGTTGGGGCCGGCCCGGCACCGGTATCAGGTCGAAGCGCACGGTGCGAGATTGCTTCTCGGCCAGCGCGAGTACATGGGGTATGAGGGTTGCCGCCGTGTAGTCGGAGACGGCTAGCTGGAATCTGCGGTCCGACGCCGACGGATCGAACTGCGGGGCCGTGGCGATGGTGGTGTCCACGCGCATGAGGATGTCGCGCACGGCTTCCTTCAGCACCTCGGCCCGGCTGGTGAGTTCGAGCTTGCGGCCCACGGATACCAGCAGGTCGTCTTCGAAATAAGTCCGCAGCCGCGCGAGCGAACTGCTCATGGCCGACTGGCTCAGGTGCAGGTGCTCCGCTGCCCGGCTGATGCTGCGTTCCCTCAGCAACGCATCCAGGGCGACCAGCAGGTTCAGGTCCAGCTTCTGGAATCGCATGCTTCCTTTTCTCCTGGATTCTTGTGCAGGGCCACCCCTTGTCCCGGTATGGATGCCGTGCTGGACCTTGGTGGGTTCCCAGGTATCTCCAGCATCGATACGAGGTATCGAGCGAAACGTTTTTGTGTATGCATCCCGCGCTCCTATGCTTCGCCCCTTCGTTGCATTACCGTTTGTTTCAACATCTCTGCCTACCGTTTTTTCCCTAACCCGCCCTGTCCGTTCGTCCATCGACTACAAGTCTTCCTTGTCTTTGCCAGGCAGTCAGGTGCCAGGCGGCATCGAATCTCCAGATCCAGAGTGATCGCTTCTCCTATGCATCTCGAAGGCAACGCATGCCCAGGCTGAGGCTCGGCTTGTTCAGATTGCCGGCCGTCGAAGTCGTCGTCGTTCAAACGATCGTCCGGCTGTCCGCACAGAACGGCTCGTTCCCGTGGAAGTTGGTCAATGTCCCGCCGTTCGACGCGCTGCTCGTCGACGGAAACCTGATCGAAGACCGTTTGGCCGAGGTCGAGCAAATGGCGCCTGCGGTGCTGACCGTGGCCCGCATGCATTCCGAGGGCATGGCGAACACGCTGGAGCGCCCGATCCGTGCCGAGAAGCTCCAGCAATGGCTGTTGAACACAGGCCAGGAACTTCTTGAAGCACGGCGATCGCCGGGCCCGGCAGCCCTGGTGTCGGCGATGTCGCAGGAGCTTCTCGATTCGGCGCGTTTCTCGTTGCGCCGCTGGCCTCCGGCCGCCTTGATGGGGCGCAGCGAAGACGACGACCGAATGGCGAATCTGCTCTGGCGGCGCCAACTGAGCGCGAGCGAGCTGGCCGATCGCTGCGGGCAATCGGTTTCCCGCTGCATGCGTTTCCTGCAGGCCTTGCGCAACGCAGGCGTGCTGGAAGTGCATGCATCGCTGTCCGCAGGAAATTCCCGGCACCCACCTTTTTGATCCTTCTGATTCATATGCGCACTTTCCCCGACGCGGTTGCCTTGCGCACCCCCCAATCACTGGACGACCTGCTCCTCTACCGGATATGGCGCGCAGCATGCGTGAGCAATGGCATGGTGACCCGCATGGTCGAGGGCGGCTTCGGCATCACGCGCCGCGAGCTGGGAATGATCGGCGTGCTCGAGGAGCTGGGGGAGATCCCCGCCTCGAAGTTTGCCGAGCGCCTGCACATGGACCGTGCGAGCGCCTCATTGGCCCTGCGCAGCCTGACCGAGAAGAAGCTGGTGGAGCGGCGGCAGGACGCCGAGGACGGCCGCATCGTGCATGTGCGCCTGAGCCCTGCGGGCCAGCAGCTCTTCGACGATCTGTTTCCGCGTCTCTCGCGCCTGAACGTCGATCTTCTCGATGGCATCGATGCCAGGCAACTCGAGGTTTTTCTCGACTGCCTGGAGGACCTCGAACTGCGTGGAAGCGAACTGAGCGCACGGGGCGTTGCCCGGAACACGGGCCGGCCACCGCTCGAGCAGCACGCGTCATTCGCGGCCCGGGCGTAGCGCCCGGAGGCACCGGTGCTCCCGCTGCGCTGAAGCGCCGTCGTGCAGGAGACAGCCAGGCGGCCCCGGGCCGGGCACCATGGCGCACGTTCATTCCTCGACGACCCGCAACCCCGAACCCGGAAGACACCCGCATGGAATTCGCCTACACGCCCAAGGTCCAGGAACTGCGCACGCGCCTCCTCGCCTTCATGGACGCGCACATCTACCCGAACGAGAAGCGCCAGGCCGACGAAGCGCATCAGTCCTACCTGAATGCACAGAAGAACGGCGGCTTCTACACCGGCCTGCCGCTCCTGGAGGAGCTCAAGGAGAAGGCACGCGCGGCGGGCCTGTGGAACCTGTTCCTGCCCGAGACCGCACATGGCGCGGGTCTCACGAACCTCGAATACGCACCGCTGTGCGAGATCATGGGCCGGCGCTACTGGAGCGCCGAGGCCTTCAACTGCAGCGCGCCGGACACGGGCAACACCGAGGTGATCGAGCGCTACGGCTCGGCCGCGCAGAAGGCGCGCTGGCTGCAGCCGCTGCTCGATGGGCAGATCCGCTCCGCCTTCGCGATGACCGAACCCGCCGTCGCGTCTTCGGACGCCACCAACATCGCCTGCAGCATCCGGCGCGAGGGCGACGACTACGTCATCAACGGCCGCAAGTGGTACATCACCGGTGCCATGAACGAGCGCTGCAAGCTCTTCATCCTGATGGGCAAGACGGACCCCGACAACGCCGATCGCCACCGCCAGCAATCGATGATCATCGTGCCCGCCGACACCCCCGGCATCACGGTGCTGCGCGACATGGCGCTGGTCAATCACTACGACGCACCCTTCGGCCATCCGGAGGTGCTGTTCGAGAACGTGCGCGTGCCGGTGGACAACATCCTCCTGGGCGAGGGCCGCGGCTTCGAGATCGCGCAGGGGCGCCTGGGCCCGGGGCGCATCCATCACTGCATGCGCATGATCGGCATGGCCGAGTCGGCGCTGGAGATGATGTGCGGGCGCGTGGTGTCGCGCGTGGCCTTCGGCAAGCCGCTGGCCGAGCAGGGCGTGTGGCGCGAGCGCATTGCCAAGAGCCGGATGCTGATCGACCAGACCCGCTGGATGGTGCTGCACGCGGCCTGGCGCATGGACACGGTGGGCAACAAGGTGGCCGCCAAGGAGATCGCGATGATCAAGGTGATCGCGCCCAACAACTGCATCCAGGTGATCGACGACGCGATGCAGGCCTTCGGCGCGATGGGCCTGAGCCAGGACACGCTGCTGGTGAATTTCTGGGCCTATGCCCGCCACCTTCGCATGGCCGACGGCCCGGACGAAGTGCACCGCAACGCGATCGCCAAGCACGAGCTTGCGGGCTATCGCCCGAAGCAGAAGGCCTGAGGAGGCCATCCGGCCTCTTGCTGGCCAGGCCACATCAGGCCTGGGCCAGTGCAGCAATCTCCGCCGGACCCAATGCGCCGCTGTAGAGGCGCAGATCGTCCACGCGTCCCTGCAGATCGGGGTCGGCCGGAAACTGCGAACGGCCGAGCCAGTTCTGCGTCGTCTCGCCGAGGTCGGCGGGCGTGAGCGTCATCTGTGCGTTGGTGCCGGCTATGACGCCGTCCACGTACAGCGTTCCAAGCGTGCCCGACAGGGTGACCGCGACATGCACCCAGCGCCCGGTAGCAAGCGCCGCCGTGCCATCGATCATCTGTTCGTTGTAGCCGTGGACCGTGGAGATCCCGTAGCGGACCACGCCGGTGTTGCTGCGTGCCGTGAGCATCATGTAGCGGCGCGAGCCGGAGCCGAAGTCGAACACGCGAGCCCACGTCGCGGCGCTGTCCAGGAAGACCCGGACCGAGACCGTGAAGTCGGAGGCGTTCTTTGCCAGGCCCGTTGGAAGGCTGACAGGCGTGCGCGCGCCGCCGTCGGGCTTCCACTGCAGCAGCAATTCGGGCGGCACGGACACGCGCGCTTCGCTGGACGGTGCGCTCTCGCCCGAGGCGGTGGCCGCGACGATCACGTAGTGGTACACGCCGGTCGCGCTGAGCGCGGTGTCGTTGAATGTGAGCACATCGGTGATGCCCGATGCGATCACGCTGTAGGGGCCGCCCGCCTGCGCGGCGCGGCGCACCGAGTAGCTCTGCGCACCGGTGCAGCCCCACCATGACAGCACCACCTGCGTGCCGCGCAAGCGCGCGGTCAACCCGCTGGGCCGCCCGGCTGTCGGGAGCGGATCGCGCGTGAAGGTCAGCGTGCCGAATCCCAGTTCGTCGCCTTTGCCGCCGTCGCCCTCGGGGCGCATCTGGATGGCTTGCAGGGCGGTGTAGGGGGTGGCGATGCCCAGGCGATTGGCGTAGTGGTTGTGCACGCTTTCCCAGATTCCCCGCCGATGCCCCAGGGCGCCTGTCGACAGCACGGACTGCGTGCCCTGCCTGTTGATGTTGGTGACGTACGGCACCGTGTGGAAGCCGCCGTTGCCATCGGGAAGGTTGGACTTCGCCACGTACTCGGAGCCGGCCAGGAAGCGGTTGTTCTCGTAGCCGTAGATGTCGTCGCCCTGGTTCCAGGCCATCTCGCAGAAGGCGCCCGCAAGCCCTATGCCGAGCGTGCAGTGGCCCTGGTCGCGTCCGCTTTCCTGCCATTGGCCAAGGTAGCCGGGATGCACGTGATAGACCGCCTGCAGGCCCGCGCCGTTGCCCTGGCCCGTCTTGTAGTAGCTGATCGCCTCGTCGTAGATGTCCTGCCGGTCGCAGAGCACGCCGATCGCCAGCATCGAGGCCATGGTGCACTGGTCCCAGTTGGCCCAGTAGTTGGTGATGCCGGTGGCGTTGGTGCCGTTGTGGTCGGTGAGGAAGCTGTGGTTGAGCGGGTAGAAGATGTCCAGCATCATGGTCTGGAAGCGCGCGAAATCGGCCGGCGCCCAGCCTGGATACGTGCGCATGATCTCGGCCGCGTTCGCGAACTCGTAGCCGTAGATGCCCGCCGCGAGAAAGCGGTCCGCATTGCCCGTGAGCTCCTTGAGCGTGGAGGACCACTCGTTCAGGAAGGTCACGGCAAGGTCGGCATAGCGCGTGTCCTGCGAGACCTTCCAGCGCAGCGCGAGTTGATATGCGCGTGCGACATCGATGTAGAACTGCGCGAAGTTCTGGCCGTCGCCGCCCCGCACCACCCTGGCCAGCGGACGCGGCTTCGCACCGAGTTGCGCGCGGCCGTTGCCTGTCAATGCATTCCAGCCGGCGAGCCATGGTTGCGCCTGGTCATTGACCTTTTGGCGCATGCGCTCGAAGTCGCTCTCCGTGTGAAGAAGGCCGGGGTGGACGAACTTGCGTGCCTGGGGAGGAGACGGCGGGGGCGGGGCCACCGCGGGATCGCCAGGCTCGCTGGAAGGGTCGGCTGCCGTGGGAGTGTCCGGTGGCGCGGCCCCCACAACAGCCCCTCCGCCGACGAAGCTGCCGCCTCCCCCTCCGCAAGCCGTGGTGCCCAGCGTGGCAAGGCCGATTGCGCCCACGAAGAAAGTCCGGCGATCCAGGGATGTGTTGTTTTCGTTGTCGAGTGAATTCATTGAGAAGACGAATGTGTGATGTGTGGGGACCGCAACATGCGCGCCGTGCTTTTGTTGTCCATCGATTGCAGAGGCCTATAAGGAGAAACGGTGCATGAAGAACGCTCGGGCTGACAAGGCATGTCTTGCAGTTGACGTTTCGTGGCACATGGCACTTTCGGCGCGCCATGAAATGTCAGCCGGTGCCCGACCGGGGGAGTCATCGGGCTATCGCCCGCTCCCGCAGCAGTGCGGCATGCATCGAGAACCTGCACGCGTGCGTTGTTCTGCTCAGATCGAATGGCCGAGCACCATGGCGACGCCGGGCTGCTTGTTCGGCCGAACAAAGCTGTCGCGTGTCAGGCGTCCCATCTTGATGGTGAGCGTGCTGGTGTTGAACCACTTGTCATAGAGTTTGTGGATCTCGCCACTCGCATACAGCTGCGCGAGGCTGCGGTCGACAGCGGCCAGCAAGGCGGTGTCGCCCTTGCGCGCCATCACGGCGTACGGCTCGACCGACAGCGCAAGCCTGCTCAGGCTGAACGCATCGATCGTCTTGTCGTTCGACACGAGACCTTGCAGCAGCGAATCGTCCTGCGCGAACGCGCGCACCTTGCCTTCCTTCAGGGCCTTGAAGGCCTCGCTGTTGTTGTCGTAGGTGGTGAACTTCGAGTCGCGCAGTTCACCCTCGGCGAGTTGCCTGAAAAGCTTCTCCGAGGTCGTGCCCTTGGTCAGCGCCACCGGCTGCTTCTGCAGATCCTTCACCGTATCCACATGAAGGCTCTGGCTCGTCAGAACGCGCATCCCCGCGACGAAGAAGGTGTAGCTGAAGTCCACCTTTTCCTGGCGCGCCATCGTATTGGTCGTCGAACCGCACTCGAGGTCGATCTCGCCGGCGAGCAGCTTGGGAATGCGGTCCGGGCCGGACACGGGCTTGTACTGAACCTTGATGTCGGGAAGCTTGAGCTCGCGCTTGATCTCCTCGACAGCGTTCATGCACAGGTCCACCGAATAGCCCACGGGCTGTTTCTGCGCATTGACGAAGGAAAAGGGCGCTGCGGCCTCGCGAACACCGAGCACGATCGTGCGTGTTTCGCGGATCTTGCTCATCGTGTCGACGGCGGCCTGTGCCGGCAATGCCGCCAGCGCGAGGGAAAAGGGAATCAACGTGGCGCGCAGCAGATGCACGGAAAGAGGGGACATGAGGTACGGCTCGCAGGTGTCGCACAGGAACGTGAGCACCGATTGTTTGGAGAAGCGTGTACTTTTCACTAGCGATGAAAATGGAAATCAGACACTCAGTTTTCAGCGCAATGGGCGCGAATGCCGAGTGCCAGACGCCGAAGCCGCCATCCAGCTTCCGCGTCATTCGTCCCGGGGAAGCAGCGCCATTTCCCTGAAAAATGAGTGGCTGTATCTCATGCGGCCGCCTAGTCGAAAGCGCTCTCAACTCAAACAATCCTCACCCTCGGTGGCGGAGGTGGGTTGCTTGTGGCTGCGGCGGTCAGCCGGTCGCAGGCGAGAGGTCCTGCGCCACATCTTTCAATCCAGAAAAACTATTTCCATGAACATGTGTATCCGACGAGGCGTTGCCGTGCTGATGTTTTCAGCGTTCCTGTCCAGCTGCGGGGGCGGTGGCGGTGGCAATCAAGGCAGCGGCTTCGCGGGCCTGCCAGGTCTGGGCGGCAGCAATGCCGGCGCCCAGGGCGGCGATGGCCAAAGCGGTGGCGAAACGGGCGGTGGCGGCACGGGCAATGCAGCCGGCGACGCTTCGGCCGTTGCGGCGACCTCCGCCTTGGTGACCAGGCTGGGCAAGCCCGCCCGGGTGCTGGTCGGACTCGGCTCGAGCAGCATCGACGAGATGAAGCGCCAGGACATTCATCCGGACATCGTGGACACCTACCTCGTGGGCGTCGGTGCAGGTGCCTGGCCCACATGGAACAGCCCCGAGGGCGCATACCTCACGTTCACCGCGCAGGCCATCCAGGCCTACGATGCGGTTCCCATGTACACGCTCTACCAGATGACGGCGAACGGCGAGGGCAACCTGGGTGGCATCAACGACGCGACGTTCATGAACAAGTACTGGGCGCAGGTCCGGCTCATGTACCAGCTCATTGCAAACCTCGGCGGACCGGTTCTGATCAACCTGGAGCCGGACTTCTGGGGCTTCGTCGCATCGCAGGCGCCCGGTCGCGATGCGACGCGGCTGCCGGCCTCCGTGAGCAACCAGCCCGAATGCGCCGGGCTGCCGAACACCGCCGCGGGCCTCGGCCAATGCCTCGTGCAGATGGGCAGACAGATCGCGCCCAAGGCGCTGGTGGGGTTCCCGCCCTCCTTCTGGAGCGGCACCGCAGCCGAGATCGGCGCGCAGATGCGCGCGGTCGGGGCGGGCAAGGCGGATTTCATCGTGGCCCAGACCAGCGACCGCGATGCGGGCTGTAGAGAAGTCGCATCTCCGCCCGCAGAGTGCCAGAACGGAAGCGCTCCGTTTTATTGGGACGCAGGCAACAAGACCAGCCCGAACTTCCACGACTCCCAGAAGCAGATCTCGGACTACCGCGCAGTGCTGGGCAACGACCTTCCGATCCTGTGGTGGCAGACGCCGATGGGCGTGCCGTCCGACACGCCCGGCACGGATCGGCACTACCGCGACAACCACGTCGACTACATGCTGCGCAATGCCCAGGAATACGGCGACATCCACACCTTCGCCTTCGTCTTCAGCCCGGGCGGCAGCCATCAGACCTCGATCGCCACCGATGGTGGCCAGTTCGCCCGCCTCTCGGGCCAGTACCTCGCGCGAGGCGGTGCCGCCTTGAAGTAGCGATCAGCTAGTTGCGGGACAGCACACTAGGTCAGGCAGATGTCGATCTGCCTGGACCAGTGATGGCGCGTGCCACCCGCGCGACGATCGGCTTTCTCCGGGACGGCACGCTGTGCATTCAATGCGTTGCCGCGCGACTCGAGCAGATACAGGCACCGGAGAAAGATGCCGTGGTGCTCGGCATCGAGGCCTCCGAGAAGGTCGATGTTGAGATCGGCGATGCGTGGGAACAGCTCGTCGAAGAGTTGTCGGCCGGTATCGCTCAATTGCACGTGGACTTCGCGGCCGTCATCGGCGTTCTGGCGCCGTTCGATCAGGCGCTTCTCGAAAAGGCTGCGCAGGCCCCGCGATGTGCGCACGCGGTCCAGCTGCAGCTGCTCGGCAAGCGCCGAGGGCCGGATTTCTCCGACCTGCGCGAGCATGCCGATCATTCCCCACTCGCGATGCGTGATGCCGAAGCCTCCCTCCACGATGCGCGTCGCCATCGCCCTGCTGGTGCGCGTGGCGCGCCACAGGCGGTAGAGCAGGAGGTCGTCCAGTGTGCGCGGCGCGCGCAGTGCTGTCGTATCGGGAAGGGCTTGCATGTGGGTAAGGGCTCGTAATGAAGCTGCCGGTAATTGATTAGGTCAATTGATCGTTATGTTTCTATAACGACCAACAGACGACATGCTGCGGCAATTTGCTGCGAACGGCGAGCTTTTTCTCAAAGTACATCGCCCTCTCGGGGATGTCAGCTGCCGTTCAGCGTGTTGCGTGAGGGGCGTACCTCAAATGAGCCGCCTGGCTTCTCTTTGGTGCGCCGTGAATGCCCCTGATTGGTGCTTTCCAAAGCCCTCAGGAAAGTTGGAGACGTATCGAAAAAAAGCCGGCTCGAACCTGGCAACAACAACAGGAAGAATCCCATGCTCGATCTGAATGAAGTGGCGATGTTTGTACAGGTGGCGCGCAGCGGCAGCTTCGCCGAGGCGGCACGACGGTTGAGCGTGCCTTCCGCCACGGTAAGCCGGCGCATCCAACAACTCGAGGCGCGGCTTGGCACGCGGTTGATGCAGCGCTCGACCCGCAAGCTCACGCTGACCAGCGCCGGCGAATCCTTTCACGAGCGATGCGGCCCGGCGGTCGAGGAGCTCATCGAAGCCGGTCAACTGCATGTGGCGGACAACGCGGAGCCGACCGGCACGGTCCGCGTGACCGCGCCGACCAGCTTCTTCGATTTCTTCCAGATGGAATGGGTGGAGACGTTTCTGGCCGAGCATCCCCTGGTGCGCCTCGACTTCGTGCTCAGCGATCTCCTGGTCGACCTGATTGCCGATCGCATCGACATCGCATTTCGCGGCGGCCCGCTGCAGGACTCCTGCTATGTGGCGCGACGGATCTTTGCGAGCTATGGCGAACTGACCGCCAGCCCGGCCTATCTGGCGGCGCATGGCGTGCCCATGTCCCTGGAGGACCTGAGCGAACACGAGTGCGTGGTGCAGCCCGATGTCAGCGGCAACGCCGTCTGGCGCCTGCAGGACGCAGAGGGCGTGGAGAAGGACGTGCGCGTCAGAGGGCGCTTCAACAGCAACACGCAGACGGTGTTGCGCCAAGCCGCGTGCGCGGGTCTGGGCATTGCCGCGCTGCCCTCCATCCTGACGGCCTCCGACATCGCTTGCGGCAGGCTGGTGCGGGTGCTGCCCGCGTACACGCGCGCCGGCCGCGGCCTGAGCGTTGTCTACCCCAGTCGCCAGCAGCGTCCGCTGGCCGTTTCGATGTTCGCCGACATGGCGGTGGAAAGACTGAGCCAGCAGGGTTGGGCGCCCGCATCTGGTGCATAGCTGGCGTGAGGCCACGGCATTGCCTTGAAAACTGAGTGGCTGCATTTCATTCGTCGATCTAGTCGAAAGCACTCGTTACCGCAAACAATTGTCACATCAGTTTCTTTGTGACACCGACGCGAAGTCGGTTTTTTGTGGTTGGAAAACAGCAATGCAAATACAAATCTTGAGGGCAGCGAGACGGCAGCGTGCGGCCGTCGTCGCGGGTCGGAGCATTGCCGGCTTCACGTTGATCGAGGTGATGATCACCGCGGCCATCGTGGCCATCCTTGCGGCGATCGCGCTGCCCAGCTATCGCGATTACGTGCTGCGCGGCCAGCTCGTCGATGGCACCAACGGCCTGGCGGCCATGCGTGCGGACATGGAGCGCTACTACCAGGACAACCGGACCTATCTCAAGACGGGTTCATTCGTGCCGCCTTGCACCGCCACCGCCAGCAGGGCCAACGTCTCGGGCACCTTCCAGTTGTCGTGCGCGTCGGCGCCTGCTGCCACATCGACCACCTACACATTGCAGGCTGTGGGCAGCGGGCCCACCAAGGGGTTCACTTTCACGGTCGACCAACTCGGTCTTCAAAGCACCACGATCGAGGGCGTCTCCGGGTGGACGGGTTGCGACAAGGCCTGGGTGTCCAAGCGAGGCCAGGCGTGCCCGACATGAACAACCACCGACGCCATGCGTCCGGTTTCACGCTGATCGAGATGATGGTGACCGTCACGCTGCTGGGCATCCTGACGATGCTGGCCATGCCGTCGTTCACGACCTGGATCGCCAACAACAAGGTTCGCACCGTGAGCGATTCGCTGCAGAACGGCTTGCGCCTTGCACAGACCGAGGCCCTGCGCCGCAGCCGGCCCATGGTCTTCTCGCTCACCAACAGCGCCGCGCCGCAGAACGAACTGACCGCCGTGGCCGACGGAAGCAATTGGTCGCTCAACGTTGCCAAGTCGAGCCTGGACGCAAGCAACGTGTTCGTGCAGGCCGGCGTGCTGTCGGATGTGGCGGCCGGCGTGAAGGTCAAAGGTGCAGCGGCCGTCTGCTTCAACGCCATGGGCCGCCTCGTGGCGAACAGCGATACCGGCGTGGACGGCGCGAGCTGCAACACCGGCTCGTCGATCTTTGCCTACGACATCGCTGCGAATGGCTCGGACCGGCCGCTGCGCGTGCTGCTCGGCCTGGGAGGGCAGGTGCGCATGTGCGATCCGGCCCGAAAACTTGCAGATTCTCCCGACGGTTGCCCATGAAGAAACGTCTTTCGAAGAAGCCCTCCGGCGCGAGGCAGTCCGGCATCGCCCTGCTGGAAGTGCTGGTCTCCGTCCTGCTGTTCTCGCTGGGCATCCTCGGGCTGATCGGCTTGCAGGCGCGCGCCATCAGCCTTTCGACGGATGCGCAGGACCGCAACCGCGCCGCCCTGTTGGCCAACGACATCGCCAGCGCGATGTGGCTGGGCAAGTCGGTTGCGGTGAACACGGGCGCCGGTTCGACCTGGCAGAAACGCGTGAGCGACACCGCCAGCGCAGGCCTGCCGAACGGCGCGGTGAGCGTCATTGCGGTGTCGGGCACCACCAACAGCGCCGACATCGCGATCACCTGGAAGGCGCCCGACCGCTCAGGTGCGAAAGCCGAACCACAGAGCAGCACGCTCACCACGCGAGTGACGCTCCCATGAAGCAGCGCGGTCTCACACTGATCGAACTGCTCGTCGCGATGCTCATCGGCCTGATCGTGACGCTGGCCGTGGCCAGCATCGTCGTGGTGGGCGAGACGCACAGGCGCGTCACCACCTCCACCAACGACATGGAGCAGGCCGGCGCCTACGCGGCCTATGTGCTCGATCGCGCGCTGCGCAGCGCCGGCTCGAGCCTGGTCCAGTCGGTGCAGCCGACCGACCGGGGTGTGTTCGGCTGCAAGCTCAATGCGGCGGCCCTGCTGCCCGCTGGCGCCTTTCCCGCGCCGTTCAAGAAGTCCTTTTTGCCCGGCACGACGTCCGACCTGCGCGTGGCGCCCGTGCTCATCGGCAAGAGCCAGTCCGATACCGGCTCCGACGTGCTGGTCGTCATGGGCGGCGACGCCGTGGCCGGCGGCGTGCCGCGCGGCCTGACGGACCCGGGCAGCGCGACGACGCTCGCGATGGACAACACGGTCGGCGTGTCCGCAGGCGACCTCGTGCTGGTCAGCCAGCAGGGCACGACGGACTGCCTGCTCGAACAGGTCTCGGGCACCACGGCGAAAGTGCTGACGTTGGGCGGCGCCTACTACACGGCCGGCAAGTCCACCTCGCTGGAGACATTGGCGGCCAGCACCTCCACCTATGTCACGCCGCTGGGCAATCCCGCGAACGGCAACGTGCAGTTCCAGCTCTTCGGCGTGGGCGACAACCGCACGCTGGTCGGCTACGACCTGCTGCTGGGTGCGGGCGGCGCGACGCAAGCCCTGGCCGATGGCGTGGCCGAGTTGCATGCCATCTACGGCGTGGACACCAACGGCGACGGCATTCTCGACGGCTGGACGGACCCGGGAGCTGCGGGCTTCGACATCGCCACCGTCATGCAGACGCCCGAGACGATGCGCAAGATCGTCGCCGTTCGCGTGGCGCTGGTCATGCGCAGCGCGAACAGGGAAAAGGAGGCGGTGTCGCCCGCCAGGCTGAAGCTCTTCGGCGACGACTTCCAGGACGCTGCGAAGAATCCGATTTCACAGACCGTGACGCTGGGCGACGACGACCAGCACTACCGCCACCGGGTCATCGAATTCACCATCCCGCTGCGCAACATGCTGCTGCTGCCATGAAGATTCCAAGCTCCTTTCCGCGGGCCGGGCGCCAGCGCGGCGTCGTCCTGCTGCTGTGCCTCATCGTGCTCGTGATTCTCCTGGCTGGCGGGGTCGCGGTGGTGCGGTCCATGAACACCTCGCTGACCTCCGCCGGCAACCTGGCCTTCCGGCGCGACCTCGTGAACCAGGGCGAAAGGGCCGTGTCCTTCGTGCTGGCCAACAAGCTGGCCAGCGGCGGCGCGCTTGCGAACGCGACCGACGATCTGCCGGGCGAGAACTTCAAGGCGACCAAGCTCGACACCAACACGCAGGGCGTGCCGCTGGCGTTGCTGGACGACAAGACCTTCGGCACCGTCGGCAAGGCATCCAACGACCTCACCGATGCGGTGGCGCAGGTCAGCATCCGCTACGTGATCGATCGCCTTTGCAGCAGCACCGGGCCGGCCACCAGCACCGGCTGCGTGCAATCGTCCGCCGCCCCGGCCGGCGGCACCGCCAGTCCCACGCCGCCGCCGGCGCCACCCACCGCCACGATCTACCGCCTGAGCCTGCGCGTCAGCGGTCCGCGCGACACGCAGGTGTTCATGCAGTCGACGTTCACCAAGCCAGACCAGGAAGGCACCGCATCCCCATGACAAGCGCTTTTTGTCGTTCATCGACCGTGGCTTCCGGCATCGGGGCGATCGCGGCCGTCTGTCTGGGCCTGTTGTCGTGCCCGGCCGCGCTGGCGGCCACCGCCAAGCTGTCGGACCAACCTGTGTTCGCGTCCTCCGATGTGCCGGGGAATCTCGCGCTGGCGCTGTCGGTGGAGTACCCCACCGCGATCAGCGTGGCCAACCTCAACGACTACGCGGATGCCACGGAGTACCTGGGCTATTTCGATCCGCGCAAGTGCTACACGTACACCTACGTCGAGCCGGCGGTGAAGAACGGCGCTGCATCCGACAGCTACTTCCAGCCGGCCGGCGCGTCCACCGGCACCAACAAGCACAGCTGTTCGGGACAGTGGAGCGGCAACTTCATGAACTGGGCCACGATGCAGACCATCGACCCATTCCGCTGGGCGCTCTCGGGCGGTTACCGCAGCGTGGACACCACGAGCGAGACCATCCTCGAGAAGGCGTGGGGCTCCAGCCAGGGCAACACCACCAATTTCCCGCTGCGCGGCACCGATCAGGGAAACGGGCACAAGCTGCCCAAGGCATTGGTTTCCGCCGTCACGCCGTTCAGCAACTGGAACAACTTCAACACCAGCATCTGGTCGCGCGGCAACACCATGGTGTTCACCGGAACGGGCGATCCCACGGGGGCCGGGGACGACCTAGTCAAGCTCGACGCCGCAAACAGGTCGAAGAGGGCGGACGCCGTCTACCAGGTCTACGTCCGCGTCAAGGTCTGCGACACCTCGGCCGGTGCCGGCGGCGTGGAGGCCAACTGCGTCAAGTACGGCACCAACTACAAGCCGGAAGGGCTGTTGCAGCAGAACGCCAACAAGATCCGCTATGGCACCTTCTCGTTCCTGAACGCCGGCGGCATGGCGCAGCAGGGCGGCGTGATGCGCGCGCCGATGGGGTTCATCGGCCCGACCTATCCGCAGCCGCTGTCCACCGCGGTGGTCACCAACACCCGCGGCGAGTGGGATGCCACGACCGGCATCATGAACACCAACCCCGACGCCGTTTCGGCCACGGCGAGCGGCGTCGTGCAGAGCGGGGTGATGAACTACCTCAACAAGTTCGGCCAGTCCGCCAAGAACTACATGATGTACGACAACGTCAGCGAGCTCTACTACGCTGCCGTGCGGTACTTCGAGAACCTGGGCAACGTCCCCGAATGGACCAACTCGGTGGCGGCCAACATGGAGGGCAGGGAGGCCAAGCTCGACGGTTTTCCTGCAGTGACCGACTGGAGCGGTAAGGACCCCATTTCCTACTCGTGCCAGAAGAATTTCATTCTGGGCATCGGCGACGACCACACCCACTACGACTACAACGTGGGCGGAAGCGCGGTGACGAGCTGGCGGGGCAATCCCGCGACGGTCGCCGCGGACTCGCTGAACAAGGCGGATGCATGGACGAAGAACCTGCAGACGCTGGAAGGCTTCAAGGCGCCGACGCCCTGGTGGAAGGCCGGCGGCTCCGATGCGACCTACTACATCGCAGGCCTTGCCTATGGCGCGCACGTCAACGATCTGCGCCCCGACCTGGCCGGCATGCAGAACATCTCGACCTACTGGATGGATGTCATGGAGTACCAGCGGGCCGAGGACCTGAATCCCTATTACCTGGCCGCCAAGTACGGCGGCTTCAGCGTGCCCGCGGGCTACGACCCGGCCAACACCACCGTGCCGCTCGCGCAGGAATGGTGGAACACCGCGGGCGACAGCATCGACATGAACGGCAACAAGCGCCTGCGGCCCGACAACTACTTCCTGGCCGGCAATGCAGGGCAGATGGTGAGCGGCCTCAGGGCGGCATTCACCGACATCGCCAACGCCATCAAGGCCTACACCACGTCTTTCTCTCTTTCCACGGCGCAAGCCGCTTCCACCGGCAGCGCCTCCTACGCATCGCAGTACGACTCCAAGGGATGGACGGGCGTGGTCACCGCCAGCAAGCTCACCTTCGCCAGCGACGGCACGCCGTCCGCCGCACCCGTCTGGACAACCAGCACCACGCTCGAAGCCCAACTGGCCAATGGCGGCTGGGACACGGCGCGCCGCGTCGCGACATGGGACGGCAGCAAGGGCGTGGCATTCCGTGCCGGCAGCGTGACCTCGGCGCAACTGGCCGCCCTCGCGCCCGCCTACGCCAGCACCACGAGCAGCACCGATTACCTCAACTACCTGCGTGGCGACCGCAAGAACGAAGGCACCTCGACGGTGGCCGCAAGCACACGGGCACTGCGCAGCCGGTCCCTGTTGCTGGGCGACATCGTCAATTCGAAAGTCATGCCCGTCGGGCCGCCCGCGACCGGCTTCTCGGAGAAGAGCAACCCGGGCTACACGGCCTTCAAGACGAAGTGGGCCGCGCGCCCCACCATGGTCTACGTCGGCGCCAACGACGGCATGCTGCATGCATTCAATGGCGCCCTCGACGGCACCAACCCCGGGACCGAGCAGTTCGCCTACGTGCCGAGCGCCTTGTTCCAGGGGCCGAACGGCACGCCGCAGGTGGACGGACTGGTGCAGCTTGGAAATCCCAAGTACGCCCACCGCTACTACGTGGACGCAACGCCGCAGGCCTTCGATGTGGACCTGAACAGCGCCGGCGGCGCAATCACCACCGCGAGCAACGGCAACGGCGCCGATTGGCACAGCCTGCTGATCGGCGGGCTGGGCAAGGGCGGCAAGAGCTACTACGCCATCGACGTGACCGAGCCGGCAGGCATGACCAGCGAAGCCGCGGTGGCCGGCAAGGTGAAATGGGAATTCACCGACGCCACGATGGGCTACAGCTACGGCGCGCCCACGGTCGTGAAGACGAAGAAGTACGGCTGGGTCGTGATCCTCACCTCGGGCTACAACAACAACGACGGCAAGGGCTACCTGTACATCGTCAATCCGAAGTCCGGTGCACTGCTCGAGAAGATGGGAACGCCCACCGCCTCCAGCGGCCTGACGCAGGCGTCCGCCTATGTCGCCGACCATGCCGACAACACCGCGGATGCCGTCTACGCGGCGGATCTCGACGGGCAGCTCTGGCGCTTCGATCTCACCGCAGCCAAGGGCAGCAGCTCGGTCTACCCGGCGCCCACCTTGCTGGCCACGCTGACTGACGGATCGGGCAATCCGCAACCCGTCACCACCGCGCCGCTGATCGAGATCAACCCCGTCACGCGCAAGCGCTTCGTGCTGCTCGGCACCGGCAAGCTGCTGGACGCCTCGGACGTGAATTCAAAGGCACCGCAGTCGTTCTACGCCATCGTCGACGGAACGGCAGGCGGCTTCAATGCAGTGACCGCTCCCATCACGCGCAGCCAGCTCACGAAGGTGGACGATGTGCTCAAGGGCATCAGCCTCTCGAACACTTCGGCGGGCTGGTATCTGGATCTGGGTGTCGACACCGGTGTCAGCTGGCGTCTTGTCTCCAGCCCGGCGGCCTTCAACGGCATCGTGGCTTTCTCCAGCCTGCTGACCACCGGCGACGCCTGCAGTCCTTCGGGGCAAAGCCGGGTCTATGCCATCAACTACGGAACGGGGACCTCGGTGCTGCTGCCTGCCGGAACCGCCTACCAGAGCTTCCCGAGCGCCGTCACCGACCTGCGATTCGTGAGCGTGGACGGGTCCACCCGCATCGTCGTCGGCACCGACGGGAAGCCGGTGCCCGTGAAAGCCGATCTGTCGAAGGGCATCTCGCTGCGCCTCTTGAACTGGCGTGAAGTACCGGCGGTGAACTGATGCGCAACTGTGTGTGCAAGGAAGGCGAGACATGACCGTTCTGAGACTCGGCGTCTACAGGTTGCCCGCACCCGAGGCGGCCGTGATCCGGACCATCGTCCAGCTGTATGCGAGCGACGTTGCCTTTCCGTGGACCATGGTCAATGTGCCGCCCTACGACGCACTGCTTGTCGACGAGAGCGCGACAGCCACCGAGCGCGCCGAGTTCGCCCGCATTGCTGGCGCCGTGCTCGCGCTCACGCGCAGGAATTCCGGCAGCTCGCCCCACACGCTGGAGCGTCCGATACGCGCCGACAAGCTGCAGCAATGGCTCAAGAGCACCGAGCGCGCATTGCTGGCCACGCGGCCCGTGCGTTCGGCGATGGAAGAGCAGGCCGCACTGGAGATCGAGGTGTCCGATTCGGTCCGCTTCACGTTGCGACGCTGGCCTTCGGCCCTGTTGCTGCGCAACGACCCCGACAATGTGCGGATGGCCAGCCTGCTGGCGCGACGCACGCTCAGTGCGATCGAGCTGGCCGAACTGGGCGAGATTGCTCTGCCCCGGTGCGTCATGTTCCTGCAGACGCTGCGCTCGGCGGGCATGCTGGAACTGCATGTGGCACCGGTTGCCACAAGGGCGCATGCGGAAGAGCCGCCGCGCATGCAGGGAAATTCCGCCCCGGCGCGCAGCGAGTTCATGCGCGGCCTCATCGGCGGCATCCGTCGCCGACTGGGCCTCGGAGCGACGCGATGAGGGAATACAAGATCCTCTTCACCGGCTCCGTGGGCTCGGGCAAGACGACCGCGATCGGTTGCGTGAGCGACGCGGCACCGGTGGTGACCGACGTGCGCAACTCCGACGCGTCGATCGACAAGGAGCGCACCACGGTGGGCCTGGACTTCGGCCTGCTCACGCTGGAGAGCGGGGACCGCGTCCGCATGTACGGCACGCCCGGGCAGCCGCGCTTCGAATTCCTCTGGAAGATCCTGGTGCGCAACGCGTTGGGCGTGATCGTCCTGATCGACAACTCGCGACCCGATCCGCTGGCGGACTTGGCCATCTACATGACTGGATTTTCCGAAGCGCTTCGCACGATGCCTTGCGTCGTCGGAGTGGGGCGGCTGCGGGCGCATCCGGTGCGGACCCTGGACGACTACGCGGAAGCACTCGCTGCAACGGACCGGGTGCATCCGATTCTTGAAGTGGACGTGCGAAACAGGAGCGATGTGATCCTGCTGATCGACACGCTGCTGGTGCAACTCGAAGCTGATTGTGGGAGAGAGACAAAGTGATGGATCGACAAGACCTTTCCCGTACGGCAGCCGCGCATGCGCAGCGCGAGGCACGCAAGCTGGTCGACGAGCTGGACGGCGTGACGGCCGTCGTGGTCGCGACCATCGACGGCTTCAACGTGGCCTCCGCGGTCATCGGCAATGCGGACCCCGTCCGCGTCGCGGCAATGGCCAGTTCCATCGTGGCCATTGCCAGCGTCGTCTCCGAAGAGGCGCGCCTGGGTCGCCACAAGAGCGTGATCGTGCAGACGGACTCGGGCTTCGCCGTCTTTTGCAGTGTGCCCCGGCGCGACGTCGAACTCGTCATCAATGTGCTCGCCCACGATGCGGCCGTGCTGGCGCTGGTGGCCTATCGCGCCGCGCAGCTGGCCAGGACCCTCACCGACGCATGACCCACCGAGCGGCAAGGCCGCATTTTTTTGAACCACTTTTTTTACTGGAGAACAACTTGGCAACCATCAAGCAGACCCTCGACGACATCCTGACCATCGACGGCGCCATGTGCGCGGCCGTGGTCGACTCTGCCAGCGGCATGATCCTTGGCGCCGCCGGTGCGGGCGTGGACATCGAGGTCGCTGCGGCCGGCAACACCGAGGTCGTGCGTGCCAAGCTCAAGACCATGCGAGCGCTGGGCCTGAACGACGTGATCGAAGACATGCTGATCACGCTGGGAAAGCAGTACCACATCATCCGTCCCTCGGCCTCCAAGGAGGGGGTGTTCATCTACGTCGTGCTGGACAAGCAGCGCGCGAATCTCGCGCTCGGCCGCCGCAAGACGCAGGACGCCGACAAGCACATGGAGTTTTGAGACCGCTCATGCTGGCGAGCGCCCGTTTCGGAGTCCGCGCTTCTATCTATCGCGTGGCCAGCGGAATTTAGATCGCGGAGAAAGCGGGCGATCCATGTCGATGGCCAATCAAGCACCGCGTGTTGACCATTGCTATTTGCAAGCGAAGCTGGAGGCCAGCTCGACGTCGCCGCTCACATAGGTCGCCACTTTGGGGTACGGGCACAGCGGCCGCGTCCGGGTGGCCGACCAGGCGCCGGGCAATTCCGTGTTGACCACGTTGGCGCCCGCCCCGCGCGCAGCGGCGGCGACCGAGTCGGGCGCCTTGCCCTTCTCCACCCACGCCACCAGCGGGGTCAGCATGTCGAACTGGTCCGTCGCAGCGCCTCCTGCGCAGTGGTTCATGCCCGGCACCGGGAAGAAGCGCGCAAAGCCGGAGGCATCGCCGCCATTCGCCGCGCGCAGCTCGTCGTACCAGCGCGTGGTGTCGTCCGACGAGAACACCGCATCGCTGGTGCCGTGGTAGACCATGAGCTTGCTGCCGCGGTCGCGCAGCGTGGCGAGGTTGGCCGGGTTCGGCGGCGTCATGAAGGACATGGCCGACTCGGTGTAGAGCGCGGTGGTCGCGAAGATGCCTGGTGCGTCGGCGTCCATGCTGAAGCCCAGCGCGAAGTCGATGCCCGACGGGCGGCTCGTGCCCAGCGGCGGCGCACTGAACACGAAGCCGACCGCGGCGGTGTCCAGGCTCTGCGAATTGGAGAACTTCCATCGCCGCCAGTCGGCGCGGTTGATGCCCGCGTCGTAGGGGAAGCTGCTGTAGAGCGCGGTGCCCGCGGTGTTGCGTGCACCGGTGAACACGTTGTCCAGCACGGTCTTCTGCGCGGCTGTGAGGCAGGAGCCGGTGCGGGCGCCGCCGCACGTGGGCACATCGGTGGCCAGCGTGAAGGCGGCCTTGCATGCCTGCACGTTCGCGACGAGGCCGTCGGCGGCACCGTCGAGCGCATCGCACTTCGACAGCACTGCGCCAGCGACCGTGTCCATCTCTGCTTGCGTGAAGGCGGTCTGCAGATCCGGTTTGCCGGCAGGCGTGTTGGCCGTGGTGACCTGCGCATATTGCTGGACGCCGTAGAGTTGCGCGACCGCCGCCTTCGGTAGATTGAAACCCGGGTCACCGGCCAGGATGCCGTCGTATTCGTTGGCAGAGCGTGCGGCGGCAACCATCGCGTGGCGCCCGCCATTGGAACAACCACCGAAGTAGGAGCGGTCCGCCCCGCGGCCGTAAGCCTTGGCGATCAGGTTCTTGGCCATCGGCGTCAGTTGCGCCACGGCGTTGTAGCCGTAGTCCAGGCGAGCCTGGGGGTCGATGCCGAAGAATGGAATCTGTGAACCGGAATGCCCCGCGTCGGAACTGATCACCGCGAAGCCCATGTTCAGCGCGGTGGTTGTGGGCGCGCCGCCGCCAACGCCGCCTGTTGCCGGAACCACGCTGCCGTCGAGCCCGCCATTGGCCTGATAGAAGAAGCGTCCGTTCCAGTCGACCGGCAGGCGCATTTCAAAGCCGATGGCGTAGACGCGGCCGTCGACGCTGCTGGTGCGTTCGTTCATCTTCCCCTGAACCAGGCAATGCGCCGACGTCGGGGTGCTCACGCCGGTCACCGTGAGCACGCCTGCGGCAACCGAGGTCACGCTGGTGTAGACCGTGCCGGTGAACGCCGCCTGGCTTGCAAGGTCGGTGCACGACTGCAATGTGCCGGGACGAGCCTCCGAGGAAGTTGCGGGTGGCGTCACGACGGCCGGCGGCGAGGTATTCGGTGCGACAGGAAAGATCGGAAAAAATCCGGCGTTTCCCCCGCCGCCTCCGCCGCACCCTCCGAGCAAAGCGGCCGTACCCACCACGGCCCATGCCGTGCGCCATGACGATGACCCGATGCGATTCATGCTTGTCTCCTGGGACGGCTATTTGCCGGCTTTAAGGTTATTGAAGATAACCAATATAGTTTTCAAACATAACTAAAAAACGAGGAAAAACCCGAATGCGGCGAGATCTGATCTCTCGGATCGAGGTCCGCCGCGAGGTCGTGGAAATGGCACAGGCCAAGCGCTCCTTCAAGCCTGTCAAGGAAGCTGAGCAATGAAGGTCGGCGTGCGCGACCACAGTGCAGTACATGGCGGCCGCGGCGAGTCGTGGCACCCATCTCTGAGCCGCCCCGCAGTTAACTGCGTCGCGGCGGCGGCTTCGGAAAATGGTCGTGAACTCGAGCAACACCCGATGACCAGTGATGTTCGATTGCAGTCGACTTGCCTCTCCTCACGGATCGGCGCGCGGGCGTCTTGGCGACACGGGCTTGCTCTCCTGGTATCTCTCCCAGAGATAAAGACCGGGCAGGGCCAGAAGATGCGCAAAGGCCGCGATGAGTCCGGTTGCGAACAGCGCGACAGCGAACAGCGGCATCGCCGCAATCTCCAGAATCGTTCGGATCAACTTCATGTTCATCGTTTCGGACCCCGGGTGTCCTGTGAGACGCAGTTGCTGCGCGTGTGGGCGCAACCGCCGATGGGTGTCATCACCGCTTCGCCAGCGCTTGGCGGCCGAGTTCAGTGATCTGATGCACCCGCGCCTCGGCGTGCCTGGGATCCGAAGAGATCACGACGGCCTTGATGAAACCGACCGTGTGGAGCATTTCCACACAAGTGACGCCCGGCTGCCCGGTGACGATGAGCGGAAACTCGCGCCCTTGCAGTTCGCGCAGAAAATCCTTCGGCTCAAGCTTCATTGTCGCGCGGCCTCACGGTGGCGAGCTTTCGCGGGCCATCGGCGACCTCCTGTCTGCCGTCGGCGCCTCCATGGCAACCCATTGGCATTCCGGACGCGCCCGCTTGCAGTCCCGCCGTCGATCAAACGATCCGTCATACGTGCTCTCTTAAATGCCCGTTTCAGTGCACAAGCACTTTCGGCATCGGTGAAGACTGGCGCTATCCGCCAAAGGCGACGCCGGCTGCCCGTACCTGTCCTACGTTGCGCGAAGGGCAGGTCGCAAAGGGGTACTGCGACGCGTATGGGTGTGCCGCTCTGGCGTTGACGGCGGCGGCCGCCGCTTCTCTCGGGCCACGAGCGCGGGCGTCGTTCGGTTCGCCGCGCGCCGGGCTCTCTCGGCGCTGCGGCTACACTGCCGCCGCTCGCCGCGGGCATCCGCCTGCGGTGGGCACAGGCCCTGAGCCCGATTTCTCGTCATAGGAATAAATCAACAGTGAACCGCATCGAACTCGTCGAAAAAATCGCCACCACCCACACCGTCAGCAAGGCCGAAGCTGCGCGCATCCTCGAGACCGTTACCAGCGCGATCGTCGCCGCCGTGAAAAAAGGCGATCCCGTGCAGATCGTCGGCTTCGGCACTTTCAAGCAGGTTGCGCGTGCGGCGCGCACCGGCTTCAATCCTCAGGCCGGCACCAAGATCAAGATCGCGGCGCAGAAGGTGCCGAAGTTCGTGCCTGGCGCTTCGTTCAAGGCGGCGGTAGACCCGAAGGCAGCCAAACGCAAGGCGGACAAGGTTGCGGCCGCCAAGCCTGCCGCCAAGAAGGCTGTTGCAAAGAAGAAGTAAGCATCGCGCAGCAATGCGCAAGCGAGCGTGTGGCCCTTCGGGGCCGCTTTGCTTTGCGGGCTCTTTCGCAGCTACCTTTGAAGTAAGCGCCGCGGGCAGCTAGCGGTCGGACGGCGCTGCTGATTGCGGTGGCAGCCGCGATCTGCTCTGCGATGGTCGTATCAAACGCAGAGCTTAAAAAATTGAGTGCTGCGACTGGCAGCAATTCGCGGTCCCGGAATTTTCGGTATGCAAGAGCGAAGCTCACGGTAACGGTATCGCCTGCCACCACTTCAGTATCAAGCCTGAGTAGTGTTCATACCTAGACCCTTGCCGTTTCCCCCTGACGCAGTGCGTTCTGTGCAACTCGCGGAGCCAAGCCTCTAGTCTCTCAAGTTCTGAAGGAACACCGCCGCGATCATGGCGGCCGCTCGAGCGTCTTCGACGATGTCCTCCAAGCGCAATCGAGACCCGTTTTCCCGGCGAAGATCGATCGTGTATCGCAGAACGAGATCTCGGTCGGTCCTAAAAGATGGACTGCTTTCCAACAGCCAGTGATTCACTTCCGAGCGAGATGCGAGACGGAACAATGCACTTACCGGGAAGGCCGCGCGATATTTCTCGCCAGTCTGAAAGTGCAGGTTGAACCGGCAGGGGACCGTATCGTCATCCGACGAGCGTGACGACCAAGCGGCTTCATATTCGGTCGATACACCAATTGACCGGCCTTGTCCCGAACTGCTTATCTGCATGGAATTGATCTAGATGCGTTTTGATGCAATGAGAACGAAAGGCGTAAGAGCCGACTATAAATTTCGAAAGCAGCACCCGGGTCGAGCACTGCGTTGTTTCTTACTGCACTTGTGATGCAGGACACACATCTGAGTGGTCGCCGCGATGTCTCGAAACTCGACGAATAGGCGAGATGTCGATTCGTTGGATGGCAGCTGCGATCTGACGTATCGCAAATTGCATGAAGACCTGATCCTCTTGTCCTGAACTGCTTCGACGTTGACGCCGTATCTCAGGAATCGTTGGGCAGCGATGAGGGAGGCGTATTCCTGGCGTCCATTCGCAGATATACAGCGTGATCGTCTTTCCAAAGCAAACCGCGCAGCTCCATGCTTCGCATGGTCCTATTGACGATTTCGCGCGAAAGTGCCGCATACGAGGCAATCACTTCCTGCGAGATCCGCTTGTCGTAGCCTCCTTTGCGAGCCGGTGCCAAAGAGGTGAGTTCATGAAGAACGCAGGTGATCAATGGTTCCGACGATAGTGAAGAGATGCGGTGCAAATGGACGCGCAGGTTTGCGATGCGGTCCATGATGAGTCTGAGAAATTCGAACGCCACCGGGGGATGTCTTCTGCAAATTGCCCAGATGTCCTCCGCCGGGATGAAATAGACGGAAGCGGGCAAGGCTGCGACGAGGGTGGCCCTTGCATGGAGTGCCGCGTCGCTCATCTCGAGGTTCAGGCAGAAATCTCCTTCGCGAACGAAGTCGGTCGTGACATCGTCATCGACCACCACGCGAAGCAGGCCGGTAGCCACCAGGCATATTTGGCCGCTCCGCTCACCCTTTGCGTAGAGAGTCTCGCCGCGCCGATATGTCCTGAGCTCACTGCGACCGACCAGGAATTCGCGCTCGGGCACCGGGAGGCGTTTGAGGAGGCTGTGCAAAGACATGGGCGTAAAAAAATCAAGATCAACCCGGTCCGCACGGCCCACGGGACTGCAGTGGTTTCCGACGATCAACTCGAGTGAAAAGGGGATGCGGCATCCGCACGTGGGTTGATAGCCCGCTGCGCCGCGGGCTTCAGGCGGCGGCGGAGGCATCGGCTCGGCCGGCTGCGGCTGGGCCTCGGCGCACCAGGGTGGTGCTGCCCGTCAGCAGGGCGCGGTCGCGGAGAAAGGGAGGGATCTAATCCGGTGGCTCCTTGGTGTGGATGTCCAAAGATCTCACACAACGTGCCAGGGCATGAATCCTTTGAAATCAATGACTTGCGCGCGCGGATGGCGCGCCGCTGGATGATCCCAGGACGCCTGGGTGTCCGGTTTTCGGACGCCTGCCAACTTGAGCGATTGAGTGACCCTTCAGGTGCCGCAGCTGCATCACACTATGGGAAATCTCATGCTCATCGCGGCGAGTTGTGAGCTGGGACACATTCATGAATCAAAAGTGAATGCGAAAACCCACTGATATCCGTAGTATCAATTTGTTATCAGTTGCCCACGGAGTTCGCCGGGTGAAGGTGCTTAGAGCCAGCTTTCATCGACGATGAAGGCTGCCAGGCCCGCTAAAAGATTTTTTCCGTGGATCGGCTTGTGCTGCCAGTTCCGAAGGGCAGCGCCATGGCGCCCTTTTGATTCGGATCTCGTGCGGACATAACCCTTCGTCGGCTGTGCATGTGCCGTCGCGCGGGGGACCAAGGGGACAGGTGCGTACGTCCGCGTCTGATCAAGCCGCAACCTCTGTTCACCCAATTTGGCGGGCGGAGACCATTAATTGAAGCACGCGTTTTCCAGCTCTGAAAAATTCGTCCATCGAGGATCCAATGTCCGCTCTCCCGCAGATCGCCGATATGCCCTTTCGGTCGTGCATGTCGACCGTGCCAACTCAGGCGCCGAGCAATTGCTCCTTGCGGAAAGTCTCGCAGCCTCAACTCCATGCGCCCATCCGGAGAGCCTGCGCCTTCGTTCTTATCGAGAATTTTCCGCAACTCGCTGAAGCCTATGACCTGGACTTCGCGAAAAGCGTGAGTCGTGAGATCAGGCAGCGGCTTTGCGCTCGTTTCCTGACTTCAGTCAAAGCCGACCTTGCGTGTCTACGCGATGACTGCTTTTTGTTGTGGAGCAATGATTTCTTCATGAAAGACGATTGCTCCGCTTTGGAACAGTCCGCCAGTGAGCAACTCGAATTGCTGCTCTCGGCGCTTGGAAGCGAGCCCATATCCGCCAGAGGGATCACGGCGTTGGCGCGATTGCATGTGAACTGGATCGATGTGCAAGCGCCGGACCAAATGGGCGATTCGGAGATCGAGCTCACGCTATGGACCGCCCAGCCCTTTCCCGACGCACATGAAAAGCCCACCGATGGGTGGCTACAGAACTATCGTGCCGACATGGACGTGGCCGTCCGTCTGAGTGAAGCACTCCGGGCCGGGCGTCTCACTTTCGCATGGCGACCAGTCGTCAACGCCTACGCTTCGGCATCGACGCTTTACTGGGAAGCACGTCCGGAAGCATTGGTGTACTCAGATCAGCAGACATCGCTCACGCCGGAGGTGTTCCTGCCATGCTTGCAGCGCCTCGGCCTGACTCGCGCGTTCGACAGGCTGGTGGTACGACAGGTCATCGACGCATTGAGACATCAGCCCTTGGTGCAGCTCGGGGTAAGTCTCTTTGCACAAAGCGCGCGAATTGATCACTGGTGGGCGTCCGTTCTGTCGACTTTGAAGTCTTCTCCCGAACTGGCGTCCCGCCTGACAGTGGAGATTTCCGATTCGATGGCGTTCTCGAGTCTGCAGGCGGTCCGAGATTTCTGCGCCAGGCTCCGGTCGTTTGGCTGCCGGATCGCCATCAAGGATTTCGGTGCTGGGCGCGGCAACCTTGCTGCAGCCCAAGCCTGCCGCCCTGACATCATCAAACTCGAGGCATCGTTCCTTCGGCGGGCACGGGAAAGTGAATTCGGCGGCGAGTGTCTTCGCGACATGCTGACGCTCTGCGGCCATTTGGCGATGTACGTCGTCGCTGACGGGATCGAACGCGAAGATGACCTGGGCGTCGCACTCGACGCCGGTGTGCAATGGGTTCAGGGCTATCACCTGCGCGGTACCGAAGAACCCTCAAGACTTGCATCACCGATGAGTTCAATTCAGCGGAGCCTCGACGTAACCAAGGCGACGTATTGCGCTGAAACGCGATGAGGGGTTGATGCATCCTCTGGTCGCCGCGCGATCGAACCATATCTCTTCACCTGACGATGGCCAGTGTTCAAGTGTCTTCGTGAACGCTTGGAAACTCGCGGGACGAACGGCGGCTTCGTCATCTGCGATCGCTCGCCCCGGGGGCATGCAGCACTTCAAAAAATGTATCTGCACCCGCTTCTTAGCAGTTTGAGCACGGCAGACCGAACGGCCTTGATCCAGCGCAGTGAGTTTCGGTCTTACCGGCGCAACGACCTGGTGATCGAGTCCGACGAATGGACTGATCGCATGTACTGCGTCACCGGCGGGTTGCTGCGGGTCGTGGCACGCGGCAATGCGGGCAACGCTGACGTCACGACCGACTTCATCCGACGTGGCGACATTTTTCACGGACCTTTGCTCAGCGAAGATCGCTATCAAGCCGCGTCCACGCTGATCGCCGCTCTGCCTTCGTCGGTTTACCTTGTCCCGGTCGCAGCGGTGCGCGAGCTTTGCGCGAAGCACCCCGAAATGGCGCTTGGCCTGGTCGATCTCACGCTACAGCGCACGGGCCTGCTACGCAGGCAACTGCGACGCATCTCTTCGCTGTCCGCGGAGGCGTTGGTGGGCCGTGTGCTTCATGAGTTGACGCAGCTTGCACCTGTCGGTTCGGGCGGGTACGACAAGCGCATCACGCAGGCGGTGATTGCCTCCTATTCGGGCCTCTCACGTGAAGTGGTCAATAAAACCATGCGCGATATGGAAAGTCGCGGCCTCGTCCGGCGGGACGGGGAGGGCATTCATGTGCCTTCAGATTTTGGCTCGACGGATGTTGGCAACTTGCTGCCCGCAGAGAACAAGCTGTCAAAGGACGACTACCGCCAGCGGGTGCCACCGCCTCGCCCGGATTCTCGTGGATCGGACAACTGAGATGCTTCTTTCATGCAGCGAGGGCTTCATGCGTGGTTGCGCATCCCAATGAATCGATCTCTGATGAATAGTGATGCGGGTCACTTCCGATGCGCAATAGTCCGCGTGAGCGCGAACAGACGAAAGCAAAATATTTGGTTGGAGATTGCGCGTGCGCTGTCCTTCAGTAAATCCGGTGCCGGATCAACTCATTCCATCCTGACCGACTCGAGCAATCAACTGTTCTTCATGATCCACCTATTCTTTCGTTGCCAGTGCCATGCCAGAAAGCTGTCACGCATACATCGAAGGATGTGGATGCGTCTGTTGCCCGGAATGCGCTTGTATCTCTGCGCCAATTGCCAGAGACCACAACTTCTTTCCAGGCGTTTCGTCGATCGCGCACGTGCGATCCGGGATGGCGCCAGCGCGTCTCGAGGGGATTGATATGGTGGGCGCCTCGGAAGCCGATGCGATGGCGCTAGGCGGCGGCTTCTCGGAACGCTTGGGCCAGCTCGTCGCAGCCAAAGGTCGCGGATGCAAAGCTGAATTGGCACGTTGTTGCGGCGTCACCCGACCTGCGATTACGCACTGGCTTTCGGGTCGGAACAAGGGCGTCGAATCGACTTGCCTGTTTGCCATCGCGGATTACTTCGACGTCGATCCCCGCTGGCTGGCCGTGGGCATCGGGTCCGAATGGCCCATTCCTCCGATGGAACGAAAAGTACATCCTCCTATCGGTGAGGTGCTGTCCAAGATCGAGGAAGTCGCTTCTCGGTGCAGACAGATAACACATGAGGAACGCATCGGAATCTATATGTGGTTGACCGGTGAAAGCTGCTGTTGCGCTTCATCTTCGAAATCCGTTTGATTCTCTGTTTGAGAGCATGACTTGGTCACATAGACAGCCGCACTAGGAAAGACAAAATACAGGTCATGGTCTGATCTTCGTGGGCAGGCTCTGGAGCGAAGCGGAGCTTCTTGCTCCGCTCGACGTGGCGGCCGCGCTGCAGCTCGCGGAGGGGACCACAGTGCTGAAGGTGGTGCGCGTGCGTGCAACTGGGCGCACGCCGATCCTGCACAGCGTGGTCTATCTGCCTGAGGCTGTGGGACGGCGTTTTGCGAAGGCGGCATTCGGCAGCGCGGCGCTGAGCGAACTGCTGCAGGACAAGGGCATTCGCTACGACCGTATCGAGATGGTCACCCGTGCCACGCTGGCTGACCTTTCGATTGGAAGCTGCGCGATGTTGCCATCGGGTCCGCGTTGGTGGATGGCATGCGCGTT
The DNA here is from genome assembly GCF_051216415.1 of Variovorax trehalosi. Lineage (NCBI taxonomy): Bacteria > Pseudomonadati > Pseudomonadota > Betaproteobacteria > Burkholderiales > Comamonadaceae > Variovorax > Variovorax trehalosi. Next base: position 286,887 of record NZ_JBPJZG010000005.1, read on the forward strand.
GGCTACAGCGAGACGGGCTGGCCCTTCGAGTCCAGATTCCGCACAGGTCATCGGACCGCGTCCATACGCACGTCAAGATCGGAGGCTGATCCCCAGAGGGATCTATATCGCTCGGCAAGTGCTGCAGGATCGTATGGCTTCACAAGTCGACCTACGGAATTTCGCGCGTGCTAGATGGCTGCTTCAGACTGAAGCAGCCGATCGTGCTCCGATCTCTCGGTGACCGGTGTCGCGGTAAGCGGTCGTTGACTGGCTGTCTCTCTCAGCACGACCAAGACGGGCGGGGCTACTGGATCGGCGGCGACGCCAACTATCTCGTCCGCCGCGGAAGAGACTATTTCGCAGACGAGAAAGAGGTTGGCGCCAAGAACGAGTTGTCCATCTTCGCAACGATCGGTCCGGCTGCCTCGCTCGCCTTTCTGACCTCGACCCATTCAGGATCGACGACAAACTTGCCCCACTTGGCCTCACGATCGGCCAAGCTCTCCCAGACAAGCATGTAGGTAAGCGCGTTGCTGTCAGGTCCGACTGCAGTCGTCCAAGTTGGCGGCCGAGGCATCCTCAACCGGAATGCTGGCAAGCCTCTAGTGCGTTGACACCGACAGCGGGTTGCGTGGGACGGATCGGGCCTGCATGGGCGTCGCTCGCTCAGGTTGCACAGTTCGATCATGGTGGCGGAAGCGCGCTTGATTTGCCGGGCTGACATGCAACATCGCTCGAAAGCTCGGCAGTCGCTTGCGAAAGGTTGCCACTGGTTCTTCCCAGTCATGTGGGTCTCAGCACCTCAGCAACCAACGAAAGATGCACAGGGTAGTAGGCGTAGAAGACCCGTCGACAGCGGCGCAACGGAATGCCAGTACTTGCCCGCTGCCTTGACCCGAAGGTACATGTCGCCACCATCGGCGTAGCGCTCGCCGATCGCAGTGCCCTTGTGCTTTACGTGCCTCACGAATGTGTCGGTCAGTGGCATGGTGATCCCCCGTGCCGTCGGTACCTGGCTTGCGGCCACGTGCAGGTACCTGTGGAAGTGCCGACAAATTGCGAAGATTCGATGCGGCGGCCCGACATCGTGAGCAGCAAAGAAAAACCCGCCACTCCTGTGAGAAGTGCGAGTTCTGAGGCAGCGTGAAGCTGCATGAAATGGGGGATTGGCCTGCCCGGAGGGGATCGAACCCCCGACAACCTGCTTAGAAGGCAGGTGCTCTATCCAACTGAGCTACGGGCAGATTCCGGGCCGGACAGAAGCAAAAACGAAAACACTGAAAGAAAACTTGGTCGGGGCGAAAGGATTCGAACCTTCGACCCTCTGGTCCCAAACCAGATGCGCTACCAGGCTGCGCTACACCCCGACAAGCCTTCTATTCTAGCCCGGATATTGACCGGATATTGACCGGTTCTTGAGCTTTCTCAGCGTTTCTCGTATTGCGTCTTGCCGAAAAGAACCTGGCGCTCCTTGTCGCCGGTGAGCGGCTGGCGCAGATCGGCCAGCACTTTCACGCCGCGCTGCACCGCCGGGCGCGCGGCAATGCCGTCGAACCAGGCCTTCAGGTGTGGGAAGTCGGTGAGGGTGATGCCCTGGTTTTCCCAACTGCGCAGCCACGGGAAGATGGCGATGTCCGCAATCGAATAACTCTTGCCGGCGATGAACTTGTTCTTCGACAGCTGCTTGTCGATCACGCCGTAGAGGCGCCGCGCCTCGTTGGTGTAGCGGTCGATCGCATAGGCGATCTTCTCGGGCGCATACAGGCGGAAGTGATGCGCTTGCCCGAGCATCGGACCGACGCCGCCCATCTGGAACATGAGCCACTGCAGCACGTCGTAGCGTTCACGGTCGCCGGTGGGCAGGAACTTGCCGGTCTTGCCTGCGAGGTAGACGAGGATCGCGCCCGATTCGAAGAGCGAGATCGGCTTGCCGTCCGGACCGTCGGGGTCGGTGATGGCGGGGATCTTGTTGTTGGGGCTGATCTGCAGGAACTCGGGCGCGAACTGGTCGCCCTTGCCGATGTTCACCGGGTGCGCGCGGTAGGGCAGGCCGCACTCCTCCAGCATGACGTGAACCTTGTGGCCGTTGGGCGTGGGCCAGGAATAGACCTCGATGGGCGATGCGGGCATGTCTCGGGCTCCGGGAGAGGGGATGTGATGGGAGGGAGGCAGCATATACGTGCCCATCCAAACCCGTGCCAGCGCGGGAATTCGCCTTGCGGCAGTCTCTTTCAGCCCACCTGCAGCTGGTGCGTGTTGCACCACATCCAGTCTTCGCCCGGTTCCAGGGACTTGATGACCGGATGCCCCTCGGCCCGTGAATGCCGTGTGGCATGACGGTTCTTCGACGAGTCGCAGCAGCCCACATGGCCGCAGTGCACGCACAGGCGCAAGTGGACCCAGGTGTCGCCGGTCTTCAGGCAGTCCTCGCAGCCCCGCTGCGTGTGAGGTTGCGCGATGGTGGAAGGCACGTGGTCGCAGGCTTTGATGGGCACCGAAGAACTCCTTGGTATGTGATTGAGTGGGTCAGGCCACGACCGTCGCCTGCGACAGGTGCTGATGGATCAGCGCCACCGCCGCAGCGCCTTCGCCGATCGCACCGCCCACGCGTTTGACTGAGCCCGAGCGCACGTCGCCCACGGCGTACACGCCAGGCACGCTGGATTCGAGCGCCGTGGCCGGGCGCGCGGGAAAGCCGCTGCTCGCCGGTGCGCCGGTCAGCACGAAGCCGTGCTTGTCGACCGCGACACCGCAGCCTTCGAGCCACGAGGTTTCGGGCTCGGCGCCGACGAACAGGAAGATGTTGCGCGCCGGGCAGTCGTGCTCGTTGCCGCTGGTGTGACAGCGCCATGTCGCACCCGTGAGGCCTTCGTCGGAGCCGCCATGCAGGCGCACGAGTTCGGTGTGGGGCTGCAGCTCGATGTTGGGCGTGGCCTCGATGCGGTCGATCAGATAGCGCGACATGCTGGCCGCCAGCGAGGGTCCGCGCACCAGCACATTCACCTTGGCCGCATGCCGCGAGAGGAACACCGCGGCCTGGCCCGCCGAGTTGCCGCCGCCGACCAGCGCCACTTCCTGCTGCGAGCAGATCTTCGCTTCGATGGCCGAGGCCCAGTACCAGATGCCGCGGCCTTCGAATTCGGCGAGACGCGGAACGTCGGGGCGCCGATAGCGCGCGCCGCTCGCGATGACCACCGTGCGTGCGTGGATCGTGCGGCCGTCGGCCAGCGCGATGCCGAGGCTTTCGCGCTCGTTCTCGCGCGAGCAGTCCAGCGAGGTGACCTTCGCCGGAATCAGCATCTCGACACCGAACTTCTGCGCCTGCACGAAGGCCCGCCCAGCCAGCGCCTGCCCCGAGATGCCGGTCGGAAAGCCCAGATAGTTCTCGATGCGCGCGCTGGCGCCGGCCTGGCCGCCGAACGCGCGGCAGTCGAGCACGATCACGCGCAGTCCTTCGGACGCGGCGTACACCGCGGTGGCGAGGCCGGCCGGCCCCGCGCCGACCACGGCCACGTCGAACAACTCGTTGTGCTCGACGGTGTCGACCATGCCGAGGCAGCGTGCCAGCGCATCCTCGGCCGGGTTCACCAGCACCGAGCCGTCGGGGCACACGGCCAGCAGCTGGCAGGTGCCATATTGGTTGAGTAGCGCGGCCGCATCGGGGTCCTCGGCGGCATCGACCAGGTGATAGGGGTAGCCGTTGCGGCGCAGGAAGTTTTCCAGCCGCGCCATGTCGGCCGACTGCGGCTTGCCGATCAGCACCGGCCCGCTCGCGCCGGATTCGATCAGCGCCACACGCCGCAGGATCAGCGCGCGGGTGATGCGTTCGCCAAGATCGGCTTCGGCGACCAGCAGCGCGCGCAACTGCTGGGGCGATACGAGCAGCGCCTCCACGTCTTCGTCGGCGTGCCCGTCGACCAGGGCAGGGCGGCCGCTCAGCTGGCCGACTTCGGCCAGGAATTCACCCGGGCCCTGCCGCACGATCGGCACCACGCGCCCGAGCCCGTCGCGCTGTGTGACAGCCACCACGCCCTTGAGCAGAACGAACATGCCGGGTCCGGTTTCGCCGGCGGTAAAGAGGCGCTCGCCGCGTGCGAATTGCTGCACGCTGCCGAAGCGCGCGATGCGCGCAATCTCGGTGTCACTGAGGACGGGAAAGGTCTGGTGAAAGCGGCTGCTGTCGGTGCCGGCTGCTGCGGTGGCCATGTGTCCAAGCTCCATGTCGCGAGTTCACCCGAATTAAACGACGAAGTGCGCCAGGCCGGCTGTAACACCGTCATGCGTATGCAATCTTCCTGACACGCCGGCTTCATCGCAGGTGCGGAGACTCCCTCGGCAGAAAGGGTTCCCCATGAAAGAACTGCCCAACCCGACGTTTCCGCTCTCGCAGCTCGGGCTGCGCGCGGCCTTGTGGCCTGCGCCCACGGTCGTCGCTGTCGCCGGTGCTTCCACCGCGGCCCGCGTGTCGGTGCCGCAGGCACCCGCCGTCATTCTTCCCCCGCCCGTCGAAGCCAAGCAAGGCATCACGGTCGGCTGGGCCCGTCACCTGGACGACGTGCGCGCCGCGCAGCGCCTGCGCTACGACGTGTTCGTCGGAGAGATGGGCGCTCGCGTTTCCTCGCCGCTGGCCGGCCACGACATCGACCTGTTCGACGACTTCTGCGAGCACCTGCTGGTGCGTGACGAGCTCACCAACCAGGTCATCGGCACCTACCGCGTGCTGACGCCGGCCCAGGCGCGCCGCGTCGGCAGCACCTACAGCGACACCGAGTTCGACCTGACCCGCCTGCGCGACCTGCGCGAACGCATGGTCGAGCTGGGCCGCAGCTGCGTGCATCCCGAGCACCGCCAGGGCGGGGTGATCCTTGCGCTGTGGGGTGCGCTGGCCGGCTTCATGCACCGCAACAAGCTGGACACCATGATCGGCTGCGCAAGCATTCCGATGTCGCACAACGGTGTGACGAATGGTGACGCGGCCGCCAGCATCTGGCGGCAGGTCTCGGCCAGCCACATGGCGCCGATCCAGTACCAGGTGCAACCCCGCCTGCCGCTGCCGGTCGAGCGGCTGGACAGCACGCTCGACGTGGAGCCGCCGGCGCTCATCAAGGGTTACCTGCGACTGGGCGCCAAGGTGCTGGGCGCACCGGCCTGGGATCCGGACTTCAACGCCGCCGACCTGCCGATGCTGATGCGCATCGACGACCTGCCGGCGCGCTACCGCAAGCACTTTCTCGGCGCATGAAACCGGCGGCCGTCCGTCCTGACGACGGGCCGCCCGCCCTCCCTCCGGGCATGATGGAGCCGCACAGGGCAGGAGACGCTGCGTCACGCGATCGTCACTCAACTGTCACAAATGACATCGACACTGTCATATTTCCGCCTACGTCTGCTCCCGTGCCGCTTGCTCCAGAATCAGTGTCCATGTCACCAGTCCCTGCAGACCGGTCGCCCGCCGCCGCGGCGCCCACGTTCACCCTGCTCGACCGGGATCACAGCATCCTGTCGTTCAACGAGCGCGTGCTCGACTGGGCCCACCGGCCCGAGGTCCCGCTGATCGAGCGTCTTCGCTACCTTTGCATCGTGTCTTCCAACCTCGACGAGTTCTTCGAGGTCCGCGCCGCGCCGCACCTGATTGCCGGCAGCGCCGGTGACCAGAAGGGCACCTACACCGTCGACTCGTTCGAGCAACTGGCCGAGGCGGCGCACAAGCTGGTGGCACGCCAGTACGCGCTGTACAACGACGAGCTGATGCCGACCTTCGCGACGCACGGCATCCACATCATTTCGCATGGCGAGCGCAACCCGGCGCAGCGCAAATGGGTGAGCGAGTATTTCGAGCGCGAGGTGCGCCCGCTGCTGATTCCCGTCGGGCTGGACCCGGCGCACCCGTTCCCGCAGGTGGCCAACAAGTCACTTAACTTCATCGTACGGCTCGGCGGCAAGGACGCTTTCGGGCGCGAGAACCCGATCCAGATCGTCAAGCTGCCGCGCGTGCTGCCGCGACTGATCCGCATGCCGGCCAAGGTGTCGGACGGCAAGACGCTGTTCGTGGCGCTGTCGAGCGTGGTGCGGGCCCATCTGTCGAGCATGTTCCCGGGCCGCGAGGTGGGTGACTTCTCGCAGTTCCGCGTCACACGGCATTCCGATCTCGCAGTGGACGAGGAAGACGTCAAGAACCTGCGCACCGCCCTGCGCCAGGGCCTGCAGCACCGTCACTACGGACAGGCCGTGCGGCTGGAGGTATCGGCCAGTTGCGCCGAATCGCTCGCGAGCTTCCTGCTGGCGCAGTTCAACCTGCCGCCCGAGTCGCTGTACCGGGTGCATGGGCCGGTGAATCTGGCGCGGCTCACGCAGCTGATCGACCTGATCGACGAGCCGCAGCTGCGCTTTCCGCCGTATTCGGCGTCGTATCCCGTCACGCTGTCACCCGCCCAGTCGTTCTTCGAGCGCCTGCAGCGCGGTGACGTGCTGATTCACCAACCCTTCGAGAGCTTCGACGGCGTGCTCGCCTTCCTGCGCGAAGCGGTGCTCGACCCGCAGGTGCTGGCCATCAAGCAGACGATCTACCGCACCGGCGCCGATTCCGAACTGATGGACCTGCTGCGCGAAGCCGTGCGCCGGGGCAAGGAAGTCACCGTGGTGGTGGAGCTGAAGGCGCGCTTCGACGAAGAGGCCAACATCAACTGGGCCGAAATGCTGGAGTCGATCGGCGCGCAGGTGGTGTACGGCGTGGTGGGCCTCAAGACCCACGCCAAGATGCTGCTGGTGACACGCCGCGAGGGCAAGCAGCTGCGCCGCTACGGCCATCTTTCCACCGGCAACTACAACCCGCGCACCGCCAAGCTCTATACGGACATCAGCCACCTCACGACCGATCCGCTGCTGACGGCCGACATGGAGGCGGTGTTCGTCCACCTGGCGAGCCAGAGCCGCCTGCCCAAGCTCAACCGCATGTGGCTGGCACCCTTCGACCTGCACAAGAACCTGGTCGCGCAGATCGACGCGCTGGGCCTTGCCGCATCGAATGGCGAGCCGACGCGCATCGTCGCCAAGATGAATGCGCTGACCGACGACGCGCTGATCGCCGCGTTGATCCTCGCGGGGCAGAAGGGCGTGAAGATCGACCTGATCGTGCGCGGCGCCTGCACGCTGCCGGCGCAGGTGCCGGGCCTCACCGACAACATCCGCGTGCGCTCGGTGATCGGGCGTTTCCTCGAGCATTCGCGGGTCTTCTATTTCCGCAACGGCGAGGACGAGGCGCTCTACCTCTCGAGCGCCGACTGGATGAACCGCAACATGATGCGGCGCATCGAGCTTGCCTGGCCCGTGACCGACCCGGGCCTGCGCCAGCGCCTCATCGACGAGTGCCTGGTGGCCTACCTGCACGATGGCCGCGACGCCTGGGACCTGGGCGGCGACGGCGTCTACACCCGCGTCGACCGCGACACGAACCCTGGCGAAGAGGGCGCGTCACGCGCCGTCGAGGCGCATGGTGCGCAGACCGCGCTCATGAACCGTTATGCGGCGCGAGGGCATCACGGCGATGCATCCAGCAACTGACGACCGAAAGACGATGACCATGGACTTGATCTTCTGGCGCCACGCCGAAGCCGAGGACTGGACCGAGGGCTGCGACGACATGCAGCGCTCGCTCACCGCACGCGGCGAAAAGCAGGCCAAGCGCATGGCCAGCTGGCTCGATCGGCAACTGCCCGACGGCACCCGCATCGTCTGCAGCCCCGCGCGGCGCTGCGAGCAGACCGCCCTCGCGCTGGGCCGCAAGTACAAGCTGCGCAACGAACTGGCGCCCGACACCACGGCCGATGCGCTGCTGGGCGCGGCCGGCTGGCCCAACGGCAAGTCGGTGGTACTGATGATCGGCCACCAGCCCTCGGTGGGGCAGGCCATCTCGCTGCTGCTGGGTCTCAAGCAGGACAGCTGCCCGGTGCGCAAGGGCGCGCTGTGGTGGATTCGCACCCGCGAGCGCGATGGCGACGTGCAGACCGTCGTAGTGACGGTGCAGTCGCCCGAACTCCTTTAAGTCCGGGTCAAGCGCCGTTCAGTTCCACGCGCCAGTTGCTAGTTTTTTGCCAAGCCAGCACTTCCTCGCGCAGGAGGTGCGCCGACTGCGGATAGGCATCGGCCCAATCGGGTGCGCACACGATGGTGAACGCCCGCGCGCCCAGTGCCGCGAGGTGCAGCGCCTGCGGATCGGGGTCGCGCCGCGCATGGCAGAGGATCACGGCCAGCCGCAGCGCCAGCAACTGCATCACGAAGGTCTCGTCGTCGAGCGCGGCTTCGAGCTTGCGCAGCTTGCCGCGTTGTCCCAGCACCAGTTGGCCGAGGGCGTGCAGTTCGTTCACCGCGAAGCCGGGCGCGTCGGTGTTGTCTAGGATGTAGGCGCCGTGCTTGTGATAGTCGCTGTGCGACACCAGCGCGCCGATCTCGTGCAGTTGCGCGGCCCAGCCGAGCTTGCGCAGCGCGCGGCCCGCGCGGTTGGACGTACTGCCGCCGCGTGCGGCAGGGGCCAGTTGCACGAAGAGCCCGGCAGCGGCTTCGCCCACCCGCTTGGCCTGCGCCGCATCGACCGCGAAACGCGTGGCGAGCCGCGCCACCGTGGCGGTGCGCATGTCGGCCACGCTGTCGTCGCGCTCCAGAAGTTCGTAAAGCACGCCATGGCGCAGCGCACCCTGGGCGACCTTCATCTCCTCGATGCCGAGCAGGTCGAACACCGCGCGCAGTACGCTCACGCCGCCGCCGATCACGGCCTTGCGGTCTTCGCGCATGCCGTCCATGCGCAGCTTGTCGACGCTGCCGGCCTTGAGCAGGCGGTCGAGCAGCCAGTCGAGGCCCTCGCGGGTGACGAGGCCGGGCTCCGCGCCGGCGGCCGCCAGCACGTCGCCGACCGCGCCGATGGTGCCGGAAGCCCCGTAAGCCACGTCCCACTGATCGCGGGTGTAACTGCCGAGCGCGTCGTCCAGCACCGCCTTGGCGGCCACTTCGGCGGCGCGGAAGGCGGCGGGGGTGAACTGGCCTTCTGCGAAATGCTTCATCGACCACGCGACGCTGCCGACGCGGTAGGACTCCACCAGTTCGGCGTCGAGCGCGCGGCCGATGATCATTTCGGTGGAGCGCCCGCCGATATCCACCACCAGACGGCGTTCGCGGTCGGAGGCGTCGGTGTGCGGGAGCATGTGCGCCACGCCCTGATAGATAAGGCGGGCTTCTTCCCGGCCCGGGATCACGTCGATGCCGAAGCCCAGGATGGTGCGTGCACGCAGCAGGAATTCTTCGCGGTTGCGCGCCTCGCGCAGCGTTTGCGTCGCTACGGCGCGCACCTGCGAACGCTTGAAGCCGGCCAGGCGTTCGCCGAAACGCGCCAGCGCGTCCCAGCCGCGCTGCATGGCTTCGGTGGTGAGATTGCGGGCGCTGTCCAGGCCATTGCCCTGGCGCACCGTTTCCTTCAGGTACTCGGTGCGATGGATCTGGCCGTGGTCGACCTGTCCGATTTCGAGCCTGAAGCTGTTGGAACCGAGATCGACTGCCGCGAGGCGGGTGCCGTTTTGCATGTAGTTGTAGTGAAGAGGGCGGTGTTGTCTTTGATCGTAGCGCCGTGACAGGCGCGCCGCCTCCCTAATCGCTCAGCGGCGAGGTTGGGAGGCTAGGCGCGGTGCATGACGGTTGTGTGACAGCGTCACACGGCTGGCGGGGGGGAACACAGGCATTTTCCCTCGACAGCGGGGTGTCATATTGATGTCACACAAGCTTTCTAGAGTCCGTTCCAAGCCCGAAAGGGACTACTTCTTACTTCTAAAGGAAGCTTCATGAAAACGACGTTCAAATTTGCAACCGCCGGTCTCGTGGCCGCGCTGTTCTCCATTCCCGCCCTTGCCCAAGACGTGACCGGCGCCGGCGCCAGCTTCCCGGCACCGCTGTATGCCAAGTGGGCTTCGGACTTCAACAAGGCCACCGGCGTCAAGATCAACTACCAGTCGGTCGGTTCGGGCGCTGGCCTGAAGCAGATCGAAGCCAAGACCGTCGATTTCGGCGCTTCGGACGCTCCCCTGAAGGACGACGAACTCCAGGCCAAGGGCCTGATGCAGTTCCCCACCGTCATCGGCGGCGTGATCCCCGTGGTCAACATCACCGGCATCAAGCCGGGCGAACTGAAGCTCAACGGCCAGGTCCTGGGCGACATCTACCTGGGCAAGATCACCAAGTGGAACGACCCCGCCATCAAGGCACTGAACGGTTCGCTGGCCCTGCCTGACGCCGCCATCGCCCCGGTTCGCCGCGCCGACGGTTCGGGCACAAGCTTCCTGTTCACCAACTACCTGAGCAAGGTCAACGCCGAGTGGAAGACCAAGGTCGGCGAAGGCACGGCCGTGAACTGGCCCACCGGCGCGGGCGGCAAGGGCAACGAAGGCGTCGCAGCCTTCGTGAACCGCCTGCCCAACTCGATCGGCTACGTCGAATACGCCTACGTCAAGCAGAACAAGATGACCTATGCCCAGCTGCAGAACGCTGCCGGCAACTTCGTCGCGCCCGACGACAGCGCCTTCAAGGCCGCTGCTGCTGCCGCCGACTGGAACAAGAGCTTCTACCAGGTGCTGACCAACCAGGCCGACAAGGGCGCATGGCCCATCACCGGCGCCACCTTCATCCTGATGCACAAGGTGCAGGACAAGCCCGCCAACGCGACCACCGTGCTCAAGTTCTTCGACTGGGCCTACAAGGGCGGCGACAAGACCGCTGATGACCTCGACTACGTGCCGATGCCCGACGCCGTCAAGGCCACCATCGCCAAGGCATGGGGTGACGTGAAGGACGCATCGGGCAAGCCCGTCGCGTTCAAGTAAGCCATCCACCCACCAGTCCAGAACGGCGCATCCATGAGCAGCACTTCGCTCGGGGATGCGCCGCCTTCGTCTTTGCCGGAGCGACCCGTGTCATCCACTCTTCCTGCTGCCGCCACGTACGACCTCGCGGCCGACCGTGGCCGCGCCACTGCGCCGCCACCGCCGGTGAAGGCGCCGCGTTCCGGCCCCATGGCCGACCGCCTCTTCGGCTGGGCCGCCAAGGGCGCCGCGCTGCTGACGCTGGCGATGCTGATCGGCATCCTGGTGTCGCTGATCGCCGGTGCCTGGCCCGCCATTTCCAAGTACGGCCTTAGCTTTCTCACCAACAGCACGTGGGATCCGGTCAAGGAAGAGTACGGCGGCCTCGTGATGATCTATGGCACGCTGGCCACCTCGTTCATCGCATTGGTGATCGCGGTGCCGGTGAGCTTCGGCATTGCCCTCTTTCTGACCGAGCTGTCGCCCAACTGGCTCAAGCGCCCGCTGGGCACGGCCATCGAATTGCTCGCCGCCGTGCCGTCCATCGTGTACGGCATGTGGGGTCTCCTGGTGTTCGGCCCGATTCTCTCGACCTGGGTGCAGCAGCCGCTGCAGAAGCTGCTGACGGGCGTGCCGTACCTCGGCGCCCTGGTGTCCGGCCCGCCCGTGGGCATCGGCATTTTGTCGGCCGGCATCATCCTGGCGATCATGATCATCCCGTTCATCGCCTCGGTGATGCGCGACGTGTTCGAGGTGACCCCGCCCCTTCTCAAGGAGTCGGCCTATGGGCTCGGCTCCACCACCTGGGAGGTCGTCTCCAAGGTCGTGCTGCCGTACACCAAGGCCGGCGTCATCGGCGGCATCATGCTCGGCCTCGGCCGGGCGCTGGGTGAAACGATGGCGGTCACGTTCGTGATCGGCAACATGAACCAGCTCAACTCGCTGTCGGTGTTCGAGGCTGCCAACAGCATCACCTCGGCCCTGGCCAACGAATTCGCCGAAGCCGGCGCGGGCCTGCACCAGGCTGCGCTGATGTACCTGGGCCTCGTGCTGTTCTTCATCACCTTCGTCGTGCTGACGCTTTCCAAGATCCTGCTGGCCAAGATGAAGAAGAGCGAAGGAACCAAGTCGTGAGCACTGCGCAAGACCTCCTCAACGCCAAGGCGCTCACCGAGACGCGCCAGGCCAAGTTCGCCTCGCGCAACCGCGTCAACAAGATCGCGCTCACGCTGTCGCTCGCTGCGATGGTGTTCGGCGTGTTCTGGCTGGTGTGGATCCTCTGGGAAACGCTGCGCCTGGGCATCGGCGGCCTGGCCATCGCCACCTTCACCGAAATGACGCCGCCGCCGAACGAAGTGGGCGGCATCGCCAACGCGATCTTCGGCTCGTTCGTGATGGTGATGCTCGCCACCTTCGTGGGCACGCCGATCGGCATCATGGCCGGCATCTACCTGGCCGAGTACAACCCCAAGGGCTGGCTCGCCTCGGTCACGCGCTTCGTCAACGATATTCTGCTATCGGCGCCCTCGATCGTGATCGGCCTGTTCGTCTACGCGGTGGTGGTGGCCTACTTCAAGACCTTCTCGGGCCTGGCCGGCGCGCTGGCGCTCGCGCTGATCGTGATTCCGGTGGTGATCCGCACCACCGAGAACATGCTGCAGCTGGTGCCGCCGGGCCTGCGCGAAGCGGCCTACGCCCTGGGCACGCCGAAGTGGAAGGTCATCATCAGCATCACGCTGCGCGCCGCACGCGCCGGTGTGGTCACCGGCATCCTGCTGGCCGTGGCGCGCATCGCGGGCGAAACCGCGCCGCTGCTCTTCACCGCGCTGAACAACCAGTTCTGGACCGCCGACGTGAGCCAGCCGATGGCCAGCCTGCCGGTCACGATTTTCAAGTTCGCGATGAGCCCGTACGAGAACTGGCAACAGCTGGCCTGGGCCGGCGTGTTCCTGATCACCGTCGCCGTGCTCGCCCTCAATATCCTGGCGCGGGTCCTCACGCGCAACAAACACTGACTGAAGAAGAAGATCTCCCATGCCAAATACCGTCGTACAACCGTCGCGCTCGAAGATCTCGGTCAAGGACCTGAACTTCTACTACGGCAAATTCCACGCGCTCAAGGGCATCAACCTCGAGATTCCCGAGAACAAGGTCACGGCCTTCATCGGCCCGTCGGGCTGCGGCAAGTCGACCTTGCTGCGCACCTTCAATCGCATGTTCGAGCTCTATCCCGAGCAGCGCGCCGAGGGCACGATCGCCCTGGACGGCGAGAACCTGCTCACCTCCAAGCAGGACGTGGCACTCATCCGCGCCAAGATCGGCATGGTGTTCCAGAAGCCCACGCCGTTCCCGATGTCGATCTACGACAACATCGCCTTCGGCGTGAAGCTGTTCGAGAACCTCTCGGCCAGCGAGATGGACGACCGCGTCGAGTGGGCCCTGAAGAAAGCCGCCCTTTGGACCGAAGTGCGCGACAAGCTGCAGCAAAGCGGCTCGGGCCTCTCCGGCGGCCAGCAGCAGCGCCTGTGCATTGCGCGCGGCATCGCGATCAAGCCCGAAGTACTGCTGCTCGACGAGCCGTGCTCCGCCCTCGACCCGATCTCGACCGCCAAGATCGAAGAGTTGATCGCCGAGCTGAAAAACGAGTACACCGTGGTCATCGTGACGCACAACATGCAGCAGGCGGCCCGCTGCAGCGACTACACCGCCTACATGTACCTGGGTGACCTGATCGAATTCGGCGCGACGGAACAGATGTTCTTCAAGCCGCAGCGCAAGGAAACCGAGGACTACATCACCGGCCGTTTCGGCTAAGGAGACACCATGAGCGAGAAACATCTTTCCAGCCAGTTCGACAGCGAACTCAACGGCGTCTCGTCGCGCGTGATGGAGCTCGGCGGCATGGTCGAGTCGCAGATCCACACGGCGGTCTATGCGCTGCTGCAGTTCGATGCCGAGGCGGCCGACCGCGTGATGGAAACCGAGCACCGCGTCAATGCGATGGAAATCGACATCGACCGCGAACTCTCGTCGATCATCGCGCGCCGCCAGCCGACCGCACGCGATCTGCGCCTGCTGATCGCCATCAGCAAGACCACGGCCAACCTCGAGCGCGTGGGCGACGAGGCCAACAAGATCGCGCGCATGGTCAAGTCGATCATCGAGAGCGGTTCGGCCCGCCAGCTGCCCACGACCGAACTGCGCATCGCCGCCGACCTGGCCTCGGGTCTGCTGCGCACCGCGCTGGACGCGTTCGCGCGCCTGGACACGGCCGCGGCGCTGTCGATCCTGAAGGACGACGACCTGATCGACAAGGAGTTCGACGGGTTCGTGCGCAAGCTGGTCACCTACATGATGGAAGACCCCCGCACCATCTCGGCCAGCCTGGACCTGCTGTTCCTGGCCAAGGCCATCGAGCGCATCGGCGACCACGCCAAGAACATCGCCGAGTTCATCATCTACATCGTCAAGGGCGCCGATGTGCGGCACACTTCGATGCAGGAAATCGAGTCCGCGCTGCAGTGACCCCGGCGGCAAGACTCCCCAAAACAGCATGAAGAAACCCCGAGTCCTGATCGTCGAAGACGAGTCCTCGATCGCCGAGCTGATCGCCGTCAACCTGCGCCACAACGGCTTCGAGCCGATATGGTCGGAAGACGGTGTGGCAGCCCAGCGCGAAATCGACGCCTTCCTGCCCGACCTGATCCTGCTCGACTGGATGTTGCCGGGCCAGAGCGGCCTGCAGCTCGCGCGCCAGTGGCGCAAGGACCCGCGCACCAAGGCCATCCCGATCCTGATGCTGACCGCGCGGGGCGACGAGCCCGACAAGGTCGCAGGCCTGGATGCCGGCGCCGACGACTACATCACCAAGCCGTTCTCCACGCAGGAAATGCTGGCCCGCATCCGTGCGGTGCTGCGCCGCCGCGCGCCCGAGGTAGTGACCGAGCGCGTCGAGATCGGCGAGCTCGCGCTCGACACCTCCACGCACCGCGTGACCTGGCAGGGCGCCGCGCTCAAGGTCGGCCCGACCGAGTTCAAGCTGCTGGCTTACCTGATGCAGCACGCCGAACGTGTGCACAGCCGCGCGCAGCTGCTCGACAAGGTGTGGGGCGACCATGTCTACATCGAGGAACGCACGGTCGACGTTCACGTCAAGCGCCTGCGCGAATCGCTGGGTGCCGCCGCGCCGATGGTCGAAACCGTCCGGGGAGCAGGCTACCGCCTGACCGCCCAAGTCACGGTTTGAACGCCGTGGCGTCCCTTGGCCGCGGGCGCGGATAATCGCCCGCCATGCCTTTCCGAATTGCTACTTTTTTAATAGCGTCCCTGGTAATAGGAGCGGGCGCTGTCGGCATTTTTGGCTGGAAGTTCGGATGGCTGGGCGCCTGGCTGGGCGCGGTGCTGTGGCTCGGGCTTGATGCCTGGCGCGCCGAACGGCTGCTGCAGGTGCTGCGCAACGACGCTACCGGCCTGCCGACCCGGGGCCCCGGCGTCTGGGGCGAACTGGCCGAACGCATCCGCAAGCTGCTGCGCGACCGCGAGCAGCAGACTCGTCAGGCCGAAGACCGCCTGCAGGAATTTCTGGCCGCCATCCAGGCGTCTCCCAACGGCGTGATCCTGCTCGACGAGCAGGGCCGCATCGAATGGTGCAACCAGACGGCCGCCGCTCAGTTCGGCATCGATGCCGAGCGCGACCTGCTGCAGCACTTGGCCAATCTCGTGCGCGACCCAGCCTTCGTGGCCTACCTAGCGTCGTGGAACTACAGCCGCGACGTCGTCATCGACGCTTCCGGCCCGGGCCATACGCATCAGCGCAGCCATCCGGTGCGGCTGTCGGTGCAGGTGCACCCCTACGCGGGCAACCGTCGCATGCTGCTGACGCGCGATATCACGGCGCTGGAGCAGGCCGAGGCGATGCGGCGTGATTTCGTGGCGAACGTGTCGCATGAAATCCGTACGCCGCTCACGGTGCTGGCGGGTTTCGTCGAGACGCTGCAGAATCTGCCGCTCGATGCAGACGAACGCACGCGCTATCTCTCGCTGATGGGCCAGCAGTCGCACCGGATGGAAACGCTGGTGAACGACCTGCTGACGCTGTCGCGGCTGGAGGGCAGCGCGGCGCCTTCGGGCAACCAGTGGATTCGCATCCGTGCCTTGCTGGCGCAGTGCGAGGACGAAGGGCGCGGCCTGTCGGGCCGGCTCGCACCGCTGGGCCACCGCCTGTCCTTCACCATCGATGCCGAGTCGGAACTGTCGGGCGCGCCGACCGAGTTGCAGAGTGCGATGTCGAACCTGCTGAGCAACGCGATCCGCTACACGCCCGGCGGCGGCGAGGTGGCTGTCAGCTGGCGGGTGCTGCCCGATGGGCGCGGCGAGTACGCGGTGAAGGACACCGGCCCGGGCATCGCCGCAGAGCACATTCCGCGGCTCACCGAGCGCTTCTATCGCATCGACCGCAGCCGTTCGCGCGAGACCGGCGGCACGGGGCTGGGGCTGGCGATCGTCAAGCACATCGCACAGCGGCACGGCGCCGAACTGCGCATCGAAAGCACGGTGGGCAAGGGGAGCCGGTTCGCGCTGGTGTTTCCGGCGGCGCGGGTGCGCGAGGCGCGCGTGCTGGTGAAGTGAGCCGTTTCAGGCCGGCCGCTTCTTCATCGTCCACTGCAGCAGCGCACCGAACAGCAGGGCCGTGAGCACCAGCGCACCGGCGCTCATGATCCAGAACGCCATCGGCGACTGCATGGCCTCCCACGGCCCCAGGCCGCGGTAGGCGAGCAGGTAGCTGCCGCCCAGCCCCAGGCCCCAGAGCATCGCGCAGTAGATGACCAGCGGCGCCAGCGTCACGCGGTAGCAGCGCAGCAGGAACACGCAGAGCGTCTGCAGGGCATCGGCGACGTGATAGAGCGCCACGGCCAGCAACAGCGCGGCCGCCACCGCGATCACGGCGGGGTTGTCCGAATACACGTTGGCAAGCTGATGGCGCAGCGCGACCATCACGCCCGCGTAGAGCAGCGCGCATGACAGCGTCAGCTCGAAGCCCAGCCGGCAGGCGTGCCTGGCCTTCGCCGCATCGCCGGCGCCCAGCCAGAAGCTCACGCGCGCACTGGTCGCGATGGCCAGCGACAGCGGCGTCATGTAGGCCACGGCCAGCAGGTTCGAGGCGATCTGGTGCGCAGCCGCCGCGGCTGTGCCCAGGCGCGCGATGAACAGCGCCATCAGCGTGAACGAGGTCACTTCCACCAGCACCGCGAGGCCGCCGGGCACGCCCAGCCGGGCGAACTGGCGGATCTGGTGCCAGTCGGGCGGCTC
Source organism: Variovorax trehalosi (assembly GCF_051216415.1). Classification (NCBI taxonomy): domain Bacteria; kingdom Pseudomonadati; phylum Pseudomonadota; class Betaproteobacteria; order Burkholderiales; family Comamonadaceae; genus Variovorax; species Variovorax trehalosi. Next base: position 304,016 of record NZ_JBPJZG010000005.1, read on the forward strand.
GATGCGTTTCCAGAGCGCATAGCCGCGATAGAAGGGGCTGCTGCGCAACAGCCAGACGGCGCAGCCGAGCATCGCCCAGTTCACGCACAGCGTGGCCCACGCGCAGCCGACGAGGCCCATGGCCGGCAGGCCTGCGCCGCCGAAGGTGAACCAGATCGACAGCGGCAGCTTCGCCACCAGCGACGCCAGTTGCAGCCAGGTGACGAGCTGCGGCTTGCCCAGGCTCTGGTTGAGGGTGCTGAAGAGGCGAAAGAGCAGGGAGGGCGCCAGTGCGAAGGCCAGCACTGCGAGGTAGGCCTCGACCTCGCCGCGCATGTCCGCCGGCACCTGGGTCCAGCGCAGCGCGCCGCCGGGCAGGAGCAGCATCACCATGCCCACCGCGATCAGGATCGCGGCCAGGTACAGCGACTGCCGCACCGAGCGACCCACTTCATTGCTGCGGTCCGCGCCGTGCAGTTCGGCCCACACCGGCAGCAGCGCTTGCAGCACACCCATCAGCGAGACATAGACGCTCACGAAGATGGCCGCGCCGACCGAGAGCGCGGCCAGCGCGTGTTCCGAATAGCGTCCCGCGATGATGGTGTCGGTCACGCCGAAGGCCATCACGGCCAGCTGGCCGACCAGCACTGTGCCGGCGTGGCGTGCGATCAGTCCCCGTTCACCTGTCACGGGTCAGGGCACGATCTTTTGATAGAGCAGCAGGTCGTCCGCGGCGCTGCTGGGGCGGCGCAGGGTGCCGCTGAAGCGCCACTTCTCGAGAGGAATGATGGTGTGCAGCCGCTCGATCGTGTCGGGGCTCACCACCAGCCAGGGGCAGTCGGTGCCCAGCAGCAGCGGCTGCAGGTTGAAGTTGCCGTGGTGGCGCAGCGCCGCGATGTGCGGCCGGCTGAGTGCCAGTTCGGCAATGCAACTGGGCTGGCCCACGCGTTCGGCGACGGCGTGTACCTGGGGCAGGTAGCTGCGCGCGTAGTCGATGGGCGGCAGCCAGAGCGTCATCAGCAGCATCCAGCAAAGCGCAGTGCCGCCGGCCGGCAGCACCAGCGTCTTCCAGAGCGCGGCGCGATGGCGCCCGGTACGCCAGCGCACCAGCCAGCACCATGCAATGGTCGCAGCCAGCGCGAGCACGAAGGCAATCGGCGAGAACTCGGCCACGAAGCCCGGCACCAGGCGCGCGACGCTGGCCGCGGGCTTGCGTGGCATGCCGGTCAGCATCGCGATCCAGTAGAGCCAGCCCAGCACGGCCAAGCCGCTGAAAAAGAGCACGTTGAACCAGTCGATCAGCGCCGAGGCGCTGCGCCGGAAGGTCGGCAGCGCGAAGGCCGCGAGCGTGGCGAAGGCGGGCAGGGCCAGCAGCAGCGAGCGGTCGGAGTAGTCGGTGGTCCAGGTGGCGGCCAGCGGCACGAGCGCGAACCAGAACGGCAGTGCGACGTGGCGTGCCGTGAGCTGCCGGCGCCAGCGCCAGAGCGTCCAGATGGCGAGTGGCCAGACCGGCCAGGTGAACCACAGCAGGAGCTTGGCCTGGCTCCGGATTTCGCCGAGCACCGAGTTGCCGTCGAGCGTGATCTTCCACTGCGTCAGGCCGAGGCCGAACACCAGCGCGGCGGCCAGCAGCGTGACGCCGATCATCGTGAAGAGGGCGCCGCGGGTGTAGCCGGGGCCGTCGTCGGTGCTGGCGTCCGCCCCCGCCTTGGCAGTGCGGCGCCGTTCGTAGGCGATGTAGAGCGCGCTGCCCGTGGCCAGCGCCAAGCCGACCGTCGGGGCGCCGCTCAGCGTCATGCCGAGCGTGCCGATCACCAGCGCGATCACCGGGCCCGCGCGGCGGTACGGCAGCGCGGCCACGCCATAGAACAGGTGCGAGGCGAAGTACAGCTGCGCGAGCGCCGGCGTGGTTTCATGACCGAGCTGGGCGAGGCCCAGACAGGCGATCAGCGCGAGCAGGCCGCCGTCGGCGATGGCGCGCGCGTAGTCGGTCGGGCGCGCCTCGCCGCCGAAGGCGAACGCCACCGGCTGGGCGCGTGCGGTGCGGGCGAGGTAGTAGACGGCGTACCAGGTGGCAGTGAAGGTGCCCCAGAGCAGCAGCGCGAAGACGAATCGCACGGCCAGGTCGGGGTTCAGCCACGCCGGGGCGAGCTTGATCGCCAGGGCGCCGATCCAGTACGGGACCAGCGCGGGCGTCTCGGGCTGCATGCCCAGCAAGAGGGGATCGAACCAGCGCGCGATGCCTTCGGTGCTTCGGGCCAGTTCGGCCATGTAGCCGAAGGCGGTGATGTCGGCGCTCTTCCACGGTCCACGGCCCACCAGGCCCGGCAGCAGGTAGGCCGCGCACAGCAGCAGCAGCGCGATGCGTGGCAGCCGGCGCACGGCATTCTGGGCAACGATCGCGGGAGTGGGCTGGTTCAAAAGGGCGAAAGGAGATTCGGAATGAAAAAGGGCAGCGCGGTAAACCGGGCTGCCCTCGACGCCAAAGCGCGTGCTTTACTTCGAAGCGGCGCCAGTGGTCTTGCCGAAGCGGTTGCGGAACTTCTCGACGCGACCGCCCATGTTGTCGACCGACTTCTGCGTGCCGGTGTAGAACGGGTGCGATTCGCTGGTGGTGTCCAGCTTGAACAGGGGCAGCTCGCGACCGTCGTCGGTCTTGCCCATTTCCTTGGTGTTCGCGCACGAACGGGTCACGAACTTGAAACCGTTCGACATGTCGACGAACAGGATTTCGCGGTAATTCGGGTGGATGCCTTCTTTTGCCATGGTTTTTCCTTTTGCGCTGTTGGAATCAATGCGCGGTCGATGCGAGAGCCACAAGCGCGCTGACGGTCGATGGACTGGGTCGGCGGCTGTCCCGGGATGAGGGGATCGCTGGGCAGGACGCCCGGCTGCACTTTTCGCGGAGCCAGCGATTATCGCATACTGGCCGTTTTGCGCGAAAAGCGGCCTACAGATGACTTCCACAGCGTTGCGAGCCGGCCTCGTCGGCTACGGTTTTGCCGGCCAGACCTTTCACGCGCCGGTGCTTTCGGCGGTTCCGGGGCTCGAACTGGCGGCTGTTGCGAGTTCGCAGCCGCACAAGGTCCACGCGGACTGGCCCGATGTGGCCGTGGTGCCGGACGTGGCGGCGCTCGTGGCCCGGGCTGACATCGACCTGGTCGTGGTCGCCGCGCCCAATGCCCAGCACCATCCGGTCGCCAAGGCGGCGCTGGAGGCCGGCAAGCACGTGGTGGTGGACAAGCCCTTCACACTCGATGTGGCCGAAGCGAGGGAGCTCGAATTGTTGTCTCGACGCAACAATCGCGTCCTGGCGGTCTATCAGAACCGGCGTTTCGACGCCGATTACCTGACGTTGAAGGATCTTCTCGCGAGCGGCGAGTTGGGCCGGCCGGTGTATCTGGAATCGCATTTCGACCGCTTCCGGCCCGAGGTTCGCGAGCGCTGGCGGGAGCAGCCGGTGCCGGGTTCGGGCCTGTGGGTGGACCTGGGCTCGCACTTGGTCGACCAGGCCGTGCAGCTCTTCGGTCGCCCTGACACGCTGCAACTCGACACGGCCGTCTTGCGCGATGGCGCATTGGTCGAAGACTATTTCCACGCCGTGCTGCGCTACGAAAGCGGCCCGCACGCGCCCTTGCGCGTGGTGCTTCATGCCACGACGCTCGCGGCCCACCCCGCGCCGCGCTACATCGTGCACGGCACGCGAGGGAGCTACGTCAAGCACGGCGTTGATCCGCAAGAAGATGCTCTGCGCGCCGGGCAGCGACCGCCGGCCGAAGGTTGGGGTGCCGATTCGCTCGATGGCGAGCTCACGCTGATCGGTAGTGACGGGGCGCCGCACTTTCGCGCCTTGCCAACGCAGGCCGGCAACTACGTCGACTACTACGCGGCGGTCCGCGACGCGATCCTGGGCAAGGGTCCGAACCCGGTCCCGCCCGAGCAGGCCGTCGCGCTGATGGAGCTCCTCGACATCGGCCGCCAGAGCGCAGCCGAAGGCCGCGCCATCCGTATCGAACGCCCATGAAAAAAACGCGTCGGTCCGTGAGGGCCGACGCGCTTTTGCGGGAGAGCGTGGTGCTCAGCCGCCGCGACGCATCATGTCGAAAAATTCGACGTTGGTCTTGGTCGCCTTCATGTTCTTGAGCATCAGCTCCATCGACTCGATCTCGTCCATGTTGTACATGAGCTGACGAAGAATGCGGGTCTTCTGCAGGATCTCGGGTGCCAGCAGCAACTCTTCGCGGCGCGTGCCGCTGCGGTTGAGCTGGATCGAGGGGAACACGCGCTTTTCGTACAGGCGGCGGTCCAGGTGGATTTCGGAGTTGCCGGTGCCCTTGAACTCTTCGAAGATCACTTCGTCCATGCGGCTGCCGGTGTCGATCAGCGCGGTGCCGATGATGGTCAGCGAGCCGCCTTCTTCCACGTTGCGCGCGGCGCCCAGGAAGCGCTTGGGGCGCTGCAGCGCGTTGGAGTCCACACCGCCGGTCAGCACCTTGCCCGACGAGGGCACGACGTTGTTGTAGGCGCGAGCCAGGCGGGTGATCGAGTCCAGCAGGATCACCACGTCCTTCTTGAGTTCGACCAGGCGCTTGGCGCGCTCGATCACCATTTCGGCGACGTGCACGTGGCGGGCTGCGGGCTCGTCGAAGGTCGAAGCGATGACTTCGCCCTTCACGGTGCGCTGCATTTCGGTCACTTCTTCAGGGCGCTCGTCCACGAGCAGCACCATCATGTGCACGTCGGGGTAGTTGGCGCTGATCGCGTGGGCGATGTGCTGCATCATCACCGTCTTGCCGCTCTTGGGCGGCGCCACGAGCAGGGCGCGCTGGCCTTTGCCGATGGGGGCGATGATGTCGATGATGCGGCCCGTGATGTTCTCTTCGCCCTTGACGCCGTCGCGTTCCAGCTTCATCTGCTCCTTGGGGAACAGCGGCGTCAGGTTTTCAAACATCACCTTGTGCTTGTTCTGCTCGGGCGGACCGTCGTTGACCTTGTCCAGCTTGGTCAGTGCGAAGTAGCGCTCGCCGTCCTTGGGCGTGCGCACTTCGCCTTCGATCATGTCGCCGGTGTGCAGGTTGAAGCGACGCACCTGGCTGGGCGAGATGTAGATGTCGTCGGTGCTGGCGGTGAAACTGGTGTCGGGGCTGCGCAGGAAGCCGAAGCCGTCGGGCAGGATTTCGAGCACACCGTCGGCGAAGACCTGTTCGCCGGCCTTTGCGCGCTTCTTGATGATCGCGAACATCAGCTCCTGCTTGCGCATGCGGCCGACGTTTTCGATCTCAAGCGCTTCAGCCTGCTTGAGGACTTCAGACACGTGGAGTGCCTTGAGTTCGTTTAAGTGCATGGAATGACCCCTCGCGGGGTAATCGAAACGGAAAACGGGGGGAGGTTGAATGTGTAGCGAGAACTGCTGCACTAACCGGGGAACTCGAACCGGTTGCCTGAAAGGGCCGGTGATCTGTGGGAGATTATGACAGGAAAAACGCGCCGGCCAATGCATTGCGCATTGGCCGGGTGAAATGCCTTCAGGCGAGTTGCTGGTCGATGAAGGCCGTGAGTTGCGCCTTGCTCATGGCGCCGACCTTGGTGGCGGCCAGCTGGCCGTCTTTGAACAGCATGAGCGTGGGGATGCCGCGAATGCCGAACTTGGCGGGGATGTCGCGGTTCTCGTCGACGTTCAGCTTGGCGATCTGCAGCTTGCCTTCGTAAGTGGCCGACACTTCGTCAAGGATCGGGGCGATCATCTTGCAGGGGCCGCACCATTCGGCCCAGTAGTCGACCAGCACCGGCTGGCTGGACTTGAGCACGTCGGCTTCGAAAGAGGAATCGGAGATGTGTTTGATGAGTTCGCTGGCCATGTGATGTGTCCTTGTGCGCAGAGAGTTTCGGTGCAGCTAAAGTGCAGGTCATTGTGACAGAAACCAAGGGGTGACGTGTCATGCGCAGCCGCTATGGCGGCGATAGCCAAAGGCCTTGCGGATCACGTCCTCGCACTCTCAAACCCCTCGATAGAACATGAACGAAGGCCACCCCGTCCACGCCTTGTGGTGCGACCCCGCCGACGGTGTCGTCGCGCGGATCATCCGCGCCCTCGCCGAACGCGAGTTGCACGCGGCGCGCACCGTGGTGCTGGTGCCGTATGCCCAATTGATGAGCGTGGCGCGCGGCATGTGGGCGCGTTGCGGCAGCGCGGGCTTCGTGCCGCGCTTCGAGACCACGCACAACTGGGCGCGCAGCGCGGGCGGCTTTCTGCCGAGGGGCTACGACATCGCGTTCGACATGGCACGCGACCTCATCACGGCCCAGGCGCTGCTGTCGCAGTCCGGGTTCAACAACGAGCGCTTCGCATTGGCAGGCCGCGTCGTCGAGCTGGCCTACCAGCTCGCGCCGCTCGCGTCGGCATCGCTCCCCGATGAGCGCGTCGGCGAGTGGGCCCAGCGTGCCGCGCAGGTGGCCGAGGCGGGCAGCGAGTCGGAGTGGTTCCGCATCGAGAGCGCGCTGATCCGCATCGCCGTCGCCTGGGCCGCGACCTCGGGCTACGCGACAGACGTGCTGCTGCGAGAAAGCACGCGCAACCAGGTCGATGCGCTGATCGTGCTCGAAGGTTTCCAGACCGATCCGCTCACCCAGACGCTGTGCACCCTGTGGGGCGAGCACGCACTGCATCTCTCGTTGGTGCCCGCGAACACGCCCGTGGACCCCGCGGCTTCGCATGTGGCCGCAGACCCCGAGGACGAGGCCGAGCTCGCCGCCGCCTGCGTGCTGCGCCACCTCGCCGAAGGCCGCGCGCCGGTCGCGCTGATCGCCACCGACCGCGCGCTCACGCGCCGCATCAGCGCCCAGCTCAAGGCACAAGGCATCGTCACGCATGACGAGACCGGCTGGAAGCTCTCGACCACCCGCGCCGCCGCCACGCTGATGAGCGCACTGCGCGCTTGCGCGCACGACGCCGCCAGCGACCAGGTGCTCGAATGGCTCAAGAGCGGCGCCGATGGCGATGCGCTGGCCGTGCAGGCGCTCGAAGTGCGTCTGCGACGCGAGGGCCTGCGCGACTGGTCCGCATGGTGCAGCCTCGCGGCCCGCAGCGAGAAGCCGAGCGATGTGGCGCTGCTGCCCTACACCGAGTCCATCGAGGCACGCCGTGCAGCGATGATGAAGTCCAGGCCCGTGGCCGAGTGGCTGCGCGCGTTGCGTGAGCTGCTCGAAGGCAGCGGGCAATGGACGCCCCTTGCCGACGACATGGCCGGCGGCAAGGTCATCGCCGCGCTGTGGCTCGACGCCGAAGCCCACGGCGATGCCGACGAGTTCCCCGGCGGCCGCCACACGCTCGCCGAGTTCACCGCCTGGGTGCGCGACGTGCTCGAAGACGCGAGCTTCGTGCCGCCCGCCGGCGACCAGGCGCCCAAGGTGATCGTGCTGCCGCTCTACCAACTGCTGGGCCGCGCATTCGGCGCCGTGGTCATCCCGGGTTGCGATGATCGACGCCTGCCCGCATCGCCCGAACCGCCCGGCAACTGGAGCGCTGCCCAGCGCCTCGAACTGGGCCTGCCGTCGCGCGAGACCCTCGAAGCCGCGCAACGCTCGGCCTGGACCGCGGCCTTGCACAACCCTTGGTGCGAACTGGTCTGGCGCCAGTCCGATGCCAGCGGCGAGCCGGTCCGACCGAGCCCGCTGGTGCAGGCGCTGCAACTCGACCATGTGCTGCAGCCCACGGCCGATCCGCGTCCCGCGCGCGACGTGACCTTGCAGCCGACCACCGTCCCCACGCCCTCGGGCGCGTTGCTGCCGCTCGAGAACATCTCGACCAGCGTGTATGAGGACTTGCGCCGCTGTCCCTATCGCTTCTTCGCGCTGCGGCAACTCGGGCTGCGCAGCGCCGACGAGCTCGATGTGGAGGTCGACAAGCGCGACTTCGGCAACTGGCTGCACGCCGTGCTCGGCCATTTCCATGAGGCGTTGATCGAAACCCCGACGCAGGAAGCACAGAAGCGCGTGGAACGCATCGAAGAAGCCGCGCAGCGCGCCACGCGTGAGTACGGCCTCTCCGATGCCGAGTTCCTGCCTTTCGCAGCGGCGTGGCCCGCGGTGCGCGACGGCTATCTCGAATGGCTCGAGGGGCACGAGGCGGGCGGCGCGGTGTTCATCGAATCCGAGCCCTGGAAGGAGCAGCCGCTGGGCGGCCTGCGCCTCGTCGGCCGCCTCGACCGGATCGACCGCACGTCCGATGGCCAGGCCCTCGTGATCGACTACAAGACCGAGTCCGCGAGCGTCACCAAGGAGCGTGTGAAGGACCCGACCGAGGACACGCAGCTCGCCTTCTACGCGGCCCTGGTGGCTGACGACACCTTGCGTGCGGCCTACGTCAACGTGGGCGAGAAGTCCTCGGGCACGCAGACCGTCGAGCAGCCCGCGGTGGTCGAGGCTCGGGACGCATTGGTGGCCGGCATCATGAGCGACTTCACCCGCATCGCCGAGGGCGCGGCGCTGCCGCCGTTGGGCGAGGGCGCTGTCTGCGACTACTGCGCGGCCCGTGGCCTATGCCGCAAAGACTTCTGGGAGGTGTCCAAGTGAACGGCGCAGCCTACGAACACAACGGCCGGCACGTCACGCGCGAAGCCTTCTACACCGTCGCCTGCGATCCGCGCCGCTCGGTGGCCGTCGAAGCCTGCGCCGGCGCGGGCAAGACCTGGATGCTGGTGTCGCGCATCCTGCGTGCGTTGCTCGAAGAGGGCGACTCCGCCTGCGAGCCGCACGAGATCCTCGCGATCACTTTCACCAAGAAGGCCGCCGGCGAGATGCGCGAGCGTCTCGACCAATGGCTCGAACAGTTCGCCGAGCAGAGTCCCGACGAACTGGTGAAGCAGCTCGTGATGCGCGGCGTCGAACCTGCTGCCGCACTCGCTGCCGTGCCGCGACTGAAGGGCCTCTACAGGCGCCTGCTCGAAGGCGGCCGCCCGGTGCAGTTCCGCACCTTCCACGCCTGGTTCGCGGGCCTGCTGCGCAACGCGCCGCTCGCGGTGCTGCGAGAACTGGGCCTGCCGTCCAACTACGAACTGCTCGAAGACGATGCCGAGGCCCGCGGCCACACCTGGCGGCCCTTCTTCGAGGCAGTCACCGCCGACAGGCACGCACTGGCCGACTATTACGCCGTCGTCGCGACGCACGGTCGCTCACAGACGGCGAAGGCGCTGGGCGAAGCGCTGACGAAGCGCGTCGAGTTTTCGTTGGCCGATGCGGAGAACGCCGTCCAGCATTTCAGCGCCATGTATCCGGCGCTCGAAGGCTTTGACGAGCCGACCGATGCCTTGCGTGGTGAACCGGTCCGCCGTCGTTGGTTAGACCGTGCCGCCGCGCTCGGCCGCGAGACAAACAAGACGCCGCAGAAGGCGGCCGAGGCCATCATCGACGTGTTCGGCGTCGGCGAGCCTCCAGCCGACTCGCTCTCTGCCGCGCTCGCGCGTCTGAGAAAGAACTTCTTCGTGGCAAGCGAAGATCGGCTCACCAAGAACCTGCAGAAGTTCCCCGCCGCGCAGGAGGCCGAGACCGAACTCCAGGTGCTCTGCGCCGCGCAGGCCCAGCACGCGGCGTGGCTCTACCAGCAGCGCATGACGCGGCTCACGCGCCTTTTGATCGCCGCCTTCGCCGACGTCAAACGCGCCCACGGCTGGGTCGACATGAACGACGTCGAGCAGGCCGCGCAGTTGCTGCTCGGCCAGTCCGCGTTGTCGGGCTGGGTGCAGGAGCGGCTCGATGCGCGCATCGCGCACCTCTTGATCGACGAGTTCCAGGACACCAATCCGCTGCAGTGGCAGGCACTCTACGGCTGGCTCAGTTCCTACACGGGCGCCGGCAGCAGCGCGCCGCGCGTGTTCATCGTGGGCGACCCCAAGCAGAGCATCTACCGCTTCCGCCGCGCCGAGCCGCAGGTATTTATCGCCGCGAAGAAATTCGTGCGCGAAGGGCTCGATGGCGAACTGCTCAACTGCGACCACACCCACCGCAACGCGCGCGCCGTGGTCGGGCTGGTCAACCAGGCCATGCTGGCCGCGCAGGATGCGGGTGAGTTCGACGGCTACCGAGCTCACACCACCGAGCGCGGCGACGAAGGCGAATTGCTCAAGCTGCCGGCCATCGACCGCGATGCGCTCGGCGACACGGCAGAGGCCTCACCCGCCGACGACGGCATGCTGCACTGGCGCGACAGCCTCGTCACGCCGCGCGTGCTGCCCGAAGAACAACTGCTGCAGAAGGAATGCGAGCAGGCCGCGCGCTGGGTGGCGCAGCGCATCGCCGACGGCATTCCGCCCCGGCAGATCATGGTGCTCGCACGCCGGCGCAATCGCCTCTCCGCGATGCAGGATGCGCTGCGTCAGCGACACATTCCCGTCCAGCAACCCGAGAAGAACGAGTTGCACGACGCGCCCGAAGTGCAGGACATGGTCGCGTTGATCGACGCGCTGGTCTCGCCTGCGCACGATCTCTCGCTCGCGCGGGCGCTCAAGTCGCCGCTCTTCAGCATCGACGACGAGGTGCTGGTGCAACTGGCGTTGCGGCAGCGCGAGCAGCCGTCGTCGAGCTGGTTCGCGTTGATCCAGAAGGGCGAAGGCCTGCCACTAGTGTTGGTCGAGGCGGGTGTCAGCCTGAAGAAGTGGCAGCAGTGGCTCGTCACCTTGCCACCGCACGATGCTATCGACGCGATCTTTCACGATGGCGATGTGCTCGCGAAGTTCGGCGCCGCCGTCCCCGCCGCGATGCGCCAGAGCGCGCTGGCCAACCTGCGCGGGCTGATGTCCGCATCGCTCGAGATCGAAGGCGCGCGCTTCGCCACGCCCTATGCGCTGGTCCGCGCCTTGCGTGCCGGCGGCGTGCGCGCGCCGTCGGTGGCTGCGCCCGATGCGGTGCAATTGCTGACCGTGCACGGCGCCAAGGGCCTGGAAGCCGACACCGTGCTGATGCTCGACTGCGATGCCGCACCGCCGCGTGCGCAAACCATGGGCGTGCTGGTCGAGTGGAAAGGCAGCGACAGCGCGCCGACGCGCTTCGTCTTCCTCGCAAGCGAGAAAACGCCGCCGGCCTGCGCCGCTTCGCTGCTCGATGAAGAACAGCGCGCGCGTCATCGCGAAGAGCTCAACGGTCTCTACGTCGCGACCACTCGGGCGCGTGAGCGGCTGGTGCTGTCGTCGGTGAAGCCGGCGCGTGCCAACGAGGGCAGCTGGTGGGCCCGGCTGGAGTCGGCCTGCGAGCCGACAGAGTCCGATGAGCCGCTGGTTGCGCTGCCCGCCGAGACCGGCGTGGCGAGCTTCTCGATGAAGCGGATGCCTCCGGCGCCTGTCGCTATCGATCAGCTTTCCGACAAGAAGGCGGCTGATGCCACGGTCGATGCGCGCGCTGCAGCTTTCGGCCAAGCCATGCATCGGCTGCTCGAATGGGCGGTGCCAGGCGAGCCGCTTCCCTCGGCACATGTGCGCGCCGCGGCCCGTGAATTCATGCTCGACCCGCAGCAGGCGCGCGGCGCCGCGACGCTGGCCGAGCGCATCCGCGCAGGCGCAGGTGCCTGGGTGTGGGACGATCGCAGGGTCGACTGGCATGGCAACGAAGTCACGCTGGTCCACGAAGGCGAGACCTTGCGCATCGACCGGCTGGTGCGAGAGCGCGACAGCGGCGCTTGGTGGATCCTCGACTACAAATCCGCAGCGCGCCCCGAGCGGGACGCGAACTTGATCGCACAAATGCAGCGCTACCGCGTTGCCGTGCAACATGCCTACCCCGGTGCCACGGTCCGCGTCGCGTTCCTCACCGGGCAGGGCGAACTGGTAAATCTCGAATGACCCTTTCCCCAACCGTCGCCGTGATCGGCGGCGGACCTGCCGGCCTGATGGCGGCTGAAGTCCTCGGCGCGTCCGGCGCGCAAGTGCACGTCTACGACGCCATGCCCTCGGTGGGCCGCAAGTTCCTGCTGGCCGGCCGCGGCGGGCTGAACCTCACCCATTCGGAGCCCTTCGATGTGTTCATGAGCCGGTTCGGCGAGCGTCGTGCGCAGCTTGAGCCGATGCTGGCGAAGTTCGGACCGCAGCAGGTGCGTGAATGGGCGACGGGCCTGGGCATCGAGACTTTCGTGGGCACCTCGGGGCGCGTGTTTCCGACGGACATGAAGGCCGCGCCGCTGCTGCGCGCGTGGCTGCATCGGCTGCGCTCGACGGGGGTGCAGTTTCATATGCGGCATCGGTGGCAGGGTGACGGGGCATTCGATGCGAATGCGCCGCGCTTTGCGACGCCGGCAGGCGAGGTCACCGCCAAGGCCGATGCGGTGGTGCTGGCCCTGGGCGGCGCGAGCTGGGCGCGCCTGGGCTCCGACGGGGCTTGGGCACCGTGGCTGCAGGCACAAGGTGTAATGGTGGCGCCGCTGCTGCCCGCCAATTGCGGCTTCGACGGCGCAGGCTGGAGCGAACATTTTTCGAGCCGTTTTGCGGGGCAGCCTTTCAAATCGGTTGCGATCACCTTCACCGACAGCCAGGGGCGCCACTTTGCACGCAAGGGCGAGTTCGTTGCGACGGCCACGGGCATCGAAGGCAGCCTGGTCTACGCAGCATCGGCGCTGCTGCGCGACGAGATCGCCGCCCGCGGCAGCGCGACACTGCTGCTCGATTTGCTGCCCGACCGCAGCGCCGAACAGGTGCTGGCCGCGGTGAAGCACCCGCGCGGCGCGCGCTCGTTGAGCAGTCACCTCAAGAGCCGGCTCGGCATCGAAGGCATCAAGGCGGGCGTGCTGCACGAAGCGCTGAGCAAGGAGGCGATGCAGGACCCGGTGCAACTCGCCGCCACCATCAAAGCGGTGCCACTGAAGCTGGTCGCGACGCGGCCCGTCGACGAGGCGATCAGTACGGCCGGTGGCGTGCGCTTCGACGCGCTCGATCCGGCGCTGATGGCGACGGCGCTGTCCGGCGTGTTCGCGGCAGGAGAGATGCTCGATTGGGAAGCGCCGACCGGTGGCTACCTGCTCACGGCGTCGATGGCCAGCGGGGCGGCTGCGGCGCGCGGCGCGATCCAGCGGTTGGGCCTGTAGCGGCAGGCCTGCTCAGAAGGTGTGAATGAATCCGGCGTGCCCGAGCAGCCCGCGCAGGCGCACCCGATCAAGGCGCAAAGCGCAGCCATAGCTCGGGCTATGGCGAGCATTTGCAACGCCGAGCGGGTGTGTCTGGGCGGAATGAGCGGGCATGGCGGGTTCGTTCACACCTTCTCAGCGCCCGCACGGCCAGAAGAACACCTGCTCGGGGTCGGCCGCATCGAGGTTGTCGATGTGGCCGCTCTCCCTGAAGCCGGCTTCTTTCAGCAGCGATTGCATCGCCCCGTTGGAGCGGTTCGTGGAGGTGAAAAGCTTTGGGCGTTCGCAGATCGACTGGAAGTGATCGACGAGCCTCAGGCCGAATCGCCTGCGGCGAAACTTCTCGCCGACCATCAGCATCTCGATGAAGCCGGAGTCGAAGAAGTGGTGGTGCAGGACGCCGTAGGCGGCGACGACGCCATCGACCTCGATCACGTGGCAGAAGCGGTCCTCGATCCACCCTTGGATCTGCGCGGCGCGGCGCGCATCGTGCACGGCCACGGTGTCGAGACGCACCAGTGCTTCGAGATCGCTGATGTGGGCGGGCCGGATGTCCAAGTTCATGGATGGCTGCGCGAAGTTCTGGGAGGTTGAGGTGTCCGGAGCCGGTAACTCTTGGACACAGCGCGTGAGCTCTCTGAGAACTCACGGCTTCTGAATGTTAGGTTGACGAGCCTTACCCCTGGCACTGACTACGCAGTTAGGGCTGCTTGGTTCCCCACCTGACCCGGTTGGCCACTTCACCATGCAGGGAGGCCCGTCAGCCTGCATTCTAACCGGGTGAATTTGCCCCCTTCACGGGGGCGTGAATGATTTCGAGGGCGACGGGGAAACAAGCGTGAAGTCGCCTCTCCGCGCCTTTTAGAATGCCCGCAATGTCTTATCTCGTGCTCGCTCGCAAGTTCCGTCCGAAAACCTTCGGTGAGATGGTCGGTCAGGGGCATGTGGTGCAGGCGCTCGAGAACGCACTGACCACGCAGCGCCTGCATCACGCCTACCTTTTCACCGGCACGCGCGGCGTGGGCAAGACCACGGTCTCGCGCATCCTGGCCAAGTCGCTCAATTGCCAGGGGCCGGACGGGCAGGGCGGCATCACCGCCACGCCGTGCGGCGTTTGCCAGGCCTGCCGCGACATCGATTCGGGCCGCTTCGTCGACTACACCGAGCTCGACGCGGCCTCCAACCGCGGCGTCGACGAGGTGCAGTCGCTGCTCGAGCAAGCCGTCTACAAGCCGGTGCAGGGGCGCTTCAAGGTCTTCATGATCGACGAAGTGCACATGCTCACCAACACCGCGTTCAACGCGATGCTGAAGACGCTCGAAGAGCCGCCCGAATACCTCAAGTTCGTGCTCGCGACCACCGATCCGCAGAAAGTGCCGGTCACGGTGCTGTCGCGCTGCCTGCAGTTCAACCTGCGGCCGATGGCGCCAGAGACCATCCTCGAACACCTGACAGGCGTGTTGCAGACCGAGCAGGTGCCGGCCGAGCCGCAGGCACTGCGCCTGCTGGCACGCGCGGCACGCGGTTCGATGCGCGATGCGCTGTCGCTCACCGACCAGGCCATCGCCTTCGGCAACGGCGAACTGATCGAGACCGGCGTGCGCCAGATGCTCGGCAGCGTGGACCGTGGCCATGTGTTCAAGCTGATCGAGGCGCTTGCGCAGGGCGACGGAAAGACGGTGGTCGCCACCTCCGAGGCCTTGCGCCGCGATGGCATGTCGGCTGCTTCCACGCTCGAAGAAATGACGTCGGTGCTGCAGGCCATGGCCGTGTTGCAGGCGGTGCCTTCACGCGCGGAGTCCGCCGATTCGGCCACCGACCCCGACGCCGCCGATACGGCGCGCCTCGCATCGTTGATGCCGGCCGATGAAACGCAGCTGCTCTACAGCCTCTGCCTGCATGGTCGCGGCGAGCTGGGCCTGGCGCCCGACGAGTACGCCGCGCTGACGATGGTGCTGCTGCGGCTGCTGGCCTTCAAGCCTTCCAACGCGGCTGCTTCGACGGCTTCCCCGGAAAAAAAAACTCTGAATGAAGCCCAGGGCGCGGTGCCAAGGGCTCCGGCTCCCGTCGCTCGCCCTGTTCCGGCCCCGGCGCCCGTGGCCGAATCGCCGCCTCGGGCAGCGCCCACGCCGCCCGTTCCGGCACCCGCTGCAGCATCGAATGCGCCGGCATCGGTTCCTGCGGGTCATCGCCTGGCCGTGGTCGACGAGCCCATGCGGCCTTCGGACCACAGGCCTTCTTCCACGGACACCCCCGCCAAAGTCGTCGGCATGCCGATCCGCGTGCAGCCGCCTCCCGGCCAGCGCGATGCGCCACGCACCGACGAGCAACGCGGCCCCGCCGCACCGATCCCGCCCAGCGAGGACGGCGACTTTTGGTACGCCACGGTCACCCAGCTGGTCGCGGCGGAAAGCATCACAGCCCTCTCGCGCGAACTCGCATTGCAATCGCAGCTCGTGGGGCGCGACACCGACCAGTGGATCCTGCGCATCGAGCGCGAAACGCTCAATCAGCCCTCTAGCCGCGAGAAGCTGACCGCGGCGCTCAACGCGCTCGGCCACGACATCAAGCTCGCGATCGAGATCGGTGGCGTGGTCGACAGCCCCGCGCGCCGCAACCGGCACGCAGCCGACGAGCGCCAGCGCGTGGCCGAGGAAGCCATCCACAGCGACCCCGAAGTGCAGATGCTGATGCGCGACTTCGATGCGAAGATCGTCCCCGGAACGCTACGGCCCGCCTGAGGCGAACGCCGCAGCCGCGTCTCTTATCCTTCACCCCTTTTCTTCACCACACATACAGGACCAACGATGTTCAACAAAGGACAACTGGCCGGCCTCATGAAGCAGGCGCAGGCAATGCAGGACAACCTCAAGAAGGCCCAGGAAGAACTGGCCCACATCGAGGTCGAAGGCGAGTCGGGCGCCGGCCTCGTGAAGGTCGTCATGACCTGCAAGCACGACGTCAAGCGCATCACCATCGACCCGAGCCTCCTGGCCGACGACAAGGACATGCTCGAAGACCTCGTGGCCGCAGCCTTCAACGCGGCCGTGCGCAAGGCCGAGGAAACCAGCGAACAGAAGATGGGCAAGCTCACTGCAGGCATGCCGGGTCTCCCGCCCGGCATGAAGCTCCCGTTCTGAGCGATTGATGGCCGACGCCAGTTCGCTCGACGCCTTGGTCGATGCGCTGCGCCGCCTGCCCGGCGTCGGCGTGAAGTCGGCTTCGCGCATGGCCTTTCATTTGCTGCAGCACGACCGCGACGGCGCTCAGCTGCTGTCGCGCGCCTTGCAGCAGGCGGCCGGCAACGTGCGGCACTGCGAACTCTGCAACACCTTCACGGAAGCACCGATCTGCAGCGTGTGCATGGATTCGCGCCGCGACGGGACCAAGCTCTGCGTGGTCGAGACGCCCGCCGACCAGGCCGCACTCGAGCGCACCGGGGCCTTCCGCGGCTATTACTTCGTGCTGATGGGCAAGCTCAGTCCGCTCGACGGCATCGGGCCGAAAGACATCGGCCTGCAGAAGCTGTTCGACCGCGCGCTCGACGGCACGGTGAGCGAAGTCATCCTCGCCACCAACTTCACCGCCGAGGGCGAGGCCACCGCGCACGTGATCGGCGAAGCGCTCAAGCAGCGCGGCCTCACGGTGACGCGCCTTGCGCGCGGCGTGCCGGCCGGCAGCGAGCTCGAGTACGTGGACCTCGGCACCATCGCGCACGCACTGGTCGACCGTCGATAGCGCCATGACCCTTTCCCTGCTCACCATCGCTTACTGGTGCGTGTTCTTCGCCTGCGGCCTGCCGT
Source organism: Variovorax trehalosi (assembly GCF_051216415.1). Lineage (NCBI taxonomy): Bacteria > Pseudomonadati > Pseudomonadota > Betaproteobacteria > Burkholderiales > Comamonadaceae > Variovorax > Variovorax trehalosi. The sequence continues at coordinate 320,900 of NZ_JBPJZG010000005.1, forward strand.
ACCTCGCAGCATGGATCGCGAAGGCAGGCGCCTTCGGCCCGCGCGACAACGTGAATCCGCGTGACTGGGCCGCAAAGCAAAACGGCTGGCGCGCACGCGCCAACAGCGCGCAGGCCAACACCTTCGAAGGGCTGCCGTTCTTCATCGGCGCGGTGATCATTGCGCACCAGCTGGGCGCGAACCAGGCGCGGCTCGACATGCTGGCGGTGGCCTATGTCGTGCTGCGCGTGATCTATCTTGCGATCTACATCAAGGGTCTCGGCGGCGTGCGCAGCGCGGTCTGGGCGCTCGCGTTCCTCGTCAACATCGCGATTCTTTTCCTCGCGAAATAGGCCGCTGCAGGCCATTCGGCAGAGGCCTCGTGGAGGCCTTCATGCTTACGTGGAAACCCGCACGGGATGACCCCGATGCAGGCAACGGGCGCGCACCCCTAAGCTCGATTCACTTCACAAGAATCAAAGAGCCCGCAGGACCCGCTTCATGCTTCATCGCAGAACCCTCATTTCCGCCTCCGCAGTCGCTGCCGCAGCGATTGCGCTGCCGCGGGTTTTTGCGCAAGCCAAGCTGGAAAAGACCAAGGTCTCCATCGCGGTCGGCGGCAAGGCCGCGTTCTACTACCTGCCTCTGACCATCTCCGAACAGCTGGGCTACTTCAAGGCCGAAGGGCTCGAAGTCGAAATTTCCGATTTCGCCGGCGGTGCGCGCGCACTGCAGGCGGTGGTGGGCGGCTCGGCCGATGTCTGCTCGGGCGCCTACGAACACACCATCAACCTGCAGGCCAAGAACCAGTTCTTCCAGGCCTTCGTGCTGCAGGGCCGCGCACCGCAGATCGCGGTGGGCGTGTCGACCAAGAACATGGCGGGCTACACCGGCATCCAGGACTTGAAGGGGAAGAAGATCGGCGTTTCCGCACCGGGCTCGTCGACCAACATGGTGGCCAACCTCGTGCTCTCGCGCGGCGGCCTGAAGGCGAGCGATGTGAGCTACATCGGCGTGGGCGTCGCGGCCGGCGCGCTCACCGCACTGCGCTCGGGCCAGATCGACGCCATCAGCAACACCGACCCGGTGATGACGATGCTCGAGCAGAAGGGCGACGTGAAGATCATCAGCGACACGCGCACGCTCAAGGGCACGCAGCAGGTTTTCGGCGGACCGATGCCCGCAGCCTGCCTCTACGCGCCGATCGATTTCATCCAGAAGAACCCCAACACCTGCCAGGCGCTGGCCAATGCCATCGTGCACGGCCTGAAGTGGCTGCAGACGGCGGGGCCTGGCGACATCATCAAGACGGTGCCCGAGACCTACCTGCTCGGCGACCGCGCGCTGTACCTCGCGTCGTTCGACAAGGTACGCGAATCGATCGCCACCGACGGCCTCGTGCCGTCCGATGGACCCAAGACGGCGCTTGCTGCCATCGCGAGCTTCGACACTGCGGTGAAAGCCGACAAGATCGACCTCGCCAGGACCTACACCAACGATTTTGCTAGGCGCGCGAAGGACAGGTTCAAAGCCTGACTCCGAACGTCCCCGCGACCCGGCCTTGGCCGGGTTTTTTAATCCTGCAGACATGTCCGACCACGCACTCGAACTCCTCTCCATCAGCTGCACCTTCCATTCGAAGGACGACCCAGGCCAGCGCTACACCGCCGTTGCCGACACCACGCTGCGTATCAAGGCGGGCGAGTTCGTCTCGGTGGTCGGGCCCACGGGATGCGGCAAGTCGACGCTGCTGAATGTGGGCGCCGGGCTGCTCGAGCCTTCGTCGGGCACGGTCAAGGTGTTCGGGAAGACGCTCGTGGGCGTCAATGCGCGCGCGGGCTACATGTTCCAGACCGAGGCGTTGATGCCGTGGCGCAGCGCCGTCGCCAACGTGATGGTGGGGCTGCAGTACCGCGGCGTGTCCGATGCGGATGCGCGCGAGCAGGCCGAGGCCTGGCTCTCGCGCGTGGGTCTCTCGGGCTTCGGCGACCGCTATCCGCACCAGCTCTCCGGCGGCATGCGCAAGCGCGTGGCGCTGGCGCAGACGCTGGTGCTCGATCCCGACATCATCCTCATGGACGAGCCCTTCAGCGCGCTGGATATCCAGACGCGCCAGCTGATGGAAAACGAGGTGCTCGAGATCTGGAGCGCGAAGAAGAAGGCGGTGCTTTTCATCACGCACGACCTGGACGAGGCCATTGCGATGAGCGACCGCGTGGTGGTGCTGTCGGCAGGGCCGGCCACGCATCCCATCGGCGAGTTCGACATCGACCTGGCCCGCCCGCGCGACGTGGCCGAGGTACGCACGCAGCCGCGCTTTGTCGAGCTGCACACGCAGATCTGGGAAGTGCTGCGCGACGAGGTGCTCAAGGGCTACGCGCAGCAGCTGAGGAAGGCCGCATGATCCCGCGCCTGAACGAGCGCAACGCGCGCTTCTGGCAGTTGGTGCTGCTGGTACTCATCCTGGTGGGGTGGCACCTGGCGTCGCGCAACCAGCAGTTCGCCTTCTTCGTCGGCGAGCCGATCCAGGTGGCGGGCCGCATCTGGAGCTGGTTCCTGCCGTTCGAGGTGCCGCCGAACCTGCTGTTTCCCGAGGGGCTGAAAGGCAACGCCGACATCTACCGGCACCTGGGCACCACGCTGCTGGAGACGGTGCTGGCCTTCGGCATCGGCACCGTGCTCGGTCTCGCGTGCGGGCTCTGGCTGGCGCTCGCGCCCACGGCGAGCCTGATCCTCGACCCCTACATCAAGGCCGCCAACTCGATGCCGCGCGTGATCCTCGCCCCGATCTTCGCGCTGTGGTTCGGCCTGGGCATCTGGAGCAAGGTGGCGCTGGCGGTCACGCTGGTGTTCTTCATCGTGTTCTTCAACGTCTACCAGGGCGTGCGCGAGGTGAGCCCGGTGGTGCTGGCCAACGCGAAGATGCTGGGCGCCAACCAGCGGCAGCTGCTGCGCACCGTGTACCTGCCGAGTGCCACGAGCTGGGTGTTCTCCAGCCTGCACACCTCGGTGGGGCTGGCCTTCGTCGGCGCGGTGGTGGGCGAATATCTGGGCTCGGCGCGCGGCGTGGGCTACCTGATTCTTCAGGCCGAGGGCACCTTCGACGTCAACACCGTCTTTGCCGGCATCGTGGTGCTGACGGCCTTTGCGCTGGCGCTCGACGGCCTGGTGGGACTGATCGAGAAGCGTCTCATGAAATGGCAGCCGCGCAGCGGCGAGACCGAGAAGCTCTGAAGCGCACGGCCGCACAGCCGCGCCGGGACTCAGGTGCCCCTGCCGTGGGCTTCCGTGTTCACCTGCACCAGCGCGCGGCCCGCGAAGATTCCGCCCGCCATCTCCAGCACGATGCGCTCCGCATCGCGCCGCCGCAGTTCGCCGATGACCTCATCGGCCTCCGTGTCGGAGGCGCCGAGTGCCAGCACACCCTGGCGGCCGAAGACCATCGCCGATTCGAAGGTTTCGCGGATCTGGAATTCGACGTCGAGCTTGCCGATTTCCAGCATGTGCTCGCGATCGTAGGAGCGGACCAGCAACTGCGCATGCGGGAACTCGGCCTTCAGCAGCTCGACGATGCGCGTGGTCGCGGCCTTGTCGTCCACGCACACCATGACGATGCGTGCGGTGTGCGCGCCAGCGGCGTGCAGCACGTCGGCACGCGAGCCGTCGCCGTAGTAGACCTTGAAGCCGAATTCGGCGGCGCCGCGGATGGCCTCGGTGTCGGTGTCGATGATCGAGATCGAGGCGCCGCGCGCAAGCGCGCCCTGGATGGCGATCTGGCCGAAACGGCCGAAGCCGATGACCAGCACGCTGCCGGCCAGTCCCTCGGCCTTTTCGACGCCGTCCATCGAGGCGGCCGAGACCGGCGCGAAGCGGCGGTGCGCGAGCACCACGAGCGGCGTGAGCGCCATTGACAGAACCACCACCGCCGTCATGTTGGCGTTGACCGTCGGGCTGATCACCTTCGCGCCGAGCGCGGAAGAAAACAGCACGAACGCGAACTCGCCACCCTGCGCCATCAACACGGCACGGTCGAGCGCATCGGCGGGCGAGCTCTTCGCGAGCCGCGCCACGCCGTAGATGCACAGCGCCTTCACCACCATCATCGACACCACGCCCGCCACGATCAGCTGCCAGTTCTGCGCCACCACCGCGAGATCGAGCGACATGCCTACGCCGATGAAGAACAGGCCCAGCAGCAGGCCGCGGAAGGGTTCGACGTCGGCCTCGAGCTGGTGGCGGAAGGTCGATTCCGACAGCAGCACGCCCGCGAGGAAGGCACCCATGGCCATCGACAGGCCGCCCAGTTGCATCAGCAGCGCGGCGCCCAACACCACCAGCAGCGCCGCGGCCGTCATGACCTCGCGCGCCTTGGAGTTGGCCAGGATGCGGAACAGCGGGTTGAGCAGCCACACGCCCGCCGCCACGAGCGCCGCAAGCGCGCCCATGGCGATGCCGACGCCGATCCAGCGCGAGGGCGCGACGGCCTGCTGCGCCGCGTCCACCGGTGCGATGAAGGCCACGATGGCCAGGAGCGGCACGATCAGCAGGTCTTCGAAGAGCAGGACCGCGACGATCTTCTGCCCGCGCGGCGCGGCAATGTCGCCGCGCTCGCCGAGCAGCTGCATCACGATGGCTGTGGAAGTGAGCACGAAGCCCATCGCGCACACGAACGAGACGGCCAGCGGAAAGCCGAAGGCCATGCCCACGCCGGTGAGCAGAAAGCCGCACACCACCACCTGCAGGCTGCCGAGGCCGAAGATGTCGCGGCGCATGCTCCAGAGATGCGAGGGCCGCATCTCCAGCCCGATCACGAACAGGAACATCACCACGCCCAGTTCGGCGGTGTGCAGGATCGTTTGTGGATCGGTGAACAGGCCGAAGCCGAACGGGCCGATGGCCAGTCCCGCGGCCAGGTAACCCAGGACTGAGCCGAGGCCCAGTCGCTTGAACAGCGGAACGGCGACGACCGCAGCTCCCAACAGCGTGACGACCTTGACGAGATCGCCCGCGCTTCCTTCAACAGCCATGGCGTGGCCCTCCCTTGTTGTTGTCAGTTCGGCGCAGCCCCGCCGACGGGGGTCAGCGCTTCTTCTTCGAAGGCGTGCCGCCGCGCTTCTCGCGCACGACCTGCTGCTTGCCGCCCGCAGGCACCTTGACGACGTTCTTGCCGCGAGCCGTGCTGGCCTGGGCAGGCGCGCCGCCGCGCTTCGAGGAGGATGCCGCGGCATGGCCGCGCGCCACCGCCACGCCGGCACCGACACGGGCCGCGGGCGCCGCGCGAACCGGCAGGTACACGACCACGCTGTAGCCGCGCTTGAAGGCGTGGTTGGGCTTCACGTCGTTCCACTCGGCCACGTTGGAGGGGGCGAGCTTGTAGCGGCGCGCGATGCTCGCCACGCTGTCGTTGCGCCCGGCCTTGACCGTGGTGCGGCGATTGACGATCTCGGGCTGGAAGCTCAGGTGGCCACCGTCGGCCACGACTGCCGCGACGTCTTCCTTGACGCGGGCGCCGCGCGGCACGATGAGCGTCGAGCCGGCCTTGATGAGCATGCGCGGCGGCACGTTGTTCATCGTGCGCAGGTCGCTCTCGCTCATGCCCGAGCGCTGGGCAGCGTCGGCCACCGTCATGGTGTTGGGCACGACCCAGGCGGTCCAGCTGGCGTACTGGCCTTGCGAGTAGGCGTCGAAGTTGCGCTGGAACACGGCCGCGTTGTCCCAGGGCAGCAGGATCTGCGGCGTGCCCGCGGCGATCAGCACCGGCTTGTGCGCGGCGGGGTTAAGCGCGCGGAAGTCCTCGATGCGTACGTCGGCCAGCTTGGCGGCCAGTTCCACGTCGAGGTCGCGCGTGAGCGTGACGGTCTGGAAGTACGGGTGGTTGGCGATCAGCGGCAGCTCGGCGTTGAAGGCCTGCGGATTGGCCACGATGTTCTTCACCGCCTGCAGCTTGGGCACATACAGCCGCGTTTCGGCGGGCATGTTGAGGTCGCTGTAGGTGGTGGGCAGGCCGGCGCGCTGGTTCTTCGCGATGGCACGGCCCACGCTGCCTTCACCCCAGTTGTAGGCGGCCAGCGCGAGTTGCCAGTCGCCGAACATGCCGTAGAGCTTCTGCAGGTAGTCGAGCGCGGCGCGGGTGGAGGCCAGCACGTCGCGGCGGTCGTCGCGGAAGATGTTCTGCTTCAGGTCGAAGTCGGTGCCGGTGGCGGGCATGAACTGCCACATGCCCGCGGCGCGCGCGCTGGAGACGGCCTGCGGGTTGAACGCGCTCTCGATGTACGGCAGCAGCGCGAGTTCGGTCGGCATGTTGCGCCGCTCGAGTTCCTCGACGATGTGGAACATGTACTTGTTTGAGCGCTCGGTCATGCGCTGGATGTAGTCGGGCCGGCTGGCATACCACTGTTCGCGGTCGCGCACGAGGTCGCTCTCGAGGTTGGGCATCTTGAAGCCGCGGCGGATTCGGTCCCACATGTCGGTCGGCGGAGCCAGCGTGACCACGCTCTGCGAGTGGGCCTCGCTGCTGGACAGGGGAGAGAGAGCGTCGCGCGGGTAGACGGGGGCCGCGCTGCCGGCGACCTTGGAGCCGGTGCCGCCGGTGGTGGTGCCGGCTTTGGGGGAGGTGGAGGAGGTTGAGGAGTTGTCGGTCGGTGCCGCGCAGCCTGCGAGCACCAGTGAACCTGCAAGGCAGGTGGCAGCGAGAAATTTCATCGGAAGTCGTTTTTCCATTGGCGCAGTGCAGCGAACACATCGGCTTCGGCCGCGTCGGCGGAAAGCTCGGCGTGCGCACGCACCGCTCGAAGGACAGTGGCTTCGCGGCTGCGAAGAAAGGGGTTGATCAGGCGTTCGGTTGCCAGTTGCGCGGGCAGTGTGGGCTGCCCTTGCGCGCGCAGGCTTTCGCAGCGCGCGTTGTAGTGAGTCAGATCGGCGTTGCCCGGTTCCACCGCGCGAGCGAAACGCAGGTTAGCAAGTGTGTATTCGTGCGCGCAGCAGACGCGGGTGTCGCCGGGCAGCGCGGCGAGCGCATCGAGCGAGGCCAGCATCTGCGCGGGCGTGCCTTCGAAGAGGCGCCCGCAACCGCCCGAGAACAGCGTGTCGCCGCAAAAGAGCAGCGGCGCACGGCCTTCGGCAGCCGGAAGAAAGTAGGCGATGTGGCCGGCCGTGTGGCCCGGCACGTCGATGACCTCGAAGCTGAGGCCGAGCGCTTCGGCGATGTCGCCTTGCACGTGCGGTGTGAAAGGCTCCGGAATGCGTTCGCGCGCGGGGCCGTGCACCGGCGCGCCCGTGGCGGCATGCAGCGCGGCCACGCCGCCCGTGTGATCGGGATGATGGTGCGTGACTAGAATCGCGGCCAGCTGCAGCTTGTGGTGCGCCAGCGCATCGAACACCGGTTGGGCGTCGCCCGGATCCACGACGATGGCGCTGGACCCGTCGTGCAGCATCCAGATGTAGTTGTCAGCGAAGGCGGGCAGCGGAACGAGGGTCATGAGCGGTCAAATTATAGGTTTGCAGGATTGGTTCGCGACCCCCCCGGGACGCTACCTCCTCGCGTGGGAGCAGGCCCAGTTCGACCAGGCGGTGGCCGACGTGTTCGGCTATCACGCGCTGCAGCTGGGCGCGGCCGAAGTCGAGGGCCTGCGCACCAACCGCATGCCGCACCGCTGGCTGGCGCTGAGCGACCCGATGCGGCCCGCCAAGGCCACGCTGCTGACCGACTTCACCGCACTGCCATTCGCGGCCAACAGCCTCGACCTGGTGGTGATGCCGCATGCGCTGGAACTCAGTCCCGATCCGCACGCCACGCTGCGCGAGGTCGAGCGGGTGCTGGTGCCCGAGGGCCGCGTGGTGATCTGCGGCCTCAACCCGGCCAGCCTCTGGGGCATGCGCCAGCGGCGCGCGCACCTGTACCGCAAGCTCGGCATCGGCGATCTTTACCTGCCAGAAGGCGGCGAGTTCATCGGCTACTGGCGCATGCGCGACTGGCTGCGGCTCCTGAGCTTCGAGGTGGAGTCGGGGCGCTTCGGCGTCTACCGGCCCGCGGTGCGCAGCGAAGCCTGGCTCGAGCGCTGCCGATGGATGGACAAGGCCGGCGAGCGCTGGTGGCCGATCTTCGGTGCGGCGTATTTCCTGGTGGCGGTCAAGCGGGTGCGCGGCATGCGCCTCCTGAGTGCAGATTGGCGCCGTGCTGCGGCACGGGCCACCGCGCCGGTGTCCATCGCCGGCAAGGTACACCGGAGTCAGCCGGATCAAACGGATTGAATCGAAACAAGAAGGAAAAGAGAGCTTGAACGAAGTCGTGATCTACACCGATGGTGCATGCAAGGGCAACCCCGGACCCGGGGGCTGGGGCGCGTGGCTCAAGTCGGGCGCCACCGAAAAGGAACTGTTCGGCGGCGAACTCAACACCACCAACAACCGCATGGAGCTGACCGCCGTCATCGAAGGCCTGGCCGCGCTCAAGCGCCCCTGCAAGGTGCTGCTCTACCTCGACAGCCAGTACGTGCGCATGGGCATCACCGAATGGATCCGCGGCTGGAAGGCCAAGGGCTGGATGACCGCCAGCAAGCAGCCGGTGAAGAACGTCGAACTCTGGCAGCGGCTGGACAAACTGGTGGCCGAGGGTGGCCATACGATCGAGTGGCGCTGGGTCAAGGGCCACTCGGGCGACCCGGGCAACGAGCGGGCAGACATGCTGGCCAACAAGGGCGTGGACAAGGCGCTCGGGCGAATCTGACGTAGGGTCAGCCCCGACGCCGCTCGGGGCGGGCGCTTGCTAGAGTGCCCGCAGTGCAGCGAAGCCGGTCCACGCAGGGCACGATTGTTGCTTGGGTTTTGGGATTCCACCCGCCGGTGGCGCCGTCCATTCGTTCGCAGCATGAACCTCGACTACTCAACGGACACGGTCGAACGCAGCCAGCGCTTCGACTACTGGAGCGATGTGGTGCGCAAGCACTTCATACCCGCCGCGAGCCGCGTGCCGGACCGCGAGCATTTCAACGCGCATTTTTCCGTTCGTTCGCTCGGCAACCTCACGCTCGCGGAGATGTCCTCGCCGCGCCACTACTGGGAGCGCGATGCGCAGCACCTGCGCAGCGGTCCGAACGAAGACTTCATGCTGAGCCTCATGGTGTCCGGGCACGGCGTGCTGTCGCAGTCGGGCCGTGAGGTGGTGCAGCGCAACGGCGACATCGTTCTCTACGATGCCGCGCGCCCCTTCACCTTCGATCTCCTGCCGGAGTCGAACCTGCTCGTGCGTATTCCGCGGTTGCAACTGCTGTGCAGGTTTCCCGAGGCCCAGAACCTGACGGCCATGCACCTGGCCAACGGCCATCCCATCGCCAGGCTGCTGGGCAGCATGATCCGCGAAGCCGCGGTGCTGGAGCTGTCGGGGCAGGAGGGCATGCAGGCCAGTCTTGCGAGCTCGCTGCTGGACATGCTCTCGGCGGTGCTGCAGTTCCAGGTCGGATGCACCGACGCCGTGCAGTCCTCGCACAACGCGCTGTTCCAGAAGACGCGCGACTACATCGCCGCGCACCTGGACGATTGCGAACTCGACGTCGAGCAGATCGCCTCCGCGCAGCACGTGTCCGCCCGCACGCTCGCGCGTGTGTTCGCCGAGCATGGCACCACGCCGATCCAGTGGCTCTGGAAGCAGCGGCTGGAGGCGAGCCACAGCGCGCTGCGCGAAGGCCGCGTGCGGCAGGTCACGCAGGCGGCCTTCCAGTACGGCTTCAGCGATCTCTCGCACTTCTGCCGGGTCTTCAAGAAGGCCTACGGCGTGACGCCGCAGACGCTGCTGCGCGGGCACTAGGAGCGTCACCACAGCCCGCATTCCGCCGCGCGCGGGAGGTTGGCGGTTCCAGCCCATCGCGCTGGCCTTTGCAGCCAAGCCGCGCGGGGCGTTGCTCCCTATCGTGAAGTCCACAAGCTTCCTTCACGAATGGAGACGACGATGAATGCTTCCCCGCCCGCAGATGCGGTCGATGTCGGCGCGCTCGCCCGCTGCGCGGCCCTGGACCTCCGCCCCGAACGCCGCGCCGCGGTCGAAGCGGTGCTGTCCGCCTGGATTCCCGCAGCCAACGAACTGAGCCGCAAGATGAGCGATGCGGCCTACCGCGAGCTGATGCCGGTCACCGCCTTCGCGCATGCGCATGAACTGCCCGAGGACGCCGCATGAGCGAGCTGCCCGATCTCGGCCTCGCCGAAGCCGCGCGCCTGGTGCGCGAGCGCAAGGTCTCGCCCGTGGAGCTGGTGGAGGCATCGCTCGCACGCATCCGCGCGCACGACGGCGTGCTCCGGTCCTTCATCACCGTGTTCGAAGAGCAGGCGATGCAGGTGGCGCGTGCCGCCGAACTGCTCTCGGGTGCGGGCCATGAACTCGGCCCGCTGCAGGGCATTCCGCTCGCGCTGAAAGACAACGTCGCGGTGCGCGGCAGCCGCACCACGGCGGGCAGCAAGATCCTGGCCGACTGGTTGCCCGAGGCCGACGCCACCGTGACCACGCGGCTGCGCCAGGCCGGCGCGATCTTCATCGGGAAGACCAACATGCACGAGTTCGCCTGGGGCGGCACCTCGGCCAATCCGCACTACGGCGCGGTGCGCAACCCCTGGGACCCGGCGCGCTTTCCGGCCGGCTCCAGCGGCGGCTCGGCGGTGGCGGTGGCGGCGCGCTTCTGTTTCGGGGCGATCGGCACCGACACCGGTGGTTCGATCCGCCTGCCTTCGGCCATCAACGGCATCGTGGGCCTGCGCCCGACCTACGGGCGGGTCAGCAACCACGGCGTGGTCCCGCTCGCATGGAGCATGGACACGGTGGGCCCGATGACGCGCAGCGTCGAAGACTGCGCGCTGATGTTCGGCGCCATCGCGGGCTTCGATCCGAAGGACGCGGGCAGCGCGCAACGCGCCTGCGACGACTACCTGAAGGACCTGGGCGGCGGCTGCCGCGGCCTGCGCATCGGCATCGTGCCCGGCTACTTCTTCGAGCACCTGCAGGCGCCGGTGCACGATGCGGTCAAGGAGGCGCTGGCCACCTTCGTCGACCTGGGCGCCGAGCTGGTCGAGGTCGATATCCGCAACATCCACGGCAATATTTCCGCGCAGCTCACCATCGAATCGGCCGAGCCGAGCACCTACCACCAGCGCAACCTGCGCGAACGCCCCGAAGACTACGGCGACGACGTGCGCACCCTGCTGGAAGCAGGCGAACTGCTGCTGGCCACCCAGTACCTGCAGGCCCAGCGCTACCGCGCGCTGCTGCGCGCCGAATTCCTGGAGGCCTTCAAGCGGGTGGATGTGTTCGTCTGCCCGTCGCTGCCCTTCGTCGCCACCCGCATCGGCGAGACGCGCGTGGAGATCGAGCCCGGGCAGGACGAAGACATGCTCTCCGCAATCATGCAGTTCACCGGCGTCGCGAGCCTCACGGGGCTGCCTTCGCTGAACGTGCCCTGCGGTTTCGATCCCGACGGCCTGCCCATTGGCATGCAGATCATCGGCCGGCCCTTCGCCGAGGCCGCGTTGCTGCGCGCGGGCCAGGCCTTCCAGCAGGCCACGGCCTTCCACAAGCGCGCGCCCGTGCTCGGCTGAAAAAAACATCGCTGGCCGGTCCAGCACATCGCAATGGCGCTGCGAGCCAAGCGTTCGCGGCGGCCCTTCGATACCTTCAATACCTTCGACGCGCAGCTTCAGACAAGCCTGTTCCTCGCCCTGATCCACAACGAAACGGAGTCTCCCAGCCATGCCGAGCAACGATCTGCACTACCTCGAACTTCTGGAAGTGGGCCGCCGCATCCAGTCGAAGGATCTGTCGTCCGTGGAGGTGACGAAGGCGCAACTCGAACGCATCGACGCGCTCGACGGAAAGCTCAAGAGCTATGTGCGGGTGCTCGGGGATTCCGCGCTCGCCGAGGCGGCGCGCGCCGAAACGGAAATCGCCAAGGGCGAGATCCGCGGCCCGCTGCACGGCGTGCCGATCGCCATCAAGGACCTGTGCTGGACCGAAGGTGTGCCGACCGCCGCCGGCATGACGCTCTACAAGGACTTCGTGCCCACCACCGACGGCACCGTGGTGCGCAAGCTGCGCGAGGCGGGCGCCGTCATCCTCGGCAAGCTGCAGCTCACCGAGAGCGCCTATGCCGACCACCATCCCTCGGTCTCGCCCCCGGTCAACCCATGGAATGCGGCGCACTGGCCGGGCGTGTCGTCCAGCGGTTCGGGCGTCGCGACTGCGGCAGGCCTGTGCTATGGCTCGCTGGGCACAGACACCGGCGGCTCCATCCGCTTTCCCTCGGCCGCCAACGGCCTCACGGGCCTCAAGCCCACCTGGGGCCGCGTGAGCCGCTACGGTGCCTTCGAGCTGGCCGCGACGCTGGACCACATCGGCCCGATGACGCGCAGCGCGGCCGATGCGGGCGCGATGCTCGGCGCGATTGCCGGCGCCGACGTGAACGATCCGACGGCGAGCCTCGCGCCGGTGCCCGACTACCTCGCCGATATCGGCAAGGGCATCGCCGGCCTTCGCATCGGCATCGACACGCGCTGGACCACCGAGGGTGTAGACGCACCGACGCGCGAGGTGCTGGACGCCGCCATCGCCGCGGTGCGCACGCTCGGCGGCGACCTGCGCGAGGTGCACTTTCCCGATCCCGCGCAGGCCATCGAGGACTGGTTCCCGCTGTGCGGCATCGAGGCCGCCGTGGTGCACGAGAAGACCTATCCGTCGCGCAAGGACATGTACGGCCCGGCGGTCGCAGGCCTCATCGACCTGGGCCTCGCGCAGCGAGGCGTGGACTACCAGAAGATCGTGCTGCGCCGCCACGACTTCAGCGGCAAGGTGAGGGCGATGTTCGAGGACATCGACCTGCTCCTGATCCCCGCCACGGGCATCGCCTCGCCGACCATGGAGCGCATGGCGCAGATGGGCGTCGATGCCGACCTCATGGCCGCGATGCTGCGCTACACCTGCCCCTTCGACATGACCGGCAGCCCGACCATCACGCTGCCCGGCGGCTTTACCGCAGGCGGCATGCCCGTGGCGTTCCAGTTCGTCGCGCGGCATTTCGACGAGGCGCTGCTGGTGCGCGCCGGCGCGGCCTTCCAGCAGGTCACCGACTGGCACCGCCGGCACCCGGCGCTCTGAACCGCCGCGGCTTCCCGCTTTCCTTTCCTTTCTTTTTCTTTCTCCTGAAAGCACATCACCATGAAACTACGTCACGCGCTTTTCTCCCTGGGCTGCACGATGGTGCTGGCCACCGCCGCGACCGCGGCCCTGGCGGCCGAGCCGTTGAAGGTCGGCCTGATGGAAGACGTCTCGGGCGACCTCGCCGTGCTGGGCAAGCCCAAGCTGAACGGCTCGCAACTCGCGGTGGAAGAGATCAACAAGGCCGGCGGCATCATGGGCCGGCAGATCGAGCTGATTCACCTCGACCCGCAGGGCGACAACGCGCGCTACCAGGAGTTCACGCGGCGCCTCTTGAGCAAGGACAAGGTGGACGTGCTGATCGGCGGCATCACCTCGGCCTCGCGTGAAGCGGTTCGCCCGATCGTCGACCGCACGCAGACGCCGTACTTCTATACCAACCAGTACGAAGGCGGCGTGTGCGATGCGAACATGATCAGCATGGGCGCGGTGCCCGAGCAGCAGTTCTCCACGCTCATTCCGTACATGGTCGAGAAGTTCGGCAAGAAGGTGTACGTGGTCGCAGCCGACTACAACTTCGGCCAGATCTCCGCCGAGTGGAACCGCACGATCCTCAAGGACGTGGGTGGCACGGTGGTCGGCGAGGAATTCATTCCGCTGGGCGTCTCGCAGTTCGCGCAGACCATCCAGAACATCCAGAAGGCCAAGCCCGACTGGCTCCTGATGCTCAACGTGGGCGCCGCGCAGGACTCGTTCTTCGAGCAGGCAGCGGCCGCCAAGCTGAACCTGCCGATGGGCTCGTCGGTGAAAGTCATGCTGGGCTTCGAGCACAAGCGCTTCGCGCCGCCCGCGCTCAACCGCATGCACGCCACGGCCAACTGGTTCGAGGAGATCGACACGCCCGCAGCCAACGAGTTCAAGAAGCGCTGGCACGCCAAGTTCCCGAACGAGCCCTACATCAACGACATGGGCTACAACGCCTATAACGCGCTCTACATGTACAAGACGATGGTCGAGAAGGCCAAGTCGACCAAGCTGGCGGACATTCGCAAGGTGATCGCCTCGGGCGAGGCCTGCATCGAGGCGGCCGAGGGCAAGGTCTGCATCGACCCCAAGAGCCAGCACGCCTCGCACGAGATGCGCCTGATCGCGGTGGACGAGAAGCACAACGTGAAGGTGCTCAAGGACTACGGAACGATCCAGCCGTACTGGCTTGGCCAGATCGGCTGCGACCTGACCAAGAAGAACGACCGCAAGCAGTACACGCCGTCGGACCTGCCCAAGAAGCTCTGACGCCTCCGATCGACCGGTTCAGCAGGGAGCAGCGGTGTTCGCCGAAATCTTCTCGTTCTTCTACCAGTTCGCCGACGTGTTCGCGTTCCTCATCCTCTCGGCGGCCGGCCTGGCCATCGTGTTCGGGATGATGGGCGTGATCAACATGGCGCATGGCGAATTCATCATGTGCGGCGCCTACGTCACCGTGGGGCTCGTGCACGCGGGCTTTCCGCTGCCGCTCGCGCAGCTGTGCGGCACGCTCGCCGCGGGGCTGATCGGCGTGGCCGTGGAGTGGAGCCTGGTGCGCAAGCTCTACAAGCGGCCGCTCGATTCGCTGCTCGCCACCTGGGGCTTGAGCCTTATCGTGACGCAGGGCATGCTGCTGGTCTTCGGCTCCACGCTCACCGGCGTGGGCACGCCCGAGGGCAGCTTCGTGGTGGGCGACTACACCTTCTCGGTCTACCGCATGGTGCTGTTCGCAGCCGCCGTGGCGGTGCTGGGCGGCATCTACTTCATCTTCATGCGCACGCGCTTCGGGGTGCATGCGCGCGCCACGATGCAGAACGCATCGATCGCGCAGGCCACCGGCGTGCGCGTGGGGCGCGTGTATGCGCTGAGCTTCGGCATCGGCGCGGCGCTGGCGGGCCTGTGCGGCGCGCTCTATGCGCCCACCATGACGCTGATACCCACGATGGGCGCGGCCTTCCTGGTCGAGGCCTTCGTCACGGTGGTGGTGGGCGGCGCCAACGTGCTGCTGGGCACCGCGCCGGCCGGCATCTTGCTCGCGGTCATCCGCACCGGCCTGAACGGCTGGGGCGGGCAGATCGTGGGGCAGATCGGCATGCTGCTGGCCGTGATCGTGGTGATCCGCATCCTGCCCGAAGGGGTGTCCGGATGGCTGGCCCGCAAGACGCGCTGAACCTGCACGGAGTCACACGAATGTTCCAACTCATCAACGGGCCGCAGACGCTGGGTGCCACGCGCGTCTTCTGGCTTCCCTTCATCGCGGTGCTCGCGGCCGTGCTGCTGTACCCGGCCTTCGCCGACGGCTACGACGTGGGCAACATGGCCTACCTCCTCACCTGGGTCTTCATGGCCATGGGCCTGTGCCTGGTGTGGGGCTACGGCGGCATGCTGTCGTTCGGGCAGACCTTCTTCTTCGGCATCGCGGGCTACGGCTACGGTGTGGCGGCGGTCAACCTCGGCGGCGATGCGGGCACCACGTTCCTCGCACTGGTGATCGCGCTGTGCCTGGCGGCGGCGGCCGCTGCGGTGCTGGGCTACTTCATGATCTGGGGGCGCGTAGGCGGCGTGTTCTTCGGCATCGTCACGCTCTCGGCCACGCTGGTGCTGGCCTTCTTCCTCGGGCAGACGGCCGGGCCCGAATGGCACATCGGCAGCGCGCGGCTGAACGGCTTCAACGGCATGAAGGACATGGCGCCGCTGAACATCCCGTGGTTCGGCGACGATCCGCTCGTGTTCGACGGCATCGCGCTGTACTACCTGGTGGTGGGCCTGATCCTCATCGTGTACCTGGGCCTTCGCATGATGCTGAACTCGCGTTTCGGCAACGTGATCGTCGCGGTGCGCGAAGACCCGCAGCGCGCCGAGCTGCTGGGCTACGACGTGCGCAAATACCAGCTCGCCACCTTCGTGATCGGCTCCACGCTCGCGGGCCTGAGCGGCGTGCTCTACACCTCGTGGGGCCAGTTCATTACGCCGGCCAGCGTGGGGCTGCCGGCCGCGGCGATGCCCATCGTCTGGGTCGCGTTCTCGGGGCGAGGCGACATCACCGCCACGCTGGTGGGTTCGTTCCTCGTGCTCTGGGCCTTCCAGACGATCACGGTCTACAGCCAGCAGGCGGCGCTGCTGCTGATGGGCGCGATGTTGCTGTGCACGGTGATGGTGGCGCCGCAGGGCTTCGTGATCGGCGTGGTGCAGGCGGTGCGGCGGCTGTTCGTGCGACGTGGCGCACCCGAGGTGTCTACGGGGCAGGAGGCGAGCGCATGAACGCCTTGCTGGAAACCCGGTCGCTGTCCAAGCGCTTCGGCGGCCATGCGGCGGTGTCGGAGGTCGACCTGTCGGTGCGCCAGGGCGAGATCCATTGCCTCATCGGGCCCAACGGCGCGGGCAAGAGCACGCTGTTCAAGCTCATCGTCGGCACGCACGAGGCCTCGGAAGGCAGCATCGCGTTCCAGGGGCGCGACGTGACACGCGAGCGTCCGTTCCGGCGCGTGCAGCAGGGCATGAGCATCAAGATGCAGGCGCCCAGCGTGTTCAAGGAACTGCCGGTGCGGCAGAACCTCCACATCGCGCTGCAGCACCACACGCGCCTGGCGGACCTCAAGCGCGAGGAAGACCGGCTGCTCGAATTGCTGGACCTCGCGCAGGACGCTGCAAAGCCCGCCGGTGAGCTCGCCCACGGCCAGCAGCAGTGGCTGGAGATCGGCATGGCGCTCGCGCTCAAGCCGGTGCTGCTGCTGATGGACGAGCCCACCGCGGGCCTCTCGCCCGAGGAAACCTTCAAGACCGGCGAGCTGATCCAGAAGCTCAACGCCGAAGGGATGACGGTGCTGGTGGTCGAGCACGACATGGCCTTCATCCGCCAGATCGCGCAGCGCGTGACGGTGCTGCATTTCGGCAAGGTATTTGCCGAAGGCTCGATCGGCGAAATCATCGCGGACCCGCGCGTGGCCGAGATCTATTTGGGCAAGACACATGACCACTGAGACCATCCTCGAGTTGCAGGGCGTGCAGGCGAGCTACGGCGCCACGCCCATCCTGCAGGGCGTGGACATGAAGGTGCGCAAGGGCGAGATCGTGAGCCTCATCGGCCGCAACGGCGTCGGCAAGACGACCACCATGCGCTGCCTGATGGGCCTCCTGCGCACGCGCGGCGGCAGCGTGCGGCTGCAGGGGCAGGACATCGCGGCGCTGTCGAGCGATGCTCGCGCGCGCCTGGGCATCGGCTACGTGCCGCAAGGGCGCGAGGTGTTCGCGCGCATGACGGTGGCCGAGAACCTGATGGTGGGCGAACTGGTCGGCGGTCCGCGCGGCAAGAAGCAGCCCGACCTGGTCTACCAGTATTTCCCGCGGCTGGCGGAGCGCCGCAACCAGCAGGCCGGCACCATGTCGGGCGGCGAGCAGCAGCAGCTGGCCATCGGCCGCGCGCTGGTGGGCAACCCCGCGCTGATGCTGCTGGACGAGCCCTCCGAGGGCATCCAGCCCTCGATCGTGCAGCTCATCTGCGACGTGCTGCGCGCGATACGGCGCGACCTGGGCACCACCATTCTTTTCGTGGAGCAGAACCTCGACACGATCCTGGACGTGGGCGAGCGCGCCTACGTCATGGAGAAGGGCCGCATCGTCGGGCGCATCGAGCCCGGCCAGATGAACGCGCAGGCAGTGCGCGCCCACCTGATGCTCTGAACAAAACCCACCAAGGAGAAGACCCGATGAACTGGCTCGACCAATCGATCATGCACACCCGAGGCCTCGGCCGCGGGCGCAGCCTGGACACGCACGAACTCACCGAGGCGAAGCAGGGCAAATTCCACTTCACCATCGGCCCCTACACCGAGCCCGTGCTGACGGTGAAGCCCGGCGACCGCATCGTGGTGGAGACGCGCGACGCCTTCGACGGAAAGGTGAAGACCGAGCAGGACCTGCCTTCGAAGGTGCTCACCATGCCCTTCGTGAACCCGCAGAACGGGCCGATCATGATCGAGGGCGCCGAGCCCGGCGACACGGTCGCGGTGCACATCGAATCGATGGCGCCGCGCGGGCCCAATCCGTGCGGCACCTGCTGCATGATCCCGGACTTCGGCGCGTTGAGCGGCACGGCCTTCACCGCACTGCTGAACCAGCCGCTGCCCGAGACGGTGCGCAAGATCGACGTGGACGAAGAGGGCGTCTACTGGAGCAAGCGCGTCACCTTGCCCTACAGGCCGCACATCGGCACGCTGAGCTGCTCGCCCGAGATCGACTCGATCAACAGCCTCACACCCGACCAGCACGGCGGCAACATGGACCTGCCCGACATGGGGCCCGGCAGCATCACCTACCTGCCGGTGCGCACCGCGGGCGGGCGCCTCTTCATCGGCGATGCGCACGCCTGCCAGGGCGACGGCGAGGTGTGCGGCACGGCGGTGGAGTATCCGAGCCTCACGACCATCCGCGTGGACCTCATCAAGGGCTGGAAGCTCGAATGGCCGCGGCTGGAGACCGAGGACATGATCATGGCGATTGGCAGCGCCCGTCCGCTGGAGGACGCGACCCGCATCGCGTACAAGGAACTCATCCTCTGGATGGAGGCGGAGTACGGCTATGACCGCTGGGACGCCTACATGATGCTGAGCCAGTGCGGCAAGGTGCGGCTCGGGAATTTCGTGGATCCGAAATACACGGTGGGCGCGGGCATCTCCAAGCAATATCTCGCGCCTTGAGCGCGGCGCGGCTGGGGAGGCTAGATCGCGCCGTCGAACATCATCACGTCGACCTCTTCGCCCGCAGCGATATGGCCCTGGTCATGATGTAGCACCACCAGTCCGTTGGCCTCGACCATCGAACTCAGCACGCCCGAACCCTGGTTGGTGGCGACACAGACTTCGGGCAATGAGCCCGCCACAGCCTTCACAACCCCCCGCTGGTACTCGGTGCGCCCGGGCTTCTTGCGGATCGGCCCGGCGCTGCGCGCGCGCAGCAGCGGCGGGGGCGCCGAGGCCGCATCGTGGCAGCCCATCATCCGCAGCAGCGCGGGCCGCACGAAGGCGAGAAAAGTGACCATCACGGCCACCGGATTGCCGGGCAGGCCGAACAGCACGGACGGACTGGCGTGCTCCCCGCCGTCGCGCGGAATCAGCCCCACGGCCAGCGGCCGGCCGGGCCGCATCGCGACATGCCAGAACGCCATTTCGCCGACCTGCTGCATCACGTCGCGCGTGTGGTCGGCCGCGCCGACGCTCACGCCGCCGCTGGTGACGATCGCGTCGGCTTCGCTCGCGGCGCGTTGCAGCGTCGCGGCCAGCGTGGCGGGGTCGTCGTGCACGAGGCCCAGGTCGATCACCTCGCAGCCCAGGCGCGCGAGCAGGCCGAACACGGTGTAGCGGTTGCTGTCGTACACCGCGCCTTCGCGGGGCGGCTCGCCGATGCAGAGAATCTCGTCGCCGGTCGAGAAGTAGGCGACGCGCAGTTTTCGCAGCGCCGGCACGCCGGGCAGGCCGAGGCTCGCAACCATGCCAAGGGCGGCTGGCGAGAGCCGCTCGCCCCGCCGCAGAGCCGGTTGGCCCTTCATCAGGTCTTCGCCCGCGAAGCGGCGGTTGTCGCCGCGGCGCAGCACGCGGTCGGGAAAGCGCACAACGTCGCCCTCGACCTGGCAGAACTCCTGCGGGATCACGGTGTCCAGGCCGGCTGGCATCATCGCGCCGGTCATGATGCGCACCGCGTCGCCCGGGGCCAGCGCGCCGCGCCAGGCCGTGCCGGCGAGCGCGGTGCCCACCACGCGCAGCTGGATGGAGTGGTCGGCAGGTGCGTCGGTCGGGAGGATCGCGCCATCGAACGCGTAGCCGTCCATCGCCGAGTTGTCGTGCGGCGGCACGCTCACGGGCGAGACGAGGTCTTCGGCCAGCACGCGGCCGAGCGCGTCGCGCAGCGAAACGCTCTCGCGCTGTGTGACGACGAGCGGCGCAACCAACCGGGCCAGGAAAGTCTGGACGGCATCGACGCTCAACGCGTCGGTGTCATGGCCCGGGAGGGCGGCGGCAATGTCGGCGAGGCTGCTCATCGGTTCTCGAGTGCTTGCAGTTCGGCGAGCGTGTTGGCGTTGAAGAAGGCGTCGGGCGCATCGCCGGGGCGGTCGAAGGGGACGAGCACGGTGCGGTGTTGCGCAGTCCACGCCTGAACCTTGCGGCCACCGCCTTCGGTGAAGCGCAGCAGGCTTTCGTGCAGGTCGGTGCGCAGCAGGCAGAACACGGGTTGCGGGCGCAGCACGGGTTCCGAGCCCTCTTCGGTATCGGGCGCGGCGACCATCGCGATCTCGGCGTTGCCGGCTTCCAGGGCTTCGGCCAGGCGCGCCGCCAGGTCGGGCGGAAAGCGCGGCGTGTCGCAAGGCACGGTGAGCAGGAAGGGCGTCTCGCAGTTCTCAAGCCCCGTGAGGAAACCCGCGAGCGGCCCCGGGTAGTCCGCAAGACTGTCGGTCAGCACCGGAACGCCGAAGGCCTCGTAGGCCGCAAGGTTCCGGTTGGCATTGATCAGCATCTGGCCGACCTGCGCGCCCAGGCGCAGCACCGCATGCAGGGCGAGCGGCACGCCGTTGAAGTTCTGCAGGCCCTTGTCGACGCCGCCCATGCGGGAGCCGCGTCCGCCGGCCAGCAGCAAGCCGGTGATGTCGGAGGGCGCAATGGCGGGGTGCGCAGGCATGGCGGCAGCCTGCGTCATCCGCCGATGTAGCTCATCTCGACGCGGCGCGGGGCCTTGTCGGTTGCATCGCCGTGCGCGGTGTCGTCGGGGCCGCGCAGTGCGCGCAACTCGGAGTAGCGGTCGGCCCGGCCCTGCCAGATGTGGCCGATGGCAGAGGAGATGTCGTCGTCGCTGGCCGTGCCGCGCAGCAACGGCCGCAGGTCGTGGCCGGCGCTGGCGAAGAGGCAGAGGTACAGCTTGCCCTCGGTCGACAGGCGCGCGCGGCTGCAGTCGTGGCAGAAGGCCTGGGTCACGCTGCTGATCACGCCGACCTCGCCGCCGCCGTCGGCATAGGCCCAGCGCTGGGCGGTTTCGCCCGGCGTGGTGGCTTCGAGCGGCATCAGCGGAAACTCTTCGGCGATGCGCGCGATGACGTCGGCCGAGGGCAGCACCTCATCCATGCGCCAGCCGTTGGTGGCGCCCACGTCCATGTATTCGATGAAGCGCAGCACCACATTGCCGCCATGGTGCTCGCGGAAGTAGCGCGCCATCGGCAGGATTTCCTGCTCGTTGGTGCCGCGCTTGACCACCATGTTGACCTTGATCGGGCCGAGGCCGGCGGCCCGGGCCGCGTCGATGCCGGCCAGCACGTCGGCCACCGGGAAGTCGACATCGTTCATGTGGCGGAAGACCGCGTCGTCCAGGCTGTCCAGGCTCACCGTCACGCGCTGCAGGCCGGCGGCCCTGAGCGCTGCGGCCTTGCGCGCGAGCAGGGAGCCGTTGGTGGTGAGCGTGAGTTCGAGCGGCGCGCCGTCGGGCGTGCGGATCTCGGCGAGCTGCTCGATCAGCCCCTCGATGTTCTTGCGCAGCAGCGGCTCGCCGCCGGTGAGCCGGATCTTGCGCACGCCGTGCGCCGCGAACAGGCGCGCCAGGCGCGTCATTTCCTCGAAGCTCAGGAGCGCGCTGTGCGGCAGGTACTTGTAGTCCTTGTCGAACACGTCCTTGGGCATGCAGTAGCTGCAGCGGAAGTTGCAGCGGTCGGTCACGCTGATGCGCAGGTCGGTCAGCGGGCGGCCCAGGCGGTCGAGCAGCAGGCCCGTGGCGGGCACGGCGATGTCCGGCACGGCCACGGCGGGTGGCGTGCGGCCGATCTGCGAGATCGGAATGACGGTGCTGCTGCTGTTCTTCATGGCTTCGAGGGGATGGGTCCGATTTTGCGCCAGGCCTCAAGAGCCTGTGAACAGCAGGCTACTTGATCACCGCCGCATAAATCATGTCCCGGGTCAAGGATCTGTAATGTGTCCGGTATTTCGGCGACTGCAGCATCAGCACGACGAACATCTCGTTCTTGGGGTCCACCCACATGTAGGTGCCGCCCGCGCCGCCCCAGTTGTATTCGCCGCCGGCCGAGGGGTAGGGCGCCTCGCCGTCATTGCGGCGCACCGCGAAGCCGAGGCCGAAGCCGTAGCCCGGGCCCGGCAGGTAGAGCGGGCCAGGCACGATGCCGGCGCCCGCGTTGGAGTGGTCGGCGGTCATCAGCGCGATGGTGCGCGGGCCGAGGTAGCGCTTGCCGTCGAGCGAGCCGCCGTTCAGCAGCATCTGCAGGAAGCGCGCGTAGTCGCCGGCCGTGGACACCAGCCCGCCGCCGCCCGATTCGAGCTTGCGCACGATGCGCGGGTCGTTCAGGTCGGCGCCCACGCCGAAGCTGCGGTCTGTCGGCAGCGGCTCGGCAATGCGCGGCTGGCGGTCCGGCTCGGGCACGTAGTAGGTGGTGTCCTTCATGCCCAGCGGATCGAAGAGGCGCGCCTTCTCGAACTGGTAGAGCGACTGGCCCGACACCACCTCGATCACCCGTCCGAGGATGTCGGTCGACTGGCTGTAGTCCCAGGTCGTGCCCGGCTGGTAGGCCAACGGCAGCTTGGCCAGGCGCTGCGAGAACTCGGCGTTGGTCGGGTCGTTGGTGCCCAGGCCCGCCGCGTTGTAGGCCTGCTTCACCAGGCCCGGCCCGAAGAAGCCGTAAGTCAGGCCCGAGGTGTGGCGCATCAGGTCCTGCACGGTGATCGGGCGGCGCGCGGGCACGGTCTCGAGCACCGGCTTGCCGTCGGCGCCGGGCTTCTCGACGCCGACGGTCATGCTGGCGTACTCGGGCAGGTACGTCGAAATCGGGTCGTCCAGCTTCAGGCGGCCGTCTTCCACCAGCATCATCGCGGCCACAGAGGTGATGGGCTTGCTCATCGAGTAGATGCGGAAGATGCCGTCGCGCTGCATCGGCGTGCCGGCCGTGGGGTCGAGCTTGCCGACAGGCTCGAACCAGGCCAGCTTGCCCTGGCGGGCCACCAGCAGCACCGCGCCCGGGATCTTGCCGGCGGCCACGTCGGCCTTGAGCACGTCGGTGAGCATCTGCAGGCGCTCGGTCGAAAGCCCGACCCGCTCCGGCGTGGCGGTCGGCAGCGATTGCGCCGCGGCCAGCAAAGGTGCGGCCAGGCTCAGGCCGAGCACGGCCGTGCGCAGAGTGCGCCTGAAGAACTTCATGGTGTTGTCTCCGTCCTGTCGTTGATGGAAAACTGGCACGACGGTCTTGGCGCCGCCTGGGAATCCGAATCGGGGATCTGGGGCTACCCCCGGCAGAGCTTGAGGTTTGTGCGGGCCGCGCGGACCACCGGCAGGATGTCCTCGGCATCGGCGGGTGGGTAGTTGTCCTTCACGCCCTGGTCGGTTCGGGCGGCGTCTTCGGCCAGCGGCTCCAGCGTCTTGAGGCAGCCCGCGCGGTCGCCGAGCCTGAACTGCGTGATCGCCAGGTCATTGCGGATGCGGCCCGTGGTGATCCAATCGAGCGTCCTGCTGCATTCGCCGAGCACGGGGGCGAGGGTGGTCTGGGCGGCGGCGAAGTCCTTCGCGTCGTACTGGCGCTTGAAGGTCTTGCGCGTTGCCGCCACGGCCTTGTCGGTGCAGGCCCGGCTGGGCTTGAGGTAGGTGCCTTCGAACGAGGCCCGCGCGCCACAGCTCTGGCGGCAGTCGTCCGAGCCGTTGGAGCTGACCTCGACCGCGCCGCCCTTGAGGGTGAAATTCACCACGCAGCCGGTGTCGTCGATCTTGGACTTGCCGCGGACGATGGTGCCGTCGAGCGAGCAGACGTGGGCATTGGAGCCGACCGTGGTGATGTCGAAGTGCCCGCTGGGCTTGACGCGCAGTGAGCCGGCGCCGCCCTCGTAGATGTAGTCACCGGCTGGCGGGGTGGCGATCTGTGCGCTGGCGATGCCCGCGCCGAACACCAGCAGGAAGGTCGGCACGAGGGGCAGGATGCGGTGCAATTTCATCGGTGCGAAGCCTTTCAGAGGGACGCGAGGCAGTGTATCGGGCTCGTTTCGTCGTGGGGTCGATTTGGCTTGTTTGCACCATCTCCACGGGTGATGTCTTGACGTGGACAATGAGAATTACTATCATCTGGTCGCCTGAGTACGCAGCACGCCGATAACGCAAAGGGCTCTTTCAACCAAGGAGCTTCCGACCGTGCCGTACACCCTGCCAGCCTTGCCCTATGCCTTCGATGCGCTCGAACCGCACATCGATGCGCAGACGATGGAAATCCACCATGGCAAGCACCACCAGACCTATGTGAACAACCTCAATGCGGCCGTCAAGGGCACGCCGCACGAGGACACGCCGGTCGAGCAACTGATCGTCGACATCGACCAACTGCCCGAGGCGCTGCGCGCGCCGGTGCGCAACAACGGCGGCGGCCATGCCAACCACAGCCTGTTCTGGACCGTGATGGCGCCCGCCGGCCAGGGCGGTGGCGGCGCGCCCACGGGCGATCTCGCCAAGGCCATCGACGCCGACCTGGGCGGTTTCGACGCTTTCAAGGACGCCTTCACCAAGGCCGCGCTCACGCGCTTCGGCAGCGGCTGGGCCTGGCTCGGGGTCGCCAAGGGCGGCAGGCTCGCGGTGGAAAGCAGCGGCAACCAGGACAGTCCGCTGATGCGCGGCATCGGCTCGGGCAACACGCCGATCCTCGGGCTCGACGTGTGGGAGCACGCCTACTACCTCAAGTACCAGAATCGCCGCCCTGAATACATCGCGGCGTTCTACAACGTCGTGAACTGGGCCGAAGTGGCCCGGCGCCACGCCGCCGCCCTTGTCGGCGCCTGAGGACATTGCCATGAACGACGAGCCGCAATACCCGCAGGGCACGGCCGCCACGGCGCGATCACGGCCCACGCCCTCAGTGCGCGAATGGATCGGGCTGGCCATCGTCGCGGCCGGCGCACTGGCGCTGGTGTCGCAGTTCTGGCAGTTCGTGCGGGCCGACCCGGTGGTGTGGAACGCCTTGCTTGGCGGCTCGATGGCCGCGCTGGCAACGGCGCTGGGCACGCTCCCGGTGGTGTTCTCGCAGAAGCTGCCCGAGCGGCTGCAGGACACGCTCTTCGGTTTCGGTGCCGGTGTGATGCTGGCGGCCTGCGCCTTCTCGCTGATCATTCCCGGCCTCGATGCGGCGAAGAACATAGGCGTCTTCGGCGGCGGCAGTTGGGCGGCGGGCGGCGTGATCGGCGCGGCCATCCTGCTGGGCGGCATCGTGCTCATGGTGATGGACCGCGTGTTGCCGCACGAGCACTTCATCAAAGGGCGGGAAGGGCAGTCGGCCAAGCAGTTGCGGCGCACGTGGCTCTTCGTGTTCGCGATCGCGCTGCACAACGTGCCGGAGGGCCTGGCCATCGGCGTGGGCTATGCGGGCAACAACGGGCTGCGCGCCGACGCACTGGCCACCGGCATCGCGATTCAGGACGTGCCGGAAGGGCTGGTGGTCGCGGTGGCGTTGCTGGCGGCCGGCTACAAGCGCTGGTTCGCCGTGGTGATCGGCATGGCGTCGGGGCTGGTCGAGCCGCTGGGTGCGGTGCTGGGCGCGGCGGTGGTCGGCCATTCGGCGCTGCTGCTGCCCTGGGGACTGGGTTTCGCTGCGGGCGCGATGCTGTTCGTCATCAGCCACGAGATCATTCCCGAGTCGCACCGCAAGGGGCACGAAGCCTTTGCGACCAGCGGGCTGATGCTCGGCTTCGTGCTGATGATGTTGTTGGACACAGCGTTGGGGTAAGACTTTCCCGTCTCCTTCGTGGGACACCGCGGAACCGGCTTTGCCGGGCCGCTGGTGTCGCGCCCCGGCGAGGGGGTTGGCGAAGCGACACGAAGTGCGCGTAGCCTGGCGGAGAGCCTGTTGCTAGCCGTGCTTGACGGCGACGGTCTTGAGCGTCGTGAAGCCATACAGCGCCTCGAAGCCCTTTTCACGGCCGTAGCCCGACGACTTCACGCCCCCGAAAGGCAGTTCGACCCCGCCGCCCGCGCCATAGTTGTTGATGAACACCTGCCCGCTGCGCACGCGCCGGGCCATGCGGAACTGGCGCGAGCCGTCGGCCGTCCACACGCCGGCAACCAGGCCGAACTGCGTGGCGTTGGCGAGCGCCACCGCTTCGTCTTCGTCCGCGAACTGCATCGCGGCGAGCACCGGGCCGAATACTTCTTCCTGCGCAAGGCGGTGGCCGACCGGCACGTCGCGCAGCAGCGTGGGCGCCTGGTAGAAGCCGGTTTCGGGCGCTTCCTCGACGACGATGCCCTGCGCCACCATCGGGATGCCGGCATGCTGGGCGTCGCTCAGGAAGTCCCACACGCGCTGCTGCTGCGTCTGGCGGATCAGCGGACCCACGTCGAGGTCCATGGCCGCCGGGCCGACGCGCAGGGCTTCGAAGGCGTGGCCCAGGCGCTCGAGCAACGGCTCGTAGATGGCGCGCTGGATCAGCACGCGCGAGCCGGCCGAGCAGGTCTGGCCGGCGTTCTGCACGATGGCGTTGATGACCACCGGAATGGCCGCATCCAGATCGGCGTCCGCGAAGATGATCTGCGGACTCTTGCCGCCCAGCTCGAGCGTGACCGGGCAATGCCGCTCGGCCGCCACCTGCTGGATCAGCGTGCCGATCTTCGGGCTGCCGGTGAAGCTGATGTGGTCGATGCCTTCGTGCCGCGCGAGCGCGTCGCCCACTTCATGGCCGTAGCCCGTCACGATGTTGAGCGCGCCCGCCGGAAAGCCGACTTCGGCCGCCAGTTGCGCCACGCGGATCAGCGAGAGGCACGCATCTTCGGCCGGCTTCACCACGCACACGTTGCCCGCCGCCAGCGCTCCGCCCACGCTGCGCCCGAAGATCTGCATCGGGTAGTTCCACGGAATGATGTGCCCGGTGACGCCGTGCGGCTCGCGCCAGGTGAAGACGCTGTAGCCGTCCTGGTAGGGGATGGTCTCGCCGTGCAGCTTGTCGCAGGCACCGGCGTAGAACTCGAAGTAGCGCACCAGCGCCACCGCATCGGCGCGCGCCTGCTTGACGGGCTTGCCGCAGTCGCGCTGCTCGATCAGCGCGAGCTCGTCGACATGCTCGGCGATCTTCAGCGAGAGCTTGTAGAGCAGGCGGCTGCGGTCGGCGGCGCTGACCTTGTGCCACACGCCCTCGAAGCAGTCGCGCGCGGCGCGCACGGCGGAGTCGATGTCGGCGGCGTTGCTGCGTTGGATTTCGTCGAAGGGCTGGCCATCGGACGGATCGATGACGGGGAGGGTGCGGCCGGAGGAGGAAGGGACGTCGGCGTTGGCGATGTAGTTGAGCTGCATGAGGCGGGATTTTGCGCGAATGCGAAAAAGCCGCGGGCCGGTCGTTTCGTATCCCGAGCGGCGACCAGGAAACACCGCCTAGCAAATCTACTTAGTACTTAAGATTTAACGATCTGGTGAGCTTTGTGAAAAGCAGATCGTCCGTGGAAAAAGCACATGACCATGAGCGTCTTCACGCAGGAAACAAGGGATACAAGCGGATACGATATCGGGAGAGTCAGGCCGAAAACCGTGACTTGGAATGGGCTGTATCGGCAGTGAGGACGATGCAGGTGTGGAGAAGTCTTACTTAAAAACGAAGGAACGTACTGTGGCGATCATCAACGGCACCCCTGGAAACGATACTTTGGTCGGAACCCCTGCTTCGGACACCATTCACGGCGGTGCCGGAAACGATCTGATCGACGGCGGCGCAGGCAACGATTTCATCTACAGCGATTCAGGGGACGACGACATCTGGGGTGGCCAGGGCAATGACACCATTGTCGGCAACGACAGCAATCAGCCCGGTTTGGTCATCGTTCACTACAACGACGGTCCTGCCGGTGTCACGGTGGATTTGCGTGCTGGCACGGCGACGGACGGATGGGGCAATCGCGACACGCTGTCGCAGATCTATGCCGCTGTCGGTTCGGATTTCAACGACGCGCTGACGGCTCTCGGTGCGACGAGTTCTGTCTACCTGAATGGCGGCGCCGGAGACGACAAGATCACCGGCGGTTGGGGTAACGATGGGCTGGTCGGCGGCGCGGGCAACGACGTCATCGACGGTGGCGACGGCATCTTCGGCGCCGCGAACACGCCCTATGGCGCGGTATATCGCCTGTACCAGGCAACCCTTGGCCGGGAGCCGGACGTCGGCGGCGTCGAAGCCTGGGCCGGTGCGCTCAAGGGCGGTACGGCGCTGAATTCGGTCGCATCAGGCTTCGTGGGTTCCGCGGAGTTTCAGTCGGTCTACGGTGCCCTGAACAACTCCCAGTTCGTGACCTTGCTGTATCGGAACGTGCTGGGCCGCACGCCCGACAGCGGCGGTCTGGCAGCTTGGGTGCAGGCATTGAACTCCGGCACCTCTCGCGCGGATGTGGTCGTCGGCTTCTCGGAGTCCAGCGAATTCAAAAGCACCACGTCGACTGACGTCGATGCCTTCATGACGTCGAAGTTCAGCGGGGAGCATCAAGGCGCCATTTATCGTCTCTATAAGGCCACCCTGGGCCGTGAGCCTGATGGTGGCGGCATGGTCAGCTGGACCAACGCCATGGACACGGCCACCCAGACGATCCAATCGGTCGCACAGGGCTTCGTGGGTTCCGCGGAATTCCGCAACACCTATGGCACGCTGAACAACAGCCAGTTCGTGTCGCTGCTCTATCGCAATGTGCTGGGCCGCGATCCCGACCAAGGTGGCTTGGCCGCATGGGTCAATGCGCTGAACAATGGAGCGAGTCGCGCCAGCGTGGTGGTCGGTTTCTCCGACTCCGCCGAATTCCGCGCGAGCACTGCGGCCGGGCAGGCCACCTACATGGCAAACACCTTCGGCAGTTGGTCGGATGTGTTGAGCGGCGGTGCAGGAAACAACACATTGATCGGCGGCCGTGGCGCAGACCTGTTCGTTTTCAGCGCAGGCACCGAAGCCAGCAACAACCAGGTCTACGGGCTCGAGGGCGTTGACCAGTTGAGGTTTTCGGGCTTCGGCTACGGTGGCACGGCCGATGTCCTGAGCCACATGACGCAGAACGGGCAGAACGTGGTGTTCACCGATGGCAACCAGAGCATCACATTCCACCATGCCACGCTCGCGCAGCTTTCGCAGGCCAATATTCAATTGACTGCGTGACGTAGATAACGCGTCGCTGGTGCACTGCCGGGGCTGCAGAGCGACGCGGCGCCTTGATTGAGAAAAGAGCTTGGACTGCTTTGGATCAAAAGGCCATGGAAGAGGGAGGCGCAAGCCAGTCGCAGCAGGCCTTGAATAGTCCTGGCGGTCTCGGCACGCCGCCTCAGCCAGGAGGGGCCTCTTTTCCTGCGCTTCAAGGCCTCTCGGCCTTGCAGCCCATCGTTGCATTCTTCTCCCTGGAGATGAGTGTCCAGGCGCTCGGTCAGGCGATGGGCTGGCGCCCTGAAACTCCTATCGGCGTGCAGGAGCTGCAGCATGCGGCGCAGCATCAGGGGCTCGTGTCGAAGCCTCAGCAGGTACGGGAACTCCCGTCACGCAAATGGCCGCTCCTCCAGCAACGTGGGGGCGCACGGTCACTCCCCATTCCCTGTGTGATCGTTGGTGCCGATGGCAACGTGGTCACAGTGGTTGCCCGACGTGAGACGCGAGGTTCTCCTGCGGGACCACGCCACGGCGCCGCGAGCGAATCGGGTTTTGTCGAACCGAAACAGCCTTCGGAAGAGTTGCTCCTCTGGATACCCAAGACTTCGAAGTTCACATGGGTTTCGATGGCAGACCTCGTGCACAGCCATGGAGAAAAGGGTGTTCTCCCCGTCATCCGTTTTCGCCAGCCCCTGCAACTCGGCGCGACCAGCAGTTCGCCCTCCCGGCGCTTCGGTCTCGGATGGTTCGTTCCTGTGCTGTGGCGCTACCGCAAGCCGCTGGGTCAGGTATTGCTCGGCGCGTTCCTGCTCCAACTGGTCGCGTTGACGACGCCCCTGTTCAGCCAGGTCATCATCGACAAGGTTCTGATGCACAAGAGCCTGTCGACCTTGCATGTTCTGGGCATTGGCATGGCGGGCCTGATCGTCTTCGAGGCTGTGACCAACACGTTGCGCGGATACATGCTCGCCCACACGTCCGCACGCCTCGATGCCGGTTTGTCGAGCGATCTCTTCCGCCACGTGCTCAGCCTGCCCATCCGCTATTTCGAGCAGCGCCAGGCCGGCGACACCCTGGCCCGCACGCGCGAGCTCGAGAACATCCGCAGCTTCTTCACGGGCGGCGCGCTGACGACATTGGTCGACGGGCTCTTCATCGGCATCTTCATCGCGGTGATGCTGCTCTACAGCATCAAGCTGACCATCGTCACTCTCATCGGCTTGCCAATCCTTGCCCTGGTCACGCTCGTAGCCCAGCCCATCTTCGCGAGGGCGCTGCAGACGAAGTTCGACCGCAGTGCGGAGGCCGGCAGCTTCATGGTCGAGAGCATCCAGGGCATTCACACGCTCAAGAGCCTGGCGCTGGCGCCCATGTGGCAGCGCAAGTGGGATCTGCTCGCCGCTCGGCAAGTGGCGGCCGGGTTCGATGTCAGCAAGCTGGGCAATGCGGCGCAGAGCATCTCGCAGGCGGTGCAGCGGATGCTGACGCTGGCGGTGCTCTGGGTTGGCACCACGCTGGTGATGAACAACGACCTCACTGTCGGCGGGCTCATCGCGTTCCAGATGCTGGCCGGGCAGGTGCTGCAGCCCGTGTCCCGCCTGGTGGGACTCTGGCAGAACTTCCAGCAGGTCAAGCTGTCGGTCGATCGGATGGGCGACCTCATGAATGCACAGCCGGAGCCCACCAGCATGAGCGCCCAGGCCATGCCACCGCTGAAGGGCCGCATCGAACTGCAATCGATCCGTTTCCGCTACCAGTCGGAAGCACCGCTCGTGCTGAACGACGTGAGTCTTCTGCTGGAACCCGGTGAAGTGGTGGGCATCGTAGGGCGCTCCGGCTGCGGCAAGTCGACGCTCACGAAGCTCATCCAGCGGCTGTACGGCATGGAGGCGGGACGTGTGCTGGTCGACGGCCACGACATCGCGCATGCCGATCCCCAGCAACTGCGCCGGCAGATCGGCGTCGTGCTGCAGGACAGCTTCCTGTTCAGCGGGACGATTGCGGAAAACATTGCTGTCGCCCACCCGGGAATGTCTTTCGACCGCATCATTTTTGCGGCGCAGCAGGCGGGCGCACACGAGTTCATCACGGCTTTGCCCCAGGGCTACCAGACGCCGGTTGGTGAACGCGGTGCTCTTTTGTCCGGCGGGCAGCGCCAGCGCATCGCCATTGCCCGCGCACTGACGGGCGACCCGCGCATCCTGATCCTGGACGAAGCCACCAGCGCGCTGGACGTCGAGAGCGAACAGGCCATCCAGGCCAACATGGCGCAGATCTGCCGCGGCCGCACGGTCATCATGATTGCCCATCGTCTTTCCACGCTGCGGCATTGCAGCCGCATCGTTGTGCTCGACAGTGGCAAGGTGGTGGAGCAGGGCGGATTGCAGCAGCTCATTGCACAGCAAGGCGAGTTCGCAAGGCTCTGGGCCATGCAGCAGCACGAACCGGGGGCTGGCCCCCACAGGAACTCTGCAGCACATCGTGTCGAGCGGCGCGGCAACCCCGCGGAGACAGAGGCATGAATACCGTGCTGTCACCGAAGGAGAGGGCATTTCACAGCCCGGCGCTCGCCATCGAGGAAACGCCTCCGGCGCCGTTTGCCAGCGGCCTGATGTGGGCGCTGGCGGTGCTGTTGCTGGGCGCCATCGCCTGGGCGTGCATTGGTGAGATCGAGATCGTGGCGACGGCGCCCGGCCGTCTGATTCCCGACGGTCGGGTGAAGGTCCTGCAGACGATCGAGCCGGCCCTCGTGCGCGCCATTCACGTGCGCGAAGGCCAGCGCGTCAAGGAAGGCGACCTCCTGATCGAACTCGATCCGACGCTGTCCCAAGCCGACCTGTCCAGCAGCCAGCAGCGGCTGCAGCAGAATCAGCAGCAGATGGCGCGGCTGATGGTGGAGATGAGGGGGCAGCACCTGCCCATGTCCGCCTCGGGCGTCAACGCCAGCGGGGCGCGAGCCACGCCGGCGCTGACCCCCGACCAGATGGCGACGATCCAGGCCCGCGAAGCGGCATTCGAGGCCAAGCTCGCGGAAGCCAAGGCATCGGTCGATGAAAAGACCAAGGCCCTCAAGGCCGCCGAGTCGACGCACACGAAGCTGCGGCTGAACCTCGGACTGGCGACCAAGCGCTATCAACAGAGTCTGGCGCTGGTCAAGGAAGGCTTCTTCAGCGAAGGCGAGCGCCTCAAGCAAGAGCAGGAAGTGGTCGGCCTGGAGCATGACCTGGCGGCGCAGAGCCAGACACTGGCACAGCTCGCCGCGGGGCTCCAGGAGGCGCGCTTTCGGCAGGCAGCCGTGGAGCAGGAGCGCAAGGTGCAGATTCTTGCCGAGGTCGAGCAGGCCAGCCGCGAGGGCGCAAGCCTCCAGGCCGAGTTCGAGAAGGCCCAGCAGCTCAACGGGCTGAAGACCTTGCGCGCGCCGGTTTCAGGCGTGGTCCAGAGCCTCGGGGTCACGACGCTGGGGAGCGCGGTGGCTGCCAATCAACCGCTCCTGACGATCGTTCCCGAGAACACACCGTTGATAGCCGAGGTCCTGCTGAGCAACAACGACATCGGCTACGTCAAGATCGGCCAGCCCGTCGAGGTCAAGCTCGACAGCTTTCCCTTCACGCAATACGGCGCCGTGGCCGGCACGGTGAAATGGATCAGCGCGGACGCGGAGTTCCAGAACCCGCAGGCGCTCGACAAGCAGACGGGCACGGGCCAAGCCGCTTCGAGCAACCGCAACTTCGACAGCAGCAATTCGGACCAGCGGACGAACGGCCTGGCCTACCGCGTGCAGATCGCCCTTGCCGGGCCCGACGCCAGCATTTGGGTCAAGGGGCATCAGCAACCGCTGCAATCGGGCATGAGCCTGCAGGCGGACATCCAGACCGACAGACGCCGGCTGATCCAGCTGGTGCTGAACCCACTGGAGAAGGGCTGGAACGAGGGGGTCCGGGTCAGATAAACGGGGTCCGCCCCTTTGCCTTTGTTCACTTCGCTCCAGTGGCTTTCGGCAGTGCCCGCACCGCATTCAGCATGCGCTCCACATGCTTGTCCGGATTCAGGTTCTGGTAGTAGTAGGCGACCTTGCCGTCCTGCGAGATCACGTACGACAGCCGGTTGGCGAAGTCCGGCCGGGTCTGCATCAGCGCGTCGAAGCCGTTGATCACGGTCTTGGCTTCGTCCGATGCCACCGGAAACCGGCTCTGGCAGGACTTGACCGAGAACTTCGACAGGGTGTCGATGTCGTCGGCCGAGACGCCGATCACGGTGGCGCCCAGCGCGGCGAATTGGTCGACCGCCTCGGCGAAGGCGTGCGCTTCGATCGAGCAATCGTTGGAGTCGGCCGCCGGAAAGAAGTACAACACCACCGGCCCCTTGGCGAGCGCGTCGGCCAGCGAATAGCGGAAGGTCTTGCCGCCCAGCGCGGCGTTGGCGGTGAACTTGGGCACGGGGTCGCCGATGTCCAGGGCCGCCCAGGCGGGGTGAGCGAGGGCGGCAAGAGCCGTCATCAGGGCGATGCGTGAGAGGATCGAGCGGGCCATGATGTAACTCCGTGCAGGTGTGACGCGAATTCTAGGACCGCGCACCTTTCACAGGGGCGGATGAAACTGACGCACCCCGGCCGGCGTACTCATGGCAGCGATCGAAAAACGAACGAGGGCAATCATCATCATGAACGGCTGGCATCCACTTCTGCGCATGGCGCTTGCGGGCTTCCTGCTGGCAGTGCTCGCTGCCTGCGGTTCGCTGCCGCCGGCGAAAGAGCGGCCCGCCGAGCACGCCACCTCGGCCGACCCATCGACCAGGCTGGCAAAGATCGCGGCCGCCTCCACGCCGCCCGGCGAGCATTCCGGCTTCCGGCTGATGCCGCTCGGCGTGTACTCGCTGGACGCGCGCATCCAGCTCGCGCAGCGCGCCCAGCAGTCGCTGGTGGTGCAGTACTACCAGCTCGAGAACGACGCGGTCGGCCGCCTGCTGCTGCGTACACTGCGCGAAGCCGCGGCGCGCGGCGTGAAGGTGCGGGTGCTGGTGGACGACCTCTACACGGCCAAGAGCCAGCAACTGCTGTTGGCGCTGTCGGAAACGCCCAACGTGCAGGTGCGGCTCTACAACCCCTTCTGCTGCGGCCGCAACGGTTTTCTCTCGCGCTTCGCGGCTTCGCCGTTCGAGATCGTGCGGCTCAACCACCGCATGCACAACAAGCTCTTCATTGCCGATGGCGTGATGGCGGTGGTGGGCGGGCGCAACATCGCCGACGAGTATTTCGTGCTGAGCGAGGCGCAGAACTTCATCGACATGGATGCGCTGGTGGTGGGCAAGGTGGTACCGCAGCTCGAATCCATCTTCGACGCCTACTGGAACAGCGTGCAGGTCTGGCCCATCGCAGACATCGTGAAGGGCGAGGGCGGCCGCATGCCGGGCAGCGCCGAGTTCGACGACTGGATCGGCATGGCCGCGCCGCCGCCGAAGATCGTGCTGCCGCCGTCCGACATCCTGGGCTACGGCCCGATCGCCGAGGAACTCGACGGCGGCCGCATGGGCCTCCTGTGGGGCGAGGCGCGCGCCATCGCCGACCCGCCGACCAAGCCCGCGACCATGACGGCCGAGGAGGCCATCTCCACCAGCGTGACCATGAAGGTCTGGGGCCTCCTGTTGGACGCCAAGACCGAGGTCGACCTGACCTCGCCCTACCTGGTGCCGGGCGAGCGCGGCATGGCGGCGTTCGACGACCTGGCCAAGCGCAAGGTCAAGCTCACGCTGCTGACCAATTCGCTGGCGGCCAACGACGAACCGCTGGTGCACACCGGCTATGCACGCTACCGCGAGCGGTTGCTGCAAAGCGGCGCCGACCTGTACGAACTGAGCCCGCAACGCACCAGCAAGGGCGAGCGCTTCGGCATGTTCGGCAAGTCGCTCGGCCGGTTGCACGCCAAGACCGCCGCCATCGACAAGACGCGCATCTTCATCGGCTCGATGAACCTCGACCCGCGCTCGGCCAGCCAGAACACCGAGATGGGCCTGGTGGTCGACAGCCCGCAGCTCGCGCGCGAGATGCTGCGCATCATCAACATCAGCAAGCTGCAGAACTCCTACCGGCTGCGGCTGGCCAAGGACACCGGCACGCTGCAGTGGCTCACCAACGATGGCGAGAAGGAGGTGATCCTGACCTCCGAGCCCGAGTCAGGCTTCTTCCAGCGCTTCTACAACATGCTCATTGCGCCCATCGTCCCCGAGATGCTGTTGTAGCCTCGGGGGATGGCGCAGACCTTCACTTCACTGCCCGCCCTGCAGGTCATGCTGTGGGGCGTCCTTTTCTTCGGCGGCATTTACCTGGGCTTTGGCGCCATCACCTGGCTGCTGACGAAGCGGGTGCTGCCGGCGCTGGGTATCGGGCGGGTGCTCGATCCGCGGCCGTTGCAGCCGGGGCAGTTGCGGCGCGAGCTCTCGCAGTCGGGCATCTCGGTGCTGATCTTCGGGCTGGGCATGGTGTTTCCTTGGGGCTTGCTGCAGCTGGGCTGGGCGCGGCTCGATCCGGATGCGGGCTGGCGGCAGATCGCCGTCGAGATCCTCGTGCTCGCGGTGTGGAACGACGTGCATTTCTGGATCAACCACCGCCTGCTGCACACGCGCCTGCTGCGCCGCTTTCACGGGCCGCATCACCGATCGTTCGTGACTACGCCGTGGGCCACCTACAGCTTCCACCCCATAGAGGCGTTGATGCTCGGCAACGTGATCCTGTTGCCGATGGTGGTGCACGACTTCAGCTTCTGGTCGCTGGCGGCAGTGCCGGTGTTCAGCCTGTTCTTCAACTGCGTCGGGCACTCGAACTACGACTTCTTCACCGGGGTGTCGTACAGCCATTGGTTCGCCGCGAGCCGGCGGCATCATCTGCACCATGCCTGCCACAACGGCAACTACGGCTTCCAGTTCACCTTCATGGACCGGCTGTTCAGGACCCGCATCGCGGCGGACGCGGCCGAGCCGCATTTCCAGGCCTTCCGGGACAAAGAGGCGCGGCGGCATGGCACCCCGGCCTGAGGCGTCGCGCGGCCTGCCGCGCCTTCGTCATTGGCGCGATTGGCAAAGCCTCGCGTACCTGATCGCGCTGCCTGCATTGGCGGTGTGGCAATGGGGGAACGGCTTCAACGTGCTGCTCTATGGGCTGATGCTGTTCCTCACGCTCGGCGTCGGCGTGATCCACCACAACCATGTGCACCTGCGCATGTGGCGCGGGCGGCGCATGAACCGGCTGACCGACTTCTGGATCACGCTGCTGCAAGGCCATCCGACCTTTGTCTTCTGGCCCGCGCACGTGGCCAACCACCATCGCCACCGGCACGGCCCGAAGGATGTGGCGCGCACCTACCGCTTCGGCGGCGACACCAACCACCTGTGGGGCTACCTGCTGCATCCGTTCCAGGCAGTGTGGGTGCTGATGCCGGTGTTTGTCGGCTGGCTCGCGCGGCTGCGGGCGCATCGGCGGGGTGCCTGGCGCTACTGCATCGCGCAATACGTGCTGTGGCTGGGGAGCTGGGCCGTGCTGCTGGCAGTCGATTGGCGGAAGGCCTTGCTCTTCGTGATCGTGCCGCAGCTGCACGGCCTGCACTGGCTGCTGGCGACCAACTACCTGCAGCACGCGCACGCCGATGGCCGCAAGCCCTCTCGCGAAGAGGCGTTGCGCGATACCGCCAGGGGCAGGCTGAACTACGCACGCAATTTCGAAGGGCTGGTGAACCCGTTGTTGTTCAACATCGGCCTGCACACCGCACATCACGAGAACCCGCATGCCCATTGGTCCGAGCTCACGCACCTGCACCACACGCGCTACCGCGCGCAGGTCGATCCCGTGCTCAACGAGGGCGGGCTGGTTCCCTACATGGTGCGGGTCTTCGTGCTGGGGACCGTGTGGCCGCGTTTTCGCAGCCGCTCGCTGATGCCTCCCGATTCCTCCACTCACTGAACCATGCCTGTTTCATTCCAACGCGTGTACCTCGAGAGCGCCGGCTATTTCATGCCGGGCGAGCCCATTCCCAACGACCGCATGGACGCGTACATCGCGCCGCTCAATCGCATGTCCGAGCGCATCAAGCGGCGCATCCTCGCGGAGAACGGCATCCTCACGCGGCACTACGCCATCGATGCGGAGGGCGTGACGCAGCACACCAATGCGCAGCTGGCCGCGGGCGCGATCCGCGACTGCCTGCAACGCGGCGGCGCGGAGTTGTCGCGCGTGTCGCTGCTGGCCAGCGGCTCCTCGGGCGGCGACACGCTGATGCCGGGGTTCGCCAACATGATCCAGGGCGAGCTCGCGGCGCAGCCGATGGAGACGCATTCGGTGCATGGCATCTGTGCGGCCGGGGTCTCGGCAATCCAGACGGCCGCGCAGGGCATCGAGCTGGGGGCGCACCGCAGCGCGATGGCGGTGGCGAGCGAGATGCCGTCGCGGCTCTTCAAGCGCTCGCGTTTTGCGGCGCGTGGCTACGAGACCGACTTCGACTCGCACTTCCTGCGCTGGATGCTGTCCGATGGCGCGGGGGCGCTGCTGCTGTCCGATGGTTCGCCTGCGCTGGCCGGTGCGCCCGGGCTGCGTCTGAAACTGAAGTGGGTGCACCAGCGCGCCTTCTCTGGCGACTACCCCGTGTGCATGCAGCTCGGCCTGACCGAGGACCGCGCACGCGGCCACCTCGACTTCGGCTCCTGGGCCGAGGCCGAAGCCGCGGGCGCGCTCTCGCTGCGGCAGGACATCCGCCTGCTGCCGCACTTGTTCGATATCGGCATTCACGAATACGCGGGGCTGGTGCGCGACGGCTGGGTCGATCCGAAGCGGGTCGATCACTTCCTGTGCCACTACTCGTCGGAGAAATTCATCCCGGTCGTCGAAGACCTGATGAACAAGGCCGACCTCTCGATTCCGCGCGAGCGCTGGTGGAGCAACCTCGCGTGGCGCGGCAACACGGGGGCGGCGTCGATCCTCATCATGCTGGCCGAATTCCTTCATACGAATACGTTGAAGCCCGGCGAGCAGATCTTCTGCTACGTGCCCGAGTCGGGGCGCTTCATGGCGGCGTACATGCTGCTCGAAGCCGAGGCGACCGATGCGGCGCCTGTGGCGAAGGTGGCGCCTCGAGCGATTGCCGTGCCGGACGACGACCTCGTCATTGCGCCTCCGCACGACCCAGCAGCAGCCCCCGAAGGCCTGGGCGCCTTGCTCACCGAGCTGGCCGCCATCTGGCACGACTACCGCTCACGGGTCTGGCGCACGCCGCTGATCCGCCAGATCCGCGAACGTCGCCTGGCCTTGCCTGACTACCTTAACTGGATGGAGCAGTGGGTGCCGCAGGTGCGCGAAGGCAGCAAGTGGATGCGCGAAGGCGCCGCCTCGCTGAGCGAGCCGTACCAGATGCTGGCCTCGCTGATCGACGTGCATGCGGGCGAGGAGCAGAACGACTTCAATATCCTCTTCAGCGATTACCAGAAGGCGGGCGGCACGGTCGCGCGGATCGACGACCTGCGCCGCAACCCCGGCGGCGAGGCGCTCAACGCCTACCTGCACGGCCTGGCCGCTACGCGCGACCCGATCGGCCTCTTGGGCGCGATCTACATCATCGAAGGCACGGGCCAGCGCATCGTGCCGGCGCTGCTGCCGCTCATCAAGGCGAGCGTGAAGCTGCCGCCCGATGCCTTCCGGTTTCTCGAATACCACGGCCACAACGACGAGAACCACCTGAACCGCTGGCTCGCCGCGGTCGAGATGGTCATGGCCGTCGAAGGGCAGGCCCGCGCGGCCCGCCAGATCATCGACACGGCGCGCCACACGGCCGCGCTGTACCTGATGCAGTTCCAGCACATCACGGAGCGGATGCCGAATGAGCCGAACGCCTGAATTTTTGACCCAAGCCCACGACGAGCGCGACCCGAGCCCATGGCTCGCGCTCTATCTGGACCAGAGCACACCGCTGCCGGACAACGTCAAGTCGGCGTGGCTCGCCGATTCGAGCTCGGGCTCGCGGCAGTACCTGCTGCCGTTTTTGCGGCCGATCGCGCGGCTGACGATCATCCTGATCCAGATCGTGAAGGTGTTCGTGCCGCGCAACTGGTCGCACTCGATGCTGCTGCACCGCTTTCTGGCGTGGGGGCTCAAGCGCTTCGTGTCGCCGGAGGCGAATTGGCTGATCCTGCGGCACTTTCACCTGGGGTCGCAGGTGCTGGCGTTCATCGGGCGCAATTCGCCGGCGCCGGTGATCACCAACCCGCTGGAGCCGGCGGACATCGACGCGCTGAAGGACGAGATGTTCTTGAAGCACGACCTGAACCTCTTCAACTTCGTGATCCGCCTGAACACGGCGCTGCGCGAGAAGGGCGTGGCGCTCTGCAAGGCGGAGGAGGTCGATTTCTCGATGATCAAGGAGCCGGGACTGCGGCTGGAGGACATGCCCCACGGCAAGCTCAATTTCCTCGACCTGCAGAGCGCCATCGAGCTGTTCACGCCGCTCTACCAGCTGATGCTGACCGACAACGATTTCTGGCGCGCGGCCAATTCATTGCAACTGGACGAAACCATCGGCATCTACACGGCAACGATCCTGAATGCGCCCGAGCACCTGATCCTGGTCAACAACAAACATCCGCTGGTGCCGCTGTCGACCCTGCGGGCGGGGCACCGGCTGGTGATCCACGGCCTCTCTACGGAAATGCTCCACAGCCTGCTTCAGCGCATGCAGGCGGCCCAGAAAGCAGGGGAGCCGGAGACGGCCCTGTACGACCAGCCACTTGCATAGGCGTATGCTGCCCCCAGATGCGAACCATGAACACGACCCACAATCCGTCCCCCAAGACCGATCTGGCAGTGACCCAGGTGCTGGCGCAACTGCTGGAACGACTCGAGCACAGCACCGTGCCCGTAGGCGCCGAGCAGTACCGTTCGGTGGTCGAGCACCTGGTGCACGAGTTCGAGGATGTTGCGCCGGGGGCCGATCTGGGCCGCCTGCTCGATGCCTATCCGGCCGCATCCGAGGTTTATGAGAACCTCAACTATCAGCACGCCGGGCTTTGCCGCTCGGCATTGGACGTTTCCCTGGCGGCTGAAGTCAGCGCCAGGGAAGCCATTGCACGCGCCATGGGCGGTGCCAAAACGAACAAGGACAAGACGCATGGCGAAGGGTGAAGTGAAGACGGCAGTGGTGGCGGACGGCCTGCGCTACAAGTCCAAGACACCGGGTTCCCCGTTCCGCGCTTCGGCGTCTTTCAGCGGGGCGACCATGTCCTGCTTCATGTGCGGCAAGCACCGCGTGCGCTCTCAACTGCGCACGCGCCAGGTGCTGGGCAAGTCGCAAACCGTCTGCGCGCCTTCCTGCAAGGCGCTCGACGAAGCGCTGGAGCAGTCGGAAGCGTCTTCGGGCTAACTTTCGGCTAGCACGAAGCGGCGACGTTTTGGCGACATGCCCGCGTGAACATGTCGCAGATCTCCTTCCAAAACGGACTTAATCGATATACAGTTAGAAACAATTGATGCATGTAATTGCATTCATACAAAAGTTCTAATCTGTAGCCGATGACAAATCAATTCCAGCAAGGCCGTGGCTGCCCGGCATCGGGCGTGGACGTTGACGAATGCAAAGGGGTTCTGCCGTGAGTAAACCCCGCCATGTCGTCATGCAGGTGGTCAAGCGCTCGTCCGGCAGTGCCACGCACCATGTCGAATTCCTCATGGACGACAACTTCGCGGAGCGCCTGCGGCAGTTGCGTTCGCTGGTACCGCCCTTGGGTACGCTCAACAAGCAGCGAGATCTGGTGATCGACAAGGTGCGCGTGCGCCTGCCCAATGCCATCTGGCGCTCCGGCAACGAAATCGACCTGGACGGCGGCGTCGAAGGCTCCTGCATCGTCATCGCGGCGGAAGGCTCCTTCAATTGCGGCGGCAAGGACCGCAAGACGCGCGAGAAGCTCGTGACGTACAACTTCTCGATCGCGCGGCTGGTCGAACTCCACGCCGAGCGCCCCGAGGGCGAAACCCTCTACATCCGCGACGGCACCTTCGCCAACGACGAGCCGGCCGATTCGGCCGCCGGCCGCTGGGTCGCGTCGATGCACGAACTCGAAGTGGTGATGCGGGTGCCCGATGCGCCTTCGGATTTCGACACCCTGCACGACCTGTCGCCGCGCGCGGAGCAACAACAGGGGAGCAGCAGCCGCGGCACGCACCGCGCCAGCATGTTCTAAGCCGCTGCGGCTGCCGCCTCGGGCGCGGCACCCACGGGGGTGTACTGCGAGCGGTTGTCGGCCAGCCAACGCGTCGACAGGCTGCTGTCCTGCTGCGCCGGATGGAAGTCGGCACGCAGGTAGCTGCGCCAGCCGCTCAAGTTGCCGCGCAGCAGGCCGTTCTTGCTCAGCAGGATGTGCGCCGCGCTCTTCCAGGTCGCCCACTTCCACAGCTGTTTTTCGTGGCGCAGGTTGTCGATGGTCTGGTGCATCAGGTCACCGAGGAACATGACGGTCACGCGGCGGAACCAGCGCTTGCGCCATTCGTCCGAACCGCCCGTCGCCTTGTAGATGTCGAAAGCGACGGACTTGTGCTCCAGCTCTTCCGCGCTGTGCCACAGCCACATGGTCCGCAGCCGCGGCTCCGCGCCGTCGAGGACCTCGGGGCGGGCCAGCAGCCACTCGGCGAACATCGCAGTGAAGTGCTCGGTGGCGGCGGTGACCGCCAGCGCGTGGCGCGGATCGGCTTCTTCCATCAGCGCCAGGCGCTTGTTGGCGCGCGCCGTCCAGCCATCGACCAGCCCCTGGTTCTCCAGGTGGTTGTTGAAGAGCGAGTGGATGCGCCGGTGCGTGGCTTCCTGGCCGATGAAGCCGCGCACGTCGGCGCGGTACTTTTCCTGTACCTCGGGCGGCAGCGTGGCCACCGCGTCGCGCACGGCGTCGATGAAGAATTGCTCGCCGAACGGAAAACTCATCGACAGGGCATTGAAGAAGGCGGTCGAGAACGCATCGCCGCCGCACCAGTTGCGGGCAAAGGGCGATTGCAGGTCGATCAGCAGGCGGCGGACAACGAGTTCAGTCATGAAAACAATCCTCGGGACATCATAGGAAGAAAATTGGTACAGATTCGTACCGCATGCCTCCATGGTGCGGGTCGATGCTGGTACTGTCAAGTACCGAGACGTAGGAAAATGTGCCATTCATGAGCGACACCATCGAAAAAACCGTGGCCTCCAAGTCTGCCGAGGGCACGGAAAACGAGCACTATGCGCGCCTTCTCCAAGGCATGGCGCAGGCCGTGGCCGCCAAGGGCTACGCCGACACGACCATCGCCGACATCGTGCGCGAGGCGGCCGTGTCGCGCCGCACGTTCTACGAGCACTTCAGCACCAAGACCGAGTGCCTGATCGCGCTGTACGAAACCGCCAGCCGCCTCGCGCTGCATGCAGTGAGCGAGGCTTTCGACCCCGCGCAGCCCTGGCGGGCGCAGGTCGAGCAGGCGATGACCGCGTACTTCGACTATCTGGCGCAGGACCCGGTCCTGTTGCGCACGCTCTTCGTCGAGATCCTGGGCCTCGGCATGCCGGGCCTTGCGGCGCGGCGGCGCGTCAATGACGAGATCGCCAACTTCATCCAGGTCGCGATCAACAGCAGCGGCGCGGGAGACGGCCCGGCCGCGCACCTCACGAGCCAGATGGCGATGACGGTGGTCGGCGGCATCAACGAACTGGTGCTGCAGGCCATCGAGCAGGAGCGTGCGGGCGACCTGCGCGAGCTGGTGGCGCCCGCCACGCGCCTCGTGCGCGCCGTGGCCGCCGAGAGCCAGCGCTAGGCGGCTTCGCGGTCCGCCTTGCGTGGCGCGGCCGCCACCCAGAGAACCAGCAACCCCGCCACGGCGAGCGACACCAGCACGCCGAGATAAGGCAGCACGTCGTGCAGCGAGGCGCCCATCTGGTTGAGCCGAAGCGAAGCCTGGATGCCCGCCGTGCTCGGAAACACCCAGCGCAGGGCTTGCAGCGGCGCCGGCAAGGCCTCGACGGGCCACGAGAAGCCCGAGAGAAATGCCATCGGCAGGGCGGTGAACAGCAGCACCTGCAACGCCCGCTCGCGGTCGCGGAACCAGCATCCGAGCAGCAGCCCGACCGTGCAAATCGCAGGCACATAGAACAGCAGCAGCACCAGCGCCCCGAGCGGATTCCCGCCCCGCGGATAGTCCTGCAGGAAGAACACCCAGCCAAAGTAGAAAAGGCCGCTCAAAAAGCCGAAGGCCGACAGCGCCCCCAGCCGCCCAAACCATGCCCCCATGCCTGCGCGCAATCGCCCGGCCTCGGCCCAGGTGCCCGCCAGCATCGCCGCGCCCATCAGCAAGGTCTGCTGCAGGATCAGCAGCGCCACTGCCGGCACCACGTAGCTGCCGTAGCCCTCGGTCGGGTTGAACAGTGCCACGAGCTGGGTATTGAGCGGACTGCGGCTGCGCGCCGCCTGCACCGCGCTTTGCCCGCCGGCCTGCAGCTTGCGGATCTCGACCCCCGCCGACACCGTCCCCACCGCCTCCGAGAAGCCGTACAGCACCGCCTTGTTCAGCAGCGCATAGGCGCCATTGCCCTCGATCGTCACCACCGCCGAGAGCCCGCGGATCACGTTGCGCTTGAGGTCCGCAGGCAGCAGCGCATAGCCCTCGATCTCGCCGCGCCAGAGCGCCTGCTGGGCCTCGCGCACGTCGGACGTGACCATGCGCACATCGAGCCGCGGATTGGCCATC
The DNA here is from genome assembly GCF_051216415.1 of Variovorax trehalosi. Classification (NCBI taxonomy): domain Bacteria; kingdom Pseudomonadati; phylum Pseudomonadota; class Betaproteobacteria; order Burkholderiales; family Comamonadaceae; genus Variovorax; species Variovorax trehalosi. Next base: position 364,869 of record NZ_JBPJZG010000005.1, read on the forward strand.
GCGAAGCGCGCGATCTGCCGCGACAGCCCGCTGTGGTCCTCGTCGACCACCGCCACTGGCACGCGCGTCACGGCCTGCGTGCCGTAGGGCCACGGGTAGAAGAAGCCGTAGATGATGGGCGCGAGCAGCATGATCAGCAGCACGCCCTTGTCGCGCAGCACGGCGAGCACGGTGTCGCGCCAGGCGCTGCCGAAGCGGGTGCGCGCGGGGTCGAGGTCCATCAGCGGCCTCCCCAGGTGTCGGGTGCGGCGGCGGTGCGCACCAGCGCAGCGGCCGATGCCGCCAGCAGCATGGCCGTTCCCAGCACCATCCACAGCGGCGTGCCGACCGAATAGGCCAGCGGCGCGCCCATCTGCAGCTGTTCCATCTGGACGCGGATGTAGTGCGTGTAGGGCAAGAGGCTCGCCCACATCTGGGCAAGGAGCGGCATCGCGACCAGCGGAAAGCCCACGCCGCCGAAAGCGAACGCAGGCGCCGTGATGAAGCCCGTGGCCGAGAGCGCGGTGCGCAGCGACCGCGTGAGCGCCGAGACGAACGCGCCCAGCGCAATGGAGAGCGCGAGGAAGACCACCAGCGCGAACAGCGTCCAGCCCACCGATCCGACCGGATGCCAGCCGCGGCCGGCCGTGATCCACAGCATCGCCGCAATGCCGACCGCCGACAGGCTCGCGAACGGCAGCGCGAGCTTGCCCGCCAGCGCGGCCAGCGCCTCGTGCCAGCGCGGCGCGGCGCCGAGCCATTCAGCGATGGTGCGGTCGCGCAGCTCCCGGCCCACGGCCCATGCGCCCGCCGTCATCGCCAGGATGTGCAGCAGCGCCGGAATGAGCGCGGCACCGAGGAACTGCTCGTAGTCCGTCGAGGTGTTGAACAGCGCCACCATGCTCGCCTTGATCGGTTCCATGCTCACGCGCGCGGACGTCATCGACTCGCCGCGCTTGTTGCGCACCGCGAGTTCGACGCCGCCCGAGACGGTGGCCACCACCGTGCGCACGTCCCGCTGGATCAGGCTCGAATGCGTGCCGAGCTGCGCGTTGTGCAGCAGCACGACCTGGCCGACGCGTCCGCGCTTCACGTCGCGGTTGAGGTCGCGCGGCAACTGCACCGCCGCATCGACCGCGCCGCTGGTGAGCGCGCGCGCCATGGCGCCTTCGTCGGCGTAGTACTGCACGACGCGCAGGCCGGGCGTGGCATCGAGAAAGCGCACCACCTGCCGCGAAAGGGCTGTGCGGTCCTGGTCGAGCACGCCGATCGGCAAGCGCTCGGGCAGGCCGGCCGAGAAGATCCACCAGATCAGGAACACCGCGAGCAGCGGCGCCCACGAGATCATGGCCAGATCCCAGGGGCGGGTGCGCAGCAGCGCGAATTCGCGCCGTGCGCTGGCAGCGGAGAAGCCGCGGAGGCTCATCGCCGGGTCGTCAGTCGACCAGCACGCTCATGCCCGGTCGCGCGCCGTCGATGGGCTTGAGCGGCCGCGCGCGGACCTCGAAGGTGCGCACGTCGAAGCCATTGCCGCCGCGCGTCGCGCGCCACGTCGCGAAGTCGGGCAGGGCGGCGCTGTAATAGACCTTGAAGCGGGCCACGCGGTGCGCGTCGGACTTGTCCTTGTCGTTCGCCAGCGCCGGCAGGCGGGCATCGAACTCGCTGCCGACCGCGAAGCGGGCGAGCCGGTCTTCGCGCACGTTCAGCACGACCCACTGGTCGTTCAGGTCGACCACGGTGACCACTGCCACGCCCTGCGGCGACAGCTCGCCGACCTTGGCAAGCACCTTGGCCACTTCGCCGCCCACGGGGCTGCGCAGCTCGGTCTCGGCCTTGGCGGCTTCCGCCTCGGCCACCACGCCGGCCACCTGGCGCGCCTGCGCGCTGGCCGCGGCCTGGTCCTCGGGGCGGGCGCCGATGCGTGCCATGTCGTACTGCGCCTTCGCCGCGATGGCTGCGTCGCGCGATGCCTTCCAGTTGGCTTCGGCCTCGTCGCGCTTCTGGTCGGCGACCAGGCCTTCGCGTGCGAGGCCATCGACGCGGCGGAACGAGGTCTGCGCGAGTTGCGCGGCGGTCTCGGCGCGCTGCCACTGCATGCGCGCCATCTCCACCTCCTGCGGGCGGGCGCCGTTCTGCGCCTTGTCGGCGACGGCCTGCGCGGCCTGCTCGGCGGCCGTGGCCTGCGCGAGCTTGGCGCGCACTTCGGGGCTGTCCATGCGCACCAGGAGCGCGCCGGCCTGGATGCGGTCGCCTTCCTTCACCGCCACTTCGGCGATGCGCGCGGTGACCTTGCCGGCCACGTCGGTCTCGCGCGCCTCCATCTGGCCCTGGAACACCTCGGCCGCGGGCTGCGAGGCGCGCCAGAAGCCCCAGACGAGCAGCACCAGCACAAGCAGCGCCACAGCGATGGCGATCAGTTTTCGGGTCTTGGCACTCATGGTCAATTCACCTTCACGTCGGCACGCGCGATGTACTCGGAAAACTTCTCGGAGAGGCCCGCGCTCTCGAGTAGCTGCGCGAGCGCCTGCACGTACTCGTTGGCCGCCTGCGCCCGCTCGGTCAGCACCTTGGCGCGGTTGGTCTCGGCGTCGATCAGGTCGAGCGTGGTGCTCGTGCCTTCGCGCAGGCCCGCCACGCGCAGCTTCACCACTTCTTCCGAGAGTTCGACCGAGACCTTCATGTCGAGGTACTGGCGGCGGGCGTTTTCCAGCGCGCGCCAGTTGCGTTCGACCAGCAGCGAAATGTCGCTGCGTGCCTGCGCATTGGTGTGCTCGGCCTGTTCGACCTGCTTCTGCGAGGAGGCCGAGAGCGCATCGCGGTCGACCGAGTCGTACAGCGTCCAGCGCACGCCCAGGCCCGCCACCCAGTCGGCATTGCCGCTCTTGAGTTGCCGCGTGCCGAAGGCAATGACCTGCGGGCGGCGTAGCGCCTCTTCGCCCTCGTGCAACTGCTCGGCCTGCGATTTCTTGGCCGCGACCTTGCCGAGGCCCGGATGCCGGGTGAGCGCCGAATCGATGAAGTAGTTGAGCGGCTCGATGGGCGTGCTGATGAGAAAGAGCGGCGTCTGCGGCGTCACGGTGCCGTCGGCGCGCACCGTGCGGGCGAGGGCGACGGCTGCCAGTGCTGCATCGTCCTCGGCCTTGCGCGCGTTGCGTCGGGCTTCCTCGTAGGCGGCGCTCGCCTGCAGCCGCTCGACGCGCGAGATCACACCGGCCGCGAGCATCTTCTGCGCGGCCGCGTCATGTTGGGCGATGGTGCGCTCGGCCTGCGCGCGCAGCGTGGCCGCGCGCTGCGCGAGCTGGGCGCCGAAGTAGCGCTGCACCAGCAGCGTGTCGACCTCGTGGCCGGCCTGTTCGGCATCCGCCTGCGCCTCGCGCGTTTGTGCCGAGACGAAGCCGCGCACCGCATCGGTCGCACCGCCCAGGTAGATCGGCCAGACTGCCGAGATCGAGGTGTTGGTGCCCGTGTCGTGCCGGTTGAGCGTGTAGCTGTTGGGCAGTTGCGGGATCGGCACGCGGGAGATGAAGCTCTGGATCGACGGCGGCAGCGACTGGCCGATCTGCCCGAGCTTCTGGTTGAGCGGATCGAGGTCCAGGTTCAGGTTGGCGTTGTACGCATAGGCCAGCCCCGAGACGCTCACCACCGGACCGCCCAGGCGCTTCAGGCCTTCGCTCTGCAGCTCTTTGGATTCGACGGCCGAGCGCGCCGCGGCCAGCTTGTCGGAGCGCTCGACCATGCGGGCGCGCGCCGCGTCGAAGCTCAGGGGCAGGGCGTCCGCGCGGTTTTGAGCGACGGCTCCCGCGCCCAGCGCCAGCGCGGGCAGCGCCAGCAGCACCAATCGAAAGGGGCGGCGTGGGCTCAGCACCTTGCCGTTGTGTTTCAGCCCGGCTTTCTCTGCGCCGGGTCGTAGAAGAACTGCTCTTCGGCGATACGTTCGCCGTCCCAGCGCTGCCAGGCGATTTCTTCCATGCGCATCCGCGTGCCTCCCTTGAAGGTGAACTCGAAGATCCAGTGGATGGCCACGTGGTCGCCGTTCACCAGCACGGGCCGCACGCAGGTGGACACCACCGACTCGGTGCGGTCGAGCACGGCGGTTTCCTGAGCGACCAGCGTGCTGCGGCCCCGCCGCGGCTCGGCCTGGTTCTCGCGCATGGTGGCGTCTTCGGTGTAGTAGTCCTCGATGACCTGCGCATGCGCGCCGCCCTCCACGGCGGCGATGAAGGCTTCGAGCCGTGCGGGCGTGGGCATGTTCAGGACTTCACTTTCACTTCGACGCGGCGCGCCTCGGAAGGCGGGCCGTCGGCCTGCGACTGCTCGGGCTTGGCCAGCTCGATCTTGTCTTCGGGCGCGCCCGCGGCCTTGAGCGCATCGCTCACGGCCATGGCGCGCTGCTTGGCAAGCTCGGCGTTCTTGGCCGGGTCGCCGCTCGCATCGTGGTAGCCGCTCACGAGCACGGTGCTGCCGCTCTGCACGGCCTTGATGACATCGGCCAGCGCCTCCTTGGCGTTGGGCGTGACTTCGGAACTGGCGCTCGCGAAGTAGAACTTCACGACACCGTTCTCGACCTTCACCGCGGCGGCTTCGACCGCGGACACCGCGCCCGAGGCAACGGCGGCTGCCGGCGTGGTGGGTGCGGGTGGCACTGTGGCCGCAGGCGCCGTCACGGCGGTCGGCGTCTCGACCTTGGCGGGCGCCATCGCCGCCGCATCGCCGGAGTGGAACTTCACCACCAGCGGCACGATGAGCAGCGCCACGATGTTGATGATCTTGATCAGCGGGTTCACGGCCGGACCGGCGGTGTCCTTGTAGGGGTCGCCCACGGTGTCGCCGGTGACGGCGGCCTTGTGCGCCTCGGAGCCCTTGCCGCCGTGATGGCCGTCCTCGATGTACTTCTTGGCGTTGTCCCATGCGCCGCCGCCCGTGCACATCGAGATCGCGACGAAGAGGCCCGTGACGATCGTGCCCATCAGCAGGCCGCCCAGCGCCTTCGGTCCGAGCACGAGGCCCACGACGATCGGCACCACCACCGGCAGCAGCGACGGGATCATCATTTCCTTGATGGCCGCGCCGGTCAGCATGCCCACGGCCTTGCCGTACTCGGGCTTGCCGGTGCCTTCCATGATCCCGGGGATCTCGCGGAACTGGCGACGCACTTCCTCCACCACCGCGCCGGCCGCGCGGCCCACGGCTTCCATCGCCATCGCGCCGAAGAGGTAGGGAATCAGCCCGCCGATGAAGAGGCCGACGATCACCATCGGGTCGCTCAGGTTGAAGCTGATGTTCAGCCCGAAGCTCTCCAGCTTGTGGGTGTAGTCGGCAAAGAGCACCAGCGAGGCGAGGCCGGCCGAGCCGATGGCGTAGCCCTTGGTCACCGCCTTGGTCGTGTTGCCGACCGCATCGAGCGGGTCGGTCACGGCGCGCACGCTGTCGGGCAGCTCGCTCATCTCGGCGATGCCGCCGGCGTTGTCGGTGATGGGGCCGTAGGCGTCGAGCGCGACCACGATGCCCGCCATGCTCAGCATGGAGGTTGCGGCGACCGCGATGCCGAACAGGCCGGCCAGCGAGTACGAAGCCAGGATCGCGATGCACACGAAGATCACCGGCCAGGCGGTCGATCGCATCGAGACGCCCAGGCCCGCGATGATGTTCGTGCCGTGACCCGTGGTCGAAGCCTGCGCGATGTGCTGCACGGGCTTGTACTGCGTGCCGGTGTAGTACTCGGTGACCCACACCAGGGCCGCGGTGAGCGCCAGGCCCACGAAGCAGGCGCCGAACAACTTCAGCTGGCTGCCGCTCGCTGCGATGGCGTTGTCCGGAATGATCCAGGCCGTGACGAACCAGAACGCGATCAGCGACAGGATGCCCGCGACCGCCAGCCCCTTGTAGAGCGCCGGCATCACGTTGACCATGCCCGGCGACGCCTTCACGAAGAAGCAGCCGATGATCGACGCGATGATCGAGACACCGCCGAGAGCGAGCGGATACAGCACCGCGTTGCCCGGCGCCGTGGTGACCATCAGTGCGCCGAGCACCATGGTGGCGATCAGCGTCACCGCGTAGGTCTCGAACAGGTCGGCCGCCATGCCGGCGCAGTCGCCGACGTTGTCGCCCACGTTGTCGGCGATCACCGCCGGGTTGCGCGGGTCGTCTTCCGGGATGCCGGCCTCGACCTTGCCCACCAGGTCGGCGCCGACGTCGGCGCCCTTGGTGAAGATACCTCCGCCCAGCCGCGCGAAGATCGAGATCAGCGAGGAGCCGAAGGCAAAGCCGATCAGCGGATTGAGGATGGCCGCCAGGGTGTGGTCCGACTTCGGTGCGCTGCCGGCCAGGAACCAGTAGAAGCCGGTCACGCCCAGGAGGCCCAGGCCCACCACCAGCATGCCGGTGATGGCGCCGCCGCGGAACGCCACGTCCAGCGCCGGGCCGATGCCCTTGGTGGCCGCCTGCGCCGTGCGCACGTTGGCGCGCACCGACACGTTCATGCCGATGAAGCCGCAGGAGCCCGAGAGCACCGCGCCGATGATGAAGCCGACCGCCGTGGTCAGGTCGAGGAAGAGGGCGATCAGGACCGCCAGGACGACGCCGACCACCGCGATGGTGGTGTACTGCTTGGCGAGGTAGGCCGAGGCGCCGGCCTGGATGGCGGCGGCGATTTCCTGCATCCGGGCGTTGCCCGGATCCTTGGCGAGAATCCAACTTCGGGCCCAGAAACCGTAGCCGACGGCCACGAGGCCGCAGACGATGGCGAGTATCAGGGGGGTGTTGCCGATCATGCTTTGCTTCTCCATTCGTTCGTTGTGACTTGTGGAGACGGACAGCATGGATCCTGCGCGCAACGCGTACGGGACCCAGGTTTTCCGTCGCGTTGCTTCCTCGAAGCTCGCTGCACCGAAAAGGTGAGGAGCCGATTGGCCAACGGGTGCAATTTACAGGCAAAAACGCGGTCGTGTGCGACCGCCCGGTGACACGGAAAGTAAACTCAGGGTTTGTCCCCGTCCCCCCAATACTTTTCAACTACTCGAAAAACGTCATGTCCTTCGACAAAGTCTCCCCCGGCAAGAACGTCCCCGATGCCTTCAACGTCGTGATCGAAATCCCGATGAATGCCGACCCGATCAAGTACGAAGTCGACAAGGAATCCGGCGCGATCTTCGTGGACCGCTTCATGACGACGGCCATGTACTACCCCGCCAACTATGGCTACGTGCCGCAGACCCTGTCGGGCGACGGCGACCCGGTCGACGTGCTGGTGATCGCCCCGTACCCGCTGCTGCCGGGCGTGGTCGTGCCCTGCCGCCCCCTGGGCATCCTGATGATGGAAGACGAAGCCGGCGTCGATGGCAAGGTGCTGGCCGTGCCCACCGACAAGGTGCTGCCGATCTACAGCCACTGGAAGTCGGTCGACGACGTGAACCCGATGCGCCTGAAGGCCATCAGCCACTTCTTCGAGCACTACAAGGACCTGGAAGCCGGCAAGTGGGTCAAGGTGCTGGGCTGGGAAGGCATCGATGCGGCCAAGAAGGAAGTCATCGACGGCATCGCCGCGTACAAGAAGTAATCCAGGCCTTCACTTCGCGCCCTCGAGCTCGAACGGCGAGCGGCGCGGATCGCGCACATAAACGCCTTTCAACGAGGGTGCGCATTCGGGTCCGTCGGCGACCGTGATGCGGTCGGCGGCGAACTGGAAGGTGCGGGTGCAACGCTCGCCCTCTGCCACCCTCAGGCGCTGCCCGGCTTCGAGCACGTTCCTGCCCTGCAGCAGCATGTTGCCGCGTGGGTTGGGGCAGATGTAGATCTCCACATCGAGCTGCCCGCCGTCACCGGGCGTGACGTCGAGGAATCGGCTCTCGTGCGGGCATTTGCCCTGCACGTAGCGGCCCATCCATTGCAGCAGCGGATGGCTGAGGTAGGTGATGCGGCGCTGGTAGTCCTGCGTCAGGCAGTCGACGTTGCCTTTGCATTCGCGGTTGCGCATCGCAATCCAGTCGCGCTGGTCGCGCCGCAGAATCGTTCCCCATTGGCCCGCGTCGGGCATTTCGAGTTGACGCTGGTAGAGCGCGGCCAAGGCCTCGTCCTGCCGCGACAGGCCCGGGTCGGCGCAGATGGTTTTCTCGGTGGCGTTGCCGGCCCTGGTGCAGTCGAAGCTCGCGGCACAGGCGTGGCCGGCGCTCGCGAAGCAGAGCGCAGCAAGAGCGAAACGAATCAATGGGCGCATGCGGTCCTCCTCGGAATCTGGCTTTTCCGGCCCGATGCTAGGAGAGGCGCCGTGCGCCGTCGATGTGCCAAACGGTCAAGGGCGCTATGCCCTTGGACAGAGCTTGTGCTTCAGCTTGCCCCCTTGAACGGGCTGCGCTCGCCCAGGTGGTCCATGTAGTTCTCGATGCCGGCCCCCTCGCGCTCGAGAAAGCGCTCGACCGCATCGGAGAACGCCGGATGTGCCAGCCAGTGGGCGCTGGTGGTCTTCACCGGCATCAGCGCGCGTGCCATCTTGTGCTCGCCCTGCGCGCCGCCCTCGAAACGCCGGGCGCCGTGTTCGATGCACCAGGCAAGGGGCTGGTAGTAGCAGGCCTCGAAGTGCAGGCAGTCGACGCGCTCCAGCGCGCCCCAGTAGCGGCCGTAGGCGACGAGTGGTTCGTCCGGCTGCGTGGAGAGTGCGATCAGGCTGCTTGCCATGGGCTTGCCGTCGCGCTCGGCGACGAACAACAGCCACGCTTCGGGCAGGGTGTCGGCCATGCGCTGGAAGAAGTCGCGCGTGAGGTAGGGCGGGTTGCCGTGCTCGCGGTAGGTGCGCTCGTAGCAGCGGTAGAAGAAATCCCAATCGGCCTTCGAGATGTCCTTGCCGCGCGACCAGCGGAAGCTCACGCCCGCATCGGCGACCTTGCGGCGCTCCTGGCGGATCTTCTTGCGCTTGTCGTGCGCGAGGCTGGCGAGGAAGGTGTCGAAGTCTGGATAGCCGGCATTCCTCCAATGGAACTGCACGGTATTGCGCAGCATCAGGCCCGCTTCGGTGCAGGCCGTGATGTCTGCATCTGCACCGAACAGCAGGTGCAAGGAAGAAAGTTCTTCCTGCTTGCACCAAGCGACCAGCGCTTGCACCAGCAGGGTGCGGCTCTGCGGATCGCGCGCCAATAGTCGTGTGCCTGGCACCGGCGTGAACGGCACTGCCACGACCGCTTTGGGGTAGTAGGCGAGCCCGTGCTGCTCATACGCATTGGCCCAGGCCCAGTCGAACACGTACTCGCCGTACGAATGGTCCTTGATATAGACGGGGCAGGCGGCTTCGAGCTGCTTGCCACGCCAGAGCGTGACGAACTGCGCCGTCCATCCGCTGGCGGGCGATGCACTGCCGCTTTCGTGCAGCGCCGCGAGGTATTCGTGGCGCATGAAAGGCGAGGGCTCGACCTGCGCTGCGAGCAGCGCGTTCCAGGCTTTCGGGCTCACGTCCGACGGCGACGCCAGAACCCGAATGACATAATCGTTCAAGCCTTTTTCTTCCTTCTGTATGACGCTCAAGCTCGCCATCGCGCAACTCAATTTTGTGGTGGGCGACCTCGCCGGCAACGCAAGAAAGATCGTCGATGCCGCACGCAACGCCCATGCGCAAGGCGCGCGCCTGCTCCTGACACCCGAACTCTCGATTGCCGGCTACGCAGCGGAGGACCTGTTCCTCCGTCCTGCCTTCACCGAAGCCTGTGATGATGCCGTGAAAGGCATAGCCGCCGCGCTGGCCGATCTCAAAGACATGGTCGTGGTGGTGGGGCATCCGACCGGCGGGAGCCTTCGCAGCCGCTCCGTGGCAGTGCAGATGCGCCACAACGCGGCCAGTGTCATCAAGGAAGGGCGCATCCTCGAGACCTACGCCAAGCGCGAGCTGCCCAACTACCAGGTGTTCGACGAGCGCCGCTATTTCACGCCGGGGCAGGGCACCTGCGTGTTCGAGGCGGGCGGGGTTTCCGTGGGGCTTCTGATCTGCGAAGACGCCTGGTTCGACCAGCCGGCTGAACTGGCCCGCGAGGCCGGCGCCGAGGTGCTCGCGGTGATCAACGCCTCGCCGTACCACGTGGGCAAGGAGGGCGAGCGCGTTGCTCGCATGGCCGATCGTGCACGCGTGGTGGGGTTGCCGCTGGTTTACGCACATCTGGTCGGCGGGCAGGACGAAGTGGTGTTCGACGGTGCTTCGTTCGCGCTGCAGGCTGACGGCGCGCTCGCCATGCAGGCCGAGAGCTTCCAGGAGAAATTGGTCTTTGCGCAGTTGGAGCGCACACCGCAAGGTGGCGTCGGCTTCGTAGCCCAGCCCGATGCGGTGGTGGCTCCGCGCGACGCCGAAGCGCAGCTGTGGGACGCCTTGGTGCTCGGCGTGCGCGACTACATCGGCAAGAACGGCTTTCCGAGCGCCATCCTGGGGCTCTCGGGCGGCATCGACTCCGCATTGGTGCTCGCCATCGCGGTCGATGCACTCGGCAAGGACAAGGTGCGCGCGGTGATGATGCCTTCGCCTTACACCGCCGACATCAGCTGGATCGATGCGCGGGAGATGGCAAGCCGCCTCGGCGTGCGCTACGACGAGATTTTGATCGAGCACACCTTCGAATCCTTCAAGGGTGCCCTGGCCGAGGGATTCAAGGGCCGCCCCGAGGACACTGCCGAGGAAAACATCCAGGCCCGCATCCGCGGCACGCTGCTGATGGCCCTGTCGAACAAGTTCGGCTCGATCGTGCTCACCACCGGCAACAAGAGCGAAATGGCCACCGGCTACTGCACGCTCTACGGCGACATGGCGGGCGGTTTCGCGGTCATCAAGGACCTGCTCAAGACCACGGTGTTCGCGCTCGCGCGCTGGCGCAACGCCCACGACCCGTATGGCACCGGCACGGAGCCGATCCCGGAGCGGATCATCACGCGCCCTCCGAGTGCGGAGCTTCGGCCCGACCAGACCGATCAGGACAGCCTGCCGCCCTACGACATCCTCGATGGAATCCTGGCACGCTACATGCAGGACGACGAGGGCATCGACGAGATCATTGCCGCGGGCTACGAACGCGCGGTGGTCGAGCGGGTTGCGCGGCTCATCAAGATCAATGAATACAAGCGGCGCCAGGCGCCGGTAGGAATCCGGGTCACCCACCGCAGCTTCGGCAAGGATTGGCGTTACCCTATCACCAGCAAATTCAACGAAACCGCCGGAGCACGAAAACCATGAAGCAGATCACCGCCATCGTCAAACCTTTCAAGCTCGAGGACGTGCGCGAGGCCTTGGCCGAAGTGGGCGTCACCGGCCTGACCGTGACCGAGGTCAAGGGCTTCGGCCGCCAGAAGGGCCATACCGAGCTCTACCGCGGCGCCGAATACGTGGTCGACTTCCTGCCCAAGATGAAGGTCGAAGTCGTCGTCAACGAGGGCGACGTGGAGCGCTGCATCGAGGCCATCGTCAATTCGGCACGCACCGGGAAGATCGGCGACGGCAAGATATTCGTCACCGCCGTCGAGCGCATCGTGCGCATCCGTACGGGTGAAGAAAACGAAAACGCCGTCTGAAGCAAAAAAGCCCCGTTGACCGGGGCTTTTTCTTTCGAGACGGGCGTCAGAGGTTTTCCGACAGCCTGTCTTCGCGCGGATGGAGCGGCACTTCGGCGCGCAGCGTAGTGAGCAGATCGGTGGCGTCGGTGCCGGTGCGGATCAGCTGCATCTGCCAGTCGCCCATGAAGCCCTCGCGCACGCTGTGCGCAAGAAAATCGAGCAGCTTGTCGTAGTAGCCGGCGGTGTTGAGGATGCCCGTTGGCTTGTCGTGGTAGCCGAGCTGGCGCCAGGTCCAGATCTCGAACAGCTCTTCAAAGGTGCCGATGCCGCCCGGCAGGGCGATGAAGGCGTCGGCGCGCTCGCCCATCATGGCCTTGCGCTCGTGCATGGTGTCCACCACGTGCAGTTCGTCGCACAGCGGGTTGGCCAGTTCCTTGTCGACCAGGGCCTTGGGGATGATGCCGACGACGCGGCCGCCGGCCAGACGGGTGGCTTCGGCCACCGTGCCCATCAGGCCGGTGCGGCCGCCGCCGTAGACCAGTTGACCGCCATGCTGGCCGATCCATTGGCCGACAGCCTTGGCGGCCTCGGAAAACTCGGGACGCTCGCCGGGGCGCGAGCCGCAATACACACAGATCGAAAATTCAGGATTCATCCCGCCATCATGCCTCGGGATGCGTGCCCGCTCATGACATGAAGCGCGTCCACAACGCCGCCGCCCAGATGCCGCCGCACAGGGTGAGCGAGAGCAGCACCGCGGCGCTGCCCATGTCCTTGGCGCGCTTGGAGAGGTCGTGCCATTCGGGGCCGATGCGGTCGATGGCGGCCTCCACGGCGGTGTTGAGCAGTTCCACGATCATCACCAGGATCGCGCTGCCGGCGAGCAGCGCCACCTCGACCCAGCTGCGGCCCAGCCAGAAGGCGGCCGGGATCATCACGATTGACAGGATCGCTTCCTGACGGAAGGCAGGCTCGCTCCAGCCGGCGCGAAGCCCATGGAGCGAGATCAGCGTGGCATGAAAGACGCGCTCGAAGCCCTTTCGGGCCTTTTGCGGATTGACCGCGGGGTCGGGAAGCTCGGGCAGGGCACTCATCGGCGGCTCATGGGCTTGGAGGTGATGAGCCGCGTACCGGCCCAGGCGTCATGCCAGAACTGGCGATCGGGGTGAAAACGAGCGAGTACGGCCCAGATGGCGATCCAGCCAAGCAGCAGAACCAGCGTTTCGACCACCGGCACACCCAGCAAGGGATGAAGTGCCAGTGGAGGCAGAAACCAGATCCAGCTCAGGATATAGCGCAGGAAGGCGCGCGATTGCGTCAGCGGGCGGCCTTGCCGGTCCACGATGCGGATGTTCCAGGTCTTCATGCCCAGCGTCTGTCCCTTGCACCAGAACCAGACGAAGTACACGCCGAAGATCACGAACAGGTAGGCGAGCAGCAGGGGGCGGCGCGTCTCATCCATGGCGTTGCGCATCTGGCTGAGGGTGATGAAAAGCCAGCCGGCCGTCATGGCCACTGCGAACAGCAGCATGCCCTCGTAGAGCCAGCAGGCCATCCGACGCCACAGGCCGGGCACTGTCGAAGCAGGAGCGCTGGGTGTCGGTGCTTCAGGCGAGACAGGCTGATCGGGCCCCGAGGCCTCGGGAGAACTGGAAACCATCGAAGCCTTGGTGTCAGGGGGCGGAAGGGGGCTGCTCGGCAACCGCCGGCGTTGGCGCCGGGACCTGGGCCTCGGCGGGAACCGGTGGCGATGTGACGTTGACGGGCGCAGGCGCCGTGGTGGGCGTAATGCTCGCCGCGGCAGGCGTCCGCTCCAACGGGGTTGTCACCACGATGGCGGCAGGCATGGACGGCGCCATCGGCGGCGGCGCCAGCACGATCCTGGGCGTGTGCTGGCCGGGCGGAGTGACGGCGGGCACCGGCACGAGCTTTTGCGACGAGACGGGACGCACCGGAATGGCCGCGCCACGCGGCTTGGCCGGGGCGCGCTCGGCCAGCTTGCGCTTTTCTTCTTCGCTCAAGGCCTGGTATTGCTCCCATTTGGCCTTGCGCTCGTCGGCCGGCACGCGCTTGACCTCGGCGAAGTTCAGGCGCGCCTGGGCCCGCTGCTGATTGCTCAGGGCGGCCCACTCGATCATGCGGCTGTGCAGGGTGACTTGATCATCCGCCGACATGTTCGCGAAGTTTCGTGACAGTGCCAGCCACTTGCGTTTTTGCCCGGTGTTCATCGTGGTCCAGTGCGGGACCAGGGGCTTGAGGGCCTGCTGCTGTTCGGTGGTGAGTTCGCTCCAGAGCGGCTTGGTTGCAGGAACTGTCTTGGTGGTGCCGGCTGCCGCGGAACTCGCAACGCCCGTCTGGCCGGCCTTGCTGATCTCGGAAGGCGGCTGGGCGCAGGCGAGCGTCAGGCCGAAGGCTGCGACGGCAAACGCGCCCGCCCAAACAAATGCGCCCGCCGTGAGCGGGCGCAAGGGACGGGGGATGTTCGCGCTGGAGTTGGAGCGGCGTCGCATTCGGTCGGAGAGGGTCAGTCGGAGGCGCCGTCGGCCTTCAGGAATTGGGCAAAGCCCGGGTCGGTGTAGGCGGCGGGGGGCAGGTCGCCGGTGAGGAGGGCGGAGTCGACCTCGGCCAGCTCGCTGGCGCGGTCGTCGTCCTGCATCACGCTGATGGTGATGAGGCCGGCCACGAGGGCGATCAGCGGCACCACCGATCCGATGCGGGTCCACCAGCCGCCGCCCAGCGTGAGCGTACGGCCGGACTGCACCACCTCGGGTGCGGTCCGCAATTGCGGCGCCTGCTTGCGCGCGGCCACGGCCTGCGCGCGCGCAACGCGCAGCCGCTCGCCGATGTCGTGCGACAGCTCCTGGTTGCCGGCAGAAAGCCGGGCAGCCAGGCGCTGACCGAACTGATCTTCGGCGGCGATAGAAGAGGTTGGAACCTTAGTGTTCATAGCGATATTCCCTTGGCCTTGAGCGCCTTGCTCAGAGCGTGAACGGCTCGCGAACAATGGGTTTTGACGCTGCCCTCGGAGCAGCCCATTGCGGCGGCCGTCTCTGCGACGTCCATTTCCTCCCAGTAACGCATCAGGAAAGCCTCGCGTTGACGGCCCGGCAATGCGGCGATCTGCTCCTCGATCTCGTGGAAGACCTGGGCGCGGCGGGTGGTGTCTTCGGCACTTTCCGTCTCTCTGGAGTCGGTTGGAGAGACGAAGTTCTCCAGAAGGTCGAAATCTCCGTCGTCGTCGACCGAGTCGAAGTCGCTCAGGTTCGAGAACAGCGCGCGCCGGGTTTTCTGGCGGCGGAACCAGTCGAGCGTGCAGTTCGACAGGATGCGCTGGAACAGCATCGGCAACTCGTTGGCCGGCTTGTCGCCATAGTGCTGCGCCAGCTTCATCATGCTGTCCTGCACGATGTCGAGCGCCGCTTCTTCGTCCCGCACGTGGTAGACCGAGCGCTTGAAAGCGCGTCGTTCGACGCTTTTCAGGAAGTCGGAGAGTTCTTGTTCAGTGGCCAAGCGAGAGGGGGCGCGCAAAGGCGCGCCGCGTGGGAAGGGATGTCTAGCGAACGCTTATGGTTTTCCGCCGCGGATTATGCCCCGATGCCTTTACAAGCCACCTGAAGCGAATCTGAACCGCCGGGTAATGTCATAATCCGCCCTGCAAGTCAAAAGGCAAACGGGTCAAGGTCCGGCGGAACATCAGTCCGCTCATGGCCATGGCCTCAAGTCCTGGCGCGACCCCACAAGGGTTGGCAAGGGGCACCCAAGGTTTTTCGTTCCCGAAAAAACACAAAGGTTGATCATGGAAATCTCGAAGGCGGAGATCATCTCCGCAGCAGCCGCGTCCTCTGGCGCCGGCAACCCACCGCAAGAACTCATGGGCGCTGAAGTGCTGGTCAAGGCACTGCAGGCCGAAGGCGTCCAGTACATCTGGGGCTACCCCGGCGGCGCGGTTCTGTACATCTACGACGCGTTCTACAAGCAGGACACCATCCAGCACGTTCTGGTGCGCCACGAGCAGGCCGCAGTGCACGCAGCCGACGGCTATGCGCGCGCCACTGGCGAAGTCGGCGTGGCACTGGTCACCTCCGGCCCCGGCCTGACCAATGCGGTCACCGGCATCGCCACGGCGTACATGGACTCGATCCCGATGGTGATCATCTCGGGCCAGGTGCCAACGGCCGCCATCGGCCTCGATGCTTTCCAGGAATGCGACACGGTCGGCATCACCCGCCCCATCGTCAAGCACAACTTCCTCGTCAAGGATCCCAAGGATCTGGCCATGACGATGAAGAAGGCCTTCCACATCGCACGCAGCGGCCGTCCGGGCCCGGTGGTGGTGGACGTGCCCAAGGACGTTTCCTTCAAGAAGACGCCTTACGCCGGCTATCCCGACAAGGTCGAGATGCGCTCGTACAACCCGGTGCGCAAGGGCCACGGCGGGCAGATCCGCAAGGCGCTGCAACTGCTGCTGGCCGCCAAGCGCCCGTACATCTACACCGGCGGCGGCGTGCTTCTGGGCAATGCCTGCAACGAACTGCGCACGCTGGTCGACATGCTGGGCTACCCGGTCACCAACACGCTGATGGGCCTGGGCGCCTATCCGGCGAGCGATCGCAAGTTCCTCGGCATGCTGGGCATGCACGGCACGATCGAAGCCAACAACGCGATGCAGAACTGCGATGTGCTGCTGGCCGTGGGTGCGCGCTTCGACGACCGCGTGATCGGCAACCCCAAGCACTTCGCGACGAACGAACGCAAGATCATCCACGTCGACATCGATCCGTCGAGCATCTCCAAGCGCGTGAAGGTCGACATCCCGATCGTCGGCGACGTGAAGGACGTGCTCACCGAACTGATCTCGATGATCCGCGAGAGCACCACCAAGCCCGACGCAGGTGCGCTGGCTGACTGGTGGAAGACCATCGAGGCCTGGCGCTCGCGCGATTGCCTGAAGTACGACCGCGGCAACAAGGACGTGATCAAGCCGCAGTACGTGGTCGAGACCCTCTGGAACATGACCAAGGACGCCGACGCGTACATCACGTCGGACGTGGGCCAGCACCAGATGTGGGCCGCCCAGTACTACCGCTTCGACGAGCCGCGCCGCTGGATCAATTCGGGTGGCCTGGGCACCATGGGCGTGGGCATTCCCTATGCCATGGGCATCAAGCTCGCGAAGCCCGATTCGGAAGTGTTCACCATCACCGGCGAAGGCTCGGTGCAGATGTGCATCCAGGAACTCTCCACCTGTTTGCAATACAACACGCCGATCAAGATCTGCTCGCTCAACAACCGCTACCTGGGCATGGTGCGCCAGTGGCAGGAGATCGAATACTCCGGCCGCTACAGCCATAGCTACATGGATGCACTGCCCAACTTCGTGAAGCTCGCCGAGGCCTATGGCCACGTCGGCATGCTGATCGAGCGTCCACAAGACGTGGAGCCTGCGCTGCGTGAAGCGCGCAAGCTCAAGGACCGCACGGTGTTCATGGACTTCCGCACCGATCCCACCGAGAACGTGTTCCCGATGGTGAAGGCCGGCATGGGCATCACCGAGATGCTGTTGGGCTCCGAAGATCTCTGATCTGCGGCGCATTCGCTCTTAACTCTTTACTGACGAATCTATTGCCCGCCGAGCCTGCGCATTACCGTGCGTGGGGGAGGGCGGCGAAAGCGAAAGCTTCCGCGCTGGCGAAAAGAGGAGTCACGCAAACATGAAACACATCATTGCAGTGCTGCTGGAAAACGAGCCGGGTGCTCTTTCCCGCGTGGTGGGCCTGTTCTCGGCCCGTGGCTACAACATCGAATCGCTGACCGTCGCGCCGACCGAGGACGCCAGTCTCTCGCGCATGACCATCGTCACGACCGGTTCGGACGACGTGATCGAGCAGATCACCAAGCACCTGAACCGCCTGATCGAGGTCGTGAAGGTCGTCGACCTGACCGAAGGCGCCTACACCGAGCGCGAGCTCATGATGGTGAAGGTGCGCGCGGTGGGCAAGGAGCGGGAAGAAATGATGCGCATGGCCGAGATCTTTCGCGGCCGCATCATCGACGTCACCGACAAGAGCTACACCATCGAACTCACCGGCGATCACGGCAAAAACGACGCTTTCTTGGAAGCGATCGACCGTAGCGCTATCCTCGAGACTGTCCGCACCGGTGCCAGCGGCATCGGGCGCGGCGAGCGCATCCTGCGCGTGTAGGGGGTGAAGATCCCCTCAGTTCCACGTTTCAAATCAACATGAGGAGAAGGTAAATGCAAGACTTGCTGGGTTTCGAGAAGATGGTGACCCCGATCATCATTCGGATTCTGTACTTCCTCGGACTGCTGGGTGTGCTCGCTGCAACGGTCATCTCGTTGTTCCAGGGCCGCATCCTGGCTGCCATCGGTATTCTTGTATTCGGCGCGATCATGGTTCGCGTCTACAGCGAATTGCTGATCCTGCTGTTCCGCATTCACGACAACCTCGTGTCCATCAACCAGCAAATGAAGGACCGGAATCCCTCCGGCCAACTGTGAGTGAACGCACCCCCGCTTCAGGGGGTGCTCGAGATTAATTAGGAAAGACGCATCATGAAGGTTTACTACGACAAGGACGCCGACCTCAGCCTCATCAAGGGCAAGACGGTCGCAATCATCGGTTACGGGTCGCAAGGTCACGCGCACGCGCAGAACCTGAACGACAGCGGCGTCAAGGTCGTGGTCGGCCTGCGCAAGGGTGGCGCTTCGTGGGACAAGGTCGGCAAGGCCGGCCTGCAGGTCGCCGAAGTCGCCGATGCCGTGAAGTCGGCCGACGTGGTCATGATCCTGCTGCCCGACGAGCAGATCGCCAACGTCTACAAGAACGACGTGGCCCCGCACATCAAGGAAGGCGCTTCGCTCGTCTTCGCCCACGGCTTCAACGTGCACTACGGCTTCGTGCAGCCGCGCGCCGACCTCGACGTGTGGATGGTCGCCCCCAAGGCCCCGGGCCACACCGTGCGCAGCACCTACACGCAAGGCGGCGGCGTGCCCCACCTCGTGGCCGTGCACCAGGACAAGACCGGCAAGGCGCGTGACCTCGCGCTGAGCTACGCCACGGCCAACGGCGGCGGCAAGGCCGGCATCATCGAGACCAACTTCCGCGAAGAAACCGAGACCGACCTGTTCGGCGAACAAGCGGTTCTGTGCGGTGGCACGGTCGAGCTGATCAAGGCTGGTTTCGAAACGCTGGTGGAAGCCGGCTACGCCCCCGAAATGGCGTACTTCGAATGCCTGCACGAGCTCAAGCTGATCGTCGACCTGATCTATGAAGGCGGCATCGCCAACATGAACTACTCGATCTCGAACAACGCCGAGTACGGCGAGTACGTCACGGGCCCGCGCATCGTGACCGACGAGACCAAGAAGGTCATGAAGCAAGTGCTGCGCGACATCCAGACCGGCGAATACGCCAAGAGCTTCGTGCTCGAAGCCGCTGCCGGCCAGCCCGCGCTGATCAGCCGCCGCCGCCTGAATGCAGAGCATCAGATCGAAGTCGTCGGCGAAAAGCTGCGCGCGATGATGCCCTGGATCAAGAAGAACAAGCTGGTCGACCAGACCCGCAACTGATCCGAGAGCCAGAAAGGGTGCTTCGGCACTCTTTTCCCAAGGGCCACCCGTTGCGGTGGCCCTTTTGTTTGTCGGGGGCGCAGCGCCCCCTGAACTACACTGCGAACCATGCGACTCACAGATCAAAATGCTATCGAATGGATAGCTGCTCGCGCAGTGCCCATGAGGGACGGAGGCAATTTCAATGCATGACGACACGCTCCCCGACGATGTGCAGCCGCGCAAACGTCGCAAGGGCATCTACATCCTGCCGAACCTGTTCACGCTGGCGGCGTTGTTCGGCGGCTTCTACTCGGTCGTGATGGCGATGAACGCGCGCTTCGACCTCGCGGCGCTCGGCGTGTTCGCCGCGATGATCCTCGACAGCCTGGACGGACGCGTCGCGCGCATGACCAACACGCAGAGCGCGTTCGGCGAGCAGATGGATTCGCTGTCCGACATGGTGTCGTTCGGCGCGGCGCCGGCGCTCATCGCCTACGAATGGTCCCTCAAGGGCCTGGGGCGTTGGGGCTGGATCGCGGCCTTCGTTTACTGCGCCTGTGCTGCATTGCGGCTTGCACGCTTCAACGTGAACACCGGCGTGGTCGACAAGCGCTGGTTCCAGGGGCTGCCGTCGCCGGCTGCGGCGGCGCTTGTGGCAGGTTTCATCTGGCTCGTGAACGAATGGGGCAAGCGCGGCGGCGAGGTGCTGTACCTCTCGTGGACGCAGATCACCTGGGTCACGTTCGCGTTCACGCTCTATGCGGGTCTCTCGATGGTGACGAACGCGCCGTTCTACAGCTTCAAGGACGTGCAGATGAAGAAGAGCGTGCCCTTCGTCGTGATCGTGCTCATTGCGCTCGGCATCGCGGTCATCAACATCCATCCGCCGACGGTGCTGTTCGGCCTCTTCGTGGCTTACGGCTTGAGCGGCTATGTGGTCTACGCATGGCGCAAGGCCAAGGGCCAGCCGGTCAGCGTGATCAGTACCTCGACCGAGGAGCCCGACGAGCGCGGCTTGCATAACTGAATGTGGCTTGTGCTACATTCGCAACCCTCATGACCAAGATTTCGCTGCTGGCCCTACTAGCCCTCCCTCACGGGCGGAGACGGTAGCGCACGCGCAAATCCCTCACCACGGCCCGTTCGCACCAGCAACGGGCCGTTTGTTTTTGGGGTTGCTGGTTGATTACCAACCATCACAGAGAAATCGACATGCTCAAGCAACCTCAAGCCAAATACCGCGCATTCGCCCCGATCGGCCTCAAGGACCGCACCTGGCCCGATGCCGTGCTGACCAAGGCTCCGATCTGGCTGTCGACCGACCTGCGCGATGGCAACCAGGCCCTGGTCGAGCCCATGGACATCGCTCGCAAGATGCGCATGTTCGAGACACTGGTGGCGATTGGCTTCAAGGAAATCGAAGTCGGCTTTCCCTCCGCCTCCCAAGTCGAATTCGACTTCGTGCGCAAGCTCATCGAGGAAGACCGCATTCCCGACGACGTGACGATCCAGGTGCTGACGCAGGCGCGTGACCACCTCATCGCCCGCACCTTCGAATCGCTGCAAGGCGCCCCGCGCGCCATCGTTCACCTCTACAACGCGGTGGCCCCGGTCATGCGCCGCGTGGTGCTCGGCATGGACGAAGACCAGATCGTCGAACTCGCCAGCAGCCACGCACGCATGTTCAACGACTTCGCCGCGAAGCAGCCGAACACGCAGTGGACCTTCCAGTACTCGCCCGAAATGTTCTCGGGCACCGACGTGGTCTTCTCCAAGCGCGTGGTCGATGCGGTCACCGAAGTCTGGGCGCCGACGCCCGAGCGCAAATGCATCGTCAATCTGCCCACCACGGTTGAACACTCCACGCCGAACATCTTCGCGGACATGATCGAGTGGATGCACCGCAACCTGGCGCGCCGCGACTCCATCGTGCTGTGCGTGCACCCGCACAACGACCGCGGCACCGGCACCGCTGCCGGCGAACTGGCCTTGATGGCGGGCGCCGAGCGCATCGAGGGTTGCCTCTTCGGCAATGGCGAGCGCACCGGCAACCTCGATCTCGTGAACGTTGCGCTCAACCTCTACACGCAGGGCGTTTCGCCCGAGCTGGACTTCTCGAACATCGACGAGATCCGCGCGACAGTCGAGCACTGCAACCAGATTCCCGTGCATCCGCGCCACCCTTATGTCGGCGACCTCGTCTACACCTCGTTCTCCGGCTCGCACCAGGACGCGATCAAGAAGGCCTTCGCCGCGCGCAAGGAAGGCGACATCTGGGACATGCCCTACCTCCCCATCGACCCGAAGGACGTGGGCCGCAGCTACGAGGCGGTGATCCGCGTGAACAGCCAGTCGGGCAAGGGCGGCATGGCCTACCTGCTCGAGAGCGAGTACGGTCTCGAGATGCCGCGCCGCCTGCAAATGGAATTCATGCAGACCGTGCAACGCGTGATGGACGTCGCTGGCAAGGAGCTCACCGCCGCCGACCTCTGGCAGCTCTTCGTGAGCGAGTACGGCATCGAGACCGCACAGTCGCTCCAGCACCGCGTGATCGAGGAAGAAGGCGAGGGCGCCGACGCCTCGGTCGTCCTGCGCGGCGATCTGCCATGGGACGGTGAAACCCGCGCCATCGAAGGCCGCGGCAACGGCCCGATCGACGCCTTCACGCAAGCACTGAGCAAGGCCACGGGCCACACCGTGCGCGTGATGGACTATCACCAGCACGCGATCGGCGCCGGTGCCGATGCGAAGTCGGTGGCCTACCTGGAACTGCGCGTGGACGAGAGCCAGACGTTGTTCGGCGTCGGCATCGACGCCAACGTGATCACGGCGTCGCTGAAGGCCATCGTCTCGGGTGTGCAACGTGCGCGGAGCCGGGGCGCGCACAGCGCACAATCGGTGGTTGAAGTCGCCTGACGTTTCGGGCCGGTTTTGCCGGCCGGAAGCGCGAGGTGGAAACGAACAAAAGGAGATTCACGATGGCTGACCAACTCATTATTTTCGACACCACCTTGCGCGACGGCGAGCAATCGCCCGGCGCCTCCATGACGCGCGACGAGAAGATGCGCATCGCCAAGCAACTCGAAAGGCTGAAGGTCGATGTCATCGAAGCGGGTTTCCCGGCCAGCTCGAACGGCGACTTCGAAGCGGTCAAGGCGATTGCCAATGCGATCAAGGATTCGACGGTGTGCGGCCTGTCGCGCGCCAACGACCGCGACATCGCGCGCGCTGCAGAAGCCCTCAAGGGGGCCGCCCGCGGGCGCATCCACACCTTCATCGCGACCTCGCCGCTGCACATGGAAAAGAAGCTGCGCATGTCGCCCGACGAGGTGCACGAGCAGGCGAAGCTCGCGGTGCGTTTCGCGCGCAACCTCGTGAGCGACGTGGAGTTCAGCCCCGAAGACGGCTATCGCAGCGACCCGGATTTCCTGTGCCGCGTGCTCGAAACCGTGATCGCCGAGGGCGCCACCACCATCAACGTGCCCGACACCGTCGGCTACGCCATCCCCGAGCTCTACGGCAACTTCATCAAGATGCTGCGCGAGCGCGTTCCCAACAGCGACAAGGCGATCTGGTCGGTGCATTGCCACAACGACCTCGGCATGGCCGTGGCCAACTCGCTGGCCGGTGTGAAGATCGGTGGCGCACGCCAGGTGGAATGCACGATCAACGGGCTGGGCGAGCGGGCGGGCAACTGCTCGCTCGAGGAAGTGGTGATGGCGGTCAAGACCCGCCGCGACTACTTCGGGCTCGACCTGAACATCGACACCCAGCACATCGTGGCCGCGAGCCGCATGGTGAGCCAGACCACCGGCTTCGTGGTGCAGCCCAACAAGGCGGTAGTAGGCGCCAATGCCTTCGCGCATGCCTCGGGCATCCACCAGGACGGCGTGCTCAAGGCGCGCGACACCTACGAGATCATGCGGGCCGAGGACGTGGGCTGGGCCGCCAACAAGATCGTGCTGGGCAAGCTCAGCGGCCGCAATGCATTCAAGCAGCGGCTGCAGGAACTGGGCGTGACGATGGCCGGCGAGGCCGACATCAACGCCGCCTTCCTGCGCTTCAAGGAGCTGGCCGATCGCAAGTCCGAAATTTTCGACGAGGACATCCTGGCGCTCGTCAGCGCGGAAGAGCTGTCGAACGTTGACGAACAGTTTGCATTTGTCTCTCTCTCCCAGCACAGCGAAACCGGCGAACGCCCCCAGGCGAAAGTCGTCTTCACCGTTCAGGGCAAGGAAGTGACCGGAGAATCCGACGGCAATGGCCCGGTTGATGCTTCGCTGAAAGCCATCGAGTCGCACGTCAAGAGCGGTGCCGAGATGGTTCTTTACTCGGTGAACGCGATCAGCGGCTCGACAGAGAGCCAAGGTGAAGTTACAGTTCGGTTACAAAACGCAGGGCGGGTGGTCAACGGTGTGGGTGCAGACCCAGACATCGTGGTCGCTTCGGCAAAGGCTTATTTGAGTGCTCTCAATAAGTTACAGAGCCAAGCTGAGAGAGTTGCAGCGCAAGGTTAGGTTTTCAGGCGTTCCTTGGTATTCGAATGAAGAAAAGGATGCAAGTAACTGATATTGCGTGTCTTTTTTGAATTCGATACACTGCGGTCCTCGTTTGTCGCCGCTGGAGATTTATTAATGCCTGAAGCCCGTCTCCGCCGAGTTTCCAGCCAGCGGTTTCTACCCGCACTCAAATTCATCGCCGTGGCGCTCTGCGCCACGGCGTTTTTGCTGCCTGGCGCTCAGGCCGCGAAGAAAGAAAAGCCCGCCGCCGCAAAAACCGCCGTCGCCAAGAAGGCGAAGGCGCCAGCCGAGGTCAAGCGCAGCGCGTCTTCCAGCAAGAAGGCCGTTGTCGCCAAGAGCGGCGGCCGGGACCAAAAGAGCGAAAAAACCGTTCGCGGTGGTCGCAACGTGGTGGCCACCATCCGCAAGAAGAACGGCAAGACCGTGGTGGCCGTCCAGCGCCGCTCGGTGGTGCGCGTCGAAGCGCCGGCGCGCCAGTCCTTCGGCCAGATGGCCGGCCTGCACGGCACCGACGACGCGCTCGACCTGAAGTCGAGCGTTGCCCTCGTGATCGACCAGGACACGCACGAAGTCCTGTTCAGCAAGAACGACCATGCCGTGCTGCCGATCGCCTCGCTCACCAAGCTCATGACGGGCCTGCTCATCAGCGAAGCCCATCTGCCGAACGACGAGCTGATCACCATCACCCAGGACGACGTCGACACCGAAAAAGGCAGCCGTTCGCGCCTGACCGTCGGCACGATGTTGTCGCGCGGCGAGCTGTTGCACCTGGCCCTGATGTCGAGCGAAAACCGCGCGGCGCACGCGTTGGGCCGCACCTACCCGGGCGGCCTCACGACCTTCGTGAGCATCATGAATGCCAAGGCCAAGATGCTCGGGATGAAGGACACGCGCTACGTGGAGCCCACGGGCCTGTCGAGCCGTAACCAGTCGAGCGCGCAAGATCTGGCGCTGCTGGTCAACGCAGCCTATTCCGACGCCACGGTGCGCTCGCTTTCCACGTCGCCTGAATACCAGGTCGAGGTCGGCAATCGCGTGCTGCAGTTCAACACCACCAATCGCCTCGTGAAGAGCCCCGACTGGGAAATCGGCGTGCAGAAGACGGGCTTCATCAACGAAGCCGGCCAGTGCCTGGTGATGCAGGCCAAGGTGGCCGGCCGCAAGCTGATCATGGTGTTCCTGGATTCGGCCGGCAAGTTCAGTCGCATCGCCGATGCCGAGCGCGTTCGCCGCTGGGTCGAGGCGACGCACGCCGTGCCGGGTTCGCCGGCTGCTTCGCGCAGCGTGAGCTACCAAGTCGCAGGCTGAGTAACAGCACCGCGACAGCGGTTGACAAAAAGAAAGCGGGCTCAAGGCCCGCTTTGTCTTTTGGAGCCCCGCCAAGGGGGTCAGGCGCTCGCTGAAGGCGTGTTGCTTGCCGGGGTAGGTGTCGCCGTCGCCGCAGCCACGCCATCCTTGAACCCCAGTGCGCCCGAGATTTCATTGGCCGTTGCCTGCAGCTTGGGCAGCCAGCCTTCGTCCAGCCGGTCGGCCGGTGCCGAAATCGACAACCCTGCCACCAGCTTGCCCTGGTCGTCATAGATGCCAGCGGCCATGCAGCGCACGCCCAGCTCCAGTTCCTCGTTGTCGCGGGCGATGCCGTACTGGCGCGCCTTCGACAGTTCGCGCTCCAGCGCGGGCAACTGGGTAATGCTGTTGCGGGTGTGGCCTGCCAGACCCGTGCGGGTGGCGTAGCTGCGTACCCGCGCCGGATCATCTGCGGCCAGGAACAGCTTGCCGGTCGAGGTGAGATGCAATGCCGCGCGGCCGCCGATGGCGCGCACCACCTGCATGCCCGAGCGTTCGCTGTACGAGCGCTCGATGTAGACGATCTCGTCGCCCTGGCGCATGCTGAGGTTCACCGGCTGCTGCGTGAGCTTGTGCAACTCGCGCATCGGGCCCAGCGCAGCATCGCGCACGTTGAGCCGCCCCTTCACCAGGTTGCCCAGTTCCAGCAGGCGCATGCCCAGCCGGTAGCTGCCCGCTTCGGGCCGGTCGACGAAACGCCCGACCGCCAGGTCGTTGAGGATGCGGTGCGTGGTCGAAGGATGGAGCCCGGTCTTCTCGCTGATTTCCTTCAGGGAGATGGCCTCCTCGCGGGACGCCAGGACGTCGATCAGCGCGAACATGCGCTCGATCACCTGGATCACGGGAACTGCAGGAACGTCGGATTGGTTTTTTCTCATGGCGCTGTGCGGTGATGACCGAGCGCCATTTTACCTTGTGAAATCGCCGGACGGCTGCCAGTGTCCATCCACCAACACTTCGTGCGGAGAAAAGCGCGCCTTGTAGTGCATCTTGGGGCTGCGTTCGATCCAGTAGCCGAGGTAGACATGCGGCAGGCCCAGCTTGCGCGCCTGCTCGATCTGCCAGAGCACGCTGTAGGTTCCATAACCCGCGCTCGTGTCGGGCTCGTAGAACGTATAGACGGCCGAGATGCCGTCGTTCAACACGTCGAGGATCGACACCATCTTGAGCGCGCCCGCGCTGCCATCGGCCAGCGTCTCGCGGAATTCGACCAGCCGTGAATTGACCCGGCTCTGCAGCAGGAACTGGGTGTACTGGTCGATGCTGTCGTGGTCCATGCCGCCGCCCGCGTGGCGGCCGTTCTGGTAGCGCAGGTAGAGCTGGTAATGCTCGGGCACGAAGCACAGCTTGAGCACGCGGGCCTGCAGATCGGCATGCTGCCTGGCGGCCCGCCGCTGGCTGCGCGTGGGCTGGAAACTGTTGGCCAGCACCCGCAGCGGGATGCAGGCGCGGCAGCCGTCGCAGTAGGGCCGGTAGGTGAACATGCCGCTGCGCCGGAACCCGCTGAGCACGAGGTCGGAATAGGCGTCGTTGTGGATCAGGTGGCTGGGCGTGGCCACCTGCGACCGGGCCTGGCGATCCGGCAGGTAGCTGCAGGGATAGGGCGCCGTCGCGTAGAACTGCAGCGTGTGAAGCGGGAGATCCTTGAGGTGCGTCACGTCGGTGAAAGAGGTCGCGCGGAAAGGAGTTCGGTCCAGTATACGGGCTCGAATTGCCATCGTGGCCCCTCCTGTTCCCGGGCCTTGGCCACGTGGGCGACGAAGCGCCTGCGCGGCATCTCGTGGGCGCCGAGGCTGGCGAGGTGGGCGGTGTTCTGCTGGCAATCGATCATCTGCACGCCGGCGTGCCGGCACAGGCTCACCAGCGCAGCCAGCGCGATCTTCGAGGCGTCCGGCCGGCGGGTGAACATCGACTCGCCGAACACTGCGCGGCCCAGCGCCACGCAGTAGAGGCCGCCTGCGAGCTCGCCGTCGATCCAGGTCTCCACGCTGTGCGCATGGCCCGCAGCGTGCAATTGCGTATAGGCCTCCACCATGTCAGGCACGATCCATGTACCCGACTGGCCCACGCGCGGGGAGAGCGAACAGGCCTTGATGACCGCCGCGAAATCATGGTCGATGCGCACCTTGCAGCCGGGCGTTTCCGCAAATCGGACCAAGGTCTTGCGAAGCGACCGGTGCAGCTTGAACTCGGCCACCTGCAGCACCATGCGCGGGTCGGGGCTCCACCACAGGATCGGCTGGTCGTCGCTGAACCATGGGAAGACGCAATGGCTGTAGGCCTGCACGAGCGTATCGACATCGAGCGCGCCGCCCGCCGCAAGAAGGCCCGGCACGGGGTCGGCCGTGCCCCAGGCCGATGCCGGATCGGGCAGGGTGTCTCCGGGTTCGAGCCAGGGCAGTTGTCGCATGGCCGTAGGTATACACGGCTTCGCCCGCATCCCCTGTGGGATGAGGGAAAATGAAGGCCCGGTCGCCGGGGTGTCGCAAACGATTGCGGTCCGTGCGCCACAGGCCTGCCGTCGCAGCGGACAAGAACCCCCGCAGCCCATATAGTGCTGCTTCCCATTTGCCCCCATAAAGCGGATCCAGCGGGCCAGCGTTGCCCACCGGGAATCAGCACAAGAGGACCACGTTGACCACTGAACTCAACCCCACCCGCTTTGGCAGCGGTCAGGCGGTGCGCCGCCTAGAGGACGAAAGCCTGCTGGCAGGCGCCGGACGCTACACAGACGACGTCACGCTCCCCGACCAGGCGCATCTCGTTTTCCTTCGCTCTCCCTATCCGCACGCACGCATCGTTTCCATCGACACGAGCACGGCTGCTGCCATGCCCGGCGTGCTGCGCGTCATCACCGGCGCCGAGCTGGCGGCCGCGGGGGTCAAGCCGATGCCGGGTGCCGCCGGGTTCAAGCGCGCCGACGGCAGCGACAGCGCCAGCCCGCCGCGCTACGCCATGGCGAACGAGCGCACGCGCTTCGTGGGCGAGGCGGTGGCCGCCGTGATTGCCGATACTGTCCAGCAGGCGCGCGATGCTGCCGAGGCTGTGATGGTCGACTACGAAGACCTGCCGATGGTGGTGGACCTTGCCGGCGCCACCGCCGAAGGCGCGCCGCAGTTGTGCGAGGAGGCCACCGGCAACATCGCCGCCGAAATGCGCCATGGCAACAGCGAGGCCGCGACTGCCGCCTTCGCCAAGGCCAGCCACGTGGTCGCGCTCGACGTCATCAACCAGCGCGTGGTCGCCCTCACCATCGAGCCGCGCTCGGTGCTCGCCGTGCACGACGCCAAGACCGATCGCCTCACGATCCGCATGAGCACGCAGATGCCCTCGGGCGTGCGCGATTCCGTGTGCGCCGCCATCGGCCTTGCCAAGGAAAAGGTGCGCGTGGTGGTGGGCGATGTGGGCGGCGGTTTCGGCATGAAGACCGGCGCCTATCCCGAAGACATCGCGGTCGCCTTTGCCGCGCTGCACCTGAAGCGCCCGGTGAAATGGGTCGCCGACCGCAGCGAAGAATTCCTCTCGAGCGCGCACGGCCGTGACATCGAGGCGCGAGCCGAACTCGCGCTCGATGCCGAAGGAAAGATCCTCGCGCTGCGCATCAAGACGCTGGCCAACGTGGGCGCCTATGCCACCGGCACCGGCGTCGCGATCCAGCTGCTCATCGGCCCCTGGGTGCAGACCAGCGTCTACGACATCCAGACCATCGACTTCCATTTCAAGGCGGTGCTCACCAACACCGCGCCCACCGGCGCCTACCGCGGCGCGGGTCGGCCCGAAGCCATCTTCACCATCGAGCGCCTGATGGACGAGGCCGCGCGCCAGACCGGCATCGACCGCATCATCCTGCGCCGGATGAACTTCATCCAGCCCGACCAGATGCCCTACAAGAACCCGATGGCGCAGGTCTACGACACCGGCAACTTCGAGTCGGTGATGGACCAGGCGCTCACGCTGGCCGACTGGCAGGGCTTCGAGGGCCGTGCCGCCGAGTCCGCCAAGAACGGCAAGCACCGGGGCCTGGGCATCGCCACCTTCCTTGAATGGACCGGCGGCAACGTGTTCGAGGAACGCGTCACGGTGTCGGTGCAGGCCGATGGCGTGATCGAGGTGTTCTCCGCCGTCAACGCCATGGGGCAGGGCATTGCCACCTCGCTCGCGCAGCTGGCGGTCGATGCCTTCGGCGTGCCCATCGAGAAGGTGCGCGTCGTGCTCGGCGATACCGACCGCGGCGACGGCTTCGGCAGCGCAGGTTCCCGCTCGCTCTTCACCGGCGGCTCGGCCGTGCGCATCGGCGCGGAGCGCACCATCGACAAGGCGCGCGAGCTCGCGGCGCAGGAGTTCGAGGCCGCCATCGACGACATCATCTACAGCCGCGGCAGCTTCTCGGTGGCCGGCACCGACCTCGAGCTCGACCTGTTCACGCTCGCGGGCAAGCAGCCCGAGCGCGAGATCTTCGTGGACTCCACCAGCACCGTGGCCGGCCCGACCTGGCCCAACGGTTGCCACATCTGCGAGATCGAGCTCGATCCGCCCACCGGCGAAATCAGCGTGGTGGCCTACAGCTCGGTCAACGACGTGGGCCGCGTGATCAACCCGATGATCGTGCGCGGCCAGCTCGAAGGCGGCGCGGTGCAGGGCATTGGCCAGGCGCTGTACGAGCAGGTGGTGTACGACCACGAAACCGGCCAGCCCGTGACCGGCAGCCTGATGGACTACGCCGCGCCGCGCGCCGACATCGTCGACACCATGTTCCACATGGAGATGGACGAATCGACGCCCTGCACCAACAACCCGTTGGGCGTGAAGGGCGTGGGCGAACTGGGCACCATCGGCGCCACACCGGCCATCGTGAACGCGGTGGCGGATGCGTTCGCGCGCAACGGCCTTGCATCGACCGCGCCGCGCCTGCACATGCCGCTGAGCCCGTCGCGGGTATGGGCGGCGATGCACACGGTGGACTGAACATCCGTCAACAGGTGTTCGAAGGGCACACGCGCCATGCTCATCACCACCGAACTGCAGACAGATCCGATCCGCGTCTCCAGCTACCGCTGCGACGCGGGGCCCGGCGCCCCGTCGTTCACCGAGATGCACGAGGACTACTCGGTCTCGTACGTACGCAAGGGCAGCTTCGGCTATCGCACGCGCGGCAATGCGTATGAGTTGGTGGCCGGCTCGGTGCTGGTGGGCTGCCCGGGCGACGAGTACGTCTGCACCCATGACCACCACATCTGCGGCGACGAGTGCCTGGCCTTCCACCTCTCGCCCGGCTTCGTCGACCTGATCGGTGGCGACAGGCAGACCTGGCGCACCGCAGGGCTCCCACCATTGCCCGAACTCATGGTGCTCGGCGAACTTGCGCAGGTCGCGGCCGAAGGCGAGAGCGACATCGGCCTCGACGAACTGGGCATGTGGTTCGCGAGCCGTTTCGTCGAAGTGGTGGGCGGCCGCGGCAAGCCGTCGTCGCCGCAGTCCGCCGCGCCGCGCGACAGGCGCCGCGCCGTCGATGCCGCGATGTGGATCGACGCCAACTCGCACGACGACATCGGCCTGGAAGGTGCGGCCTCCGAAGCCGGCCTGAGCTCCTTCCATTTCCTGCGCCTGTTCTCGCAGGTGCTCGGTGTCACGCCGCACCAGTACCTGGTGCGCTCGCGCCTGCGCCACGCGGCGCGCCTGCTGGCGGACGACGACCGGCCCGTGACCGACGTGGCCTTCGACGTGGGCTTTGCCGACCTGAGCAACTTCACTCGCACCTTCCATCGCGCGGCCGGCGTCTCGCCGCGCGGCTTTCGCCAGGCCGCCAAGGGCGATCGCAAGATTCTCCAAGACCGCATGGCGGCCCTGCTCAATGATGACCGCCTGGTTCATTCATCAAGCAGGAAGTCATCGCCATGTACGACCACATCGGACTGAAAGTCAAAGACCTCGCCGCGAGCCGGCGCTTCTACGAAGCCGCACTCGCACCGCTCGGCCATGTGCTGGGCAGCCACGACAACAGCTATGCCGGCATCGGCCCGGCGGACGCGCCCGCCCTGTGGCTCTACGCGGCCGAGGGTGCGAAGGGCCCTGGCACGCACCTCGCGTTCCGCGCTCCCGATCACCAGGCCGTCGCGGCCTTCCACAAGGCGGGCCTGAAGGCCGGCGGCACCGACAACGGCGGCGCCGGTCCGCGTGCCGACTACAGCCCGACCTACTACGCGGCCTTCCTCATCGACCCCGACGGCAACAACGTCGAGGCGGTCTGCCCCTGAGGCGCGGAAAGGAAAAAAGCACCATGGCCACCATCTACAAGGAATTCATCGTCGAGGCCGATGCGGCGCAGGTCTGGGATGCGCTGCGTGACTTCGGCGCCGTCCACACGCGCCTCGCGCCGGGCTTCCTCACGGACTGCAAGCTGGACGGGCAGGGCGCGCGCATCGTCAGCTTTGCCAACGGACTTGTCGCGCGCGAACTGCTGGTGGGCATCGACGAGGCGAATCACCGGCTGGCCTACACCATCACCGACGGCAAGGCGAGCCACCACCATGCATCCGCGCAGGTGTTCGCCGATGGTGAAGGGCGTTCGCGCTTCGTGTGGATCACCGACGTGCTGCCCGACGAGTTCGCCGCCTACGTCGGGCCGATGATGGAGAAGGGCGGTGAAGCGATGAAGAAGACGCTGGAGGCACAACGCAGATGAGCAGTTCAGCCGCTTCGAGCGAGATCCACGCCGTCGTCCAGCGCTACGCGGACGCCTGGGCCGCGAACGACCTGAAGGCCATCTTCGACTGCTACCACGACGAGGTCGTCTTCCACTACTTCGGGCGGAGCCCGCTCGCCGGCACGCACCGCGGCAAGGCGGCCTGCCTTGCCGTGCTCAAGCAGGTGAAGGAAAAGACGAACCGCCGGCTGGTCGCGATCCGCGACGTGCTGGCCGGCGAGCACTTCGGTCTGATCGTCGCCATCGAGCGGTTCGAGCACGAAGGCCGCGCCTTCGAGCTGGAGCGCCTGCTGCGTTACGCGGTGAAGGACGGCAAGCTCTCCGAGTGCTGGATCTACGACGAAGACCAGCGACGGGTCGACGAAGTGCTGGGCCTCGCCGCTCAGAAATCCTCGAGCGGCAACCCCACGTAGTTTTCCGCCAGCGCGGTGGATGCCGCGTGCGAATGCACGAGGTAGTCGAGCTCGGCTTCCTGGATCTTCTGGCCGAAGGCCCCCGTCTCGGGAAAGCGGTGCATCAGCGAGGTGAACCACCACGAGAAGCGCTCGGCCTTCCAGACGCGACGCAGGCACAGGTCCGAATAGCGGTCGAGCGCCGAGGCCGATTTCTCGCCATAGAAGATCTCGAACGCACGCGAGAGATAACCCACATCGGCCGTCGCGAGGTTCAGCCCCTTGGCGCCGGTCGGCGGCACGATGTGCGCCGCGTCGCCCGCGAGGAACAACGCGCCGAAGCGCATCGGCTCGGCGACGAAGCTGCGCAACGGCGCGATGCTTTTCTCCAGCGACGGGCCGGTCACCAGCCGCTCGCGGGCTTCGGGGTCGAGCCGCGCGCGCAACTCGTTCCAGAAGGCCTCGTCGCTCCAGTTCTCGACACGCTCTTCGGTCGGCACCTGCACGTAGTAGCGCGACCGCGTGGCGCTGCGCATGCTGCACAGCGCGAAGCCGCGCTCGGTGTTCGCGTAGATCAGTTCGTGCGACACCGGCGGCACATCCGCCAGCACGCCGAGCCAGCCGAAGGGGTAGACCTTCTCGTAGGTCTGGATCGCGTCGGCCGGCACGCTCGCGCGGCTCACGCCGTGGTAGCCGTCGCAGCCGGCGATGAAGTCGCATTCGATCTCGTGCGTCTGGCCGTCTTTCTCGTAGCGCACGCGCGGCTTGCTCGAATCGAAGTCGTGCAGGCTGACGTTCGCGGCGCTGTAGATGGTTGCAAGGCCTTCCACAGCGCGCGCTTCCATCAGGTCGCGCGTCACCTCGGTCTGCCCGTAGACGGTGACCTGCTTGCCGCCGGTGAGGCCATGCATGTCGATGCGATGCCGCGCGCCCTTGAACAGCAGTTCGATGCCTTCGTGCGGCAACCCTTCGGTGCGAGCGCGCGCATCGACACCGGCGCGTGCCAGCAGGTCCATCGTCACCTGTTCGAGCACGCCGGCGCGGATGCGACCGAGCACGTAGTCGCCGCTCTGGCGTTCGACGATGACGTTGTCGATGCCCGCCTTGAAAAGCAGTTGACCGAGCAGAAGGCCGGCGGGGCCCGCGCCGATGATCGCGACCTGGGTGCGCATGTTCGTGTCTCCGAGAGGTGTTTCGCCGAGCGTAGGGCGCGGCCGGCCGCTTGGTTCACGGCATTCCGAGGCACTGTGCGATCATGCGAACGCGTGCGCGATGATCGCGCAACACTTCGAATTGAGACCCGAATGACCATCGCCAAGGCCGATTTCATCGAGGGCATCGCCAAGGGAATGGCGGTGCTCGAAAGCTTCGACACCGAGCGCCAGCGCCTCAATGCCACGCTGGCCGCCGAACGCGCCGGCCTCACGCGCGCCGCCGCCCGTCGCCATCTGCTCACTCTCGCCCACCTGGGCTACCTGGAGACCGACGGAAGCTATTTCTGGATGGCGCCCAAGGTGCTGCGCTTCTCGGGGAGCTACCTTGCCTCGTCGCGCCTGCCGCGTGCGCTGCAGCCCACGCTCAACCGGCTCGCGGCGCAGACCGGCGAGTCGTTCTCCGCTGTGGTGCTCGATGGCGAAGAGGTGGTCATCGTGGCGCGCAGCGGCAGCTACGGCACGCCGACGCGCGTGCTGGCCTACGGCCTGCATCTGGGCGCGCGGCTGCCGGCGCATGCAACGTCCACCGGCCGCGTGCTGCTGGCGGCCATGGCCTCCACCCAGCTCACGCAATGGCTCAAGGGCCGGCATCTCGCGCGACTGACACCGCAGACCATCACGCAGGCACGGGGCCTGCGCCAGCTGATTGCCCGCACGCGCAAGGACGACTATTGTTTTGCCAGCGAGGAACACGAGCTCGGCGTGCAGGCGCTCGCGGTGCCGCTGCGCGACATGCAGGGCCACACGGTGGCCGCGCTCAACGTGGTGCTGTCGGGCACGCGCTACCAGGAAGAAGCCTTGCAGCGCGAGATGTTGCCACTGCTGTTCGAGGCAGCGCGCGAAGTCCGTTCGCTGCTCTGAACTGAACTTCACCACGACCGACGCCTCGAATCCCACAGACCGGACAACGGGACACAACCATGCGACTCCTCCTTCTCGAAGACGACGTGATGATCGGCGAGGCCGTGCTCGACCTGCTGCGCGCGGAGCAATATGCGGTGGACTGGGTGAAAGACGGCGAGGCCGCCGAGTCGGCCCTGCGCACCCAGCAATACGACCTGGTGCTGCTCGACCTGGGCGTGCCGCGCCGCGACGGCCTCGAAGTGCTGCGCAGCCTGCGCGCCCGCAAGCAGCGCATGCCGGTGTTGATCGCCACCGCGCGCGACTCGGTGCAGCAGCGCATCGAAGGGCTCGATGCAGGTGCCGACGACTACGTGCTCAAGCCCTACGACCTCGACGAGCTGCTGGCCCGCATCCGTGCCTTGCTGCGCCGCGCGGCGGGGCGCGCCGAGCCGGTGTACGAGCACATGGGCGTGAGCATCAATCCCGCCACGCGCGAGGTCACGGTGGCTGGCCAGCCGGTGGTGCTGTCGGCGCGCGAATGGGCGGTGCTCGAGCCGCTGCTGGCGCGCCCGGGCATGGTGCTCTCGCGCGTCCAGCTCGAAGAAAAGCTCTACAGCTGGAAGGACGAGATCAGCAGCAACGCGGTCGAGGTCTACGTGCACGGCCTGCGCAAGAAGCTGGGCGCCGAGTTCATCCGCAACGTAAGAGGCGTCGGCTATATGGTGCCGAAGGTATGACGCGGAGCCTGACCGGATCCCTGCGCGCGCGCCTGCTGTGGTTCCTGCTTGCCGCCATCGTGCTGGCTGCGGGCGCACAAGCCCTCGTCGCCTACCGCACGGTGCTGCACGAGGCCGATGACATCTTCGACTACCACATGCAGCAGATGGCGATGTCGCTGCGCTCGGGCCTGCCGCCCAGCGCGGCGGTCGGCGGCATCGGTGGGGGCGAGCAGAACTTCGAGTTCGTGGTGCAGGTGTGGACCACCGACGGCGTGCGCGTCTTCGAATCCGCTGATCAGGCGGCGCTGCCGCAGCTCGCGGTGCTGGGCTTTGCCGACGTGCGCGCGCGCGGCACCACCTACCGCGTCTTCTCGATGCAGACGCGCGGCCTGGTGATCCAGGTGGCGCAGGACATGGCGGCGCGGCGCAGCATGGCCGGCACGCTGGCGCTGCGCACCATCGCACCGGTGGCACTGATGGCGCCGCTGCTCATGCTGGTCGTGTGGTGGGTCGTGAGCCGGTCGCTCGCGCCGGTGGCCCGCGTGAGAAAGCAGGTGGCGTCGCGGCAGGCCGACGATCTTTCGCCGGTGAGCGAGGAGGGCCTGCCCGAAGAGGTGCGCCCGCTGGTGCAGGAACTCAACCTGCTGTTCGGCCGTGTGCGCCACGCCTTCGATGCGCAGAAGCACTTTGTCGCCGATGCCGCGCACGAATTGCGTTCGCCGCTCGCGGCATTGAAGCTGCAGGTGCAGGGCCTGCAGCGCGCGCCCGACGATGCGGCGCGCGACCTCGCCGTGAGCCGGCTGGTGGCGGGCATCGACCGCGCGACGCGGCTGGTCGAGCAGATGCTCGCGTTGGCCCGGCACGAGGCCAGCATGGCGGCCGGTGCGAAACCGGAGCCGGTCGATCTCGCCGAGGTCGCGCGCCTCGCGATCTCGGACGCCGTGGCCGCCGCGCAGGCGCGACGCATCGACATCGGCGTCGCGCATGCCGATGCCGCGGTGGTCGAGGGCCAGCCCGAGGCGCTGCGCATGATGCTGCGCAACCTGCTCGACAACGCGGTCAAGTACACGCCCGAGGAAGGCCGCGTCGACATCGGCATCGCGAAGCTCGGCGATGCCATCGAACTCAGCGTGGACGACAGCGGCCCCGGCCTGCCCGAGGCGGAGCGCGCGCGCGTGCTCGACCGCTTCTACCGTTCGGGCGAGCCGCAGGCGCCGGGCAGCGGCCTGGGGCTGGCGATCGTCAAGTCGATTGCGGAACTGCACGGTGCGACGGTGACGTTGGAAAAGTCCCGCAGCCTCGGCGGGCTGTGCGTGCGGGTCGTCTTCGCTCCCTCTCCCTCCGGGAGAGGGCTGGGGTGAGGGCGCGCTGCCGCCGGTGAGGCGCGGCGTTCGGGTGGAGGCCGATGCCCTCACCCCAACCCTCTCCCAGGGGGAGAGGGAGTCAATCCCTCGAACCGTTTAAGCCGCGCTTAAGTCAGCGCAGCGACATTCCTTTCATCGTGTTTTGCGTCCCACGCAATGAAAGGAACCGACAGATGAACACCCGCCTGACTTCCCCCCGCGCCCTGGTGATCGCCCTGGCAAGCGCCGGCGTGATCGGCGCCATCGGTGCCGGCGCCTACACCAGCGCCGTGAGCGCCCCGACCAACGCCACCCCCATCGCCGCAGCCCCCGCGATGGTGACGCTGCCCGACTTCTCGACCATCACCTCGCGCGACGGCCCTGCCGTGGTCAACATCAGCGTGACCGGCACCATGAAGGCGTCGGACGACGAAGCCGCGGCCGAGATCCAGGGCATCGATCCCGACGATCCGATGTTCCAGTTCTTCCGCCGCTTCCAGGGCCAGATGGGCCCGCGCGGCCAGCAACAACAACAACGCGACGTGCCGGTGCGCGCGCAGGGCTCGGGCTTCATCGTCGATCCGAGCGGCATCATCATCACCAACGCCCACGTCGTGAAGGACGCCAAGGAAGTCACCGTCAAGCTGACCGACCGCCGCGAATACCGCGCCAAGGTGCTCGGCGCCGATGCCAAGACCGACATCGCCGTGCTGAAGATCGATGCGAAGAACCTGCCCGTGCTGGCCCTTGGCAACACCAAGGACCTGAAGGTCGGCGAATGGGTGCTGGCCATCGGCTCGCCGTTCGGCTTCGAGAACACGGTGACGGCCGGCGTCGTGAGCGCCAAGGGCCGTTCGCTCCCCGACGACAGCTACGTGCCCTTCATCCAGACCGACGTGGCGGTGAACCCCGGCAACTCCGGCGGCCCGCTGCTCAACACGCGCGGCGAGGTGGTCGGCATCAACTCGCAGATCTACAGCCGCAGCGGCGGCTACCAGGGCGTGTCATTCGCGATCCCGATCGATGTGGCCGTGCAGGTGAAGGACCAGATCGTCGCGACCGGCAAGGCCTCGCATGCCCGCCTGGGCGTCGCGGTGCAGGAGGTGAACCAGGCCTTCGCCGATTCGTTCAAGCTCGACAAGCCCGAAGGCGCGCTGGTCTCGAACATCGAGAAGGGCGGCCCCGGCGACAAGGCCGGCCTGAAGGCGGGCGACGTGATCCGCAAGGTCGACGGCCAGGCCATCGTCTCTTCGGGCGACCTGCCCGCGGTGATCGGCCAGCAGGCGCCGGGCAAGAAGGTCACGCTCGAGGTGTGGCGCCAGGGCGAACGCCAGGAGCTGCAGGCCAAGCTCGGCGATGCCAGCGACAAGCCGGCCCAGGTCGCGAAGGCCGACACCGGCGCGGGCCAGGGCAAGCTGGGGCTGGCGCTGCGTCCGCTGCAGCCGCAGGAGAGGCGCGAGGCCGGCGTCGACACCGGCCTCCTGATCGAAGACGCGGCCGGCCCCTCGGCGCAGGCTGGCGTGCAGGCCGGCGACGTGCTGCTGGCCATCAACGGCACGCCGGCACAGAGCCTGGAGCAGGTGCGCGAGGTGGTGGCGAAGGCGACCAACAAGTCGGTGGCTCTGTTGATCCAGCGCGGCGAAGACAAGATCTTCGTGCCGGTGCGAATCGGCTGATCGACGGACGTGAGCCGGATGAAGCCGCCGGGCGAACTGCCTCTTGTCGTGGTTCAGGAGCGCGCGGCGGCCAATGGCCTCTCCGCGCACATCCTGCCCACGTCGGCCACGATGATCGGCGTGTGCATGACCGTCATGTCGATCGGCCACCTTGGGCCGCGCGATGACATGCGGCTTTTGATCGACAGGCTTCTCGCCATCGACGCGCTGGTCTTCCTGGCCAGCGCATTGCTGTCGTTCATCTCGATGCGCTCGCGCCGCTCGGGCGTGCGGCTGGAGGCCTGGGGCGAGATGGTGTTCATCGCCGGCCTCGGGTTGCTGGCGCTCGGGGCGGTCACGCTGGCGTTCGCGCTGCGGTGAGACGGGCTCGGCCGGGCTGCTTCAGGGCACGACGCAGGGCCATTCGAGCCGCACGCGCGTGCCGCCGCCGGTCTCGGCGTCCGCCGGCTCGATCTCCAGGCGCGCGCCGATCGCCTGCGCGCGCGAGCGCATGTTCGAGATGCCGTGGCCAGCCGGCCTCGCGGCCGCGGCCGCGCCCGCGTCCACGTTCTCACCGCTCCCGTCGTTCGTGCGGGACAGGCCCCGCCCGTTGTCGGTGAGCACGATGCGCACCAGCGGCGGTGCTTCGTCCCCATGCCAGCTCACCTGCATCACGATGCGCGTGGCCGCCGCATGCTTGAGCACGTTGGTGAAGGCCTCCAGCAGGATGCGCTGCAGCTGCAGCGCGGCCTGCGCCGCGAAAGGCTCAATGGTGGGGATGAGGGCTACGTTCCAGACCAGTTCGATCCCGGCTGCGTCCAGCCGCGGCTGCAGCCGGTAGCGCAGCGTCGCCAGCACGGTGGAGAGGTCGTCCTGCGTGGGCTGCAGCGAATCGACCGCCATGCGCATCTCGTCGAGCGCGAGCTTCACGTGCTCCTCGACCACGGCCCGGTCGGGCGCGGGCTGCGTCACCACGTTGAGCAGGCCCACCAGCTGGGAGCCGACGCCGTCGTGGATCTCCCGCATGATGCGCTGCCGCTCCACCAGCACCGCCTGCTCCTGCTGCTGTTGGCGCACGGTTTCGAAGGCGCCGCGTAGTTGCTCCTCGCGCTCGGCGACGCGTGCCGCGAGGTTGGCGTTGAGCGCGCCGTAGTCGGCCACGGTGCGGCTGTAGCGCTCGACCACGAGGCCGGCCAGGATCATCACGAAGAAGAACATCGCATGCGGCGTGAGCGTGTAGTAGGCGCCGCCGAAGAGGCCCATGCGCACCAGCAGCAGGTCATGCGCGCCGGCCAGGATGGCCAGCATGCCCGCCGCCATCAGCACCCCCGCGATGCGCCGCCGCGCCACCAGCGCGCCGTGAATCACATAGGGCAGGCAGACGATGCCGGTCACCTGGAGAACCACCAGGCCGGTGGTCCACAGCAAGGGCCTGGCGAGCGCGAAGGAAGCGCAGGCCAGCGTGACCGACAGCGCCAGCGCGCCGTAGATCGAGCGCACCAGCCAGGGCGGGTTGCGGTCCAGCACCAGCAGCACGAAGCGCGCGATGAGTCCGATGTGGCAGGCATAGCAGACCGCCACCAGCGCGCCCCAGAGCGGCCATGGCACCGGCACTTCGGGCCAGACGCGGTCGAGGTTGCGCGTGACGCCCGAGAGCGCGGCCAGCGCGAAGCAGCCGTAAAGCGCATCGCGCTGGCGCAGCCACAGGCCGCCGGCCAGCCCGCCCATCAGGAGCAGGCTCACCGAATACACGATGGCCGAGTTGTTGCGCCAGTTCTGCTGCGTGCGGTAGAGCGCGGCGAGCGGCGCCTCGGCGCCATAGCGGATGCTCGCGAGCCCGCCGCCGCGCTGGCGCTGCAGCGTGGTCCGGATCACCAGTTGCTGCGGTTGGTCGCTGCGGTGCAGGGCCGCCGCGACCGGCACCAGCTGCGAGCCCTTGGCCGCGTCGTAGCCGGGGTTGCCGAGGCTGCCGAAGCTCGCAAGCAGCGCACCGTCCAGCGAGATCGCCACCTGGTTGCCCACGCCCGAGAGCAGCAGCGCCGCGGGCCCGCCCTCGGGTACCGCCACGGCCGGCAGTTCGATGCGGTAGGTCGCCTTGCCGCCGCGGCCGGGAAAGGCGTGGTCCCATCGAAAGGGCAACTGCACCCGGCGCACCTGCGGCGGCAGGCCGTCGGGCTCGAACGTGGCCTCGGCGGTACGCACGTCGATGCCATCGGGCAGGCTGCCGGCGGCATCGACCGAGCGCGCATGGCCGGTGGAGGCTGCCAAGAGCAGCACGGGGGCCAGGATCAGGAGCAACAGCGTTGCGGCGGCGAGCACGGGCCAGTGCAGGCCAGCCCGCCGGATCGCCTCAGGGAAGCCAGCCCAGGTTGCGGGCTTCGAACACAGCTTCCGATTTGTTGTGCACATCCAGCTTGCCGTAGATATTGCGGATATGGGATTGGACCGTCGACGCAGAGACTCCCATCTGCGCGCCGACTTCGACATAGGTGAAACCACGAGAGACCAGCCCGAGCACCTCAGACTCGCGCGGCGACAGGCGCTCGGGCGCCACGGCGCAGGAGCGGGCGGCACTGGCGCCGGGGCTCCCCGGACCGCGCTGCGACGCGTCGGCGCGGGTTTGCCAGCGCCGCAGCAGCTGCCGTGCGATCACCGGCGACATCGGCGAGCCGCCCGCGCGCAGGTTGCGGATGTGGGTGGCGAGGTCGGCCTCGGTGCCGTCCTTGAGCAGGTAGCCGCTCGCGCCGGCCTCGAAGGCCAGCACCATGTTGGCCTCGTCGCCGAAGATCGACAGCACCATCACCGCGCAGGCCGGCTGCATGTTGCGGCATCGGCGAATCACCTGCAGGCCGGGCAGGTCGGGCAGGCCCAGGTCCACCAGCAACACTTCCACCGGGTTCTCGCCCAGCCAGCGCAGCATGTCCACGGCGTTCGAGGCGCTGTAGGCCAGCGCGAGCGAAGGGTCGGCGCCGATGACGCGCGCGATGCGCTCGCGCACGCCGGTGTCGTCCTCGACCAGCGCGACCTGCGTGGTCGTCATGGCATGGGGCCGCGGGCGAGGCACATGGGCGGGGTCCTGGGAGGGTTGCGACAGTCGCCAGCCTACGGGTCGGCGCGGCGCTTGACCATCCTATAGATGAGGGAGGCGGGCGGCCGGCTTTTGCGGTTTGTGCGGCGTGCGCGCCGCAGCCTTGCCGAGCCTGCCCGCGACGAGCGCCAGGTGCTCGGCCAGCGCCGGCGGCGACTCCACCTCGAAGTCATGCCCCAGGCAACCGAGCCACACGGCCAGCGCATCGAGCGAGTTGGCCGCGGTCGCGATCCGTGTCGTGCCGTCGTCGATCGCCTCCGGCACTCCACCGACCCAGCCCAGGTGCGCTTCGAGCGCCTTGGCCGGCGCATGCACCACGACGCTTGCGTGGTGCAGGTAGGGCGAGATCCGCAGCGCCTGCGCCATGTACGCCGCCACGTCGCCGTGCGGCAGCCGGCGCGGCGTGAAGCGCGCGCCGGTCGGCACGGGCGCCACGATGCGGTCGAGGCGAAAGGTGCGCCAGTCTTCGCGTGCCGTGTCCCACGCCAGCAGATACCAGCGCTGGCCCGACTGCACCACCCGGTGCGGCTCCACCGTGCGCGCGGTCGCCTTGGCGTGATGGTCCCGGTAGTCGAAGCGAAGCTCGGCCCGGTCGGTGCAGGCTTCGGCGAACAGCGTGACTGCCTTCAGCCGCACGTCCGATTTGCCGCGCGCGAGCGGCACCACCGCCGCGCGCACGCTGTCGAGCCGCTTGCGCAATCGCGGCGGCATCAATTGCTCGAGCTTGGCGAGGGCGCGCATCGAGGCGTTCTCGATGTCGCCCT
Organism: Variovorax trehalosi; assembly: GCF_051216415.1. Taxonomy (NCBI): domain Bacteria; kingdom Pseudomonadati; phylum Pseudomonadota; class Betaproteobacteria; order Burkholderiales; family Comamonadaceae; genus Variovorax; species Variovorax trehalosi. The sequence goes on from NZ_JBPJZG010000005.1 coordinate 406,526, forward strand.
TGCCGTCGCTCGGGTTGCCGAGGCCCAGCGCCACCGCGATGGCCTCTTCGTCTTCGAGCAGCAGCGGGGGCAGTGCGGCGCCCGCGCCGAGCCGGTAGCCGCCGGCCACCCCCGAGGTTGAGTCGACCGTGTAGCCGAGCGTGCGCAGGCGGTCGACATCGCGGCGCAGCGTGCGCTCGGTGATCTCGAGTCGCTCGGCCAGCCCGGCGCCCGTCCAGGAACGTTGGGCCTGGAACAGGGAAAGGAGCCGGATCAGGCGTGCGGAGGCGGACAGCATGGGTCGCATGATGCCTTGGATCGAGGACAGGATCTGTCCGCAATGGGCCGTAACCTTGGATTTCCCTTCAGCCACTCTAGGAACCACTCATGAAGAAGACATACAACGGCAGCTGCCACTGCGGCAAGGTCCGCTTCCAGGCCCTCATCGACCTCGCCGCGGGCACCGGCAAGTGCAATTGCTCGATCTGCATGAAGTCCCGCGGCTGGGGCGCGATCGTCAAGCCCGAAGACTTCACGCTGCTCTCGGGCGAAGAAGACTTGTCGAGCTATCAGTTCGCCTCGCTGAGCGCGGAGCACCTGTTCTGCAAGACCTGCGGCATCAAGTCGTTCGGCCGCGGCAACGTGCCGGAGATCGGCGGCGCGTATGTCAGCGTGAACGTGACCTGCCTGGACGACGCGACGCTGGAAGAACTTTCGACCGCACCGGTTCGCCACATGGATGGGCGCAACAACAACTGGTTCGAGGTGCCTGCCGAGGTGCGCTACCTCTGAAATCGGGTCGGGCGCCCGGCCGACTCCCGAGGATTTTCCATCGGACTGACATGCGCTCCTGCCACGATCCGTGGCTTGACCGCAATCGACGTACCTTGTCCTGGGAGTGAAAGATGGCCGCACGTTCCGCCCGCAGCAACGCAAGCCGGCACCCCGTGCAACCGCGCGGCTTCACCCTCATCGAGCTGATGGTCGTGCTCGTCATCATCGGTGTGCTCGCCGCGCTGATCGTGCCCAGCCTGATGGACCGCCCCGACCAGGCGCGCGCCACCGCGGCGCGGCAGGACGTCGCCGCGATCATGCAGGGGCTGAAGCTCTACCGGCTGGACAACGGCGCCTACCCCAGTTCGACGCAGGGCCTGCGCTCGCTGGTGGAGAAGCCCGCCACCGGCAAGGTGCCCACCAACTGGCGCACCTACCTCGAACGCCTGCCGCAGGACCCCTGGGGCAACGCCTACCAGTACCTGAACCCCGGCACCCACGGCGAGGTCGATGTGTTCTCGCTGGGCGCCGACGGCGAGCCCGGCGGAGAGAAAGCCAACGCGGACGTCGGCTCCTGGTAGCGCACGGACCACGACCGTGCACGTACCGATGGGCATCAGGGGGAGCCGACCCCCTCGCGCCGTTCACACCATTCGTGCCCTTCACGCGCGCGGCATGGCCGTGGTCAGCGCGCTCTTGATCGTCGCCGTCATCGCCGCGCTGGCCGCCGGCCTGCTGGGCCGCCAGTCGGCCTTCATCCGCACGACGCAGGGCGACCAGTCGCGCGTGCAGGCGCGCTGGCTGTTGCGCGGCGAAATCGGCGAGGCGCAGCGCGTGCTGCGCGCCGAGGCGCTGCGCGATCCGACCACGCGGCTCGACGGCCTGTGGAACCGCCCCTTCACGCGACAGGCCGCGGGCCAGGTGGCCGCGGAGGGCGGGCGCCTCGTGAGCGAAATCACCGACGAGCAGGGCAAGTTCAACCTGCGCAACCTGGTGGGGCCGACGGGCGTCGATCCCGCGGAGGCCGAGGTGTTCATGCGGCTGTGCGCGGCGGTGGGTGTCTCGCCGGTGCAGGCGCAGTCGCTCATGCGCCGCGTTGTCCTCAGCCTGGGCGATGCGCTGACGCAGGCGCCGGGCACCGTGCCGGACGATGTCCGCGCGGAAAGCGCCAAGGCCGCTGCCCGGTTGGGCCTGCCGGTGGAGTTGCCGCCGATGCCCCAGGCGCCGAGGCCGCGTGCGCTGGAAGACCTGATGGCCGTTCCCGGCGTGGATGGCGCCGTGCTCGCGCGGCTCGCGCCTTTCGTGACCGTGCTGCCGCAGCGCACCTGGATCAACGCGAACACCGCGGGTGCGGAACTCATCGCCGCCGGCGTGCCGGGCCTGTCGCTCGACCGCGCCCGCGCCTTGCTGGCCGCGCGCGACCGCGGCCAGTGGTTCATCAACCGCGGTGATTTCACCAACCGCCTGCAGATGCCGGCGCTGAATGTGAACGAGGTGCGCATGGGCATCACCAGCAACTGGTTCCGCGTGGCGAGTGTGCTCGACACCGCGCGCACGAAGTTCGTGCAGGTGGCTCTGCTGCACGACGACAAGACCTCCATGCCGCGCGTGACGTGGCTGCGGGAGGGCGTGTGAAGGTCGACCTGCTGCGCCTGCGCCTGCCACCCTGGCCGGGCGATGGCGCGCCACCCGGCCCGGTGCAATGCGGCTGGCGCGCGTCCGACGGGACATGGCGCGATGGCGGCATGCTGGCGCTCGGCGACATCGCCCGGCGCTTCCACCCGAAGCGCATCGAGGCCTGCCTGCATCCCGGCGACGTGCCCACGGCCAGCTTCGCGCTACCGCCGTTGTCCGGCCGGCGCCTGCATGCGGCGGTGATGGGCGCGATCGAGCCTTGCGCGCTTCGCCCGCTCGAAACGCTGGTGACGGGCTTCGGCGTTCGCGCATCGGATGGCACCGTGCCCGCGGCCTGGGTTGGCCGCGATGTGGTGGAAGGCTGGTCGGTGCTGCTGCGCCGACACGGGCTCACGGTGCGCGAATTGCAGCTGCCGGCCGCCTTCCTGCCGCTGCCGGACGCGGGCTGGGCGGCGTGCCAGGTCGACCGATGGCTCGTCGTCCGCACCGGGCGGGAGCAGGGCTTCACGCACTGGCTACCGGAAGGCGCGGCGCGCGAAGCGGGTATCGCAGCGCATGCCGGTGGCGATGCGGCGCTGCCCGCCGTGCGATGGATCGAGCGCGATGGCGACGAAGCGGCAGCGCAATGGACCGGCGAAGGCTGGCGCTGGTCATTGCCGGTTGGTGGGACGGAGGCCGTTGGCGGCGGTGTCGCTGCATTGGCCGTGCCCGCCGTCGCATGGGGCGCCATCGCCGCAGCCGTGTGGCTGGTGGGCTTGAACGTCTACGCCAGCCAACTGGCCGCGCAAGGCCAGACGCTGAAGCGGCAGATGGCCGCGCGGGTCAAGGCCGCGTTTCCCGATGTGCCGGTGGTCGTCAACGCCGTGCAGCAGGCGCGCCAGCAGAAAGACGCGCTCGCGGCCGGCGCGCCGCAGGCGGCCAAAGACGACTACGCGGGTCTATCGCGCGCGGCAACGCGCCTGCTCGCGCAAGCGCCGGCCGGGCAGGTGCAGGGCCTGCGCTATGCCGAGGGCGCGTTGCACATCCGCTGGCGCGACGGCGCGGCGCCGGACGCGGAGGCGCTGCGCACACTGCAAGTCCAGGCGCACGAACAGGGCCTCGCTGTCGAAGGCGATGCAGGCACGCTGCGCATGAAGGTCGCCAGCGATGCGCCGGTCGCTGAAGGCACTGCGCAGAAAGGCCCGCCATGAACGCCGCCGAGCGCCTGCGGCCATTGGCCCGCTTCCTGAGCCCGACGCGTCAACTCATCCGCGAAGGCACGATGCGCTGGCGTGCACTGTCCGCGCGCGATCGTTTCGCCGTGGGCATCGCCGCGCTCGTGATGACGCTCGCCTTCCTGTGGCTCGCGCTGACCCGGCCCGCGCTGGACACCATCGCCCAATGGCGGCGCGACCTGCCGAAGCTGCAGGCCCAGTCGGCCGAACTCGACGGCATCCTCGCCGGCGTGCCGGCCGCGAACGGACGGCCCGGTGCAGAGGCCGAGCCCTTGCAGACGGGGCTCGACCGCGCCGGCCTGCAGGGCTTCTACAAAGTCCACGACGTCGTGGCCGACGCGCCTGCCGCCACGGGCAGCAAGCCCTTGCCCGCGAAAGCGTGGCGCATCGAATTCACCGGACCTGCGCCCGCGGCCCAGGTCTTTTCATGGCTGCTGGCGGTGTCCGCCCGCAGCGACGTCGAAGTCATGCGCGCCGACCTGGAGCGGGCGGACGGCAGCGCCGACGCCCAAGGCCCGGTGCGCGGTGCGGTGGACCTGCAGTCCACGCAAATCAACAAGGATGGCCCGTGATACGAGAGCTGAAGGGCGCAGCGATGCGCAGATGGACCGTGGCTTGCTGCCTGGCTTCCTTGGCATTGGCCAGTAACGCGGCCCTTGCGGCCGGTGCGACGCAGAGCGCGCCGCCCGGCCGCCCCGAGGCCGCCAGGAGCGGCAGGGACGACAAGGTGGTGCTCAACTTCGTCGATGCCGACATCACCTCCGTGGTCTCGGCGCTGGCGCGTTTCCTCGGGCGCAACTTTCTCTTCGATCCGCGCGTGAAGGGGCAGATCACCCTCGTCTCCGAGGGCGAGGTGCCCGCGGCCACGGCCTACGGCATGCTCTCGACCGCGCTGCGCATGCGCGGCTTCGCGATCGTCGATGTGGGCGATGTGAGCCGCGTCGTGCCGGTGGCCGATGCCAAGCTGCAGGGCGGCGCGGTCAACACGCGCAACCCCGGCGGCGGCCTTGCGACGCGCACCTTCCGGCTGAACTACGAGAACGCCGAGGCGATGGTGCCGGTGCTCAAGCCGCTCATCGCGGCCGAGAACACCATCACCGCCTACCAGGCCAACAACACGCTGGTGGTGACCGACTACATCGACAACCTCGAGCGCCTGGCCCGCATCATCGAGAGCATCGATACGCCCACCTCGCTCGACGCCGAGGTGGTGAAGCTGCGCAACGGCATCGCGGTGGACATCGCGGGCCTGGCGAGCGAACTGCTGGAGAACACCGGCGACAAGGGCAAGCGCGACATCGTCGTGCTGGCCGACCCGCGTTCCAACAGCGTGATCATCCGTTCGAGCAGCCCGGGGCGGACCACGCTCGCGCGTGAACTCATCGCCAAGCTCGAGAACGCGCAGAGCGACCCGGGCAACCTGTACGTGGTGTACCTGCGCAATGCGCAATCGGTGCCGCTGGCCAATGTGCTGCGCGGCCTGTTGACTGGGGAGTCGCAGGATGCATCGGTGACGGGCAACACTTCTGTTCGTGCGGCGCTGGGTGCGGGCGGCATGCTCGGCGGCGCGGCAGGGGCAGGCGCCACGGGCACGAACGGCAGCGCGGCTTCCGCAACAGGCACCGCAGGCTCGTCGGGCACGACGAACCGCGGCACGACCGGCGGCATACAGCGCGGCGGCGCGGGCGGCGCCACGACCGGCGCAGCGGGCGGCAGCACCTCCAGCGCCTTCTCTGCCAACGGCGTCACGGTGCAGGCCGATGCCGCGACCAACACGCTGATCATTGCCGCGCCCGAGCCGATGTACCGGAGCCTGCGCCGCGTGATCGACATGCTCGACCAGCGGCGCGCGCAGGTGCTGGTCGAGAGCCTGATCGTCGAGGTGACCGAGCGCGATGCCTCCGAGCTGGGCATCCAGTGGATGGCCGGCGGGCGCAACGGCCAGGTGCGCGGCGGCACGAACTTCGGCGGCGCGCAGCTCAACACCGCCGCGACCAACACCCTCGACGTGATTCCGCGCGGCCTGAACATCGGCGTGATCGACGGCACCGTCAAGCTGCCGGGCGTGGGCGAGATCCTCAACCTCAAGGTGCTGGCGCGCGCGCTGCAAACCAAGGACGGCGCCAACATCCTCTCGACGCCCAACATCCTTACGCTGGACAACGAGCAGGCCTCCATCATGGTGGGCAAGACCGTGCCGTTCGTGAGCGGGCAGTACATCACCAACGGCAACAGCAGCAGCAACCCGTTCCAGACGATCCAGCGCGAGGACATCGGCCTGAAGCTGAACATCCGCCCGCAGATTTCCGAGGGCGGCACCGTCAAGCTCGACATCTACCAGGAGGTGTCGAGCATCGACGAGCAGAGCTCGGGCGCGGCCGGCATCGTCACCAACAAGCGCGCGCTGGACACCAGCATCCTGGTGGATGACGGCCAGATCATGGTGCTGGGCGGGCTGATGGAAGACAGCGTCACCAACGACACCGAGGCCGTGCCGGGGCTGGGCGCGTTGCCGGTCGTGGGCAACCTCTTTCGCTACGACAAGCGCCAGCGCGTGAAGACCAACCTGATGGTGTTCCTCAGGCCCTACGTGATCCGCGATGCGAACGCGAGCCGCGGCCTCACGCTCGACCGCTACAACTTCATGCGCATGCAGCAAGGGCGCTCGCGGCCGATGCCGCATGGCCTGTTGCCCGATGTCGGCGGCCCGGCGCTGCCCCCCTCCGATGTGCCGAGGGTGGGCCGCGCACCGCAGGTCGATCTGCGCCCGCAGAACTGGGAGCAGACGCGCGAACAGGCGCCGCCGCCCACCGCCGCGGCCAGCGAGGTGCGCCAGGCGCCCGAGGCCGCCGCGCCGCCGACGTCGGTGCTGCGCTCGCAGCTGCCGGTCGGCGTGACGGTGGACTCCGATCCCGCCGTGCTCCATGGCGGTGCGAACGACAAGCGCACCGTCGTGCAGATCGCCGACGTGAACGCCGAGCAGGACGCGGTGCGCATCGTCAAGCGGGTGCGCATCAGCGGCATCGGCGCGTACATCGTGAGCGGACCGGGCGGGGAGGGAAACCTCGTGCGGGCGGACGTGCCGCGCGATCCGGAGGCGGTGGACAACACCATCGCCGTGCTGCGCGAACTGGGCTACCGGCCGGAGCTGGTGGTGACGCCATGAGCGAAGCTGCGGTGCAGGCGACAGCACGCTACACCGTGCTGCCGCACGCGTGGGCGCGCAGCCAGCGCATCGTGGTGCGCGAGGAGGGCGATGCACGCTGCATCGTGGTGTGCCCGCGCACGCCGGGCTGGGCCATCGTCGAGGCGCGCCGCCTGCTCGGCGAATTGCCGCTCAAGCAGGTCGGCGAAACCGAGATGGACGGCCTCCTGGCCGGCAGCTACGCCGAGACCGGCGACGCCGCCTCGGTGGTCGGCGCCGTGGAGCAGCAGGTCGATCTCGCGCGCCTGATGCAGGACATTCCCGCCGTCACCGACCTGCTCGATGCCCAGGACGACGCACCCGTCATCCGCATGATCAACGCGCTGCTCACGCAGGCCGCGCGCGATGGCGCAAGCGACGTGCACCTCGAATCCTTCGAGACGCATTCGGTGGTGCGTTTTCGCGTCGACGGCACGCTGCGCGACGTGGTGTCGCCGCGCCGCGCGCTGCATGCGGCGCTCATTTCGCGCATCAAGATCATGTCGCAGCTCGATATCGCAGAGAAGCGGCTGCCGCAGGACGGGCGCATCACGCTGCGCGTGGGCGGGCGGCCCATCGACGTGCGTGTGTCCACCGTGCCGACGGCGCACGGCGAACGCGCGGTGCTGCGGCTGCTCGAGAAAGACGCCGGCCGCCTGCAGCTCGAGCGCCTGGGCATGGCGCCCGACACGCTGGCCGAACTCACGCGGCTGGTGCGGCAGCCGCACGGCATCGTGCTCGTCACCGGCCCCACCGGCAGCGGCAAGACCACCACGCTCTATGCGGCGCTCGGCCAGCTCGACCTGAGCACCAGCAACATCCTCACCGTGGAAGACCCGGTGGAGTACGACCTGCCCGGCATCGGCCAGATCCCGGTGCACAGCAAGATCGGCATGACCTTCGGCGCCGCGTTGCGTGCGGCGCTGCGGCAGGACCCGGACAACATCATGATCGGCGAGATCCGCGACCTGGAGACCGCGCAGATCGCGGTGCAGTCCTCACTCACCGGTCACGGCGTGCTGGCCTCGCTGCACACCAATGACGCGGTCTCCGCCGTCACGCGCATGAGCGACATGGGCATCGAGCCCTTCCTGCTGTCGTCGTCGCTGCTGGGCGTGCTCGCGCAGCGACTGGTGCGTCGGCTGTGTCCCGCATGCAAGGTGCCTCGGCCGCAGCCCGATGGCAGCGTGACCTATGTGCCGGTGGGTTGCCCTGCGTGCGGCAACTCCGGCTTCAAGGGGCGCACCGGCATCCACGAATTGTTCGTGGTGCACGACGACATCCGCCGCCTCATCCACGAAGGCGGCGACGAGCAGGCGATGCGCGCCGCCGCCACGCGCCACGGCATGCGCTCCATGCGTGAGGACGGCCAGCGCTGGGTGCGCGAAGGCGTGACCACCGCCGAGGAAATCATGCGCGTCACGCGCGACGCATAGGAAGGAGGCGCGGCATGGCCCGTTTCGAATTCGAGGCCGCGAACGGCGCCGGCGAAATCCAGCGCGGCACCACTGAGGGCGAGTCCGCGCGCTCGGTGCGCACGCAACTGCGCGAGCGCGGTCTGACGCCGCTCGACATTCGCGAGAAGGCCGCAGGCGGCGGGGCGCTGGCGTGGCTGAACCCGAAGCTCAGTGCCAGCGACCTGTGCTGGGCCACGCGCGAACTCGCGAGCCTCCTGGGCGCTCGCCTCACGCTCGAGGCCGCGCTCGTCGCCACCATCGAGCAGGCCGAGCGCAAGCACGTGGCCGATGCCTTGAGCGCGGTGTGCGACGGCGTGCGCGCCGGCATGCGGCTGGCCGATGCGCTGGGCGAGCGGCCGCGCGACTTTCCCTCGATCTACCGTGCGCTGGTGAGCGCGGGCGAAGACTCGGGCGACCTCGCGCGCGTGATGGAGCGGCTGGCCGACTATCTGGAGAACCGCGACAACCTGCGCAGCAAGGTGCTCACCGCGTTCATCTATCCGGCCATCGTCGGTTTCGTGTCGCTGTGCATCGTGGTCTTCCTGCTGGGTTATGTGGTGCCGCAGGTCATCGGTGCGTTCGCGCAAGCGAAGCAGGAGCTGCCGGCCATCACGCGCGCGATGCTGGCCGCGAGCGCCTTCGTGCGCGAATGGGGTTGGCTCACCGCGGGCCTCGTCGTCTGCGCCTGGGTGCTCGCCCGCGCCTCGCTGCACGATGCCGGCAGGCGACTGCGCTGGCACGCGATGGTGCTGCGCATGCCGATGGTGGGCCGCTACGCACTCGGTGTGGACACCGCGCGCTTCGCCTCCACGCTCTCGATCCTGATGGACGCGGGCGTGCCTCTGCTGCGCGCGCTGGAAGCCGCGCGGCAGACGCTCGGCAACGAATGGATCAAGCGCTGCGTGCTCGAAGCCACGGGCCGCGTGAAGGAGGGCACGCCGCTGGCGGCGGCGTTGAAAGCGCAAAAGATTTTTCCCTCGAACCTTGTGCACCTGGTCGCGAGCGGCGAGAAGACGGGCGCGCTCGCCGCCATGTTCGAGCGTGCGGCGCAGAACCTCTCCCGAGATCTGGAGCGCCGCGCGATGCGCCTGACCACCGTGCTCGAGCCTTTGATGATCGTCGGCATGGGAGGCGTGGTGATGGTGATCGTGCTCGCAGTGCTCATGCCGATCATGGAAATCAACCAGATGGTGCGCTGAATGTTCGGGAGCATGCGCCGCAAAAGCAGCCGCGAGTTCGGGAGTTTTTGCGTTGGTGTTCCCGAGGTTTTTTCGGCCCCTTGTCACCTGCGAAAAGCAAGATCAACAGCGTCGCCAGAGAGGTGACAGAGGTAGCGAAAAGGACGCGGCGATCAAGACGAACGCCGCGTCCGAGGTAGTTCATTTATTTGGTTCATTCAAAGGAGTTTCCATGAATGCAATGTTCAAGAAGGTCGCACTGTCGGCCGTGACGATGGCCGCCCTGATGGCCGCCGGTGCGGCTTCGGCCCAGATCGCTGTCGGCGGTGGCGCAACGCTGCCCGAGCCGCTGTACAAGGATCTGCTGCCCAGCGGCGTCGGTTCCACCAACTACACCTACACCGGCACCGGCAGCGGCGCCGGCAAGAAGGCCTTCCTGCAGAACAACGCGCAAGCCACGGTGGGCAGCGAGTTCCGCAACGAAAGCCTGGCCACCCGTCCGATCTGGGCGACAACGCAGTCGGTGCATTTCGCCGGCAGCGACTCCGCACTGACCGCCGCCGAACGCGACGCCTACAAGCTCGCCCACATCGAATCGTCGCCTGGCGTTCCGGTGACCGGCGCCGCCGCCTGGGGCCCGCTGATCCAGATCCCGGCCGTCGGTGCTGCCGTGCTCGTGCCCTACAAGAGCTCCACCACCAGCGCCGTGACCAACCTGAACCTGTCGGACGCGAAGATGTGCGCCGTCTTCTCGAAGAAGCCAGGCGGCGTGACCTGGAGCGAAGTGCTCGGCACCACCGGCGACACCACGCCGGTCCAGGTGGTCTACCGCACCGAGACCAGCGGTACCACCGAACTGCTGAGCCGTTATCTTGTCGCGGCTTGCCCCGGCTCCGGTTTCGTTGTTTCCAACAGCTTCGCCACCATGGTGGCCGGCGCGCTCCCGAGCGGCACCACCCTGGCCACCACGGGCTGGCTTGGCGTCGTCGGCAACGACGGCATGGCGACTTCGTTCGGCACGGCCGGCCGCATCGGCTACCTGAGCCCGGATCTGGCCTTCAACCCGAGCAACAACACGCTCGTCGCGAAGGTCAATGGCTTCCTGCCTGTCTCCGCTTCGATCAAGACGGCACTCGGCAGCCAGACGCTGCCCCTGGGCGGCGCCACGACCGATCCGCTCGCCTGGGTTCCGGCCTATGTGAAGCCGCCCGTCAGCGGCACCGGCGCCGGCTACCCGATCTTCGGCACCACCAACCTGCTGGTGAACCAGTGCTACAAGGATCCGGCGATCACCACCAAGGTCCGCTCGTTCCTGACCCGCCTGCTTGCACCGAGCTCGCTGATCGCCTCGCACAATTTCGTCACGCTGCCTGACGGCACGGGCGGCACCGCGAACTGGAGGTCCACGATCATCTCGACGTTCCTGACCTCGAGCAGCGCCCAGGCCATCGGCAACACCAACGTCTGCAACGGCATCGGCCGTCCGGTGAGCAACTGATCACCGTCTGATCGCGTGTCTTTCCGCGGCCATTGCAGCAGGTGCTGCCGGCTGCGGATTCGCCTCGGGGAATCCGGTTGCGCGCAAGCGCGTCCGGGCCTCGGGGCTTTCTCATGCCTGCGCGATCGGCCACGGAGGTGCGATGACCGCATTCGGCTTTTTTCAATGTCACGTGAACGTCACTCCCCAAAGCTAACGTCACCTGGGTTTGCCGACATGCCCCGTGTTCCGGTCGGCGAACGCGGCAACTCTGGAGCGCGTGCGCCTATCCGGTATGAGAGTGAATTCGGCATCGGTCAGTGTCGTGGCACTGGCATGGTGTCTTGCTGGAGCGGCCATGCCGTTCATCGCACGCACCGCGAGCGCACAGCAAGCGGAAGCAGCGACGGCGCCCGCGACGCGCATGGAATTCGACATCGCCGCGCAGCGCCTGGGCGATGCCATCGCCGCCTACAGCAAGGCGACGGGGCTGGACGTATTGATCGATGGCGTTCAGGCACAGCGCCTTTCGGGAACGGTGCGCGGCACGCTCACCGCCATGGAGGCTCTGGAGGCCATGCTGGTCGGCACGGGATTGGAGGCGCGCCATGCGAGCGCGACGTCGGTGGTGATTCGCGCATCGCGCACGGCCGGCGGCACGGCCCTGCAGCCGCTGCCCGATGCCGAGGGTATGGAGGAGTCCGGGTTCAAAGAGGGGGAAGTCTTGCATCAGTCCTACGCCGCCCAGGTCCAGCGGGCCTTGAACGGCACCTTGTGCGCCTCGACGCAGACGCGTCCGGGCAGCTATCGCCTCGCGCTGCAGCTGCATGTGGATGCGCACGGCGTGGTGGACCGCTTTCGCCTGCTGAGCACGACCGGTGTCTCCGACCGCGATGCCGCCATACAGATCCGGCTGCGCGGGCTGTCCGTCGGGAGCCCGCCGCCGCCCTCGCTGCCGCAGCCGCTGGTCATTCTGATGCTGCCGGAAGGACCCGGTGCGTGGTCCGATTGCGAGCCGGCGAGCGCCGATGCGAACAGGCGCATGCAATGAACGAAGGCATGGCCTCCACACTGCGCGCACGCATGGTCGCGCGCTACGTCGAGCTGCGCGGCAAGCTCGAGCGCATCGTCGGTTCGCGCGACGATGCGGCCGATGCGATGCAGGAAACCTGGCTGCGGCTTTCCACGACGAGTTCCACCGGTTCGACCGCAAGCGATGGCGGCACGGTGAACAACGCCGATGCCTACCTGTTGCGCATGGCCTCGAACATCGCGACCGACCAGTACCGGCAGAACAACGTGCTGCTGGTGCACGGCGAGATCGACGACCTGGTGCACATCGTGGACGAGGTGAGCGACCCCGAGCGCATTGCCAGCGCGCGCAGCGACGTGCAGGCGCTCAGCCATGTGCTTGCGCGCATGCCGGCGCGGCGGCGCGCGATCCTCGTGGCGGCGCGCGTGGAGGGCCAGCTCAACGACGAGATCGCGCGGCGCCTGGGCGTGTCGTTGAGCACGGTCGAGAAAGAGCTGCGCGCCGCCCTGGAATTCTGCAAGCTGCATTTGCCGGATGTGGAGGCTGCGCAGCGCGGCCACTTTGCCGGTCCGAGAAAATACTGATGAGCGCCATGACTTCCCCCGATCCCGAATCCCTGCTGCAACGCCAGGCCGAAGCCTGGTGGGTGCGCCTGCATTCGGGCCGGGCCACCCGCGCCGACGCCGATGCGTTCCGCGAATGGGCGACCCACAGCACGGCGCATGCAAAGGCCTGGCGCGAGGTGATGCGCACGTGGTCCGCGCTCGATCCGCTGCTGGCCGAAGAGGCCGTGCGCCAGGCCTCGCGCGCCGGCGCGTTCTCGTTGCGCGGCCTTTCCGCGGCCCTGACCCTGCAGTCGCCGCGGCGCAGGGCGTTCCTCGGTGGTGCGATCGCGGCCTCGGTAGCGGCGGGCGTGATGGCGATCGATCCGCCGCTCGGCCTCTGGCCCTCGGTCGGCGACCTCACGGCGGACTACCGCACCGGCACCGGCGAGCAGCGCCAGGTGGCGCTGGCCGAGGGCATCAGCGTGCGCATGAACACGCAGACGCTCATCAACCGCATCGGCGCCGACGCGAGCCCCCGCGGCCTGGTGCTGGTGGCGGGAGAGGCCGAGATCATGGCGAACGGCGCGAACGATTTCCTCGTGGAAACCGGTGGTGGCCGCCTCCTGGCGCGCGGCGCGCGCTTCAACATCCGCCACACCGGCCCGCAGGTCTGCGTGACCTGCCTGGACGGCCGCGTGACCGTGTCGGTGAACGGCGAGCAGCGCTCGCTCGAAGCGGGCCGGCAAGTGACCTTCGACCGGGCCGGCCTGCAGGAGGTCGTGCGCGCGGACGAGGCCAGCGTGAGCACGTGGCGAACCGGCGTGCTGTCCTTCGACCGCATGCCGCTCGCGGAAGTGATCGAAGAGATCAACCGCTACCGGCCGGGCAAGGTCTTGCTGCGCAACGAAGAGCTGGGCCGCACGCTGGTGAGGATGCAGCTGAACCTGCGCAGCATCGACAACGCGCCCGTGATGATTCGCGAGCTCTACGGCGCACGCATGCGCAGCCTGCCTGGCGGCATCGTGGTGCTGAGTTGAGAAGCTGATGCGAAATTGATTTACGGGTTGCGCCGCGCAGGCTCGTCATGGAGGTATGGATGCGATGCCTCATGACGAACGCCCACGCGACGCACGCAGCGACGAGGCCTGCCTGGGCGAAGCGCTGGACTGGATCGTGCGCCTGAACCGCCTGCGCGCGAGCGACAGGGAAGTTCGCGCGCTCGCGATCTGGTGCGCACGCAGCGCGGCGCATGCCCGTGCATGGCGCGAGGCGATGGCGTTGTGGGCATTGCTGCTGCCCGCCGCGCGCGAGTTCTTTCCATCGCAACACCGCCGTGGCGCGGCACCGCGGCCGCGGATCGCCCATGCGGCCGGCGACATCCGATTTCCCCATCGCAGCGCCGCATCGGGCGCTGCGCCGGACACCTCCTTTTCCTCGCAATCCCCGCACTTGCGTCCCAGGCACTCATGGTCTTGAATCCGCACACCATCCGTTCGCGCCGTTCCACGGCCGAATCCCGCGAGGCCGCTGCCCGCGGCGATCTTCGATTGACACCGCTCGCGCGCGCGGTCGCCGTGGCGCTCGCGGCGCTCGGCGCCTGGGGCCCGGCACATGCGGGCCAGGCCTTCAGTCCCGCATGGTTCGCCAGCAAGGGCGCCGCGCAGGCCGCCGCCGCGCAGACCGGACGCCTGCCGAACGGCATGCCGGCTTCGAACCTCACGAACCCCGCGCAGCAGCAGCAACAGGCCAACGCCCAGTTGCAGCGTTCGATCGGCAACCTGAACCTGGCCGCGCAGTCCATCGCGGCGCAGCAGGCCGCACAGGCGGCGGCGCGCGAGGCGGCGCTGCGCGATCCGTCCTCCGTTCCCGATGGCCTGGCCGACGGCGGCCTCAGGGTCGACACGAACAGCCTCACCGCGGGCTGGCACAACGCGCAGGCGCCGGTGCAATCGCAGCAGCCCGACGGCCGCACGAACGTGGCGATCCAGCAGACCGGCGACCGCGCCATCCTCAACTGGGAGACCTTCAACGTCGGGCGCAACACGACGGTGGAGTTCAGACAGCAGGCCGACTGGGCGGCGCTCAACCGCGTGAACGATCCGCAGGCGCGGCCTTCGCAGATCCAGGGGCAGATCAAGGCCAACGGCACGGTGCTCATCGCCAACCGCAACGGCATCGTCTTCAGCGGCAGCAGCCAGACCGATACGCGCAACCTCTTGGCGGCGGCGGCGCGCATCAGCGACGAGCAGTTCAAGACCAACGGCATCCACAGCGCGAAGACCGCCGACAGCTACGCACCGAGCTTCACCGACGCGGGCGGCGCGGTGCGGGTGGAGGCGGGCGCGCGTATCACCACCAGCACGCCGACCTCCGTCAAACAGGGTGGCGGCTACGTGCTGCTGATGGGCCAGGAGGTGAGCAACGCCGGCGCCATCACCACGCCGCGCGGGCAGGCACAACTGGCCGCCGGTGACTTCTTCATCGTGCGCCCCGGCCAGGGCACGGCGGCCAACCAGGTTTCCACCACGCGTGGCAACGAGGTGTCGCCGCAATTCAATGCCGACAGCAAGGCGGGGCATGTCGTCAACACCGGCCTGCTGCTGGCGCCCGAAGGCGACATCACGCTGGCCGGCCGCAAGGTGGTGCAGGATGGCGTGGCGCTCGCCACCACCACGGTGGACACGCGCGGCACCATCCACCTGCTCAACTCGGCGAGTGACAAGCAGGGCAGCGTCACCGTCACGCAGCGCGCAGTGAACGCGGTGCTGCTGGACGACAAGAACGGCCGCACCGCGCTCGACAGCCAGCGCGAAGCGGCGATTGCCGAGTCGGCCAGGCAGAACAGCCTGCGCACCTCGGCCGGCGCGACCGGCGCATTCGACAACCTCTCGCTGCTGAATGACCGGCAGGACCTCTCGCGCATCGAGATCGTCACGGGCGGCAACGTGCTGTTCGAAGGCGGCTCGACCACGCTCGCGACCGGCGGGCAGCTCGCCGTGAGCGCGGGCCAGGTCGGCGGACGCAGCACCGTGGCCGATGGCGCGCGGCTCGATGTATCGGGCGCGGTGGGCGTGCAGGTGGCGATGTCCTCCAGCAACGTGCAGATCAACATCCAGGGCAACGAACAGCGCGATGCGCCGCTGAACCGCGACACCACGAAGCTGAACAACGCCAACGTATGGATCGACCGGCGCAAGCTGGTGCGCGTGGCCGCCGGCGTGGGCGGCTACGACAAGGAGCGCTGGTACACCCCGGGCGGCCTGCTCGAAGTCGGCGGCTACCTGGGCCTGCAGGGCCACGGCATCGGCGAATGGGCCGCGCAGGGCGGCAGCGTCACCTTCGGCGGCGGCGAGGTGGTCACGCAGGCGGGCTCGAACATCAACCTGTCGGGCGGCACGCTGGATGTGCAGACCGGCGTGATCCGCCAGAGCTGGCTCAAGGGCGTGGACGGGCGGCTCTACGAGGTGTCGAATGCGCCGGCCAACGTGGCCTACAGCGGCCTGTACAAGGGCTTCGAGGACGAACACAAGCGCTGGGGCGACAAGACCACCGGCTACTTCTACAACCCGCTGATCGGGCCGCAGAGCCGGCTCGAGAACGGCTACACCGTGGGCCGCGATGCGGGCCGGCTGGTGGTGGCGACCGGTGCGGCGGTGCTGGAAGGCGACATCACCGCCACCGCCTACCAGGGGCCGCGCCAGACGGTGAAGGGCGATGCCGCGCTCGACGGCTACGCCCAGTCGCACAACGCGGCGGCGCAGGCTGCGCAACTGGTGCTCGGCAGCTACACGACCGGCTACAACACCGATCCCGCGCAAGGACCGTTGGGCGATTTCCGTGCGCTGGCACCCACGTTCCGGCGCATCGTGTTCGACGACGCGCAGCCGGCGTTCGGCGCGGGACTCTCGCCCGATGGGCCGCTGCCCCAGGACCGCAAGGACACGCTGTACCTGAACAGCAAGCGCCTGAGCGGCTTCGGCCTCGGTGCGATCACCGCCGTGGCGAGCGAGAGCGTGACGGTCGACGACGGCCTGGCCGTGTCACCGGGCGGCAGCATCGAGCTCTTCGCCACCAAGGTCGCGGTGAATGCGGACCTCACGGCGCGCAGCGGCGCCATCGTGCTGGGCAATGCGGCCACGCCGCTGATGCGCGCGGGCCTCACGCCCATGCTCCTGCCGACGCCCGCCGCCGACAAGCCCGGTGAAGTCGTCATCGCCAAGGACGCGAAGCTCGATGCGCGCGGCCTCTGGACCAACCTGCAGCGCGATCCGGGCAACGGCCTCGGCCTCGCGTACCTCGATGGCGGCAGCGTCGACATCCGCAGCCTGGGCGCCGTGACGCTCACCGCCGGCACCTCGATCGACGTGTCCTCGGGCGGTGCGGTGCTGGTCAACGGCAAGACGCGCGGCGGACGCGGCGGCGACGTGACGCTGGGCGCGGATGTGGTGCCCGGCGATTCGGTCGCGCACGGCCTGCTCACGATCGACGGCGACATCCGCGGCTACGGCGCCAATGGCGGCGGCACGCTCAAGCTGATATCGGGCGGGGGCATCGTGATCGGCGGCCAGGTGCGCGGCACGGGCGACGTGCTGAATGCGGGCGAGAGGGCGCCCTTCGACCTGATCCTGCTGCAGGACTACCAGGTGAAGGCTGGAGATCTACTTCCGATGGACTACACCTACGAACGCACGCAGGCGCTGCCGGGCGAGGCCGTGGGGGCGGCGCCGGTTTTCGGCAACGCTCCGGCGTACGCCGTTGTCCTGGCGGCCGACTGGAAACCGCCCGAAGCGTTGGCCGGTACCGGCGCTTATACCTTGCAAGCCATCGTCAATGGCGCGACTCAGTTCTTCGACATCGGTCAGGCGGCGGCCGGGGCAGTCATCCCGACCTTGCCGGCAGGATCCACGTTGATCGGAATCACCAACACCCGTGCGTTCCCACTGGGCTACAGCGTGCCGGCGAACGTGTTCCCGAACGGGATTCCCGTCACCCCTCAAGTCCTGACGGTCGCCGCCGGCCAGGCGGCGCCGGTAGACTTCACGCTCGCAAGCGGCACCCAGGTGACCGCCGGCTCCGTCTTCAGGCAGGACACGGCCACCCGGCCCAACACGGCGATCGATCCGTCCGTCCTGCAATCGGGTTTTGCGCGCTACGACCTCAACGGCCACCTGGGCGTCATCGTGGCCGACAACGCGCGGCTGGATGTCCGGATGCCTGTGTACCGTTTCGCCGACGGCGCGAACGCATCCGCGACCGGCAGCGACCCCGCGGCCGGCCTTTCGCTCTGGACGCCACCGGTCTGGACGGAAGACCCGGTCAAGGGCGTGCTCACGCAGCGCGGCGGCGCCAGCCTGACCTTGCAATCGACGGTGGGTTCGGGCACCACAACGACATCCACCGGCCCCATCGACATCCGGCCGGGCACCGCGATCGATGTCGACCCCGGCCAGTCGATCGCCTTGGTGGGGCGCGACATCACGGTCGACGGCCGCCTCAGCGCACCGGGCGGCACGATCGCGATCGACCGGCCGCAGACCACGGCGCTCGCAACGCCGGGCCTCGTCTGGATCGGCGAGCACGCCGTGCTGGATGTCGCCGCACGCGCGGCCACCGCGCAGGACATGTTCGGCCGGACCTACGGCCGCGTGGCCGACGGAGGCACGATCAGCATCGGCGGTGCGCTCGACTGGGACACGACGGGCGAGGCGAAAGCCGCCGATGCGTTCATCGTCATCCGTTCGGGCGCGCTGCTCGATGCCTCGGGCGCCAACGCCTTGCTCGATCCCTCGGGCAGCGCACCGGGCCGCTCGCCCGCGCCTGTCATGGTGGCCAGCAACGGCGGCTCGATCGTGCTGAAGTCCAACCACGGCCTGTACCTGGACGGCACACTGCGCGCGGCAGCCGGTGGCGAAGGTGCCGCGGGCGGCACGCTGGCGCTCGCGCTCGCATCGCCGGTCTATGTGAGGGCGACCACCCGCGGCGACGTGCTGCGCCATCGCGAGCTGGTGCTGGCACAGGTGCAGGGCGACAGCTCCGTGGCGGCGGCGCAGACCCTGGCGGATGCCAGGGGCGGGCTGCTCACGGGCACCGCGCGCATCGGCGTCGACCGCATCGAAGCCGGCGGCTTCGGCAATCTCTCGGTGCTCGTCGATGGGGCACTCGGCTTCGACGGCAACGTTGCGCTCGGCATGAGCCAGAGCCTGCGCCTGTATGCGGGCACCTACGCGCACGGCGAGACCTCGGCAGCGGATTCGACGGTGTCGCTGTCCGCGCCCTACGTGCGCCTGGCGGGCACGATCCGCAGGGCCAGAGCTGAGGGCACGATCATGCCGATGGCCCATTGGGAGAACGGCCCATCCCGCCAGCAGGGCGACGGCAGGTTTTCCGTGCTGGCGGACCTGGTCGACCTGCGGGATGCGGTCGGGTTCGGCACCCGTGCGGAGGTCAACCTGGGCATCACGGGCTATGCGGTGGACCGGCGCGGGTTCGAAGACGTCGAGCTCACGAGCCGCGGCGACATCCGCCTGCTCGGCGCGAATCTATCGACGCCTGGCAACGTGCACCTGACCGCCGAGCAGATCTATCCGGGGACCGGGACGAGCAATACGGTCATGGCGGGCTATGTCCAAGGT
The DNA here is from genome assembly GCF_051216415.1 of Variovorax trehalosi. Taxonomy (NCBI): domain Bacteria; kingdom Pseudomonadati; phylum Pseudomonadota; class Betaproteobacteria; order Burkholderiales; family Comamonadaceae; genus Variovorax; species Variovorax trehalosi. The sequence goes on from NZ_JBPJZG010000005.1 coordinate 425,634, forward strand.
CCCGATTCGCGCCAGAGCTATGCCGCCGGCAGCGTTCTCTCCATCCGCCGCTACAGCGAAGACGAGGTCGCCATGCCGTATTCGGTCTTCGGCGATATCACCCTGGCCGCCGAGACCGTCGAGCAAGGCGGCATCGTTCGAGCGCCCTTGGGAAGGCTGACGCTGGGCACGGAATTCGATTCGGTCACGGCTGCGACAAACCGCGTGACGCTGCTGCCCGGCAGCATCACCTCGGTGAGCGGCGAAGGCCTGCTCATGCCGTACGGCGGCACTGTCGATGGCCTGAGCTACCTGTACAACGGCCAGCCGGTGGTGCTCAAGGGCGTGGGCGACCTGGAGGGCGGCGTCAAGTTGGCAGCGCGCCACCTCGACGCACAGGCGGGCTCCGTGCTCGACCTGTCGGGTGGCGGCACGCTGGCGGGCGCGGGTTTCGTGAGCGGGCGCGGCGGCTCGGTCGATGTGCGCGCGACGCCGCTGGCCAACGCGAACCCCGCCAACGGCTTCAGCCGGCCCGGCAATGCCGTCTATGCGATCGTGCCCGGCAGCGCGGCCGGCTATGCGCCGGTGGCGCCCGAGGCGGGCTTCGGCACGCCGGGCATCGGGCAGCAGATCACCGTGCCCGCGGGCGTGCCCGGCCTGCCTGCCGGCACCTACACGCTCATGCCGTCCAACTACAGCCTGCTGCCGGGCGCGTTCCGGGTGGAAATCGGCGCGGCCGACCGCATCGGGCTTTCGGGCGTCACGAGCGTGAGCAACGGCTCCTACGTGGCGGGCGGCTACCTCGGCGTCGCCAACACGTCGATCCGCGAGGCGCTGCCCAACCAGGTCGTCATCACGCCGGGCGACAAGGTGCGCAGCTACGCGAGCTACAACGAGACCGACTACAACGCCTTCGTGCAGGCGGATGCGGCGCGGCGCGGCTTCCTGCGCGCGGCGCTCACCTCGGACGCGAAGACGCTGGACATCATGCTGTCCAGGCCGCCCGTGGGCGAGACGGACCGGACCGCGCTGAAGTTCGACGGCGAACTGCGCCTGGGTGCGCAGCCCGCGAGCGCGGGCTTCGGCGGCACGGTGAACGTGCGCAACCTCGCCGAGGTTCTCGCCGCGGGGCAGGCGGCCGACGAGACGCTGGCGGGCGCATCGGTCCACGACACCGAATTGAACAAGCTGGGCACCTCGCGCCTGGTGCTCAACGGCACGCTGGGAACCACCTACGGCCAGCGCGGCCGGATCGTCAACATCGCAGGCGCCGGCAGCCTCGTCGTGCGCAGCGGCGCCAGCCTGTCGGCGGGCGAACTTATCCTGGCCGGCGCGGCCGCTCCCGTGGGAGACGGCGCCATCACCATCGAGGAGGGGGCGTCGCTCGGCACCCTGGGCAGGGGCGCGGCGAGCTACGGCTCCAACGACGGCTATGTGTTCACCGGCACAGGGGTGCTCGCCCTGTCCAATGGCTGGTTCAATCTTCTTCTCGCGCAACCTTCCGCGGCGCAAGGACCCGGAACGGTGGCCATCGACATCGGCAGCTGCGTGAGCGCGGCCTGCAGCGGCGCGACCCGGCTCGTGTCGGAGGGCACGCTGGCGATCGCGACCGGCGGTGCGCTGACGCTGGCCGACAACGTTTCCTACGGCACCCGCAACCTTTCGCTGGCACTGGCCGCGGTCAACCTCGGCGAGGACGCCGACATCGCCGCCGCGCGCGCCGGCGGCCAACTGCCGAGCGGGCTCGTGCTCAACCAGGCCAAGCTGGACAGCCTGCTGGCCGGCAACACCGCCACCGGCGCGCCCGCGCTGGAGACGCTGACCCTCAATGCGCGGGATGCCGTGAACACCTACGGCGCGGTGAAGCTCGATGCATCGAGCCTCGACCGGCTGGTGCTCGGCACGCCCGTGATCTACGGCTACGGGGCGGCGGGCGACGTGGTCGCGATCCGCGCGGGCGAGTTCGTCTGGACCGGCGCCGAGGGCGCGCCCGGCGCCGCGGTCGCCGGGCTGCCGGGCGGCGGCACGCTCGACATCGCCGCGCGCTCGATCGTGCTGGGCCACGGCCCGTACGCGCAGGTGAGCGGCACGCAGACCGATGCGCGGCTCGCGCTGGGCTTTGCCGACGTGAAGCTCACGGCCTCCGAGCGCGTGACGTCCGACAGCAGCAGCACGCTCGCGGTGTACCAGCGGCAAGGTGCGTACACGCCGGGCGAAGGCCATGCGTATGAAGGTGGCAACCTAGCGATCACGTCGCCGCTCTTGACGGGGCAGGCGGGCTCGAAGACCCGCATCACCGCGGGCGGCGCCATCACCGTGGCCGCACCGCAAGGAACGGGCACGGCCGCATCGAGCGACGCGCTCGGCGCCACACTGGAACTTCGGGGGAAGAGCGTCGGCCTGGAGGGCAGCATCGTGCTGCCCTCCGGGCGGCTGGTGCTCGCGGCGTCCGACGGCATTGCGCTGGGCGCCGGCTCGCGCATCGACCTGTCGGGCCGCAAGGTGGCGCTGTTCGATGTCGACAAGTACAGCTGGGGCGGCGACCTCGTGCTCTCCAGCGCGGCCGGCAACATCGCGCAGGCCGCGGGCTCGGTGATCGACGTCTCGGCGCGCAACAACCGCGGCGGCACGGTCGAGGCCACTGCGCTGGGCGAGGGTGCGGGTCGCGTCGATCTGCTGGGGGCCATTCGCGGCAGCAGCAGCGGCAGCTACGACGCGGGCGGCACGGTGGTGCCCTACGACGCGGGCGAACTCACGGTGCGCGCGCAGACGCTGGGCGACTTCGCGGACCTCAACAACCGGCTGAACGAAGGCGGTGTGTTCGGCGCGCGCCGCTTCCAGGTGAAGCAGGGCGACCTCGTGGTGGGCGACGGCGTGAAGGCCCGCGAAGTGTCCATTGCCGTGGACGGCGGCAGCCTGCGCGTGGACGGCCGCATCGACGCGAGCGGCTTCCAGGTCGGCTCGATCCGGCTCGCGGCGAAGGGCGACCTCACGGTCAACGGCACGCTCGACGCGCACGGCACAGGGCTGCGCGTGGACAGCTACGGCAAGATCATCGACAGCCCCAACCGGGCCATCGTCGATCTCACCAGCACCGAGGGCATGCTCACGCTGGGCAGCGGCGCGCGCATCGACCTGCGCGCCGGCACCGAGGTGGCCGTGGGCACGAAGGCGGGACAGAACGATGGCCGTGCGCGCGGCACGCTCGACCTGAATGCGCCGCGTGTCGGTGCGAACGACGTGGCCGTCACGGTCAACGGCACGCCTGCGATCCAGGGCGCGAAGACCATCGCGGTCAACGCCTTTCGCAGCTACGACGACGCGCCGCTGGCTGATTTACCCGATGTGTCGGGCTACAGGCCGCAGCTCATCACGCAGGGCTACCTCGACCGCATCGACGGCGAGAGCCGGCTCTTCATCGATGCCGCGCTGGGCAACGGCGCACTCGCCAACCGGCTGGCGGGCCTGGGCGGCTATCACCTGCGGCCGGGCGTGGAGATCGTCAGCGACCGCGTGAACAACCCGCACGGCGACCTCACGGTGGACGGCGACCTCGATCTCTCGGGCTACCGCTACGGCCCCGGTGCCGACCGCAACGATCCGGCGCGGCGCGGCTTCGGTGAGCCGGGCAAGCTGGTGATTCGCGCGGCCGGCGGGCTCAATGTCCACGGCAGCATCAACGACGGCTTCGCGCCGCCTCCTGCGACGCCCGACGACAACGGCTGGGTGCTGGTGGAAGGGCGTTCCCCCGCCTTCGGCGGCGACATCGTGGTGCCGATCGACAACGTGGTGCTCGAGACCGGCACGGTCTTCCCGGCGGGATCGACGCTCAACTACAGCGTGAACGTGGCAGCGATGACGCTGCCCGCGGGCACGGTGCTGCCGGTGGACGCGGTGCTCACGGGCACGCTGAACCTCTCGGCGGGCACGGTGGTCGCCGCCAACATCTACAACGCCGACGGTTCGGTGGCCTATGCGGCCGGCACGGTGCTGCGGACCGCCACGGCGCTGGGCGAGGGCATGCGGCTGGGTGCCGGAACGGCGCTGCGCGCGCCGGCTGGCGTGGCCGCGCTGACCTGGCCCAAGGGCGTGGCGCTGCCGGTGGAGATGAGCACGACCGGCCAGACGGTTCTTGCGCGGGGATCGCTGATTCCGTCGTCGACCACGATCGAACTGCCGGGCGACCAGCCCATCGACCTGCGGCCTTCGGTGAACGGCGTGCAGGGGCGCAACTGGGCCGTCGCGCCGATGCTCGGCGAGGGTGCCACGTCATGGGATATGCAACTGGTGGCGGGCGCCGATCTGGGCTCGGCCGACCGGCGTGCGCTGAACCCGGCTTCGAAAGCGGCCATCCGGCTGGGCGATGCGCACGGGATCAAGGACTACATCATTGCCACGAACGCAGTCCTGACCTGGGGGCCGAACGCACACGAAGTGGGCGACTATGTCGAGGGCGAATTGGTGCCGGAATCCGAAAGATGGGTTTGCGATTTCGACCCGTCCTACTGCGTGGCGGGTCCCGGAGAGCCAAGCATCACCGGCAGCAAGCTTGTCGCATCGGCCTTCAGCGTGCTGAGAACCGGCACCGGCGACCTCGAACTGCTCGCCGCCGGCGACATCCGCATGGATTCGCTCTACGGCGTGTACACCGCCGGCGCGGCAACCGCAGTCGATGCCGCGTACGACCGGCCGCGCGGCAAGGACGCCAGCGGCTCGCCGATCGGCCCGCAGTCCGAACTGCTCGACTACAGCGCCGGCCTGGCGACGTATCGCGCCTGGTATCCCGACCAGGGCGGCAACGTACTGGTCGCGGCCGGCGGCAACCTTGTGGGCGATCTGCTGGGCAACGAACTGTCGAGCGTGTTGCCGGGGAACTGGCTGTGGCGTCAGGGTTCGGGAACGGCCGCCATCGACGAGGCGATTCCCACGGCGTGGTGGATCAACTTCGGCGCTTACACGCCTACAGCAGACAAATTCGACCGCAAGGCACCGGACCTCGCCGGATTCACGGGCTTCGGCACGCTGGGCGGGGGCGACATCCGCATTCGTGTGGGCGGCGAGGCTGGAACGATCGGATTGCGCGGCTTCCAGGCCTCTGGCGTGGCCCGCAGCGAAGGCCTCGTGGTCGCAGTGGGCAGCACCGGCCGCGTCGGTGCCGACGGCACCCTCACGCTGACCGGCGGCGGCGACATCGACATGCGCGTTGCCGGGGCACTCAACCCCAATCGCAACCTGAGCACGGGTTCGGAAAAACTCGTTCTCACCGGCGCCATCGCGAACCTGCGCGGCGCCACCGAGGTCAGCGCCGCATCGATCGGCAGCCTGGGCCTGCAGTACCTGTCGGGCACGTTCAATTTTTCCGACCCGGTCGACGCACGGGGCATCGATCCGTTCGCGGCGAGCTATGCCGACGCCAGGGGCGGCATCAACCTCGTGCCGGGCGACACGGCGATCCACATGCAGACGCGCGGCGACCTGGTGCTCGGCGGCGCGTCCGATCCGGGACGCAGCGACACGCCCAACAGTTCCGCCTTCTCGGTAGGCGGCCAGGCGCCGAACGCGGGCGGGCAGGGCTGGTTCAGTCTCTGGACCGGCCGCAGCGCGATCAACCTCACCTCCGCCGGCGGCCACCTGACCCCCACCATGGCGGCCGGCGACAACAGCCAACTGCGCACCACATCGAAGGATGCGTGGATCGTCTATCCCTCCAATTTCCGCGCCGCGGCCCTGACGGGGAGCCTCTACTACGGCTATGCGGCACTGCCGCTGACCGTGGGGGATCCCGACAAGATCAAGTACGGCCTGACGCTCGCACCGTCGGCCACTGGCGAGCTGGAAATGCTCGCAGGCGGGTCCATCTACGCGGGCCAGTATTCGGTCGGCATGTCCGGCACGGGCACGCCGTTGCCCACGCCGTTCAATCCTGCATTTGTCGGCCAGGCGTACGGCGCCGGCAAGGTGCTTGCAACCAATGTTGCGAGCAACGGCCTGGCGATCTCGGGCAGCGGCGACGCGACCCAGTTCAATGGCCCGACGCTCTTCGCATTCGGTCCGAACACGGCGGCGGTCGGACTCGACCGCGCAGCCGGCGCACCGCCCGTGCGCTTCTATGCCGCCGGCGGCGACATCATCGGTCTGAAGACAGGCGAAGTCATCGCGCGCAGCACGACGGAGACCTGGTACAACGCCGCCGCGCCGATCCGCGTGATGGCGGGGCGCGACATCGTCAACACCGGCGTCGCGCCGGGAGACTCGACCGCAGCCCCCCAGGAACTCGGGGGCAACTTGCGCGGCAACCTGATCGTTCACGACAACCCGACCGACGTCTCCATCGTCTCGGCCGGCCGCGACATCCGTTATGCCAACTTCGACATCGCCGGTCCCGGCACGCTGGAAGTCACGGCGGGCCGCAACCTGCTGCAGGAAGACCGCGGCGGCGTCACCTCCATCGGCCCGGTCGTGCCGGGCGACACGCGCCCGGGCGCATCGGTCGCGATGGCGGCGGGCGTGGGCACGGCGGCCGGTATCTCGGGCCTGGACATGTCGGCGATCCGCACGCGCTACCTCGATCCGTCGATGCGCGCCGATGCGGCCACGTCCCTCGCGAGCCAGCCGGGCAAGGCCGTCAAGACCTACGAGACGGAACTCGCCGCATGGCTGAACACGCGCTACGGTTTCAGCGGCGATACAGCGCAGGCTCTCGCGTACTTCGACGCGTTGGCGCCGGAGCAGCAGCGCGTCTTCCTGCGCGAGGTGTACTACGCCGAGCTGCGTGCAGGCGGCCGCGAGTACAACGATCCGCAGAGCAGCCGTTCGGGCTCGTACCTGCGCGGCCGCGAGATGATTTCGACGCTGTTCCCAGAGAAGGACGCGGCCGGCAACGCGATCGCGCGCGGCGGCGACATCACCATGTTCGGCGGCTCGGGCGTGCGCACCAATTTCGGCGGCGACATCGAGATGCTCGCGCCGGCCGGCCAGATCATCCTGGGCGTGCAGGGCGCCGTGCCGCCGGCCACCTCGGGCGTGATGACGCAGGGCGAGGGCGACATCCGCCTCTTCAGCGACGGCAGCCTGCTGCTGGGCCTCTCGCGCATCATGACCACCTTCGGCGGCGACATCTTCGCGTGGTCGGCCAAGGGCGACATCAACGCGGGCCGCGGCTCCAAGACCACGGTGCTCTACACGCCGCCCAAGCGCGTGTACGACGCGGTGGGCAACGTGGAGGTTTCGCCGCAGGTGCCGAGCTCGGGCGCGGGCATCGCCACGCTGGCGCCGATTGCCGAAGTGCCGCCGGGCGACGTCGACCTGATCGCGCCGCTGGGCACCATCGATGCGGGCGAGGCCGGCATCCGCGTGTCGGGCAACGTGAACGTCGCGGCGCTGCAGGTGGTGAATGCGGCCAACATCCAGGTGAAGGGCGAGTCGTCCGGCCTGCCGGTGATCGCCTCGGTGAACGTGGGTGCGCTCACGAACGCCAGCGCGGCGGCCTCGCAGGCCAGCATGGCCGCGCAGGACGTGATGCAGCGCGAACGCGCCGCCGCGCGGCAGGCCTTGCCCTCGGTGTTCACCGTGCGCGTGCTGGGCTTCGGCAACGAGCCGGCCGGTGGCGGCAACAGCGGCAATGACAACAACGGCGGCAGCAACAACGACGCGCCCGCCGGCAAGGCATCGACGCCCGTGAGCTACAACCCGCGCAGCGTGATCCGCGTGCTGGGTGGTGGCGGCAGCCTGCCGCCGTCGGCGAGCCGGCAACTGACGGACGAGGAGCGCGCCAACCTGCAACGTTGACCTGCGCCCGGCGCCCGGGCAGGCGGGCGCACTCGTTCTTCCTTGGTTTCAAGGCTTGGCCTTTCCCTCGGCCGGAGATCCCGGCCGGCGGCAAGCGCCCGGCGTTCAGCGGACATCCAACATGACTCCAGACTTCCAGGCCTTCGGCCATGCAGCGGACCGGTTCTCCTCGCTACCGCCTTCGTTCTGGCGCCTGCTCGACGAACACGCCGAGGCGCCCGCGCCCGAAGTGCGCGCGCCCAAACCCGCGGCGCCCGCGATGGATCTGCAGGCGCATCTCACGGCCCACTACGGCCCGTTGCACCGGCGTCTGGAACGGCACCTGGGATGCGCCGATTTCGCGCGGGAGTGCCTGCACGACGCATGGCTGCGCCTGGCCGAGCGCCCGCCGCAGGAGGCGCCCGCGAACCCCGATGCCTACGTGTACCGCGTGGCATGCAACCTCGCGATGGACAGCCTGCGCGCGCGCAAGCGCTGGCCCGCGTCGAACGAGGCGGGCGGGGACCTGGACGTCATCGCCGACCTGCAGCCCGGCCCCGAGCTCATCGCCGAGGCGCGCTCGGAAGTGGCCGCGGTGGACCGTGCGATGCAGCGCCTGCCGCGGCGCCACCAGTCGGTGCTGCTTGCGCTGCGCTGGCACGAGATGTCGCGCCAGGAAGTGGCCCGGCGCCACGGCGTCTCGGTGCGCAAGGTGGACACCGCGCTCAGGCAGGCCCTTGGCGCGCTGCGCTGAATCCGCCAACGGGGTACGGGGGGAACGCGAACCGAATGCGCCGCTTGCCCCTCCCGTGCCACCGTCACGCATCCTGTTGCATAGTCGTTCGGGGAATGAAGGGAACAGAAGATGAAGTGGATGTCGCCCATGCGGGTCACCATGCAGGAGCTGGATGCCAAGCTGTCGAAGATCGTCGAACGCGCCCGCGAGGGGCCGGTGGCGGTCAACCGCTACGGATCGCCCTGGGTCTGGATCGTGAGCCACCAGGCCTGGGTGCAGGCCGACAACCTGCGCGCGCTGGTGCCGCAGGGCCACCCGCTGGTGGCGCTGCATGACCTGGTGGAAGACGCGCTGCGCTACGAGCGCACGCTCCTGGCCGACCTGCAGCGCCAGCACACGTTCGGTATCGAGGCATCGACGCTCTTCAAGTGCCTGATCCTGCAGATCATCTATTCGCTTGAAGACGGCGAGAAGGTGCACGAGAGCCTCACCTACAACATGCTGTTCCGCTGGTTCGCGGGCTTCGAGAAGTTCGCCGACGAGCTGCCCGGACGCGGCGAGTTCACGCGCGAGCTGCAGGCGCTGGGCGCCGATCCGCGCGCGGTGCGCGTGGTGACGCGCTGCCTATCGAATACGTACCTTCCGGAATCCGGCGAGGGGGACTTCCGCGTCAACCGCGGGCTGCTGCACGCGCTCTCGACCTGGGCCTCGGTGAGCTCGGCGCCGGAGGCGAGGCCTCACGACGCGCTGCGCTAGGGTGCCGGGGTGATGGACGCCGCGCGCACGATGCCGGGGCTCGCGGGCTGCGGCAGCACGGGCGCGGCGATGCGCTCGGATACGCCCGCCTTGTCGATCACCACCGCGCCGGCTTCGATGGCCGAGAGCGTGACCGATCGCGTCAGCGCCTCGCCCACGCGGTACGGCCGGGGCGCCGCGCCGTTGACGGCGAGCACGGCAACGCCATGGTCCGCACCCTTGATCAAACCCTTGACCGCGATGTTGGCCCGGATCTCGCCGGGGCCGAACCATGCGGCCTGCGCATCGGCGGTCGAGTCGGGTTCGGCCGCCTGCGCTTGCGCGGCATGCGGCGCCGGCGTGGGCCGCGACAGCAGATGGCTCCACGTCGCGACGCCCGCGACCACCAGCAGCAGGCCTGCTGCATGGACGATGTACCGGGCGGGTGGTTTGACGGGATCGGTCATCGTGTTTTCCTGGGGCGGTTGCGGACTGCATGTCTATCACAGGGGCGTTGGGGTTTCGTGTCACACGGCGCGCCTAGCATCGAGAGCGGCCTCGTCAATCAACCGGACCCGCGTGAGATGAAGGTGTGCCTGCCACTGCGAACCACCGCCGCGCATGCGTGCGGCTTCTCGCTGATCGAACTGATGATCGTGATGGTCATCATCGGCATCGCGACCGCGGCGATCAGCCTCGCCATCGCGCCCGACCCCGCGCAGGAATTGCGCCGCGATGCGAACGAACTGGTGCGCCGCTTCGTCATCGCGCAGAACGAGGTGCGCGCCGATGGGCGCGTCATTGCCTGGCAGGCGGACAGCGACGGCTATCGCTTTTCGCGCGGCACTTGGCAGGCGGTGCCGGGCAGCGCGATACCGGTGGTGTCGACGCTGGGCGCGCTCGACACCTTCGCGCGCGACGACATGCTCGGCCCCACCGCGTGGCGCACCGGGTCGGTGGAAGTGACGCCCGCCGGGCCGGTGCTGCTCACGTCCGAGGCGATCGGCACGCGCTGGCAACTGGTGCTGCGTCATGGCGGCGCGACCGTGACGGTGCTGCGCGACGCGGCGGGCGGCTACGAGGTCCGATAGACCATGCGCTCACGCAAAGCCAAGGGCTTCACGCTGATCGAGGTGCTGATGGCGCTCTCCATCGTCAGCATCGCGCTCGCGGCGATCGTGCGCGCGTCGAGCCTCACCATCACCAACCTCGGCATGCTGGAGCAGCAGTCGCTGGCGATGCTGTCTGCGGAGAACAGCCTGGCGGAGCTGCGCATGGGCCAGGGGCCGGCGGGGCCTGGCGTGGTGCGCGGCCCTTGTTCGCAAGGCAGCGTGCGGCTGGTGTGCCGGCTCGAGGCCGGCGCCGTCGTCGATGGACTGCGGCTGGTGACGGTGGATGTGTATCTCGTGGACGATGGCGACCGGCGCCTCGCTTCGCTGCAGACGCGCGTGCTGGAGGGCCGCTAGATGACGCGCCGGCCGCAGGCGGGCTTCACGCTGGTCGAGGTGATGATCGCCATCGCTCTCATGGCCGTGCTGAGCGTGATGGCGTGGCGCGGCCTGGACAGCGTGACCCGCGCCAACAGCATGCTCGAGGAGCGCACCGAGGGCATCGCACTGCTGCTGCGCGCGCTCGATCAACTGGACCGCGACCTCGCCTTGCGCGCCACCACCGAACTGTCGTCGCGCGAGATCGATGCCTTGCAGGCCGCTGCCGATGCGGGAGCGAATGCGGCGGACGCGAAAACCGCAGCGCCGCCGCCGACCGCCGAACTGCTGCCGCCCGCAGTGCAGGTGCGCCGCCAGACCGGCTTGCCGTTCTTCATGGAAATCATCCGTGCCGCGCCTGCCGCACCCGGCCATTGGCAGCGCGTGCAATGGTGGCAGCGCGGCAACGTGCTCTACCGCGCGGCGGGCGTGGCGTCGGCGTCGTATCCCTTGCCCGCGCCGGAGGAGGCATCGCGCGTCGTGGTGCTGAACGATGTGGCCGCGTCGCGGGTGCGCGCGTGGGAGCCGGGGCGGGGATGGCGCAGCCTGCCGACGGTTGCATCCGCGCGCGCAAGTGCGACCGGGCTGGAGTTGGCATTCGATGTGCGGGCAGCCGGCGGCGGCAGCATCCAGACTTTCCGCCGCGTCATTTCGCTCGATTGAAGAAGCCGCCCGAAGGGGCGCGGCAATCAGCGCCGGTTGATCAACGGCGAAGCCGGAGCCACCGGCGGTGGGCGCTGCGGGTAGACCGAGGTGCCGAAGTTGTTGCCCATGCGATGTCCGGTCGCCGCGCGGTTGAAGAGGCCGAGCTGGTTCGAGGGCCGCTGCGTGATCGCCTCCGATGCCATGCCGGGTTGCGCGCCGTCGGGTCCACGCGGCGAGGCTTTCGGTTGCAGCTTCTGCGTGAGGCAGTCGTAGGAGGGCGCGCGCTCGCCGTTGACGGTGACTTCCGCGCAGCTGTCCGCGCCGGTGCCGCTCACGCTCGCCGCGTCCGTTCCCTGTGCCTGCGCAGCGGCCTGACCGCAGAGGACGCACACCAACGCAGTGACCATGCCGTACAGGAATTTCATGCGGGTGCGCGCCTCTCGATCGCTTGGAAGGCGGCAGTCTAGGGCGCATGCAAGTCAACGAGAAGACGAGAAGACGAGAAGACGAAGGGCGGCCGTGTGGCGTGCAAACCAAACGTCACATGTCGGTCATCGGCGCCGGATAGTCTCGCCGCTGCACGCGCCCGGCCCGCATGGCGGATGGCCGCACTTCCCAGGACTTTCTCTCTCTCGCTGTTGATCTCCGCCACATGACACGTACTTCCGCATCGGGCGGTGCCCTGACACTGTCCTGGTGTTTCGTCGTGGCGTTGATGATGGTCGCGCGCATGGCCGCCGCCCAGGCCGTTGCCGATGGCGAACCGCTTCGATTCGACCTGCCGGCCCAGCCGCTGGAAATCTCTCTCTCTGTCTTCGGCCGGCTCACCGGGCACTCGGTGCTGGTGGCCAGCAGCCTCACGGCCGGACGCGAAGCGGCCGCCGTCCAGGGCGACTTCGCGCCGCGCGAAGCGCTGCAGCGCATGCTCGCGGGCAGCGGCCTCGCGGCGCGCTACATCGGCGCGGATGCCTTCACGCTCGTGCCGGTTCCTTCATGGCCGTCCGCGCGCGAGAGGAGGGCCGACGAGAACGCGCCCAAGGCAGATGCCGCTGCCGCCCAGGCTGGATATGCCGCCGTGTTGCAGGCATCGATCACGCGCGTGCTCTGCATCGCGCAACCCGATGTCTTCGGTCGCTATCGCCTCGGCCTGCAGATCTGGATCGATGCCGCCGGGCTCGTGAACGAGGCGCACCTGATCGAAGGCAGCGGCTTCGCGCAGCGCGATGCGCTCGTGCTCGCCACCCTGGGTTCGCTGCAGATGGACGCGCCGCCCCCGCCGGGGATGGCGCAGCCCGTGACCATTCTCCTGACCCCGCGTGCCGACCCCGCGCGAGATTGCCGGCCCTGGCGTGGCGCGCAGGCGGGCTGAGCAACGGAACAACCTGCATGCCCGATTCGATCAAGGCCTCGCTGCGCGCGCTGTTCCTCGCGCGCTACGCCCAGTTCAGGAAGCACCTGCAGATCCGCCTCGGCTCGGAAGACCTGGCCAACGATGCGTTGCAGGAGGCGTACCTGCGCGTGGAGAGCGCCAACGTGCGCACCGCGGTGCGCTTTCCTTCGGCGTACCTCTTTCGCATCGCGCTCAACGTCGCCGAAGACCAGCGCAAGAGCAATTCGCGCCTGCTGAGCGTGGGCGAGGTCGAAGCGCTCTACGACATGGCCGACGAGATGGCCGACCCGGCGCGCGGCGCCGAGGCCCGAAGCGAGCTCGAGGCATTGGAACGTGCGCTGGCCGAGCTGCCGCGGCGCCGCCGCGCCATCGTGCTGGCCGCGCGCGTGGACGAGATGCCGCACAAGGACATTGCCGCGCGCTACGGCGTCTCGGCGCGCACGGTCGAGAAGGAACTGCGCGCGGGCCTGGAGCATTGCTGCGAGAGATTGGGGAGAGATTTCATCCAGCGCTTCGGTCCCGGCGCCGGAAAACAGTCTGAGCGTGATGACAGCTGAAAAATCCGATCGATCCGCGGACGGCGAAGCCATGAAGACCCTGCAACGCGAGGCCGGGGCCTGGGTCGTGCGGCTCGGCTCGCACCAGGCGACCGAAGACGACGCACAGGCCTTCAAGCGCTGGTGCGCGCAGAGCCGCGCCCACGCGGACGCGTTCGCGCGGGCCCGAGAGGTATGGCAGGCGATGGCGCCCGCCGCGCTGCGCGTTCGGCAGGACGAGCGCCGGCACGGCGAGCGGCAGACGCATGCGCGCAAGCCCGCCGCCGGCCGCCGCGCCTTCCTGGGCGGTGCGGTGGCTGCGTCGGTCGCCTACCTTGCGGTGCGGCCGCCGCTGCAGCTGTGGCCTTCCGTCACGGAGTGGGGCGCGGACTACCGCACCGCCACCGGCGAGCAGCGTGAAGTGGCAATGGCGGATGGGGTGGTGCTGCAGATGAACACGCAGACCCGGGTCAATGTGCTGCGCACGGCCGAGGGCACCGAGAGCGGCGAGGGCATCGAGCTGCTGGCCGGCGAAGCCGAGATCGCGACGCAGGCCTCGGCACGCGTCACGGTCTCGGCTGCCGACGGCGTGGTCTCGGCGGTCCGCGCGCGCTTCAACATCCGCAATACCGACGGCGAGGTCTGCGTCACCTGCATCGCGGGCCAGGTCGAGGTGGCCCGCGGCGCGCAGCGCGTGGCGCTCGACGAGGGCCGGCAACTGCGCTATGGCGCCGCGGGCATGGGCGCCGCCGTGCCGGTCGACACCGGCGCGGTCACGGCCTGGCGCCGGCGGCTGCTGGTGTTCGAGCAGGTGCCGCTCGCGCAGGTGGTGGCCGAGGTCAACCGCTACCGGCACGGCCGCCTCATCCTCACCAGCGAGGCGCTGGGCCGCAGCCTCGTGCAGGCGAGCTTTTCCATCGACCGGCTCGACGACGTGGCTTCGCTCGTGCGCGAGGCCTACGGCGCGGAGGTCACGCAGTTGCCCGGCGGCATCGTGCTGCTCGGGCAGGCGAAGGCTTGAGCATCCGGGCTTCGTGAAGATTTCGTGACATGGTGCAGTCGCCCCGCACCCTGGCTGTCATAGCTCGGTAGACCACGGGCCGCCCGCTTTCAGGGCGCGCTTCGTGGCATCGACTCGAGCAATGAAACACGAACCCATGGAAGTCCGCATGCAACGCAGCAGCACGGTGGCCCGGCGCAACACGAACCCTTCTTCCTTCTTTCCGAAGGCCCGCCTCACGCCGCTGGTGCATGCCGTCGTGGCGATGCTGGCCGCCGCCGCGACGGCGCAGGGCGCGCACGCGCAAAGAGCATTCAGCAGCGCATGGATGGCGCAGAAGAACATGGTGCAGAACACCGCTGTCGCCACCGGCCGGCTGCCCAACGGCATGCCCGCATCGGCACTCACCAGCCCGCAGGCGCAGCAGCAGCGCGCGAGCGAGCAGTTGCAGCGCTCCATCGGCAACCTGAACCTCGCCGCGCGCGGCATCGCGGCGCAGCAGGCCGCACAGGAAGCCGCACGACGCGCGGCGCTGGAGAGCGGCACGGGCGTGCCCGACGGCCTTGCCGAGGGCGGCTTGCGCGTGGACACCGCCAGCCTTTCGGCCGGCTGGGCCAACGCCAACGCGCCGGTGCAGACGCAAGAAGGCGGCCGCACGCAGGTGAGCGTCACGCAGACCGGCGAGCGCGCGATCCTGAATTGGGAGACCTTCAATGTCGGGCGCAACACCACGCTGAAGTTCGAGCAGCAGCCCGGCTGGGCGGTGCTCAACCGCGTGAACGATCCGCTCGCGCGCCCCTCGCAGATCCAGGGCCGCATCCAGGCCGACGGCACGGTGATGGTGGTCAACCGCAACGGCATCGTGTTCAGCGGCAGCAGCCAGGTCGACACGCGCAACCTGCTCGCGGCGGCCGCGAATATTTCCGATGCGCAGTTCAACACGCACGGCATCTACAGCAACGGAACCACTGCGAGCTTCACCGGCGCCGGCGGGCGGGTGGAGGTCGAGGCGGGCGCGCGCATCGCCACGCGCGCGCCCGGTGCTTCCACCGAGGGCGGCGGCTATGTGCTGCTGCTGGGCAAGGAAGTGCACAACGCCGGCGACATCGCCACCCCCAAGGGCCAGGCCGCGCTAGCGGCCGGCGACAGCTTCGTCATCAAGAAGGGCGTGGGCACCGGCGGCAACCAGGGCTCCACCACGCGTGGCAACGAGGTCACGCCGCAATTCGACACCGACAGCCTCGCGGGCAAGGTGGTCAATACCGGACTGATCGTCGCGCGCGAAGGCGATGTGACGATGGCCGGGCGCGACGTGCAGCAGCGCGGCGTGGCACTCGCCACCACCACGGTCAACGTGCGCGGCACCGTGCATCTGGATGCGGTGGGCGCCGAGGGCAGGGCGGTTCTCGGCCAAGGGGCAACCACCGCCGTGGTGATCGACGCGGACGACCGGAGCACTGCGCTGGACAGCCAGCGCGATGGCCTGCGCAGCTCGCCGACAGCCACCGCCGACCAGACCCTTGTCGCGGTTCCCGACCGCCGCGACCAGTCGCGCATCGAGATCCGAAGCGGCGGCACGGTCGACTTCGAGGGCGAATCGCTGACGCTCGCGACCGGCGGCCAGATCGCCGTGGAGGCGGCCCGGCGCAGCCTGGTGCGCGAGGGCGCCCGGCTCGACGTCTCGGGTGCAGTGGGCGTGCGCGTCGCCATGGAGTCGAACAACGTCAAGATCAACGTCCAGGGCAACGAGCAGCGCGACGCGCCCGTCAACCGCGACGGCAAGGGCCTGAACAACAACGACCTGTGGATCGACCGGCGCAGCCTGGTCTTCGTGCCCAAGGGAACCAACGGCTACGTCAGCGACCGCTGGTACACCGCCGGCGGCCTGCTGGAGGTCGGCGGCTATCTCGGCACCGAAGGCCACACCGCCGGCGAATGGATGGCCCAGGGCGGCACGCTGCGCTTTGGCGGCGAGGACGTCGTGACCCAGGCTGGCTCCAGCATCAACCTCTCGGGCGGCACGCTCGACGTGCAGACCGGCTTCATCCGCCAGACCTGGCTCAAGGGCGCGGACGGCCGCCTGTACGAGGCCTCGAGGGCGCCGGGCGACCAGCGCTACGACGGCATCTACCGGGGCTTCGAGGACGCGCACAAACGCTGGGGCGAAAAAACCAAGGGGTTCTTCTACAACCCGCTGATCGGACCGCAGCAGCGCCTGGAGAACGGCTACACGGTCGGGCGCGACGCCGGCAAGCTGGTCGTCGCCACCCGCGCCGCGGTGCTCGAGGGCGACATCGTGAGCGAGGCCTTCCAGGGCGCGCGCCAGACCCAGGCACCGCAGGCCGCGCTGGACGGCTACGGCCAGTCGCACGACGCCGTGGCCCAGCGCGGCCAGCTCGTTGTCGGCGACTACATGCCGACGCTCGACCGGCGCACGGGCGCGCTCTACCACGCGCTGAGCGCGGTGACGGACCAGGTGGCGCTCAAGGAGACGGACGAACGCATCGCGGCATCGCTGGATCTGGACACGGCCCTGCCCGCCGAGCGGGCCGGCCGCGTGGTGCTCGACACGGCGCGGCTCAACGGCTTTGCGCTCGGCGGTATCCGCATCGCCGCGCTCAAGGGCATCGAGGTCGATGGCGATCTGCAGGTGGCCTCGGGCGGCAACATCACGCTGTACGGCGACGACGTCGCGGTGCGCGCCAACCTCACCGCGCACGCCGGCAGCATCTCGCTGGGCAACGTGCTCGCGCAGACGGCCAGCACCGGCGCGGGCGACACCGTGGTGAACCCGAAGGATGCCGTGGGCAACGTGACCCTGGCCGAGGGCGTGACGCTGGACGCAAGCGGCCTGTGGAGCAACCTGGAGCGCGATGCGAACGCGGACAACCTCGCGCATGCGAACGGCGGCAGCGTGTCCATCCGTGGCACCGGCGATGTGACCTTGCAGGGCGGCAGCCTCATCGACGTGTCGTCGGGCGCGGTCCTGCAGCGCAACGGCAAGACCGTCGGCGGCAAGGGGGGCAACGTGACGCTGGCGACCACGCAGAGCAAGGGCGAACTCCGTCTGGACCCTGGTGCGCAGCTGCGCGGTCATGGCGTGGCGGGCGGCGGCACGCTGGCACTGCAGGCCGGCAGGGTGCTGGTTTCCGATCGACCGACGGACACCGAAACCGGCAGCGGTGCGCTCGTGCTTGGCGGCAATTTCTTCGACAAGGGCTTCTCCGCGTACGAGGTCACCGGCAGCCAGGGCTTGTTGGTGGCCGACGACACGCAGGTCGAGGTGACGATGCCGGTGTACCGCTTCAGGGACAACGCGCGCGATGTGGCGACCGGCGGCGCCCCGGTCCAGGCGCTCGAACTGTGGACGCCACCGCTCTATCAGGAAGACGCGGTGAATGCCGTGCTCCTGCAACGCAAGGGTGCAAGCCTGAGCCTGCAGGCCGGCCGCAGCCTGGCCGCCGAAGTGGACCCGCAGGCGAGCCCGCTGGTCATCGGGCGCGGCGCGCGCATCGAGGTCGATCCGGGGCAGGCGATCGCGCTGCGCGGCGCAGGGCAGATCACCATCGACGGCACGCTGCTCGCGCGCGGCGGCAGCATCGACGTGCGCCAGCAGCAGTTCGGTTCTCTCGACGTGGCCGAGGTCACCCCGGTGGCGGACGGCAAGGTGCACCAGCGCTCGATCTGGATCGGCGACACCGCGGTGCTCGACGTATCGGGCACCGCGCACACCGCCATCGACGTGCACGGGCGCACCTACGGGCGCGTGGACCGCGGCGGCAGCATCGTGCTCGGCGGCGCGATCGACCACGACCGCGCGGTAGCCACCTCGACCGATGCGTATGTGATCGTGCGTCCGGGCGCGAAGCTCGACGCCTCGGGCGCGCAGGCCGTGCTGCACGTGCCGGGCCAGGGGGCCACCATCGTCGCCACGGACGGCGGGCGCATCTCGCTGAGCTCGTACCTCGGCCTGCACATCGACGGCTC
This sequence comes from Variovorax trehalosi, assembly GCF_051216415.1. NCBI lineage: Bacteria > Pseudomonadati > Pseudomonadota > Betaproteobacteria > Burkholderiales > Comamonadaceae > Variovorax > Variovorax trehalosi. Next base: position 443,896 of record NZ_JBPJZG010000005.1, read on the forward strand.
GCTGCGCGCGGCGGCCGGCGGCGCGGGAGCGGCGGGCGGTTCGCTGGACATCGCGCTGGAGTCCCCGCTGTACGACAGCACCGGCCTGGACCGGGCGCAGGACGCGGCCATCGCGCCGCGCGAGATCACGGTGTCGCAACACCATGAAGCGACGCTGCCGGCCGAACTGGCGCCCGGCCAGGCGAGCGAGGGCCTGCGCTACGGCAAGACCCGTCTTTCAGCCGACCGCCTCGGCGCGGGCGGCTTCGACAACCTCGCGCTGCTGGCGAACGGACAGCTCTCGTTCGACGGCGACGTGGCGCTGCGCATGGGTCAGAGCCTCAAGCTCATCGCGACTTCGCTGTCGCTCGCCGACGGCTCGCCCGCATCGGCGCACGTGCAACTGGCGGCGCCCTACGTCACGCTCTCGGGCACCGGCAAGTACTACGAGAGCAACGGCATGCTGCGGCCCCGCGCGCTGCACGGCATCACCACGCTGGACTCCGAGGCCGTGCTCTCGGTGCATGCCGGGCAATTGCTCGACCTGGGCAACAGCCTCTCGATCGGCACCAAGGGCGCCTATGCCGAGCGCACCGAGTTCGCGCCGGTGCACGTCGAGCGCCGCGGCTTCCAGACGGTCGAGCTGGCGAGCGATGGCGACATGCGCTTCTTGCTGCCCACCGACAACGAGCCGCGTTCGCGCTTCTGGACGCCCGGCGACCTCACGCTGGCGGCCGCGCAGCTCTATCCGGAAACCGGCGCCACCGCGCAGATCAACGCGGGCTACCGCACCGACGCGGAATCGGGCCGCTCGGTGTTCGACCCCGAGCGCGTGCTGCGCATCGAACGGCGCGGCGACACCCCGGCGGGCGTTCCGTATTCGGCCTTCGGCACGCTGGAGATCGGCGCCGCCGTGATCGAGCAGGGCGGCGTGGTCCGCGCGCCGCTGGGCAGCCTCAAGATCGGGAGCGACGGCCAGCAGGGCACCTCGCGGTTGAATCTGCTGCCGGGCAGCATCACCTCGGTGAGCGGCGCCGGCCTCGTGATGCCCTATGGCGGAACGACTGACGGCATCGACTACCGCTACGACGGCCGCACGGTGTCGCTCGTGGGCGCCGGCGGCATGGCCACCAACGGTTACATGACCACGGGCATCAGCCTCGCCTCGCAGCAGGTCGACGTGCAGTCCGGCGCGGTGCTCGACCTCTCCGGCGGTGGCGAACTGGCCGGCGCGGGCTTCGTCTCCGGTCGCGGCGGCTCGACCGACGCGCGCCTTCATCCCCTCATGCAGGTGGGCGCCGACGGCCGCTTCTCGTTGCCCTCGCTGTCTTCCAATGCGGTGTACGCCATCGTGCCCGGGGCGCAGCCGCTGGCGGCCCCGGCAGGCGGTCCGGCCGGCGCGTCGCAGGCGGCAGCCGGTCGGCAGATCACCATCGGCGCGGGCGTGCCGGGGTTGCCCGCGGGCACCTACACGCTGCTGCCCTCGACCTACGCACTGCTGCCGGGCGCCTTCCGCGTCGAGCTCAACGGCGCGCCCGGCAGCGGCTCGGGCATCGTGGGGGCGCAGGCGATGCGCAACGGCTCGTGGTCCGGCGCGGGCGTGCTGTCGGTGGCCGGGACGGGCCAGCGCGAGAGCCTCGCGAGCCAGGTCATCGTGACGCCGGCCGACGTGCTGCGCACCTACTCGCAATACAACGAAACGAGCTATGCCGATTTCGTGCGCGCCGACGCGGCGCGACTGGGCGTGCCGCGCGCGATGCTGCCGGCCGACGCGCGCTCGCTGGCCTTCAGCCTCACGGCCGGCCGCGACGAGCTGGGCCTGAACTTCGAGGGCCTGGCCCGCTTCCAGACCGCCGCCGGCGGCCTCGGTGGCACGGCCATGGTGCTGGGCGGCGACATCGAGGTGCTGGGCGCGGGGCAGGCGCGCACGACCGGCCACGAAGGCGTCTCGGTCCGCTCGGACACGCTCAACGCGCTGGGCGCCGACCGGCTGGTGCTCGGCGCGGTGCCCACCGTGGTCTACGGGCAGCAGGGGCGGTACGTCGGCTTCACCACGCCGGCCAGCCACGTCACCTTGCGCGCGGGCGCGTCGCTGCAGGCGCCCGAGGTCTTCCTGGCGGGCCACGACCTGGCCGTGGAAGCCGGCGCCGGCATCTCCACGCTGGGGCAGGGCGCCGCGATCTACGACTCGTCCGCGGGCTACGTCTACCAGCCCGGCGCGTCGAGCCTGCTGGCCGTCTCGAACGGCCGGCTCGACGTGCTGGCGCCCGCGGCCGCAGGCGAGGGCTCCATCCTTCTGGGCGTGTGCACGACGTCGCCGTGCCAGGGCAGCAGCACCTTCTATTCGGAGGGCACGCTCACGGCGGCCACCAACGGCGCGTTCGAGCTGAACGAAGCGGCGCGCTACGGCACGCGCCACCTCGCGCTGGCGGTGGGCGGCGTGAACGCGGGCTCGGCCGCGTCGCTGGCCGACGCCCAGGCGCGCGGCGTGCTCGCGAGCGGACTCACGCTGACACAGGACGTGCTGCAGCGCCTCTTGAACGGCGACACCAGCACCGGCGCGCCGGCGCTCGAATCGCTCACGCTCACGGCGCGCGACGCCATCAACTTCTACGGCAGCGTCACGCTCGACACCGTCGATCCGGCCACAGGCAAATCGAAGCTCGATACGCTGGTGCTCGGCACACCCGCGATCTACGGCCACGGTGCGGCCGGCGACGTGGCGACCATCCGAACCCGCAACCTGGTCTGGAGCGGCGCGACCCAGGCGCCCGGCGCGGTGATTGCCGGCGGCGCGGGCACCGGCAGCGGCACGCTCGACATCCAGGCCGCGCGCATCGAACTGGGCGACGCGCCCCACACCATCAGCAACGGGCAGGACGACGATGCGCGCCTTGCGCTCGGCTTCGCCACCGTGAAGCTGGGCGCGAGCGAGCGCCTCACGGCCAGCCGCAGAGGCAGCCTCGCGGTCCACCAGAGCCAGGGCGCCTACGAGGAGGGCAAGGGCTACGCCTACAGCGGCGGCAACCTGGAGATCTCGACGCCGCTCATCACCGGCGATGCCGGCGCGGTCGCCCGCATCACCGCCGGCGGCATCTTGCGCATCGGCGCGCCCGAGGGGAGCCGATACGACGCGTCGGCCGCGAAGGCCATCCAGGCACTGGGCGCGGACCTGTCGTTCAGTGCCGGCAGCATCGTGCTGGACACCGCCATCGTGCTGCCCAGCGGCAAGCTCACGATGACCGCGCAGGACGACATCGCACTGGCCGACGGCGCCTTCATCGACGTCGGCGGCCGGAAGCTCGCCTTCAACGACGTCGACAAGTTCAGCTGGGGCGGCGACGTCGGCCTGGAGAGCCACGCAGGCAGCATCCGCCAGGCGGCGGGCGCGACCATCGACCTCGCGGCCGAGGGCAACCGCGCAGGCACGCTCAAGGCGGTGGCGCTTGGCGCGTCGGCCGGCGCGGTCGACCTGCAGGGCCGCATCCTGGGCGCGAGCAGCGGCCATTACGACGCGGGCGGCACGCTGGTGCCGTTCAAGGCGGGCAGCGTGGACATCCGCGCGCAGCGCCTGGGCGACGGCGGCACGCCGAGCGAGCAGTTCGCCGCGCTCAACCAGCGCCTGAACGAAGGCGCCGTGTTCGGCGCGCGCAGCTTCCAGCTCAAGCAGGGCGACCTCACCATCGGCGACGGCCTGAAGGCCGGAGAGATCAGCGTGTCGGTGGACCACGGCAGCCTCACGGTGCAAGGCACCATCGACGCGAGCGGCGAGCGCGTGGGCAGCATCCGCCTTGCGGGCAGGAACGGCCTGACCATCGGCGGCAATGCGCTGCTGGATGCGCACGGCACGGTGCTGCGCGTGGACAGCCACGGCAGGATCATCGATGCGCCCAACCGCGCCATCGTCGAATTGAACAGTGGGGACGGCATGCTCACCCTCGCGGGCGGCGCACGCATCGACCTGCGCCACGGCACCGGTGCCACCGTGGGCAGCCAGCCGGGACAGCACGACGGCCAGAAGCGTGGCACGCTCGACCTGTATGCGGCACGCACCGGCGAGACCAGCGGCGACATCCGCATCGATGCCAGCGGCAGCCTGGCCATCGACGGTGCGCGCACCATCGCGCTCAACGCCGTCTGGCGCTACGACGACACCGACCCGCTGGCCATCATCCGGGACGGGCAGGATTCGGTGAGCGGCCGTCCGTACCGCGAGATCAACCAGGCCTACATGGATGCCAAGCACGCGCAGAGCGTGAAGTTCATCGACGCCGCGCTCGCCAACGGTGCGCTGATCAACGGCAAGCTCGCGGGCCTGAACAACGCCGCCTACGCCGATGCGCTGCACCTGCGCCCCGGCGTGGAGATCGCGACCGACAAGGACCTGGTGGTGCAGGGCGACCTGGACCTCTCGGGCTACCGCTACGCGAGCCTCAACGCGCGCACGCAGAAGACCGGCGTGTACGGCTCCGGCGAAGCCGGCAGCCTGGTGCTGCGCGCCGCGGGCAACATGGACGTCTACGGCAGCATCAACGACGGCTTCGCGCCGCCGCCCGTGACGCCCGACGAGGATGGTTGGGCGCTGGTGCCGGGCGTGCAGCCCTACAACGGCGACCTGGTGCTGCCGATCGGCGGCGTTCGCGTGGCCGAGGGCACCGCGTTCCCGTCGGGCGCGACGCTGAACTACGACCTGCCGATGCAGGCGCTGACGCTGGGCGAGGCGGTGCGCCTGCCCGCGTCCGCGACGCTGGCGCAGCCCCTCACGCTGGCCGCGGGCACCGTGCTGGCCGCCGATGTGCGCGACGCAGCAGGCGCGCTGCTGCATGCGCGCGGCACCCTGCTCAAGGAGGCCGTGGTGCTGCCAGCGGGCACGCTGCTGGGTGCGGGCACGCCGCTGCCCAAGGGCGCCGCGCTGCAGGCGATGGTCTGGCCCAAGGGTGTGCCGCTGCCGGTGGCCTTCGAGAACGATGTCCTGCGCCGCACCGTGCTGCTCGGCGGCGCGCTCGACCTGCAGCGCGGCGCGCTCATTCCCTCGGCCACGCGCGTCGTGCTCGAAGAGGGCGTGGGCTTCATCGAACTGCGCCCGGCCAGCGACGGCACGCGGGGCCGCAACTGGGCGCTGGCGCCGATGCTGCCCGCGGGGAGCGAGTCGTGGTCGGTACGCCTGGTGGCCGGCGCCGACCTGGATGCGGCCGACACCCGCATCGCGATGGCGAAGGCCGGCAGCCTGCGCTTCGCCGACACCCACTATGGCGCCACCGTCACCAAGGGGGGCGGCACGCTGGTCTGGGCGCCGGACAACGGCTGGGGCATGCCCGCGGGGCAGCCGGTGACCGAGGACGAGAAATGGTTGTGCGAGCTTCTGAGCCCGACCGACTGCGTCAGCAAGACGGGCGTCGTGTGGGCGCCGGACAACGTCTTCGGCGAGCCCGCGGGAGCCCCGGTTCCCGACGAGTACCTGGCGCTCTGCGAGATCATTGCCGGGTCGTGCATCGACTACGGCTCGGCGACCAACGTTCTCACTGCGCACGGCCAGTCGCTCAGCGTGGTGCGCACGGGCACCGGCGACCTCGACCTGGTCGCCTCGGGCGACGTGGACGTGCGCTCGCTCTACGGCATCTACACCGCCGGCACGCAGTCGGCGGGCGTCGATCCGCGCTTCGACCAGGCGCGCGGCACCGCGCCGGGCGCGACCAGCGTGCTGGGCACGGGCGGCGCCGGCTACGAATCGCTGGTGGCGGGCGACGGCCGCGTCTACCGGGCCTGGTTTCCCGAGGCCGGCGGCAACCTCACGGTGCGCGCGGGCGGCGACATCACGGGCGACATGCTCTCGTCCACCCTCAACGACCCGGTGCAGCAGTCCAGCGCGCTGGTGGGCAACTGGCTCTGGCGCCAGGGCGACGGCAGCGCGCAGTTGCCGACGGCGTGGTGGATCAATTTCGGCAGCTACGCGGTGGACCCGGCGGGCGTGCTGGGGGCTGACGTCAAGCCCTCGCTGGTGGGCTTCACCGGTTTCGGCACGCTCGGCGGCGGCAATGTGCGGATGGAGGCGGGCGGCAACGCCGGCATGCTGGCGCGCAAGGGCACGGCCCGCAGCCAGGGCCTGGTGGTGGCGGTCGGCAGCACGGGCCGTGTGGCCGACGACGGCAGTCTCGTGCTCACCGGCGGCGGCGACATCGACGTGCGCATCGGCGGCGGCATCAACAGCTCGCAACAGGCGCGCGGCAACGCCAACAGCATGGACATTCCGAACCACGACCTGCAAGGCGCGCTGGTCAACCTGCGCGGCGCCACGCAATTGAGCGCGGCGTCCGTCGGCGGCATGATCCTGGGCGGCCGCAACCTGAAGGACCCGCGCGCCTTCGACCCCTTCGCATCGAACCGGGCCGAATCGACCGGCGGCCTCGTGCTGGTTCCCGGCGACTCGACCATCCGCATCGACACGCTGGGCGACCTGGTGGTGGGCGGCGCGGGCGACCCCGGCCGCGTGCCGATGCTCAACAGCTCGCCTTTCGGCGCGCAGGGCGGCGGCGGGTTGAGCTGGTTCTCGCTGTGGACCGGGCGCACCGCCATCGATCTCTTCTCAGCCGGCGGCAGCCTCACGCCGAGCACCCAGATGAGCGAGGGCACGCAGAACGGCCTGGTCAACGGCACCAACGTCGCGTCCACCGACTACCGCTTCGTCTATCCGTCGATCCTGCGTGCGGTGGCCGCGGGCGGCAGCATCTACAGCGGCGCCGCGGCCAATGCGGCGAGCGACAGCACCAACGAGTACACGTCGCGCACCTCGCTGCTGCTGGCGCCGTCCCGCAGCGGCCAGCTCGAACTGCTCGCGGGCGATTCGATGTACATGGGGGGCTACGCCATCAACCAGTCAGGCGCCGACCCCGCGCAGATGCCCGGGCCGCTGAACCCGGCGTTCGCCGGCTTCGAGGGCAACACGCGCGTGGCCAGCAACCTGGGCACCGGCGGCCTGGAGATGAACGCGCGCACCGATCCGTTCCGCCTGTTCGCCTTCGTGCCAGAGACCTATGCGGGCGCGCCGGGCGACGCGCCGCGCACGCCCGCGCGCTTCTATGCAATGGCCGGCGACATCGTTGGCCTGCGCAGCGGGGAGATCCTGGCGCGCCGCGATGGCGCCACCTGGTACGAGGCGGCTGCGCCGGCCTGGGTGATGGCCGGGCGCGACATCGTGAGTGCGGGCACGGCGCTCGGCGTGCCGACTGCCGTGAGCCTGGGCACCGGCTCGAACAACGAGGCGACATCCACCGGCAATCTGGCGGTCCATGGCCATGCGCAGGACGTCTCGCGCATGGTCGCCGGCCGCGACATCCTCTACAGCAGCTTCAACGTCGCCGGCCCCGGCACGCTGGAGGTGAGCGCAGGGCGCAACATCGTGATGGAAGACCGCGCGGCCGTCGTGAGCCTCGGCCCGCTGGCCGCGGGCGACAAGCGGCCCGGCGCGGGCATCGCGATGATGGCCGGCATGGGCGCGCAGGGCGCCGACTACGCCGGCTTCCTCGCGCGCTATCTCGACGCCTCCAACCGCGCGCAGGCCGGCACGCCGCTGGCCGACCAGCCCGGCAAGGTCGTGAAGACCTACGAGGCCGAGCTCTTCGCATGGCTCGCCGACAAGGACAACGGCCTGGGCTTCAGCGGCACGGCGGACGAGGCGCAGGCCTTCTTCGAGGCGCTGCCTGCGGCGCAGCAGCGCGTGTTCGCGCGGCAGGTGTACTTCGCGGAACTGAAGGCCGGCGGGCGCGAATACAACGACACCGACGGCGCGCGTTTCGGCAGCTACCTGCGCGGGCGCAATGCCATCGCGGCGCTGTTCCCCGAGGCCGATGTCGCGGGTACGCCGATCAGTTATCGCGGCGACATCACGATGTACGGCGCGGCCGGCGTCAACACGCGGTTCGGCGGCGGCATCCAGATGCTCACACCGGGCGGCGCGCAGGTGTTCGGCATCGAGGGTGGTGTGCCGGTGGCCAGGGGCGGCGTCACGCCGGGGGTCATCACCCAGGGCGAAGGCAACATCGCCCTCTATTCGCTGGGCAGCATCCTGCTGGGCCAGAGCCGGATCATGACGACCTTCGGCGGCCACATCATGGGCTGGTCGGCAGAGGGCGACATCAATGCCGGCCGGGGATCGAAGACGACGGTGGTCTACACGCCGCCCAAGCGCGAGTACGACGCGTGGGGCAACGTGACGCTCTCATCGGACGTGCCGAGCACGGGCGCGGGCATCGCGACGCTCGCGCCCATTCCCGAGGTGCCGGCCGGTGACATCGACCTGGTCGCACCGCTGGGCACCATCGATGCGGGCGAGGCCGGCATCCGCGTGTCGGGCAACGTGAACCTGGCGGCGCTGCAGGTGGTGAACGCGGCCAACATCGCGGTCAAGGGCGAGTCGGTGGGCCTGCCTGCGATCGCGGCGGTGAACGTCGGCGCGCTGACCGGCGCGAGCGCCGCGTCGTCGCAGGCGGCCTCGGCTGCGCAGGACGCGGTGCAGCGCGAGCGCAGCGCGCAACGCCAGGCGCTGCCTTCGGTGTTCACGGTGCGCGTGCTCGGCTTCGGCAACGAGGCCGAAGGCGGCGGCGACACCACCGCGCCGAAGGCGCGTGAACCGCACGCGGGCTACGACCCGCAGGGCGTGGTGCAGGTGCTGGGCACCGGCACGCTCACGGCCGCGCAGAGGCAGTCGCTCACGCCGCGGGAGCAACGCGGCCTGAAGCAATAGGCGGGCGGGGCTGGCGCACCGCGAAGGATCGCGCCGGAAGACCGCGCGAAAGAAAAGGGCCTCCCGCGTGGAGGCCCTTCTTCTTAAGCGCGCAAAACCGCCCGCCGCGATTTCTTGATGAAGTTTTCGTGACAAACGACAGTCGCCGCGCGCGCTGCACGTCTAGATATCCGTACGCAGCAGCGACATGAAGGCTCTCCATCATGAACACGCTGCCCCGCGAGCTTCATCCTTGAGAACCGAGCTGTAAATGCATGACATGAAGAAGAAAGGCCCACCGGCGCGCTGGAGAGCGGTGTGGCTGGCCACGATGGCGATGGGCGCGCAGGGAGCGGCCTTCGCACAGACGCCTGCGGCGGAACCCGCACCGGCCGCCTCGACGCCGGCAGCTGCGACGGCAGCGCCGGAGTCCGTGCGCAAGGTCGACATCAACGAATACATCGTGCGCGGCAACACTGTGCTGGACGCGCGCGCCATCGAAAAGGCCGTCACGCCTTTCCTGGGTCCCGAGCGCACGCTGAAAGACGTGGAAGGCGCGCGCGATGCACTGCTCGCGGCCTACCAGGCGGCGGGCTACCAGTCGGTGTACGTCGACCTGCCCGAGCAGCAGGTGACGCAGGGCGTGGTGTTCCTGCAGGTCAACGAGACCCGCGTGGGCCGCGTGCGCGTGGTGGGCGCCGAGTACAACTCGCCGCTCGACGTGCGCGACCAGGTGCCCGCGCTGAAGGAGGGCGGCGTGCCCAACTTCAACGCGGCGCAGTCCGAGCTCTCCGCGCTCAACCGCGGCCCCAAGCGGCAGGTGATGCCGCTGGTGCGCCAGGGCAGCATGCCGGGGACCATGGACGTGGACCTCAAGGTCGAGGACTCGAGCCCGTGGCGTGCGAGCGTCGGCCTCAACAACGACTACAGCGCCGACACGCGCAAGCTGCGTGCGACCGCCTCACTCGGCCACGACAACCTCTGGCAGCTGGGCCACAGCGCCTCCATCAGCTTCTTCGGCGCGCCGCAGGACCTGAGCCAGACCAAGGTGATCTCCGCCTCCTATGCCGCGCCGTTCGCCGGCACCAACTGGAGCGTGGAGGCCAATGCCTTCGTGTCCGACAGCAACGTGGCCACGGTGGGCGGCACCGACGTGCTGGGCAAGGGCAACTCCTTCGGGCTGAAAGCGACCTACACGGTGCCCAACGCCGGCAACTGGTGGCATGCGTTCAGTGTCGGCATCGACTTCAAGAACAACAAGGAGGCGCTGACGCTCAAGGGCAGCGGCGACACCGTGCCGCTGAAGTACGCGCCGATCACGCTCTCCTACTCGGGCTTCCGCCAGACGGAGAAGGGTCAGTACGGCGTGGGCGTCTCGCTGGTGGTGGGCACCAGCAGCTCGTTCAAGTACGGCAGCGACGAGGTCGAGTTCGACTACAAGCGCTACAAGTCCACGCCCCGGTTCATGGTGCTGAAGACCGACCTCAACGGCACGCACAACTTCGACGGCGGCTCGCAGCTTTCTTTCCGCTTCAACGGGCAGTTGGCCGACTCAGCGCTGGTGTCGAGCGAGCAGATCGCCGCCGGCGGCATGAACTCGGTGCGCGGCTATCTCTCGGCCGAGGCCACCGGCGACTACGGCGTGGTCGGCTCGGTGGAGCTGCGCAGCAAGCCGCTGACGTACCTGGGCAGCGCGGTGGAGAACTGGCGCGTCTATGCCTTCGCCGATGCGGCGCGGCTGCGCCTGAAGAGCCCGCTGGCCGAGCAGAACGACCGCTTCTCGCTGTACTCGGTGGGCGTCGGCACCACCTTCAAGGTCGGCCAGTACCTGGCCGGCCGCGTCGACATCGGCTACCCGCTCACGGACGGTCCGCGCACGAAGAAGCACGACCCGCGGGTGAATTTCAGCCTCACCGCGAACTACTAAGAGGCTGAGAGGCAATCCGACATGACCGCTCATCCCCCGCAAACGGCCCCACTCTGCGTTGCAAATGCTCGCCATAGCCCGAGCTATGGCTGCGCTTTGCGCCTTGATTGGGGCCGTTTGCGGGGGCTGCTCGGCCACGCCGAATTGCCTCTCAGCCTCTGATCCGCGCGGCGCCAAGTGTTCTTTCATTTTTTCTCACGAGTTTTCCGGAGACCCCTGTCATGCGACGAATTCTTCTCATCGTTCTCACGCTGCTGAGCACGCTCCTGCCGGGCCTGGCGCATGCCTGGTGGCAGGCCGAGTGGTCCTACCGCAAGCCCGTCACCATCGACGGCGGCCCGCAGGCCGGCGCCATCGGCAGCGATGCCGGGCGCGTGCCGGTGCTGGTGCGGCTGCATACCGGCAACTTCAAGTTCGAAGGCGTGAACGAGACCGGTGCCGACCTGCGCTTCGTCGCGGCCGACGACAAGACGGTGCTCAACCACCAGATCGAGCAGTTCGATCCGCTGCTGGGCATGGCGCTGATCTGGGTCGACGTGCCCAACGTCTCGGCCGGCACGCCTGCGAAGCTGTGGATGTACTACGGCAACCCGAAGGCGCCCGCCTCGGGCAACGGCCAGCGCAGCTTCGACCCCGACTACACGCTGGTCTATCACTTCGCCGAAGGCGCGGTGCCGCCGCGCGACACCACCGCCTACGGCAACAACGGCCAGACCTCGGCGGTGCCGGTCGAAGGCACCGTCATCGGCAAGGGCGCGCAGCTCGGAACCGGCGCGCTGATGTTGCCGGCCACGCCATCGCTCGCGGTGCAGGCCGGCGGTGCGCTCACTTTCTCCGCATGGGTGAAGCCCGACCAGCTCGGCGCGCGCCAGGCGATCTATGCGCGCCGCGACGGCGCCGGCGAACTCGTGGTCGGCATCGACCAGGGCGTCCCCTTCGTGCAGGTCAACGGCCAGCGCAGCACGCCGGGCCAGCCGGTGCAGGCCGGGCAGTGGTCGCACATCGCCGTGAAGGCCGAGGGCGAGAACGTGGCGCTGTATGTGGGCGGGCGCCCCGCGGTGTCGCTCGCGGCAAAGCTGCCGGCACTGAACACGGCCGCCGCCATCGGCGCCGACGCGCCGACCGGCGCACCTGCGCCGCAGGGCGCACAGCCCGCGGCAGCCTTCGCGCCGTTCACCGGCGCCATCGACGAAGTGCGCCTCTCGAAGGTCGCGCGTGCCGATGCATTGCTGCTGGCCGATGCCGTGTCGCAGGGCGCCGAGTCGCGCCTCACCGTCTTCGGTGCCGACGAGCAGCAGGCCGGCAAGAGCCACTTCGGCTTCATCCTCGCCGCGATGCCGCTGGACGCGTGGGTCGTGGTGGGCCTGCTGGGCCTGATGATGGTGCTGTCGTGGGCCATCATGATCGGCAAGGGCCGCAGCTATGGCGCCACCTCGCGCGCCAACGGCATCTTCATCGAGCACTTCCGCGAAGCCGCCGGCGCGCCGCTCGACCGCCTGGCCGTGAGCAACTCGGTGCCCGAAGACGTGCGCGCCGATTCGTCGCTGTGGCGCCTGTACGAAGTGGCGATCGACGAGATGCGCCGCCGCCATGACCGCGGCTATGACCTGAGCGCCGTGTCCAACGCCACCATCGGCGCGATCCGCGCCGCCATGGACGGCGTGATGGTGCGCGAGACCGAGCGCATGTCCAAGCGCATGAACTGGCTCTCGACCACCATCGAAGGCGCGCCCTACGTGGGCCTCTTCGGCACGGTGATCGGGATCATGCTGGTGTTCGTCGTCGCGGCCATGGCCGGCGCGGTGGACATCAACTCGGTGGCCCCCGGCATGGCGGCCGCGCTGCTGTGTACCGCCGCGGGCCTGGGCGTCGCGATTCCGGCGCTCTTTGGCTACAACTGGCTCGCCTCGCGCTCGGACGCCATCGGCGCCGACATGGCGGTGTTCGTCGACGAGTTCGTCACGCGCCTGGCGGAAGAGCAGGGCGAGGGCCGCTCCTTGCCGCACGCCGTGGCCAAGCGCGCCTGAGATCGAACGACACGCCATGGCAAACACCGCAGCCAAGTTCGGCACCCGCAAGCGCGCGGGCGGCATCAACATCACGCCCTTCGTCGACGTGCTGCTGGTGGTGCTGGTGATCTTCATCCTCACCAGCAACGCCAGCATTCCGGGCATCAAGGTCGACCTGCCGAAGGCCAGCGCCTCGGTGGCGCTGGAGAAGCCCAAGACCAAGGCCATCACCATCGACAACGCGGGCAACGTCTTTCTCGACGCCTACCCCGTAACGCTGCCCGAACTCGAGGAGCGCCTGCGCACCGAGAAGGCGCTGTCGCCCGACTTTCCGGTGATCGTGCGCGGCGATGCGAGCGTGCAGTACGCGAAGGTGATCGACGTGCTCGACCTGCTGCGTCGCATCGAGCTGAACCAGATCGGCCTCGTGACCGGCAAGCAGAAGTGAGGAACAGCGCGTGAAACCTCGCGATCCGACTTCCGCTTTCGCGCGCACGGGCGCGAAGGCAAGGCCGGCAGGGCTGTGGCGCCGATGGGGCGGCGTGGTCATCGGCCTAGCGGTCTTCGCCGCGCTGGTGGCGCTGGTGTGGCATCTGCTGAACGACACCGCGAGCACGAAGCGCGTGGTGGCCGATGCGCCGATGCTGATGCTGCCGCCTCCGCCACCCCCGCCGCCCGAACCCGAGAAGCCGCCGGAGCCCGAACCCGAAAAGGTCAAGCCCGAAGTGGTCGAGAAAGAGCCCAAGCCCGTCGAGCCGCTGGAGCCGCCCAAGGACGACACCCCGCCCAGCCCCTCGAAGGACCTGGGCGATCCGGTGACCATGGACGCCACCGGCCAGGCCGGCAACGACGCCTTCGGCATCCAGGCCGGCAGCGGCGGCGGCATGAGCGGCACGGGCGCCGGCGGCGGCCTGGGCAGCGGCTCGTATGCGCGCTACGTATCGAGCATGTTGCAGCAGGCGCTGTCGCGCGATCCGCGCACCCGCCAGCTGGTGTTCGACGACATCCAGATCGACCTGTGGCTCGGCGCCGACGGCAAGACCACACGCGCGCAACTGGTGCGCGGCACCGGCGCGAGCGACATCGACGAAGCGGTGCTCGCCATGGTGCGCGCGCTCGACCGCATCGACGAGAAGCCGCCGGCCTCGCTGCGCTTTCCGATGCGCGTGTCCATGAAGGGGCGCCGGCCATGACCACCACCCGTGCCGAAGCCCTGCCTGTTCCATTCAATCCTGTGAACGAAGCGATGAACCATCTCAAGAAAATTTCGAGCCGGGGCGCGATGCCGACCCTGCGCCAATGCGCACTCGCGGCGGCCGTGGCCTCCGTGTTCGCCTTCGCGGTCGGCAACGCTGCAGCCCAGGCGGCGCCCGCGACCGGCGAGACCGCCATGGTCAAGCTGATCCGCGGCCTCATCCAGAGCGGCACGCTCGCCAAGGACGTGGGCGAGGCGCTGCTTGCGCAAGCCCAGACCGAGGCCCTTGCCGCGCAACAGGCGCAGCAGCGCCTGGCCGCCTCGGCCACTGCGGCATCGGCCAGCGTGGCCGGCGGCGTGCGGCTCGAGGCGGGCGACGTGCGCGTGCCCTACATCTCGCAGACCGTGCGCGACCAGATCCGCGACGAGATCAAGGCCCAGGTCATGGCCCAGGCGCAGACCGAAGGCTGGGCCGCGCCCAACGAAACGCCCGAGTGGAGCAAGCGCATCCGCGTGGAAGGCGACGTGCGCGTGCGCAACGAATCGCGCAGCTATGCGAGCAACAACAGCAACATCGAGATCAACTGGGCCGAGCTCAACAAGGGCAGCGGCTACGACGTCAACCCGAACACCAACCTTGCGCTGCCGTCGATCCTCAACACGCTCAAGAGCCGCCGCAACGTGTTCCGCGCCCGTGCGCGACTGGGCGTGTTTGCCGACCTCTCCGAGAACACCAAGGCCGGCGTGCGCCTGGCCTCGGGCAGCGACGAGAGTCCGGTCTCGACCACGCAGACGCTGGGCGGGGGCCTCAGCAAGAAGAGCGTGTGGCTCGACCAGATGTGGATCTCGCACAAGCCGGTCGACTGGCTCACCGTGACGGCGGGCCGCTTCGGCAACCCGTTCATGTCGAGCGATGTGCTGTTCTCGAACGACCTGAACTTCGACGGCATCGCCGCGCAGTTCGAGAAAAAGCTCGCCTCGAACCGCGACCTCACGCTGTTCGGAACGCTGGGCCTGATTCCGCTCGAATACTCCTCGGACAACGCGCCCAACCGCACCCAGGCCGAGTTCAAGGCCAAGAGCGAGAACAAGTGGCTGCTGGGCGCCCAGGTGGGCGCCGACTGGAAGATCGACGAAGACAACCGCCTGCGCGGCGCGCTCGCGTACTACAACTTCCGCAACATCAGCGGAAAGGTTTCCGAGCCCTGCGCGCTGTACGCGGGCGCCGACGGCTGCAGCACCGACTGGTCGCGCCCGGCCTTCATGCAGAAGGGCAACACGCTCATGCTGCTGCGCGACATCGCGCTCGATCCGCTCAACCCGGCCGGCACGCCGCAGCCGCAGTACGTGGGCCTGGCCTCGCAGTTCCGCCTGATCGACCTGAACCTGCGCTGGGACACCCAGGTGGCCGGCAACAACCTGCGCCTGGACGCGAACTTCGTGCGCAACACCGCCTACGACGCCAAGGACATCTGGCGGCGCGCGGGCGTGCGCGGCACCATCCTCAACAACTTCGGCCCCTCAGGCGGCACCAGCCAGGCCGATTTCAAGAGCGGCGGCAACGCCTACATGCTGCAGGCCACCTACGGCAAGCCCGCACCGGCGGCGCGCGGCGACTGGAACGTGCTGGCGGGCTACAAGCGCATCGAGCCCGATGCGCTGCCGGACGGCTACAACGACTCGACCTTCCACGGCGGCGGCACCAATGCGCGCGGCTACTTCCTGGGCGGCTCGTATGCGATCGACAAGAACATGTGGTTCACCGGCCGCTGGCTCTCGACCCGCGAGGTCTTCGGGCCGCCGCTGTCGATCGACACGCTGCAGCTCGAATTCAATGCGCGTTTCTAAGGGAGCCGCCGTGTCCAGAAAAATACTTCCGGCGCTGCTGCTGGCCGCGCTGGCCGCCACGGCCGGCGTGGCCCATGCACAGCAGCCGCCGCAGGGCCAGAGCATGGAAGAGCGGTTGCGCGCGCAGTTGCGCATCACGACCTCGCAGTTGCAGCAGGCGCAGAACGAACTGGCTGCGCTGAAGGCGGGGCAGCCCGCAGGCGCAACAGCCGCGCCGGCGGCCGTAGCGCCGGCCAGCAAGTCCGAACTCGATGCGCTCAAGAAGGAATTGGCGCAGAGCCAGCAGCAACTCGCCGCCGAACGCCATGCGCGGGCGCAGGCGAGCGCAGGCGGTGAGCAATTGCGCCAGCAGGCCCAGGCCACGAGCGAGAAGGCCACGGCGCAGGTTGCGCAGTTCCGCGGCGCCTACGACGACCTGCTGAAGCTGGCGCGTGCCGCGGAGGCCGAGCGCCAGCGGCTTGCCGCCGAGGCGGCCACGCAGCGCACCGCGCTCACGCAATGCGAGGCCAAGAACGCGCAGCTCTACGCCGTGGGGCAGGAGATCTTGCGCGCCTATGAAACGGTGGACCTGGGCAGCGTGCTGGCCTCGCGCCAGCCCTTTGCGGCGCAGAGCCGCGTCAAGTTCGAGCAGATCGCGCAGCAGTACGGCGACAAGCTGTACGAAGGCAAGTTCGATGTGCGCGCGGTGAATGCGCCAGCGCCGGCGAAACCGTCGGATGCGGCACCCGCCGCACCCGCATCAGGAGAGCAGAAGCAATGACGAAACACCACATGAAATACGCCGCACTCGCACAGCGGCTGCGCGCCGCATGCGGCGTGCTGCTGGTCTCGTCGGTCGGCGTGGCCGCCGCGCAGGCGCCTGCATCAGGCAGCGCCGTCGTGGCGCGCATGGGCGAAGTCACGGTGGGCCAGGACGAGGTCGAGAAGCTGCTGCAGGCGCTGCCCGAAGCGGAGCGCGCGGCCGTCAAGGCCGACCGCGCGAGCCTGGACGGCTGGCTGCGCCAGCGCCTGTTGAGCGAGGCGCTGCTGCGCGATGCCCGCGGCAAGGGCTGGGCCGATCGGCCCGATGTAAGGGCCAAGGTCGATGCGGCCGTGCGCGAGGCCACCGCGCGTGTGGTGGCTGCGAGCTATCTGGAATCGGTGAGCCAGGTGCCCGCGGGCTATCCGTCGGATGCGGAACTGAAGGCCGCCTACGAACAGGGCAAATCCAACTTCAACCTGCCCGCCGGCTACCGCGTGGCGCAGATCTTCCTGGCCACGCCCGACCGCGATGCGGCCGCCATCGCCAAGGTGCGCGAAGAGGCGGGCAAGCTGGCCCGGCAGGCGCGCGCAGGCGACTTCGCCGCCGTGGCCCGCGCCAGCTCGCAGGACAAGCGCTCGGCCGAGCGTGGCGGCGAGGTGGAGACCCTGCCGCTGGCCCGCATGCTCCCCGAGCTGCGCGACACGGTGGCCACGCTGAAGCCCGGCCAGGTGAGCGAGCCGGTGCAGGCAGCGGCCGGCTTCCACGTCGTGAAGCTGCTCGACACGCAACCCGCGCGCACCGCCACGCTCGACGAGATGAAGCCGCAGCTGCAGCTCGCACTGCGCCAGCAGCGGCAGCAGCAGCTGGTGCAGGCCTACCTTGCGCAACTGGCACCGGCCACGCAATTGAGCATCGACGGCGCCGCGCTGGACGCGGCGCTCAAGAAGACGAACTGAACGAATTCACAACAGGGCAGACACATGAACAACACATCGACGAACAACGAAGCCAACGCCGCCGCAGGCGCGGCGCAGCACCTCGACCTGCTGGATGCGGTCACACCCGAGCAGGTGTCCGACGCCATCAAGGCCGCGGGCGCCGCCGTCACCACCATCGAGCAGAACGGCGTGGTGCGTCTTCACAGTGCGAGCCACGGCGTCGGCTTCCAGGTGCTGTGGGGCAACCCGGTCACGACCACGCAGTACACCGACTTCACCCTGAGCTGCCCGCTGCATGTGCAGGGCGGCACGCTGCCCGAGGCCGTTCTGGCCTCGTGGCACCGCACCAAGCGCTTCGCGCGCGTGGCGCAGCACGGCGACCTCGTGGTGCTGGAGATGGACGTGGTGGTCGCCGGCGGCGTGAGCCCCGCGTACCTCTCGTTCGCGATGCGGCTGTGGATGCAGATGATGGGCGAGTTCTTCCTGCACCTGCGCAACTACGGCCCGGCCGCGGAAACCCGTGGCGATGCGGCGAACGGCGGGGCTGTCGGAGAAGCCGCGCGGGGCGTTCCCGCCGCTGCCTGAGCGTGGCGGGAACGCGCCGAAACGCGATGCCTGCCAATGCCCGACCGGCGCTGTCAATCGACGACCACGAGGCGCCCGTGGTCCGCGCCATCCATGCCACCGAGCGCCAGGCGCAGCGGGCGCGGCGCGCCGAAACCGCGCGCCAGCGGCAGCGCGCGGCGCTGCTGGACTTGCTCGCGCAGACCATGGCGGAGCTGCACATCTCGATGTCGGAACTCAATGCGGCGCGGCGCGCGCGCGAAGGATCAAAGCCGAAGTGAGGCCGGCGCCATGCCGTGGCAGCGCTTGGCTTCGGCGCTGTCGTCCGAGGCCATGAAGTCGAGCAGGGCGCGCACGGCGGCCGGCTGCGGGGTGCCGATGCCTGGCGCGGCCGAGAAGGTCGTGACGATCTGGATGTCCTGCGGCAGCGGACCGAGCAAGCGGATGCCGTCGAGGCCGATCAGCTCACTCATCTGCTGGAACCCGAGCGCGGCCTCGCCGCGCGCGACCAGCGCACCGACCGGCACGCCCGGCGCCGCTTGTACGAGGCGGCTGCGGATCTCGTCGGCGATGCCCCAGTGCTCGAACAACGCGAGCAGCGCAACGCCGCTCGGGCCGGTCGAATAGGCGATGCCGGCCGCCGCCTGCACGGCGTGGTGCACGGCATCTTCCGTGGCGATGTCGAGCGGCTTGGCATCCGCATGCACCGCGACGCCGACTTCCGAGCGGACGATGTCGACCTTGTCCGTCGCATCGAGCCTGCCCGCTGCGATGAGCTTGTCGATCGCATCCGAGGCCAGGACCACGACATCGAACGATTCGCCATCGGCCACGCGCCGTGCGGCATCGACGCCGCCCACTGCCTCGAAGGAGACTGGCAAGCCGGTGCGCTGCGCGTACGCCGCCGCGAGTTCGTCCAGCAACCCGCGGGTCGCCATCGAACAGATGCCCCGGAGAGACGTTGCCATGGGTGTCAATCCGGCTTGATGTTCGCTTCGCGGATCAGCTGGCCATAGCGGGCCGCATCGCTCTTGAGCAGTTTCTCGAACTGCGAGGTCGGACCCGGCAGGGGAACGCCGCCCGCCGCAGCCAGTTGATCGCGCACCTCTTTCGATTCGAGCGCTTTCTGCACCGCGTCATGCAGCTTGACCAGCACCGGCGCTGGCAGCCCCGCAGGCGCCACAAAGCCGTACCAGACGCTGGCCTCGAAGCCCGGATAACCCGATTCGGCCACCGTCGGCACGCCCGGCAGCACGGCGGAGCGCTCGGTGCTCATCACCGCCAGCACCTTCAGCTTGCCGCCCTTCACGAGCGGTAGCACTTCGAGCGCGTTGACCGCCACCACGTCGACGTGGCCGCCCAGCACGTCGGTGATCGCCTGCGCGCCGCCCTTGTAGGGCACGTGGCTCAGCTTGAGGCCGGCGGTGTGCTGGAACAGTTCCATCGCCAGGTGCGGCGTGGCGCCGTTGCCCGGCGTCGCGACGGTCACGCCGCCCGGCTTGGCCTTGGCCGCGGCCACCAATTCGGGCAGCGTCTTGATCGGCGAGCCTTCGCGCACCGCGAACACCACAGGCACGCGGCCGACCATCGAGATGGGCGTGAAGTCGCGGTCGAGGTCGTAGGGCGCGGGCTGGTACATCGACGGGTTCACCGCCAGCGCGTTGGCCGCCAGCAGCAGCGTGTAGCCGTCGGGCGCGCTCGATGTCAGCGACTTGATCGCGATGTTGGTGCCGGCGCCGGGCTTGTTTTCGACGACCACCGGCTGACCGAGGATCGTCGCCATGCGCTGTCCGACCGAGCGCGCGATTGCATCGACCGCGCCACCGGCGCTGTAGCCGACGAGGATCTTCACGGGCCTGGAGGGATAGGCGTCGGCGGCACTTGCGTGGATGGAGGCGCCGAGCGCGAGCAGCCCGGCAAGGGCGAGGGAGAGAGCGAGGAAAGGGCGGCGGAGGGAAGAGGTCTTCATGGTTTCACGGGAGGGTAGGACTGCGGTGCAGTCTCGTCAGTCGATGTAGCGCAGGCCCGCCTTGGCCAGCGGCTCGCGCATGGCGTACATGTCCAGGCCCAGTTCGCCAGCGGCGAAGCGTTCGCGCTTGGCGGTCTCGTTGGCTTCGCGGGCCTCGGCCGCATCGGCCACCTGCTGCGCACGCGCGGCCGGCACGACCACCACGCCGTCGATGTCGGCAACGACCACGTCGCCCGGGTTCACCAGCGCGCCCGCGCACACCACCGGCACGTTGACCGAGCCGAGGGTTGCCTTGATCGTTCCCTTCGAATGGATCGCGCGGCTGAACACGGGGAAGCCCATCGCGTTGAGGTCGCGCACATCGCGCACACCGCCGTCGATCACCAGGCCCTTGCAGCCGCGCGCCTTGAACGAGGTCGCGAGCAGGTCGCCGAAGAAGCCGTCGGTGCTGTCGCTGGTGCAGGCCGCGACCACGACGTCGCCCGGCTGGATCTGCTCGGCCGCGACATGCAGCATCCAGTTGTCGCCGGGCTGCAGCAGCACGGTGACTGCCGTGCCGCAGAAGCGCGCATCGGGGTGGATGGGGCGGATGCGTGGCTGCATCAAGCCCAGGCGTCCGAGCGCTTCATGCACGGTGGAGACGCCGAAGCGCGAGAGCTTTTCGACCGCGGCCGGATCGGCGCGCACGATGTTGCGATGGACGACGCCTAGTTGTTGTTGAAGGGTGTTGGACATGGTCAGAGGCCTTTGGCAATGAGTGCGCGGTCGAGGCGCGGATAGACGCGGCGTGCGTTGCCTTCGAACACCTTGTGGCGCGTCTCGGCATCGAGCATCGGCGTTGCGTCGATGTAGCGGCGCGTGTCGTCGTAGAAGAATCCGGTCTCCGGATCGATGCCGCGCACCGCGCCGATCATCTCGCTCGCGAAGAGGATGTTGTCCACGGGGATCACGCGCGTCAGCAGGTCGATGCCCGGTTGGTGGTAGACGCAGGTGTCGAAGAAGATGTTGTTGAGCAGGTGGTCTTTCAGCAGCGGCTTCTTCATCTCCTGCGCGAGCCCGCGAAAGCGCCCCCAGTGGTAGGGCACCGCGCCGCCGCCGTGCGGGATCACGAAGCGCAACGTGGGGAAATCGGTGAACAGGTCCGAAGTGAGGCACTGCATGAACGCGGTGGTGTCCGCATTCAGGTAGTGCGCGCCGGTCGTGTGAAAGCAGGCATTGCAACTCGTGCTGACATGCACCATCGCCGGGATGTCGTGCTCGACCATCTTCTCGTAGAGCGGGTACCAGTGGCGGTCCGACAGCGGCGGCGAAGTCCAGTGCCCGCCCGACGGATCGGGATTGAGGTTGATCGCCACGAAGCCGTATTCGCGCACGCAGCGCTCCAGCTCGGGGATGCAGCTGCGCGGATCGACGCCGGGCGATTGCGGCAGCATCGCCGCACCGATGAAGTGGTCCGGGAAGAGCTCGCTCACCCGGAAGCACAGCTCATTGCAGATCGCGGCCCAGGTCGACGAGGTCTCGAAGTCGCCGATGTGGTGCGCCATGAAGCTCGCGCGCGGGCTGAAGATCGTGAGGTCGCTGCCGCGCTCCTTCATGAGGCGCAGCTGGTTGCCTTCGATGGATTCGCGCAACTCGTCGTCGCTGATCTTCAGGTCGGCGACGCGGGGCTTCATCGCGGGGTCTTTCAGCCCTGCAATCTGCTGGTTGCGCCAGTTTTCCAGCGCCTTGGGCGCGGTGGTGTAGTGGCCGTGGCAGTCGATGATCATTTCTTGCAACCCATTTGGTTTGGCTCGGAGCCATCGAGTGTGGTCGCGGACCCTCTCGCGTGGGGTGAGTTCGGGTTGCCCTACCATCAGACTTTCTTATCGATAGGGTTTACCCGGAAGGTTGAAATGAGTGGCACGCATCAACCAGACAAAGTGATCGGCAGCGCGCTCGCCATCAACCTGCGCCATCTGCGCGCGTTCTCGGCCGTGGCCGCCGCCGGCAGCATCGCCAGGGCCGCGGACGAGCAGCTGTACCGCGTCGCCTCGGGCGTCACGCGCTCCATTTCCGAACTCGAGCGCGTGCTGGGCAGGCCACTCTTCGATCGCCGCGCACGCGGCATGGCGCTCAATTCGTATGGCGACCTGGTGCTGGTGCGCGCGCGCCGCATCGAGCGCGAGTTCGAGGAGGCGCGCGCGCAGCTCGTGGCCCGCGGCGGCATCGGCGCAACCGCCGATGTGCCCTCGCTCTTCGCGTCGATCCTCAATGGCCGGCGCCTCGCGGTCGTCGCAAGCCTGGTCGAGAAGCGCAACATGCCGGCGGTCGCGCGCGAGTTCGGCATCACGCAGCCGGCCGTCAGCAGCGCGCTCAAGGACCTGGAGGGTGGGCTCGGCGGTGCGTTGCTCGAGCGCAAGGCGCGTGGCCTTGCACCGACGACAGCGGGCGAGATCGTGGCTCTCTACTTCAAGCGTGTGCTCGCGGAACTGCGCCACATCGGCCCCGACATCGCCGCGAGCGAAGGCATGCTGCAGGGCAGCGTGACCGTCGGGGCGCTCCCGCTCGGGCGCACGCAGATCCTGCCGCTCGCGATCGCCTCGCTGCTCGCGCGGCATCCGGGGCTGCATGTGGCCACGGTCGAGAGCCCGTACGACGCGTTGGCCGCATCGCTGCGCAGCGGCGACGTCGACTTCATCCTCGGCGCGCTGCGCAGCCCCGCCGAAGCCAGGGACCTGCAGCAGGAGGCGCTGTTCGAGGACAGCATTGCGGTGATCGCGCGCGCCGGCCATCCGCTGGAGCGCGCGAAGCGCATCAACTTCGACGCGCTGCGGCAGGCGACGTGGGCGCTCTCGCGGCACAACACGCCGTCACGCGAACTGCTCGAGCGCTTCTTCTCGGCGGCGCGCGAGGCGCCGCCGATTCCCGCGGTGGAAACCGGCGATCTCGCCGTGCTGCGCGGCCTGCTGCTCGAGAGCGACATGCTGACTGCGATCTCGCCGCATCAACTTCGCTACGAAATTCGCGATGGCAGCCTGGTGGTGCTGGACTTTCCGCTCGACGAGACGCGCCGCGAGATCGGGCTGACGCAGCGGCAGGGCGCATTGGCATCGCCGGGGGCGAGGGCGTTGATGGCGGAGATCGCGGCGGTGGTGGCGCGGTCCCCGGATTTCCGGGCGACGGTGCAGCGGGCGGGTGGTTGATCGGCGCTTTCGATCAGCGCTCACTGGGCCGCGGGTGCGCTTCGATCGAACCGGAGTCCTGCAGCGGTTCCGCTCTCGAGATCGAGCACGAAGCGCATCCCTGCGTCTTCTGACACAAGCTGGAGCCTGAGCTTCGCCTGCAGCGTATCGCAGCGCAGGTGCGCGTTCTTCGCCGCGGCGGCCGCGTCACGCACCGACAGCGAGTCGATCTCCGTCGTCACGCCGCGGCCCACGGCCTCGGAATGCAAGCCGATGCGGTTGCGGCCTTCGTCGCGACCTTCCAGTTGGCCTCGCAATCCCGGGAGCACGAAGCCCCCGTCGCCCAGCTGCAGGTCGCCGGACAGCGAGGTGCGTCCCAGCAGCTGGCGCGTCTGCTCGGTCAGCCCCTCGTGCCCCTGGCCGCGGCCCCGGCGCAGCATCGATTCGGCGAATTCCTGCAGCTGCAGCTTGCCGCGCTCGGAGACCCACGGGCTCAGCAGCGCGCCGCGGCGCTCGAACGTCACGCCGGCGAGCGGGGCCGAGGCGAACTGGTAGACGTAGCTGCGGCCGTTGGGCGCATCGACATAGATGCCCAGGCGGCTCACGCCCATGCGCGAGTCGGGGCCGATGTGCTCGACCGTCGCGTCGTTGAAATCGATCTGCCCACCGCGTACCGGCACCGTCACATCGGCATCGAAGAGCAGGTGCGCATCGGTGATCTGTCCGCGGATGGTGCCGTGGGCCATGCCGAGCGGGGCGAGGCTTGTCTCATCGGCTGATACCTGAGAGGCCAGGGCCTCGGCGGCGGACGCCGGCGCATGCGCGGTGTTCCATGCGTCGTGCAGCTGCGGCGGCACGCGCAAAGGGCCATGCAGCTTCAGGCCCGAGAACTCGGCCTCACGCGCCTCGAGGCCGGCCAATTGCGGCGCGCCGGCCTCGCTGCGTATCTGCGCGACGAGGCCGCGCACGGCCATGCGGCCGATTTCCAGCGTGAGCTCCCCCGAGGTGAACTGAAGGGATGTCGCTTCGAGTCGATCGATCCGGAGGCTGGCCGCGCCATCCTTTTCCGGTCCCCAGGCGAGGCCTTCGATCGCGAAGCGATTGCCTGCGGTTTCATCGGAGGTGCCGATGTCCACGCCGAACAGCAGTTGGAGGATGGAGGACGCGAGAGGAGTCGCCATGGCGTTGTTCTACCAGACCTCGCCATGTCGGCGTGTCGGCCTCCGGCGCACGTGCGGCGCCCCGGATGGCGGCGCTTCAACCGGCTAGCGCCCGGCCTTCAGGGCTTGCGCACGACGCGCGCAAGCCACGCCAGCAGCACCGCCACGACTTCATCCCGGTTGGTTTCGTTCAGCGTCTCGTGGCGCGCGCCGCCGAACACATGGCACGACACGTCGCGCAGCCCCGCATCGCGGTAGCGCTGCACCAGCGGATAGAACCATTCGGCCTTGTTGCTGACCGGGTCCTGGTCGCCGATGAAGAGGTACAGCGGCAGCTCGGACCGGATGTGCGATTGCATGGCCGTGGGCGTCAGGTCCTCGAGGTTCGCGAACATCGAACCCAGCCCCTCGGCCGAGACCGTGAAGCCGCACAGCGGATCGGCGATGTACTTGTCCACTTGCGCCGGGTCTCGGCTGAGCCAGTCGAACGGCGTACGCACCTCGGGCAGCGCGGCGTTCATGTCTTCGAGGCGAAAGCCGCTCTGCAGCGCGGCGCCCAGCAGGTCGAGTGCCGCGGTACCCGAGAGCACCGCGCCGGACAGCAGCTCGCTGTGCCGCACCAGGTAGTACTGCGTGGCGAACGAGCCCATGCTGTGGCCGATGAGGATGAGCGGCAGGCCGGGGTGCGCGGCGCGCGCATGCCGGCTCAGCAGCGCCATGTCGTCGACCAGGCCGGCGAAATTGCGCGGGCCGAATTCGCCGAGCTCGTTGTTCGCTGAAGCGTATTGGCCGTGGCCGCGGTGCTCGTTCGCGTAGACCACGCAGCCGGCCTGCGTGAGCGCATCGGCGAGCGGGCGATAGCGCAGCGAATGTTCGCCCATGCCGTGCGCCAGCTGCACGATGGCCTGCGGCGTCCCAGCCTGCCAGCGGTGGGCTTCAATCGGGTGGCCGTCGTTGGCGGTCAGTTCGAAGTTTGTCTCGGTATTTGGCATGCGGTGTCCTCTGTGGAAGAGAGTTGCCATCCTAGGGCCTGTTCACCCTACGCAAGGGGTCGCGAAGCTCGCCACGGCCCGCCCATCAAGGCGCGTGACGCCGTGCGTGCGTCCGCACGCACAAGGAGCGCAACGCCGAGGGGCGGGCCGTGGCGAGCTTCCCTCCGGGTTGTTTCGCAAAGGGGCCGTCTGCGGCGTTGCCCGCGCTTGCAAGGCCAAAGCCTTGCTGCGCCCGGGCGCCTTGCAGCCAGCCCCTTTGCGAAACAACGCGACCTCTTGCGTAGTGTGAACAGGCCCTAGTCGTTGAAGGCCCTCAGCATCGCCTTGCGCAGCCACATCTCCGCCGAGTCCTTGTCCGTCACCGCGCGCCAGGCGAGCTTGATCTGGTAGTCGGGGCTTTCGAAAGGCAGGGCCTCGAAGCGAAGCCCGCCTTGCGCGGACAGCGCCAGCGCCACGTGCTCGGGCACCGTGGCCACCAGGTCGGTGCCGGCGAGCACGGCGGGGAGGCTGCCGAACTGCGGCACCGAGAAGGCCACGTCGCGCTGCCGCCCGATTTCGCCGAGTGTTTCGTCGACAGTGCCGCACAGGTCGCCGGCATAGGTCACGAGCACGTGGCGACGGCGGCAGTAGTCGTCGAGCGAGAGCTTTCCGGGCACGGTGTCGGCGCGCAGCATGGCGAAGCGCGCCGTGCGGACCTTGCGCACCTTCGCATCGGCGGGCAGGTCCTTCAGGAAAGACATCACCGCGCTGACCTCCCCCTGCTCCAGGTAGCTCATGGCGTTGCGGTAGCAGACCGTGAGCGTCACCAGCTTGGCGCGGGGCACTTCGGCGCTCAGGGCCCGCAGCAGGCGCGGCAGCATCGCGATCTGCAGGTCGTCGGTGAGACCGATGCGGAACACTGGCGCGGCGCGCTCGGGTTCGAAGTCGGCTTGCGCGCGGAAAGTGGCCTCGATCTGCGCGAGCGCGGGACCCAGGCCCTGCATCAGCGCCAGCGCGCGCTCGGTCGGCTCCATCACGCGGCCCTGGCGCACCAGCAGCGGATCGCCGGTGAGTTCGCGCAGCCGCGCCAGCGCATGGCTCACCGCGGGCTGGCCGAGGTTCAGCCGTTCCGCGGCGCGGCTGACGTGGCGCTCGCGCATGAGCGCGGCCAGCACGGTGAGCAGGTTCAGGTCGATGCGGTTGAGTTCGACGGGTTTCATCGGGAGGTCCTGGCGTTATCGATTGCGCGCATAGCGAATATCCGGCGAATCGATTTCCTTGATTGTCCCGCGGCCTCTAGATTGATGCCATCGGTCATTCAAGAAGAAGGAGTTTTTCATGAGCAAGATGGTTCGCTTTCACACGTTCGGCGGCGCCGAGGTCCTGAAGCTCGAAGAGGTCGCGACGCCGGCACCCGGTGCCGGGGAGGTGCGCGTTGCGGTGCAGGCCATCGGCCTGAACCGGGCCGACGCGCTGTGGCGCGAGAACCTGTACATCGAAGACGCGACGCTGCCGGCCGGATTGGGCAATGAAGCCGCGGGCGTCGTCGAAGCGATCGGGGAGGGCGTCGGAGGGTTGAGCGTGGGCGACAGGGTCGCGCTCCTGCCGGGCGCCGGCCAGGGCCGGTATCCCACCTATGGCGAGAACATCCTCCTTCCGGCTGCGCACGTGGTGCGGTATCCGGGCAACCTCTCGCCCTCGCAGGCTGCAGGCGCCTACATGGCCTACCTCACGGGCTACTTCCCGATGTTCGAGATGGCGCGGTTGCAGCGCGGCCAGGTGATGCTCGTCACCGGCGCCTCATCGGGCACGGGCATCGCGGCGCTGCAGATGGCGCGTGCGGCGGGCATCGTCGCCATCGCGGTCACGCGCACGGCTGCCAAGCGCGAGGCGCTGCGGGAAGCGGGTGCAACGCATGTGGTCGTGACGGACGACGAAGACGTGGTCGAGCGCGTGATGAAGCTCACCGAGGGCCGCGGCGTCGACCTCGTGTACGACGGTGTGGGCGGCGCGCAGGTCGAGCGGCTCGGCGACGTGGTCGCGCACCGCGGCTGGTATGTGCTGTACGGCCTTTCCGGCGGCGCCGAATTCAAGTACCCGGTGATCGCTCAGTTCCGCAAAAGCTGGCGCTTCCATGTCTACAAGGTGCTGGAGCACACGGGCGCGCCCACGATGGGGTTGCCCCGCGACGAGGCTGCGCTCGGCCGTGCGTTGGCCTTCATCGATGCGGGCCTTGCCGATGGCAAGCTACAGGTGCGCATCGACCGCGAGTTCGCACTCGACGACGTGGTGCAGGCCCACCAATACCTGGAGCGTGCCGGGCACATCGGAAAGGTTGTTCTCACGGTCTGACCTGGGCGCTCCCGGGCAAGCTTCTTGCACGTCGGGGCAAGCCCCATGGCGGCAAGCGCGACCCGGCGGTAAATTGCGGGCACGCCCCCAGTGGCAAACAATGGTTTTCAACCACCTGACCCCCCAGGAGTGCCCGTGGACGCATGGTCGAGCCAGCAGCTTTCTCCCTTGTACGGACGCGAGGTGTTCCGCTCGCGCGAGGCGGACGAGACCCACGCGCTGGTCGCCCATGAACTGAAGGACCATCGCAGCGTCTGGGGGCGCGGCAAGGTCGATGCGGTGTTCTGCCGCGCCGAGCTGAGCGCACTGTCGCTGTGCATCCTGCGCTATGGTTGCGACGTGGACATCGAGCCCGATGCGCTCGGCAACTTCGTGCTGGTGCAGATGCCGCTGCGCGGCCATGCCGAAATCCGCACGGGCGGCCAGACGCTGCAGATCCATCCGGGTCAGGGCGCGGTGGTGTCCGCGCACAAGCCGGTGCGGCTGCGCTGGCATGCCGACTGCGAACAGCTGATGCTCAAGATCGAACTCGGCCGCCTGCAGGAAGTGGCGCGCCACGCCTTCGCCGCGCGCCATGCCGACGAGGTGGGCGAGATCGATTTCGACATGCCGCTGCAGCTCGACGACGCCGCCGGAACGCAGTGGTGCCGCATGGTGGCCAACCTTGCGTCGCTGCTGCCTTCGGCGGGCGACAGCAGCACGCCGTACGACCCGCGCTGGCTGGCCCACTGCGAAGACAACCTCATGCTCTACCTGCTGTGCCACCGGCCCAACTCGGTGCGGCGGCGGCACGATGCGCTGCGCCTCGGCTCGGAGGCCGCCAGCCTCGGACAGCTGCGGCGCGCCGAAGAGTTCATGCGCAGCAGACTCGACACCGCCGTGTCGCTCGAAGAGGTGGCGCAGGCCGCGGGCGTGACCCGGCGCATGCTGGCCCTCCTGTTCCGGCGCCACCGCGACCTCTCGCCGATGGAGGTGCTGCGCAACATGCGGCTCGATGCCGCGCACGCGCAGCTCGCGCGCCACGACGGCGCGAGCGTGACGCAGATCGCGCTCGACTGCGGCTTCTCGCACCTGAGCCGTTTCGCCGCCTGCTACCGGGAGCGCTTCGGCCAGCTCCCGCGCGAGACCTCAAGACACTAGGATTTCATCGCGCACTTGGCGGCCGTGGTGTCCTGGTAGTTCTGCAGCACGGTGCCGATCACCTTGTTGGTGATGCGGCCGCTGGCGTCCTTGCCGATCACGCGCAGGTAGTAGTTCTGGATCGGGAAGTTGTTGGCGCCGTAGCTGAAATCGCCGCGCACCGACTTGTATTTCGCGGCCTTGATCGCCTTGAGCAGCGCGGGCCGGTCGGCCACCTTGCCGCCGGCATCGCGAACGGCCGCGTCCATGGCCATGAGCACGTCGTAGGCCTGGCCGGCGTAGAACGAGGGGTTGCGCCCGTTGTTCTGCTGACGGAACTCGGCCACGAAGCGCTGGTTGGCGGGGTTGTCCAGGTCGTAGGACCAATGCGCGGTGTTGAAGAGCCCGAGCATCGGTTCGCCCACGGCGGGGATCATGTCCTCGTCGGCCGAGAAGGCGGTGGAGATCAGTGCCACGTCCTTCGACAGGCCCGCGCCGACGAACTGCTTGATGAAGCTCACGCCCATCGCGCCGGGCAGGAAGAAGTAGAGCGCGTCGGGCTTGCTCGCGCGGATCTGCGCGAGCTCGGCCGAGTAGTCGAGCTGGCCGAGCTTGGTGTAGAGCTCGTCGCCCACGCCGCCCTTGAAGTTGCGCTTGAAGCCGTTGACCGCGTCCTTGCCGCCGGGATAGCTGGGCGCGATGAGCGCGACCTTCTTGAACCCCTTGTCGGAGGCGAACTTGCCCGCGGCCTCGTGGTACGCATCGTTCGGGTACGACGCGCCGAAGAAGTAGGGGTTGCACTTGGCGCCCGAGTAGTCGCTCGGGCCGGTGTTGCTCGACAGATAGGGCACCTTGGCGGCAAAGAGCGGTGGGCCGACGGCGAGCGCGACGGACGAGCCCACCGGGCCGGTGAACAGGTCGATCTTGTCGCGCAGCAGCATGCGCTCGACCACCTGCCGGGCCAGGTCGGGGTTGCCGGCGGTGTCGGCCTCGACGAACTCGACCGGCACGCCGCCGAGCTTGCCGTTGAGCTGCTTGATCGCCACGGCGAAACCGGCCTTGGCCTCGGCGCCACCGACGGCGAAGGGGCCGGAGAGGTCCATCGCGATGCCGACTTTGACGGGTTGGGCCTGTGCCTGCGATAGCGATGCGCCGCCGATGACGGCGAAGGCCAACAAGGCCGTTCTGATGCTTGCCTGCGACATGAAAGATCTCCTCTGGAGGGATTCGGTTGACGTGGGGGAATGCAATGCGGGTCGCAGTCTGCGTGCCGCCGTGGCGGCGGGCTATCCGTTTCTTGCAGCGACGTTGCTTGCACGAAGTGGACAGACATCGGAGGAGGGCGCTGCCCAGAATTGCGCCGCAAGCCCCACCATTCAGGAGACACCCACGATGAGTCAGTACATCGACATCCCGGCCGGCGACGGCCGCAGCTTTCGCGGCTACCTCGCACTGCCCGCCTCGGGCAGCGGCCCCGGCATCGTGCTGTGCCAGGAGATCTTCGGCATCAACGACTACGTGCGCGAGGTGGCCGATCTCTATGCCGAGGAAGGCTACGTGGTGCTCGCCCCCGACCTCTTCTGGCGCATGGAGCCCAACGTCGATCTCGGCTATTCGCCGGAAGACTGGCAACGCGCATTCGGCTTCTTCCAGAAGTTCGACATCGACGCCGGCATCGCCGACGTCACCGCGAGCGTGAAGGCGCTGCGCGCACACCCGGCCTGCACAGGCAAGGTGGGCGCGCTGGGCTATTGCCTCGGCGGCAAGCTGGCCTATCTCGCGGCCGCGCATTCGGGCGTGGATGCGGCGGTGGGCTACTACGGCGTCGGCATCGAGGCGGCGCTGGACCTCGTGCCGAAGATCGAATGCCCGATCGCGCTGCACTTCGCCGAGCTCGATAAGTTCTGCCCGCCCGAGGCTCGCGCCCAGGTGCTGGAGGCCTTTGCCGGCAAGGCCGGCGCGCAGATGTACGTCTACCCCGGCGTGGACCACGCGTTCGCGCGCACCGGCGGCGAGCACTTTGACAAGCCTTCCACGCTCATGGCGCACCAGCGCTCGATGGCGCTCTTCAAGGAGGCCATCGGGCCGGTCTACGACCTCTCGGCGCTCTGGGACAAGCACTGCGAATACGAGTTCGCCACGCGCGACGTCGTTGCCACCATGGGCACGATGGTGAGCGAGCCTTACGTGAACCACATCCCGACCATGACCGGCGGCGTGGGCGCGAAAGAGCTGTCGCGCTTCTACAAGCACCACTTCATTCCGACAACGCCGCCCGACACGCAGCTCACGCCGATCTCGCGCACTGTGGGCGCGACGCAGATCGTGGACGAGATGCTCTTCTCTTTCACCCACACGGTGGAAATCGACTGGTTGCTGCCGGGCGTCGCGCCGACCGGCAAGCCGGTGGAAATTCCACTGGTGGCCATCGTGAAGTTCCGCGGCGACAAGCTCTACCACGAGCACATCTATTGGGACCAGGCCAGCGTGCTGGTGCAGATCGGCCTGCTCGATGCCAAGGGCCTGCCCGTGGCGGGGGCGGACACCGCGCGCAAGCTGGTGGACGAGACGCTGCCCTCGAACACGCTGATGCCGCGCTGGTCGAAGTCGAACGGCCTCACGATCGCCGACCCCGCGCTGCCCCTCGGATGACGCAGGGCGCAGACATGCTGGCGCTGGTCGTGGCCTCGGTCACGCCGCTCACGCCGGCGATCAAGGCTTTCGTGCTGCGGCCCACGAACGGCGGCGACCTGCCGCCGTTCGCACCGGGCGCACACCTGAGCGTTCAGGTGGCGCATTCGAGCGGGCAGCGCGCGTATTCACTGGTTCGCCCGCACGATGGCTCCGGCAGCTACGAGATCGCAGTACTGCACGAGCCGCAGGGCACGGGCGGCTCGGCATGGATGCACGGGCTCGCACCCGGCGCGGTGCTGGCCGCGCACCCGCCGCGCAATGATTTCACGCTGCACAAGGGCGGCCTGCCGCCGCTGCTGGTGGCGGGCGGCATCGGCATCACGCCGCTGCTGTGCATGGCGCGCTCGCTGGCAGCCGAGGGCCAGGCCTTCGACTTCTTCTATGCGACGCGCAGCAAAGAGGCGACCGCCTACCTGGACGAAGTGCGCGCGCTCGGCGGCACGGTGGTGCACGACGGCGGCGACCCCGCGCGCGGCCTCGACCTGCGCGCACTGCTCGCGGAGCCGCAGGGCGGTCGCCACCTGCACGTTTGCGGTCCGCGCGGCATGGTGCAGGCGGTGGTCGACACCGCCCGCGCACAGGGCTGGCCCGACGACCACGTGCACTTCGAGCTCTTCGCCGGCGCGGTCGCAGAGGCCGGCGACACCCCCTTCGAGGTGCGCACGCTGCGCTCGGGCAAGACGCTGACGGTACAGCCCGGCCAGAGCCTGCTCGACGTGCTGATCGCCGCCGGGCTCGACCCGATGTACGACTGCCGCCAAGGCGATTGCGGCGTGTGCGCCGTCGACGTAGTGGAGGGCGTGCCCGACCACCGCGACCACAACCTGAGCCCGCGCGAGAAGGCGGGCGGCAAGACCCTGTGCACCTGCGTGTCGCGCGCCAAGACGCCGCACCTGGTGCTCGACATCTGATGACGCTTCAGGAGACCTACCCGATGAATTCCGTGATCCCCATCATCCCTGTCGCAGCGACAGACCCGATCGATATCCAGTCGCTCGTGCAGCCCGACCGCGTGCACAAGCGCGTCTACACCGACCCCGCCATCTTCGAGCTGGAGATGGACCGCGTCTTCGGCCAGGCCTGGCTGTACGTGGGCCACGAGAGCCAGGTGCCTAACGTCGGCGATTACTTCACCACGCGCCTGGGCCGCGAGCCCGTGGTCATGGTGCGCCACACCGACGGCGCAGTGAACGTGCTCTACAACCGCTGCCCGCACAAGGGCGCCAAGATCGTCCCCGACGGCAGCGGCAGCGCCGGCAAGTTCCTGCGGTGCCTCTATCACGGCTGGACTTTCAAGTGCGACGGCAGCCTCTTGTCGGTGCCGCTGCGCAGCGGCTACGAAGACACGGCGCTCGACCTCAAGAGCGGGTCGCACTCGGTGCGCAAGGTGGCCCGCGTGGCGAGCCACCGCGGCTTCGTGTTCGCGAGCCTTTCGGAAGAGGGCCCCGAGCTCGCCGACTTTCTCGGCGGCGTGGCCACGTCGCTCGACAACTTCTGCGACCGCGCGCCAGATGGCGAGGTGGAAGTGGCCGGCGGCGTGCAGCGCGTGATCCAGCGCAACAATTGGAAGATCTTCTTCGAGAACCTGCACGACACGATCCACGCGGTAGCCACGCACGAGTCGTCGTGGCGCGCAGCCAAGGAGGAGTTCGAGGCCATGCCCTCGGGCACGCCCAAGCCCTTCGAGGTGGTGATCGTCGACGGCAACGGCGAGCCGCTGGAGTTCTGGGAGAACCTGGAGCTCAAGGGCTACGACAACGGCCACGGCTTCATGGAGGGCATCTTCGTGCCGCCCACCGACCCGGTGAGCCTGGCCTACGTGGCGGCGCTCGAGGCCGGCCAGGGTGCGCAGCGCGCCGACGAGATATTGCGGGTGAACCGGCACAACACCATCGTCTACCCGAGCTGTTCGCCGCACACCTCATTCCAGCAGATCCGCGTGATCCGGCCGCTGTCGGTGGACCGCACGCTGGTGGAGATCTTCAGCTTCCGCCTGAAGGGGGCGCCCGAGGCAACCTTCCAGCGCACGCTGAAGTACACCAACATCGTCAACTCGCCCTCGTCGAACGTGATGCCCGACGACCTGGAGGCCTACAACCGCGTGCAGGAGGGGCTGACTTCCGACGGCGGCGACTGGGTCAGCATGCACCGCGCCGCCGGGCGCGACCAGCCGCTGCCGGGCGGGCGGGCCTCCAACGGCAACAGCGAGATGCCGTCGCGCAACATGTTCGCGGCATGGGCCTCGTACATGGGCGTGCCGGCCGGGAGCGGCAAATGAACTTCAACGACTGGCACGAGCAGCAGGCGATCACCCAGTTCCTGCACCACGAGGCGCGCCTGCTGGACGAGCACCGCTGGGACGAATGGCAGCGGCTCTTCACCTCCGATGGGCTCTACTGGGTGCCGCTGGTGCACGGGCAGGCCGACCACATCAATCACGCCTCGCTGTTCTGCGAGGACGCCTTGCTGCGCTCGATGCGGGCGCGGCGGCTCGACCAGGCGCGCGCCTATTCGCAGCAACCGCCCACGCGCACGGTGCATGTGGTGGGGAACATCGGGCTCGAATCGCGCGATAAAGAAAGCTGTGTCGTGCGCTCGACCTTCCTGCTCCTCGAATGGCGCAAGACCGAGCAGCGCACCTTCGGCGGCAGCGTGCTGCACACCCTGCAGCGCGAGGGCGACGGGTTCCTCATCCAGATGAAGCGCGTTGAGCTCGTCAATTGCGACGCGCCGCACGAAGCCCTGCAGGTGTTCATGTGAAGGCCGCGCTCCTGGCCATGCACTACCAGAACGACGTGCTGCACGTCGATGGCAAGGTGCGTGTGGGCGTGGCGGCCGACGATCCGGCGCGCCCGCTTCTCATCGCCTCGGCCGCGCGCCTGATCGCCGGCGCGCGGACGAACGGCGTGCCGGTGATCTTCGTGCGCATCGCGTTCGCGCCGGGGTACGCCGATTGCCTGCGCAACTGCACGCTGTTCCGGCGGGTGGCCGAAACGGGCGCGGTGCTCGACGGCGAGTGGGGCGCGGAGTTCTACGGAGAACTCGCGCCGCTGCCCGGCGAGGCCATCGTCACTCACAAGCGCAACAACCCGTTCTGGGCCAGCGGGCTGGAAGGCGCCGTGCGCAGCACCGGCGCATCGCGGCTCTATGTGGCGGGCATCGCGACCAACCATGTGGTTGAACACGGCGCGCGCCACGCGAGCGACCTGGGCTATGAGGTGGCGGTCGTCGCCGATGCCTGCAACACTGCGCAGGCGCACCTGCACGCAGCGAGCCTGGAAACATTGGCGATGCTCGCGGACGTGGTGCACGTCGATGAAGCGGTCGCACAGATGAAGGCCATGCCATGAGCTCGAATCTCGAAGGAAAAGTCGCCATCGTCACCGGCGCGGCGGCCATGCTCGGCAGCGCCATCGTTCGCGCTTTCGTGAAGGCCGGTGCGCAGGTGCTGGCGGTGGACATCGATGCCACACGCGGCGAGGCGCTGGCGGCCGAGCTGGGCCCGTGCTGCCGCTTCATCGCGTGCAACATCGCCTCGGACGCGGCGCTCGATGCGCTGGTGGCCGATGCGCTCGCCAGCGAGGGGCGCATCGACTTCCTCATCAACAACGCGGTGGTGTACGGCGACAACGGGCTGGAAGCCTCGCGCAGCGAATGGCTGCATGCGCTCGACGTCAACCTTGTCTCTGGCGCGCTGCTGGTGCACAAGACCGCCGATGCCCTGGCGGCGCAGGGTGGGGCGGTGGTGAACATGGGCAGCGTCGGGGGCAAGTTCGGCACGGCGGGCCGGGCGCTCTATCCGGCGGCCAAGGCGGCCATCCTGCAGCTCACGCGCAACCAAGCCGCGAGCCTGGCGCACCGGCGGGTGCGCGTGAACTCGGTGTCGCCCGGGTGGACCTGGTCGGATGCGCTCTCGCGCATGGCGGGCGGCGACCGCGCGTATGCGGACCGCATGGCGGCGCCGCTGCATCCGCTGGGCCGCGCGGGTGACGGCGACGACGTGGCGCAGGTGGTGCTGTTCCTGTGCTCGGACGCCGCGCGCTTCGTGACCGGCGCGGACATTCCGGTCGACGGCGGCTTCTCGATGCTGGGCCCTGATCAGGGGCGCTCGGCGCGCGACTGGTTCGGCGGTTAGGCGGTCAGGCGGTCAGGCGGCGAGTCGGTACCAGCCGATGCCGTCGTCGGCGATGTCGCACGCGACCTCGCCGCGGTGCAGCAGGTAATTGAGGCAGGCGAGGCTTTCACCTGTCGCCATGCCCAGCAACTGCACGTCAGACTCGGCGATGCTGCGCGCGAACAGGCTCGCGAACACATCGACCGCGCGCTTCGGCGTCTTCAGGGTGTTGCGCAACCGGTCGAGCGAGCGCTCCTGCCCTTGCTGGAGCCGGTCGATGCGTGCATGCAGGCCGCGGAAGCACTCGTTGTGCGAGGGCAGCACGAGCACGTCGTCGGGCACCTCGCGTTTGAGCTTCGCCAGCGACGAGAGCCAGTCGGCCATCGGGTCGGCGTCGGGCTCGATCGGCGAGACCGAAACGTTGGACGAGATGCGCGGCAGGATCTGGTCGCCCGAGATCAGCACCTTGAGGTCGGGGCAGTACAGGCACGCATGCTCGGGCGAATGGCCGTTGCCGGTGACGATGCGCCAGTCGTGCGCGCCGATGCGCAGCACCTCGCCGTCGCGCAGCCGCCGGAAGCTGTCGGGCAGCGGATGGATGTGCTTGCCGAAGTTGCCGAAGCGCGTGCGGTAGGTCTCGATGGCGGCATCGCTCCAGCCGGCGCGCCGGTAGAA
Source organism: Variovorax trehalosi (assembly GCF_051216415.1). Classification (NCBI taxonomy): domain Bacteria; kingdom Pseudomonadati; phylum Pseudomonadota; class Betaproteobacteria; order Burkholderiales; family Comamonadaceae; genus Variovorax; species Variovorax trehalosi. The sequence continues at coordinate 480,032 of NZ_JBPJZG010000005.1, forward strand.
GGCGATGGCGTCGTCGGGTGCTTCGCGGCCGGTGTCGGACACCATCACGCGGCACATGAGGTATTCGGAGCGGGTCATCCACAGTCGCACGCCGAACTTGCGCGTGAGCCAGCCGGCCATGCCGACGTGGTCGGGGTGCATGTGCGTCACGAAGACGCGGGTGAGGCCGCGGGTGTCCGGCGAGTTGGCGAAGAGTTCGCGCCAGACAGCCACCGTTTCCTCGGTGCGCACGCCGGTGTCCACCACGGCCCAGCCGGCACCGTCGTCCAGCGCCCACAGGTTGATGTGGTCGAGCGAGTAGGGCAGCGGCATGCGGATCCAGTGCACGCCCGCGGCGACCTCGATCGACTTGCCGCGCGGCGGGAGCCCCGCAAAGGGGTAGACGAGCTTGCCTTTTGCCGCTTCCGCCGTCTCTTCCAGACCATCCATCGTGTTCACCTCCAGAGGGAGGTCAATTGTGGCCGTTCTGCCGATGCTGTCAGACGGCGGCGACGATGGCTGCTTCGCGCGCGCCGCCGGACAGCACCGGCGGCGTCCGGACGATCGAGGTGAGCGAAGGTTCGGCAGGGCGCAGCAACGACAGGTCGGGCCGCGGGCGGCGAAGTTGCACATCGCGGGCGAACGCCATTTCCATGGCATGCGCCGCGCCCAGCACCTGGTGGTCGGCCCGGAAGCCGCCCACCACCTGCAGGCCGAACGGCATGCCCGCATGATCGACGCCGCAGGGCAGCGAGATCGCCGGATGCGTGGTCAGCGTGACGACATAGGTCAGCGCGAGCCAGCGGTAGTAGTTGGCCTGCTTCTCGCCGTTGATGGTGTCGGCGTAGGGCTGTGTCCACGGAAAGGGCGACACCGGCGTGGTCGGCGAGAGCACCAGGTCGTAGTCGGCGAAGGTGGACTGGAAGCGCTTGATGAGGCGGGTCTGCTCGGCCTGCGCCCAGGCGCTGTCGAGCAGGCTCATGCGCGCACCCATCTCGTAGTTTGCGCGAGGGTTCGGGCCCAGGCTGTCCGGGTCGCGCTCGTAGGCGGCGTGCATGCCCGCCACGAAGGCCTCGGCGCGCAGCACGTCGAAGCAGCGGTGGGCATCGCCCAGGTCGAAGCTCACTTCGTCGCAGCGCTGGAACAGGTGGCGCATCGAGCCGATCTTGCGGCGCATGGTGGCGCGGATGCTGTCGTTCACCGCGCAGGTGCCGAAGTCTTCGGTCCATGCAACGCGAAGCCGGCCGAGATCGACATCCAGCGGCTTGAGAAACGAGAGAGGGTCGAGCGGGTAGCTCAACGGGTCGCCGGCGTTCATGCCGGCCGATGCCGCGAGTTGCAGGCACGCATCTTCCACCGTGCGGCCCATCGGACCGACAACCGAAATCGGCGTCCAGCCCAGCGGCTTTCGCACGCTCGGCACGATGCCCGGCGACGGCCGAAAGCCCACCACGCCGCACTTGGCGGCCGGAATGCGCAGCGACCCGCCGGTGTCGGAGCCGGTGCACACGGGCAGCATGTCGCACGCGAGGGCCGCGGCCGATCCGCCCGAGGAGCCGCCGGCGTTCAGGTTCGGGTTGAAGGGGTTGCCGGTGGCACCCCAGACCTCGTTGCGCGAATTGGCGCCCGCGCCCATCTCGGGCACGTTGGTCTTGCCGGCCACGATGGCGCCCGCCTTGCGAAGACGGGCCACGAGTTCGATGTCTTCCTGCGGCACATGGTCGCGGTAGATCGGCGATCCCCAGGTGGTGAGCAGGCCCTCGGTGGGCTCCAGGTCCTTCACGCCCAGCGGGAGGCCGTGCAGCAGTCCGAGCGGATCGCCTTGCATCACCGCGTTTTCCGCGGCCGCGGCTTCGGTGCGCGCGCGGTCGAAGCAGGTCGCGGTCACTGCGTTGACGAAAGGGTTCACCTGCTCGATGCGTGCGATGCAGGCCTCGAGCAGTTCGACCGGCGAGATCGCCTTGCTGCCGATCAGGCGGCGCAGTTCAACGGCGGAGTGTTCGACGAGTTCGGTGGGTATGGGCATTGCAATGGTCGATGGATCAGTCGGCGGTGATGTTCGCGCGGGCAGCGACGGCCCGCATCACGGGCAGTTCCCGGTTGATCAGTTCGCTGGCCGCCGCTGCATTGCTGTAGACCGGCTCCAGCCCCTGGGCGCTCAGCTTGGCTCGCGTGTCCGGATCGGCCATGGTCGCGGCGAGCGCCTTCTCGAGCCGGGTCTTCGCATCGGCGGGCAGGCCGCGCGGTGCGGCGAGGATCAGCCAGGAGTCCATGTCGATGTCGGGATAGCCGCTCTCGGCCAGACTGGGGACGTCGGGCAGGAGGCTGGACCGCTTGGCCGTCGTCACTGCAATGGCCTTGATCTTGCCGCTCTTGAGTTGCGGGATGGCGGCGCTCACCGTGTCGACGCTGAACGCGACCTGCCCGCCCATGAGGTCCGTCATGGCCGGTGCGCTGCCCTTGTAGGGCACGTGCGTCATCTTCAGGCCGGCCGCATGCAGGATGGTTTCGCCGGCGAAATGCGAGGTCGTGCCGGTGCCGTAGGAGGCGTAGGAATACTTGCCCGGCGACGCCTTCACGTAGTCCACGAACTGTTTGACGGTCTTCACCGGCACCTCGCTGTTGGCCAGCAGGATGAGCGCGAGCCGCCCGGCGATGCCGATGGGCTCGAAACCCTTGACCGGGTCGTACGGCAGGTTGGGGCGTATCGCGGGGTTGACGGTGAAAGTGGTGCCCGAGCTCACGAGCAGCGTGTAGCCGTCCGGTGCCGCCTTGGAGACGTAGCTCGCGCCGATGATCGTTCCGGCTCCGGCGCGGTTCTCGATGACGACGGGCTGGCCCAGCTCCTTGCTCAGCCGCTGGCCGAGGATCCGGCCGTTCACGTCCGTCGCGCCACCCGGCGGAAAGGGAATCACGAGCGTGACCGGCCGCGATGGAAAACCCGGCTCCGCGGCAATGGCGGCGCGTGGTGCCAGCGGGGCAAGACCGAGGCAGGACATCAACGCGATGCCGGCCAGTGCGGGAAGGCTTTTCATGACGGGGGGCTCCTGAGAAATCCCATCGTAGGAGTGGGCCTCGGCTGCCACAAGCGCAATGTTTAGAATTGTGGATTGCTGAATCGGCAATCGACGTGGCCACTTGTCCGCGGCTGTTCGGAGGAATTCATGCGACTTCACGCGCTGCAGGAAACAGCGGTCCGGTACTTTCTCGAGGTCGTGAAGACGGGCTCGGTGAAGGATGCGGCGCTCAAGCTCAACGTCGCGCCCTCGGCAGTGAGCCGGCAGGTCGCGCGCCTGGAGCGCGAGCTGGACACGCTGCTGTTCGATCGCCATGCGCGCGGCATGGTGCCCAATGCGGCCGGCGAGTTGCTGGCCGCGCATGCCAAGCGTACGCAGCAGGACATCGAGCGCGTTGCGAGCGACATCGCCGGCCTGCGCGGCCTGCGCAGCGGGCATGTGCGGGTGGCGAGCACCGAGGGCTTCGCCTTCGACTTCCTCCCGACGCTGATCTCGCGGTTTCGCGCCAAATACGAGGGGATCCGCTTTCACCTGGAGGTCGGCTCACCGAACGAGATTCCCCGGCGGATTCGCGACGGTGAAGCGGATGTCGGCATGACCTTGAGCGGGCTGCCCGAGCCCGGCCTCAAGGTCGAACTGCGCCATCCCAGCCCCATCCTGGCAGTGATGGCCAAGGGCCATCCGCTGGCGGCGCAGCGGCAGTTGTCGTTGCGCCAGGTGGTGGGCTATCCGCTGGGCCTGCCGCAGGAGGACAGCTCCATCAGGCAGTTGCTCGACATCGGTTGCAGCAGGCAGGGGCTGCAGTACGTGCAGGCCATGTCCAGCAACCATGCGAATGCGCTGGTGAGCTTCGCGGCCGCGGGCGGCGGCAGCATTGCTTTCTATGGAGAGCTGTCGATCCGCACGCTGCTCAAGACCAAGGCGCTGGTCGCGATCCCCCTGAAGGACAGGGAGATGAACGAGCGCCATCTCGAGGTCCAGACACTGGCCGGCCGCTCGCTGCCCGATGCGGGCAAGGCGTTCGTGCAGTTCCTGACCGATGCCATCAGCGCAACGGCCTGATTTGCGATTTACTTGCGGCGGGGGCGTGCTGCGCCCGGCGCCGAGGTTTGCGACGGCGCGGCGCCGCCGTCCACGCCCAAGCGACCGCCACCGCCCAGACCCTGGCCGCGCACCGTCTGCGCCTTGTAGTTGCGCAGTGAACGAACCATCTGGTTGAAGGCGTCCATGAACGCGGCGGCAATCACCTTGCCCTGCGGCGTGCGCGTGTAGCCGCCGATGCCGCCCGCGGCGGAGAGGCCGCCCAGGCCGCCGAAGCCCGCGAAGTCGGTCTTGGAGGCGCTGCCTTCGGCGGCAGCCACCTGCACGCCCGAGCGGTTGTCGATGAGGGTCAGGAGCGCGCTGGCTTCCTTGGTCTGCAGGCTGGCGCCGATGCTGGCGATGGCGCGGCCGCGGCCGCCGCCCACCAGGCCGCCCAGCGCACCGCCGATACCGCCGGCGTCGTTGTTGCTGAACACGATCTCGGGCGACAGGCCGTAGTCGGAGGCCACCATCTGGCCGCGGCCGAAGTTGCTGCCGCCGCGCATTTCGCCCGACTGCATGAGCGCGCGCTCGCGCGTCATGGCGTTCATGCCGGCCGCGCCGCGCTCGACCACCACGAAGCAGTTCGATTGCTGCACCAGCAGGCGCAGCAGGTTCGCGGTGGGCGGGAGCTTGTATTCGCCGGTGAGCACGGTGTACCAGCCGGCGTTGACGTTCTCGATGAGCGAGACGGTGCCCAGCGGCGAATCGCAGCGCTCGAGCGCGCTGCTTTCACCGGAGGTGGCCGAGCCGGCGGCACTGCCGGTGGCCATGGTCTTGGCCGACTGGCTGCCCATTTGCATGTCGGTGGTCGCGCAGCCGGAGAGAGCCAGCGCGCCGGCAAGAACGCTTGCGCTTGCGAAAGAGAATTTGGAAGAAGCCATGTCCGGATCCAGAGAGATAAGAGTGAGGAGGCGCCCCAGGGGGAGACGCCACTCATCGGATACCGAAGTGGGACCGCATGGCCTGTGTGACCTCCCCCGATTCGTCGCGCCGCCAGCGACCGCGCGACGATACGACCTCAAGAATCGGCATGCCAGTGCCGAAAGTCATGGTCTGCGCGCAGCGAAGCGGGCGAGATTATTACCCAGTGCGGCCCCGTGGGCAGGCGGCAACAAGCGCCCCGGAACGGGCAGGGGGATGGCCTTCGGCGGGGCGCCGGGGCCGTTACAGTCGGGCCTTCATCACGAGGAGTTTTCAGATGGCAACCACCAAGAAGAATGTCGTTGGCGAAGCAGCAGCGGAACTGACCCGCCAGCAGGTCGCCCAGGCCCTGGCTATCGCCGGCGCCTCGAATTTCAGCGGCGCATCCGATCCGTCCTTTGTCGGCTCGATCCTGGTGGCTCTGGCCGTCAACACCAACTCCGTCAGCGCGACCATCGACAACGCGAAGGGCCGCACCCCCGTCGTGCAGCACTGATCGTCGGCGCGACCCGCCCTAGTCTGGCGAAGCGAAGTAGGGAACGGGATCGACCGCGTTGCCGTTCCTGCGCAACTCGAAGTGCAGCTTGACGCGATCGGCTTCGGTGCGTCCCATGTGGGCGATCACCTGGCCTCGCTTCACCGACTGCCCCTCCTTGACGAGCAGCTTGCTGTTGTGCGCGTAGGCGGTCACGAAGACCGCGTCGTGCTTGATCATGACGAGCTGGCCATAGCCACGCGGACCCACGGCCGAATACACGACCTTGCCATCGCGCGCGGCGATGACGGGATCGCCTTCCGAGCCCGCGAAGTCGACGCCCTTGCTGTTGCGGCCATTGAATCGCTGGATGACGGTGCCGTTCGACGGACGAAAGAAATTCCGCTCCGCCTTGGCTACGGGCGCGGACGGTGTGGACGATGCCGCAGATGCCGGCTCGCTGCTTCGCTGGCGGCGCTCCGGTGCGGGACGGGCGTCGTTGCGGGCAGCAGGTGCGGGCTTGGCGCTCGCGGACTTCTTCGGTGCGGGTGCGGGCGCCGGGGAGGGCTTGGAAGCGCAGCCGACGAGCAGAACGCTCAGCGTGCCCGAGGCGAGGGCCAGTGCGATCCGATGGGGGATGAGCGAGCGGGGCGTGGGGGGGGCGGGAAGTCCGGGTTCAGCTTGCGGCTTGAAATGCATGGTGAGAACTGTATTGGAATCCGCCGACCGTCCGACTGAGCAATCAGCTCCCGATGCGATGGTCCGCGACGGAATGCACGCGGTTGTGCTCGAGCGGCTCCTTCATGGCATCTCTGAGCTTTCGAAGCGTGTTGGTGAGGGCTTGCGGGCTGGTGCCGACTTCGCGGGCCGCGACGCCGGGGCGCACGCCGCCGACGAGAACCATGTATGCGGCATCGCGAGAGCGGGTTTCTCGCAACCGGGCACGCCTCGACAGCGTGTTGAATTCGCTTCGCGTCATCCTCGGTCCCTCCTTCTGGTTGGCAGGAGTCTGACCAGATTTCAGTGTCGAGGAATAGCCGTTTTTGGAAACTGCAGGTAAGAATTCTTCCCGTGGCCCGGCTTTGCCGATCAGCCCGGGGTCCGCACCGGCAGGAGACCGATGGGTGCCATGCGCGCAATGATCTCTGCCTGCATGAGCGCGAGGGAGTGGGCCGGAAGGAAGGTGGCCTGTACGGTCACTCCGGCCGATCCGGTGCTGCGGTTGACCGTGGAGGTCGTTATCGCGCCGGGGAGCATGAGCACCTTCTGGACCTGCAGCTGCTGCTCTTCGCTGCAAAAAGGCAGGCTGAATTCGTATCGACTCGTGTTGTTCATTGAGGACCTCGATTCGGTGGACGAGGTGCGAGTCTAGCTGCCCAAGAAAGCGCTCCCAAATGAAAATGCCCCGCTACCTTTTGAGTAGCGGGGCATCCAGTTGCCTTGCGGCTTGTAGTGGCTCCTCGACCTGGGCTCGAACCAGGGACCTACGGATTAACAGTCCGGCGCTCTACCAACTGAGCTATCGAGGAACAAGCCTCAGATTATAGCGTGGTTTTTTTGGCCTTCTCAAGCCTCCCGAACTTTTGCAGAAAAAACTTTCGCTCGTGCATCTTCACAGCGCGACGCTCAGGCCCAGACGCAGCGTGCGCGGTGCACCGGGGAACAGGTAGACATGCCCGAACTGGTAGGGCGATTCCTTCCAGTAGCGGCGATCGAACAGGTTGTCGACGGCCAGCGTCCAGCTCGTGTTCACGCCGCGCAGTTTCGTGTCGTAGCGCAGCATCGCATCGACGCGCGTCCACGAGGGCAGTGTGATCGACCCGTCGGCCAGCACGTTGCGACGTCCTTCGTGCGACAGCTGGCCCGCCACTTCAAGGCCTGGCACCGCGGGCACGCGATAAGCCGCCTGCGCGCGAAGCACTTGCTTGGGCACGTTGGTCGGCCACTGTCCGTTGCTCGCGGGTTCGACGGTGCTGCCGCGGCGCTTGGCGTCCATCAGCGTCACGCTGCCGCCGATGCGCCACGGGCCCTGCGTCCACTGCGCGCCGGCTTCGAGGCCTCGGTGCACGGCGCGGCCGTCGTACTTCGCTTCGCACGGCGTGATACCCAGACGGTTGCATGCATCGAGGTTGGTCATCGGACGCGAGATGTCGAACCACGCGAGCTGCCAGTTGAAAGTGTCGTTGCCGCCCTTGATGCCCAGTTCCCATTGGCGCGAACTCAGCGCGGGCAGCGCCTCGCCGGCGTTGCTGTACTGCGAGCTCTTGTTCGGCACGACCTGCGATTCGACACCCTTGCCCCAACTCGCATACGCGAGCAGCCCGGGCTGGATGGCATAGCTCGCCGCGATCCACGGCGTGGTGATGCCGTCCTTGTAGCTCGTGGGGCGCGAGCCGTCGGTGCGAACGCTGCTGCGGTCCAGCCGCGTGTGGCGCACGCCGACCCATGTCGTGAAGCGGTCACTCCAGCGGATCGCGTCCTGCACCGACAGTTCGGTCGAGCGTTCGTCGCGGTTCGTGTTGACGTCGGTGAGCGTCGGGTCGGCCGGCACCACGGCAGTCGCCCAGATGTTGCCCGTGCCCACATAGTTGTAAGCCTGATCCTGGAACCGGTTGCGCACGCGGCTTTGCAAGAGGCCAAAGCCCAGCTCGTGCCGCACGCTGCCGGTCATCACGTTGCCCTTCAGGTTCAGGCTGCCCGCGGTCTGCGTGCGGCGTTCGTTCTCGCTGCGGAAGTCGTAGACGTCGAAGGTGCCGTCAGAGCAGTAGCGGTCGTAGTTGCCTTCGGCGCCGCAGCCGAAGGCGTAGGCCAGGCGGTCGTCGGTCTTCAGGCGCTGCTGGCCGATCTGCGCGCTCCAGCGCCAGTCGGCGTTCAGCGCCTGGCTGAAGCGCACGGTGCCCGTGAGCGCCTTGAACACCGAGGGCTGCGACCACGGCTGGTTGTTGAGGTTGATGCGCGGGTCGACCGGCGCGGGCAGCACGCTGCCCAGGAGGCTGTAGCCGTTCTGGCTCGGCTGCGTCTTGCGACTTTGCTCGACCTCGAACTCCAGCACCGAGTCGCGCGTGATGCGCCAGTCGGCCGCAAGCGAGAACATGTTGCGGTTGCCATCGAGGTTGTGCACGAGCGGCTTCAGGTTTTCGCTCGCCATGTTGAGCCGGTAGCCGAACTGTCGGTTCTCGCCGAAACGGCCGCCCAGGTCGAGCGCGCCGAGCACGCTGCCACGGCTGGTGGTCTCGATGCGCACCGTGCGCAGGTCCTGCTCGGTGGGGCGCTTGACGACGTAGTTGACGAGCCCACCCGGGGCGCTGGTGCCGGCCTGGATGCCGCTGGTGCCGCGCAGGATCTCGACGCGCTCCTTGTTGTCGAGAGGGATCGAGGTCTCGGCGCTGATCGGCAGGCCTTCGCGCCGGTAGTTGAAGCGGTTGTCGAGCACGAAGCCGCGCACGGTCAGGTAGTCCCAGTAGCCGGCGGAGTTGTAGGCATCGGTCACCGACGAGTCGAACTGCGTCAGGTCGGCGAGCCGGCGCGCGCCGCTGGCATTCAGCTGCTTGCTGTCGATCACCGTGGCCGAGAGCGGCAGCTCGCGCAGGGGCACGTCGCCGAAGCCGCTGACGTCAGCCTGCGGCGCAGCCGCGCCTTCATTGACGACGACTTCGCGCAGCGTTGTCTGCTGCGCGTGTGTGCTGCAGGCGGCCGCGAACAGCACGGCAGCGACCGCGTACGAGATGGGCGAGAGCGTCAGGGCCAGGGAATGTGGAAAGCGTCGTTGAGTCATTGAGGGAAGGGATGTGTTCAGTTGCCGATGACGGCGCCCATGGCCGTCATCCATTGCGCGGCTGTGGCCTCGGGATCGGTGGCCGTCACCAGCGCGCGCACCACCGCGACCGAGCCCACGCCGGTGGCGAGCACCTCCGGCAGTCGCTCGGCATCGATGCCGCCGATGCCCACTTGCGGATAGCCGCGCAGCAGGCGCGCATACGCCGCGAGCCGGGCCACGCCTTGCGGCGCGGTCGCCATCTTCTTGAGCGTGGTCGGGTAGACCGCACCCATCGCGATGTAGCTCGGGCTCACCGCATCGGCGCGCACCATCTCGGCATAGCCGTGCGTGCTGACGCCCAGGCGCAGGCCGGAGGCGCGCAGCTGCTGCAGTTCCTCCGGCGACAGGGCATCGAGGTCTTCCTGGCCAAGGTGGATGCCATAGGCGCCTGCGGCGATGGCGACCTGCCAGTGGTCGTTGATGAAGAGCAGGGCGCCCGTGGCCTGCACGGCCTCGACGGCCGCTTGCACTTCGCGCTCGACAGCCTCGGCATCGTCGGACTTGAAGCGCAGTTGCACCGTCGGCACGCCGGCACGCGCCATGCGGCCGACCCATGCCGCATCGGGCAGCACGGCGTAGAGGCCGAGCCGCTCGGGGCAGGGCAGGAAGGCGTCGTCGCGCGACGCCGGCGGAAACGAACGCATGCCGAAGTCGGCGGGCGCATCGGGCCATCGGGCGCCGTCGAAATGGCCGATGCGTTCGGTCTGTGCATGCCAGGCGAGCGCGAGGCATTCGGCATCGACCTCGATGAAGCCGAGTGCGGTGCAGGCCTGCTTGGCGCCGCGATAGACCGCTTCGTCCGACGAGAAAGTGGTGGCACCCACGGTCGATGCGGTGATGGCGCCGAATCGCAGCCCGTGGGCCGCGACGATGGCGTGGGCGATGGAACGGGCGTCGGTCATGTGGCTCATGCGGTGTGGTGCCAGAAGGGCGTGCCGAGCACCGGTGTGCTGGGCTGTGCGGAGTCCTGCGCGGCCATCGCGCCGGCGCGGTGAGCGGTGCGGCCTGCCTGCACCGCATCGGCGAAGGCGCCGGCCATCGCAACGGGGTCCTGCGCGAGCGCAACGGCGGTGTTGAGCAGCACGCCGTCGTAGCCCCACTCCATCACCTGGCAGGCGTGCGAAGGAAGGCCCAGGCCCGCATCGACCAGCATCGGCACCTTGAGCCGCTCGCGCAGCACCTGCAGCGCATACGGATTGACGGGACCACGGCCGCTGCCGATGGGCGCGGCCCACGGCATCACGGCCTGGCAGCCCACATCGACCAATCGCTGGCACACCACAAGGTCCTCGGTGCAATAGGGCAGTACCTTGAAGCCGTCGCGGATCAGCTGCGAGGCGGCGTCGACGAGGTTCAGCGTGTCGGGCTGCAGCGTGTAGTCGTCGCCGATCAATTCGAGCTTGATCCAGGGCGTGTCGAACAGCTCGCGCGCCATCTGCGCGGTGGCGATCACCTCCTGCACGCTGTGGCAGCCGGCCGTATTGGGCAGCACGGGCACCGCCAGCTTGCGCAGCAGCGCCCAGAAGCCGTTGCTCGTGTCGTTGCCGCCGGAGCCTTGGTTGGCGGTCTGGCGGCGCAGCGATGCGGTGAGCATCGCGGGCTTCGCGCGCTTCACGGCCGCTTCGAGCAGGTCGGGCGAGGGGTAGCGCGCGGTGCCGAGCAGCAGGCGGCTCTGAAAGGTTTCTCCGTAGAGAACCAGCGGGTCGTTCGGGGTGGTCATGGGTGTCGTCTCCATCTCTTTTTTCAGCCGCCCGTCACGGGGCGGATCACTTCGATGCGATCGTCGGGCTGCAGTGCGCGCGCGGCGTAGGCGGAGCGCGGCACGAACTCGCGGTTCACCGCCACCGCGAACGGCGGCACGGCCTCCAGCGCGGTGAGCGCGTCGGTGAGCGTGGCGCTGTCGGGCAGCGTGAAGGGCTTGTCGTTGATCAGGATGTTCATCGTCATGCGTCGTCGGATGTCGGGGTGTCCATGCCGAAGCCGTGTGCCAGCGTGCTGTGGCCGTGCACGAGCAGCTCCATCGCCGCATCGAGCAGCGCTGGCGCGATCATGAAGCCGTGGCGGTAGAGACCGTTGATCTGCAGCACGCGCGGCTGCGGCCGGCGGATGGCGGGCAGGTTGTCGGGCAGCGTGGGGCGGCACTGCGTGGCGATCTCCACGATGCGCGCTTCGGCGAAACCGCTGTGCACCGCATAGGCTGCACTCAGCAGTTCGAGCGTGGAGCGCACGCTGGCGGGCGACATGTCGTCGGACTCGATCTCGGTCGCGCCGATCACGAACAGGTGGTCGGGCTTAGGCGCGATGTAGAGCGGATAGCGCGGATGCACCAGCCGTGTCGGGCGCTGCAGTGTGACCTCGGGCGCATGCACGCGGATCACTTCGCCGCGCACGCCGCGCAATGCACGCCATTGCGGACGGGCACCGAGGCCGCGGCAATCGATCACCCAGTCGGGCCGGCCGGTTGTGCCGGGTGCGAAGTCCTCCGGCACATGCGGCGATTGCCAGTGCAGCGTGACGTTCACGTTGGCCTGCAGCGTGGTGAGGAGCGAAGCGAGCAGTGCGCGGTTGTCGAGTTGGCCTTCGCCCGGAAGGAACAGCCCCTTGGCGAAGCGCTGGCCGAGCGACGGCTCCAGCGCGGCGATGCCTGCACCGTCGAGTGCTTGCATCGGCGCCAGCTCGGGCACCTGCGTGCCGGTGTGGGCGAGCACGCGTTCGAGCCGCGCGGCCTCGGTGGCGTCCTGCCGGTGCCACAGCACCAGCGTGCCTTCGCGCTGGAAGAACACGGGTTGTGCCAGCGGTGCGAGCAATTCGGGCCAGCGCGACAGCGCGTAGTGCCCCATGCGCACGACCGACACGGGCGCCACCGCCGATTCGGCCAGCGGCGCGAGCATCGCTGCCGCGACGCGGGCTGCCGCGCCTTCGGCTTCGGGGCTGCCGGCTTCGTAAAGCGCAACCTTGCAGCCTGCCTGCGCGAGCGTGACCGCCATCAGTCGACCCATGAGGCCCGCACCGATGATCGCGGCCGATTGCAACGGAACGCTCATGCAGATGCTCCCGCGGCCTTCATGGGTCGCCGATAATTTTCAGCATGACCCAAGGACCTTCCTCCGCGCTGCAAGCGCCCCTGCGCTATGCACGCGTGCTCTCCATCGCAGGCTCCGACAGCGGCGGCGGCGCCGGCATTCAGGCCGATCTCAAGACCTTCGCGGCCCTCGGCTGCTACGGCATGACGGCCATCACCGCGCTCACCGCGCAGAACACGCGCGGCGTCTCGGGTATCCATGGCGTGCCGCCCGCTTTTCTCAAGGCGCAGATCCAGGCGGTGGTGGAAGACATCGGCGTCGATGCCGTCAAGCTCGGCATGCTGCATGCGCCCGAGGTGGTCGATGTCGTGGCCTGGGCCATCGATCACTACAAGTTGCCGAACGTGGTGCTCGATCCGGTGATGGTCGCCACCAGCGGCGATCGCCTGATCGCTTCGGAAACCGTGCAGGTGCTGGTGCGCGAACTGTTCCCGCGTGCCGTGGTGGTCACGCCCAATCTCGACGAAGCGGCGCTGCTGATCGGCCATGCCATCGACGGCATCGGCGCGCTCGACGGCGCGGCCGACGAACTGCTGGCGCTCGGCGCCAAGGCCGCGCTGCTCAAGGGCGGCCATCTGCCCGGCAATGAAGTGGTCGATGTGCTGTTGCAGGCCGATGGCACGCGCAAGCGCCTGGCCTCGCAGCGCATCGCGAGCCGCAACCTGCACGGCACGGGCTGCACGCTGTCGTCCGCCATTGCGGCGCACCTGGCATTGGGGCTGAAGCTGCCCGAGGCCGTCGAGCGCGCACGCGCGTACATCCTCGGCGCGATGGCGGCCGGTGCGGATGTGCAGGTCGGCGCGGGCCACGGTCCGCTCAACCACGGCTTTGCGCCAGTGCCGATGCATCGGCTGCAGGCGACGGCCGGCTGATCCAGGCCAGCACGAAAGTCGCGGCCAGCGTCGGCAGGGCCGAGCCGAACTGCGGCGCCCACTTGGCGAGCGCATGGTAGGCCGCGATGCCCGCGATCCAGATCAGCGCCGCGGCCCAGTCGATCTGGCGCGTGCCGACGGATGCCACGGTCCTTCCGCTGCCGAGCCGTCCGAGGATCACGCCGTAGAGCGGCACGAACACCGAGCTCAACAGCAGCAGGAAAGGTTCGAGCGTGTGCATCGGCAGTACCAGCGCGAGCCCGATGCACAGCGCGGCCAGCAGCAGGCCCCAGCGCTTCACGCTCCAGCGCGGCAAGAGGCTGTGCGTGGAGACCGAGCCCGAATAGACATCGCCATATGCGTTGTCGAGCTCGTCGATCAGGATGAGGCCCAGCGCCACCAGCCCGCCCTGCGCGAGCAGCAGCGCGGTGACCAGGCCCGTGCCCGGCTCGGCCACGCTCACCACCATCACGCCGAGCGCATAGCACCAGATGTTGGCGAGCGCATAACCGATCCAGGTGCCGCTGAAGGCGCTGCCGAGGCCACCCGCGCTGCGCTTGCCATGGCGCGCATAGTCGGCCACCAGCGGCAGCCACGACACCGGCATCGCGATCACCAGGTCGAGCGCGCCAAACATGCCCATGCTGCCGTCGCCGGGGCGTGCCCAGAAGGCGTCCAGGCCCTTGGCCTGCAGCCGCGTCGCGAACTGCCAGGTCAGCCAGAGCAGGGAGATCACCACCAGCGGCAGCCCGAAGCGGCTCACGAAGCGCCGCACCAGCTTGACCATCGAGCCCGCGAGCAGTGCCAGCAGGACCGCGCCCCAGAGCAAGGTGGTGAAGACGCCGCCCCAGAACGTGCCCAGCGAAGCGCCGAAGGCGACCTGCCCGATGGCCTGCGTGCCTTCCCGCATGATCACCAGCTCGAAGGTGGTCCAGCCCACCAGCTGCACGATGTTGAGCAGCACCGGCAACCGCGCGAAGGCGCTGCCGTAGGTGGCGTGCATGAGGCCCGCGCTCGCGAGGCCGGTTTCGCAGCCGAGCCGCGCGGTCCAGGCAAGGAGGCCGGCGCCGATGACGGAGCCCAGCGCAATCGCCAGCGCCGCATCGCGCGTGCCCACGGCCGGCACGAGGTACGCGCCGATCTGCATCACCAGCAGCCCGACGCCCAGGCTGAACCAGAGCGATGCGTGGTCAGTCCAGCCGAACACGCGGCGGGACGCGGGCAAGGGCGTCAGCGCCTCGTTGCCGGAGGAAATTCCGTTGTCGTCGTCGTGTGCCATCCGTTTGCTCCAGTGCAAAAGGTTTGGCAGGTGGGCGAGGCTCCAGCAGCGCTGCCGCCACGCGAGACAACGTGACAGGCCGCCGGACCAGCTTCCCTGCGCGAGGATTACCTCAGTCAGGTTCAAAGGGACTCTCTCAGTCAGCCCCGGAACGAATTCCGGTTCGACACCCCTAGCGATGCGCCCCGGCAAGCCGAAGCGCGGGGCGGATTTTATCCCCTGCCGGAAAAGCACACGCCCATGGAAACCCAGGCCACGCGCAGGGCGGAGGAAAATCGCCGCCACAAGCGCATTCGAATGCGCAGGAGGACCCCCCGCACATGACAGACGACTTCACGCAGCAGCCGGGCCCGGCGCAGGCCCCGCACGCGACTTCTTCTTCACCCCGCGCACGCCTGCGCCGCTTCCGGGTCGATGTCGGCACCATCATCTGCGCGGTCGCGCTGCTCCAGTCGCTGCTGCTGGTGGCCTTCGGCTACTGGGGCGCGGAGCAGCTGGTTTCCAAGGTCGGCGAGTCGGCACACAAGGTCAACCACGACCGCGTGGAGGACAACGTGCTCGCCTTCCTCGCCAAGACCGAGGCGCTGGTGCGTGCCATCGCGCACACGCCCAGTCTGCATCCGGCGGGCCACGACGGCGACCGGACCGCCGAGCTGCTCTGGGCTGCGCTGGAGCAGACGCCCGAGCTCGACAGCGTCGGCGTGGCCAGCGACGACGGACACTTGCTGATGGCGCTGCGCTATCCGGAGGCGGCGGTGCGGCAGGTGCTGCGCGATGCAGACTTCAGTACCGAGACCTGGGAATACAAGCAGTCACCGGACGCCGATGGCGATGGCGACGACGACCCGCGGCAGCGCTACGCCACGAGCCGCATCGAGGCCTTTCGCAGCGACGACGACCCGGTGCACGAAGAATGGTTTGAGCAGGCCTTGAAGGCGCAGCACGCGCTCTGGACTGCACCTTTCGTGCTCGGCTCCGCCAAGGAGCTCGGCGTCGGGCATGCGCGGCCGAGCCTGCGGCGCGACGACGAAGGCGTGCTGCAGACGCTCGTGGTGGTGGGCAGCGTGTCTCTTGGGCATCTCTCCAGCCTCGTGCGGGTGTTCGGTGGCACGGGCCATGGCCACAGCGCCTTGCTGAGCGCTGATCACCATGTGATTGCGCGCAGCGACAACCCCCACGTCGTCCGCGTGCTGGAAGATCCCGACGACGGCCTGCTCGGTGCGCTGCACGCCCACATGCTGGCCAACGGCAGCCGGGGCTGGACCGAAGACATGGCCTTCACCCTCGATCACGGCGGGGCGCGCTACCAGGTGCAGACATCGCACATTCCGTCCACCGGCTGGCGGCTTGTCAGCTGGGAGCCCGAAGACGCGCTGCTCGGCGGGCTGCACCGGAACGTGCTCTTGTCACTGTTGTTGGCACTGAGCTTCCTGGCCGTGGCGCTGTTCATTTCGCTGCGGTTGTCGAAGCTGGTGACCGCGCCGATCGAGAGCCTCTCGCGCACGGCGCGCCGCATCGGGCGGCTGGAGCTGGACGACCTGCCGCGCGAACCGAGCCGGGTGCTCGAGATCCAGAACCTGAGCCAGGCGCTGGACGATTCGGCGCGCAGCCTGCAGGCCTTCAGCAAGTTCGTGCCGGTGGACGTGATCAAGCAACTCGTCGCCGAAGGCCATGCGCTCGTGCCCAACGGCTCGCCGCGCCGCGTGACCGCGATGTTCACCGACGTGGAAGGCTTCACCAGCATCTCGGAATCGATGGGGGCCGACGTTCTGATGCGCCAGCTGACCGAGTACTTCAACCTCGCCACGCGCGTGTTCGCGCGGCATGGCGGCGTGGTCGACAAGTTCATGGGCGACGGGATCATGGTGCTCTGGGGGGCGCCGGCGGACCTGCCGGATGCGGAGTACCAGGCCTGCATCGCCTCGCTCGAACTGCATGAAGAGATGAAGGCGCTCAACCGCAAGTGGCAGGAGGAAGGGCTCCAGGCGTTCCGCACGCGCATCGGCATCCACACCGGTGTCGTGATCGCGGGCGTGCTCGGTTCGAGCGACCGGCTGTCCTACACCGCGCTGGGCGATGTGATCAACGTGGCGAGCCGCATCGAGGGCACGAACAAGCTGCTGGGCACGCGCACGTTGATCTCGGAAGCGACATTCGCGGGGCTGGGCGGGCGACTCTCCACACGGCGGATCGAGGAGCTGACGGAACTGCGCGGCCGGCAGACGCGCATGGTGCTGTACGAGTTGCTGGACCCGCCAGACCCCGCTACTGCTGCGAACCCTTGACCCTGCGCGCGAACGCCTCCAGCCCATCGACGGTGATCTGGATGTGCCGCTCGAAGCTGCTGTCCAGCGGCACCGTGGTGCCGTTGTCCCAGCGCACGATGAAGGCGTTGTTGGCGAGCAGCGGCAGGTTGCGCGCGAGCACCGGATGGTCGAGCGGGCGGATGGTGTGGACCCGTTCGCGCAGCTCCTCGGCCCAGGCCTGGGTGTTGTCGGCGGGCAGGGGCGAGAACTCCATCGTGAGAAAGCCCAGCATCGCAGCGATCACGCAGTTGTAGGCCTCCAGCAGCGCTTGGCCTTCGAAGCCGGCCTCCGTCAGCGCCTCCAGCACGCCTTCGACCAGTTCGGTCGGCAGGCTGGCGTTGGACACCAACTGCGCGCCCAGCAGCTGCGCCACGTTCGGATGACGACGCACCGCGGTGCGGCAGCGGCGGAACAGTTCGGCGATCCATTCCTGCCAGAGTAATTCAGTCGGCGGGGTGACCTCTGCCATCACCGTGGCGGCAACCTCGGCGAGCAGCGCTTCGCGCGTGCTGACGTGCCAGTGCACCGTGGCCGGATACACGCCAAGCTGCGTCGCAATCTCCCGCATGCTGAAGGCACCCAGGCCGAACGCGTCGATGTGCGCGAGCGCGGCTTCGGCGATGAGTCGCTTCGAGAGCGCGCCGCCGCCGGTGGGGCGGCCGGCGGTCTTGGATTTGGGCTCGGGGGCGGTCTTTTTCATGGAGGAAATGGCGTTGTGCGGCGGGCGAATTGATTGTATAAATATTATTAATTGAGCAGCGATCAATTAATCGCGACAAAGCGCCAACCCAACTTCAAGGACCGTTCCATGACCGACGCCGCCATCGACCAAGCCCTCGCCGGGGCGCATCAACGCTTTACCGACGGCAATCCCGAAAGCCGACGCCGCTTCGAGGACCAGACGCGCTACATGCCCGGCGCCAATACGCGCTCGGTGCTGTTCTATGCGCCGTTTCCCTTGACCATCGCCAAGGGCGAGGGGGCCGCGCTTTGGGATGCCGACGGCCACCGGTATGCCGACTTCATCGCCGAGTACACGGCCGGCGTCTACGGCCACTCGGCGCCCGAGATCCGCGATGCCGTGATCGAGGCGATGCAGAGCGGCATCAATCTCACGGGCCACAACCTGCTCGAAGGCCGGCTGGCAAAGACCATCTGCGAGCGCTTTCCGCAGATCGAGCAGTTGCGCTTCACCAACTCGGGCACCGAGGCGAACTTGATGGCGCTCACGGCCGCGCTGCACTTCACGGGGCGGCGAAAGATCGTGGTCTTCTCAGGTGGCTATCACGGCGGCGTGCTCGGCTTCGGCGACAAGCCTTCGCCGACGACCGTGCCGTTCGACTTTCTCGTGCTGCCCTACAACGATGCGCAGCGTGCAAGCGAGGAAATCGCCAGGCACGGGCCGGAAATCGCCGCCATCCTGGTCGAACCGATGCAGGGGGCAAGCGGATGCATTCCGGGGTGTCTCGATTTCTTGCAGGCGCTGCGCGACGGTGCCACGCGGGTCGGTGCGCTGCTGGTCTTCGACGAGGTCATGACCTCGCGCCTCGCGCCGCACGGCCTTGCCAACAAGCTGGGCATCAAGTCCGACCTCACCACGCTGGGCAAGTACATCGGTGGCGGCATGTCGTTCGGTGCTTTCGGCGGGCGCGCGGACGTGATGGCGCAGTTCGATCCGCGCACGGGTGCGCTCGCGCATTCGGGCACCTTCAACAACAACGTCATGACGATGGCGGCCGGGTATGCGGGGCTCACGAAGCTCTTCACGCCCGAGGCGGCCGGCGCTCTGGCCGAACGCGGCGAGGCGATGCGTGCGCGGCTCAATGCGCTGTGCCTGAAAGAGGGCGTGGCCATGCAGTTCACCGGCGTGGGCTCGCTGATGAATGCGCATTTCCTCGGTGGCGAAGTCAGGCGGGTGGACGATCTTGCGGTAGTCGACGGACGCCTGCGGCAGCTGTTGTTCTTCCACCTGCTGAGCCAGGGCATCTACACCTCGCCGCGAGGCTTCGTCGTGCTCTCGCTGCCGTTGTCCGATGCGGACATCGACGGCTACGCCGCCGCCATCGGCAGCTTCATCGGCGAATACCGGGCGCTCTTGTCTAGCGCGAAGTAGCCACGCCCAGCAGCTCGTGCAGCCGCGTGCTGGTGGTCGTGTACTGCAGCGGCACCGCCTTGCCCGGGAACACGATGGCGGTGGCGCCCCAGGCCGCCAGCGTGGCTTCGTGGAAGCCGCAGACGATGAGCTTCTTCTTGCCCGGATAGGTGTTGATGTCACCGACCGCGAACACGCCACGCTCGCGGGTTTCGTACTTCTCGGTGTCGACCGGCACCTGCTTGCGTTCGAGCTCGAGGCCCCAGTCGGCGATGGGGCCGAGGCGCGGGGAGATGCCCAGGCACGCGACCAGCGCATCGAGCGGCAGGTCGACGGTGGTGGCATCGGGCGTGGTGATCTGCAGTTGCTTGCCATCGAACGCAGTCGGCTGTCCGACCTTGAAGGCCAGCTTGCCGGCAGCGACAAGGGCGCGCATCGCGGCGATGTTCGCCTCGTCGGCCTGGAAGCCGTCGCGGCGATGGACCAGCGTGACCTGCCCGGCGATAGCCGTGAGCGCCATGGCGGTTTCGAGTGCGATGTCGTCGCCGCCGTTCACCACCACCGTCTGACCCGCAAAGCGGTCCAGCGATTCGGGGTGATAGAAAAGCGAAGTGCCTTCGAACTGTGCGATGCCCTCGAGCGTGATGCGCTTGGGAACGAACGCCCCGACACCGGCCGCAATGAACACCGTCCTCGCGAGGAATGCCTTGCCTGCAGAGGTCGTCAGCAACAGCCGCCCGTCGTCCTGGCGGGCGAGCGTGGCGACCTGCTCGCCGAAATGAAACTGCGGCTTGAACGGCGCCACCTGCGCAAGCAGCGACTGCGCGAGATCGCGCCCGCTGGTCACCGGCGTGCCGGGAATGTCGTAGATCGGCTTGTCGCCATAGAGCGCCACACACTGGCCGCCCGCGGCGGGCAGTGCATCGACGATATGGCAGGAGATTTCAAGCAGGCCCAACTGGAAGGCCTGGAACAGCCCGACAGGGCCGGCACCGACGATCAGCGCGTCGGTTTCGATGGGGGCAGGCAGCGCGCTCAGCGCACCAGCTCCCCGACCTTGTCGGTCTTGTCCTTCCACTCTTCGGCATCAGGCAGCGCGGGCTTGCGCTTGGTGATGCTCTTCCACCCGTCGGCCACGGCCAGCTCGGCGTTGATCTTGATGAAGGCGATCTGGTTGGCCGGAAGATCTTCCTCGGCGTAGATCGCGTTGACCGGGCATTCGGGGATGCAGACCGCGCAGTCGATGCATTCATCCGGGTCGATCACCAGCATGTTGGGACCTTCGCGGAAGCAGTCGACGGGGCAAACGTCCACGCAGTCGGTGTATTTGCAACGGATGCAGGCTTCGGAAACGACGTGGGTCATTTGTCTTTTAAACGTCAGTTTGATCGGGGAAAACCCCAGATTTTAGGCCTTTGCGGCGGCGGGCTGCACGAGAACGGCAGCAGCGGTCTTGTGGGAGGCCGTATCGACCAGCACCAGCGAGCCCAGGGCGCGCGATTGCGTGAAGGGCAGAACGGCCAGCGGCTGCTGCAGTGCGAGCACCACATCACCGATGGAATTGGCTTCGAGCTGCGTCGCCGGTTCCGATTCGAGCGTGGTGATGTTCACGCGATCGACGATGCGCGCGACCTTCGCCTTGACCCAGCGATGGCCCTGCAGTGCCCAGTAGACGCGGCCTGCGACCAGCGGCTCGTCGTCCAGCCAGGCCACGGTGGCGGTGATCTCGCGCACCGGCTCGAAGGCGCCGGGCGCCAGCAGCCAGTCGCCGCGCGACACATCGACCTCGCGGTCCAGCACGATGCCGGCGCTGTGGCCCGCATGCACCGACTTCGGCTGGCGCGTGTGGCTCAGAACCTGCGCGACGGTGGCGGTCTGGTTGCTCGGCAGCACGGTCACGCGCTGGCCGGGCTCCACATGGCCCGAGGCCACGCGGCCCCAGAACACGCGACGGCCCTGCGAGGTGTCGGACGAAGAAGAGAATTTCTCGACCCATTGCACCGGGAAGGCGAAGGGCACGACCTCGTCCTGCACCGTGACCGGCAGGTCTTCGAGCAGCGCGAGCAGGCTCGGGCCTTCATAGCCCACCCAGTCGGCATGGCGCGTGGCCACGTTCCAGCCCTTGAGCGCGGAGATCGGCACGATGCCGGCCACTTGCACGCCGGCCGCTTCGGCAAAGGCGCTCAGCGCGGTCGAGATGCGCTCGAAGGCCAGACCCGCGTCGTCGATGGCGTCCAGCTTGTTGACCGCGAACACGATCGATTGCACGCGCAGCAGGTGGCACAGCAGCGTGTGGCGGCGCGTCTGCGGCAGCAGCTCGCGCTTGACCACGGTGCCGTCTTCCACTTCGGCGGCCCAGGCCAGCTTGGTCGCGTCGACCAGCACCACGGCGGCATCGGCGGCCGAGGCGGCGGTGACCATGTTGCGCGTGTACTGCTCATGGCCCGGCGCGTCGCCGATGATGAACTTGCGCTTGGCGGTCGAAAAGTAGCGGTACGCCACATCGATCGTGATGCCTTGCTCGCGCTCGGCCGAGAGGCCGTCGGTGAGCAGGGCCAGGTCGGTTTCGCCGCCGCGCTGCACGCCGGCCAGCTGGTCCTGCAGCACGGTCTTGCTGTCCACCAGCAGGCGGCCGATCAGCGTGCTCTTGCCGTCGTCGACCGAGCCGCAGGTGATGAAGCGCAGGGCGGTGCCGGTGTCGCCATGCACGGCGAGTTCGTTGGGGGTGGCTGTCGTCGCGCTCATCAGAAGTAACCGTCTTTCTTTCGTTTTTCCATCGAGGCTTCGGAGGTCATGTCGTCCATCCGGGTGGCGCCGCGTTCGCTGACGTCGACCGACAGCGTCTCCAGCACCACGTCACCGGCGTCGGCCGCGAGGCTCTCGACCGGGCAGGTCGTCGTGATGTCGCCCACGGTGCGAAAGCGCACGTCGCGCACCTGCACCGTTTCGCCGTCGCGCGGCGGGGTCAGCTCGGTCACCGGCACCAGCAGGCCCCGGCGCTCGACCACCTCGCGCTTGTGCGTGTAGTAGATCGACGGCAGGCCGACGTGCTCGCGCTCGATGTATTGCCACACGTCCAGCTCGGTCCAGTTCGAGATCGGGAACACGCGGAAGTGTTCGCCAGGGGCCAGGCGCGTGTTGAACAGCGTCCACAGTTCGGGGCGCTGGTCCTTGGGCTGCCATTGGCCGAAGCTGTCGCGGTGCGAAAAGATGCGCTCCTTGGCGCGCGCCTTCTCCTCGTCGCGACGGGCGCCGCCGATCAGCGCGTCGAAGCGGAATTCTTCAATCGCTTCGAGCAGCGTCACCGACTGGTGCGCGTTGCGCGATTCGCCGGGGTGCGCCAGGCGCACGGTGCCGCGCTTCATCGAATCCTCGACGCTGCGCACGATGAGCTCGGCGCCCAGCTCCTTGGCGCGCTGGTCGCGGTAGGCCGTCACTTCGGGGAAGTTGTGGCCCGTGTCGATCATCAGCAGCGGGTAGGGAATGCGGCCGACGCCGAAAGCCTTCTCCGCGCACTTCAGCAGCACCAGCGAATCCTTGCCGCCCGAGAACAGCAGGGTGGGGCGCTCGAAGGCGGCCGCCACTTCGCGCAGGATGAAGATGGTCTCTTCCTCCAGCGCATCGAGGTGCGTGTTGGACAGGTGCGCCGGCGACAGCAGCAGTTCGGTTTCGGTACGGGCGTTCATCGGGGTGAGGCTGGATTCAGGGGATCGGTGAGGCGTTGGCGCTCAGTGCGCAATGTGCAGTCCGCACTCGCGGTTGTCTTCGCCCTTGGTCGGGTCCACGTAGTCGAAGTTGTTCGGCAGGCCGTGCGCCGTACAGTACTCGTACAGCTCCTTGGACGACCAGTGCAGCAGTGGCGCGACCTTGATGAGGCCGTCCGGGTTGACGCTGACCGGGTCCATCTGCGCGCGCACGGCGGTGTCGGTGGCCCGCAGCGCGGTGAACCAGACCTTCGGTGCGGTCTCGCGCAGTGCGCGGGCAAAGGGCTCGAGCTTCACTTCTTCGGTGAAGGCTGCGTGGCGCGGATCGTCGAGCGCGGGCGTCGGGCCTTCCACTGCTTCACGGTGCGCACGCGAGCGGCGCGGCAGGTAGATGTGCAGGTCCAGGCCCAGTTGCTTCGTCACCTCGTCGGCAAAGCGGTAGGTGGCCTCGGTGTTGTAGCCGTTGTCCATCCAGATCACCGGCACATCACGCTTGGCCCGCGTGACCATGTGCAGGATCACCGCCTCGAACGGGCGGAAGTTGGTGGTGATGATCGAAGGCTGGCCCAGGCCGATCGCCCAGTCCACCAGGCCTTCGGCGTTGCGGCCGAGGTCGGTGTTGATGCGTGCGAAGTCGATGTCGGTGGCGATGCTCATGTCGAAGGTCTTCCTGCGGCTCAGCTGCCGGCCACGAAGTGCGGCGCGGTCTTCACCGCATCGCCTTGGTAGAAGGCAGAGAAGCGGTCGAACTGGCGCTGCGCGTCGGAGGCGTCCACGCCTTCCTTCAGCACGGCGCTCGAGAAGCCGGTGCGTTCCATCTGCACCAACTGGTCGATCAGCACGTCACCCGTGGCACGGATGTCGCCCGTGAAGCCCAGGCGCCGGCGCAGCAGAAAGGCCTGGCTGTAGGCGCGGCCGTCGGTGAACTTCGGAAAGTTCAGGTCGATGCGCTCGATGTCGGCGAGGCACACCTCGATGGCGAGCGGGTCGGCATCGTTGGCGAGCTGCAAGACCTTCGGGTCGCCGTCGTCGATGTGCTCTTCGGCCGAGAGGATGTTCAACGTCTTGTTCATGCTGCTTCCTCCACCTTGAAACGCGCACCGTTGGCGGCGGTCTTGAAGGGATCGGGTCCGACGCGGCGCAGCGTGTCGATGAAGGTTTCGCCCGACACGCGGGTATCGCGGTAGGTGGTGAGCACGGCCTCGATCACGCCCGGCACTTCGGCCGCCGAGAACGAGGGCCCCACGGCCTTGCCGGCCTGTGGCGTGCCGCTGAGCGCGGAGCCGTCGGAGCCGCCCAGGGTGACCTGGTACCACTCCTTGCCGTCCTTGTCGACGCCCAGGATGCCGATGTGGCCGCTGTGGTGGTGGCCGCACGAATTGATGCAGCCGCTGATGTGCAGGTCGATCTCGCCCAGGTCGTCGAGCTCGTCGAGGTCTTGATAGCGCTCGGTGATCGCTTCGGCGATGGGAATGGAACGCGCATTGGCCAGCGCGCAGAAGTCGCCGCCGGGGCAGGCGATCATGTCGGTCAAGAGGTGCACGTTGGCGCTGGCCAGGCCCGCGGCGCGGGCGGCGAGCCACAGCGCGTGCAGGTCTTCGGCGTGTACCCAGGGCAGCACCACGTTCTGGTCGTGCGTGACGCGGGCTTCGCCGGCCGAGAAGCGGTCGGCCAGTTCGGCGAGCGTGTCGAGCTGGTCGGCCGACGCGTCGCCGGGGGCCTGCTTCAGGCGCTTGAACGACAGCGTGACGGCGCGCAGCGCGGGGTTCTTGTGCGGCGCGACGTTGCGGGCGAGCCAGCGGGCGAACTGCACGTCGTCGGCGGCGTGGGCACGCAGCTCGGCATCGGTCTTCTCGGCGCTTTGCAGCACGCGGGTGGCGAGCGTCGGCGGCACGAAGGAGGCGGCCACGCGGTCGTACTCTTCCTGCGTGATGGTGTGCGGCGCGCCGTCGTGCTCGAGGATCTGCTTGTACTCGGCATCGACGTCGTCGATGTAGCGCTGGCCTTCGGCCTTCACCAGGATCTTGATGCGCGCCTTGTAGATGTTGTCGCGGCGGCCATAGCGGTTGTAGACACGGATCACCGCTTCGAGGTAATTCATGATCTGCTGCCACGGCAGGAACTCGCGCAGCACCGTGCCGATGATGGGCGTGCGGCCCATGCCGCCGCCCACCTGCACGCGAAAACCGATCTCGCCGGCTTCGTTCTTCACCACGTGCAGACCCACGTCATGCCAGCCGGTGGCGGCGCGGTCTTCGGTGGCGCCGGTGATGGCGATCTTGAACTTGCGCGGCAGGAAGGCGAACTCGGGGTGCAGCGTGCTCCACTGGCGCATGATTTCCGCGAACGGGCGCGGATCGGCGATCTCGTCGACCGCAATGCCGGCGCGCTCGTCGCTCGTGATGTTGCGGATGCAATTGCCGCTGGTCTGGATGCCGTGCATGTCGACCGAAGCCAGCAGGTCCATCACGTCGGCCGACTTGGCGAGCGGAATCCAGTTGTACTGGACGTTCTGGCGCGTCGAGAAGTGGGCGTAGTGGGTCGGGAGCTTGTGGCTGCCGAGCAGGCCCTGCGTTTCGATGGCCTTCTTGTAGACCTCGGCTTCGGGCTCGTCGTATTCGCGGGCAATCCTGGCCAGCACGCGCAGTTGGCGGCTGGAGAGCTCGCCATAAGGCACGGCCACGCGCAGCATCGGCGCGTAGCGCTGGACGTACCAGCCGTTCTGCAGCCGCAGCGGGCGGAACTCGTCCTCGTGCAGGCGGCCCTTTTGCCAGCGCTCGAGCTGGTCTCTGAACTGGGCGGCCCGTTGGTGAACGAACTGGCGATCGAATTCTGTGTATTGGTACATCGTGCGTGCTGTGTCTTGAAGTGCGGTGCGTCCAGCGCCCCAGCAAGAAGCCGAGATTCTGAAAGCGGGCCTTATGGAAACAAACTATTTTTTGGTTCGCGCTTTATGCGGATAAGCTTATTCGCCAGTGTTCATGCGGGTTTCGGGGCGGTTGGATGCTTATTCCGGATAAGGCCGGCGGGGTAGGAAACTGGCTGCCGGGTTCGAGGATTTTAGGAACTGCTGGGTTTCGTACGCATTGAATTGGTTTGTTTTCCGAGGCCGGGTCTCGCCCCGGCAGGCGAGCTACTTTCTTTTGCTTCGCCAAAAGAAAGTAGCCAAAGAAAAGGCGACCCCACTGTCTGCGACCCTTCGCTTCGCTGCGGGCAACCTGCGGTGCTCGCGTTTCGCGGGGTCTCGCAGAACTCGCTTCGCTCAAACAGCTGCGAGCCCTGATCCGCGAAACGCTGCGCTCCTCGGCGCAGCCAGAGGGGAGGGGAAACCGTCCGGGCCATTGCTTCGCTCGGCCCGAAGGGCAGACATGCTCCGCGTGTCTGCCTTGAGCTGGTTGTTGAGCTTTCGAACGTGGTTGGGCCGAGCTCGCCGAGCCGAGCCGGATCGGATCGGATCGGACCGGCGGGGCCGAGCGAAGCGACGGCCCGTGCTGTCTTGAAAGCCGAGCGCAGCGATGGCGCGTTCGAAAGCCCTTCTGTATGCGCCGAGGAGCGGAGCGTTTCGCGGATCAGGCCTCGCCCTTGTCTGAGCGAAGCGAGTTTGGGCGAGACCCCGCGGAACGTGAGCACCGCAGGTTGCCCGTAGCGAAGCGGAGGGACGCAGACAGCAGGGTCGCCTTTTCTTTGCTTACTTTCTTTTGGCGAAGCAAAAGAAAGTGAGTCGGCCGCCGGGCCGAGACCCGGCCTCCGCCCTCAAAAGAAAAGCTCAGCGCAGCATCGACGACATGGCCGAGCAGCAGTTCAGCATCCGAACCGCCGCTTCCACCGTGTCCGCACTGAAGCGCAACGTGACGCCATCAACCCGCTCGAACGTCGGCCACTGGCAGAACAGATCAGCCATCATCGGCGACTGGGTACGCAAGGTAACGACCTGCGGCCCCTTGAAAACCAGCGGCTTTGCATCGCCACGCGCAGCCAGCGCTTCAACCACCCCGGCGCGGATCGCCAATCGCGATTGCTCCGGCGAAAGCGACACGCCGCTGTTGAACCCCGTCGCCTTCTTCGTCTCGACAAACGTCGCATGCGGAAAGAGCGCGCGGTTCTCGGAGATGAACACATCATCCCCGCTGCCCATCACCACCGGCACGCCGTACTCGCCGGCCAGCGCCCCATAGATCCCGGCCTCGCCCAGCTCTTGGTCCCCGAACCGGATGCCCGCAAAGGCAAAGCCGTTGATCGTGTGCGCAAGAATGCCGCGCCCCTGCGCACGCGAGTGGTAGCCGACCATGCAGACCGCGTCCACGCCTTCATCCACACCCGCCACCATGCTCAGGTAGCGCGGCTTGCCTTGCACGACACGGGCGCGCGCATCGAGCACATCGGGCGGCATGTTGCGAAAGCCACCGTGTGAATCGTTGACCAGCACCTCGGTCGCACCCGCGTCGAACGCACCGGCAATCGCCGCGTTGGCCTCGTGCGCCATCAAGATGCGCGCGCGTTCGTACTCGGGGTTGCCCTGCCGTGCCTGCTCGTGGTGGTAGACGCCCGCAACGCCTTCGATGTCGGTGGAGATCAGGACTTTCATGTGGGCGTGCGCGATGAGGCGAAGGAAGAAAGGGAAGAGGGCGGCAACACCTCGGACAGCGCCGCACGGTGATTGCCATCGCGGCCCGTCACGGCCGTGGCGCGCCAGAGCGCATGAAGAATAGCCTGCTCGGTGCTGTCGGCCGCGGCCTGGAAGAGGCCGTCGAGCAGCCCGTCGTGCACCATCGCGATGGTCGGCATCGGGCGGTCGACGCGGTCGGGCACGGTGTAGGCGGTCGAAAAGGCCAGCACGATGTCGCCGCTGCCATGCCCGAAGACCGAGCCGGTGCGCGCCAAGCCCGCGCCTGCACGCAGCGCGAGGCGGCGCAGTTGGCGTGCGTCGAGCGGTGCATCGGTGGCGACGACGATGATGATCGAGCCTTTCTCGGGCTCCTTGAACTCAGGGGCGTTCTGCGCGGCCAGCCGTTCGCCGACCGCGTGCCCGGCCAGCACGAGCTGCGGCTGGCGCCCGTAGTTCGCCAGCACGAGCGCACCCACCGTGTGCACTTCACCGCAAGGCGACGACACGCGCCGCGAGGCGCTGCCGATACCGCCCTTGAGCTGGAAGCTCGACATGCCGCGCCCCGCGCCGACCGAGCCCTGCGCAAACTCTGCGCTCGCTGCATCGAGCGCCTGCAGGTAGTCGGCCTCGGTGATCGCCAGCCGCTGGATGTCGTTGAGAAAACCGTCGTTGCACTCGAAGACCAGCGGGTTCACCGTCGGCAGCGACCGGCCGCTCTCGGGGTTCGCCGCGAGGCAATGCCTGATCTGCGCCGTCGCCACCGTGCCGACCGAGAAGGTATTGGTCAGCGCGATGGGCGTCTCCAGCACACCGAGCTCGGCGAGCTGTACCAGTCCCACGCTCTTGCCGAAGCCGTTGAGCACCACCGCCGCAGCCGGCACCTTGTCGCGGAACGGATCGCCCGCGTGCGGGCGAATCACCGTCACGCCCGTCTGCACGCCGCCGTCGTCCAGCGTCTGGTGGCCGACCGTGACGCCTTCGACGTCGGTGATGGCGTTGCGCGCGCCCTGGAGCAGGGTGCCGATGTAGGGCAGGGTGGTCGTCGATGCCATGAAAAACTGGTTACTCGCGGTCGATCTTCGGATCGAGCGCATCGCGCAGCGCGTCGCCCAGGAGGTTGAAGGCGAGCACGGTGAAGAAGATGGCCAGGCTCGGGAACAGC
This sequence comes from Variovorax trehalosi, assembly GCF_051216415.1. NCBI lineage: Bacteria > Pseudomonadati > Pseudomonadota > Betaproteobacteria > Burkholderiales > Comamonadaceae > Variovorax > Variovorax trehalosi. The sequence goes on from NZ_JBPJZG010000005.1 coordinate 508,428, forward strand.
GCCACGTGCGGCGAGGTCACCATGTCGGCGCGCGCCTCGCTGAGCATGGCGCCCCACTCGGGCGTCGGCGGCTGCGCGCCCATGCCAAGGAACGACAGGCTCGCGGCTGTGATGATCGAGGTGCCCACGCGCATCGAGAAGTACACGACGATGGACGAGATCGTGCCCGGCAGGATGTGCCGCACGATGATCGTCCAGTCCGACGCGCCGATGCTGCGCTCGGCCTCGATGTAGGTCTGCTGCTTGAGCACCAGGGTGTTGCCGCGCACCAGGCGCGCGAAGGCCGGCACGCTGAATACCGACACCGCCACCACCACGTTGGTCATGCTGCTGCCCAGGATGGCGACCACGCCCAGCGCCAGCAGGATGCCGGGGAAGGCGAAGAGCACGTCCGAGATGCGCATCACGATGCGGTCCCACCAGCCTTCGTAGTAGCCCGCGAGCAGGCCGAAGGCCGTGCCGATGAAGCCACCCACCAGCACCGAGAGAAAGCCCGCCATCAGCGAGATGCGCGCGCCCGCCAGGATGCGGCTGAAGATGTCGCGGCCCAGCGGATCGACGCCGAACCAGTGCGTGGCCGAGGGCCCGCTGTTCAGCATGTCGTAGTCGAAGAAGTTCTCGGGGTCGAACGGCACGATCCACGGCGCGAACACCGCGACGAACACCAGCAGCAACACGAAGATGGCGGCCACGATGCCCACGGGCTGCTTCTTGAAGCGGCGCCAGCATTCGCCCCAGGGCGTGCGGACCTTGCCGGCGTGTTGGAGGGTGGCGACCGGGGAGGTCGGAAGAAGGGTGTCGGCAGGCACGCCGGAAGCTTGCGTCATGTCGGCGTGCTCACTTGTAGCGAATGGTGGGGTTGATGTAGCCGTACAGCACATCGACCACCAGGTTGATCAAAATGAACTCGAGCGAGAACAACAACACCAGCGTCTGGATGACGGGGTAGTCGCGCATCTGCACCGCGTCGACCAGAAGGCGCCCGAGGCCGGGCCAGTTGAAGACTGCCTCCACAAGAATGGAGCCGCCCAGCAGGAAGCCGAACTGCAGGCCCATCATGGTGACCACGGGGATCAGCGCATTGCGCAGCGTGTGCTTGAACACCACGCTGGATTCGCGCACACCCTTGGCGCGCGCGGTGCGCACGAAATCTTCCTGGATCACCTCGACGAAAGAGGCGCGCGTGAAGCGCGCCATCACGGCCGCCACGGCCGCGCCCAGCGTGATCGAGGGCAGGATGTAGTGCTTCCAGGTCGCGGCGCCCACGGTGGGCAGCCAGCCGAGCTGCACCGAGAAGATCTGCATCAGCAGCATGCCCAATGCAAATGCGGGAAAGGAGATGCCCGACACCGCCAGCGTCATGCCGATGCGGTCGGGCCATTTGTTGCGGTACACGGCAGAGACGATGCCGATGCCCATGCCGAAGATCACCGCCCACACCATGCTGGTGATGGTCAGCATCACCGTCGGGAAGAAGCGCTCGCCGATCTCCGTCGACACCGGCCGCCGCGTGCGGATCGAAGTGCCGAAGTCGCCTTGCAGCATGTGGGTGAAGAAGCTCACGAACTGCTGCGGCAGCGGCTTGTCCAGCCCGAGCTCGGCGCGGACCATGGCCACGGTCTGCTCGTCGGCCTCCTGGCCGGCTGCGAGGCGCGCCGGGTCGCCGGGCAGCATGTGGACGAACAGGAACACCAGCACGGCCACGATGAGCAGTGTGGGGGTCAGGCCCAGCAGGCGTTTGAGAAAGTAATTCAGCATGGGGTGCGGATGTCGCGTGCGAGCGATGGCACGGTGCCATCGCCCGGTGCGCGCTCAATCAGTTCGAAACAGAGATGGCGTCGATGTTGATGTTGCCGTCAGGCATCACGAACACACCCGAGAGGCGCTTGGCATGCGCCGACAGGTTCTGCTCCGTGACCATCGGCACGCGCGGCAGGTCCTTGCGGATCTCTTCCTGAGCGGTCTTGTAAAGCGCGGTCCGTTCCTTCTCGTCGACGGTCACCAGCGCCTTGGCCAGCGCGTTGTCGACCACCTCGCTCTTGTAGAACGACATGTTGTTCAGCTTGGGCGCCCAGGCTTCCGAGGCGAACAGCGGGCGCAGGCCCCAGTCCGCTTCGCCGGTCGACGACGACCAGCCGGTGTAGTACATGCGAACCTTGGCCGTCTTCGGATCGGGCCATGCATCCACCTGCTCGGTGCGCTGGCCCACTTCGAGCGCCTGCACCTGCAGCTTGATGCCGATCTGCGCGAGTTGCTGCTGCACGAACTGGATGGTCTTCTGGCTGGTCGTGTTGTTGTAGGCGCTCCAGAGTACCGACTCGAAACCGTTCGGGTAGCCGGCTTCAGCCAGCAGGGCCTTGGCCTTCTTCACGTCATACGGAATCGGCGCCATCTTTTCGGCGTACTTCACGCCTTGGGGCAGCACGCCCTGTGCGGGGAAGGCATAGCCGCCGAACGCGACCTTGGACAGCGCTTCCTTGTTGATCGCGTAGCCGATGGCTTCGCGCACCTTCGGGTTGTCGTACGGCTTCACCAGCATGTTGAATGCCAGGAAGCGCGTGATGATCGAAGGCGACGCCACCACTTCGAGCTTGTCGCTCTTCTTTAGCAGCTCGGCTTGCTCGTAGGGAATCGGGAAGGCGAAATCGGCCTCGCCGGTCTGCAGCATCGCGGCGCGCGTGTTGTTCTCGAGCACCGGCTTCCACTGCAGGTTGTCGATCTTCGGAGAGCCCTTCTTCCAGTAGCCGTCGAACTTCTTGGCCTTCACGGCTTCGGTCTGCTTCCACTCGACGAATTCGAACGGGCCCGTGCCCACGGGGTGGAAGGCGATGTCCTTGTTGCCCCACTTCTTGAGCGCGGTGGGCGAAATCATCGCGGCCGAAGCGTGGGCCAGCGAGTTGATGAAGGGGCCGAAGGGCTCCTTCAGCGTGATGCGCACGGTGGTCGGGTTCAGCGCCTCGACCTTGCCCACGCGGTTGAACTGGTTGTAGCGCAGGAGCTTGTTGTCCTGGTTCAGCACGCGGTCGAGCGTGACCTTCACGGCTTCGGCGTTGAAGTCGGTGCCGTCGTGGAACTTGACGCCGCTGCGCAGCTTGATGGTGTAGACCAGGCCGTCCTTCGACACGTCGTAGCTCTCGGCGAGCACGTTCTGCACCTTCAGGTCCTTGTCGAACTGGAACAGGCCTTCATAGAAGGTCTTGGTCACCGCGGTGGTGATGGTGGTGTTGGTGTTGTACGGGTCCAGCGTCTCGGGCTGATAGCCGATCGACAGCACCACGTCTTTGGAGGCCAGGGCCGTGCCCGATGCAGCCAGTGCCGCCAGGCCCAGCAGTGCGGATGCCCATCGCAGGGAGGAAGAAGATTGCTTCATGGAAGAACTCCAGTCGGTTCGAGGAAAAAAGCAGGAGGGCCTGCGGGTTGAAAAACGGTTCGGAATCAAAAGGTCAGAACGCGCCGCCAATGGCATGCCGCGCAACGAAATGGCCGGGCGCAACCTGCACCAGCGGCGGCACGTCGGGCTCGTCGCCCACCGCTCGGATCGGGCTCGGGATCTCGCCTTCGAGCAGCGCGCGCGGCTTGTGGCGGCGCGACGGATCGGCCACCGGCACCGCGGCCATCAGCTTGCGGGTGTAGGCGTGCTGCGGCGCTTCGAACACCGCGCGGCGCGGGCCGATCTCCACGATCTGGCCGAGATACATCACGGCCACGCGGTGGCTGATGCGCTCGACCACGGCCATGTCGTGCGAGATGAAGAGAAACGCCACGCCCAGCTCGCGCTGCAGGTCGAGCATGAGGTTGACGATCTGCGCCTGGATCGACACGTCCAGCGCCGACACCGATTCGTCCGCTACCACCACCTTCGGGTTGAGTGCGAGCGCGCGGGCAATCGCGATGCGCTGCCGTTGTCCGCCCGAGAACTCGTGCGGATAGCGCTGCGCCACCTCGGGCGGCAGACCGACCTTCTGCAGGAGCCAGTCGACGCGCTGTTGCGCCTCCGCACCCTTGGCGATGTTGTGGATCAGCAGCGGCTCCATGATCGAGAAGCCCACCGTCACGCGCGGATCGAGCGAGGCGAACGGGTCCTGGAAGATGAACTGGATGTTCCGGCGCAGCGCCTGCAGTTCGCGCGTGGGCAGCTCGCGGATGTTCTGGCCGCCGAACTCGATGGCGCCGCTCTGGCTTTCGACCAGACGCAGCAGCGAGCGGCCGGTGGTCGATTTGCCGCAGCCCGATTCGCCGACCAGCGCCAGCGTCTCGCCGGGGTACAGGTCGAAGCTGATCTTCTCCACCGCATGCACGCGGCGCTTCACGCGGCCCAAGATGCCGCTGCGCACGTCGAAGCGCGTGACGAGATCGCGCACGCGCAGGATCGGGCCGGCGTCTTCGCGCACGGTGGTTTGGGGCGTGGTGTTGGAGCAGGGCACCGTGTCGGGCGTGCCCTCGGTGCGCAGCAGTTCGAACTTGGCCGGCAGGTCCGTGCCCTGCATCGCGCCGAGCTTCGGCACGGCCGACAGCAGCGCCTTCGTGTACGGGTGCTGCGGCGAGGCGAACACGGTTTCGGAGGCGCCTGCTTCCACCTTGTCGCCGCGGTACATCACGAGCACGCGGTCGGCAATCTCGGCCACCACGCCCATGTCGTGCGTGATGAAGAGCACGCCCATGCGCATCTCCTTCTGCAGCTCGCGGATGAGCTGCAGGATCTGCGCCTGGATCGTCACGTCCAGCGCCGTGGTCGGCTCGTCGGCGATCAGCAGTTGCGGCTTGCACGACAGCGCCATCGCAATCATCACGCGCTGGCGCATGCCGCCCGAGAGCTGGTGCGGAAAGCGGTCGAGCACGTTGCGCGCTTCGGGAATCCGCACGAGCTCCAGCATGCGCAGCGCCTCGGCGCGCGCGGCTGCATTCGTCTTGCCCTGGTGAATGCGAATGGCCTCGGCGATCTGGTCGCCTGCAGTGAACACCGGGTTCAGCGACGTCATCGGCTCCTGGAAGATCATCGCGATGTCTGCGCCGCGGATGCCGCGCATGGTTCCGTCGCGCGCCTGGGCGAGGTCGAGCACCTCGCCGTTCCGGCGGCGAAACGCCATGCTGCCGCCGAGGATGCGCCCGCCGCCGTGCTCCACCAGCCGCATCAGCGCGAGCGAGGTGACTGACTTGCCCGAACCCGATTCGCCCACCACAGCGAGCGTTTCGCCATGGTCGACGTGGAAGGACAGGTGCTTGACGGCATCGACGGTGCGCTCGGAGGTCGAGAAGCGCACGGTGAGGTCGTCGACGGCGAGAACACGGCCGTCCGGCAGGTTGAGGGCAGGGGTAGACATGGGAGTGCGAGAGAAAGAGGACGTGCGCGTCAGGCGAAGATGGCAGTGACGGGCGCTTCGTCGCCGCGCGCGTGGCCGCGGTACATGCCTTCGGTGTTGAAGGCGAGGCTCAGGTTGCCGTGGCGGTCGACGGCGATCAGCCCGCCGGTGCCGCCGATAGCGGGCAGCGACTGGTGCACGACCGCGTGCGTGGCTGCTTCGAGCGTCGCGCCGCCGTAGGCCATGCGCGCGCAGATGTCGTGGGCGGCCGCGACGCGGATGAACATTTCGCCGCTGCCGGTGCAGGAGATGGCGGCCGTGCGGTCGTCGGCGTAGGTGCCGGAACCGATGAGCGGCGAATCGCCGATGCGGCCCACGCGCTTGTTGGTCATGCCGCCGGTCGAGGTGGCGGCGGCGAGGTGGCCGTGCATGTCGAGCGCGACCGCGCCGACGGTGCCGAACTTCTTGTCTTCGTCGAGCGGTGGTGTCATCGCCGCGCCTTCGTGGTCGGTGACCACGCGGCCGGTGTCGCGCACGCGGTAGAGCTGCTGGCGGCGCGCCTCGGTCGAGAAGAAAAAGGGCTCGACCATTTCGAGCCCGTGATCGCGAGCGAAGGCTTCGGCGCCCACGCCGGCCAGCAGCACGTGCGCGCCGTCTTCGAGCACGGCACGTGCGGCGCGCACCGGGCGGCGGACGTGGCACACGCCGGCGATGGCGCCGGCGGCGAGCGTGGCGCCGTCCATCACGGCGGCATCGAGTTCGTGGGTTTCTTCGTGCGTGAAGACGGCGCCGTGCCCCGCGTTGAAGAGCGGGCACTCTTCGAGCAGTTCGACCGCGAGGCAGGTGGCGTCGAGCGCGGACGCGCCCTTGAGCAGCGCGGCTTGCGCGGCGCGCACGATGTTCTGCAGCGCGTCGTGGTACGCCTGTGCCTGCGCGGTGCTGGTCGTGGCGGCGCTGATGGTGCCGGCACCGCCGTGAATGGCGATGACGGGCGTGGTGTTCTTCATCGGGGAGCTTTCTTCTTTTTCCTGGCCGCGCCATTCAGGGCTGTGGCGCCGGATGTGTTGGCGGTGCGCGCGGCGTTGCCGTCGATGCGCGGCAGCCCGTTCGCGCCGTGCAGCCAGGGCCGCAGCACCTGCAGCGTGCGGCGGGCGGACTGCACCGGGTCGGGCGCCCGCAGCGCGACGGCGCTGGTCAGCGCCTCGACCAGCGCGAGCACGCTGGTCTCGCAATTCGGGCGGTAGTTGGTTTCTGTCTGGCAGTAGAGCGCCACGTCGGCCAGCGGCGCCATCGGCGAGGTTGGCCGGTCGGTGAGCGCGATCACGCTGCAGCCTTGTTCGCGTGCGATCTGCGCGAGCATCACGGTGTCGGTCAGGTAGCGCGGAAAGGTGAGACCGATGAACACGTCCTTCGGGCTCGCGTGCATCAGCGCACGGGCCGCGTGCGTGACGCCGCTCACGCCCGGCAGCAGGCGCACGTCGGGGCAGCTGCTGTCCAGCCCGTGCTGCAGCAGGCCCGCGAGCCAGCCGCTCGCGCCGAAGCCCGCGATGTAGACCGAGCGCGCCTTGCCGATGCGCTCCACCGCGGCCTCGCAAGCGGCGTAGTCCAGCGTCTGGCGCGTGGCTTCGATGTTGCGGCGGCTCTCGTCGAGCGCAGTAGCGAACACCTCGGCCACCGTGGTCGGGTGTTCGAGATTGCCGCGCAGCCGCTCCACCGGCGCCACCAGCGACTCGAAGCCGCGCACGAGCTCGGCGCGGAAGGTGGCGTAGCCGTCGAAGTCCAGCGCGCGGGCGAACCGGTTGGCCGTGGCAACGGAGACGCCCGCGGCGGCTGCGAGCTCGTCGATGGGCAGCGTGGCGACCTGCAGCGGGTGCTCCAGCACGTAGTCGGCCACCTGCCGGTGCGAACGCGTCAGCCGCGGCAAGGCCTGCGCAATGCGCTGGGCCACGGTGGTGCCTGGGGTGTCGACAGGGGTGCTCATGAAGGTGCGGGAGAGCCCAAAAGTGTGCTGTTTTTGAAAACTGGTTTACAAATATAAGTCAGGAAGGAAAATTTTCTGTCATTTTTGATCGAGATCGCAAATAACGGGCCAGCGGTGGAGGGGTTTGGAAAAGCAGTGGATGCGCGGTTTTCCCTCTGGGCGCATGCGGTCGCGTTCGCCGCGGGTTCGGCTCCTAGGTGTTTCCCCGGGGGTGTCGTGAATGGTCGCCGGTTCGCGCCATCAGAATCGGGTGATTCCGAAGGAGAAGGCGATGACGGAGGAAAAGACGCTTGATCGCGGTTTGGCATTGGGCGCACGAATCCTGAAGGTCGATCACGCCGGCGAGCAGGGCGCCGTGAACATCTACAGGACGCAGATATTCATGGCGCGATGGACCGCGCCTTCGCTGGTGCCCGAACTGCGCGAGTTCAAGTCCCACGAAGAGGGGCACAGGGCCTTGTTCGCGGCGGAACTGCAACGCCGAGGTGTTCGCCGGTGCCGCAGCTATTGGCTATGCGGCATCGGCGGCTGGGTACTTGGCTTGTTGACGGGGCTTCTTGGCCGGCATGCGATTTCCGCGACCACCGTGGCTGTCGAGCGCGTGGTGCTCGGGCATCTGAAGGCGCAGTTGCATGAACTGGCCGGAAAGGACGAAGCGGCTGTCCGAGTCATTTCGCAGATCGTCGAGGAAGAGCAATTGCATCACGACCAATCCGCATCGCGTGTGCAGTCGAGCCATGTCTGGACGCGCGTGCTGAGTCCTGTGGTCGCGCTGTCGACGGAGACTGTCATATGGCTGGGGATGCGTCTTTGACACCGCAAGCCTGTGATGATGAAACGGTCATGTGGGGACTTGCCAAAATGCCATCGGACACGTGGGTGATGCGTGTGAAGACGGGGGGAGCCGTCTCCTGTCGCGGCGACCTGGCGTTCGCCATGTGTTCCCCCCAATTGCCCAGTAAAGAAGGCCGCAGTCTTATGCGATCAAAAAGTCATCCAGCAAATTCCTCAGGCCGAACTCTCTTCGTGTGCCGGCTTGGTTTGGGTGCCATGCGCCTTGCAATGCTGGCCAGAGTCCTTGTCATGGCTGCGGTCCTTGTATTCGCACCATCGTTTGCTCGCGCGGACTCCTGGAACTTTCCGGCGACCGTCGAGAGCGATGTCGAAGTCCACGGTGACGTGTCGGTTCGTCGGACTCTGGACGCGCGGAAGAACCAGAAGTACCCCGACTACCGCATCGAGGTCTTGCGCGGAGGCGAGTTGCTGGCGCGCATACCCGGCGTTTATTTTGAGAGGCTCTTCACAGCACCCGACGATTCGCTCTTCGTCGGTCTTTCCAACGATGGCTTGCCTGGAACCGCAGTGATCATCTTCGACAAGGAGGGCAGGCTTTTTGCACATGTGAAGCACGGGGCCGCGGAGTTCGACTACTGCAACCGCTCGGTCACCCTTCGGCGTGAATGGTTCGACTCCGACAATCCGGATGTGCGATTCGACAAGGATCAGTGGGGTACATACGGCATCACCTTGCGGAATTGCCGCGGCGAAAAGATCAATCTCGTTGAGGCTATTCGAGAAGCCCACGACAGAGCATCGCAGCTGTACAACGCCAGCGCCCGCTGATGCCCGCCGCTAGCGGCACATCGAATAGCCGCCAGTCTCCAGATGAAAGTGGTCGCTATGCGCTGCGTTGTAGTCGGGACCCAGCACGCCATCGAAGAACCGGCATGCACCACGATGTGCATCGCGCAGCAGCAGGTCTGCCGGATCGCCGTTGCCGGACCAGTCCCGCCGCACCGTGATGTGTTGCCCACCGGCAAGCGTCAGGCCGGCCACGTCGAATGCATCGGCCGTCGCGTGCCTGCTGCGTGGCGCACCCGGCACCGCGCCTTCACCCCGATTCACGTTGCGGCACGCATAGCTGCCCAGATGCTCGATGGCCACCACGGGCTCGCCGAAGCGCTGCTTCGCGGCCGGCTGCAGCGCGTGCTTCTCCCACATGAAGAAGGACAGCGCCATAGGGCAGCTCAGTGAAGGCGATGTGCCCAGGCGTACACCGGCCGAGCGCAGCCGTACGGCATTCTCGAAGCCGCAGCCGTCGCCGGTCACGCGATCGGGCAGCAGGTCGTATTGCATGCCCGTTCGCGCCAGCGCCGTGAGGCAGCGCGTGGGATCGCGGCGGGCGCGAGCGAGCTTGAAGCCGGTCAGCCAGTCGGGCTCGGTCGCCACGTCTAGCGGTGCCCATGGATTGAGGCGCTCCGGCACTTCGACGGTGCCGCTGATCACGGCCCATGCGCCCGCGGCGAGCACGGCGCAGAACGCAAGGCCGACCCAAAGGCTGCGGCGCGACGAGGAGGTGGAGCCCGAAGTCATCGCCCCGTTCGCGCCCTCGGCGTCAGGCGGCATCCTTCTGCATGAAAACACTCAGCGGGTCTTCCGGATAACGCCCGAACCGTTCGCGTCGCGCATACCCCGAGCGCGCATAGAACGACAGCGCCTCGGGCTGGCTCACGCCCGTCTCCAGCCTGAACATCGCGCAGCCCCTGGCCATCGCTTCACCTTCGAGAAAAGCCAGCACCTTGGCCGCCACGCCTTGCCCGCGGTTCTCCGGCCGCACGTACATCCGCTTGAGTTCGCCGTACCCGGGCTCCATGACGATGGCCCCGCAACCGACCGCAGTGCCTGCCTCGTCGCGCGCCACGGCGAACAGCACGTTCGGTGCGGACAGCGCCGCGATGTCGATGCCGTAGTGGCTCTCCGGCGGATAGAGCGGCTTCTGGTACGCATCGAGGTCGTCGATGAGCTGGATGACGTCGGGTTGATTGGGGTTTTCAATGGCGATCTGCATGCGGCCGATGTTACCGAGCGACCCCACAAAGCCCGACTCGCGAAGGGGTTCAACGCCCCGGCCAACAATGGCCCAACGGCAGGCCGGTCGGCCCACCGCTTCATTCTTCGAAGGAGTAGCACTTTGGAATACCGTCATCTGGGCAAATCGGGCCTCAAGGTCCCCGTGTTGAGTTTTGGCACCGGCACCTTCGGCGGCAAGGGCGAGTTCTTCAGCGCCTGGGGCAGCACCGACGTGGCCGAGGCGCGCAAGCTCATCGATATCTGCATCGACGCGGGCGTCAACATGTTCGACAGCGCCGACATCTACTCCGACGGCGCCGCCGAATCGGTGCTCGGCGAGGCCATCAAGGGCCGGCCGCGCGACAAGCTCATCATTTCGACCAAGGCCACCTTCCGCAGCGGTCCGGGTGCAAACGAAGTGGGGTCGTCGCGCCATCACCTCGTGCAGGCGGTCGACAGCGCGCTCAAGCGACTGGGTACCGATTACATCGATCTCTTCCAGCTCCACGGCTTCGATGCGAGCACGCCCGTCGAGGAAACCGTGTCCACGCTCGACGACCTCGTGCGCGCGGGCAAGCTGCGCTATGTGGGCGCCTCGAACTTCTCGGGCTGGCATTTGATGAAGTCGCTGGCGGTGTCGGAGCGCTACGGCTATTCGCGCTACGTGGCGCACCAGGCGTACTACTCGCTGATCGGGCGCGAATACGAGTGGGAGCTGATGCCGCTCGCGCAAGACCAGGGCGTGGGCGCCGTGGTCTGGAGCCCGCTGGGCTGGGGCCGGCTCACGGGCAAGATCCGCCGCGGCCAGCCGCTGCCCGCCAACAGCCGCCTGCATGTGACGGCCGACATGGGCCCGCCGGTGGCCGACGAGCTGCTGTACCGCGTGGTCGATGCGCTGGAGAAGGTCGCGGGAGAAATCGGCAAGACCGTGCCGCAGGTCGCGCTCAACTGGCTCCTGCAACGGCCGACGGTGTCGAGCGTGGTCGTCGGTGCGCGCGACGAAACGCAGTTGCGCCAGAACCTTGGCGCCGTGGGCTGGAACCTCACGCCCGCGCAGGTCGCCGAACTCGATGCGGCCAGCGCGGTGACGCGGACCTATCCTTACTGGCACCAGCAGGGGTTCCTGGAGCGCAACCCGAATCCGGTCTGACCCGGTCTACCCCGGCGTGAGCCCGAGCACCCACTGCTTGAAGTGCTCCAGCGCCCCGGAGGCCGGACGGCCTTCGGGGTAGGCGAAGTAATAGCCCTGCGGCACGTCGAGGTGCCGGTCCACGGGTATCACCAGTTCGCCGGTGCGCAGTTCATGCTCGATGAGGATGCGCGGCGCAAGGCCGACGCCCATGCCGGCCGCGGTCGCCGCAACCACCATCGTGAAAAGCTCGTAGCGAGGGCCGCGCGAGGCGTGCACCGTGTAGTCCCAACCCTGCTGCGCATACCAGTCGCGCCAGGCATGCGCGCGCGTGCTCAGGTGCACATGCCGGCAGCGCTCGAAGCCTGCCTCGTCCCACGGGTCGTTGGCATCGCGAAACGCGGGGCTGCAGATCGGCACCATCTCGCCTTCTGCAAAGATCAGTCCGCCGCGCGTGTTGGGCCAGAACTGGTCGCCGAAATAGATGGCGGCGTCGTAGGCGTTTTCCTGGAAGGAGAAGGGTTGCGAGCGCGCCGACAGATTGACCGTGATGTTCGGATGCAGCCGGCTGAAATCGGGCAGCCGAGGAATCAGCCACTGCGTCGCGAAGGTCGGCACCACGGCCAGCTCCAGCACGAAGCCCATGTCGTGGCCCGCGCTGATCTCCAGCGTGTCGCGGCGGATCTGGTCGAGGTGCCGGCGGATGCGCGCCGCGTATTCGCGCCCCACGTCGGTGAGCGTCAGGCGCCTGCGCACGCGCGAGAACAGGGGCACGCCGAGCCGCTGCTCCAGCATCGCCACCTGCCGCCCGACCGCGCTCTGCGTCAGCGCAAGCTCGGCGGCCGCGCGGGTGAAGCTCCCGAGCCGCGCCGAGGCCTCGAAGGCCTGCAGCGCGCCCAGGTTGGGAATGTCTTTTCTCATCGAATGCCTGTTGTCTCTTCTGTCCTGCTGCCGCAAGCACCTGCCGTGCCCGGGCTCTCGTTGCCTCGTTCCTTCCGGCGCTGCACAACGTTGTGCGCATTTAGCGTTTGTTCCGCATGCCGCCGCGATCCTATTCTGCGTCTCGACCCCTGCCAACGATATGAGGAGACTTCCGATGATTGTTCTGCGCACCCGTCGCACTGCCCGGACCACTGTTCTGTGCATTGCACTGGCTTCCGTCCTTGGTCTGCCCACCGCCGCGCTCGCGCAGGCCGAGCAGACCGTCACCATCGGCCACGCCGGCCCGCTCACCGGCGGTGCAGCGCATTGGGGCAAGGACAACGACAACGGCGCGCGGCTCGCGGTCGAAGACCTCAACAAGCAGGGCCTCGTCATCGGCGGCAAGAAGATCAAGTTCGTGCTCCAGTCCGAGGACGACCAGGCCGACCCGAAGCAGGCCATGGTGGTGGCCAACAAGCTGGCCGACATGGGCGTGAAGGGCATGCTGGGCCACTTCAACTCGGGCGCCGCCATTCCGGCCTCGGCCGTCTACAGCCGTGCGGGCCTGCCCGACGTATCGACCGCCACCAACCCGACCTTCACCAAGCAGGGCTACAGCAACGTCTTCCGCATCCTGGCGAGCGACGACGACGTGGGCACGGCCATTGCCGACTTCACGGTGAAGGATTTAAAGGCCAAGAAGATCGCGGTGATCGATGACCGCACCGCCTACGGCCAGGGCGCCGCCGAGGTGTTCACCCGCGGCGTGAAGGGACTGGGCGGCACCATCGTCGCGCAGGAGTTCGGCAGCGACAAGGCCACCGACTTCATGGCCATCCTCACCAGCATCAAGGCCAAGCAGCCCGACGTGGTGTTCTACGGCGGCATGGACGCGCAGGGCGGCCTGATCGCGCGGCAGATGAAGCAGCTGGGCATCACGGCCAAGCTGCTCGGCACCGATGGCCTGTGCACCAACGAGGTCGCCAAGATCAGCGGCGGCGCGGTCGACGACCTGCTGTACTGCACGCGCGGCGGCAAGGAGATCGAGAAGACCAGCAAGGGCGCCGAGTTCGAGCAGCGCTACAAGGCCCGCTTCGGCGTCGAGGTGCTGACCTATGCGCCGTACCTCTACGACGCGATGATGGCGCTCGCCGCCGGCATGCGCGCGGCCAATTCGGTCGAGCCCGAGGCGTACCTCCCGGCGATGCGCAAGGTGAAGTTCGACGGCGTCACCGGTGCCATCAGCTTCGATGCCAAGGGCAACCTGCAGAAGCCGGACTTCACCGTCTTCACCTACAAGGACGGCAAGCGCGTCCGGGTGGCCGGCTCCTGAACGCACGCATGCGGACGCTGAACGCGGCGGAAACGGCGGCGGCGCTGCCTTACGGGGCGCTGGTCGAGGCGCTGCTGCAGATGTTCGAGCGAGAGCGCCGGGGCGAGGCGCGTGCCGCGACCCGGACCTCGGTGCCGCTTGCGGGCGGCGGCGTACTGCTGCTGATGCCGGCAGCCGACCCGCGCTTCGCGGCGCTCAAGACCGTGACCGTGCATGCCGGCAACGCCGGCCTCGGGTTGCCGGTGGTGCAGGGCGAGGTGACGCTGATGGACGCCGTCACGGGCACCCGGCTCCTCGCGATGGATGGCAATGTGCTGACGGCCCGCCGCACCGCGGCGCTGTCACTGGCCGGCGCGGCAAGGGCAGGGCGCAAGATTGGCGGCCGCATGCTGCTGATCGGCGCGGGCGTGCAGGCGCGTTCGCATGCGGAGGCATTTGCGGAAGTCGCAGGCGTGCGCCAGCTGTGGATTCATGCGCGCACGCAAGCCCATGCCGAACAACTGGCGCAGCACATGCGAACGCTTGGCGTGGATGCCAGCGCGATCGATGATCCGGCGCAGGTTTCCGAAGAATCCGACGTGATCCTCGCCACCACCAACTCGTCGAGCCCGGTAGTTCCATCACATGTGCGGCCGGAAGCCACCGTCATCGCCGTCGGCGCCTACCGCGCCGACATGGCCGAAGTACCGCCCGATCTCGTGCGCCGCTGCGCCGTGTTTGTGGATACGCTGGAGGGTGCGCGCGCCGAGGCGGGCGACCTGATCCAGGCGGGCATCGACTGGTCCGCCGTGCAGGCCTTCGCAAACGCGAAGCCGGCAACGCAAGACCGGCCTGTGCTGATCAAGACCGTGGGCCATGCGCTGTGGGATCTGGCGGCAGCGCAACTGGCGTACACGCATCAACAGCAACGATGAACGGCAAGCAAGGAAGAGAGCATTCATGCGTCGAGTGGTGATCATCGGCGGCGGGGCCATCGGCTCGGCCATCGCGTACTTCCTGACCAAGGACCCGGAGGCGGAACCCTTCGAGGTCACGGTGGTCGAGCGCGACTTCTCGTACAAGCAGGCCTCGTCGGCGCTGTCGGCCAGTTCGATCCGTCAGCAGTTCTCCACCGCCATCAACATCGAGATGTCGCTCTACGGCATCGACTTCTTCCGGCATCTGGGCGAGACCTTGCGCGTCGGCGACGATGTGCCGGACATCGGCCTCGTCGAGCCCGGCTACCTGTACCTGGCCTCGCCGGCAGGCGTCGATGTTCTGCGCGAGAACCACGCGATGCAGAAGGCGCATGCGGTGGATGTCGCGTTGATGACGCCCGACGAACTGAAGGCGCGCTTCCCGTGGATATCGACCGAGGGCGTCGAGCTCGCATCGCTGGGCCTCTCGGGCGAGGGCTGGTACGACGGCTACAGCTTGCTGCAGGCCTTTCGCAAGAAGGCCGCATCGCAGGGCGCGCGCTATGTGCAGGCGCATGCCACGGGCCTGCGTCGCGAAGGCCGTGCCGTGACCGGTGTGCAGCTCGACACCGGCGACAAGCTCGAGGCCGACATCGTCGTCAACGCCGCCGGCGCCTGGGCCGCGAAGGTGGCCGAGTGGGCTGGTATCGACCTGCCGGTGCGCGGCCGGCGCCGCAGCGTGTTCAGCTTCTCGTGCCCCGAGACCTTGCCGGGCTGCCCGCTGGTCATCGACACCTCCGGCATCTGGCTGCGCCCCGAGGGCCGCCAGTTCATCTGCGGCTTTGCGCCGCCCGAAGACCAGGACCACGACGACGTCCCGCTCGATGTCGAGTACGGCGCGTTCGACGAACTCATCTGGCCCGCGCTCGCCGAGCGAATCCCCGCCTTCGAAGCCATCCGCATGACCGGCGCCTGGGCCGGCTACTACGAGATGAACGTGTTCGACCACAACGCGATCCTCGGCCTGCACCCGGACTGCGAGAACCTGTTCTTCGCCAACGGCTTCTCGGGCCACGGCCTGCAGCAATGCCCGGCGGCGGGGCGCGGCATCGCGGAGCTGATCCGCTTCGGCGAATACCGCAGCCTCGACCTCTCGCCGGTTTCGTTCGCGCGCATCCTCGACAACAAGCCCTTGCTCGAAAAGAACGTGATCTAGGGCCTGTTCACACTATGCAAGGGGTCGCGTTGCTTCGCAAAGGGGCTGGCTGCAAGGCGCCCGCGCGCAGCAAGGCTCGTGCCTTGCAAGTGCGGGCAACGCCGCAGACAGCCCCTTTGCGAAGCAACCCGTAGGGAAGCTCGCCACAGCCCGCCCCTCGGCGTTGCGTTCCTTGTGCGTGCGGACGCACGCACGGCGTCACGCGCCTTGATGGGCGGGCTGTGGCGAGCTTCGCGACCCCTTGCATAGTGTGAACAGGCCCTAGCAGAGGGGGCAGGGGCGTACCATGCCCGCCAGAAAGGTGCCCCAATGACTGCACAGACATTGATCGATACCGCACAGGCGCTGGTCGCCGGCGACAAGGGCCTGCTCGCGATGGACGAGAGCAACGCCACCTGCAACAAGCGCTTCGCGGCGCTCAACATCCCGCAGACCGAGAGCGCGCGGCGCGACTGGCGCGAACTGATCGTCACCGCGCCCGGCCTCGCCGACAGCATCAGCGGCGCGATCCTGTTCGACGAAACCATCCGCCAGACAACCAACGCCGGAAAGCCGTTCGCCAAGGCGTTGGCCGATGCAGGAATCATCCCCGGCATCAAGGTCGATACGGGCGCGAAGGCGCTGCCCGGCCAGCCGGGCGAGACCGTCACCGAGGGCCTCGATGGCCTGCGCGAGCGGCTCGCGGAGTACGTCGGCATGGGCGCCCGTTTCGCCAAATGGCGCGGCGTGATCGCCATCGGCGACGGCCTGCCCACGCGGGCCTGCATCGATGTCAATGCCCATGCGCTCGCACGCTATGCGGCGCTGTGCCAGGAGGCAGGCGTGGTGCCCATCGTCGAGCCCGAGGTGCTGATGGACGGCGGCCATTCGCTGGCGCGATGCGCGGAGGTGACCGAAGCGGTCCTGCGCGAAGTGTTCGTTCAACTGAACGCGCAGGGCGTGCTGCTCGAAGGCATGCTGCTCAAGCCGAACATGGTGCTGCCGGGGCAAACCAGCCAATCGCAGGACAGCGTCGATGCGGTGGCTGAGGCCACGGTGACTTGCCTGCTGCGCACGGTACCTGCCGCGGTGCCGGGCGTGGCGTTTCTCTCGGGCGGGCAATCGGCGCAACTGGCGTCCGCGCGGCTCAACGCGATGAACCTGAAGTTCAAGTCGCGCATGCCCTGGGCACTGACCTTCTCGTTCTCGCGTGCGGTGCAGCAGCCGGCACTCGACCTCTGGAAGGGCCAGGCCGCCAACGTCGCAGAGGCGCAGAAGGCGCTCGTGTTCCGTACAAGCTGCAACAAGGTTGCGCGCAGCGGCGCCTATGACGCGCAGGCCGATGCGCCGCGATGAACAGAAAGCACGAATGACTGTCCAGGACCAGTACGCGCAGAAGCGCGTCTCCGCCGCCGACGCCGTTCGCCTCGTGCGCAATGGCGATCTCATCATCGTGCCGACCGGCGTCGGCGAGCCGCCGTCGTTGCTCACTGCGTTGTCCGAGCAACGCCGCGATTTCCGTGACGTCAAGGTCGCGCAGATCCTCGCGATGCGCAAGTACGCCTACATCGACCCCGAGACGGTGGACCATGTACGCCACGTCGCGCTGTTCTTCGGTGGCGCCACGCGCGCGGGCGGGCAGGAGGGCTGGATCGATTTCATCCCCAACTACTTCTCGGAGATTCCTGCGCAGATCGAGCGCGGGCAGATCCCCGCCGAGGTGGTCTTCAGCATGGCCTCGCCGATGGACGCGCACGGCTACTTCGCCGTGAGCCTGGGCGCCGACTACACAATGGCGGCCATCGCGAAGGCGCGCGCGGTGGTGCTGGAGGTGAATCCGAACGTGCCCTTCGCCCATGGCAACTGCCACGTTCACATCTCGCAGGTCGCGGCGTTCGTCGAAAGCGACGCGCCGGTCATGGAGGTCGGCTTGCCCAAGATCGGCCCCGTGCAGGAAGCCATCGGCAAGCATGTGGCTGACCTGATCGACGACGGCTCCACGTTGCAGATCGGCTACGGCGGCATTCCCGACGCAGTGGTGATGCAGCTCACGCACAAGCACGATCTGGGCATTCACACCGAGATGATCGGCGACGGCATCTTGACGCTGGTGGAGAGCGGCGCCGTCACCAATCGTCGCAAGAACTACCTGCCGGGCAAGTCGATCGCCACCTTCGCGCTCGGGTCGGCCAAGCTCTATCGCTTCATGGACCGCAACCCGTCGCTGGAAATGCATCCGGTGAACTTCACCAACGACCCGGCGCTCGCCGGGCTCAACGACAACCTCATCGCGATCAACGCGACGATGCAGATCGACCTGCTGGGGCAATGCGGCTCGGAGAGCCTGGGCCACGCACCTTACTCGGGCACAGGCGGGCAGTCGGACTTCGTGCGCGCCGCCAATCGCTCGCGTGGCGGCAAGGCCTTCATCGTGCTGCCTTCGACCGCGAAGGGCGACACCATCTCGCGCATCGTGCCCTCGCTCTCGCCCGGCACCCATGTGAGCACGAGCAAGAACGACATCAACTACGTGGTCACCGAATACGGCGTGGCGCAGCTGCGGGGCAAGTCGGCCAGGCAGCGTGCGCTGGAGCTCATCGCGATTGCCCACCCGGATTTCCGGGCGGAACTCACCGAACAGGCGAAGCGCGCGAAGCTGCTCTGATCAACTCGCCTTCGCCGCACGCACCAACGACGGCGTGGCCTTGTAGCTCTCCGGGAACAGCTTCTTCAGGTCGTCGATCTTGGGCATGTCGTTGATCGCGATGTAAGGCTGGCTCGGGTTGAGCGTCAGGTAGTCCTGGTGGTAGTCCTCGGCCGCGTAGAAGGGCTTGGCCATCTCGATGGTGGTCGCGAGCGGCTTGCCGAAGGTCTTGGCCTGGTTCAGCTGCGCGATGTATTCCTTCGCGATGCGGGCCTGCTCGGCGTTTTCGGCGAACACGGTGGAGCGGTATTGCGTGCCGGTGTCGGGGCCCTGGCGATTCAGCTCGGTCGGGTCGTGCGCCACCGAGAAATAGATCTGCAGCAGCTTGCCGTAGCTGATCTGCTGGGGGTCGTAGGTGATGCGTACTGATTCGGCATGGCCGGTTCGGCCCGAGCCCACTTCGTCGTAGCGCGCGGTCTTCGCATCGCCGCCGGAATAGCCCGACACCGCGTTGCTCACGCCCTTGACACGCTGGAACACGCCCTGCACGCCCCAGAAGCAGCCGCCGGCGAACACGGCGGTTTCGGTTTTCGCGGTGGCCGGGGCGACCAGGTCGGCGGTGGGGGCGGGCACGCGTTTGGCCGGCTCGGCGAACGAGGGCACGGCATACCAGACCAAGGCGGCGGCAGCCAGTGCGCCAGCGGTGAGTGCGAGGGATTTCATGTGTAGTCCTTGAAGGAGGTTTCGGTCATCAAGCCGATGGCGGCGACATTGCCGCCGAATCCACCGGCCGTCAATGGCGCGCCGCTTACTTCTTCATCTCGTCCTTGCCCATGCTGTCCTTCTTCATGGCGTCCTTGGACATGGAGTCCTTGGCCATCGAATCCTTCTTCATCCCGTCTTTCGACATGGAGTCTTTCGCCATCGAGTCCTTCTTCATGCCGTCCTTGGCCATCGAATCCTTGGCCATGCTGTCTTTCGCCATGGAGTCCGCGGCAAAGGCCGAGGCGCCGGCAAAAGCCATGCAGGTTGCGAGCAGGGTTGCGGTGAGCTTGTTCATTGGAAGTCCTTGAGTTGAGTTGAGGTTTTTTGCTTTCGCGCTTTTCATCGGCAGTTCAGGCGTCGTGAAGACGCCTCAGCTCCCTCCGAACCAGTTGTAGCCCTGGTCTTCCCAGTAGCCACCTGTGTAGGTGTTGGTGACGAACATCGCCTTGATGTGCTTGGGGTTCTTGTAGCCAAGCTTGGTCGGCATCCGCAGCTTCATCGGGAAGCCGTACTTCGGCGGCAGCGTTTCGCCGTCGTAGGTCAGCGCCAGCAGCGTCTGCGGGTGCAGCGCGGTGGGCATGTCGATGCTGGTGTAGTAGTCGTCGGCGCACTTGAAGCCGACGTATTTGGCGGTCGTGTCCGCGCCGATGTGGCGAAGAAAATCGGCAAAGCGCACGCCGCCCCACTTGCCGATGGCGCTCCAGCCCTCCACGCAGATGTGCCGCGTCACCTGGTCGTGCTGCGGCATGGCGCGCAGCTCCGGGAGCGTCCAGCTGCGCTTGTCGGCAACCATGCCGGTCACTTCGAGCTTGTAGGTGGCCTCGTCCACTTCGCGGATATCGTCTTCGCCGTAGTAGGCGTTGAACGGAAACGGCCGCGTGATCATCGACTCCGGGTACGTCTCGGCCAGTTGCGTGGGGCTGAAGATCAGGCCCTGCACCTTGTCGTTGAAGCGCGAGATCTTCGAGAGCGCGGCTTCCACATGGCTGTCGTCGCTGATGCTGCATCCCGTGAGCAGCGAGAGGCCGCCCAGCGTGAGCGAGCGCTGCAGGAAGGCACGGCGCGCAGGCTGGTCCAGGTTCTTCGCGATCAGCGTGCGGGCCTCGCGCACCACGGCATCGCCGTCGACGCCGGTCATCTTGGGGGCTTTGAAGATTCTCATGTCAGGCTTTGGGCGCGCGGCCGCGGATCATGGTGAGAAGGGTGCGGGGCACCAGCGCCACCATCACCAGGTGCAAGGCGACGAAAGCAACGAGCGACGCCATGCCGAAGAAGTGGATGCGGCGCGCAAATTCGTAGCCGCCCAACAGGTCGCGCAGCACGGCGAACTGCACCGACTTCCACAGCACCAGGCCCGAGAGCACGATCACCACGATATCGAGCATCACGAACAGGTAGGCCAGCCGCTGCACGCTGTTGTAGCGGCGCGGGTCGGCATGCGAGAGCTTGCCCTTGAGTGCGGCCAGCGCGTCGTGCCAGATGCCGGCCGGCGTGACGGGGAAGAACTTGTGGGCCAACCGTCCGCTCGCGATGTTGATCGCCAGGTACACGAACCCGTTGAACACCAGCAGCCACATCGCCGCGAAGTGCCACTGCAGCGCGCCGCCGAGCCAGCCGCCGAGCGTGATCCCGTTCGGAAAGCTGAACGCGAAGAACGGCGCCGCGTTGTAGATGCGCCAGCCGCTGGTCACCAGCACGAGCACCGCCAGGGCGTTGAGCCAGTGCGTGATGCGCATCCACAGTGGGTGGATGGGGCGGGCATCGGGTGCAATGCTTGCGAGGGCGGTGCTGTTCATGGGGTGGATTCTTGGACGCACCCCATGGCCGATTCATCACGCAAAGTTCAATTAATCGTGATAACTCGGGAATCCGTATCGCAGGACAATCGCGGGCATGGACACCCCCAAACGCGTGCTGATCGTCGAGGACGACGCCCACATCGCCGAACTGCTGCGCATGCACCTGCACGACGAGGGCTATGCGATCGAACACGCCGCCGACGGCCATACGGGCCTGCGCGAGCTGGAGCGCGGCAACTGGGACGCGCTGGTGCTCGACCTGATGCTGCCCGGCGTCGACGGCCTCGAGATCTGCCGCCGCGCACGAGCCATGGCGCGCTACACGCCGATCATCATCATCAGCGCCCGCTCGAGCGAAGTGCACCGCATCCTCGGGCTGGAGCTGGGTGCCGACGACTACCTGGCCAAGCCCTTCTCGGTGCTGGAGCTGGTCGCGCGGGTGAAGGCGCTTATGCGGCGCACCGACGCGCTGGCGCGCAATGCCCGCATGGAGTCGGGCAGCCTCACGCTGGGCAACCTCGACATCGAGCCGCTGGCGCGCGAGGTGCGCGTGGACGGCAAGCTCATCGAGCTCACGCCGCGCGAGTTCGACCTGCTGTACTTCTTTGCGCGCAACCCCGGCAAGGTGTTCTCGCGGCTCGATCTGCTCAACCAGGTGTGGGGCTACCAGCACGACGGGTATGAGCACACGGTCAATACGCACATCAATCGGCTGCGCACCAAGGTCGAGGCCGATCCGGCCGAGCCGCGGCGCATCCTCACCGTGTGGGGACGGGGCTACAAGCTCTCGCCGGCGGACGCTGGCGAAGAGGGCGCCGCATGATGGCTTGGGCCACGCTTTCTCGCCGTCTCTCGATGGTGTTCGCGGTGCTGCTGCTGGCCTGCTATGGCGCCTCGGCCTGGTTGCAGATGCGCTCGAGCGGGCTGCATGAGCAGGAGGTGGTGCAGCGCCTGTCGGGCGGGCTCGCCGCGCACATCGCCGAGAACTCCGAACTGATGCAGCCCGGCGGCCTCAATCAGGCCGCGGTGAAGGACCTGTTCGACAAGCTGATGGCAGTGAACCCCAGCGTCGAGGTCTACCTGCTGGGCCTCGACGGCCGCATCGAGGCGCAGGCCGCGCCGCCCGGCCACATGAAGCGCGAGCGCGTCGCGCTGGAGCCGATCCGCAAGCTGCTGTCGGGCGCGCCGCTGCCCATCCTGGGCGACGACCCGCGCAGTGCCGATGCGGCCAAGGTGTTCAGCGCCGCGCCGCTGAAGATGGGCGGTCGCGATGCAGGCTATGTGTACGTGGTGCTGCAGGGCGAGGACTACGACGCGCTCGCGGCCAACGTCGCGACCGATAACGTGCTGCGCACCACGCTCTGGTCGATGGCGCTGGTCGCACTGCTCGGGCTGATCGCGGGGCTGGCAGCGTTCCGGCTCATCACTCGGCCGCTGCGCGAGCTGACGAAGGCGGTCAAGCGCTTCGAGACCGAGGGCATCGCCTCGCTCGAAAGCGAAACGCCCACGCTGGAGCGGCTCTCGCACGGCACCGACGAGATCGCCTTGCTGGGCCAGGCCTTCACGCAGATGACGCGCCGCATCGCCGAGCAATGGCGCGAGCTCACGCTGCAGGACCAGCAGCGCCGCGAGCTTTTCGCCAACATCTCGCACGACCTGCGCACGCCGCTCACGTCGCTGCACGGGTATCTCGAAACGCTGTTGCTCAAAGCCGGCACGCTCAGCGACGAAGAGCGCCGGCGCTACCTGGAGATCGCGCTCGGCCAGAGCCGCAAGGTCGGCCGGCTGGCGCAGGAGCTGTTCGAATTGGCACGGCTCGAATACGGCGTGGTCAAGCCCGAGAAGGAAAACTTCGCACTCGCCGACCTGGTGCAGGACGTGTTCCAGAAATTCGAGCTCGCGGCCGAGGCGCGCCACCAGCAGCTCAAGCCCGACATCGCGCCGGGCCTGCCGGTGGTGTCGGCCGACCTCGGGATGATCGAGCGCGTGCTGACTAACCTGCTGGACAACGCCATCCGCCACACGCCGCCCGGCGGCGAGATCGAGGTGCAATTGCGGCCCGCGAACGCCGGCGTGGTGGTGCAGGTGAGCGACACGGGACCGGGCATTCCGGGCGAGTTGCAGAAGGGGCTTTTCGTGCGGCCCGTGTTCATGAGCGGTGCGCGCAGCGACGGTTCGGGCAGCGGCGGGTTGGGGCTGGTGATCGTGCAGCGCATCCTGCAACTGCACGGCAGCGACATCCGGCTGGTGCCGCAGGCGGGCAAGGGGGCGGTGTTCCGCTTTCAGCTGGGCGGCGCGCAGGGCGCCTGAAGCGCTTCAGGTCTCCGGGCCGACGTGGCGGTTCAGCCGCTCGACTAGCGCGGCCACATCGAAGCCTTGCGAGGCCACCGACTTGGGCAGCACGTGAAAGAGCCGTGGCATCAGGTAGAGCAGCACGAAGCGGTCGTCCTGGCGCCACTTGAGCACGTTCGCCCAGATGAGCCGGCTCTCGCCATGCGGGGGCGCGAATGCGCAGCGCGTCGTCCAGCAGCTCGACCGAGAACTCGTCCTGGATCGCCTTGTACTTGCGGTAGTGGCGGCGTGCGCCCATCGGCACGAACAGGTAGCGAATGGCCAGCAGCAGCACCGTGCCGCCGACGAGGCCGCCCAAGGCACTCGACTGGAATTGTCGCGAACCGAAGATCGCCGTCAACAGCAGCGCGGCGGTGATCGCGATCGTCACCCATCGCGCCAGGCGCGGAAACCGGCCATAGAGCCGCATGGCATCGACGTAGTCGTCTTCGGAAATCTTGAATGTCGCGGTCATCGTGTGCTGCTCCCCCGTGATTTGCCTGTGCCGGTTGGCCCGGGGGCGATGCTACAAGAGCAGTGCGACCCAACCCCAGGAGACACAAGACCATGCCCGCCTTCAAGACCGTCCTGATCGACAAGGACCCGCAGCATCCGCGCATCGCGCGCCTCGTGCTCAACCGCCCCGAGAAGCTCAATGCCATCGGCGACACCACGCCATCGGAAATCCGCCAAGCGGTCGAGTGGGCCGAAGCGGACGACGAGGTGCACGTCATCGTGGTCGAAGGCGCGGGCCGCGCGTTCTGCGCCGGCTACGACCTCGGCGACTACGCCGAGGGTCACGGCCGTGAGGGCGAGGGCGACCACCCTTGCAGGCAGGAGAAGACGCCCTGGGACCCGATGCTCGACTACGCCGCCATGAAGCGCAACACCGACGACTTCATGGCCCTGTGGCGCTGCCGCAAGCCCACCATCGCCAAGGTGCACGGCTACGCGGTGGCCGGCGGCAGCGACATCGCGCTGTGCTGCGACCTGCTGACCATGGCCGACGACGCACGCATCGGCTACATGCCCACGCGCGTGTGGGGCTGCCCGACCACTGCGATGTGGACCTACAGGCTCGGCGCGATGCGCGCGAAGCAACTGATGTTCACCGGCGACACCATCCCGGGCACGCAGGCGGCCGAATGGGGCCTCGCGAATTTCTCGATGCCCGCCGAGCAGCTCGACGACGCCACGCTGAAGCTCGCGCAGCGCATCGCGGGCGTGCCGCGCTCGCATCTGATGATGCACAAGCTGGTCGTCAACCAGGTGTGGCATTCGATGGGGCTGGAGCAGACGCAGATGTTCGCAACCGTGTTCGACGGCATCACGCGGCACAACCCGGAGGGGATGTGGTTTCGCCGGCAGGCGGAGGCGGAAGGATTCAAGAGCGCTGTCGCATGGCGCGACAGCGGCCGGGATATTCCGGAAGGCGACGAGGCGAGGGCGCTCGTCGCGGAGCTGGAAGCGAAGCTTGCGGCGGCGCGGGCGGCGGTGCAGCCCGCGCGCTGATCACTCGCTCGTCGCTCAGGGTGGGCAGGGGCGTGCCAGCGCGGCGTTCGGACGCGTCAGCTTGCTCGTGCCGCTTTCATCCAGTGCGCTCAGCGGCCGCGTGAACGTGCACCCGTAGGTGGGCGCCGCCACCGTCGCGGCCGTGACCACGTCGTCGCCCGCCGGCTTCACGCCGTCGCGCTCCCACTTGATCATGGCGTCGAAGGCCTCGACCTGTTCGGCGATGGTGAAGTCGCAATGCGTGATCCCGCGAACCGCGCGCTGTACCAGCCAGCCGCTGTTGCCCTTGGCTGCCACGCGCTTGTTGTAGATCTGTTCCATGCTGAAGGGCACGTAAAGGTCGCCCAGCGTGTGCAGCGTGACGACCGGGATCTTGAACTCGCCGTTGGCCTTGGGAATCCAGCGCAGCCCGTCGGTGCGCAGGCGGTTGGCGTCGGTGGCCGCGGTGAGCTTGATCACCGAACCGTTCAGCGCCGTCGAACCCGGTACGTCGCCGTCGATCGTGTAGGTGAAGCGGTTGGTGTCCAGCGTGTTCCTGTTCAGGATGCCGTTGACCGTGCCGTCGCTGCCGAACACGCCCCACACCGCAGCGAAGGAACCGCCGGCGGCCAGGCCGAGATCGAACATCGGGCGGTCGCCGCCGGTCAGGTTCCTCACCACCGAGGCGAATTTCAAGCCCGTGGCCGTGGGCGCGGAAGGGAAGGTGGTGAACAACGTGGCAGTGACCTGCGCAGAGATGTCCGACCAGTTCGGCGTCGGGTATTTCGGAAGGCCCGCCAGCGCTTGCGCCGTGACCTGTGCGCCGGCGAAGTAGTCGAACAGTTCCGTGTCACCGACCACGCCGCACATCGGCACCGCACCGTTGTACTTCACCTTGTGGTTGGCGGTAGCGAAGGCCTCGTCCTCGATGGCCGCCGCGGTGATGTGGCCGCCCATCGAATGGCCGGTGATGTAGGTCTTCGTCGGCGCAGCCAGCTCGCGGCCGTTGGCCTTGGCGATCTTGTTGAACTCCAGCGCCAGCGCGTTGGTGTCTTCCACCCCCACGCGCACGTCGTAGAAGTTCTTGCTGTAGCTCGATGCAGCCCAGGCGTAGCCGTTCTGGATCAGGTAGCGGCGGATCGACGGATTGTTCACCGACAACACGTTGGTTTCGCCTGCATAGCCGTGCGCGTACATCACGAGCTTGCCGTTCCAATTGGCCGGCACTTCGACGTGGTACTGGGCGCCGCCCAGCATGCCGGCCCAGCGGCTGGTGGTGGTGTTGTCGACCGTGTCGCTGGCGTCGCTGGCGAGTGCCGCGAAGGTGGTGGCCGCGGGGTCCGTCGGCGCGAAGGAATTGCGGGTGTCCTGCACACGCGTTTCTTCGGGGGCTGGCGGCGGCGGTGGCGCTGGTGGCGCAGGTGCAGGAGCCGGCGGCAACGGCGTGAAGGCAAAACCGTTTCCACCGCCACCACCGCCGCAGGATGCGACGGCAAGGCTGGTGGCAAGGGCAAGGAGTGTCAGGCGCGCGGAATGCATGGGTTGTCTCTCTCCGTTCTTATGGGTTCTTGGTTGGGAAGATCACCGGCGCAGCGCTGCCCGGACGGCCATGGAGAACGACCGTGCTATTTCGCTGGACCGGCGGCGCAGCGTAGGGGCGTTGCCGGGCGCATCGGCCCGGGCTTTCCCGTAGCTGCTATCTCCTGTGCGACACCGGCACAGAACCCCGGGGAGAGATCAGCCCTTGCGGCGGGTGACCACCACCGTGGCGTCCAGGCCTTCGTAGGCCTCGGCATCGCCATACCAGCTACCCGAGATCGGCGCGGCCTGCGCCGGGTCGCGCGTGACGCCCACGCGAATGAGCTGCCCGCTGCCCATCAGGTTGTTGGTCGGGTCGAACGCCAGCCAGCCGATGCCGGGCAGGTACGCCTGCAGCCAGGCGTGCGTGGTGCCGGCGCCGGTCATCGATTCGCCGGGCGATTGGGCCGCGCGGTCCAGCGCGGCGTCATAGAGGTAGCCTGAGACGAAGCGGGTGGCAATGCCCAGGCGCCGCGCGGCTTCCATCATCAGCAGCGCGTAGTCGCGGCAACTGCCGCTGCCCAGTGCGAGCGTGGCCAGCGGCGTCTGCGTGCCTTCCTCGTCGCGCGCCTTGTATTCGAGGCTCTGGCCGATGTGCGCGTTCATGCGGGTGAGCACCTCGCGCGTGTTGTTGGGCTTGTCGTTGTGCAGGAACTGGTGGGCCCAGCGGATCAGCGTGCCGCTGGCGTCGTCTTCGTGGTGTGGCCGCAGGTAGTGCTCCAGGTCCAGGCGCTCCTGCACCGAGTAGGCGAAGGGCAGGAATTCGGCGGCCGGGTCGAGTGCGAGCTGGTCCTGCTGCGCGGGCACGTGCTCGATGGTGAAGGAGCACACGATGCGCAGCTCGGTGGCTTCGCCCATCGGCTGCACCAGCGCGACGGAATTGGAATGCGGGTCCTGAATCAGCCGCGTGAAGGCCTGGGGGCTCACCTGCAGGTCGGTGGCGAGCACGCGCAGGTCGTGGCTGTCGCGGGGCCGGAACATCACCCGGTGCAAACCGAAGGTGACCGGCTTGTTGTAGCGGTAGATGGTGGTGTGCGTGATGTCGTACTGGATGGCCATGGGGCATTCTCCTGCGTTCGCGGGGTGCGCAGTGGCCTGTTCTTGTGGGCGAATGCCGCAGAATCGGCGCCCGCCCGCACTTCGAGCGAGCTTTCCAGGAGATTCCGGCCGCCATGTACTCCGCCACCTTCATCTTCGCCAAGAAGCAGTTCGACGACGAGTTCCACCGCCTCGACCAGACCATCGCCGCGGCCGCGAAAACGCTGCCCGGCTACCTGGGCGAGGAGACCTGGGAGAACACGGGCAACGGGCTGGTGTCGAACGTCTACTACTGGGATTCGCTCGACAGCCTGCAGGCGCTGATCCAGCACCCGGTGCACCAGCAGGCCAAGGCGGCGCAGGCGAACTGGCTGGACGGCTACAAGGTGGTGATCTCCGAAGTGGTGCGCACCTACGGCGACAGCCGGATCGACCACCTGTTGGCGCCTTCGACGTCCGGCACGGCGCCGATCTGAGGAGGCGTCAGAGGCGCTGCGTGCCGAGCGCCTTGGCCAGCGTGGCGGGCAAGGGCAGCGGTTCGCCATGCCATTGCGCGGCCAGCAGCTCGGCGCACAGGGCCGCGAAGCTGAGGCCGCGCGAGCCCAAGGCGGTGCAGGCCCAGAGACCGGTCGCTTCGTCATCCAGCGGGCCAACCAGCGGCCGGCGATCGCCCGAGGCGCACCGCACGCCGACCCAGGTGTTGACTTCGCCGCGCTCGAAGGCCGGCGCCAAGGCCGCGGCGGCGGCGGGGTGCAAGCGGGCGAGGCGGTCGCGGTTCGCGGCGCTGTCGGCGGCGTTCGGGGCGAGGTCTGTGCTGTCGCGGTCGAAGGTGGCGCCTGCGAGCCAGAGCAGCGCGCCTTCGGCATCGGGCACATGGGCGATCAGGTGGCCGTCGCCGTTGAGCGGGGTGGCCGGGAGTCCGGCCATGTGGCCCCATGCGACCTGGCCGCGCACCGGCTGCAGCGGCAGTCCCGCGGCAAAGCGGCCTGACTCGAAACCTGCGGCGACGACCACGCGGTCTGCTGCGATCAGCAATTGATCCGCTGCATCGAACAACTGCCAGCCGTCGGCGTTTCGCGTCAGCCGCGCCACGGCGGCGTTGCCGCGGAATTCGACACCCGGCTGACGCAGCCACGCCTCGATCAGCCGCGACGGGCGCACCCAGCCGGCACGCGCGTGCCAGATTGCAGGCGCATCGGCCGGCAAGCCAGACGCCGTCAGTTGCCGGGCGCTCGCAGGCCACGATTCGTTGGGGCCGCTGTCGCTCCAGCCGGCAGGCACGCGCGTGTCTCCCTCGGGCCGTCGTTCCAGCACGCCGCTGGCGCGCCAGTCGCGGCCCTCTTCGAGCAGGCGTTGCAGTTCGAGCCAGGTGGCGCGAATGCCTGCGCGCGTGAGGCGCGAGAGCAGGGCGTCGTCGGGGGACACATGGGGCGCCAGCACGCCGACCGGCAGGCCGGAAGCGCCCGAGGCAGGGCGCGAGGCCGCATCGAGCACCGTGACCTGCCATCCGCGTCGCGCAAGGCTCGCAGCCACGGCCGCACCTGCGAGACCGGCGCCGATCACCGCGCAATGCCCCGGTGCCTCGATCCGCTCGGGCGCCGGGCCGCGGCGCCGCACCGTCCATGCTGGTGCGAACACGCCGCCCAGGCAGTCGCGCTTGGGCGGCAGGCCGGCACGCCGTTCCAGTTGAAAGCCGTTTTGTGAGAGCGCGTCTCGCACCGCACGCGCATAGGTCCACGTCGCCAGCGCGGTGCCCTGCCGGGCGAATCGCGACACCGCCTTCAGCGTCTCGGGCGACCACATCGCCGGGTTCTGCTGCGGGCTGAAGCCATCGAGAAAGAGGCTGTCGGCCTCGAAGCGCTGGGCGCGCAGCATGACCTGCACGTCGCCGATGCACAGCGTGAGCAGGACGCGACCTTCGTCGAAAGCCAGCCGGTGAAAGCCCGGCAGCAGCCCATGCCACTGCGCGACAAGCTCCCGGGCCAGCGACGCCAGTTCCGTATAGGCCTCGGCGGCCCGCAAGAGATCTTCAGCCCCGACCGGATGCGCCTCGACCGAGACGAAGTGCAGCATCCGCGGCCGGTTCGCATCGGCGCGCCAGGCCTGCCAGGTTGTCAGGAAATTGAGGCCCAGCCCGAAGCCGGTTTCGAGAATCCGCCATTGCGGCTGCCCGGCCCAGGCTTGCGGCAGGCCGCAGCCGCCCAGGAACACATGCCGCGATTGCGCCAGTGCTCCGGTTTCGGTGTGATAGATGTCGTCGAAGCGGTCGCTGCGAGGGACGCCGTCGGCGCGCCAGGCCACTGGCTCAGCGGTCACGGCGAGGCGGGGAGTCAGGCGGCGGGTGGGGGAACGTAGCCCTGCGCCACGTCGGCGCCTTCGCCGAAGAAATGCTTTTCCATCTGCCGCGCCAGGTACTGGCGGGCGCGCAGATCGGCCAGGTTGAGGCGGTTTTCGTTGACCAGCATGGTCTGCTGCTTGAGCCAAGCGGCCCAGGCTTCCTTGCTGACGTTTTCCCACAGGCGCTTGCCCAGGTCGCCGGGATAGGGCGGAAAGTCGAGCCCTTCGGCCTCTTTGCCGAGCTTGATGCACTGAACCATGCGAGCCATTTTTTTGCCTCTTGGGTGGGGTAAGCGTTTCGCTTAGTTGATTTAGCTATTTAAAACTGAAAACTTGGTCGTTCCAGTTTCTATATGTCGTATTGAGAATACGCAGCTTCATTGATATGCCTTTTTAGAGCAAGACACCATGAGCCTTCGCCGCGACTTTATCAAGCTTTCCCTGGGTGCCGGCGTGGCCGGTGCCTTGGCCCTTTCGGCATTGCCGACGTTCGCCCAGGGCGCGGCCACCGCCAAGGGACCCGTGACGCTGCTGAACGTGTCGTACGACCCGACGCGCGAGCTCTACGTGGACTACAACCAGGCCTTCGCCAAGTACTGGAAGGCCAAGACCGGGCAGGACGTGACGGTCAAGCAATCGCACGGCGGCTCGGGCAAGCAGGCCCGCTCGATCATCGACGGCATCGACGCCGACGTGGCCACGCTGGCCCTGGGCGGCGACATCGATGCGCTCGCCACCCACGGCGGCCTGGTCAAGGCCGACTGGCAGAAGCGTCTGCCGCTCAATTCGGCTCCCTACACCTCGACCATCGTGTTCCTGGTGAAGAAGGGCAACCCCAAGGGCCTGAAGGACTGGGACGACCTGGTCAAGCCCGGCGTGCAGGTGATCACCCCCAACCCCAAGACCTCGGGCGGCGCCCGCTGGAACTACCTGGCCGCCTGGGAATTCGCCAAGCGCAAGTACGGCGGCGATGCCAAGGCCAAGGAATACATCGGCAACCTGTTCAAGAACGTGCCTGTGCTGGACACCGGCGCGCGCGGTTCGACCATCACCTTCGTGCAACGCGGCGTGGGCGATGTGCTGCTGGCCTGGGAAAACGAAGCCTTCCTGGCGCTGAAGGAATTCGGCCCCGAGAAGTTCGAGATCGTGGTGCCGTCGATCTCCATCCTGGCCGAGCCCAGCGTGGCCGTGGTCGACAAGGTCGTCGACAAAAAGGGCACGCGCGCCGTGGCTGAGGAATACCTGAAGTACCTGTATTCCGACGAAGGCCAGGACATTGCGGGCCGTAACTTCTACCGCCCGACGTCGGACAAGGCGAAGGCCAAGTACGACAAGCAGTTCCCCAAGCTGACGCTGGTGACGATCGACCAGGCCTTCGGCGGCTGGGCGAAGGCCGACAAGGAGCACTTTGCAGACGGTGCCTCCTTCGACCAGATCTACACGACAAAACAAAAGTAACCCGCGCTGCCAGGCCGGCTCTCGGGGCGCCCATTTCGTGGGCGCCGTGACCCGGCACGCCCTGAATTTCCGAAGAAAACCGAAAGCCTCCCGTGTCCGTTCTCCTGATTGCCGGCAGCCCCTCGGCCCCGTCCCGTTCCACCGCCTTGCTCGAGGCCGTGGGCGACCGGCTGGCCAAACGTCATGCCCGCATCGAACGGCTCGCGATCCGCGACCTGCCCGCGCAGGCGCTGCTGCTGGCCGAGTGGAACCATCCGGCCATCGAACGCGCCATCGCCCAGGTGGCGGCGGCCCGCGTGATCGTCGTGGCCACGCCGGTCTACAAGGCGGCCTACAGCGGTGTGCTGAAGGTCTTTCTGGACCTGCTCGCGCAGAACGCCCTCAAGGGCAAGACGGTGCTTCCGCTGGCCACCGGTGGCAGTCCCCATCACATGCTCGCGCTCGACTACGCGCTGCGGCCGGTGCTGCAGTCGCTGGCGGCGCGTCACATCCTGCCGGGCGTCTATGCGAGCGACTCGCAGATCGTGCTGACGCCCGAGAACGCCTACCAGGTGCACAACGACCTGGCCGAGCGACTCAACGAGGCCGTCGAGGTGCTTGCGACGGAAGGCCTGAAGCTGCCAGCGACACACGGCTTCGAGCCGGTGCCTTTCTCCCGCGTGCGATGTAGCGTCTGAACGCGGGGTTCTTCATAGAACCCGGCGTCGCCAGACCCATCCCCGTCCCCGTTTTTGAAGCCGCCTGTGCGCGGCAAGGGGACAGCTTTGCCCAAAGTTTTGCACCAAGGAATTTCCGCATGAACCCCGTTGCCACCGAAGACTCCGCGTTCGACGCACCGCCGCGCTCGATCTGGCAGGCCCTGCGCGACCTCGCGATCAGCACCGTCGTGGTTGCCGCCATCGCGCTGATCGTGAGCTTCATTGCCGCCTCCTCGGCCCATGCCCAGGGCAAGCCCAAGGGCGAGCTGCGCATCGGCTATCAAAAATCCGCCAGCCTCTTCGTGCTGCAGAAGGCGCAGGGCACGCTCGAGAAGAAGCTCGCGCCGTTGGGCTTCGGCGTGAAGTGGGTGGAGTTCCCGGCCGGCCCGCAGTTGCTCGAAGGCCTGAACGTCGGCGCGGTCGACGTGGGTTATGTCGGCGAGGCGCCGCCCATCTTCGCGCAGGCGGCGGGCGCCAAGTTCGTCTACTTCGGCTACGACCCGGCCGCGCCTCGTGCCGAGGCGATCCTGGTCACGAAAGACTCGCCGATCAAGTCCGTCGCCGACCTGAAGGGCAAGAAGGTCGCGCTCAACAAGGGCAGCAACGTGCATTACCTGCTCGTGAAGCAGCTCGAGAAGAACGGCTTGAAGTTCTCCGACATCCAGCCCGTGTACCTCGCGCCGGCCGACGGCCGCGCGGCCTTCGAGAGCAAGAACGTCGATGCGTGGGTGATCTGGGACCCGTTCCAGGCCGCCGCCGAGAAGGCGACCGGCGCCCGTGTGCTCGCCGACGGAACCACCGACGTGGTCAACAACTACCAGTTCTACCTGGGCGAGCGCGGCTTCGTGAAGAACAACCCGAAGGTCATCGACGCGCTCTTCGCCGATTCGGTGGAGCAGGGCATCTGGCTCAAGAAAAACCTGCGCCAGGCGGCCGAGCAGATCGCGCCGCTGCAGGGCCTGCCGGTCGACGTGGTCGAACTCGCGCTGCGTCGCTACGAATTCAACGTGAAGCCGATCACGCCCGCCGTCGCGGCCGGCCAGCAGCAGATCGCCGACACCTTCTTCGCGCTGAAGCTCATTCCCAAGCCCATCAAGGTCAGCGACGCGGTCGTCACCGCGCAGCCCTGAATCTCTTTCAAGCACCCAGCCATGAACCGCATTTCCATTCCCCGACGCCGCCTGATCCAGGGCGCCGCAGCCGCAGCCATCGCGCTGCCTTCGTTCGCCGCACTGGCGCAGGCGCCAGCGCGCCAGTTCCGCATCGGCAACCAGAAGGGCACGCTCAACATCCTCAAGGGCCGCGGCACGCTCGAGAAGCGTCTCGCGCCGCTCGGCGTCACGGTCAAGTGGACCGAGTTCACGGCCGGGCCGGTGCAGCTCGAGGCGCTCAACGTCGGCTCGATCGACTTCGGTGATGTCGGCGAAGCGCCGCCCATCTTCGCGCAGGCCGCCGGTGCGCCACTGGCCTACGTGGCCGCCACACAGCATCGCCCGCAGACCGAGGCGGTGCTGGTGCCCAAGGGCTCGGCCATCAAGACCGTGGCCGACCTCAAGGGCAAGAAGATCGCGCTCAACAAGGGCTCGAACGTCCACTACTTCATCGTCAAGCTGTTCGAGAAACACGGCCTGTCGTATGCAGACCTGAACCTGGCCTACCTGCCGCCGGCCGATGCGCGCGCCGCATTCGAAAAAGGCTCGGTCGATGCCTGGGTGATCTGGGACCCGTTCCTCGCCGCCGCAGAGAAGACGCTGGACGCGCGCATCCTGGCCGACGCCACAGGCGTGGTCGGCAATCGCGCTTACTACTTCTCGTCGCTCGACTACGTGGCGAAGAACGCCGACGTGCTCGCCATCGCCATCGACGAACTCAACAAGGTCGATGCCTGGGGCGCAGCGAACAAGGGCGATCTCGCCGCCGAGCTGGCCGCGCTGTGGGGCTTGCCGAAACCGGTGGCCGATGTCACCGTGAACCGCACCGCCTACGGCATCACGCCGATCACCAAGGCCATCCTCGCCGAGCAGCAAAAGATCGCCGACACCTTCTTCGAGCTCAAGCTGATCCCCAAGAAGATCAACGTGCTCGAAGCCGCCGGCGCGGGAGTCGCGTGATGCAGATCTTCTGGTTCCTCCCCACGCACGGCGACAGCCGCTACCTCGGCACGAGCGAGGGCGCACGCCCCATCGACCTGGCCTACCTGCAGCAGATCGCGGGCGCAGCCGATAACCTCGGCTACGAAGGCGTGTTGATTCCCACCGGCCGTTCGTGCGAAGACCCGTGGGTGATCGCCTCCAGCCTGATCGGCGCGACCAAGAATCTCAAGTTCCTGGTGGCCGTGCGCCCGGGGCTGCACCAGCCCAGCCTTGCCGCGCGCATGGCTGCGACCTTCGACCGGCTCTCGGGTGGACGCCTGCTCGTGAACCTCGTGACGGGCGGTGACCAGGCCGAGCTCGAAGGCGACGGGGTGTACCTCGACCACGCATCGCGCTACGAGCAATCGGCCGAATTCATCCGCATCTGGCGCGAGATCCTCACGCGCAGCCATGACAGCCAGGGCTACGACTTCGAAGGCAAGCACCTGAGCGTGAAGGGCGCCAAGCTGCTGTATCCGCCGGTGCAGACGCCGTATCCGCCCGTGTGGTTCGGTGGCTCGTCGGCTGCCGCGCACGACCTTGCGGCAGAGCAGGTCGATGCCTACCTGACGTGGGGCGAGCCGCCCGCCGAAGTCTCGAAGAAGATCGCCGACGTGCGCGCCCGCGCCGAACGGCAAGGCCGCCGCGTCGAGTTCGGCATTCGCCTGCATGTGATCGTGCGAGAGACCGAAGACGCCGCATGGAAGGCCGCTGAAGAACTCATCAGCCGCGTGGACGATGAGACCGTCATCCGCGCCCAGGCCGCCTTTGCGCGCATGGATTCCGAAGGCCAGCGGCGCATGGCCGCGCTGCATGCCGGCGGCGCCAAGCGCTCGCGCGCCGAGCTGGAGATTTCGCCGAACCTGTGGGCCGGTGTGGGGCTCGTGCGCGGCGGTGCGGGTACGGCCCTCGTCGGCGATGCGAAGACCGTCGCCGCGCGCATCGAGGAATACGCGGCGCTCGGCCTCGACAAATTCATTCTCTCGGGCTACCCGCATCTGGAAGAGGCCTACCGCTTCGCCGAGCTGGTGTTCCCGCTGCTCTCGCGCAAGGCGCAGTCGCGGCTCGTGGGCGGTTCGCTGAGCGGTCCGTTCGGCGAGGTCGTCGCGAATCTCGATGCACCCTCGCGCCTCGTCTCCCAGAGCTGAACCCAAAGGACTTCCATGACTGAACAAGTGCAGGAGCTTCCGGTGGCTTCAACCGATTCCGAGGCCAGTACTGGCAACGCGTTCAAGGCCTTCGGCCTCAACGTCGCAGGCCGTCTCGTTCCCTGGCTCGTGCCGGTGGGGCTCATCGTGTTCTGGCAGATCGCCTCGTCGCTCGGCTGGCTGTCGACGCGCGTGCTGCCGGCGCCGGTCGACGTGGTCAAGGCCGCGTGGTCGCTCACCGTGTCCGGCGAACTCTGGACGCATGTGAAGGTGAGCGCCGGCCGCGCGCTCGCGGGCCTGGCCATCGGCGGTGGCGCGGGGCTCGCGCTGGGCCTGCTCACGGGCTCGGTGAAATTCGCCGAGACGCTGCTGGACTCGACCATCCAGATGGTGCGCAACATCCCCGCACTCGCGCTGATTCCGCTGGTGATCCTCTGGTTCGGCATCGACGAATCGGCCAAGCTGTTCCTGATCTCGGTGTCGGTGTTCTTCCCGATCTACCTCAACACCTTCCACGGCATCCGCAACGTCGATCCGCAGCTCATCGAGATGGGCCGCACCTACGGCCTCACGCGCTGGCAGCTGTACCGCGAGGTGATCCTGCCGGGGGCACTGTCGTCGATCCTCGTGGGGCTTCGTTTTTCGCTGGGCCTCATGTGGGTGATCCTGATCGTGGCCGAGACCATCTCGGCGCAGGCCGGCATCGGGTATCTGACGATGAACGCCCGCGAGTTCCTGCAGACCGACATCGTGCTCGTGGGCATCCTGCTGTATGCACTGCTCGGCAAGCTGGCCGACCTGTTCGCGCGCGGCCTGGAGCAGTGGTGGCTGCGCTGGCACCCCGGCTACCAGAAGAAGCCGAAGTGAGGGCGGGGCAGATGAACAGATCCATTTCCCGCCGCGCAGCCATCGGCACGCTGGGTGCTTTGAGCGCGGGTGTCGTGCTGGCACAAGGCGTTGCGCCGAGGCCCGTCACCGTGCGCTTCGGCTACCAGAAGTCCTCGACGCTGACGGCCTTGCTCAAGGCACAAGGTACGCTCGAAAAGCAACTCGCGCCGCTCAATGCCACGCTGAGCTGGCACGAGTTCACCAGCGGCCTGCCGCTGCTCGAGGCGCTGAACCTGAACAACCTCGACATCAGCGCCGACGTGGCCGACACAGTGCCCGTGTTCGCGCAGGCGGCCGGTGCCGAGCTGACCTTCATCGCGCAGGAAGCACCTTCGCCCGCGGCGCAGGCCATCGTCGTGAAAGACGACTCACCGCTCAAGACCGTGGCCGACCTGAAGGGCAAGAAGGTTGGCTTCGCGAAAGCGGCCGGCGCGCACTACCTGCTGGTCGCCGCGCTGGAGAAGGCCGGTCTCTCGTTCAAGGACATCGAGCCCGCCTACCTCACGCCGGCCGATGGCCGCGCCGCGTTCGAGAAGGGCGCGATCGACGCGTGGGTGGTGTGGGATCCGTTCCTCGCCGCCGCGCAACGCCAGTCGAAGGTGCGCGTGCTGGCTGATGGCGCGGGCATCGCGTCGTACCAGCGCTATTACCTCGCGAGCACCAAATTCGCGAAGGCGCGGCCCGATGTGCTGCGCGTGATCTATGCCGAGCTCGAGAAGACCGGCAAGTGGGTCAAACAGAACCCCAAGGAGGCGGCCGCGCTGCTGTCGCCCGTGTGGGCCCTGGACGCCGCCACCATCGAACAAGCCAACAGCCGCCGCAGCTATGCGGTGCGCCCGGTCGTGGCCGAGGGCCTGACCGAGCAGCAGCGCATCGCCGATGCGTTCTTCGGTGAAAAGCTGCTGCCCCGAAAACTCAATGCGCTCGACGTCGCGCTGTTCAAACCCGGAGCCTGAAGCCCATGAGTGCCGTTCTGAAAGACATCCAACCCCAGGCCATCGCCGGCGGCGTGCGCCTTGAAGCGCGTGGCCTGCACAAGCGCTATGGCACGCGCGACGTGCTGCGCAACACCAAGCTCACTATCGAGCCGGGCCAGTTCATCGCCATCGTGGGCCGCAGCGGTTGCGGCAAGAGCACGCTGCTGCGGTTGATCGCTGGGCTTGAAGAGGCGACTTCCGGTGGCCTCTACACCGACGGCAAGGCCGTGAATGGCCTGCACGACGACACCCGCATCATGTTCCAGGAGGCGCGCCTCCTGCCCTGGCGCCGCGTGCTCGACAACGTGACGCTGGGCTTGTCGAACGACGCCAAGCCGCGCGGCAAGGAGGTGCTCGCGCAGGTGGGCCTGGCCGACCGCGAGAACGAATGGCCGGCGCGCCTGTCGGGCGGGCAGCGCCAGCGCGTGTCGCTCGCGCGGGCACTGGTGCATCACCCGCGCCTCTTGCTGCTCGACGAACCGCTGGGCGCGCTCGACGCGCTGACCCGCATCGAGATGCACCGGCTCATCGAGAACCTCTGGCAGCGCCACCGCTTCACCGCCTTGCTGGTGACGCACGACGTGCAGGAAGCCGTGGCCCTGGCGGACCGCGTGATCCTGATCGAAGACGGCCGCATCGCACTCGACGAAAACATCGCACTCGCACGCCCGCGCTCGCAGGGCGATCCGGCCTTCGCGGCCATCGAGAAACGCATCCTCGACAGGGTGCTGCAAAAGCCCGAAGAGGTGGACAGCAGCGCCGACGCCAGCTGGCTCGGAACACCCGCGCACGCACTGCGCTGGGCGATCTGAGCCTTCCTTCCTCTTTCCCGAAAGGCAGTCCCTATGTCGCAAAACTGGAAATTCGAAACCCTGTCGGTCCACGCCGGCTACTCGCCCGATCCGACCACGCGCGCCGTTGCGCCGCCGATCTACCAGACGGTGGCCTACGCCTTCGACAGCGCGCAGCACGGCGCGGACCTGTTCGACCTGAAGGTGCCGGGCAATATCTACACCCGCATCAACAACCCGACGCAGGATGTGCTGGAGAAGCGCGTGGCCGCGCTCGAAGGCGGCATTGCAGCGCTCGCGCTGGCCTCGGGTCAGGCGGCCGTGACCTACGCGATCCAGACCATCGCGGAGGCCGGCGACAACATCGTCAGCAGCACGGCGCTCTACGGCGGTACCTACAACCTCTTTGCGCACACGCTGCCTCAGTTCGGCATCACCACGCGCTTTGCGGACCACCGCGATCCTTCGAGTTTCGAGAAGCTCTTCGACGACAAGACCAAGGCGGTGTTCGTCGAATCGCTCGGCAACCCGGCCGGCAACGTGACGGACATCGCGGCCATCGCCGAGATCGCACATCGCCACGGCGTACCGCTGATCGTGGACAACACCGTGCCTTCGCCCTACCTGAGCCGGCCCATCGAGCACGGCGCCGACATCGTGGTGCACTCGCTCACCAAGTATCTGGGCGGCCACGGCACCAGCATTGGCGGCGCGATCGTCGATTCGGGCAAGTTCCCATGGGCCGAGCACAAGGCGCGCTTCAAGCGCCTGAACGAGCCCGACGTGAGCTACCACGGCGTGGTCTACACCGAGGCGCTGGGACCGGCCGCCTACATCGGCCGCGCGCGCGTGGTGCCGCTGCGCAATACCGGCGCAGCCATCTCGCCGTTCAACGCCTTCCTGATCCTGCAGGGCATCGAGACGCTGGCGTTGCGCATGGACCGCATCAGCAGCAACGCGCTCAAAGTGGCACAACACCTGAAGACGCACAAGGCGGTGAACTGGGTCAACTACGCGGCGCTCGAAGACCACCCGGACTACGCGCTGGCGCAGAAGTACTTCGGCGGCAAGTCCAGCGGCGTGCTGACCTTCGGCATCGGCAGCGGCCGTGAAGGCGGCGCGAAATTCCTCGATGCACTGAAGCTCTTCACGCGCCTCGTGAACATCGGCGATGTGCGCTCGCTGGCGACGCACCCAGCCTCGACCACGCATCGGCAGTTGTCGCCCGAAGAGCTGGCAAAGGCCGGCGTGACGGAAGACACGGTGCGCCTCTCGGTCGGCATCGAGCACATCGACGATTTGATTGCCGACCTCGACGTGGCGCTCACCGCCGCATCCTGATCGCTTCGACGAACGGAAATCCATGACAACACTCAACGCCATTCCCGAAGCGGCGCTCGACCAGCTGTTCCGCAAGGCGCGCACCGTGCACGCCTTCCAGCCGGTGCCCGTCACCGACGAGTTGATCCACAAGCTCTACGACCTCGTGAAGTGGGGCCCGACCGCGTACAACGCGCAGCCCGCGCGCTATGTGTTCGTGCGCAGCGAAGAGGCCAAGGCGAAGCTGAAGCCCGCGGTTTCGTCCGGCAACACGGCGCAGACTTTGGCTGCCGGCGTGACGGTGATCGTCGCGCACGACACGCGCTTCTACGAGCACCTGCCCACGCAGTTCCCGGCCTCTGACGCCAAGCCCTTCTTCGAGAAGAGCGCCGAGGCCGCGCAGGCCACGGCGTTCCGCAACAGCAGCCTGCAGGGTGCCTATCTGATCCTGGCGGCGCGCTCGCTCGGCCTGGACGTCGGGCCGCAGTCGGGTTTCAACGCGGAGCTGGTCGACAAGGCCTTCTTCCCCGACGGCCGTTATCGCGCCAACTTTCTCGTGAACCTCGGCGTGGCCGATCACGCCGGCACTTTCGAGCGTGGGCCCCGGCTCGCGTTCGACGACGTGGCGGAGATCGTCTGATCCCTCCATCCCATCCTTTATTTCTTCAACCTGAAAGAGAAACCATCATGTCCATCCAAGCCATCAACGTGCGCAACCAGTTCAAGGGCAAGGTCCGCGAAATCATCCGCGGCGACGTCGTGTCCGAAGTCGATGTCGAAACCGCCTGGGGCATCGTGACCTCGGTCATCACCACGCGCTCGATCGACGAGCTGCAACTGAAGGTCGGCTCCGACGTGGTCGCGCTCGTGAAGTCGACCGAGGTTTCGATCGCGAAGCTCTGACGGACCCTCAGGCGATTGCGAACAACCCGGCGTCCTCAACGACGCCGGGTTTTTTTACGTCACTGCAGCTTGGGCAGGAACGAAGTCTCCATGTGATAGCGCTTCGGATTGTTCCGATCGATATAGACCGGGATCCATTCCGGCACATAGTCCGTCGGATCGAACCAGAGGTTGGCGCTACGGAACACATGCAGGCGGTTGTTCGCGGTGTCGTGCCATTTGGCGACGATGCGGTAGGGGTTCTCTCCATTCACCTCGAGGCTGCCGTTGAGTTCCACCTCCTGGAACTCGGCCTCGATGAACTGGCCGTTCTGGCGCAGGTCGGCTTCCTTCTGCGCGCTCCAGCGGCCGAAGGCGATGATGCCGCCGCCGATGCCCGCGAAGATCACGCCCATGATCGTCAGGGCCAGCTTGGCCTCGGGGTCCACGAAGATGGCGCCGACCAGGAGCAAGAGCCCGATAGCCAGGAAGAGCCATTTGATGAGGGTGATGACTTTGTGATCCATGGCGCGACTGTGCCCATGTTTCGCACAGGTCGATATAGCCAACATGGCTTAGTCGAATGGGGCATGAGGAACTGCGAACAGCTTCGTTCCGGCTGGCGCGCCCGCCTCGCAGAATCTTCTGGATTCATCGAAGCCAAGGTCGCCTCACATGCTCAAACGCTCGTTTCTCCGCCACGCCGCCGCATGGCCCCTGATGGCCGCGGCGCCGCGTCTGCTGGCCGCCGGTAACGACGCACCGCCCGTCATCCGCATTGGCGTGGCGACCGGCGGTGTGGGCAACCCGGTGCGCTTCGGCGGCTCGTCGGCGGCGCTGGTGCATTCCACCGGCGCGCTCGAAGAAGAATTCAAGGCCGACGGCACGAAGATCGAATGGGTGTTCTTCAAGGGCGCGGGCCCGGCGGTGAACGAGGCGCTGGTCAACAAGCAGCTGGACCTGGCCTGGCAGGGCGACCTGCCTTCCATCGTGCACCGCGCGGGCGGCGTCAAGACCCGGATCATCGCGGGCTCGGGCGTGCGCAACGGCCTGTACCTGGCGGTGCCGCCGGATTCTGCGGTCAAGCGCATCGAGGACCTGCGCGGCAAGCGCATCGCGCTCTACAAGGGCACGAACCTGCACCTGGCGGCCGTGCGTGCGCTGGCGGCGCATGGGCTCAAGGAAAGCGACGTGCGCCTCATCAATCTCGACCTGCCGGGCGCGCAGGCCGCACTGGCCACCAAGGACATCGATGGCGCGTTCGGCTATGTCGAGCTCTTCGTGCTGCGCGACAAGGGCGTGGCGAAGGTGATCTATTCGGCCTCGGAGGATTCGTTCAAGTACACGCGTCAGACCGTGCTGCTGGCCTCGGACGATTTCGCGCGCAACCAGTCCAAGGCTACGCAGCGCATCGTGAACACGCTGGTGAAGGTGGCGCGCCGCTATTCCGACGAGTCGCAGCGCGACGAGGTGTTCAAGCAATGGGGCAAGGCCGAGGTGGCCGAGAAGTACTGGCGCGAGGACTTCATCGGCCAGCCGCTGCGCACGCGCCTGTCGCCGCTGCTCGATCCGTTCCTGGTGCAGCGCTACAAGGATTCCGCCGAGCAGGCACTGGCGCTCAAGCTGGTGCGCGGCAAGGCCGAGATCGACAGCTGGTTCGACCGCAGCTTTCTCGATGCATCGCTGCGCGAGTTCAAGCTCGAGAACTACTGGCCGGTGTACGAGGCCAACGGCGAGATCAGCGGCAAGCAGGTCGCGGTGTTGCGATGAATGACCACTCGTCGGTGAACGCCCTCGAGGTGGCCGCATGAGCGCGGTGTTGCCTCCGGAATCGTTGCCGCTCCCCGCGGCCGAGCGGTCTTCGCCGCTTGCCGTGTGGCGCGCCTGGCGCGCCCGGTTGTCGGGCATCGGGCGGCTCTTGCTTGCCTGGCCGGTGCCGCTGGCCGTGCTGCTCTTGTGGCACATCGCGGCGCGCAATGAATGGATCGCGCCGCAGGTGCTGCCGTCGCCCGAAACGGTGGCCGCCACTTTTGTCGATGCGCTGCAGAGTGGCGAGTTGCTCGAAAACCTGCGCATCAGCCTGCGGCGCGTGTTCGCGGGCTTCGGCGTCGGACTGGTGGGCGGTCTGCTGCTCGGCGTGGCGATGGGCCTGTCGCCGACCTTCAAGGACTACACCTACCC
The DNA here is from genome assembly GCF_051216415.1 of Variovorax trehalosi. NCBI lineage: Bacteria > Pseudomonadati > Pseudomonadota > Betaproteobacteria > Burkholderiales > Comamonadaceae > Variovorax > Variovorax trehalosi. The sequence continues at coordinate 550,491 of NZ_JBPJZG010000005.1, forward strand.
GCTCTTCAAGGCCTTCGCGCAGGTGCCGGTGCTGGGGTGGCTGCCGCTGCTGATGCTGCTGGTGGGCATCGACGAGGCGCTCAAGATCATCCTGATCGCCAAGGCATCGCTCGTGCCCATTGCGCTCAACACCTTCAAGGGCATCCAGAACGTGCCCACGCGCTACATCGAGGTGGCGCGGGTGTTTCGCTTCAGCCGTTGGCAGATGCTGTCGAAGGTGGTGTTTCCGGCTGCGCTGGCGCCGATCTGGAACGGCGTGCGCTATGGCTTCACGCATGCCTGGCTCGCGCTGGTGGTGGTCGAGCTGCTGGCGTCGAGCGAGGGGCTGGGCTACATGATCGTGTTCGGACGGCAGCTGTTCCAGCTCGATGTGGTGCTGGCGGCGGTGGTGATGGTGGGCGCGGTCGGGTTCGTGCTCGACAAGCTGCTCGCGCTGGTCGAGACGCGGCTGCTGCGCTGGCGGCGGGCGGGGTTCTGATGAGCGGCAGCACAGCTTCCGTGGACCGGAATCTCTTTCGCCGCGTGCCCAAGCCCTTGCGTGGCTGGGTGCTGCCCGTGTTGCTGGTGGCGCTCTGGTGGGCGGCGTTCCGCTTCGGCTGGTCGAGTTCGCCGCTGCTTGTGTCGATCGACAGCGTCTGGCAGCGGGCGGTGGAGCAGGCCACGAGCGGGGCGCTGTGGACCGGGCTCTCTGCGAGCCTGTGGCGCGACCTCGCGGGTTTTGCGATCGGCGCGAGCGCCGGGCTGCTGTTCGGCGCGGCGCTGGGGCTGTCGCGTTTGTTCGAGAACCTCGTGGGGCCGAGCTTCCACACGCTCAAGCAGATCTCGCTGTTCGCATGGATTCCGCTCCTGTCCGTGTGGTTCGGCCTCGGCGATGCGGCCAAGGTGGCTTTTCTCTCGCTCGCGGCTTTCTTCCCGGTGGTGCTCAACACCTTCGAGGGCATCCGCAGCGTGCCGGGCGAGCTGGTCGAGGTGGCGCGCGTGCTGCGCTTCAGCCGATGGCAGCTGTTCACGCGCGTGGTGCTGCCGAGCGCATCGCCCTCGATCTTCGCGGGCGTGCACCTGGCGCTGATCTACGCGTGGCTCGCCACGCTGGGCGCGGAGTACCTGCTGGTCTCGGGCAAGGGCATCGGCAACACCATGATCGACGGGCGCGACCACTTCTGGATGGACCTCGTGATCTTCGGCGTGATCGTGGTCGGCCTCGTGGGCTTCTCGCTCAACTGGATCGCGACGCGCATCGAGAACCGCCTCCTGGCCTGGCGCGGGCGTTCGGTGGCCGGCTTCTGAAAGACAAAAAGATATGGCACACGCCGCAACACTCGAGATACGACAACTGGGCAAGCAGTACGAGGTCGAGGGCGCACCGCTCAAGGTGCTCGATGACATCAGCTTGACCATCACGCCCGGAGAGTTCGTCAGCATCGTGGGCTCCAGCGGTTGCGGCAAGTCGACGCTGCTGCGACTGATCGTCGGGCTCGAAGCCGACTATCGCGGCGAGGTGCTGATCGACGGGAACCGCATCGTCGGCACCAGCCTGGACCGCGGCATCGTGTTCCAGGAGCACCGGCTGTTTCCGTGGCTCACCGTGCAGCAGAACATCGCGCTCGGGTTGCTGAACGCGGGCCTCGATGCGGCGCAGAAGCGCAAGGAGGTGCAGGCGCACATCGAGCTGGTCGGGCTCAAGGGTTTCGAGAGCGCGTACCCGCACCAGCTGTCGGGCGGCATGTCGCAGCGCGTGGCGATTGCGCGGGCGCTGGTCAACCGGCCCGAGATCCTGCTTCTCGACGAGCCCTTCGGCGCACTCGACGCGATGACGCGGGCGCATCTGCAGCAGGAGCTGCACCGCATCTGGCAGGCCGAGGGCATCACGATGATTTTGGTCACCCACGATGTGGAGGAGGCCGTGTACCTGGGCGACAAGGTGGTGGTGATGGAGCCCCGACCGGGGCGCATCCGCCGCATCGTGCCGGTGGCGCTTGCGCATCCGCGCAACCGCGTGGACCTGGCCTTCACGCATGTCAAGGAAGAGGTGCTGCGCGAGTTCGCGGGTGCGCCTCTGCCCGAAGCACCGCCGCAATTGCCGCCGGACACCTCGGGCGGCCTGCCGGCCGGGCTGCGCTTTGCCTACTAAGCCTTTCGTTTTCTTTCCATCAAACCCAAAGAGGACCTTCGATGAGCGCTGTTCTTTCTTCCCCCGCCGTTGCACAAGACAACGAACTCGACATCGTCCGGCAGGCCGGCCACATCGGCGCCGAGGTGCGCGGTGTGCGGCTCTCGGGCGAATTGCAGCCGGAGGTGTTCCGGTCGATCAAGGCGGCGTTGCTCAAGCACAAGGTGCTGTTCTTCCGCGGACAGCAGCACCTGGACGATGCACAGCAGCAGGCCTTCGGCCGCCTCTGGGGCGAGCTGGTGCCGCATCCGACCGTGCCCTCGAGGGACGGCACGAAGCTGCTGGAACTCGATTCGCGCCACGGCGGCCGCGCCAACTCGTGGCACACCGACGTGACCTTCGAGGTGGCTTACCCGCAGGTGTCGATCCTGCGTGCGGTCGTGATCCCGCCCTATGGCGGTGACACCGTCTGGGCCAACACGGTGGCCGCCTACGAGAGCCTGTCGGACGATCTGAAGGCGCTGGCCGATCGCCTCCGCGCGGTGCATGGCAACGACTACGACTACGCCGCCTCGCGTCAGCCCGCGGATCTGGCCGACGAGGGCGTCAAGCGCTACAAGGAGGTGTTCACCCGCCGCCTGCTCGAAGCCGAGCACCCGGTGGTGCGCGTGCACCCCGAGACCGGTGAGCGCAGCCTTGTGCTGGGCCACTTCGTTAAGCGCCTGGCCGGCCATTCGACGTATGACTCCCAGCACCTGCTGAGCGTGCTGCAGAGCCACGTGCACCGCCTGGAGAACACGGTGCGCTGGCGCTGGACGCAGGGCGATGTCGCGATCTGGGACAACCGGGCCACGCAGCACTACGCGATCAACGACTACGGCGACCAGCACCGGGTGGTGCGTCGCGTCACGGTCGCGGGCGACGTGCCGTATGGCGTGGATGGCGGCAAGAGCGTGGACCTGACTGCGCCGGCCGTGCGGGCGGCGGAGGCGGCTGAGGCCGTCTGAACATCGGCCTATACAACGTCCGGTTGTTAGGAATCGACTTTTCAGTCGTTTGAGGTTCCGCACGGCGCTCCTAAAGTGGTGGTTATCGCCATCAAGGCGAATACCAACGCACAACAGGAGCCGCACAGCATGTCAGTGGAAGTTGAAGAAGAACTCGTCTTGCCCGAAGCACTGGAACAGGCGCGCGCCAAGGCCGCCGAAAACAACTGGCCCTATGCCGGCGGCGTGACGCCGACAGTGGCCTGGGACCTGGTGCAGAAGGGCCAGGCCGTACTGGTCGACGTGCGTTCGGGCGAGGAGCGCAAGTTCGTCGGCCATGTGCCCGAGAGCCTGCACGTGGCCTGGGCCACCGGCACCGCGCTCACGCGCAATCCCCGTTTCGTGCGCGAGCTCGAAGCCAAGCTCACGAAGGAGGGCGGCAAGGACGCCGTGGCGCTGCTGCTGTGCCGCAGCGGCAAGCGCTCCGCGCTGGCCGCCGAAGCGGCCGCGAAGGCCGGTTTCACCCAGGTCTTCAACGTGCTCGAAGGCTTCGAGGGCGAGATCGATGCGCAGCAGCACCGCGGTGGTGCAGACGGCTGGCGTTTCCACAAGCTGCCCTGGGTACAGGACTGACGGCTGTCCGCACAAGATCGTTCAAGGGAGGAAAACACATGGCCCATTTCGAGGTAAGCGACATCGTGCGCGCGCTGCATGGCGTGCGCGACGAATGGCGCGATTCGCAGCGGCGCTCGCGAGAGCCCGGTGCGCGCGAATTTCCGTCGCGCGATGCGCTCACGCAGATCGTCGAATCGCTCAAGGGCGCGCTCTTTCCGATGCGGCTCGGCCCGCCGGACCTGCGCCACGAGAGCGAAGACTTCTACGTCGGCCACACGCTCGACGCCGCCTTGCAGGCGCTGCTGCTGCAGGCGCGTCTGGAACTCAATTTCAATGCGCGTCTCCAGCCGCGCCCCGCGAGCGAGATCGACGACCTCGCCACCGAGGCCGTCCGCCAGTTTGCGAACGCGCTGCCCGAGCTGCGCCGCCTGCTCGACAGCGACGTGCTCGCCGCCTACCAGGGCGATCCGGCCGCGCGCAGCGTGGACGAGGTGCTGCTGTGCTATCCCGGCGTGCTCGCGATGATTCATCACCGCCTTGCACACGAGCTGTACAAGCTCGGGCTGCCGCTGCTTGCGCGCATCGTCGCGGAGTTGGCGCACGGGCAGACCGGCATCGACATCCACCCCGGCGCGCAGATCGACGCGGGCTTTTTCATCGACCACGGCACGGGCGTCGTGATCGGCGAGACGGCCATCATCGGCAAGCGCGTGCGGCTGTACCAGGCCGTGACGCTCGGGGCCAAGCGTTTTCCGACCGACACCGAGGGCAACCTGCAGAAGGGCCTGCCGCGGCATCCGGTGGTGGAGGACGACGTGGTCATCTATGCGGGCGCGACCATCCTCGGTCGCGTGACGCTAGGGAAGGGCGCTGTCATCGGCGGCAACGTGTGGATCACCGACGACGTGAAGCCGGGCGCGAGCGTGACCCAGGCCAGTTTGCAGAATGCACCGAAAGCGAGCGCACCATGAAAGCCTTTGTCGAAGATTTCGGCGTCACCGTGCGCCAGTTGCGCGAAGCGAACGGCTGGTCGCAGGAGCAGCTCGCCGAGCGCTCGGACCTCAATCGCTCGTACGTGGGGGAGGTCGAGCGCGGCCGCGTGATCCCGTCGATCGTCACCGCGCAGAAGCTCGCGACGGCACTGGGCATCAACATCGTGAATCTGCTCGCACGCTGCGAGCAACTCGAGCAATCGCGCCTTGCAAGGCGGATCAACTTGGCGGCTATAGCCTGTTGAGGGGAAACCCTTGGCGCCCGGACACTGGCGACCAATTTCTTACCCCCTGCCTACCCTTTCACGGAGCTTTGATACATGAGCGCAACAGTTGGTGGTACCACCGCCCTTGGCGACAACGCCGCAAGACAGCTGGCCAATGCCACCAAGACAGTCCCCCAACTCGAGACCATCAGCCCGCGCTGGCTGACGCACCTGCTGCAATGGGTGCCGGTGGAAGCGGGCATCTACCGCGTCAACAAGGTCAAGAACCCCGAGTCGATCAAGGTCACCTGCACCTCGCGCGAAGAAGAAAACCAGCTGCCGCGCACCTTCGTCGACTACGAAGAGAACCCACGCGAGCACTACCTCAATGCCGTGAGCACCGTGCTCGACGTGCACACCCGCATCTCCGACCTCTACAGCAGCCCGCACGACCAGATCAAGGAGCAGCTGCGCCTCACGATCGAGACGATCAAGGAGAACCAGGAGAGCGAGCTCATCAACAACCCCGACTACGGCCTTCTGGCGCAGGTGAGCGAAGAACAACGCATCTTCCCGCTGACCGGCGCGCCCACGCCCGACGACCTCGACGAGCTGCTGACCAAGGTGTGGAAGGAACCCGCGTTCTTCCTCACACACCCGCTCGCCATTGCAGCCTTCGGCCGCGAGGCCACACGCCGCGGCACGCCGCCGCCGACGGTGAGCCTGTTCGGTTCGCAGTTCATCACCTGGCGCGGCATTCCGCTGATTCCGTCGAACAAGGTGCCGGTGGCCGATGGCAAGAGCAAGATCCTGCTGCTGCGCGTGGGCGACAAGCGCCAGGGCGTGGTGGGCCTGTTCCAGCCGGGCCTCTCGGGCGAGCAGAGCCCGGGGCTGTCGGTACGCTTCATGGGCATCAACAACCATGCGATCGCGTCGTACCTGATCTCGCTGTATTGCTCGCTCGCGGTGCTGACCACCGATGCGCTGGCGGTGCTCGACGACGTCGAGATCGGCAAGTACCACGACTATCCCGACACCTACAAGTAAGCCGCGGTGAGTACACCCACGACTCCGGGCGAGGCGCCGTTCGACCCGGCCATCCTCGCGCGCATGGCGAGCGCCATGTTCTCCGCGCTGCCGGGCACGCCGCCGACCTCGTTGCCCGGCGTGGCGAGCGGGCTGGTGCCGGGCGCGCAGTTTCCCGCCAACATTGCACCGCCGGGCTCGCCGCTCGTGAGCCCCGCCGGCTTCGGGCCCAGCGTGCCGGGCACGCCGATTCCGCAAGGGCAGATTCCGGGCGCCAACGTGCTGCCCGCATCGCCGACCCAACTGCCTTCGCTCGCGAACCGCGCGCCGGCTTTGCTGCCGCATGCGGTGGCGGGGAATGGCGTGCCGGACACTGTGTTTTCGGTCGCGCCGGCCTTCGAACCGCGCCTGGGCGGGACGGTGCTGGGCGTGCCGCAGCAGGTCGGTGCGCCTCTTGCACCTTCTGCGCCGCAAGCGGGTGCGTCGTCGCCGTTCTACTTCCTGAACAACAGCTACGGGCATCCGACGGCAGGTGCCGGCGATGGCTTCGCGATTCACGATCCGTTCGCAGGCCTGGCGGCGCCGACCGCTCAACCCGCGTTGCCACCGAGCCCGCCCTCGGCGCCGGCCGGCCGCGAGGCGCAGTTCTACTTCGTCGATGCGGTGCGACTGCCCAACGGCTTTGTCACGCCGGCCAAGCCAGATCCGCGTGGTTCCGACGCGGTGCCGCTCGCCGGCAGCGGCCAGCATCCGCCATTCGACGTCAATGCCGTGCGCCGCGACTTCCCGATCCTGCAGGAGCGGGTGAACGGCAAGCAGCTCGTGTGGTTCGACAACGCGGCCACCACGCACAAGCCGCAGTCGGTCATCGATCGCATCGCGTACTTCTACGAACACGAGAACTCGAACATCCATCGCGCGGCGCATGAGCTGGCCGCACGCGCCACCGATGCCTACGAAGGTGCCCGCGAGCGAGTGCGCAAGTTCATCAACGCACCCGAAGTCGAAGAAGTGATCTTCGTGCGCGGCACCACCGAGGCGATCAACCTCGTGGCCAAGAGCTGGGGCGGGCAGCACGTGGGCGAGGGCGACGAGATCATCGTCTCGAACCTCGAGCACCACGCCAACATCGTGCCGTGGCAGCAGCTCGCCGCCGCCAAGGGTGCGAAGCTGCGCGTGATCCCGGTGGACGACTCGGGCCAGGTGCTGCTCGACGAATACCGCAAGCTCTTGAACGACCGCACGAAGATCGTTGCCGTCACGCAGGTCTCCAACGCGCTGGGCACCGTGGTGCCGGTGAAGGAGATCGTCGAGCTCGCGCACCGTGCCGGCGCCAAGGCGCTGGTCGACGGCGCGCAGTCGGTCTCGCACATGCGCGTCGACGTGCAGGACATCGGCGCCGATTTCTTCGTGTTTTCCGGCCACAAGGTGTTCGGCCCGACCGGCATCGGCGTGGTCTGGGGCAAGCGCGAAGTGCTCGAGGACATGCCTCCGTGGCAGGGCGGCGGCAACATGATTGCCGACGTGACCTTCGAGAAGACCGTGTTCCAGCCGATCCCGAACAAGTTCGAGGCCGGCACCGGCAACATCGCCGACGCGGTGGGATTGGGTGCCGCGATCGACTACGTCAACAAGGTCGGCATCGAGAACATCGCTCGCTACGAGCACGACCTGCTCGTGTACGGCATGCAGAAGCTCGGTGCGATCCCGGGCGTGCGGCTGATCGGCACGGCGGCCGACAAGGCCAGCGTGATGTCCTTCGTGCTCGACGGCTACACCACCGAAGAGGTGGGGCATGCGCTGAACGACGAAGGCATCGCGGTGCGCACGGGCCATCACTGCGCGCAGCCGATCCTGCGGCGCTTCGGTGTCGAGACGACGGTGCGGCCTTCGCTCGCGTTCTACAACACCTTTGGCGAGGTGGATCGTCTGGTGGCTGTGGTGCGGCGTCTCGCGGGCCAGCGGCGCGTGGGCTGAGCAAGTTGCGCGCTATTTGCGCGCAACTTGCTCGGATTCCGGCATGGCCGAGGAGTGGTGATGAGCGATCAGCCATTGGCCGTTCACCCATTCGCAGACATAGGTGTAGCGCGCACTCAGGCGGGCGTTGTGGCATCCAGCCGATAGCCGAGGCCGCGCACCGTCTTCAGCAGCGGCAGCGCATGGCCCTCGTCGATCTTGGCGCGCAGGCGGCGCACGTAGACATCGACGATGTTCGTCAGCGGATCCTCGTTGGTGCCCCAGACGTTCGAGAGGATGCGCTCGCGGCTGTAGACGCGGCCGGGCGCCGTCATCAGCAGTTCGAGGAATGCGAGCTCCCTGGCCGTCAGCGGCACGCGCTTGCCGGCGCGGGTCACCTCCATGCGCTCCCGGTCGAGCACGAGGTCCGCCACCTGCAGCGTGGTGGCCCGGGGCCTCTGTTCGCGGCCGCGGCGCAGCAGGGCCTCGATGCGCGCCAGCAGCTCCTCGAAGGCGAAGGGCTTGGTCAGGTAGTCGTCGGCACCCAGCCGCAGGCCGCTGACCTTGTCCTCGGTCTCGCTCAGCGCGGTGAGCATCAGCACAGGCACGTGGTGGCCTTCGGCGCGCAGCGTCTGGCACAGCTCGAGGCCGCTGAGGCCGGGGAGCATCAGGTCGAGCAACAGCAGCGAGAGCTCGCTGCTGCGCGCGAGCGCCAGGCCTTCAGGCCCGGTGCGCGCAAGCTGGACGCGGTAGCCCTCGGCCCCCAGGCCCCGCAGCAGAAAATCGGCGACGCGTGCGTCGTCCTCGACAACCAGGATGTTCATGTTTTCTTCGGATCAGGCGCTGGCGTCATGATGGCACGGCAGTTCGATGCGAACCGTGGTGCCCCGCAGGGGGATGCTGTCGATCTCGATGCGGCCGTCGTGGGCCTGCACGATGGCCTGCGCGATCGACAGCCCGATGCCGGTGCCGTCGGCCCGGTGCAGGCGCGCGCGGCGGCCGCGCACGAAGCGTTCGAACACCTTGGGCAATTCGTCGGCATCGATGCCGATGCCCTCGTCGGCCACGCGCACCTGCACGCGGTCGCCATGAGCCTGCCAGCTCACGCGCACCGTGCCGTCGTGACATGAATAGCGCACCGCGTTGTCGAGCACGATCACGAGCGCCTGCCGCAGCCGGTCGGCATCGGCCCGCAGCAGGACGGGGGACGCGTCGGCGCTGGGCGCCTCGAGCTGGACGCGCACGTTGTTCCGCGCGCCCAGCGTGCCCGCCATGTCGGTGGCGTCGCCCAGCAGTTCCGGCAGGTCGACCGCGCCGAAGCGCATCGTCAGTTGATCGGCTTCGGCCTTGGCGACCAGCAGCAGGTCGTCGATCACGCCGATGAGCTGTTTCACGCCGCCCACGATGCGCGTCAAGGTCTCGCGGTACTCGGGCAGCGGTTTGTCGGCGCCGCGCAGCGCGATCTCGGCCTCGCCGCGGATGGCTGTGGCGGGCGTGCGCAGCTCATGGCTGAGATCGGCCAGCAGCTGGCGGCGCCGCTGATCGATCTGCTGCAGGGCCTGGTGCGCGGTGTGCAGCTCGCTGGTGCGCTCGAGCACGGCGTCTTCGAGCCGGCGGCGCGCGGCATCGGCGTCGAGCCGGTGTCGCTGCAGCTCGGCCGCCATCGCATTGAAGTGCCCGGCGACGCGGCCGAACTCGTCGTGCGTGTCGAGCGCGATGCGGTGGTCGAGCGCGCCGGTGCGCAGGGCCTCGGTGCCTTCGAGCAGGCGGTCCAGCGGCCGCTTGAGCCGCCGGTTCAGGTAGAGCGCCAGCAGCACGCCCGCAGCCAGCGTGAGGGCCGCGAGGCCGATGGTCTGCTGGCGCAGGCGGTCCAGGCCGCCTTCGGTGGCGGCGCGTGCCACGGGCATCACGTTGCGCTGCCGTTCGATGGCGCCGTTGATCAGCTCGCGCAGGTCGCGGCCGCGCGCCTTGTCGAAGACCTCGTTGAGCTCCTCCCAGACGCTGGCGAATTCGGCGCCGCGCTCCAGCGGCGCCAGGCTCAGCAGCCGGGCGCGGACGGCGGCGAGGTTGTCGTCGAGCAGTTCGGTCATGGCCACGAGCTGGCCGACTTCCGGCGGGATCGACGTGCCTTCGCGCACCGTCATCTCTTCCCACAGGGAGAGGTCGCGGCGCGAGAGCTGCTTGAGCCGCTCCTTGCTGGACTGCATCCGCGCCAGCAGGCCGTCGCGCACCTCGGGCGACGCGTCGGCTCCCATCAACTGCTGGGAGGCCCAGACGCGCAGCCGCTGCTTGCTGGCGGACAGTTCCAGCAACTCCGACAGGATGTCACTGGCCAGGCGGCTGTGGGTGGCGTAGTCGTTGACCCGGTTCGACCCCCAATAGACGAAGCCGGCCTGGATGCAGACCAGCGCGACGAGAACGGCGAACGCGAGCGAGAGGCGGAGGCGGAACATGCCGCACTTTAGCGGCGAGGCGCTTCGTGCGGGATTAACGCCAGATGAACAAGCCCTCAGGGTTTGGCCGCCTGCACCAGGTGCTGCTTGAAGAAGCGCAGTACCTCGGCATTGAAGGTGGCATGGAACGCCACGCGATCGAAGCCGGGGGCGTCGCGGCAGATCTCCGCTTTCGCTTCGAGCTGTGGCGCCGAGCAGGGCGCAAGAAAGCCGAAATGTGCGGCCTTGTCCGCCACATGCCAGTCCGGCGTCGCCGGCAGATTGCGACGCACCGCGGCCACGCTGTCGGGCGTGACGCCGTCGCCGCCGAGCGCGGAGGTCCAGAGCTGGATCGGGATGGTCACGTTCTTCAGGTTCTCGGCTGTGAAGACCATGCTGAGCGGGTCGGCGATCACGGCAGCCTTGATGCGGGCGTCGTGCGCCAGGGGCGCGGCGAGAAGCTCCTTGAAGCGCTGCCCCATCTGTGCGCACGCCGGGCTGGCCGGTGCCGTGGCGCAGGGTGACCCAGGACGGGGAGGGAGCCGTTCGAAATCCGGACGGGCGCCAGCGAGCACGAGGCCCGTGTAGCCGCCTCTGGAAAAGCCGTAGAAGCCGATTCTGTCGGCGGCAAGGCTTGCATGGGCGGGCCACTGCTGGAGCATGTAGTCGATCAGTCGCCCGATGTCGGTGGTGCGTGTCGCGAGTGCCGAGACCTTGTCGTTCGGGCCACCCCGGATCTGGTAGTTGTCTTCGGAATGGCTGATGGCTGCAACAACGAAGCCCCCATCGGCCAACGCTTGTGCCGTGTCGTGATGGCCGAGGAAGGAGCCTCCATAACCATGCGACAGCACGATCAATGGCAGGCGGTCGCCTGCAACCGGGCAGTCCTGCACACCGACAACGACATACCGTTCGAGCCTGATTTCGCCGGCCGGCGAGGCGCAGGGCGTCCATACGGCGCCTCGCAGCGCGGGGCCTTCCGCGGTGGCCGGTATCTCTACGATGCGGAAGCCTGCGGCCTGCGCGAGTGTTGCCGAGAGAAAGAAGATCGCGAGGAAAAGCAGGCGAAGAATGGGCATGGAGCGTCCTGTGCGAGGGGCGGAAGGCGTCAGCCTGCCGGACGGATGGGAATCAGCAGGTCGGTGCGCAGCTCGGCTGTCGCCACCTTGCGCGGCGAATTGAGGTAATGCTCGATCGTGGGGCGATCGTCCGGCTCGTAGCCGCTGCCGGGCAGCCACTGTGTGTAGAGCGCGTGCACGGCGGCGTTGATGCGGGTGTAGGGGCCTGCCAGGCAGTGCACGGCGTAGAGGCCGCCCGGAATGTCGAGCATCTCGGTCTCGGTATCGTCAACCGGCCAGGGTTCGGGTGAAGTCGCAGCGACGTAGTACCTGAAGCTGGACCGCACCTCCGGATCGCCGCAGGAAATGCCGAGCCAGTTCGACACGGCCCGGCTGCCGAGATGTGCGCGCAGCCGCCGATGGGTGTGGGGAATGGTGGAGAACGGCCCACGATGGCGCAGCGCATGCACCGGCTGTACCGGGCGCTCGACGATCCGCACGAGCGAGGGCGCAAGCGCAGCGTCCTTGTCACGGTGCGCGGGCGCGACGTCCCGAAGAACGGCTTCGCACATCTGCTGCTGGAACGCGCGCGGCGACTGCCCGGCGAACTGGCCGAAGGCGCGCGTGAACGCCTGCGGGCTCTCGTAGCCCACGGCCAGCGCCACCTGCGTGATGCTCTTGCTCCTGCCGCGGTCGCCCCGCGTCAGCAGTTGCGTGGCAAGCGCGAGCCGCACGCGCCGGACCGTCGCCGCTACCGTTTCCCCGGCAATGCTGCTGTAGATGCGGTGGAAGTGGAAGGGCGAGAAATGCGCCAGCCGTGCCAGGTCCTCGAAGCGGTGCTCGGCCATCGGATCGGCCACGATGGCCGCGACGACGCGCGCCACGCGCTCTCTGTAGTCCTGCTCGGCACGCCGGGTTTTCATGGCCGCCAGTGTGCCGCGAACCGGCCGCTGCGACTTAGCAGACCTTGCTCAGATCGCCGGCTTGTTGCTCTGCCAACGCCGTGTTTCGTTCGGGAAATCACAAGCGCACTTGCACGAGGGTCGTACATAAACTGCGGCCGTTTGGCGCCCCGACCGTGGGCGATGTGCAAGCAGCAAGGGAGAGAACGTGGAAAAGAAAAATGCAAGCAAGGGCGTCGTGACGGCGTTGGTCGTCGCGTCCGTGTTGGTGGGATGCGGCGGCAGTTCGGGGGACTTCTCGTTCCCGGTGCCGGCGGCGACAGACACAGCGACCACCGGCACAACAACCCCATCGAACGTCGGCACGACGGACCCCGTACCGGTGCCGGAGCAACGGGTCGATATTCCGTCGCTGACGAAGTACGTCAATTTGTTTGTCGGAACGATGATGTCCGACACCGGGAGCGGCCATTCCGGCAACGTCAACCCGGGTGCTCAGACGCCCTTCGGCATGGTCAGTTTCGGACCGGACACAACGGGAAGCGGACGGCCGTACAACGAGGGCTCGGGCGGCTACTACTATGCAGACACAAGAATCCGCTACTTCAGCATGACCCATCTCAACGGGCCTGGCTGCAGAGGGCAAGGGGCCGTGGCCATCCTGCCGTACACGGAGGGCCAGATTCCCGGAAACGGCGGCGTCCCCTACGAAAAGTCGAACCAGTCGGCCACGCCTGGCTACTACAAGGTGAAGTTCGACAACGGCATCACGAGCGAGCTGAGCGCGACGACACGCACCGGCATGGCGAAGTTCAGCTATGCGGACAAGGACAAGGCCTTCCTTGTCATCGATGCCTCTCGCAACAACCGCAACCAGGATGGCATCTCCTATCCTCAGCTGACGGACACCCAGCTGAGCGCGGATGGCAAGTCCGTTTCCGGCAATGCGATCGCGCACGAGTTCTGCGGCGGAACGTGGAAGCAGCCGGTTTACTTCTACGCGACCTTCGACAAGCCGCTCAAACCCAGCTCCAGGGTCGATGGCAAGTCGGCGCTGCTGCAGTTCGATCTGGCCACCACGGATCTCACGGTACAGATGAAGGTCGGGATCTCTTCGGTCAGCGTTGCCAATGCCCGGGAGAACCTCCAAGCCGAAAATGCGGGTTGGTCTTTCGACACCCTGAAGACGGCGGCGGAGAAGACCTGGGACAGTCGGCTGAATGTGGCCCAGCTCGATCTCGCAAAGCCGGGCGAGATCGACAAGCTCGATGTCGGGAAGAGGGCCGATGCCATCACCCAGCTCTCGAAGTTCTACACGGCCCTGTACCGCGTCTACAGCGGTCCGACCGTCTACAGCGACGTCAATGGCGACTACCGCAGCATGAAGCAGGTGGACATCAAGCAGTCGAGCGATGAGCTGCCCAAGCGGGACACCGAGAACGTCGCCAACTACAAGTTCAAGGTTGATGGCAAGGACGCCGGCTACAAGACCCACTACTCAGGCTTCTCGATGTGGGACACCTACCGCAGCCAGGCCCAGATGCTGGCACTGATCGCGCCCGACGAAGCCAGCGAGATGATGCAGTCGCTGGTGGCCGATGCGCAGCAGTGCGGCGCCTTCCCGCACTGGGTGGATGGCAGCGAGGACACGGTCCCGATGAACGGCGACCATGCGCCGACGGTCGTCGCGGGCTCCTACCTGTTCGGGGCGAAGAAATTCGATCTGGCGAACGCACGCAAGTACATGCTGCAGTCGGCGGGCGATGCCGACAGTCAATGCAACAACATCCATGCGATCGGCAAGCCGGTCAACATCGACAGCCGTGCCGACTACCTGAGCCTGGGGTGGATTCCGTCCGGTAGGGGCTATGAGCATCCGTCGTCGACGACGCTTGAGGCCATCACCACGGACCGTTCGATCGGCGCGTTTCTCGATGCACTGCCCGACACCCGCGCGGCGGACCAAAGCGTCATCCAGAAGGTGTTCAAGAGGGCGGGCAACTGGCAGAACATCTTCAATGACGCGAGCAAGTCTCTCGAATCCAAGGCCGCCAACGGCTCGTGGGCAGGCCCCGGCGATTTCCACGAATCGTCCGAGACCAACTACATCTGGACCTTCGCCCATGACTGGACTCGTCTCATCGACAAGCTCGGAGGCAAGACGAGTGCTCTCGACCGGCTCGCCAAGCTGTTCTCGCTCGATTCAGCGGATCCGTTTGCAGGGCGTGAACCAACCGGCAAGGAACTGAACGGCGACGGCAGCGAAAATGGCGAACATTCCAGCAAGTACTACATCGGCAACGAACCGGCCTTCCAGACCCCCTGGGCCTACAACTGGATCGGCTCGGCCAAGCACGCGCAGTACATCATCCCGGTGATCCTGAAGAAGAACTTCTCGCTCGGACCGGGTGGCCTGCCGGGCAACGACGACATGGGCGCGACCTCGGGCTGGTATGTGTGGGCCGCGATGGGTCTCTATCCGGCGATCCCCTCTGCGCCGGGCCTCGCGGTCTCCACGCCGCAGTTCTCGGGCATGACGCTCTGGCTGGGCAACGGCAAGAAGCTGCGCATCGAAGCCGACAGGCAGGCGCTGCTCGACGACGTGCGCTACATCAGCGAGATGAAGCTCAACGGCACGACCTACGCCGGCTCGTGGCTGCCGCTGGACAAGATCAAGGATGGCGGAACGCTGAGCTACAAGCTCTCGCCCACGCCCACCGACTGGGCTTCCGATCCGGCGTTGACGCCGCCTTCGGGGCCGGATGCGGACTACACCAAGGCGACGGCGTTGCCAGCGAGGTGAAGGGCTCCTGCAGAGGGCGTTATGCTGCGCAACATTCTCAAATAACGTTGTACAGCCTGAATGTCTCCCCCGACTGAAGTCACCGAACCCGGCTCGACCGCGAACGAATCCTGCGATGTGATCGTGATCGGCGGCGGCCCCGCCGGATCGACCGCTGCGGCGCTGCTGGCCCAGCAGGGCCGCAAGGTGGTGCTGCTGGAGAAGGCGCACCACCCGCGCTTTCACATCGGCGAATCGCTGCTGCCGGCGAACGTGGAGCTGTTCGACAGGCTCGGCGTGCGCGACCAGGTCGAAAAAATCGGCATGCCCAAGTTCGGCATCGAGTTCGTCTCGCCCGAGCACGAGCACCGCAGCTATGTCGAATTTGCCGAGGGCTGGGACAAGTCGCTCGATTCCGCCTGGCAGGTACGCCGCTCGGAGCTCGACGAGCTGCTGTTCCGCAACGCCGCTACGCGCGGCGCGGAGGCCATTGAAGGCTGCAAGGTGCGCGACGTGGCGTTCGACGCCGACGGCGCGACCATCAAGGCCGAGATGGACGACGGCGCCAAGCGCAGCTGGCGTGCCCGCTTCGTCGTCGATGCCACCGGGCGCGACACGTTGCTGGCCAACAAATTCCGCTGCAAGGAAAAGAACCCCGACCACAACAGCACCGCTGTCTTCGGCCACTTCACGAACGCCGAACGGCTGGAGGGCAAGAAGGAAGGCAACATCAGCATCTGCTGGTTCCCGCACGGCTGGTTCTGGTTCATTCCGCTGGCCGATGGCACCACCAGCGTGGGCGCGGTCTGCTGGCCGTATTACCTGAAGACGCGCGACAAGCCGCTGAAGGATTTCTTCTACGACACCATCGCGCTGTGCCCGGTGCTGGTGGACCGATTGAAGAACGCCACGCTGGTCGACGACGCGGTGCACGCCACCGGCAACTTTTCGTACTCGAGTACGCACGCGACGGGCGACCGCTACCTCTTGCTGGGCGACGCCTTCACCTTCATCGATCCGATGTTCTCCTCGGGCGTGTACCTGGCGATGCACAGCGCGTTCGACGGCGCCGAACTCGTGGCCACTGCGCTCGATCAGCCGGCCGCGTTGGCAACCGCGCGCCAGGGCTTCGAGGCCATGATGCGCAAGGGTCCGCGCGAATACTCGTGGTTCATCTACCGCGTGACCAACCCGACCATCCGCGACATGTTCATGCACCCGGGCAATCCGTTCCGGGTGAAGGAGGCGCTGATGTCGCTGCTGGCCGGCGACATCTACAAGGGCACGCCGATGTGGGGCGCGCTGCGGATGTTCAAGGTGCTGTACTACGGCATCTCGCTTGCGAACTTCCGGCGCACCTGGGCGGGGTGGAAGCGGCATCGCTTCAATACGCGGGACATGGGGGCGCTGAAGGGGGAGACGGTCCTCAAGTCGGAGTAATTGCGGCTCAGTCGCCCGGTATCTCGCCAACGAGCCGTGCGTTCTGCCGCGCGAGCGTACGGAACGCCGCAGAGAGACGGTCATCGGCCGCCACGGCTTGCCAGAACACGCCTGCCAGTTGCCGGGCGCGAGGCCATTCCTGCAGGGTTTCGACTGTCGGCAACAGTCCTGTGGCCGACAGCTCGCGCGGCGGCAATTCGCCACTGGTGGGCGCATAGAGCGTGGGAAGCACGTCGTAGGCCGGCGCGAGCCGCCAGTCGCTGCCTTCGATGAGCAGCGAGATGTTGCCGTAGTGGCGATCGGTGTTGCCGATAAGTCGACCGAAGGCTTCAAGGAAACGCAAGCGCTGCGCATCGTCGGCGCGCAAGAGACCGCGTGAGGCCATCCGGTTGGCTGTGGCGGCCCAGTTGTCGATCTTGCCGATGTACTGGGAGTCGTACGCCATCAGCGACACCATGCCGATGCGACCCCGTGCCAAACGGTCGAAGCGTTCGACCTCCAGGAATACGCGACCGCCCTCGATGAAAAGGCGTGTCGTGGCCGCGGCCACGCCGGCTTCCGCGAGCGTGGACAGCGCCAGGTGCTCGCAGACGAGCAGGTCGCGCGAACGGCGATCCGCTGGCGATGCGCCGGCCGGCGAAAACTTGACGATGACCTGCCTGCCATCGCGCATCGTGCAGAACTTCGGCTGTTCGCCGCCAGCCGACGAACCCGGCAGCGTGCCTTGCATCGCGCTGTCCGCCATGGACGGGTAGTCGGCAACGGCAACGGCGCGCTCAGGTTGCGCGGTCATGGCTTGAAAGCGACGGAACGATTCCGCGCCGACGACCAGATTGCCGGGCAGGTCTTCTCCGCACAGGGTGAGGGCCTGAAGTACGTCGTCGTCGTTCCAGTGTTCGGGGTTCGGAGGCAGTCCCAGCTCGGGGTGACCCTGGGCGAATGCGCGGCCGATGAACCCCTGGGGACGCATGTCGGACAGGAACCAGGGCAGGCCGTCGTGCAGCGCGCTGCGGCCCTCCTGCTCGTCCATCCAGCAACGGCCGCCCTGCAGTGGAACGATGCGACCGAATGGCAAGGCGTTGCCTGCGGCATCGATCTTGACGACCGGCACTTCGGTGCCGACGCGCTCGACATGCCGCGGAACCACATACATCTGGGAGCGTGCGGCGCCCACCTTGAGGATTTCCGCGCTGCGGATCAGCGGCGCCAATGTTCGAGAGACGGTCGCTTGGCTGACGCCGAGATGAGCCTGGATTTCGGCGCTCGTGGCCACGCCCTGCGTGCGGACGAATGCAAGTGCGACGGTGGTCAGGGATGCGGTGGCCATTGAATACCAATGTGAATAGATAAATTATCTACTTCTTCATTGGAGGATTCAAATCAAATGGATTAATTAATGAATAGATACTCTGGGTCAAATCGGATTGGCCGCCCCAAGGCTCCACGCCGTCCCCGACGCCCGCAGCGTCGCCACCGCATGCGCAACCCCCAGCCCCGGGCTGCTGAGCACATCGATCCCCAGGTCGGCAAGCAACGGCGTCACCGGCGCCATCGAAGCCTGCGCCAGCACGACCACATCGGCCCTGCTGACCGCACCGCGGATCGCGGTGGCCAGCGTTTCTACATAGCGCCCGGTATCGCCGGCCTGGAAATGCGCCCATGCCTCTTCGACGAGCAGCGCGCTCGGCCGCGTGCCGACACCAGCCTGCGTCGCCGCCGAGAGGATCAGCGCCGTCGTCGGCTCCAGCGTGCTTTCGACGGCGGCGACGATCAGCACGCGCGGGCCGGTGCGCACCGCGCGGTCGGCCATGGCGCGGTCGATGCGCAAGGCCGAGAAAGCGCCGCCGGTGGCGGTTTTCTCGGCGATGCCGCCGATGGTCGAGCAGGTGCACACGACCACCGCGGCACCGTCCGATGCCGCCTCGCGCATGGCCTCCTGCACGCGCCTGACCAGCGCCGCGTTGTCGATGCCCACGACGCGCGCGTCGGACAGCAACTCCTCCATCACCAGGTGGCGCACCTCGAGATCGGGTGCAAGGTCGCGCACCAGGCGCCCGAAGGTCTGCACATGCGGCTGCGCCGTGTGGAGGAAGGCGAGCGCGTCGGCCATGGCAGGATCAACCAGCCTCGCGGGCGCGCCGGGCCTCGTAGGCCTTGAGGTGGACGTAGGCGGTCCGCAGCACGGTGGGCACGGGCGAGTCGTTCTTTGGCGCGCGGCTCAGAAGATCGCCCACGATGTGGTCGGCTTCGACCGCCGCACCGCGCACCATGTCCTTGTACATCGATGCCGTCATCGGCGAGCCGGCCGTCGTCACCACCGCGCGGCCGCGCTGGATGGCCGCGGGGCGCGGCGCAAAGCCGTTGTGCGCGGCGATGGCGCAGCATTCGTCGAAGATCGAGAGCGCCACGTCCTGCCCGCCGGCCGCGACGATGTCGCCGATGGAGGCGCGCATCAAGCTCGTGAGGCCCGCCGCCGAGGCGATGAAGACCCACTTCTCCCACATGTCCTGAGCGATGGTCTCGCTCGCGGTGGCGTCGAACTTCGCGCCCGCGAACTGGGCCGCGATGGCATCGACGCGTGCCGAGCGCCCACCGGCGCGTTCGCCGTAGCTCAGGCCATGCATGTCGTTCAGGTGCAGCACGCGGCCTTCGTCGTCGAGCGTGGCCGAGATCATGCAGAGGCCGCCGAGCACGCGCTCGTTGCCGAAGCGTTCGACCAATTGGTCGATGTGCTTCATGCCATTGAGGAGCGGGAGGATCACCGTGTTCGGGCCCACAGCGGGCGCGAACGAATCCATCGTCGATTCGAGGTCGTAGGCCTTGCTGCCGACGACGACCACGTCATAAGGGCCGTCGATGTTCTCGGCCAGCACATGCCTCGGTGCGGGAAGTTCGAGGTTGCCGAAAGGGCTCTGCACCACGAGCCCGGTTTTCGCGAGTTGCGCAGCGCGGCGCGGACGAAGAAGAAAGGTCACATCGCGCCCCACCTCCAGCAAGCGGCCGCCGAAGTAACCACCGAGTGCACCGGCACCCACCACCAGGAATCTCATCGCGCATTGCTCCAGAAACAGAAAGATCGGGAGCGATGATGCCCGCGTTCGCGCCGGGCCGCTCTAGGCAGTTTCCTTCTCCAGCAGGCGCTGGCGGGCAAAGGGGCGCAGGTCGAGGCCGTGCGTGCTTGTGCGGCCCAGAACCTGTTCGGCAATGGCTTCGCCGAGGCCCGCCGAATGCTTGAAGCCGTGGCCGGAGCAGGCCGAGGCGATCAGCACCTGGGGCAGGCCGTCGAGCGCATCGATCACGAAGCGGCGGTCGGGCGTCACGGTGTACATGCAGGCGCGCGCCTTGAGGGCGCGGCCATCGATCTGCGGGAAGCGGCCGGCGACACGGTCGCGGTACATCGCGGCGGTTTCCTCGGGGCTCACGGTGCGGTCGATGGTGTCGGGCGTGGTGGCCGCCACGTACTGCTCGGTCGCGACCTTGAGCGCGGGCTGCGCGGGGTCGGAGGAGGGGAAGCCGTACATGTAGTCCTCCTGCCCGTCGCCGAACATCCAGATGAAGATGGGGAAGCGGCCGGGCGAGAAGTCGGCCGCCGCGCTGCCGGTGTCGAACCAGTGCATCACCTGCCGATGGACCGAAAAGTTCGCCTGCCAGTCGGCGCGGGCCTGCCGGCCGAGGAATTCCGGCAGCCACGCCCCCGCTGCAATCACCACGCGGTCGGCAGTGAAACTCGCCGAGTTGGTGCGTACGCGAACCGTGTCGCCGTTGCCCACCGGCTCGACGGACTGCACGCGCTCCCCGGTGCGCGTCTGGGCGCCCGAGGCACGAGCCACCGCGAGTTGCGCGCCGATGGCGGCTTCGGGCCGTACGAAGCCGGCGTCGCGCTCGTGGTAGCCGATCTCGTCGCCCTGCAGGTGGAACTGCGGAAAGCGCGCGCGGATGCCGGCCGCGTCGAGCACTTCGTGCGCGATGCCGAAGCGCTCGGCACAGGCGATGGTGCGGCGCACGAAATCCGACTTGCCGTGGTGTTCTGCTACGCGGTCGCGCGGGGCTAGGACGAGGCCGCCGGTGGTGGTCATCAGCGGCGTGCCGGTGCGGGCTTCGAGCTCGCGCCAGATCACGTGCGAGCGCTGCACGAACGGCACGTACTCGTCGCCTTCGCCGACGGCCAGGCGCGTGATGCGCGAGTCGCCGTGCGAGGAGCCCTGGTCGTGCGGCGGCGCAAACTGGTCGATGCCCAGCACGCGGGCGCCGCGCTGCGAAAGTTGATAGAGCGTGGCCGCGCCGAGAGCGCCGAGGCCGACGACGATGACGTCGTAGTGGGTGGAGGAGGAAGAAGAGGGCTGGGTCATGGCCTCCAGCATCTGGCGGCGCGCGCGCTGGCGCAAGAGCTTTTCCAGAAAAGGTCATGGGCGATTCGCATAATCGCGTTCGTCTTTCGGACCTTCCCTCCAGACATTTCATTCACACCAAGGAGTTTCACTCATGGCCCAGACCCGGATCGCCGTCGTTGTCGGCAGCCTTCGCAAGGATTCGTTCAACCAGAAGCTCGCGCTCGCGCTGGCCCACCTCGCGCCGTCGGACTTCACCTTCGAGCACGTGCGCATCGACGACCTGCCGCTCTACAACCAGGACGACGACGGCAACCAGGCCCCCGCGGTGAAGCGCCTGAAGAGCGAAATCGCGGCCGCGCAGGGCCTCCTGTTCGTCACGCCCGAATACAACCGCTCGATTCCCGGCGTGCTGAAGAACGCCATCGACCACGCCTCGCGCCCCTACGGCCAGAGCGTATGGGGCGGCAAGCCTGCGGGCGTGATCGGCATCTCGGTGGGCGCCATCGGCACCGCGCTCGCGCAGCAGCACCTGCGCAACATCCTCGCGTATCTCGACGTGCCCACGATGGGCGCCCCCGAGGTGTTCCTGCAGACCAAGGACGACCTGTTCGACGACAAGGGCCACGTCGGCAACGAAGGCTCGAAGAAATTCCTGCAGGGCTGGATGGACAAGTACGTGGCCTGGGTCAAGACCCATTCGGCTGCCTGACAGGTACGCAGATACGGGCGATCGACGCCCATGAAAAAGCCGCCTCGAGGGGCGGCTTTGTTTTTGGCGCAAGCCGAGGCTCAGGCGACCTGTGCAACATCCTTCTGGTTCGCGGCTTCAGCCGTTGCCACCAGGATGTCCGAACGCGCAGCAGCCAGCGCGGTCGCCTTGGGCTCGTCGCCCATCGCCACACCCTCGGCGCGCACGATGCGCACGTCGGTGATGCCGAAGAAGCCGAAGACCACCTTCAGGTAGCTCTCCTGGTGCTCGGCGCCTTGGCCCCAGTCGCTGGTCGAATAGACGCCGCCGCGGCTCGAAGCCACGATCACGGTCTTGCCGCCGGCCAGGCCCACGGGGCCCGTTTCGGTGTACTTGAAGGTGCGGCCGACCTGCCCGAGGCGGTCGATCCAGGCCTTGAGCTGGGTCGGAATCGAGAAGTTGTAGAGCGGGGCGCCGATGACGACCACGTCCGCGGCCAGGAACTGGCTCACCAGCTTTTCCGACAGCGCGTTCTCGCGTTGCTGGGCTTCGGTCGGTTCGGCCTGCGGGCCGGTCTTGATGGCCAGGGCGTCGGCGGTGAAGTGGCCTGGGGCGTCGACGGCGAGGTCGAGGTATTCGACGGTGGTGTCGGGGTGCGCAGCCTTCCAGGCGGCGACGGTTTCCGCCGTCAGCAGGCGGGAGGTCGAATAGGCACCGAGGATGCTGGAGTCAACGTGGAGCAGCTTCATATCAATCACTTTCGTGTGGATGGTGTCGGCGCTCAAAAGTGGCCGGCGTTGGGAGAATTCTATTTTTGGGTCGATTGATTGATAAGTAGCCAAAATTTGCATAGATCGTCCTGATTGCAGGACAATCGCCGCCATGCAAGACCTCAACGACATGGTTTTCTTCGCCGAAGTGGCCGAGCGGGGCGGTTTCGCCGCCGCCAGCCGAGCGCTCGGCATTCCCAAGTCGCGGCTCTCCCGCCGCGTGGCGGAGCTGGAGGAGCGCCTGGGCGTGCAGCTGATGCAGCGCAGCACCCGGCGCCTGTCGCTCACGCCGGCGGGCGAGATCTACTTGCGGCACGCCGCCGCCATGCGCGACGCGGCGCAGGCCGCGGCCGAATCGGTGGCGCAGGTGCAGAACGAGCCGAGCGGGCTGGTGCGGCTGAGCGTTCCGATCACGATGGCGTACAGCGGGGTGGCCCAGCTGCTGCCGCTCTTCATGGAGCGCTATCCGGCGGTGCGGGTCGACGTGCGGGTCATCAACCGCCCGGTGGACCTGATCGAGGAGGGCTTCGACATTGCGCTGCGCGTGCGGCCCGTGGTCGAGGAAAGCGCCACGCTGGTGGCCAAGATTCTCGGCACCGGCCGCGGGGTGCTGGTGACCAGCCCGGCGCTGATGGAGCGGCAAGGGCCGGTGGAGACGCCTGCCGACCTGGCGCGGCTGGACACCATGGCGATGTCGGTCAACGGCGAGGGCCGCAGCGAATGGCGGCTCTCAGGCCCGAAAGGCAAGGCCTACGTCCACACGCACACGCCGCGCTACGTGGCGGACGACATCGCGACGCTTCAGATCGCCGCGATCGCCGGCATCGGCGCCACGATGCTGCCGGGCTACATGTGCGCGGCCGACGTCGAGGCGGGCCGGCTGGTGAAGGTGCTGTGCGATTGGGGCCCGGAGGAGGCCATCGCGCACATGGTGTTCCCGCCGCGGCGCGCGCTGGTGCCGGCGGTGCGGCGGCTGATCGATTTCCTGTTCGAGCACCTGCAGGGCATCGAGGGGGCGCCTTTGCTCAGGCCGGACGGGGAACCCTGCAATTCCCACCCCGTTATGCGGAAAGCGACATAACCAAACAAGTAGATATTCGTTTGTCATCCTTGCTGGGCTTCGCACAATCCAAGGCTCCCATCCATCCAGGAGCGACCATGGCTACTCTGCGACTCGGCGATACCGCCCCCAATTTCACCCAGGACTCCAGCGAAGGCCCTCTCGACTTCTATGAATGGGCCGGCAATTCGTGGGTCGTGTTCTTCTCGCATCCGGCCGACTTCACGCCCGTGTGCACCACCGAACTGGGCAAGACCGCGGCGCTGTCGGGCGAATTCGCCAAGCGCGGCGTCAAGCCGATCGCGCTGAGCGTCGACCCGGCCACCAAGCACAAGGAGTGGATCGGCGACATCAACGAAACGCAGAACACCACCGTCAACTTCCCGATCATTGCGGACGCCGACCGCAAGGTGGCCGACCTGTACGACCTGATCCACCCGAACGCCTCGGCCACGGCCACCGTTCGCAGCGTGTTCATCATCGATCCGAAAAAGGTGGTCCGCACCACCATCACCTACCCGGCATCGACCGGCCGCAACTTCGACGAGATCATTCGCGTGATCGATTCGCTGCAGCTCACCGACAGCCACAAGGTGGCGACCCCCGTGAACTGGAAGGACGGCGACGACGTGGTCATCATCCCCAGCATCCAGGACCCGGCCGAGCTGGCCGAGCGCTTCCCCAAAGGCTTCAAGGCGGTGAAGCCCTACCTGCGCATCACGCCGCAGCCCAACAAGTAAGCGGCGCAGGCGGCATTCGCAGATGCAGACGCGCGTCGTCATCGTGCCGGGCTGGCGGGATTCCGGGCCCGGCCATTGGCAGAGCCTGTGGGAAGAGCGCATTCCCGGCGCCGCGCGGGTGGTGCAGGACGACTGGGCCTCGCCCAAGCGCGACGCCTGGGTGCCGGCGCTTGCCAAGCTGGTGCTCGAGACGCCCGGCCCGGTGGTGATTGCGGCGCACAGCCTGGGCTGCATCGCCACCGCGCACCTGCCGCCCGAGGCCGCCGCCCGCATCCAGGGCGCGCTGCTGGTGGCCCCGGCCGACCCCGAGCGCCGTGCGGTGCTGTCCGACTTCGCGCCCGTGCCCTACGCCACGCTGCCGTACCGCAGCATCGTGGTGGCCAGCAGCAACGACCCCTACTGTCCCATCCGCCTGGCGGGTGCATATTCGCGGGCCTGGGGCAGCGAATTCGTGCGCATGCAGAATGCGGGCCATATCAACATCGATTCGGGGCACGGAGACTGGCCGCTCGGCCTGGCCTTGCTGCAATCCTTGACCGACGAGCCCGCCGCCTGGTCGGCGGGCCGTGATTTTTCAGAAACCTTGGCAACCACATGACTTCCAGAATCAAGACCTTCGTCGCCGTGCTCGCGCTGGCGTCCTCCGCACTCGCCGGCAGCAGCGCCTTCGCCCAAGGGACGACGCTGCTCAACGCCTCGTACGACGTGGCCCGCGAGTTCTACAAGGACTACAACGCAGCATTCGTGGCGCACTACAAGAAGGCCACCGGCAAGGACGTGAAGGTCGACCAGTCGCACGGCGGTTCCAGCGCGCAGGCGCGTTCGGTGGCCGACGGCCTCGATGCCGACGTGGTGACCATGAACACCTCGACCGACATCGACTTCCTGGCCAACGCCGGCGTGGTCGCCAAGGACTGGACCAAGAAATTCCCCGAGAACGCATCGCCGACCACCTCGACCATGCTGTTCCTCGTGCGCAACGGCAATCCCAAGGGCATCAAGGACTGGGACGACCTGGTCAAGCCCGGCATCCAGGTCGTGATCGTCAACCCCAAGACCGGCGGCAACGGGCGCTACGCCTACCTGGCCGCCTGGGGCTACATCAAGAAAAAGGGCGGCACCGATGCGCAGGCCGCCGAGTTCGTGGGCAAGCTCTTCAAGAACACGCCGGTGCTGGCGCGCGGTGGCCGCGACGCCACCACCGCCTTCCTGCAACGCAACATCGGCGATGCGCTGATCACTTTCGAATCGGAAGTGGTCTCCATCGACCGCGAATTCGGCACCGGCAAGGTCGACTCGGTGTATCCGTCGATCAGTATCGTGGCCGAGAACCCGGTTGCCGTGGTCGAGCGCACCGTCGCCAAGAAGGGCACCGGCGAACTCGCCAAGGCCTACCTCGACTGGCTCTACTCCGAAGAAGCGCAGGAAATCGCCGCCAAGCATGCGCTGCGTCCGCGTTCGCAGACCGTGCTGAAGAAGTACGCCGCAACGTTCAAGCCGCTGCAGCTCTTCACGGTGCAGGAACTGTTCGGCAGCCTCGGCGAAGCACAGAAGGTGCACTTCAACGACGGCGGTCAGTTCGACAAGCTCTACACGCCCGGCGCGAAGTAAATGAGCGGCGCAGTCTCTTCGGCGCTCCCGTCCGCGGGAGCGCCTTTTTCGCGTGCCAACCGAGCAGGCGGCGCCAAGCGCGTGCTGCCCGGTTTCCACATCACGCTCGGCTTCTCGATTCTTTACCTCAGCCTGATCGTGCTGATTCCGCTGTCGGCGCTGGTCTTCAAGACCTTCACGCTGACCTGGGACCAGTTCTGGGTGGCCGTGACCGCGCCGCGCGTGATGGCCTCCTACCGCCTGACCTTCGGCGCCTCGCTGCTCGCGGCCATCGTGAATGCGGTGTTCGGCCTGCTCGTGGCCTGGGTGCTGGTGCGCTACAAGTTTCCGGGCAAGCGCATCGTCGATGCGCTGGTCGACCTGCCGTTCGCGCTGCCGACGGCCGTGGCCGGCATTTCGCTCACGGCACTGCTCGCGGGCAACGGCTGGATCGGGCAACTGCTCGAGCCGCACGGCATCAAGCTGGCCTTCACGCCGGCGGGCATCGTGATTGCGCTGATCTTCATCGGACTGCCGTTCGTGGTGCGCACCGTGCAGCCGGTGCTGGAAGACGCCGAGAAGGAACTCGAAGAAGCCGCCACCTCGCTCGGCGCGACGCGGCTGCAGACCTTCACCAAGGTGATCCTGCCCTCCATCGGTCCTGCGCTGCTCACCGGCTTTGCCATGGCCTTCGCACGCGCCATCGGCGAGTACGGCTCGGTGATCTTCATCGCCGGCAACATGCCGATGATCTCGGAGATCACGCCGCTCATCATCATCGGCAAGCTGGAGCAGTACGACTATGCGGGCGCCACGGCGGTCGCGCTGGTGATGCTGGTCATTTCCTTCCTGCTGCTGCTGGTCATCAATGGCCTGCAAGCCTGGCAACGCCGCAGGGCAGGGGCCTGACATGAGCGCACCTTCCAAAATCATTCGCCGCGCGCAGGCCGGCACCACCGAAGCAGCGTGGGTCCGCTGGACGCTGATCGGCATTGCGCTCGCGTTCATGTTCCTGTTCCTCGTGCTGCCGCTGGCGGCCGTGGCGACCGAGGCGTTGCGCAAGGGCGTCTCAGCGTACCTGGAGGCGCTGAAGGAACCCGACGCCTGGAGCGCCATCCGCCTCACGCTGATCACGGCCGCCATCACGGTGCCGCTGAACCTCGTGTTCGGCGTGGCCGCGGCCTGGGCCATCGCCAAGTTCGAATTCCGCGGCAAGGCCTTCCTCACCACGCTGATCGACCTGCCGTTCGCAGTGTCGCCGGTGGTGGCGGGCCTGATCTACGTGCTGGTGTTCGGTGCACAGGGCTGGCTTGGCCCGTGGTTGGCCGAGCACGACATCAAGATCATCTTCGCCGTGCCCGGCATCGTGCTGGCGACCGTGTTCGTGACCTTTCCGTTCATCGCGCGCGAACTGATCCCGCTGATGCAGGCGCAGGGCACCGACGAGGAGCAGGCCGCCATCGTGCTCGGCGCGACCGGCTGGCAGACCTTCTGGCGCGTGACGCTGCCCAACATCAAGTGGGGCCTGCTGTACGGCGTGATCCTCTGCAACGCGCGCGCCATGGGCGAGTTCGGTGCGGTGTCGGTGGTGTCGGGCCACATCCGCGGCCAGACCAACACCATGCCGCTGCATGTGGAAGTGCTCTACAACGAATACCAGTCGGTGGCCGCCTTCGCCGTGGCCTCGCTGCTGGCAATCCTGGCGCTGGTCACGCTGGTGATCAAGTCGGTGATCGAGTGGCGCCACGAGCGCGAAATGAAAGCCATCGCCGAACTGCCGCCCGAGCGTCCCCCGGAAGCCACGGCCGCCTGAGAGAAAGAAGAAATCATGAGCATCGAAATCCGCAACATCAGCAAGCAGTTCGGCGACTTCCGCGCGCTGCGCAACGTGAACCTCGACGTGGAGTCGGGCGAACTCGTCGCGCTGCTCGGGCCGTCGGGCTGCGGCAAGACCACGCTGCTGCGCATCATCGCGGGGCTGGAGACGGCCGATACCGGCAGCATCCTGTTCTCGGGCGAAGACACCACCGACGTGCATGTGCGCGAGCGCCAGGTGGGCTTCGTGTTCCAGCACTACGCGCTGTTTCGCCACATGACCGTGTTCGAGAACGTCGCCTTCGGCCTGCGCGTGAAGCCACGCAAGGAGCGCCCGAGCGACGCGCAGATCAAGGCGAAGGTGACCGACCTGCTCAAGCTGGTGCAGCTCGACTGGCTGGCCGACCGCTACCCGTCGCAGCTCTCGGGCGGCCAGCGCCAGCGCATCGCGCTCGCTCGTGCGCTCGCCGTGGAGCCCAAGGTGCTGCTGCTCGACGAGCCCTTCGGCGCGCTCGATGCCAAGGTGCGGAAGGAATTGCGCCGCTGGTTGCGCCGGCTGCACGACGAACTGCACGTCACCTCGATCTTCGTCACGCACGACCAGGAAGAGGCGCTCGAAGTGGCTGACCGCGTGGTGGTCATCAACAAGGGGCAGATCGAACAGGTCGGCTCGCCGCAGGATGTGTGGGACAAGCCCGCGAGTCCTTTCGTTTACGGGTTCCTCGGCGACGTGAACCTGTTCCATGGCCGCGCGGACAACGGCCAGGTGCAGCTCGACGGCATGCGCCTCGACTCGCCCGAGCACAGCGGCGCGCGCGACGCCAAGGCCATGGCCTACGTTCGTCCCCATGACCTGGATGTGACACGCTATGTGTCGGGTGCCGCCGGCATCGTCGCCACGCTGTCGCGCGCGATCGTCGTCGGACCGATCGCGCGGCTGGAACTTGAGCCCACCGAATCGAATCCAGATAATCCGGGCTCCGGAACCATCATCGAGGCGCAACTCCCTGCGCAACAGTTCCGTGACCTGGGCTTGAAGGAGGGCGACACCGTCGTCGCCAATCCGCGCAAGGCCAGGGTGTTCGTAGAAGAAGATTGGGTGTCTCCTTGATCGATTGGTACTTCGGCGCGCCGCGCCGCGCGCTCGGGCTGATCTGCCTGGCCTGCGTTCTCATGCTGGCCTTCGGGCTCTACCTGCAGCACGTGGTGGGGCTGGAGCCTTGCCCGATGTGCATCGTGCAGCGGTATGCGCTGGTGCTGGTGGCCCTCTTCACGGGACTGGCCGCCATCTTCCGCAACCGCGCGCTGCAGGTGACGGGTGGGGTGCTGGCGCTGGTGTCGGCGGTGGGCGGCGCCTACACGGCGGCCTCGCAGAGCTGGTTGCAGTGGTATCCGCCCGAAGTCGTTTCCTGCGGGCGCGACCTCTACGGGATGATCGAGACCTTCCCGCTCAAGCGGGCGCTGCCGTTGATCTTCCGTGGCGGTGGCGACTGCTCCAAGGTCGATTGGTCGCTCTTCGGCCTGACGCTGGCGAACTGGTCGTTCGTGGCGTTCGTGGTTCTCTCGCTGCTGCTGATCACGCTGCTCCTGCACCGCCGCACCGCGCGCTGAGTTCTTTCTTCGCATCCGAAACGGCGTGGCTCGCTGCCCTGGAAGGGGCGGCGAGCCATGCCGTTTTTTCATGGTGCGCCAACGACAACAATGGCATGAAGTAGCCCTTCGAGGGAACTCCCTCTTTAGCTGGCCTTCAGAAAGCAGGGCTAGGATCGATCCGATCCCCCTCCGTCGCGTGTTTCACTCTCACCTCATTGCATGCCAAACAACCCACCGCGGCGATCGCGCAAAGTCCCTCTCGGTATTGCAGCGCTCGTCGTCCTGGCCGTCATCGCTTTCTTCTGGCTGAGCCCGGCCAAGAAAACCGAATACCTCACCGCCACCGTGCAGCGCACCGACCTGGAGAACGCGGTGCTCGCCACCGGCGTGCTGCAGGCGCTCAGGCAGGTGGAGGTAGGCGCCCAGGTCAGCGGCCAGCTCAAGTCGCTCAAGGTGGTGCTGGGCCAGACCGTGAAGAAGGGCGATTGGCTCGCCGAGATCGACCCCGTCATTTCGCAGAACACTTTTGCGCAGGAGCAGGCCAAGCTCGACAACCTGCAGGCGCAGAAGCTCGCGAAGGAAGTGCGGATCAAGCAGGCCCAGCTCACCTGGACCCGGCAGCAGGAAATGCTCGCGCAGGACGCGGCCGCGAAGCAGGACATGGAAAGCGCCGACGCCGAACTGCGTGCGCTGCGCGCCGACGGCGTCTCGCTGGAAGCGCAGATCCGCCAGCAGAGGCTGGCCCTGGCCTCCGCGCAGACCAACCTCTCGTACACCCGCATCGTCGCGCCCATCGACGGCGATGTGGTCTCCATCAGCACGCTCGAAGGCCAGACCGTGGTGGCCGCCTTCCAGGTGCCCACGTTGATGAAGCTGGCCGACCTGTCGACCATGACGGTGAAGGCGCAGGTCTCCGAGGCCGACGTGGTGCGCGTGAAGCCGGGGCAACCGGTGTACTTCACCATCCTCGGCGACCCCGACAAGCGCTATTACGGCACGCTGCGCGCGGTGCAGCCGTCGCCCGAGAAGATCAACAACGCGGTGTTCTTCAACGCGCTGTTCGACGTGCCCAACCCCGACCGCACGCTGCGCGTCGACATGACGGCGCAGGTAGCGATCATGCTCGGCGAGGCCAAGCAGGCGCTGACCGTGCCGCTCACCGCGCTCGGCGCGCGCGACAAGGACGGCCGCCAGGAAGTGCGCGTGCTCAAGCCCGACCAGACCGTGGAGAAGCGCCAGGTGCGCGTGGGCATCAGCAACAACTTCCAGGCGCAGGTGCTCGAGGGGTTGAAGGAGGGCGACACCGTCATCACCGGCGATGCCTCGGCGCTCGACCCGGCGAGCAGCGGCGAAGGCGGTGGTGGCGGCAGCAGAGGAAAGCGCCAGTGACCGAGCCGCTGCTGAAGCTGCGAGGCATCGGCCGCAGCTTTCCCTCGGGCGAGCAGGAAGTGCAGGTGCTGAAAGATGTCGACCTGGACATCGGCAACGGCGAAATGCTGGCCATCGTCGGCGCCTCGGGCTCGGGCAAGTCGACACTGATGAACATCCTCGGCTGCCTCGACCGGCCCAGCAGTGGCACCTACACCGTCTCGGGCCAGGACGTGGGCACGCTCGACAGCGACGCGCTCGCCCAGCTGCGACGCGAGCACTTCGGCTTCATCTTCCAGCGCTACCACCTGATGCAGCACCTGACAGCCACAGGCAACGTCGAGGTGCCCGCCGTGTATGCCGGCACCGAGGGCGCGGCACGCGAGGCGCGGGCGCGGCAGCTGCTTGCGCGCCTGGGCCTGGAAGACCGCACCGAGCACCGGCCGAGCCAGCTCTCGGGCGGTCAGCAGCAGCGGGTGAGCATTGCGCGCGCGCTGATGAACGGTGGCCAGGTCATCCTGGCCGACGAGCCGACCGGCGCGCTCGACAGCAAAAGCGGCCAGGAAGTCATCGGCATCCTGCGGGAACTCCATGCGCAAGGCCACACGATCATCATCGTGACCCACGACATGCAGGTGGCCAGCTGCACCGAACGCATCATCGAGATCGCCGATGGCGTGATCGTGGGCGACCGGCCGAATGTGCCGACCGTTGCGGCGCCTGCGCAGGCGGTCGACGCCCATGCGTCGACGCAACCACCCGCGATGACCAGGCCCAAGCTCGGCATCGCGCGCTTCAGCACCGGCTGGGCCCGTTTCGCCGAGGCCTTCCGCATGGCCTGGCGCTCGATGATGGCGCACCGCATGCGCACCGCGCTCACGATGCTGGGCATCGTCATCGGCATCACCTCGGTGGTGTCGATCGTGGCCATCGGGGAGGGCGCCAAGCGTTTCGTGCTCTCGGACATCCGCGCCATCGGCACCAACACGCTGGACGTGTACCCGGGCCGCGATTTCGGCGACGACAAGGCCGCGAGCATCCGCACGCTGACGCCGCCCGATCTGCAGGCGATCGCGGCGCAGCCCTATGTGCACAGCGTGACGCCCGCCACCATGCGCAGCCTTCGCCTGCGCTACCGCAGCGCCGACGTCAACGGCAACGTGAACGGCGTGAGCGACGCTTTCTTTCGCGTGCGCGACGTCCAGATGGCGAGCGGTGCGGCCTTTACTGCCGAGGATGTGCGCCACCAGTCGCAGGTGGTGGTGATCGACCAGAACACGCGGCGCAAGCTCTTTCCCGATGGCACCGAGCCGGTCGGCAAGGTCATCCTGGTGGGCAACCTGCCGTGCACCGTGATCGGCGTGGCGCAGGAAAAGAAGAGCATGTTCGGCGAGAACAAGTCACTCAACATCTGGCTGCCCTACAGCACCGGCGCGAGCCGCCTCTACGGGCAGCAGCACTTCGACGGCATCACGGTGCGCATCCGCGACGACCAGCCGACCAAGGCGGCCGAGGACAGCATCGTGCGGCTGCTCACGATGCGCCACGGCACCAAGGATTTCTTCACCTTCAACATGGACAGCATCGTGAAGACGGCCGAGCGCACGAGCCAGTCGCTCACGCTGCTGCTGTCCCTGATCGCGGTGATCTCGCTGGTGGTGGGCGGCATCGGGGTGATGAACATCATGCTGGTGTCGGTGACCGAACGCACCCGCGAGATCGGCATCCGCATGGCGGTGGGCGCGCGGCAGAGCGACGTGCTGCAGCAGTTTTTGACCGAGGCGGTGCTCGTGTGCCTCGTGGGCGGGTTGATCGGCGTGCTGCTGTCGTACGGCATCAGCTTTCTGTTTTCGTTGTTCGTGACGCAATGGCAAATGATCTTTTCGATGGGGGCCGTGGTGTCGGCATTTCTTTGCGCGTCGCTGATCGGCGTGCTGTTCGGCTACCTGCCGGCGCGCAATGCGGCGCGGCTCGATCCGATCGAGGCGTTGGCCCGTGAGTAGCGCGCGCGTTGCCCTGGTTGCACTCGCCGCGGCGCTGGCGCTGAGCGGCTGCACGCTGTTCCAGCCCGAGCGGCGCGAGCAACGGCCGCTGGAAGTGCCAGAGGCGTGGCAGCAGCCGCAGCCCGGCACGCCGAGCGCGGCCGCGGCATTCCCGGCCCGTTGGTGGAATGCCTTCAACGATCCGCAGCTCGATGCGCTGATCGACGACGCGCTGCGCACCAACAACAACCTCGCCGCGGCCGGCATCCGCGTTCAGCGTGCGCAGTTGCAGGCGGGGCTGGCGAACACCAACCTCACGCCAAGCGTGGTGGGGCAGGCCAGCACCGGTCGCAGCTATGACCTCCAGCGCGGCGGCGTGGCCGGCTCGAATTCGTCGTCGGTCATCACGTTGAGCTACGAACTCGATCTGTGGGGCCGGCTCGCCGCGCAGCGCAATGCGGCCGACTGGGAGCTGAAAGCCACCGAGTCGGACCGGCAGGCCACGGCGCTTTCGCTGGTGGGCACCACAGCGGGGCTGTATTGGCAAGTGGGTTACCTCAACCAGCGGATCGCACTGAGCGAGGCGGGCATGGAGGACGCGCGCCGCATCCTTGCGTTGGTGCGTGCCAAGTACAAGGCCGGCGCCGTGTCGGGGCTCGATGTCGCGCAGGCCGGTCAGAACCTGGCCAGCCAGGAAGCGGCACACACGCAACTGCTGCAACAGCGCGTCGAGGCGCGCAATGCGTTGGCGATCCTGTTCGACCTGCCACCGGAAACCGCGGCGCAGGAGCCCTCGCAACTGTCGGACATCGCGCTGCCCGTGATCGACGCCGGCCTGCCCGCGAGCCTGCTAAGTCGCCGGCCCGACTTGCGCGCCGCGGAGCAGCGCCTGCGCGGAGCGCTGGCCAATGTCGATGCGACGCGGACCGGCTTCTATCCGGCACTGAACCTGACCGGCTCGCTCGGCACGACAAGCACTGCGCTGGGCGAACTGCTGAAGAACCCTGTCGCCACGCTGGGTGCCGGGCTGGCACTGCCTTTCCTGCAATGGAACACGGCGCGCCTGACCGTGGCCGTCTCGCAGGCGCAGTACGAAGAGGCTGTGCTCGACTTCCGCCAGTCGCTCTACACGGCGCTGTCGGAAGTGGAGAACACCTTGTCATCGCGAACACAGTTGCGTGAGGAGAGCGAAAAGCTGGTCGTGGCGCTGCAGCAGGCGCAGCGCGCGGAGAATTTGTCCGAAGTGCGCTACCGCGCCGGGGCCACCGCGTTGCAACCCGTGCTCGATGCCAAGGACCGGCGCCGTTCAGCCGAGGTGTCGCTGGCTCTCAACCGCTTGAACCAACTCAACGCGACGATGACGCTCTACAAGGCGCTGGGCGGCGCTGCGGCCGAATAGATAGCGGGGAGGGCCCCGGCCTTCAGCCCACGACAAGCGCCCGGGACATGGTGCGGTGTGGGCGGCCCCTCTGTGCCGCCGAGGAGCGCAGCGTTTCGCGGATCAGGGCTCGCAGCTGTTTGAGCCGAAGGCGAGTTCTGCGAGACCCCGCGAAATGCGAGCACCGCAGGGGAGCCCGAAGGGCCGGCACAGTGGGGCCGACCGCGCCGCACCGTATACCGGGCGCGCCTCCCCAAGAAGCGCTACTTCTGAAATGGCGGCGCCCCCCGCAGCTTGCGAAACAGCAACCCGGGCAGCCGCAAAACAAACTCCACCATCAACCGTGCATGCATCCAAGTCAGCAGCACGTTGTCGCGCCCGTACCGGAAGTGCGAAACCCCGCCTTCCTCGGCCGTCAGGTACTTCACCGGCGCATCGATGTTCACGGGCTTGACGCCGCGCCAGGCGAGGCGCACGACGGCTTCGGTATCGAAGTCGAAGCGCCGCATCCACGGCTGGCGCGCCATCACCGCGATCAGGTCGGCGACCGGGTACACGCGAAAGCCGTAGAGCGAATCACCGATTCCCGCGAACAGCGTCTCCAGCTGCGTCCACCCGTTCGACACGCGCCGCCCGCGCACCCGCAACAGCGGCGCACTGGCGTCGAACACCGGGCGCCCGAGCACCATCGTTTCGGGCCGTGCGAGCGAGGCCTGCATGAACGAGGGGATCAGGTCGGCGGGATGCTGCCCATCGGAATCCATCGTCAGCGCATGCGTGAACCCGGCGTCCTTCGCCATCCGCAGCCCATGCAGCACGGCCGCGCCCTTGCCCTGGTTCTGCGGCAGCACCCACACGCGCAAGCCCGGATCGCCGGCGGCCATCTGCTGCAGGCGCTCGCCCGTGCCGTCGTCGCTGCCGTCGACCACCACCCACACCGGGTTCCACTGCGCCCGCGCGCCCTCGACCGTCGAGAACAGGCGTTCGCCCGCGTTGTAGCTGGGGATCAGGACAAGGTGGGTGCGCGAGGCGTCTGGCATTCGGGGGACGCGTCGGTTGCGCGCTGTTCCATGTTTTGGCGAAAGTATTGTTCGAGATCAGCCTGAAGGATGTCGCTGTCGGACGTCGGCGAGAAGCGCTGGCCCAGCCGCAGGGTGAAGACGATCGGCAGCGGCGGCACGCGCCACAGCGGCCAGCCCTTGCTGAGGTAAGGCGAATCGGTGTCGATGAACACCGTCTGGATCGGTGCCTGCGCCAGCTTGGCGATCAGCGTCACACCGGGGCGAAACGCGTTGAGCGGCGGCGTCACGGTGCGCGTGCCCTCGGGAAAGATCACCAGCTGGCCGCCGCTGCGCAGGTCATTCACCGCCAGTCGCACCATCATGCGCGCCGATTCGTTGCTGATGTAGCGCGCCAGCCGTGCGCCGGCGCCGAGGAAGATGTTGCGCAGCAGGTCCGCCTTCATGATGCAGGCGCTGCGCGGCAGGCGCGCCACCAGCAAGAGCGCATCGAGCATCGTCGGATGGTTGGCCACGAAGATCACGCCGGGCTCGTTGCGCATCGGGTCCAGGCACGCGGCGTCGATGCGCATCATGCCGGTCACGGAGGCGAGCCACCAGAACATGCGGTAGGCAAAGGCGATCGTCATGCGCCCCAGTGTGCGGGCGGGGCCCACCGGCATCACCGGATAAAGCAGCATCGCGACGAAATTCCAGACCAGCGAGATCAGGCCGAGGAACAGCAGCAGCGCGTAGAGCATCAGCGCGAGCGGAATCGCCCAGAGAATGCGCAGCACGCGGGTCATCATGGCGGAATGAATGGTCGGCCCCGGTCGGTCGGTCGAGCGAGCCGCGGCTCAGGCCCGCAACTGGCCGGCTGCGACCGTATGGGCCTCGATCTCGACCAGCAGATCGCTGCGGCAGATGTCGGCTTCCAGGTACACCGCGTGGCGCGCCATCGGGGCGTCGGCGCCCAGCGCGCTTTCGATCACGCCGCGCACCGCCTCGGTGTCCGAAGGATGGCGGACGTACACCACGCAATCGAGCTCGGCCAGCGAGAAGGTCGCCGTGGCGCGCTCGTTGGCGGCGGCGATCACAGCGTCAAGGTTGCGCAGCGTTTCGCGCGCCTGCTCCTGCACGTTGCCGTGATGTTGCGTTTCGTGCCCGACGATGCTCGCGGTGCCTGAGATGAAGAGCGCGATGTTGCCGTCGCCAATGTCCGAGAGCGCCGCGCGCGAGAAGGTCGGCGAGCGCGGCCCATAGGTTTCGGGGTAGCGGTAGGCCGAGACCTGCCGCGGGTTCTCGACGGGCAGCGGCGCCACCTGCCCCGCAAGAAAGCGGATCGACAGCATGCCCTGGTGAATGCCCAGCGCACAGGCCGCTGGCGCGCCCTCGAACGCGGCGCGGCCGGCCTCGAAGAAGGCCTCTTGCCGGCCGAGGTTGAACTGGCGGTAGCGCTCGAGCCCGCCGCCGTCGGCGTTGATCTGCGGCAGGTAGTTCCAGATGCGCTGCAGGTGCGGCGTGCCGGCCTGCTCGAGCGTCTTGAAGAGATCGCGGTAGGCGCGGTGCGCGAGTTCGGCCAGGCCCTGCTTCTCGGTGGCTTCGTCGAGGTCGATGGCGCCGAGCAGCCAGTGCCCGTCGGTGCGCCAGCGCGCGATGCCGGTGGTGCCCGACTCGATGTGCGCGCCCGTCACATGCCATACGTCGGCCATGGCGCCGTGCGAGGACAGCACGCGCGCATTGACGGTCGGCATCCATGCCACGCTGTGCGGCGTGCCGTAGCCAAGGGCGGCGAAGGGCGCCTTGCCGTCCGTGGCCAGCGCCAGGCTGTCCGCCAGCGAAAGGCGCTCGACGCGCAGATGGGAGGAAGAGATGTCGTCCTGAACTCGCACTGTCAAGCGGCCTTAGCGATCTGTTCTGGTTTGCGGGCGGTGTAGGAAGAAAAGACACCCAGGCTCGGATAGCGGCGCACCTCGGTGAAGCCCGCATCGCCCAGCGCCTGCATCACCCGTTCGGGCGGAATGCAGGCCTCGATGGTGTCCCAGTAGTAGCGCCACAGTTCGGAGGTATTGCGCTGGCGGCCGACCACGCGGGCGATCAGCGGCACCACGGCGCGCATGTAGCCCTTGAGCAGCGCCGTCGCGATGCGGCCCTCGGGCTTGGTGATTTCGAGCACGATCACGCGCCCGCCCGGCCGCAGCACGCGATGGAATTCGCTGAAGGCGGCGGCCACGTCGCTGATGTGGCGCATCGCGTAGCCCATGCTCACGAAGTCGCAGCTGGCGTCGGGGCGGGGAAGCGCTTCGGCCACGCCCGTCAGCAGTTCGACGCCGGGCAGCTTGACCTGTTCCATCATGCCGGCGCTCGGGTCGACGCCGGTGAGTTTGCCCGTGGGGCCGATGATCTTGATCGCCTCGCGCGCCACGAGGCCGGTGCCGATGCCCACGTCGAGCACCTCTGCGCCAGTCGCGAGGCCGGCTTGCTGCAGTGCAGCGCGGCGGTACGAGGGGCCGGTGCCGAAGGCCAGCACGGCCTCGATGCGGTCGTAGTCCGCGGCGGTGCTGTCGAAGATGCGGCGAAGAAATGCCTGGTGCTCTACCTCATTGTTGTAATACAGCGGAAGGGGCGCGTGGGGCGCGAGGGTGTCGGGATTCCCGGTTCCGACGGTAGGCGATGGCGTCATCGAAAGATTATCGCCAAAAGCCCCGGCCCGAATTCCCGGGCGCCGGCGGGCGTTGTGTGCGCCGGACAGTAAACTCGCACCTTGCTTTGAAAACACAAGACAGCGAGATAGAAAGCCATGGCCGGACACAGCAAATGGGCGAACATTCAGCACCGGAAGGGCCGCCAGGACGAGAAGCGCGGCAAGCTCTGGACCCGCGCCATCCGTGAAATCACCGTGGCCGCCCGTGCCGGTGGCGGCGACCTGAGCGCCAACCCACGGCTGCGGCTGGCGGTCGAAAAAGCCAAGGCGGTCAACCTGCCGATCGACACGGTCAAGCGCAACATCGACAAGGCCACGGGCAACCTCGAAGGCGTCAACTACGAGGAAATTCGTTACGAGGGGTACGGCATCGGCGGCGCCGCGATCATCGTGGACACCATGACCGACAACCGCGTGCGCACCGTGGCCGAAGTGCGCCACGCCTTCTCCAAGCACGGCGGCAACATGGGCACCGAAGGCTCGGTGGCCTTCCAGTTCAAGCATTGCGGCCAGATCATCTTTGCGCCCGGCACCAATGAAGACAAGGTGATGGAAGTGGCACTCGAGGCGGGCGCCGAAGACGTCGTCACCGACGACGACGGTGCCATCGAGGTCATCACCGCCATCGGCGACTTCGAAGCCGTGAAAAACGCGCTCGAAGCTGCCGGCCTCGCACCCGACGCCGCCGAAGTCACCATGCGCCCCGAGAACCCGATCGAGGTCGCCGGCGAAGACGCCGCCAAGATGCAGAAGCTGCTCGACGTGCTGGAAGACCTGGACGACGTGCAGGCCGTCTATCACAACGCCTCGCTCTCTGAATGAGCGAACGAATGAACATTGATCCACAGCGAATGAAGAAGGCCCACGAATGAAGGTACTGGTTATTGGGGGAGGGGGCCGTGAGCACGCCTTGGCATGGCGCCTGGCGCAGGCCAGCCGCGTGAGCCGCGTGTATGTGGCGCCGGGCAACGGCGGCACCGTGAGCGACGAGCGCTACGACTGCATCGACATCACCGAGCCCGCCGCACTGCGCGAGTGGGCCATCCAGGAAAAGATATCGCTCACCGTGGTCGGCCCCGAGGCGCCGCTTGCCGCGGGCGTGGTCGATGAATTCCGCGCGCACGGGCTGCGCATCTTCGGCCCGACGCAGGCGGCCGCGCAGCTGGAGAGCTCCAAGGCGTTCTCCAAGGCGTTCATGAAGCGCCACAAGATCCCGACGGCCGAATACGAGGCCTTCACCGATGCCGCCGCGGCACACGCGTACATCGACGCCAAGGGCGCGCCGATTGTCGTCAAGGCCGACGGCCTGGCCGCCGGCAAGGGCGTGGTCGTTGCCATGACGGCCGAAGAAGCGCATGAAGCCGTCGACTTCATGCTGGTCGACAACAAGTTCGGCGTGTCGCACAACGACGGCGGCGCGCGCGTGGTCATCGAGGAATTCCTGCAGGGTGAAGAAGCCAGCTTCATCGTGCTGTGCGACGGCAAGAACGTCACCGCGCTGGCCACCAGCCAGGACCACAAGCGCCTGCTCGACGGCGACGAAGGCCCCAACACCGGTGGCATGGGCGCCTATTCGCCAGCGCCCGTGGTCACGGCCGAGGTGCATGCGCGTGCGATGCGCGAGATCATCCTGCCGACCATCCGCGGCATGGAAAAGGACGGTATTCCGTACACCGGCTTCCTCTACGCCGGCCTGATGATCGACGCGGCCGGCCATCCGAAGACGCTCGAATTCAACTGCCGCATGGGCGACCCCGAGACGCAGCCGATCATGATGCGGCTGAAGTCCGACCTGTTCGAAGTGTTCTGGCACGCCACCGACGGCACGCTCGACCAGGTCGAGCTGCAGTGGGACCGCCGTGTCGCGCTCGGCGTGGTGATGGCGGCGCACGGTTATCCGCTCTCGCCGCGCAAGGGCGACCGCATCACCGGCATTCCGCCCGAGGCGCCCGACGCCGTGGTGTTCCATGCCGGCACGACCATGCAGGACGGCGAA
Organism: Variovorax trehalosi; assembly: GCF_051216415.1. NCBI lineage: Bacteria > Pseudomonadati > Pseudomonadota > Betaproteobacteria > Burkholderiales > Comamonadaceae > Variovorax > Variovorax trehalosi. The sequence goes on from NZ_JBPJZG010000005.1 coordinate 590,009, forward strand.
CTCAAGACCAGCGGCGGCCGCGTGCTCTGCGTGACCGTGCTGGCCGACAGCGTGAAGCTCGCGCAGCAGCGGGCCTACGAGGTCGCGGCGCGCGTGCGTTTCGACGGTGCGCAATACCGCAAGGACATCGGATTCCGCGCAGTGCATGCGCGCAACGCCCCCCAAGCCTGATGCAGCAGACGAACCCCGCGGCAGTCGGTAGCTACCTGCGCGGACTGCAGCAGTCGATCATCGCGGCGGTCGAGAAGGCCGACGGCGGCACTTGCCTGCACGATGCCTGGCACAAGGCGCCGGGCGAGCAGTTGCAGGGCAATGGCCTGACCTGCATCCTCGAGGGCGGGGCGCTGTTCGAGCGCGCGGGCTGCGGCTTCTCGCAGGTGCGCGGACCCAAGCTGCCACCTTCGGCCACGCAGAACCGGCCTGAATTGGCTGGCGCGCCATTCGAGGCGATGGGCGTGTCGCTGGTGTTCCATCCGCGCAATCCGTACGTGCCGATCGTCCACATGAACGTGCGCATGCTGGCCGCGCTGCCCGAGGGCGGCGAGCCGGTCTGCTGGTTCGGCGGCGGCATGGACTTGACGCCGTGCTACGGCTTCGAGGAAGACGCGGTGCACTTCCACACCGTGTGCCGCGATGCGCTCGCGCCCTTCGGCGACGACAAGTACCCGCGCTTCAAGACCTGGTGCGATGAGTATTTCTTCCTCAAGCACCGCAACGAGCAGCGTGGCATCGGCGGCATCTTCTTCGACGATTTCGCCGAGGGCGGTTTCGAGAACGGCTTCTCGCTGATCCGCTCGGTCGGCGATGCGTTCCTGCCAGCGTACCTGCCGCTGGTCGAGCGTCGCCGCCACACGCACTACGACGAACGCGAGCGTGAATTCCAGCTGTACCGGCGCGGCCGCTACGTCGAGTTCAATCTCGTGTGGGACCGCGGCACGCATTTCGGACTGCAGTCGGGCGGACGTACCGAATCGATCCTGCTGTCGATGCCGCCGCTCGCAAGCTGGGCCTACCGCCAGCAGCCCGAACCGGGCAGCCCAGAAGCCGCTCTGTACAGCGACTTTCTTCCGCGGCGCGACTGGTTGTGAATTCTTCCGGCACGGCCCCGCGCATCGGCGTCTTCGGCGGTGCTTTCGATCCGCCGCACAACGCGCACGTTGCGCTCGCTCGGGTGGCGCTCGAACAATTGGGCCTCGCCGCGCTCCATGTCTTCCCGACCGGCCATGCGTGGCACAAGGTGCGAGAACTCACGCCCGCCAAGGATCGCCTCGCGATGGCGCAGTTGGCGTTCGGTGGCATTCCGGGCGTGGTTGTCGATTCGCGCGAGATGCTGCGCGACGGCCCCACTTACACCATCGATACCCTCCATGAACTGCAGCAGGCGTGCCCCGACGCCGAGCTGCTGCTGGTCATGGGCGCCGACCAGGCGCGAGCCCTGCCGAGCTGGCACGGCTGGCAGGATATACTCGCGGTCGCTACTATTTCTGTAGCGTATCGCGCACTATCGACGGCCGACACCGCCCGTTTTGATCCGAATGCACTGCCCGACCTCCCGTCCGGCGCGCGTTTCGAGGCGCTCGAACTGCCTGCCATGGACATCAGCGCCACCGAGATTCGGCGGCGCGCTGCACTGGGCGTGGACATTTCCTCGCTGGTTCCGCCCACGGTTGCACGCTATATTGACCAACACCACCTCTACCGCTCTGCCTGATGACCACTGAAGCCGCCGCCAAGAAAGACACCCAGAAACTCCAGCGAGCCATCATCGATGGTCTCGAAGACGTCAAGGCGCAGGACATCCAGGTATTCGACACGGAGCATTTGTCGCCTCTGTTCGAGCGCGTGATCGTCGCCTCGGGCACCTCCAACCGCCAGACCAAGGCACTCGCCGCCAGCGTGCGTGACGCGGTGCGCGAAGCCGGCTTCGGCAAGCCGCGCATCGAGGGCGAGGACAACGGCGAATGGATCATCGTGGACTGCGGCGCGGCCGTGGCGCACATCATGCAGCCCGCCATCCGCCAGTATTACCACCTCGAAGAGATCTGGGGCGACAAGCCGGTGCGCGCCAAGCTCGGCGGCGCCAAGCCTGCCGCCAGCACCTCGTCGAGCACGGAAGAAGCGGGCGACAAGAAGAAAAAGCCCGCCGCCAAGGAGCCTTCGCTGCGCCGCGCAAGCGCCGCCAAGACCGCGGTCAAGGCTGCCGAGCAGGAAGCCAGGGAAGAGAAGGCCCGCCGCTCGCCCGCAAGAAAAACGGCTGCGAAGAAGGCACCTGCCAAGAAGACCTCGACCACCGCACGCACGCCGGTCAAGGTCATCGGCAAGCCCGCCGCAAAGAAGCCAGCGGCAAAGAAGGCGCCTGCCAAGAAGGCGCCAGCCCGCCGCGCATGAAGCTCCTGGTAGTCGCCGTCGGGCAGCGCATGCCCGATTGGGCGCAGACTGCCTGGGACGACTACGCCAAGCGCTTCCCGCCCGAGCTCAAGCTCGAGCTGCGCGCCGTCAAGACCGAACCCCGCGGCTCCAAGTCACTGGAGACGCTCTACGCGGCCGAACGCGAACGCATCGAGGGCGCCATTGCCCGCGGCATGCGCATCGTGGCCCTCGACGAACGCGGCACCGCACTCACCACCAAGGCGCTCGCGGCGCGCCTGCAGGCCTGGCAGGGTGAGGGCGACGACGTGGCCCTTGTCATCGGCGGACCCGACGGCCTCGACCCTGCCTTCAAGGCTGCAGCGCATGAGCGGATCCGCCTCTCGGACCTGACCCTGCCGCATGCGATGGCACGGGTGCTGTTGGTCGAGCAGCTGTACCGGGCCTGGTCGGTCAACGCAGGCCATCCGTACCACCGGGAATGACCGGGCCGGTCGCCTTGCTCGAAGAGGCGGGCTATGTGCTTCTGCCTGCACTGTTGCAGGCCGGGCACCTCGACGAAGTTGCAGCGTCGCTGGAGCCGTGGCTGCAAGGCGCAGTAGGCCGCCGCAACCTGCTGATGCAGCCGCAATGCCGCGACATGGCGGTGCAACTCAAGACACGGCTGATCGAAACCGGCCTGCTCGACGAAACATCCGTGGCCGTGCAATGCACCTTGTTCGACAAGACGGCTGACCGGAACTGGCTGGTCGCACTGCACCAGGACACATCGATTCCCGCATCGGCGAGCCCGCCCGACGCGGCAATGCCGGTTTCCATCAAGGAAGGCGAGCCCTATGTCCAGCCGGCGGTCGTCGTGCTGGAATCGTTGCTCGCCGTGCGCGTGCATCTGGACGATTGCGGCGTCGACGCGGGCCCTTTGCGCGTCGTGCCGGGCAGCCATCGTGCGGGCCGGCTCGGCGACGCGGAGGCGCGAGCCTTGCGCGATCTTCATGGCGAAGTAACCTGTACCGCCGCGCGGAGCGATGCCCTCGCCATGCGCCCCTTGCTGCTGCACGCTTCTTCTCGCGCCCAGACTCCCGCCCGCCGGCGCGTCCTTCACTTTCTGTTCGGACCTGCGCGCTTGCCGCATGGACTGGTCTGGAACCTCACGGAGCCCTGAACTTGCCCGACTTCATCTACCTCGCGTCGCAAAGCCCGCGCCGCGCCCAATTGCTCGGCCAACTTGGCGTTCGCCATGAGCTCCTGCTGGCCACGCCCGACGAAGACGCCGAGTCGCTCGAAGTCGTGTTGGCCAACGAATCGCCGACGGCGTATGTGCAGCGCGTGACCGCCCTCAAGCTCGATGCGGCTGTCGCACGCCGCAAGCGCCTCGGCCTGCCCGATGCACCCGTGCTCTGCGCCGACACCACGGTCGCGCTCGGCCGCACCATCCTCGGCAAGCCCGACGACGCGCGCGATGCCGAGCGCATGCTCGCGCTCCTGTCCGGCAGCACCCACCGCGTGCTGACCGCCGTGGCGCTGCAGCACGGCCGCCGCCGCCATGCGGCGCTCAGCGTGTCGCGCGTGCGCTTCGCCACGATCACGAAGAAGCAAATCGCTGGCTATGCCGCCAGCGGCGAGCCGCTCGGCAAGGCTGGCGCCTATGCGATCCAGGGCGCGGCGGCCGCCTTCATCGAGCACATCAGCGGGTCCTATTCGGGCATCATGGGACTCCCGATGTTCGAGACCGCGCAATTGCTTCGCAGCGCCGGTTTCAATACCTGAGAAATCCATGCAAGACATCCTGATCAACTGGTCCCCTCAAGAGACCCGTGTGGCGCTGGTCGAGCACGGCGCGGTGCAAGAACTGCACGTCGAACGCACGCTGGAGCGCGGGCTGGTCGGCAACATCTACCTGGGCAAGGTCTCGCGCGTGCTGCCGGGCATGCAATCGGCTTTCATCGACATCGGCCTGGAGCGCACGGCCTTCCTGCACGTGGCCGACATCGTCGCGCCGTTCACGCCGGGCTCGCGGCCCAGCGCGCCGACACCCGAGCGCGACCATCGCAACGGCGGTCCGATGGTGCCGATCGAAAAGCAGGTGTTCGAAGGCCAGTCGCTGCTGGTCCAAGTGATCAAGGACCCGATCGGCACCAAGGGTGCACGGTTGTCGACGCAGATCAGCATCGCCGGACGGCTGCTGGTGTTCCTGCCGCAGGACAACCACATCGGTGTCTCGCAGAAGATTCCTTCGGAGCAGCGCGAGTCGCTGCGCACGCGCATGCTGACGCTGATCGAGGCGGCTGCTGCGGCCGACAGCGGCGGCGTGGTGCCGGCCAATACCGGCGGCTTCATCCTGCGCACCAACGGCGAGGATTCGTCCGACGCCGAGCTGGCCGAAGACATCGGCTACCTGCGCAAGACCTGGTCGCGCATCCGCGACGCGTCGAGCAAGCTGCCCGCGATGTCGCTGCTGCACCAGGACCTGAGCCTGCTGCAGCGCGTGCTGCGCGACATGACCAGTGAAGACACGCAGACCATCCGCATCGACTCGCGCGAGCAGTTCGAGGTGCTGCTGAAGTTCGGCCTCGAATTCATGCCGCAGGCGGCGGGCAAGCTGCAGCACTACAAGGGCGAGCGGCCGATCTTCGACCTGTATTCGGTGGACGAGGAGATTGCCAAGGCACTGGGCCGGCGCGTCGAGCTCAAGTCGGGGGGCTACCTCGTGGTCGACCAGACCGAGGCGCTGACCACCGTGGACGTGAACACCGGCGGCTTCGTCGGCGCGCGCAATTTCGACGACACGATCTTCAAGACGAACCTCGAGGCGGCGCAGGCGATTGCGCGGCAGCTGCGGCTGCGCAACCTGGGCGGGATCATCATCGTCGACTTCATCGACATGGGGCGCGACGACCACCGCGAGCAGGTGCTGGCGGAATTCCGCAAGCAGTTGGCGCGGGACCGGGTCAAGACCACCGCGGGCGGCTTCTCGCAACTCGGGCTCGTGGAGATGACGCGCAAGCGCACGCGCGAATCGCTGGCCCACATGCTGTGCGAACCGTGCGCGGCCTGCGGCGGACAGGGCATCGTGAAGACTGCGCGCAGCGTGGCTTATGACGTGATGCGCGAGATCCTGCGTGAGGCGCGGCAATTCACGCCGCGCGAGTTCCGCATCGTGTCGTCGCCGCAGGTGATCGAGCTGTTCCTCGACGAGGAAAGCCAGCATCTCGCGGGGTTGAGCGACTTCATCGGCAAGCCGATTTCGCTGCAGTCCGAGCCCGCCATCGGGCAGGGGCAGTACGACATCGTGCTGCTCTGAGCGCGGCTCAGAGCGTCGGGTCTTGCCCCGGCGTCGCGCTGCGCACTGCCAGCGTCTGCAGGCGGGCATAGAGCCCGTCCAGTGCCATCAGCTGCGCGTGGCTGCCTTGCTCCGCAATGCGGCCTTGCTCCATCACGATGATGCGGTCGGCATGCTGGATGGTCGAGAGCCGATGCGCCACGATCAGCGTGGTGCGGTTCTGCATCAGGCGGTGCAAGGCGTCCTGCACCAGCCGTTCCGATTCGGTGTCCAGCGCCGAAGTGGCTTCGTCGAGCAGCAGCACGGGCGCGTTCTTGTAGAGAGCGCGCGCGATGGCGAGGCGCTGGCGCTGTCCGCCCGAGAGCTGCGTGGCGTTGTGGCCCAGCACCGTGTCCATGCCTTGCGGCAGGTTCTCGACGTGGGCGCTCAGGTTGGCGGCGACCAGGCATTCGTCGACGCGCGCGCGGTCGATCTCCGAGCCCAGCGCCACGTTGGCTGCCAGCGTGTCGTTGAGCATGACCACGTCCTGGCTCACCATCGCGAACTGCGCGCGCAGGCTCTTCAGCTTCCATTCGCTGGTGTCGTGGCCGTCGAGCAGCACCTGCCCGCCGCTGGGCTGCACGAAGCGCGGCAGCAGGTTGACCAGCGTGGTCTTGCCCGATCCCGAAGGCCCGACGAAGGCCACCACCTGGCCGGGCTGGATGGTCAGGCTCACGCCGTCGAGCGCACGCTGTTCGTCGTCGCCGCGGTAGCTGACCTGCACGTTGCGCAGCTCGATGTGGCCATCGGCGTGCGCCATCTCGAAGCTGCCCTGCGATTCGGGCGCGACCTCGTCGACCAGGATCAGGCCGCGTTCGAGTGCGGCGAGCCCGCGCGTGATCGGTCCTGCCACTTCGGCCAAGCGCCGGATCGGCGCAATCAGCATCAGCATGGCGGTGATGTAGGCGACGAATCCGCCCACGGTGAAGCCCTGTTTGCCGCTTTGCCAGAGGGCGATCATCACCACGATCGACAGCGCGAGCGAGGCCATCATCTGCGTGAGCGGCGTGGTGGCGGCCTGGGCGATGGTGGACTTCACGGCCAGGCGATTGAGGCGCTGGCTCAGTTGCTCGAAGCGGCGCTCCTGGGCCTGCTCGGCGCCGTGCAGCCGCACGACACGGTGGGCGAGCACGTTTTCCTCGACCACGTAGGCCAGCTCGTCGGTCGCCTGCTGGCCCTGCTGGGTGAGCTTGTAGAGGCGCTTGGAGAACACCTTCATGATCCAGGAGATGCTGGGCACCAGGAAGGTGACGATCAGCGTCAGCTTCCAGTTCAGGTAGACCAGATAGCCCAGCAGCGCGATGAGCGTGAAGCCGTCGCGCGAAAGCCCGAGCAGCGCCTGCACCAGCAGCATCGCGCCGGTCTGCACCTCGTACACCACCGTATTCGACAGGGCGCTCGCCGACTGGCGCGTGAACAAGGCAAGCTCGGCGCCCAGCAGGCGCTCGAACAGTACCCGTCGCAGCTTCTGCATGCCTTCATTGGCGATGCGCGACAGGGCATATTGAGAAATGAATTGCGCAATGCCGCGCACGGCGAACAGCAGCAATACGGCAGCGGGCACGAACCACAGCGGCATCTCGCCGCGGGTGAAGCCGCGGTCGAGCAGCGGCTTCAGGAGGGCCGCCATCAGCGGCTCGGTGATCGCCGCCAGCATGGCCCCGCAGAGGCCCACGGCCCACCATTTGCGCGAGCTGCCGAACCAGGTCATCAGGCGCGCCAGACGGCGCATCAGGGGAGGGCGCGCGGTCTCGCTGCCAGGGGATGCTTGCATGGCGGCGGATTCTACGGGTCGCCCCGAGGCTGGCTTTCGCAGGAGTCGTGTAGGACCGCGTCGCCGGATAAACGTTTTGTGACGGGGACGCCGGGCCAGTGTGTAACATGTGGCCCCTTGCGTCGGGCAGAAACTTTTTGTCCGAAAACCTCTCCGAACCGCATGAACAAGCCGTTGTCAGCTCCTATCCCAACTCCTTCTTCATCGCTATTTGCACGCCGCACGCTCATTGCGGCCCTTGCTGCCACCCCCATGCTTCCTGCACTGGCCCAGTTCCGGGTCGAAGTGTCGGGTGTGGGGTTGACGCAATTGCCAATCGCGCTGGTGCCATTCAAGGGCCAGGATTCATCGCCCCAGAAGATCTCGGACATCGTCCAGGCCGACCTGGAGCGCAGCGGCCAATTCCGCGGCGTCGACGCCTCGGGCCAGGCCTTGGACGAGGCCTCCCGCCCCGATCTATCGCTGTGGCGCCAGCGCACCGCCGACTCGCTGGTGGTCGGCAGTGTCACCCGGCTTGCCGACGGTCGCTTCGACGTGAAGTTCCGCCTGTGGGACGTGGTCAAGGGCCAGGACCTCGGTGGCCAGAGCTACACCGTGCCGCAGGGCGACCTGCGCCTTGCTTCGCACCGCATCGCCGACTTCGTCTATGAAAAGCTGACCGGCGAGAAGGGCATCTTCTCGACCCGCATCGCCTACGTCACCAAGGGCGGCAGCCGCTACTCGCTGTGGGTGGCCGATGCCGACGGCGAGAACGCACAGGCTGCGCTCGCCAGCCCCGAGCCGATCATCTCTCCCTGCTGGTCGTCCAATGGCCAGCAGCTGGCCTACGTCTCCTTCGAATCGCGCAAGCCCGTGGTCTACGTGCACAACGTGGCCAGCGGACAGCGCCGCCTGCTGGCGAACTTCAAGGGCTCCAACAGCGCGCCCGCGTGGGCACCGGACGGCAATTCGCTGGCCGTCACGCTCAGCCGCGACGGCGGCTCGCAGCTCTACACAATCCCGGCCGGCGGCGGTGAACCGCGCCGCCTCACCCAGAGCGCGAGCATCGACACCGAGCCGGTGTACTCGGCCGACGGCAGCACGATCTATTTCGTGAGCGATCGCGGCGGTGCTCCCCAGATCTACAAGATGAGTGCCAGCGGCGGCAACCCGACCCGCGTCACCTTCAGCGGTACCTACAACATTTCTCCGTCCGTCAGCGGCGATGGCCGGTGGTTGGCCTACATCTCGCGCATCGGCGGTGCCTTCAAACTCCAAGTAATGGAATTGGCGACTGGCAATGTGGCGTCCATCACGGACACCAACGCCGACGAGAGCCCGAGTTTTGCCCCCAATAGCAAGCTGATCGTCTACGCCACGCACCTGCAAGGCCGCGAAGCCCTCATGACGACCACGCTCGACGGAAAAATAAAGGCACGACTGGCGGGACAGGCGGGAGACATCAGGGAACCGGACTGGGGTCCGTTTCAAAAGCAATGATTAGGTTTATTTGAGGAGTTCGTAATGTTGAAACGCACAATTTATTCGCTGGCCATCGTGGCCCTCATCGCTGGCTGTTCGTCGGGCACGAAGCTCAACGAAACGCCCGTCACCGACGGCCGCGGTACCACGGCCCAGCCGGGCGGCGGCGCCAGCACGGTGACGCCGGTCAATGCCGACCAGAGCGCGGCCACGGCACAAGGCCCGGTCGGCGTGGCACGCATCGTGTACTTCGACTACGACAGCTACACGGTCAAGCCCGAGTTCCAGTCGATCATCGACGGCCACGCCCGCTTCCTGAAGAGCGCTCCGCAGCGTCGCATCTCGATCGAAGGTCATACCGATGAGCGCGGTGGCCGTGAGTACAACCTGGCCCTCGGCCAGAAACGCGCCGAAGCCGTTCGTCGTGCACTGACCCTCCTGGGCGTGAACGACAGCCAGATCGAAGCCGTGAGCTTCGGCAAGGAAAAGCCGGCCGTCCAAGGTGGCGGTGAAGAGGCGTGGGCACAGAACCGCCGCGCTGAAATCCGCTACACCCGGTGATGCCACGCGCCTTGCTGCGGGGCGCGGCGCTGGCTGCCGCCCTGCTTTGCGTCTCGATGGGATCGCAGGCCGCGTTGTTCGAGGATGACGAGGCTCGCAAGGCCATCCTCGACCTGCGCCAGCGCGTCGAGGCGATGCGCCAGCAAACCGACCAGCGGCTGACCGACGAAAACGGCCAGTTGCGTCGCAGCCTGCTCGATCTGCAGAACCAGATCGAGCAGATGCGCGGCGACCTGGCGCGCATGACCGGTCAGAACGAGCAGCTCACGCGCACGCTGAGCGAAATGCAGTCGCGCCAGACCACCATCGACGACAAGCTCAAGCAGAACGAGCCGTCCAAGGTGGCCGTCGACGGCCGCGAGTTCAACGCCGACCCCAAGGAAAAGGCCGACTTCGAAGCTGCACTCGGCATCTTCCGTGCCGGCCAGTTCGCGCAGTCGCAGACCGCCTTCGCCGAATTCGTCAAGCGCTACCCGCAAAGCGGCTACAACGCCTCGGCGCTGTTCTGGCTCGGCAATGCGCAATACGCCACGCGCAACTACAACGAGGCCATCGCGAACTTCCGCTCGATGCTCTCGCTCGCGCCCGATCACGCCAAGGCCCCCGAGGCCGTGCTGTCGATTGCGAACTGCCAGATCGAGCTGAAGGACACGCGCGCGGCACGCCGTACGCTGGAAGACCTCGCCAAGGCCTATCCGCAGTCCGAGGCTGCACAGGCGGGCCGCGAGCGTCTCTCGCGCCTGCGCTAGTGCCGGCGGAGCCCTCCGCTTGAGCGCCACCCTTCCTGCAGCGTTGACACCAGTCGCCGCGGATGTCGTCACCGACACCGCGGCGCCTGATTTTGCGCGCCGCTTCGGCGGCCTTGAGCGGCTCTACGGCGTGGCCGGTGCCGCGCGCATCCGCAACGCCCATGTGCTGGTCGCCGGCATCGGCGGCGTGGGTTCGTGGGCGGTGGAGGCCCTGGCGCGCAGTGGGGTGGGACGGCTGACGCTGGTCGATCTGGACCATGTGTCGGAGTCGAACATCAACCGGCAGATCCATGCACTCGAAGCGACCGTGGGGCAGGCCAAGGTCGAGGCCATGCGCGACCGCATTGCGCAGATCAATCCGGACTGCAAGGTGCTCGCGCTCGACGAGTTCGTGGAGCCAGGCAACTGGACTGCACTGCTCGACGCAGCACAGGCCGCGAACGGCCCGGCCACCGCCGTCATCGACGCCTGCGACCAGGTGAAAGCCAAGCTGACCATGGCCGTATGGGCACGCGCCTCGCGCGCGGCGTTCATCACGGTGGGCGCGGCAGGCGGCAAGCGGCAGGCGCACAAGGTCGACATCGACGATCTTTCGCTCGTCACGCACGACCCGCTGCTCGCACAGCTTCGCCAGCGCCTGCGCAAGGATCATGGCGCACCGCGCGAGGGCCGCAAGATCGGCGTGACCTGCGTCTTCAGCCGCGAAAGCGTCGCGCCGCCCGATGCGTCCTGCGCGATTGAAGGCGACGGTTCGCTCAATTGCCATGGCTATGGTTCGGTGGTGAGCGTCACGGCCACTTTCGGACAATGTGCGGCAGGTTGGGTTCTCGACAAAATCGCGAGCAACGCCACGCTATAATCTTTGGCTTTGCCGGATTCAACGTCGGCAAGAAGCAAAAAATGGTTCTGGGACGTTAGCTCAGTTGGTAGAGCAGCGGACTTTTAATCCGTTGGTCACTGGTTCGAATCCAGTACGTCCTACCAACAACTTCGAGGGTTAGCCGGTAAATGCCCGCTAACCCTTTTTCTTTGCCCTGCGCCCTTGTCACGATCTATGTCACGATCCGTGATTGGGTGAGACATTTGGCCAAACCTTCCATTGCAGCGCGTGTGCCGGGCTGTTGGTCACACGGCGATGCACCTCTGCTTCAGGCCTAGTCGGGTAGTGTGTTGAATTCCACCGTCCTCTGACCCTGGTTAGTTCATTGCGGCGCTTGCAACAAGTGGAGAGGGGCAAAACGCCACAGCCGGATCTAGCAGGTCTCGGCGCGCATTCAGCGATAGCGCTGGCAATGTTCAAAGAAGAGCTCCAGTTCGGTCGACTTGTCGAAGACCACGTCAGCGCCGAGTGCGAGGCACCTCGCCCGCATGTCGGGTGTCGGGTAGTTCGTCAGGACGACCACGTGTTGTTCAGAGGAGCGGTTCCCGACCGCACGGAGAACCGTCAGGCCAGACCCTTCCTTGAGAAAAAGATCCACAACCGCGAGCCGCCACTCGTTGGCCGAAAGCATCTCCAACGCTTGGTCAACCGTCTCTCCAACTGCGACTACTTCGGCCTCCAAGAAAAACTCGAGCGCAGGAATCAGGTTGTCCCGAATGGTCTTGCTGTCCTCGATAAGAATCGTAGTGAGAGACATCGTTCACACGCCCATAGCGTCCGGTCAATATTTCTCAACGCAGGGCGAATACCCTGCCGACTAAGTAATCGCTCGTTATACGAATCTGGCACTCCTGAAGTTGTAGTCCATTCGCTTGAACGATGCGGGCGGGACTTACTGAGCCTTTTGAGCCTTCACTTCGGCCTCGAGTGTTTCCGTGACTTCATCGAGGAGTTCGGCCGACTTGCTGAGCTTCTTTTCGAGTACGTCGGTCCGGCGCACCGCCTGACGCACGTCGGCGGGCACCGTTTCCGTTGGCACGTTCTTGTCGAGGACAGCATGAACTACAGCAAGCTCATCAGCGGCTTTCCTGATGGTCCTTGGCTTGGCTGCTCTTGTTGAGCGCGGCTTCAACCGCGGGGGTGTCCGTGCGCGGCTGTGGGGGAGTTGACATGTGGATCTCCCACGTTGAGGAATGGCAAATGGTGACCCCACTGTCATCCGAAGACGACCCGCTTTGGGGCGCCGCTCGCTGGATAAAGCGAGGCGCAGGCCGGCAAGACAACGGAGGCGTCGCATCTCGCTGGCCTGCAGATCGCTTCGCAGCGACAGAGGAGGGCGCAGGAACTAGGGGTACGCAATCGGGAACCTCGACCCGGCTCAGCGGGCACGTTTCCGCTCCCGCCTGCGGGTGGCGGGTCGAACCCGGCCGTCGAAATCTCCCTCTTGAAATCCGCGGCGGCCGGCCTATCTTTTCCTCCGTCGGAAATTGGTCGACCGAAAAAGGAGGTATTGAAATGACCATGAACTTGCTCAAGCAGATCGCCGGCTCACGCCTTCCCGTCACCTTCCATCGCACCGAGGACATCGACGCGGTCAGGGTCCTGCAGGCCGCCGGGCTCGTCATCGCGCTGGTCCCCGCGCCCTCGAATCCGCTGTGCCTCTCGGGCCCCGCCGCTGCCGCCCAGGTGCTGGCCGTGACCCAGAAGGGGCGCGAGGAACTCGCGAGATTCGACTATCCCCGATCGCCACCCCCGCGTTGGCGGCACCTGTGGCCGCGGATCAAGGCGTGGCGCCGCGTCGGTGCAGCTGCGCCGACGCGAGCGGACGATGCGCGACCCCGGGTGCACTAGGCCCCGCCGAGCCTTACCCGCTTCTTTCCTTCTTTCTTTTCACCTGGAGGTTTCAACATGTACCGGTCTTTCTTTCCGCGCGACATGCTTGCCGAGATGGATCGCCTGCAGCGGGACATGCAGCAGGCGTTCGATCTGGCGCCCACCATCCGCGGCGTTGGCAGCAATGGCTTTCCCGCGCTGAACGTCGGCGCGACGCCGCAGGCGGTGGAGATCTATGCCTTCGCGCCGGGCGTCGATCCAGCCACCCTGGAGGTCCATCTCGAGCGCGGCCTGCTGACCATCGCGGGCGAACGCAAGCGCATGCTGCCAGAGGCGGACGCGAAGGCTGCCGTGCACATCAACGAGCGCTTCGACGGCGCGTTCCGGCGCATGCTCACGCTGCCCGACGATGCCGATCCTGAAGCAGTCGACGCCAAGCTGCGCGACGGCGTGCTGCGCATCACCGCGCGACGCCGCGCGTCGGCCCAGCCGCGTCGTATTTCGATCCAGTGAGATGAAGGAGATGAATGCCATGAACAACGACATCCAGACCCAAGGCTCCAGCGAGACCCGCGCGCCTGACGGCTCCGAATCCAAGCAGCCCGCATCGCGTTACGGCACCGCAGCGCTGACGCCGCCTGTCGACGTGGTGGAGGACTCGGGTGGCATCACCCTGTACGCGGACTTGCCCGGCGTCTCGCGCGAGAAGCTGAACCTTCATGTCGAGGCGCAGACACTGACCATCGAGGCCGAGTCGAATCTGACGGTGCCCGAAGGCCTGAAGACCAGCCATACTGAGGTGGGGCTCGGGCGGTTCCGCCGCGTGTTCACGCTGAGCAAGGAACTCGACACGGAGAAGGTATCGGCGGAGCTGGCGCAAGGCGTGCTGAAGCTGAGGATTCCCAAGGCCGATCACGCCAAGCCGCGGCGCATCGACGTCCAAGTCGCCTGAGCGGCGTGTCGAGGGCGTGTGCCAGAGAAAGCAGCACGCTCTCGACGCGCGCTCGCAAACGATGCCTCGGAAAAGCAGCAGAAGGTTGGCCGATGGGCACAACCGAAGAGGAGGAGATTTTGACCCCAGCCGAAGCCGCTTCAGCCTGTGCGCGGCGATGAAAAGGAGTGCGCGCATGCCAATGGATTTCCTTCGGCGCATCGAAGATGCCTCTTTCCCCCTTGCAGTCAGGTCCGAGATGGATATTCACTGCACGGTGGTTCTTGCCGCCGCGGAGTTTGTCGAGGCGGTCTTGCCACCCGCCAGCAGCGAGGGCAGGGACAAACGGGCAGCAGTGGTCTTGAGAATCACGCCGCTAGGGCGTTCCGAGCTGAGCCGGTTGCGGGACAGAGGCACACCCAGGATAAGTTGAAACTCGCTCGGATGCCAATCATCTCCGAGTCGCAGATATCAATTCGAGGACAGAGGGCTCGAACGCTCCTTGGAGGCCCCGAGGCAGTAAGGCATGTTGAGCCTCCTGGCCCGCATGCGCTGACTCGCTGTTGGAGGCGGCCGGTAGCCAATATCGCCGCCAGCCGGATCGCTTCAGTTCGAACGTAAGCGAGATTCCCTGGCGAGGTGCCCTGCCGAGCACGCGACAGGGTCCGATCAATGGCATGGGCAAATGCGACAAGGTCGTGTGCACCACTAGCGCACCGCGGCCGACGCTTTGCGGTGAGAAAAATCATGAAACCTATTCTTAAGGCACTTGAGGTTGCCGCGTTCCCGGTGGTCGCCATCCTGTTGTTCGCGACCGGGCTTTTCGCGGCCGTTGCCCACTTGGTGGCCATGCCGGGCCTGTACCTCTGGGAGCGGTATCTGGAAAATCGGCCCCGGCGACGTCGTCGTCCGGACGAACCCTTTTTTTCGAGGCGGAATCGAGCCAAGTCGTGACAAAACGCCGGTCTGCTGCGCCATCTGGCGAGCGAGCTGATTTCAAATGGTCGCTCACTGCGTGCGAAGGATGGCACGGCGGCGAATATCGTGGCCGTGGCAGCAAACGTCCCAGGCTTTTTAACGGCTTCCCTCAACACCTGCTGGAGCAGTCGTGCATCTGATGCACGACGAGCCTCTCTTGCCGGCCTATCGCCTGCTGAGACGAATCCCAATGTCGACTCGATCAGGAGGACGGTGGCTGCGCAGCTACGAGCAGCGAAGCAGACCTACTCTTGAATGTCGTCTGGCCAAAGCTGCTTGCCGTGCAACACACGCAGGATTCGGATTGCGTCCCCGATGATGCGATAGGCGACGACGTAGGGCGTTTTACTGATGACCAGTTCTCGTGTGTCGTCGACGCGACCTGGGCGCCCGAACTCCGGGTGATCGATCAGCACTTCGATCTGCCGCGCGATGCGTTCGTCTATTGCGATTGCCGCGCGCGGGCTGTCCTGCTCAATGTCGTAGTAGTCGAAAATGCGATCCCGGTCGTCGAGGGCCACAGGCGACCATTCAATTCTCACGCGCCACCCTTGGCACTCCTGCGCAGCGCCGCGGCGCGACGATTTGCGAAACGGGCTTCCACTTCATCGTGCGGAATGGGAGTACGCGGATCGTGTAAAGCTTCCTGCACCTTGGCCCGAAACCAAGCGTCATGAGCATCCGTGTCGGCGACCAGGCCGACAGGAAGCGCACCTTCATTCGCAACGCGCGTCAGCACGATCCGAACGACGTCCGAAACCGTCAGACCCAATCCGTCGAGGACTTCGACCGCGCGGTCCCGAACATTTGCGGCGATGCGGGTTTGCACCAAGGCATTGGCAGTGGTCATCAACGGCTCCAAACAGCGGGTGAGGAGAAATTGTAATGCAAATGAATGGCATGCGGCGCCACCGCACGCAAAGATCCGACAGCTCACTGCGCCCCCTTGTGGAGCCATCTTCGACTTTGCTCCGATGTTCCTCGATCCTGAGATCATCCCGCGCAGTTGCCACTGGCGAGCCAACGACGGCAAGGTGCAGCGCGACTGGACAGAAATTGTTGAAAACCTGGGAGTGAATGACAACGAGCGAGGCGCGATCGCCGAAGCCCTGCACCGCTTCGCGCCGAAAGTAGCGGCCCTGCCTGAGATGGCGAAAGACTGCGGTGTCGAAGCGCTGGTCGTCGAGGCCTGTCGAATGAACATCGATACCCAGGCGCAGCAACTCTATGCATTTGCAACACTGGTGCCCAAAGGGGTACGCTCAAATGGCTGACGTGGTCACTCGCAGTTCCTGTTAGAGGCCAAGGAGATTGGTCAGTCGATCGCCCATCTGTCTCCACGCCGAAGCCTACTTGGGATCGAGCTGCACGAAGCGGGAGCGCAAGTATCCGCTGCCGTCAATCCAGCGCGTCGGTATATGCCTTCCGATCAGCCGCGTAGCAGCCACATGCTGCCGCTTCCAGGCCGCTGCGATCAAGCACCTTGAGATCGCCGCGGTGATAAGCAATCAGCCCGCTGTGCTGCAGAGCATTCGCAGCCACGGTGACGCCCACGCGTCGCACGCCAAGCATGTAGGCGAGAAATTCATGCGTTACGCGAAAGCTGTCGGAATGGGCGCGGTCCTGGGTCATCAGCAGCCACCGGGCCAGACGTGGACCGATCTGGTGGAAGCGAAGACATGCGGCCGACGTTGTCAGCTGGGCCATCAGCACGTAGAGGTAGCGGTTCAACACGCGCCGCAAAGCCGGACTGTGTTCGAGTTCCTTTTGGAGGGCCTTGGCGTCCACGCGCCATGCCGTCCCTGCGCCCTGCACGACCGCACGCAAGGGCGTCTTGCTCATCCCCAGCACTATCTGCGTGCCAAGCATGCCCTCGCGCCCGACCATCCCGACTTCGAGCTCGGGACTGCCACCGGTCAACGTCAGCAGTGAAATGAAGCCTTCCTTGGGGAAATAGGCGTAGCCCATGGACTCTCGGGGCGTGCAAAGCACCTCGCTCAAGATCAACGGAGCAGGTTCGCAAATGGCAAGAAAGCGTTGCCGCTCCCTCGCGGGAAGCAGTTCGATCAGATGATTCTCGGCGTCAGTCAATCTCGCCCCCCGGGTGCGTTGCAGTCAGAACCAGTCTGCAATCCGCGCTGAAAATTTACTGTTCGATAGCGCACATAGCGCTCAGGCGTTCTCGACGAAGGAGCTAGGACCGCCGAGGATGCGAACGACGGGCATGCCAGACGCATCAGGCAAGGATGCCGACCTACAGCCGGCCACCTGTGCGCGATGCAACGTGTGCAACTTGTTGAAGCGCAAAAACGCCAAGGCTCCCAATGGATTCACTGTCAGAGCTTTTTCGCATGGAGATGCCTCCTTGGCACATGGTGCTGCGAGGCACGCTGGTCTATTGGTTCCTGCTGCTTATATTCCGCTTTCTGCTGCGGCGAGACGTTGGCTCGCTCGGCGTGGCAGATCTGCTATTCGTCGTGCTGATCGCCGACGCGTCCAGCAACGCGATGCAAGGCGAATACAAAACCGTGACCGACGGTCTCGTGCTCATCTGCACGCTGGTGGGCTGGAACTATCTACTCGATTGGGGCAGCTTCCACTCGCCGACGGTTTCGCGCTTTCTCGAAGCCCCCGCCCAGCCGCTGGTCAGGCATGGCCGCATCGTCCACCATCGTCGATGGCCTGATTGAAGATCGCAGTGGGAACGTCGAATTTTCAATGAACTTCGACCTCACGCCGTAGCTGTAAGCACCATCGGTTTCAGCTAGACCGTATTTCTTCGGTCATCGCAAACAAGCAGGGCCAGCGCCGCGTGCGGCTTCCCGGTTTCTGGCAAGCTTGGCAGCTGCAACCGCTTTCCCCTTACCGTTCCACCGAAAGGAAACTCTCTTTTGAACAAGGCCGAACTGATCGCCGCAATCGCTGCGGATACGAATCTGAGCAAAGCCGACGCCACTCGTGCGCTCGAATCGACACTCAAGAATTTGTCGGACGCCTTGGCACGGGACGAGTCTGTGCAACTGATCGGCTTTGGCTCCTTCAGCGTGACGAGCCGTGCTGAACGCCTTGGCCGCAATCCTGCGACGGGGGAGCCGCTGACGATCAAAGCGAGCAAGATGCCGAAATTCACGGCTGGAAAAGCGCTTAAGGATTTGGTCAACGCCACGAGCTGATCGCTCTCCGCCGCCCGATCATCCGGAAGCGATCTCCCCCTCGAATGCTGCTTGCATCGGACTCATCCCCCGCAGAAAAGCCCAGCGCGTCACTTCTTGATGAGACAGCCTGCGAATTGACCACGCCACCAAGCCACGCGGGTTTTCGGAAAGAAAAAATACTTCGATTTGCCGAGTTCGGGTGATGTATCCCGGGACTTGATTCCGTTGCCTTCGACCGCCCGTTGCAAGCCCTGGCCGGTTGTGAAAACGACTCAGCCGCTGAGCTTCGATTTCGGGCACTTCGTGTGCCTTCTCGACGGCTTCGCGCTCCCGCGTGTGCGTTGCTGTCAGCCGCGCCTGAAAATCTGCAATGTCGCGACGCCAACGTTACGAACGCCGACTCGCTCCTAGTGCGATGCCTGGACGTTCACCTGATAGGACACGTCGAGCAGCTTTCCTTTGCGCGCGTAGTACCTATCCAGCCGCCATTCCTTGAGGATGTCGAGGGCGAGATCGAAGGTGCTCAATTCGAGCCCATAAAGGTTTGCAAGAGGGAAGTCCGCTTCCGCCTCCAGTGCAAGCACCAGGCGTGCAAGCGTCTTGGCGTCGTCGCTTTCCGGAGCGGCGGTGATGATCTGACGAGCTTTTTTGATGGCGTTCATGGTGTCCTTGTAGAAGGTAAACGACGCATGTCATGGCGGCGTAACGCCAGGCGGGCCTAATGCCCATCCGCCTCGCGAATCGCGTGCTCCATCCCGCGCTTTGCTGCGGTGCCGCGAGCGGATTCAGTCTAGCACCGCCACCCTCCGAGCTCTGGCTCACAGTTTCAGATCGATGCGTCATTCCTTCGTTTACCGTCACGTCCGGGTAGATGTGGAAATCGGCATGCGCGACGGCGCGTGCTGGTGGGTTTGCAGACTCGGCGACCGGGCTTTGGAGCTTTCGGGCAGGGCGGCACTTTCGGGAGGAGATGCCCTGCGCCTTGCTGCAGATGCCGCACGTGCCAGTCTCGATGCGATAAGCACCACACCGTGAAGAGCGCTGTCCTGAGCCTGCGCGTCGAATTCGTGCCCTATAGCGGTGGCTTTGCCTGGGTCATCCTGGACCATGAGTCGCAAGACGACCCAGTCGAGATTGCGGCGTCGCTATGGAGCTACCGTCGGGCCTCTGAAGCGCTTGCGGCTGGCGAATCCGTGCTGCGGCTTACTGCTGCCTCATCGGTCTAGCTCCCTCCGCGCATGGTCGTCTCACCGTCGCTGTGCGGTGGCGTTCATCACACTCCGTCGCATCTAACGCATGTGAGCCATGTCTCGCAGATCGTCGCGCAACGCGGTCCGGTCGGCGCCATGCAGCGGCAGGTTGATCAATAGTTCCAGTCGTCGCTTCAGGGAATACAGGATATGCAGCGCATCGTGCCCGACCTGCTCTGCCTTCTTGTCGGCGGCGACGTCCGGGTAGGCCCACAGCGCTGCATCCGGCTGCCCTGGCCAGTTCGGCTGGAGAGCCTGCACGCCAGCATCGAGCGTGATCACCAGATCCACAGCGAGCGAACCGGTACGCGCAAGCTCGTCCCAACCACGGCCGGATGTCTTGATCACAGGGATGCTCGCACTGTGGAGCGCGCCCGCCGCCGCCGGGTGGATCACTCGTTCGATATGTCCCGGTTGCCCGCATGAAAAGATCGTGAACCGATGCTTCTGATCCAAGTGCGCAAGGACGCTTCCGCCAGCACGCTGCGCAAAGAATTTCGCCTCGAAACGAAAACAACCCCAATTCGTCGTTGCATGAACTCAATATAGCGCGGTGTCACGCGCAGGTAATCCAAGAAGAGGTCAATCGGCCGGTCCGTCACTTCGTCTCGCCATGACCTCAACCCACACCACCAATGTGCTGTTCATCTGCAACAGCAACGCCGCCCGAAGCCTCATGGCTGAGGCACTTCTCAACCAACTGGCTGGCGAGCGATTCCACGCCTACTCCGCCGGCAGCACTCCGGCACCCGACGGGAAGCCTGACCCACGTACCCTGAAGGCGCTTCAGGATGGAGGTATTTCCACAGAGGGGCTGCGCAGCAAAAACTGGAGCGAATTCGCCTCGGCATCAGCGCCCTCGATGGACCTGATCGTCACGCTTTGCGACGAAGCCGCAGGCGAAACATGCCCCGTCTGGCCTGGCCGCCCCGCGACCGCCCATTGGTCGCATCCTGATCCACGCGCCGCAGATGCGCAAAGGGATTCCGATGCCTTCGTTCAGACAATGTATGCGATCCGCCGGCACATTGATCTTCTGGTCGCACTGCCTGACGAACGAATTGAGCACCTCGTCCTCGAGTCTGAAGCTGCTCGCATCGGCAAGAGTTAGGGCGGATGTTTTTTCTTGCCAGGCCGCAGCTGGATTGCGGGCAGCCGAGATAGCGCCGGTTGCTGCTGTGGGAGCCGAAAGGCCAAGGCTACTTTCCTAGCTCGCTTGGGAAATCGGAATTCCCTCGACACGCGCTGAATATTTTTCGGTGAAGTTTTCGTGACGAACCGCAGTTCACCTTGCTCCACAACGTCTTAGTTGCGGGTGCGGTGCGAGCGTGCGGGGGCGAGAAAAGAACGGTGACCAAGACGGGTCGCTTTTCGCGAGAAAACCAAGAAATGTAGAGAGGGCGGGATGGAATCTTCATTCGCATCGGATGCCGTGCTCTCGAGGAGCGCCACCGGCAGCTGGGCAAACGATCCTGCCGCCGAACCACCAAACCAGCCTAGCACCGGTGCTGGCGGCCAACTGGACTTGAGACGTAGAACCTTGACGATGTCGGACCTCGCAACGAGCGGAAAGATCCCCGCGGTACTTCTTCTGTCGCTGCTTCTCGGAGCATGCGCGAGCCAACCCGAAGGAAAAGGCGAGGCGGCAGCGGAGGGCATGGCTTCGACCAAGCCAACGCCCACCACGACCGATGAAGAGGTTGATGCCAACGCGAAGCTGGTGCTGCAGTCGCTGGAGTTGATCCAGGCGAAGAAGCCGGCTCAGGCGTTGCCTCTGGCTCAACAGGCCGTCGCAGAGTACGAGAAGCGCTATCGCCAAAGCGGTGGCCTCTCGTTCTCCTCGCGATCCCTGGTCGAAACGCTTGCCTACCTGGCGCAAGCCGCAAGCGCGAACACGCCGGCGCAGGTTCATGGCCCCTGGTGGGGCTTTGCGCACTTCGCGAAGGGCTTCGCGCTGGTCGATCTGTATCGGATTTCGGAAGCCAAGGAGGCGTTCGAGACGGCCATCCACCTGTCGCCACAGAACTCCAAGTATCTTTCGGAACGGGGCAACATCGATGCGCTGGAGAAGAACTGGCGCGCATCGTTTGACAGATTCAAGCAGGCACTGGAAGCCGCAGCGCTCAGCCCAGAGCAGGTGAAGACGTCGGAGACTACACGTGCGTTGCGAGGCATGGCCTATGCCGAGATCGAGCTCGGCAATCTCGATGCCGCCAAGGCGTTGCACGAACGTGTCCTCGCACTGGATCCCGCCAACGCGATGTCGCGCAGCGAACTCAGGTACCTCCAAAACCTGAAGAATCGCGCCCCCAATGTTGGCGCCCCCGCCAGCATCGGAGCCAATGCAGGCGCACCGGCTGCGAATCCGGATCCCCGCTTCGCTCCCGAAGCCCAGGCTCGTGCACTCATCTCCCTATGGCAGGAAACCTGCTTGAAGCACTATGGCAGTCCACTGACCTTGCGTGCGGCGATGGTGAAAGCCGGATCTGGCTACGTGGAAAATCCGCCGAACGCGGCCAGTTTTCTCAAGGGTGAGCCGGGAACAGTTTGGGATGTCAGCAGCAGCGTTTACTCACAGAGAGTGCTGGTCCTGCTCGACAACGGCTTCTGCGAGATCCGTGCGCAGAGGGCTAGCGCCAAGAATGTCGACGCGGCGTTCGCGCAAAGTGTCGAGGCCCTGGCCGCACCTGGTGTGATGGTGCGGAAACTTTCCGATGGGCAGGTTCCGGATTACGGAGGACCGCTGCGCAAGACCGTGTACTGGGTCAAGAACGAGGGCGACGGGCGGATATGGCACTTCGGCTCGGGCACAACGGACAGCCTGCAAGCCGCGACTCAGGCGGTACTGGCAGTCAGCCCGGAGGGCGCGCGCTTGAAGAACAAGATCACATTCCCAGCAGCGAAGAAGTGATGCGACTTGGTCGACGGAGGAGCCGAGTCCATTCCGGCTGTCGGACAAAAAATTGAAACCGCCCAAGGAAAATGAAGCATGAACGTGGTGCTTGTGCATGGCATCTTCGACGATGGCGGGATCTTCCAGCGTCTAGAGCGCTGTCTGCGAGACGCCGGCTACCAATGCTGGGTGCCTGCGCTCAAGCCCGCGGATGGACGTCGAGGCATCCATGACCTTGCCTGCAAACTGAAGGCGTACATCGATGACAGGATTGGCCCGGCGGAGCCGATCGCCATCGTCGGCTTCAGCATGGGGTGCATCGTCTCACGCCACTATCTGCAATTGCTCGATGGACATGCGCGCACCCGGGCGTTATTCGCCATCTCGGCACCGCACCAGGGGACACTGGTCGCGTATCTCTATCCGGGAAAGGGCGCCCGGGACATGCGGCCGGGCAGCCCGCTGCTCGAGGAGCTAAAGCGTACCGAGGATTGTCTTGCGCGGATGGCTGTATTCGGATACTGGACTTCTTTCGATGCGACGGTGTTTCCGGCTAGAAGCTCCCATTGGCCTCTTGCATCGAGCAGCCTCAATGCCCGTGCCCTGCTCCATCGCTTCATGCCGGCCAACGAACGCGTGTGCGCGGACATTGTTCGGCGAATGGTAGCCTTGGACGTGCCCCGCGCTTGAGGCGAGGATCGTGCTTTGGGTAGGCGCCGTCAACTCATGCTCTTGGAGCAGCGGGGTTGAATCTGTGGCTGTCGAGGACACGGTACTGACCCCCGAGGCTCCCGTTCCTGACAGTCGCACGCGGCATGCAAGGTAAGAGTCATCGCCTCAGCAAGCGCGATGGCCTACTTGGTCACAGGGCGAGGTCGCGGCTCGAACATCGGTACCGTGGTGCCCTTGGCCTCGCTGCCGTCGGTTTTCCAGGCGACGGTACTCGGCGGGAAGACACGGCCCGGTGCAAAGTCTTGTCGCCGCACTGGCCGTGGGGCGGAGCAGGGCAGGCGGGACGCAGCTCCTCAAGCCGCTGGAACGTGGCCGCTGTCGCCCGCCTGCATCGTTCCTTTCTTCTGGATCACAGCCAGCAGTTCCTCGGGATCGAAAGGCTTGATGAAATGGGCGTCGAAGCCCGCCGACCTCGCACGCTCCTTGTCGGCTTCCTGCCCCCAGCCCGTGGCCGCGAGCAGAAGGGCCTGCCGCCCCCACGGTGTGCGTCGCACCGCTTGCGCCACTTCGTAGCCGGTGAGCTTGGGCATGCCGATGTCCAGGATCAGCACCGACGGCTGCACCGCTTGCGCCACGGCCAGCGCCTGCGCGCCGTCGGTGGCGACGTGCACGCGGTGGCCTTCCATGCGCAGCAGCTCCGCCAGCAGCATGACCGCGCTCACGTTGTCGTCGGCCACCACGATGCTGAGCGAAGAAGTCGCGGCGCCGGGGGGCAGGGCATTGCCTGCAACGGGCAAAGCCGTGGCGTTTCCCCTGGGCAGCCGCACCACGAACCGGCTGCCTTTGCCGAGGCCCTCGCTCTCGGCGACGATGGTTCCGCCGTGCGCCGTGACGATCGCCCGCGCCAACGCGAGGCCGATGCCCAGGCCGCCCTCCGGCCGGTGCAGCACCGTGTCTTCCTGCGAGAACATCTCGAAGATGCGTTCGAGCGAGCCGGGCTTCAGGCCCATGCCGTTGTCGCTCACGACGAATTCGCAGGCATCGCTGTCGGCGGCGGATACGGTGATGTCGATGAGCCCGCCCACCGGCGTGTACTTCGCCGCATTCGTCAGCAGGTTGGCGATGACCTGCGCAAGCCGGACCGGGTCGGCCTCTAGCGCGATGTACTCATCGACCTGCACCGTCGTCTTGTGCTTGCGGCTGCGCAGGAGCGGGCCGGCGTTCTGCAGGGCGAGCTCGACCGCCGCGCGCGCCTGCACACGCTCCTTCTTCATGTTCAGGCGGCCGCTCTTGATGCGGCTGGTGTCCAGCAGGTCGTCCAGCAGCCGCGACATCTGGTGCACCTGCGAGCGGATCAACTCGGCGGTGCGGTGGGTGGCCGCGTCGGGCGCGCGCTTGAGCAATTGCGCCGCCAGGCCAATGGGCGCGAGCGGGTTGCGCAGCTCGTGCGCCAGCACCGCGAGGAATTCGTCCTTGCGGTGATCGGCCTCCTGCAGTTCGAGCGCTTGCACGCGAAGCTCGTGTTCCATGCGCTTTCGCTCGGACGATTCCTGCAGCACGCCCAGGATGCCGGTCACCCGACCCGCATCGTCGGTCTGCGGCGTGCCCCACACCGCCAGCCGGCGCTCCGGCTGCGTTCCGGCGAGCCGGTATTCCTCGCGGTAGGTTTCGCCGCTCTCCACGCTCGCCTCGACGGCGCGCACCGTGCGTTCGCGGTCGTCCTCGTGGATCCGCTGTGCCAGCTCGCGCCAGGTGATCGGCGCCACCGAAACGCCGAAGAGCTCCGCCGCGCGCGGCGAGAGCGTCACCAGGTCCGTGGCCGAGCTCCAGCTCCAGTCGCCCATTTGTGCCGCGGCCAGGGCAATACCCAGGTGCTCATTGGTGAGTTGCAGCGCATGTTGCGTGCGAGTGCGCTGCATGCTCTCCCAACACCGGCTGCCGACCATCTGCACCAGTTCGATGTCGCTCGCGTTCCACTGCCGGGGCGTGCGTTGGTGCACGGCCATGGCCGCGACGAAGCGGCCGTCCTTGTGCAGCGGAATGCAGATGACAGCCTGGATCGCGGTGAGCCGGTAGGCTTGCAGGTCCATGCCTGCGGCGCGCGGGTCGGTGTCGATGTCGTGGACTACATAGGGCTCGTTGGCGCGCATCAGGCGCAGGCACTCGGCGCCGAACTGCGAGAAGGTGTAGCGGCCCACGATGGAATCCACGCCGCGGCTGTAGTCGCCGGTTAGTGTGAAATGGTCCTCGTCGCTATCGACCTCGGCGTAGGCGCAGCGGTTCACACCCATGTGCGTTCCCAGGAGGCGTGCCGTGAGCTGCATCACCTCGGCCGGATCGCTCAATGGCTGCGTCGCCTTCGCAAGGTGGTCCAGGAATTCGATCTGAAGGCCTAGGCTCGGGCGTGCCTCGGCAGCGCCCCTTTCGGCAGGCTGGCGGGGCGGGACTGCATCAGGGGTCACGGCATGGCCTCGGAAGCTCGGAAAAAGAGAAAAGTGCAGGTGGGTGGGGCATTCCCATTTTGAGCGAGGACTGTCGCTGCAGTGGACATCGGACCCCTGTCAGCGAACTTCGCGCGAGGCAGGCGGCGAAATGCCCGCGGCCGCGTGCGAAATCTTCAGGCGCCGCCGCGCGCCGGCACTGGCAGGGTGACTGACACCGCATCCCATGACTTGCCGACCCTGGCGGCAGTCATTGGTGGAAGGGTTTGCCGTCATCCACTGGCAAGCTGGCAGCACCACTACAACTGGCATCGCCCGCACAGTGGCATTGGCGGCATTGCGCCTCCATCCAGACTCAATTCATCATGAAACCTCTTGAGGCTTCACAACTAGCGCGGCCGGCGCGGCCGAGGGTCCCCCTTGCGGTCGTCGACCTGCGATTCGGCGTCGAGCATTCCTGTACCTCGCCGCCGGGCTCGCCGCCGCGGCGCACGTAAGCGTCGTACGCGCAGCGCGACGACGATCTTGCATGGCGAGCAAGTGCGACGAGCCGTGGCTTCGTCCCGCTCGTGGGCAAGGCGGGTTTTCGCAGCCTCGATGCCCCACGGAGCTTTTTGCGTACCGAGCAGGAGTTGATTCGGCGCGTTGTGGAAGCAAGACTTGGCTTCCAATCCTCATCCGCTCTTGCCCATGTCCCTCCTTATTTATCGAGCGCGTGCCGCTCGTCTGCTGTGTCTACTCGGGGCACTCGCCTGTATTGGTATCGCCTGCGCGCAATCGTCAGGCGCGAATCGCTCCGCTCCCGGCACGGCGGGTGCCCCGGGCGCCCATCCGGCGGACCTGAACTGGCCGACGCGACCGCTGCGGCTGGTCGTCGGCTTCGGCGGAGGCTCGTCGCCGGATTTCGTGGCGCGCGTTCTGGCCGCTCCCATGGCGAGGGCGCTGGGCCAGCCTGTGATCGTCGAGAACCATCCAGGTGCCAGCGGCAACATCGCCGCGGACATAGTCGCGAAGTCCACCGACAGACACACGGTTGGCATCCTGATCAACGGCAACATGACGATTGCCAAGATCCTCAATCCGGCGACCTCCTACGATCCGCAGAAGGACCTGGTGCCGCTGAGCATCATCTGCACGGCGCCGCTGGTACTCGCCACAACGTCGGAGGTCTCGAAGGCCGATCCCCGCAGCTTCCTCGAGGCAGCGCGCGTCGCCGGAAGCAAGTGGAGCTATGGCACGCCTGGCATCGGCACGATCGGCCACCTCGGCATGGAGCTTTTCAAGGCCCGCACAGGCATCGGCGCCGTGCATGTGCCCTACCAGGGAAATCCGCAGGTCATCACGGGGCTGGTCGGAGGGCAGCTGCAACTGGCGCTCCTTCCACCGGGCCTTGCCCAGGAGCAGGTCAAGGCCGGAAAGCTGCGCGCAATCGGCGTGACCTCGGCGCGCCGTTCCGAACTCGTGCCGGACTACCCGACCCTGCAGGAAGCGGGCCTCAAGGATTTCGAACTCGAGATCTGGACCGCCGCGGCCGCGCCCGTCAGCCTGCCTGCCCCCATCGTGCAGCGCCTGACCCAGGTGCTTTCGGAAGTCATTCGCCTGCCCGAGGTGCGGCAGAAACTCTTCCAACATGGCTACGAAGCCGCTGGCATCTCGGGCGAGGCGCTGGTGCGCCGGGTGAAGGCCGACACGGCCACGCTCACCGAGATCATCGCGAGCCAGGGCATCAAGCTCGAATAAGGAGATCCCCATGAATTCAGAACAAGGGCGCCCGAGCGGGCGCCAGGAAACCGCGGCCGCGGTCCATGACGCAGCGCCGGCTGCTGCCGGCAGCGGCGAGGACGCCCAACGGATCCTGCGGTCGCTGCGCGACGAACTCGACGGCTTGGACAGAACGCTGCTCGAGACCGTGAGGCGCAGGCTCGATTGCTGTTGCCGGATCGGACTGCACAAGCGCGACCATGCGATACCGATGATGCAGCCCCATCGCATCGGCGTGGTGCAGGAGCGTGCGGCCGCCTTTGCCGCCGAGCACGACGTGAGCCCGGTGTTCCTGCGTGCCCTCTACGAACTGATCATCACGGAGACATGCCGGCTTGAGGATGAGATCATCGGTGCGCCCTCGACGTCTGCATGAGTCGCTCGTGTTGCGCTCGAGCAAGCGCTGGTTCCGGCTCTGCCGGCGCTCGCGCATGCCGCAATCCCCATCAGGTGGCCGTCGAGGCCGAGGCACTGTCACCGGTCATGCGCAACCGCCGAGGCGAACACATGCTGATCTTTTCAACGCTGGGCCATGAGGGCAGCAACCATCACTTCGTTCTCCAGCAGTACCTGGCCGCGCATGGCATTGCGCAAGCCTGTCGCATCGTGTTGTTCGACGACTTCCACAGCGGTGCGCGCGCGCTGATCGCCGGGGAGGCGGATTACCTGCTTCAATGCGCCGTGCATCCGGCTGCAGCCGAGATCACGGGCACCTATCGCACGGCCATGGTGGTGGTCGACGCCTTCATTTCTCCCAGCCAGCCCATGGCGCTCGTGCGGTCCATGGGAAGCGGGGAGGGCGCTGGCAAGGTGGGCGTGCAGACTGCAACGCAGAGCTATGCCGACCTTTCCGCCTGGCCGATCATCGTTCACGAGCCGACGGTGCTCGCGGTCCAGTCCGGTCTGACAGAAGGACGCTACAGCGCGGGTATCGTCTTCACTTCCTTCGCGACGGCGCATGCGGATCGCTTCGAGGTGGTCGAGTCCATCGGCACCGTCTGCGATGCATGGATCGTCTACGGACGCCAAGCCGTCGACGACGGCAGGGCCGTCGTCTGGGAGGACAGTCCGGTCGCACGGCAATTTCGGAGGCGGATCGAGCGATCATCGAAGCCAGACGGCAACTGAAGCCGCGGTCCGCTGTCGTGGCGCGGCGTCGCTCCGATGCACGTGATGGTTATTCGTCGGAAACGTGGACGCCCCAATCATTGCGGCGCCCGGTTCGACCAAAAACGAGAGCGGCGAACGAGACCCTGGGATGCCCCAGGCGAAGAACGGTAACCAGCGGCGCTTCGGATGAAGGTGCGCACGGTGTGGACGCGGATTCGGGGCTGGTGCACACGGTGTCGACCACTGCGGCCGACGAGGCGGACCTGGAGCAGGTGAGCGATCTGTTGCACGGCAAGGAAAACGCGGTGTGGGCAGGCTGGGGCTATCGCGGCGCGCAGCATGTCGATAGCTAGATCATGGGCTTCCAGCAGATGACGAAACCGCAGGATGCGACGAGCGGTCACATCCACTCTACGGATCGAGGCCCCGTCAGAATTGGCGGAGCCCTGTCAGCCGGCAGGCTTGCTGGGCTTGAGAAGTGACCACATGGGCCAAGTCTCTTTTACCGCGCCCCGAGCAACTTCGGTTGCGGAAGACCGTTCGTATCCCTCCGGACGGTCAATCACGCCCACGACGGCGGTGCCTTCGTCGCGTAGGAGCTCCCACGGCCATCGCATCTTCCACGACCAACTCGGCATGCACGTCCTCGTATCCGGGTGGCCGCTTCAACGCGACAAATACTCGGTGATCGGGCGTCATGGTCTGTTCATTCCAGTGCGGCGGTGCATCTCATGATCGAAGAATACAGCGACCGTTGTCTGCGCAGATGTGCATCCTCGGCACCTGAATCGCCAAGATGAGGTGACTGGACGCTTGGTCTTCGTCGCCGCACGACCCCTATCACGCCAGGCTGTGCCCGCACGAGCTTGTACCTTGGCCGGCTCGATACCAGAACGGTCGAACAGCTGTGCACCTCGGCCCCGGTGTGTCCCCGAGCGAAACACGCCTTTTAGCGTCGCGAAGGCGCCGCGCCCATCAGGTGCCCGAGCGGCAGCGCCACCTCCGACTTGATCTCGCGCAGCACGATGCTCGAGCGCACGTGCGTCACGCCCGGCAGGCTGAAGAGCACCTCGTGCAGAAAGCGCTCGTAGTGCTTCATGTCGGGCACCGTCACGTGGAGGATGTAGTCCGCCGGCCCGGTGGCCGACACGCAGCGGATGATCTGCGGGCTCGCGGCCACCACCTCCTCGAAGCGCTGCACCATCGCCTCGCTGTGGCGATCGAGGTTCACCTCGGCCACGGCCGAGACATGCAGGCCCACCAGTTCGGGATCGATCATGGCGGTGTAGCCGCGGATCACACCGGCCGCCTCCATGTCCTTGATGCGCTTCCAGCAGGGCGTGGGCGAGAGCCCGACGGCCTCTGAAATCTGCTGCACCGTCTGCCGGCCGTCGTGCTGCAGTGCGGAAAGGATCTTGAGGCAATGCTCGTCAAGAGAAACAGAATCGACGTTCATCGTGATTTTCGAGAGGATTCTTCTTCAAACAAGGGTCTGCGCCAGTGTATTGAAGAAACACTTACTCGGGGTGCGGCAGAACAATTCCGGGCATGAACGCCCCACACAAGACGGCCGCGCTTCGACGGCCCGACTACCAGCTCTCCGACAACCTCTGGGCTGATGACGGCTCGGTCTTCATCACCGGCACGCAGGCGCTGATCCGCATCCTGGCGATGCAGAAACAGCGCGACGCGGCGCGCGGCCTGCACACGCAGGGCTTCGTGAGCGGCTACCGCGGCTCGCCTCTCGGCATGGTCGACCAGGCCATCTGGAAGGCGGGCGAGCGCTTCAAGGAAACCGGCATCCGCTTCGTGCCGGCCGTGAACGAGGAACTTGCCGCCACGCAGGTGCTGGGCACGCAGCGCGTGGAATCCGACCCCGAGCGCACCGTCGATGGCGTGTTTGCCATGTGGTACGGCAAGGGGCCGGGCGTGGACCGCGCGGGCGATGCGCTCAAGCACGGCAACGCCTATGGCTCGTCGCCGCATGGCGGCGTGCTGGTGGTGGCGGGCGACGACCACGGCTGCGTGTCGTCGTCGATGCCGCACCAGAGCGACCACGCCTTCATGGCATGGCGCATGCCGGTGATGCAGCCCGCCAGCGTGGCCGAGTACCTGGAGTTCGGCCTGTACGGCTACGAGCTCTCGCGCTATTCGGGCGCGTGGGTCGGCATGGCGGCGCTGTCGGAAATCGTCGAGAGCGCGGGCACCGTGGACCTCGATGCGGTGAACGCGCGCGTGGCCGCCTGGGAAGACGCCGATGCCGTGCGCGCGGCCACCGGCCACGCCGCGCCGCCTGACGGCCTGCACTACCGCTGGCCCGACCTGCCGTCGCTGCGCATCGAGTCGCGGCTGGAAGACAAGCTCGCCGCCGTGGCCGCATTCACGCAACGCAACAGCATCGACCGCCACGTCATCGTGAGCCCGCATGCGAAGGTGGGCATCGTCACCTGCGGCAAGGCGCACCACGATTTGATGGAGGTGCTGCGGCGGCTGGAGCTCTCGCCCGAGCAGCTCGCGCGCGCCGGCGTGCGGCTCTACAAGGTGGGGCTGAGCTTTCCGCTCGAGCAGACGCGCCTGAAGGAGTTCGCGCGCGGGCTCGACGAGATCCTCGTGGTGGAAGAGAAGGGCGCGGTGGTCGAGACGCAGCTGCGCGACATCTTCTACAACGCGCCGCCCGATGCGCGCCCCGTGCTCGTGGGCAAGCACGACCGCGAAGGCCAGCCGCTGGTGTCCGCGCTCGGCGAGCTGCGCCCGTCGCGCCTCATCGAACTGGTCGCGCACTGGCTGGCCGTGCACTTCCCCGACAACCACGACCTGGGCGACCACCTGCAGCATGTGCGCGACTTCACGCCGCCCGATCTGCTGGGCAATGCGAGCGACAGCGTCAAGCGCGTGCCGTACTTCTGCGCGGGCTGCCCGCACAACACCAGCACCAAGGTGCCCGAAGGTTCGACCGCGCGCGCGGGCATCGGCTGCCACTTCATGGCCAACTGGATGGACCGCAGCACCGCGGGCCTGATCCAGATGGGCGGCGAGGGCGTCGACTGGATCTCGCACGCGATGTTCACCAGGACGCCGCACGTGTTCCAGAACCTGGGCGACGGCACCTACTACCACTCGGGCTACCTCGCGATCCGCCAGGCCGTCGCGGCCAAGGCCACGCTCACCTACAAGATCCTCTTCAACGACGCCGTCGCCATGACCGGCGGGCAGCCGGTCGACGGCGTCATCAGCGTGGACGCGATCGCGCGGCAGGTGGAGTCCGAAGGCGTGACCAAGGTGGTGGTCGTGAGCGATGCCATCGACAAGTACGATGACATCAAGAACCGCTTTCCGCACGGCACCGAGTTCCACGATCGCGCCGCGCTCGACGAGGTGCAGCGGCGCCTGCGCGAGATGCCCGGCGTGACCGTGCTCATCTACGAACAGACCTGCGCCGCCGAGAAGCGCCGCCGCCGCAAGAAGGGCGAGCTGGCCGACCCGCCCAAGCGCCTGTTCATCAACGAAGCCGTGTGCGAAGGCTGTGGCGACTGCACCGTGCAGAGCAACTGCGTGGCCGTGCTGCCGCACGAAACGCCGATGGGCCGCAAGCGCAAGATCGACCAGACCAGCTGCAACAAGGACTACTCCTGCGCCAAGGGCTTCTGCCCGAGCTTCGTCGGCGTCACCGGCGGCAAGCTGCGCCGCAAGAGCGGGGCGCTGGCGGCCGGGCGCGATGCTTTCCTGCACCGCGTGGCCGCGCTCGCGCACCCCGCGCCGCACACATGGACCGGCCCCTACGACCTGCTGGTGACCGGCGTGGGCGGCACCGGCGTGGTGACGGTGGGCGCGGTCATCGCGATGGCCGCGCACCTGGAAGGCAAGTCCGCCAGCGTGCTCGACTTCATGGGCTTCGCGCAGAAGGGCGGCTCGGTGCTGAGCTTCGTGCGCCTGGCCGACACGCCCGAGCGGCTGAACCAGGTGCGCATCGACACGCAGCAGGCCGACGCGATCCTCGCGTGCGACGTGGTGGTGGGCGCCTCGCCCGACGCGCTGCAGACCGTGCGGCACGGGCGCACGCGCGTGCTCGCGAACATCCACGAGATCCCGGTGGCCGAGTCGCTGCGCAACCCCGATGCCGATCTGCATGTGGATCTGCTGCTGGAGAAGATGCGCTTCGTCGCGGGCGACGAGCAGGTGGAGACCTTTGACGCGCAGAGCCTGGCCGAAGAATTTCTCGGCGACACGCTGGCCGCGAACATCGTCGCGACCGGCTATGCGTGGCAGCGCGGCCTCGTGCCGCTGAGCCTGGAGGCGCTGATGCATGCGATCGAACTCAACGGCGTGGCCGTGGCGGCCAACCAGTCGGCGTTTTCGCTGGGGCGGCTCGCGGCGGGCGACCCGGCCGCGCTCGACCAGTTGCGCGCGGCGCCGCTGCAAGCGCAGGCGCAGCAAGCCGACGAGCGCCCGCTGGACGCGCTGCTCGCCGACGCGCGCCGCCATCTCACCGGCTACCAGAACGCCGCATGGGCCGATCGCTTCGAGAAGCGCATCCGCGCACTGCGGGCGGCCGAGTCCGCGCTGCCGGGCGGCGACGCGCGCCTGCCCTTCACGCGCAACGCGGCGCGCAGCCTGTTGAAGCTCATGAGCTACAAGGACGAGTACGAGGTCGCGCGCCTCTACACCGACGGCGCGTTCCTGCAGAAGCTCAAGGACCAGTTCGAAGGCGACCTGAAGCTCGAATTCCACATGGCCCCGCCGCTGCTCTCGCGCCCCGCGCACGGCCAGGCGCCCGCCAAGATCCGCCTCGGTGCCTGGATGCTGCCGGTGATGAAGTGGCTTGCGCACGGCAAGCGGCTGCGCGGCACGGGCTTGGACCTGTTCGGCTACACACAGGAGCGCCGGATGGAGCGCGCGCTCATCGCCCGGTTCGATCAGCGGCTCGATGAACTGGCTGCCGATCTGTCGGCCGCCAACCAGCCGCTCGCCGCGCAGATCGCGGCATTGCCGCTGACGATCCGCGGCTTCGGGCATGTGAAGCTGGCCAACCTCGCGCTCGCCACCGATCGCGAGGCGGAGCTGCTGCACCGCTTCTCGCCGCAGCGCTATCCGCGGCCGGAAGAGAAGGCGCAGGCGGGCCAGTTCAAGGGGATTGCGGTCTTGTCGCAGTGACTGCGGGTCAAGCGCAGGGCAGGCGCGGGTTGGCTTGTCGTGTTGGACATGAGCGCGTTGTCCGTGGCGCGCATCGGCGCAGAAGAGGCGCTGCGCAAGGGGAAATAATTTCTCTCGTCTCAGTGTCGAGTACGAGGCATCCTTCGCGGAGCTTCAATGTGCAATCCAAAACAGCCATAGCCGGAACGGCACAATGCGTCTATGCCAAATATTGTCTCGATCCTCAAAGCCGAGATATCCCGCGTCGCTCGCAAAGAAGTGCGTGTGGAGATCGAAACGCTCAAGAAGGCCTCAGCCGCGCACCGCACATCAATTGCCGAGCTGCGTCGCCAGGTCAGTGCGCTTGAGAAGGAACTGCGTCGTGTTGTAAAGGGCCCGGCGCGTTCCACCGATTCAACCGCTGAAGCGGCAGCAGGCACAAAGCGCCGATTCAGCGCAACCAGGTTGGCGGCACATCGTGCCAAGCTTGGGCTGTCCGCGGCGAGCTATGGGCAACTGGTTGGCGTATCCGGGCAAACGATCTACCACTGGGAACAAGGCAAAGCACGCCCCCGGGCAGCGCAACTCGAAAGTCTAGCGGGAGTGCGGGACCTCGGTGCGCGCGAAGTTGCGGAGCGCCTGCAGTTGGCGTCGTAGCTGAAGTGGCGCGACTCGTCGAGATGGTCGGCCCCACCGCTGCATCATCTGCATGCGTCCGGCTTTGTCACCTTTTGAAGGGTGGCGGCATGGAGGGTTCGAATCAACTTGTCTTCTTTGCGGGCACTTCTCTCGGAGCAAAGCCAACGCTCTATGCAGCCCTAGAAAAATGTTCTTTGCAGAAAACCTACGACTGGATCGCGGCAGTTAGGCCCTTGAGTTCTTGCTCGTACACCTTGCCTGCCAGATTGCGGTCCAGTGCATGGAGACGTCCATAGGCCTTGATGGCGTCGTCCGTGCGCCCCGCGCGCTTGTAGGCCGCGCACAGGTTGGCAAGGATCAGAGGATCCGAAGGCTTGGCGACATCGAGGCGCTCGAAGATCGAAACAGCCGCGGCGGGATCTCCGCTGCGAATGTGCGAGACCCCCATGTTGGTGAGCGCCGCGCGATTGTCCGGGTCGATGCGCAGCGCCTGCGTCAGGGCTTCCTTGGCCTGCGGAATCTGCTGCGCGGCGTTGAGGTGCAGCCCAAGATTGATCCACGCGGTGGTCATTTGCGGATCGAGCGCCACTGCGCGTTGATAGGCCTGGATGGCTTCTTGGAGCTGTCCCTTGCCGCTGCGAACCGTGCCGAGCAGGTCCCACGCCCGGGCGTCCGTGGGGGCCATCTTCACTGCGCTTTCCGCGAGCTTGAGGCTTTCGTCGGGACGACCGAGCTTTCGATAGAGCTCGCTCAGGCGCATGCTCGGCATGGCGTTCAGCGGCGC
The DNA here is from genome assembly GCF_051216415.1 of Variovorax trehalosi. Lineage (NCBI taxonomy): Bacteria > Pseudomonadati > Pseudomonadota > Betaproteobacteria > Burkholderiales > Comamonadaceae > Variovorax > Variovorax trehalosi. Next base: position 624,697 of record NZ_JBPJZG010000005.1, read on the forward strand.
CAGTTCGATGGCCTTCAGGAAGCTCTCTTCGGCCTTCGAGGCCTGGCCGTTCTCCTGGAAGGCCTTTCCGAGTTCCTCGTAGACGAACGCGTTCGACTCGCCGTTCTTGAGCGCCTCGGTGAGTGCGGGAATGGCTTGCTTGTAGTCCTTGCGCTGCAGATACTGCACGCCCTGCCACTTCCAGGCCGCGCCGTTGCCCGGCTCGAGCGCGGTTGCCGCGCGGTAGGCCTGCAAGGCCGCATCTGGCTGCTTGGTCCAGGTGTACGCATCTCCCAGCCGCGTCCAGACGCCGCCGTCGCGCGGATCGATCCGCAATGCGATCTCGTAGGCCTTGATGGCTCTTTGCCGGTCTCCGGCCCTTTCCCAGGCGATGCCTAGGTTTTTCCACCCCAGACCGAAGCGCGGCTCGGCCGTCACGGCTTCTTGCAGCGCCTGGATCGCCTGCGGCCCCTCGCCGTAGATGAATGCCAAGCCATTGAGCGCCACGGCGCGTTCGCCCCCCGTGCCCGCCTTGGCAGCCTGCTTGAGCGCATCGATCGCACGATCCTGCTGCCCGTTCTTTCGGTACAGCTCGCCAAGGTTTCGCCAGGCAATGCCGTAGCCGGGGTCGACACGGGTGGCCGTCTGGTAGGCCTCGATTGCCAAGGGGGTGCGGCGGGTTTCGCTGTAGACGTTGCCGAGGTTGTTCCACGCCGGCGCGAGCTGCGGGTCCAGCTCGACGGCCTTCAGATAGGCCTCGACGGCCTTGGCGGCCCGGTCCTTCCCGCCGCTGCTCATGTGCGCATTGCCGAGGTTGTTCCAGGCCCACGCACTGCGGGGTTGGGCCTCGGCCCAATGGAGGTTGTTCTCGAGCAGTCCGGCGGCATCCCCCTTGGCATCGAAGATCCGGGCCTGGTTCATCCAGGCCGTCGTGCCAAGCGACGCCGGCGCGCGCGGCTTGCGCTCGAGCACGTACCCGATCCATTCGACCGGGAGCGCCATGCTCAGTGCGTTGGCGTCGGCGCTCTCCATGACCACCATCGCGAGCAGCTGCCCCTGTTCGTTGTAGATGCCGACACCGTCGCGCAACGGGGCGGGCGGGGCGACCAGGGGCTGTGCCACCCCGAGGTACAGGCCATCCACCACCTTGCCCAGATACGGAACGTGCAAGTCGATGCGGCGCAGCAGGCCCTCCTGCAAGGACATCGCATGCACGCTGCCCAACGTCGAGCTGTCGCGGGTTCGTCCCATCTGCGCGGCCGGCGCATTCAGGCCGCGCGCCTGCAACACGCAGACGTTGCGGTCCTCGTCGGCGGCGATCAATTCAGCGGGGAATTGGTTCTGGCCCTGTCGCACGCTGAAAGGCGGTGCCGATGCGCCCAGGCGGTGGCACGGCGTCGCGACCAGGGCGGGCGCGACGACCACGCCACCGAAAGTCGAGGACCCCGAAGCCACCTCCACGGCGCTGCCGGCCGCGGCAGCCGGGGAGGCATTGCCCGACTGCGCCATGGCGGGCGCCGTCGACAACAGGCTCGTGCAGCTCAAGGCGAGGACTGCGGCGAAGCGCGGCACACGGGATGGCGGCCACATGGAAAGCGTTCGCCGCGTACGACTGCGTGTCGGATCGTCCATCGTTCCACCCCCAGAGCCAAAACGGGGATCGTAGCCCTGCACCGAGATACGCCACAAGCTACGAAAACTCAGTGGGCAAGCCGCTGCATGCGGAACGCGCCTCTTCCTACAGCATCAGCAAGCTGGCCTCATCCGCAGCAAGCGTCTCTCAAAGCGACAGCGCTGCTCGGTGCTATTGCCTCAGTCTTTGCGCCAAACTTCCAGCCTTCAGCCAGCGCGAGCTGGAAGGCGATCTTCTCGATCTTGGCGCCCTGAACTTGATCTCGCTGTCCTGGCGACGCAGCTGAGGCACTAGCTGCGCCAGTGCAGCGGCGGCCTTGCGCCAGAACTCGCAGGTCTTCGTCCTTGAGGTCGTGCAGTTCTTGCATGCGTGGATTGCGGGTGGCGGCGTATCAGCGCCACCGGGAGATGCGCTGTCATGAACCAGACGCGATCTGCCACCTCGCGCGCGAAGTTCATCTCATGGGTCACGCACATCATCGTCATGCCGTCGCGCGTGTCGCCCCGCTAGGCGGCTGCGTCGTTTGCGGGCGGCAAGTTCACAGGCAGCGTGACGTGGAACGTCGCCCCGGCATGATTCCCGGCGCTTTCCACCCGGATCGTCCCGCCGTGGCGCTCAACGATATGGCGGGCGATGGAAAGACCCAGGCCCAGCCCCTGGGCGTTCGCCTTGAGTTGCTTCGTGAACGGCGTAAAAACATGAGGAAGCAGCGCCTCTTCGATGCCGCTGCCCGTGTCCGTCACCGACACGGTGTATGTCTGCACGTCGCAATGCAACTGCAGTTCGATGCGTCCGGACGCCGGAGTGAACTTGACTGCGTTGGACAGAAGATTCCAGAACACCTGCTGCAGACGGTGCGGATCGGCCATGAGTGGCAGCTGGCCGAGTTCGTCCAGCTCTGGAATCACGACGGTAATCTGCTTGGCCTCGGCATGCGGCACCACGGCAGAGACCGCAGCCTTGAGGATGTCGCGAAGCGACGCAGGTTGCATATCGATGCGCAACTGGCCGGTGCGGGTTCGCGCCGCCTCGATGAGATCCTCGACCAGCCGCGCCTCTGTTTTCACGTGGTACTTCATGTTGACCAGAGAGGCCCTGATGGCCTCCGGATCGGCGAGCGCACTCCGCAGCAAGATCTCGATTCGCATGTCGAGCACGGACAACGGCGTTCGAAGCTCGTGCGACACGCTGGCCAGGAACACCTCGCGCAGTCGACTGAGCTCTTGAAGGCGCTCGACCGCCTCGGCATGGCGGACCGTGGACTCGATCATGGTCTCGAGCAGTTCGGTGTACACCTTCATGCGCGATTCGGGAACGGGTGACTCCAGCCGCACCTCCGCCCAAAGTCGTGCGCCATCGACACCAAGCTGCCGCGCGATGCGCTCGCATCCCAATGGCGTGCCGAAGGTGGCGAACGCCCACCCGTAGACGATCACGCCCCGCACCTGGCCTCCGACCCACAAAGGGACAGCCTGCAGACGCAGCTCTTCGCCGACACTGGCACTCCCGGGCGCGCCGGTCCCGAGGACATGCGCGGCGAGGTCCCGCTCGATCATGTCGCCCAGGCGGCCCTCGTTCCATACACCTGAGGTCGCCAGCATGCGCGCGACCTTCGATGAGGCAAATGGCCCGGCCTGCCTCTCGCAGTCCAGGTCGTAGGCGCTGACGCAAAGCTCGGTCGCCGCGGCGAAACGCGTCAAGGCATGACGCCAGCCTTCCCAGTCCAGGCCTGTCGAACGATTCTTCGCGTCGGCGCTGTCGTTCACTGCGTCGTCTCGGGCGGCAGCTCCGGCGAGTCCGGCAGCGCCTTGCCATGCGCGACGGCGTCTTCGATCGCCGGACTCTTGCGCGACGGCGAGCGGGCCAGCAGTCCGTAGTAGGAAGAGAAGGGCAACTGCGGCACGGGTGCGGCGTCCTCTCCCTCGGCTGCCGATTCGTCGAGCAAGGAGATGCCGCCTTCAGCGATCACGTACTCGCGCGTCGTCTGGATGTTCTTGCTCCCACGCACCTTCGGCACTGCGATCGCACGGCGCAGGCGTGTGGAGATTTCCACGTAGCTCAGCAGAATGATGTTGTCGACCAGGTGCGACCCCTTGAGCTCCTGGCTGATCTGCGAGACGCCCAGGAGCTCGGGACTCTCGTAGTTGAAGAACGCCGTCGCGAGCCGCCCCTTGACGAAGTCGGCCAGCGCATAGAGAAAGTCGGAGGCCTGGTCGGGACTCGCCATCTCGTAGACGGCCGCCGAGTCGAACACGACGCAGTCGATGCCTTCCTTCTCCACCAGCTTGGTCACCCGGTCGAAGTGCACGTCCAATTCCAGTTCGAGGGGCGATTCGTAGTGGATGAAGAGCGAGCCCTGCCGCACGAGGCCCTCCAGGTCGAAGCCCAGGCTTGCCGCGTTGCGGATCAGTTGGCGCGGATGCTCATCCAAGGTCACCAGCAGCGCCCGCCGCCCGGCCTGTACGGCCGCGGTGAGAAACTGCACGCCCAGAACCGTTTTGCCGGTGCCGGAGATGCCGGTGACCATGGTGACCGAGCCCTCGTAAAGCCCGCCGGCCATCATCACGTCCAGCGCGGCGCATCCCACGGATACGCGTTTACTCGAGGTCGGTTGGTCCTCGTCAACCTTGGGGCCCGACTGCGCACGCCGATACACGTGAATGCCCTCGCCGGCCTCGATGCGCATCGAATGGCTTCCGCTGATGAAATCCTGGCCGCGCGACTTGACGACCGCCAGGGTCCTGTGGACCCGGCGACGCACTTCGCTGCGGGTCAGCGAGATGATGGTGTCGAAGACGAATCGCTCGTGGGCATGCGCCTCGAACTTCGTTTCTGCGCGTTCCGCAGTGACGAGTGTCGTGACGCCGAGGCGGGCGAGCCCTTCGACAAGCAAGTGAACATCCTCGCGAAACGGCTTGTCGTGGGCCTCGGCATAGAGGCGAAGCGGCGTCAGGCCGTCGATCATCAGCCTGCGCGCGCCGATGGAGGTCAGCTCTGCGGTGAACGCGCCGTCGGCGGAGCGGAATTCATTGAGAAGAACCGCCGGCGAGGTCTGGATGATCTTGACCTTGCGCTCATCGATGAGCCGTTGCAAGTCCCAGTTGAACCCTTTGGCGTCCCGCAACAGTTTCTCGGGATCGAGCTCGAAGGAGACGATCACGCCGGGTTCGTCGTAGAGGGCCGCACCGGCGTGAATGAAGGCGAGTCCCAGGGTGGTCTTCCCGGCACCGGGCGCGCCTTCGACCAGGATGTTGTTGTTCCGCTGAACGCCGCCCAGAAGCACCTCGTCCAGCCCTGGAATCCCGGTTCGTACGGGGTCTTGCTTCATCTAAGTCCTTTAAATCGTTGTCTTGGGGGGAGTCGAACTTTACCCCGTAGGAGCCTCTTCTCGGGAGGGTGAGCTGGGATCGACACGAGGGATAAACCCGGCGACCGGGACGCGATCGAGCGGGTGGCCATGGCCGCTCCTTTGGGAGAGAGAATCAACATGCCACCGTTTCCGCGGCGGGAGAAGAGGCGAAACGCGTCAATTCGCGTGGTCGATGCCGACGACAGGAGACCTCAGAAGCTATGCCAATGGATTTTGACGCAAGATCAAGAAGGCTGATTTCCCTCTCAGGGTCGATGCATTCGACGAAATCAACAACGTCCTGGTGCTTCAAGCCGCAGGTCTTGTCGAGGCTGAACATCTGGGAGGTTCCGACGACTCGGACGAGTGAACCGAAGTCGCCTTCGTTCTTCGGATCACGCCAGTGGGGTGAGCGACTTTGGAGCTCCTACGGGAGGCCGGCTCGCCTACCGGAGGCCATTGAGGGTTTCCAGGTAGTCCAACAGGCCTTCGATCTCTGTCGACTTGTCGAAGACAGCGTCGGCGCCGAGGCTCAGCGCCTGGCGGCGCATTTCTTCCGTCGCGTAGTTGGTGAGCATCACCACCCTCTGATGCGGTTGACGGTTCCGGCACCGGTCAACAACGCGAAGTCCAGAGCCTTCCCGCAGAAAGAGATCGACCACTGCAACGTCCCAGTGGCCGTTGTGCGAGATCAGCCAAGTGATGGCGTCATCTTCCGTTTCCGCAGTGCCGTCGACGCGTGCGGCCGACAAACTTTCGATCGTGGGAATGAGGTTGTCTCTGATGACCTTGTTGTCTTCGACAAGAAAAGCGGTAAGGGGCATGGCAGGCGATCAGTGGGACGGACCCCGGCGGGTCTTCGCCTCCGAGGTTAGTCACCATTCGTGTGCGCTCTGTAGGAGCGCACAGTCCCCGCGAGTGAGACTGGCGGTATCGTCCGACAAGACAAGCGACAGCGGCCAGGCTGGATGGCTCCGCCTCAAGCGCCTTCCTCCTCGGGGCCGAGGCCGTTCTGCGTGACAGCAGATGACTTAGCCCAGCTCGCGCCGGGATCGCGTGCTGAAGCACTCGATGGCTCGAGCCAGCTGTTGTAGCCGTCTCAAGTCGCTTTCTTTTCGTGCGGCGCGCTCGTGCGTTGCGTGCGCTCCGCAGCGATTTCCGAACCCCGCGTCTCCCGATGCGTGTGAAAGGGCGCAGCAGCAGGCCAGGCCGCCCGCTTTGTGTGCGGCGCCCTGCGACGCAACATCCGACGATTGCAGCTCGAACAAGACCTCTTGAAGAAGGCGAATGAAATCCTAAAAAAAGACCTGGGCATCGACCAGCAACTCCTGACCAATCGGGAGAAGACGCTGCTGGTTGATGCCCTGAGGCAGACATACACCCTCGTGGAACTGCTCGACGAAGTGGGCCTGGCACGCAGTTCCTACTTCTACCATCGAGCCCGGCTCAATGCTGCGGACAAGTACGCCGAGGTGCGTCGAACCCTCGCCGACATCTTCGAGCGCAACCACCGTTGCTATGGCGACCGCCGGCTGCAGGCTTCGCTGGCCAGGCAGCGCGCGAGCATCTCGGAGAAGGTCGTGCAGCGGCTGATGAAACAAGAGAGCTTGGTCATTGCCAAGCCAAAGCGGCGCAGGTATGGCTCATACTTGGGAGAGATCAGTCCGGCGCCAGACAACCTTCTCAACCGAGACTTCCGGGCTGCCGCGCCCAACGAGAAGTGGCTCACTGACATCACGGAGTTCCAGATCCCAGCTGGCAAGGTGTATCTGTCTCCCATGCGCGCGATTGTTCCAGGGTGGCACATGAATAGGTTTTTTCCAAGTGCCGGTGCATCCACAGTAGGCCACGACCGGAACATTTCAGGGCGACAAAAAAAGGACGATGAATCCAAGCTGCCGTGTCTACCAGAATAGGTATGAGACTTAAGGCCCGAATGGTTCGGGGCACCAGAATTCTGGGCGAGGCTACTGTACTGAGGCGATTTCCAGGCGTTGGCTTTCTGGACTGACAACCCGTACATCTTTGGGATCGCAGGGCACGCCGCTCAGAGCGCCATCAAATCGCACGCGGACATGGGTGCCCGTCGCCCCAACAACGCACCCAAAGCGTGCGTCGGCATAAACCCGGTCTCCCTTTTGCAGGGAAGTGCCGTGGCTGATGTTGAATCTGTCGAGTTGCTTGATGGTCGTCGTCCTGTTGCCGCTGTCGTTATTCAACGCAGTCCAGGCAAGGACGGTGGACTCGGGCTTCCAGACGGCGGTTCTCAGTCGGCAGGCACCTGACGTCGAAAAGGGGCCGGCGCCCGGCGATCTGCAACGTGACGACTGCACGGCAGCTCGCGCGCGTCTGGCCGATCCGATAAGGATGAGAGTGGCCACGGCAAACTGAACCTCGGACCGACGCGGCTCACCGATGTTCGATCGTCAGATCCAAATCAATGTCTGGCGGTCGCTTGTTTCCCGCCGCGGTGGCTTTGCTGACGCTCCGTAGGGCATCTGCAAACTGCCGTGCGTCGGGCTTCTTCATCCGTCGGACGGAGCTTCTTCGGGACTGCGGCCGGCCGCGCAGCCGGGGCATCCGTGCACAGGGCCGCCTTCCCGAGGCGCCTCTGCCTTCCTTCTGCGTGCATTCGGCCGGCAGCAGGTTGCGTGTCACGCAATGCCGCAGCGGTCGGCGCTCGGAGTTCCCATCGGAAAGCCGCGCGGGAAAAGTGCATGCCGCGCAAGCGTTGCCGGGTGGGCTCGCCGTCCGGATCATAGCGGCTCCCGTCATAAAGACGCGCGGGCTTCCAGCGCCGGGATCGCGATGCGATGCGGTGCGGTGGAGGTCGGTGCGCCTCGTTTCATCGAAATTTCAGTTGTCCTTGCCGCTCCAATTCATGAAAACCCTTTCCCTGTGCGCCGTCACGATGGCCACGCTCGCCATGGGCGTCTCTTCGATCACCAGCGCCCAGATCGCTTACCTGGGACCGGCAGGCAGCTGGACCCACCAGGCCTGCATGGACCTGTTCGGCGACACGAACCTGGTCGCGCTCGACAGGCAGGCGCTCTTCAAGGCCTTGCGCGCGAAAACCATCGCCAAGGCCTGTGTGCCCGCCACCACGTCGCTGGTTGGGACCACGCCCTATCTGGACGACGTGCTGGCGCTCGACACGGTGCATGTGGTGGGCGAGTACCCGAAGGCGCTGGGTTACAGCCTGCTGGTCAAGCCCGGCACCCGCAAGGAGGACATCCGCACGGTGCTGGCGCACCCCGTGGCGCTGGAGGAGGTCAAGCCCTGGCTCGATGTGGAGATGCCGGGCGTCGAACGCCAGCCGGCGGCCAGCGGCGGCGCCGCGGCGAAGTCGGTGGCGGAAGGGGCAGCGTCGGGCATGGCTGCCATGGGGCCGCCCGGCGCGGCCCGCCTCTACGGTCTCACGCCGATCGTCAGCGGCATCGAGGAGGGACCCCACAACACGACGCGCTGGTGGGTGCTGGGTCATGCGATCCCGGCACCCAGCGGCCATGACAAGACGACGCTGCTGCTGACCGTCGACGAAGAGAGCTTTCAGCGATCACTGCAGGCGCTCGCGAAATCGGCCCGGGTCCTGGCCGTCTACGAACGCCCGAACAAGCAATCGCTGGATGGACACCGCTATGTGATCGACGTCGTGGGCCATGCCTCACAGCCGGAGATCGCGAGGTTGCTGGCGGAGCATGCGGAGTTCCGGCTTCTCGGCTCCTACCCTCGAAGATATTGAATATCCCCTGGAGGCGCGCGCCGTGTCCGTGTGTGGGACCGCTCGACCCGGTCCTGTGCCGCCTGGGTCGAGGCTAGAGCGGGAGGGGAGGGTGAACGGCGTTCGAAGCGCGAGGTCGAAGGCGCGGGTGGACGGCCCTTCAGTGTTTGAACCCGGACTCGCGCTGGGCTCGCAGTGCCAGGATGAAGACGGTCTCGATCTCGGCCAGGTAACGGTACAGCGCTATATAGCCGCGGTTGCCCTTGCCGATGATCAGCTCGCGCTTTCCACCTGCGACGGGGCGGCCGATCAACGGGCTGCGCGAAAGGATCTGGATGGCCTCGAGAATCTCCGCGACCCGGTTCGCCACATCGGCGGCCTCATGTTCTTCCAGATGGTCGATGAAGCGGTCGATGTCATCCAGAACCTCCGGCGCCAGTTCGATGCGGACCATGGGTCGGTCAGGGCCCGGGCCTGCGCGCCGAAGGCCGGCGAACCTTTTTGCCGGCCGCGCGTGCCTTCAAGTAGGCCGCAGCGTCCTCCCAGGCGACCGACTCGCCGGTGCGCTGCAACGCAGCCCATCGCTTGTCTGCGATTCGATGCAGTTCCTCGTCCAATTCGCTGCGCTCGACCATGTCGGACAGCGCGTCCAGGATGAACGCATGCGAAGACTTGTCCGACCTCGCAGCCGCAGCCGCGATGCGGGCCTTGAGCTCATCGTCAAGGCGGATGGTCGTAGTCGACATGTGGATGGACCTCATGAGGTTGGCGGTGGTCTAACTGTAGCACATATGTAGCACAGCGAGCCCGAACTGCCGTGCCGGTCTGGCCGTGACAGGCAGGATCGTCCAGGGCGCTGCGACCAGCCGGGTGCTGGCCGCGCATGCGGAGTTCGTGCTTCTCTGCTTCTATCCGAGGCGGTATTGAACGCGGGCGCGGCGCTTCGAGGGGGAGGTGGTCCGCCAAGCGCCTTTGAGCGCGAAGCTCGTTCACCTCGCATCGTTCTTCCGTTCATGCACATCGTGCGTTTCGAAGTCATCTGGCGCGAGGCCGGTCGAGCCCGATCGCCCGCCGCGGGTTCAGCGCCCGGTCGGCACGCGAAGCCAGCTATCTAGCACCAAGCCAGGCACGTGTGCGAAATGCTTCGTGTGTCCGTCACGATGGCGGCGCCGACCGCCGGCGCGTGGGCCGCGATCATCTCGTCGAAATCGCCAATGGGTGTGCCGCGCGCTTTCAACTGGGCACGCAGATCGCCATGTCGCAGCGCTGCCTGCACATCCCAGGGCCGGACCGGCGCAATGCGCAGGAACTCCCGCACGATCCGATGCAGGCGCACAGCTGCGAGACGTCGGGCGATGCCGAATCTCAGTTCGGACAGGTCACGACGGAGATGCTCGGGAACAGTCCACATTCACTCCAGCCTGCAAAAGCGCGTCCAGTGTGCTGACTTCGGGTCACACCATGACGCTGCGTCCGCTCTTGACCAGGCGCAGTTTGAAGTCGCCCGCTTCCTGCGGCGGAGGTGTCGCGCCGAGGCGCTCCACATGAACGCGTGCAGGATCGATGTCCCATTTCGCTTCCCACAGTCATGTGCCGACCCCGTCGAAGACGATCACGCTGCGGGCCACCTCGCCGCGCTGCATGGCAGCGAAGCCATCGTTGATGCCTTCCAGCCGGATGCGACGGGACACCAGGTCATCGAGGTTCAGGCGGCCCTGCATGTAGAGCTCGATGAGGCGCGGAATGTCCTCGCGGATACCCACTCGCACACCGGCATCGAACCTTTCGGCTGCGATGTCAGTGAAGCCGTAGTCGACGCTGAATTCCACCTCGATGTCCGGATACTGCTTGAGCAGGGGCATGAGCTTGGGCCACAGCACCGTGGCAATCGCATGGTCATGCGTGGTGATGCGAACCTTACCGGCCGGCTTGTCGCGCATCGCGGTGAGGGATTCGAGCTCCCGCTCGATGTCCTGCAACCGGGGTGCTAGCGTCTTGAGGAGCCGGGCGCCTGCGTCGGTGACCGAGACGCTGCGCGTGGTGCGGGTGAGCAGGCGCACGCCCAGGCGGCCCTCCAGTGCGAGCATCGAGTGGCTGAGGGCCGAGCGCGATACGCCCATCTGGGCGGCGGCACGGGTGAAGCTGCGTTCACGGGCAACGACGACGAACGCTTACAGGTCATTCAGGTTTTCTTTTGCCATTGGTGAGCCATGTTCACATAAGCATCCTGATTTTGCTGCCTTCTCAACCAAGCGTGGTGTCCATAGAGTTCGTGCATCCCCGTCGCCCGGACAGCGGCGGCGCATTTCCTTCCATCCACGACCAGGAGCTGATCCCACCATGTGCATTCGACCCTTGAAGGCCGCGCTTTACCTTGCGGCCCTGAACTCCATCGGTGCAGGCGCCGAGCCCGCGGCGGCACCCGGAGCGGCCCAGCAGATCGCCAGGGCCGGCAGCCAACCTTCCGCAGTCGGCCCTGCCGAATATTTCACCGGTCGCGTTCGTGTCGACCCGGTTTGGCCCGCCACCGAAACCCTCAATGCCTCCGGCGGCCTCGTGGCCTTCGAGCCCGGCGCGCGCTCCGCCTGGCACACGCACCCGGCGGGCCAGCGCCTGGTGGTCCAGTCAGGCGTCGGCTTGACCCAGGAGTGGGGCAAGCCCGTGCAGGAAATCCGGCCAGGTGATGTCGTCTGGTGCCCTCCGGGCGTCAAGCACTGGCACGGCGCCGCCCCGTTCACGGCGCTGGTCCACCTGGCCGTTACCGGCACCGTGGGCGGAAAGAATGTTGAATGGATGGAGAAGGTTTCCGATGAGCAATACAACCAACGCTAGGCATTGCGGCAAGGCGGGCGCGCTGGTCTTGGCCCTGTGCCTCGCGGTCGCGCCGTGCCACGCCGACACAGGATCCCAGGAGTCTACGAACATGAACGCCACGCGCACTGCATCAGAGACGCTTTCGCTGCGCCAGCAATCCATCATCCCCATTGCGGCGTTCGCAGCGGCCGGCGACATCGCGCGCCTGAACACCGCGATCGAACAGGGGCTCGATGCCGGCCTGACGATCAACGACTCGAAAGAGGTCCTGGTGCAGGTCTACGCCTATGCCGGATTCCCGCGCAGCCTCAATGCGCTGGGCGAACTGATGAAGGTCGTGGAGGCCCGCAAGCAGCGTGGTATCCAGGACAAGCAGGGGCAATTGCCCTCGCGCCCCATCCCGAAAGGCGATGCGCTGCTGGCAGCCGGGACGGCAAACCAGACCAAGCTCGTGGGGCAGCCGGTCAAGGGTGCATTGTTCGATTTCGCGCCGGCCGTCGACGAGTACCTGAAGACGCACCTCTTCGGCGATGTGTTCGAGCGAGACAACTTCGACTGGCCGAGCCGCGAGCTGGCGACGGTCGGGATGCTGTCAGCGCTTCCGGGCGCTGAGTCGCAGCTTCAATCCCACATGGGCATCAGCATGAACGTGGGCATCACCGCGGCCCAGCTGGACCAGTTGACCCAGGTGCTTGCAGATCGCGTGGATGCGGGAGCAGCCCGCAGGGCTCGTGAAGCGCTGAATCGCCAGCTTGCGACGCGCCGTGGGAGTTGAATCGGGTCGGGATGCACATTCGGGACAAGGGGTCCAACTGCTGTGCTGGCGGGAATTGCGTGGCGAAGATTAAACGTTGGCTTCTGAGCTGGCTAGAGGGCAGAGGTTCATTCGGTACTTAGCCAGGCGGGTACGCGTTCGGCGCGGTTTCGAGATGTTGATGCGCACAGTGCGCCGATGATTGCAGACATGGGCGCTTCCTCACTTTGCTGACGGGCGAAGCGTGCAATGGCGGCTGATTTGCTCTTTAGGCATTGTTCAACGCCTGCAGCTGAACCTGTTCGTTCGTGCGAGTACCTTTGCAAGCGCAAGGAAACATGTAGCTGGCAATGCGCCAGCCAATGACCGCTTCCGAGCTGCACGAAAGACTGCAGTGGGCCCTTAGCCGAAGTTCGTTTTGCTCCGAAACGGTCGTTCAGCTGGGTATCAACCGCGTGAGAATAGCCATCGTTCTGGTTTTCCATTGTTCTCATTGAGGTCAGCGTTGAACTCGTCGTCGGTATCGAATTCGCGTCGGACTCGCTCAATGTGGAGTGGCCGAACGCTTCTTCTGCCTCCCGTATCTCTAGGACGCGCTGCGCAGGCAGTACCTTGGCCGAGTGGATTCGACGGCAAGCGCTAATCTAAGGGTTGAGCACATAAATGGCGAACGACACAGTCTCAAAAAAGCGGCAGGGCCATTGGCAAAAGTGGGTTGACGATCATGTCGCGCATGATGTTTTAGAAAAGGCTCTGAAGGACTTCGGCAGGAGACAGGATCAATTGACCTTGGCTCTGACGGCGATGGATCGCAACATGGCCATTGATTCAGCACTCGATATGGCCATATCCGCAGGCCGTCACTTCGGCTATCAAGCCTATGCGCATCGGCGTCCGGCGGATGCCGAGGCGTTTCAACGGCTGTTTTCCATCACCCTGCGCGGGTTCCTTCTCTTCCGCGTTTGGAACGAACACGAGGGAACCGATCTGAACTTCCCTACCCATTTCGAAGACTCCCAAATGTGGCTCTGGTCGCTGGCTACCGTCAGTGGAGCGCAGAAGTGCTCGGCCTGGCTAGGTCGTCGGCTCTACAACATGTACAAGGCAGGTTCAATCGACAGCCTGCCCGGCGACCCGGAGTTCAACGATTTTTATTGGGTGTTGGCGCGCGCTTTCGAGATGCGCGCGTGGCCCACGTCCGACGAGTTGCCTGCAGGGATGGGCATGTACCGCCAGTTGTTCGATCACGTGAACGACCCTGACGCTTTCGCGCAAGCAGTAATGAACCATTGCGACGAATCCATTGCGCGCGGGGCGGGATTCAGGCCAGAGACCAAGTGCGGCTACGTCTACGAGTACACACCTTGGGATTTCTTCCCCGTCGACCTGTGGATGTTCAAGGCCCTGCGTGAACAGATCACCGGCCATTCGGTTTCGCTAGACGTGGATCACCCCTGGCTGACTTCGCCGATGACCCAAATACCCAGGGTGACGGACGACATCGACAACGATGTGACGCTGCGGCTGTGCGAGGCGGGCAAGCAATGGTTCGGCAACCACTGGGATCCTTGGCCTGAGATTCCGCCGTATGAGCCGTTCGCGGAAGAGCATTGATCGTGGACGGCTTGATTGGCTATGCCGCGGGCATGTTGCTGGCGTTTACCGCAGTCTTGACGGGTTGCGCCCCCGCGGTGCGCAGCGTCCCCATTCAGCTTTGGACCATTGAGGCCGCTCGCACACCGCCTGAGTTGTGCTTCACCGCGCCGTTGTCGATCAGCTTCTAAACCGGCTACAACCGCCTGATCCTAGCGGGCAGCTTCCGGGTGTCGGCTGACCGACCGGTCTTGGCCGAATGTAGTCCGTCGCAGCCTGATTGTGAACGCGCGAGTTTCACCGGCATCTGCTCAACGCCGCGCCGCGCTGCTACGTGCCAATACTCTGCCGACTCTCGGCAAGCCATCTGTTCGTCACCGCTGGTACAAGCTCGGTCGCCTTGCCCCGCAGGAATGTGTATCCGTAAGGCGGCTTTGTGACGTCGAATGCAACCAATACCTTGTCTGCCCTGCCACGTGCGGCCTTCACCAGAGCGGCGACAGGAAATACAGACAGTGAGGTTCCGATTACGAGCACCCGGCCTGCGCTCGCGATGTGGCGTTTCGCCTCCGTCAGGAATTCGACCTCTTCTCCGAACCAGACCACATCGGGCCGAAGCTGCGTTCCATCTTCGCAAAGCTGCCCCATCGAGATAGGTGTGCCGCCAATCTTGTAGCGTCTTCGCGCGGC
>NZ_JBPJZG010000006.1:0-606424 GCF_051216415.1 Variovorax trehalosi
GATCCAGAAGGCGGGCTTCGACCTGATCTGGTTCGGCATCTTCATCGTGCTGCTGGTGGAAATCGCCGAGGTCACGCCGCCGGTGGGCTTCAACCTCTTCGTGCTGCAGAACATGACGGGGAAAGACAGCAACGTGATCGCCAAGGCGGCGATTCCGTTCTTCTTCTGCCTCGTGCTGTGCATCGTGCTGATCACGCTGTTCCCGAGCATCGTGACGATCCTGCCGGACATGATGATGGGCAAAGAGAAGTAGCCAGCGCCTGCGGATAATCGCCGCCATGCTGCTGAACGCCTTCGTCATCTGTCTCGCCGCCTGCATCGGCGCCCTCATGCGCTGGGGCTTCGCGCTCTGGCTCAACCCGGGCAGCGTGATCCCCTGGGGCACGCTCGCTGTCAACCTCATCGGCGGCTACCTGATCGGCGTGGCCATCGGCTTCTTCAACGGCTTGCCCGACATCGACCCTGCGTGGCGCCTCATGGTCATCACCGGGTTCCTCGGCACGCTCACCACCTTCTCCAGCTTCTCGGCCGAAGTCGTCGGCATGCTCGTCGGCGGCCGGTTCGGCCTCGCGCTGGGCACGATCGCGCTGCACCTGGGCGGGTCGCTGTGCATGACCTGGCTCGGCCTGCGCACCGTGCAGGCGTTCTCGGGCTGAACCTTCAGCGAAAACTGCCCTATGTCCCACGGTTATAGATAAGGGCCGCCAGGGGGTCGGTCGATAGAATTGACCACAATGCCCCTGGTCTTTCTCGTCGCCCTCCCCTTCATTGCCAGCGTGCTGGCCGCGTTGATGCCGTCCAACGCGCGCAACAGGGAGTCGACCCTCGCGGGCCTCGTCGCATTGGGCTGCGCCATCCAGACTGCGTGGTTCTTTCCGCAGATCGCGCATGGCAACGTGCTGCGGCAAGAAATCCAATGGCTCCCCGCCCTCGGCCTGAACCTCGTGTTCCGCATGGACGGCTTCGCGTGGCTCTTCTGCATGCTGGTGCTGGGCATCGGCGCGCTGGTGGTGCTCTATGCGCGCTACTACATGTCGGCCTCCGACCCGGTGCCGCGCTTCTTCTCGTTCTTCCTCGCGTTCATGGGCGCGATGATGGGCGTGGTGCTCTCCGGCAACCTCATCCAGATGGTGCTGTTCTGGGAGCTCACCAGCCTCTTCTCGTTCCTGCTGATCGGCTACTGGCACCACCGCCGCGACGCGCGGCGCGGCGCGCGCATGGCGCTCACCGTCACCGGCGCGGGGGGGCTGTGCCTCCTGGCCGGCGTGCTGGTGCTGGGCCGCATCACCGGCAGCTACGAGCTCGATGTGGTGCTGGCCTCGGGCGACGCGATCCGCGCCCACGCGCTCTACCCGGTGGCGCTGGTGCTGATCCTGCTCGGTGCCTTCACCAAGAGCGCGCAGTTCCCGTTCCACTTCTGGCTGCCGCGCGCCATGGCCGCGCCCACGCCGGTGTCGGCCTACCTGCATTCGGCCACGATGGTGAAGCTGGGCGTGTTCCTCATGGCGCGCCTGTGGCCCGTGCTCTCGGGCACCGAGCAGTGGTTCTGGCTGGTGGGCGGCGCGGGTGCGATCACGCTGCTGCTGGGCGGTTTCATCGCGATGTTCCAGCGCGACCTGAAGGCGCTGCTGGCCTACTCGACCATCTCGCACCTCGGGCTCATCACGCTGCTGCTGGGGTTGAACAGCCCGCTCGCCGCGGTGGCGGCGGTGTTCCACGTCATGAACCACGCGACCTTCAAGGCCTCGCTCTTCATGGCCGCCGGCATCATCGACCACGAGACCGGCACGCGCGACATCCGCAAGCTCAGCGGCCTGATGCGGCTCATGCCGATCACCGGCACGCTGGCCATCATCGCCAGCGCCTCGATGGCCGGCGTACCGCTGCTCAACGGCTTTCTCTCGAAGGAAATGTTCTTCGCCGAGACGGTCTTCATCCAGTCCACGCCCTGGGTCGATTTCAGCCTGCCGGTCATCGCGACCATCGCCGGCATCTTCAGCGTGGCGTATTCCGCGCGCTTCGTGTTCGACGTGTTCTTCGGCCCGCCCTGCGGCGACGAGGTGCCCAAGCATCCGCATGAGCCACCGCACTGGATGCGCGTGCCGGTCGAGTTGCTGGTGCTGGTGTGCCTGGTGGTGGGCGTGGTGCCGGCCTGGTCGGTCGGCCCGCTGCTCGCCGCGGCCGCCACGCCGGTGGTCGGCGGCACGCTGCCCGAATACAGCCTGGCCGTATGGCACGGCTTCAACCTGCCGCTCGTGATGAGCTTCGTGGCACTCGCAGGCGGCGCGGCGCTCTACCTGCTGCAGCGCCGCCGCCGCGCGGGTGGCGGCCTGGAACACACGCCGCTCCTGCACCGCTTCGACGGCCAGGTCATCTTCGAGCACCTGCTCGCGCTCCTGAGCGAAGCCGGCCGGCGCAGCCGCCGCCTCTTCGGCACGCGCCGCATGCAGACGCAGCTGTTGCTGCTCGTGGTCGTGGCGGTGGCCGGCGCCTTCGCCGCGCTGATGCAGACGCCCGCGGGCCCCGGCACGCGCGAGCTGCTGCCGTTCTCGCCGATGTTCGCCATGACCTGGCTGATCGGCGGCGTCTGCGCGATCGCAGCAGCCTGGCAGGCCAAGTTCCACCGCCTCGCCGCGCTGATGCTGGCCGCGGGCGCGGGCCTGGTCTCGTGCGTAACCTACATCTGGTTCTCGGCGCCCGACCTCGCGCTCACGCAGCTGGTGGTCGAGGCTGTGACCACGGTGCTGATCCTCCTGGGCTTGCGCTGGCTGCCGATGCGCAGCAAGGACGCGGTGCAGACCGCGCGCGCCCGCCTTCGCCCCTGGGGCCGGCGCGGACGCGACCTGCTGGTGGCCACCGTGGCCGGCGGCGGCATGACGGCGCTGGCCTGGGCCATGATGACGCGCAGCTTCCCGCAGAGCATCTCGCCCTTCTTCCTCGAACGCGCGCTCACCGAGGGCGGCGGCACCAACGTGGTCAACGTGATGCTGGTCGACTTCCGCGGCTTCGACACCTTCGGCGAGATCACCGTGCTCGGCGTGGTCGCGCTCACCGTGTACGCACTGCTGCGGCGCTTTCGCCCCGCCATCGAGTCGATGGCACTGCCTCCGCAGCAGCGCGCGCAGTCCGACGACGGCAGCAGCGACTTGCTGAACCCGCGCCGCGCCAAGGACACCGCCGTGGGCTACCTCATGGTGCCGGCCGTGCTGGTGCGCCTGTTGCTGCCGCTGTCGGTGTTGGTGTCGGTCTATTTCTTCATGCGCGGACACAACGCGCCGGGCGGCGGCTTCGTCGCGGGGCTGGTGATGTCGGTGGCGCTGGTGCTGCAGTTCATCGTCTCAGGCACCGAATGGGTCGAGGAGCACCTGCGCATCTACCCGCGTCGCTGGATCGCCGTCGGCCTCCTGTTCGCGCTCGCCACCGGCAGCGGCGCGGTGTTCTTCGGCTATCCCTTCCTGACCACGCACACCGCCCACCTGCACCTGCCGGTGCTGGGCGACCTGCACGTGCCCAGCGCCCTCTTCTTCGACATCGGCGTTTTCGCGCTGGTGCTCGGCGCCACCATGCTGATCCTCACCGCGCTGGCCCACCAGTCCATCCGCAGCCACCGCTGGGCCGACGAGCAGGCTGAAAAAGAAGCACAGGCCGAATCCGAAGCCGCGGAGGGAGCGCACTGATGGAAATCGTGCTCGCCCTCGCCATCGGCGTGCTGACCGGCTCGGGTGTCTACCTGCTGCTGCGCCCTCGCACCTTCCAGGTGATCATGGGCCTCACGCTCATCTCGTACGCGGTCAACCTCTTCATCTTCAGCATGGGCCGGCTCAAGGTCGACAGCGAGCCGGTGCTGATCCCCGGCTTCGCGGCGACGCTCGCCAACACGGCCGATCCGATGCCGCAGGCGCTGGTGCTCACCGCGATCGTGATCGGCTTCGCGATGACCGCGTTGTTCCTCGTGGTGCTGCTGGCCTCCCGCGGGCTGACGGGCACCGACCACGTGGACGGCGAAGAGCGCCAGGAACAGGAAGAGGCACGCGAATGAGCGAACTCTTCCGCCTGCTCGACCAGTTCCTCGAATTCAGCATGCCGCACTTGGTGGCGGTGCCGATCCTGGTGCCGATGCTCACCGCCGCGCTGATGCTGCTGCTGGGCGAGAACCGGCGCCGCGCCAAGTCGTTCCTGAGCGTGGTCTCGGGCCTCGTCGGCCTTCTGGCCGCGCTCGCGCTGCTGCGCTGGGTGAACGCGGCGGACACCGGCGGCGGGCCAGGCTCCATCGGCGTCTACCTGCCCGGCAACTGGCGTGCGCCCTTCGGCATCGTGCTGGTGGCCGACCGGCTCTCCACCATGATGGTGGCGCTCACCGGCGTGGTCGCCTTCGCCGCCTCGATCTACTCCACCTCGCGCTGGGACCGCGCGGGCGTGCACTTCCATCCACTGCTGCAACTGCAGCTCATGGGCCTAAACGGCGCCTTCCTCACGGGCGACCTGTTCAACCTCTTCGTGTTCTTCGAGGTGATGCTGGCCGCCTCCTACGGCCTGCTGCTGCACGGCTCGGGCCGGCTGCGGGTGCAGGCCGGGCTGCACTACATCGCGATCAACCTGGCGGCTTCGTCGCTGTTCCTGATCGGCGCGTCGATGCTCTACGGCGCCACCGGCACGCTGAACATGGCCGACCTGGGGCTGCGCATCGCCCAGATCGCGCCGGCCGACCGCGGCCTGGTGCACGCGGCCGCCGCCATCCTCTTCACCGCCTTCTTCGCCAAGGCCGGGGCGTGGCCGCTCAACTTCTGGCTGGTGCCGGCCTACAGCGCGGCGGTGTCGCCGGTGGGCGCGGTGTTCGCACTGCTCACCAAGCTGGGCGTCTACACCGTGCTGCGCCTGTGGACGGTGCTCTTCGCGCCCGACACCGGCGACTCGGCGGCGTTCGGCCAGGTGGTGCTGATCGGCGCGGGCATCGCCACGCTGTTCGTCGCCGCCATCGGCATCGTCGGCACGCAGCGCCTGTCGAACCTCGCGGGCTTCAGCGTGCTGATCTCGGCCGGCACGCTGCTCGCGGCGGTGGGCCTGGGCCAGCCGGCGATCTGGGCCGGCGCGCTGTTCTACCTCTTGAGTTCGACGCTCGCGGTGAGCGCCTTCTTCCTGCTCATCGACATGATCGAGCGCTGGCGCAACGCCGGAATGAGCGTGGCGCCGCACGAGGTTGCGGGCAACGCGCCCTTCCTCGCGGAAGATCTGCGCGCGCTCAGCGACGTGAACCTCGACGACAACGCGCAGGCGCTCTACGGCCGTGCCATCCCGGCCGGCGTCGCCTTCCTCGGCCTGAGCTTCATGATCTGCACGTTGCTGCTCACCGGGCTGCCGCCGCTGTCGGGCTTCGTCGGCAAGTTCGCGATGCTCTCGGGTCTCCTGGGCGGGAGCACCGCACCCAACGCCGCGGGCTGGACCTTCCTCGTGCTGCTGATCGCCTCGGGCTTCCTCGCGCTGATCGCGCTGACGCGCACCGGCATCCGCCACTTCTGGACCCAGCCGCACGCGAATCTGCCTTCGCTGCCCGCGCTCGAGGTGCTGCCCGTGGCCGGTCTTATCGCCGCCTGCATCGCCCTCACCGTCTGGGCCGAGCCGGTGATGCGCCATGCGATGGCCACCGCCGAGGGCCTGCGCATGCCCAGCGCCTACCGCCAGGCGGTGATGAGCGCGCGGCAGGTGCCGAACCCGCCGAAGGCCGAAGCGAAGGGCGACGCGCCATGAAACGCCTGATCCCCTCGCCGCCGCTTTCGGTTGCACTTTTCATCGTCTGGCTGCTGCTCAACCAGTCGGTCGAGGCCAGCACGCTGGTGTCCGGCGTGCTGCTCGCCATCGCGGTGCCGGTGCTGACCAAGAGCCTCAGGCCGGCCACGGTGCGCATGCGCCGTCCGGGCGTGGCACTGCGGCTCTGGCTGGTCGTGCTGTACGACATGTCGCACTCGGTGTTCGCGGTGACGCGCGCGTTGCTCAGCCGGCGCAGCGCGCACATCCAGTCGAAGTTCGTCTCCGTGCCGCTGGACATGCGCGACCCCAACGGCCTCGCGATGCTCGCCATGATCATGTGCCTCACGCCCGGCACCGCCTGGGGCGAGGTCGCCTTCGACCGCAGCGTGCTGCTGATCCACGTGTTCGACCTGGAGGACGAGGCGGCCTTCATCGCGCAGATCAAGACCCGCTACGAACGCCCGCTGATGGAGATCTTCGAATCATGACGCCCATCCTTTTCTGGTCGCTCAAGTTCGCGCTGTTCCTGCTGGCGGTGGCGATGCTCTGCGCCGTCGCGCGCCTCTTGATCGGCCCCTCCGCGCAAGACCGCGTGATGGCGCTGGACTGCCTCTACATCAACGGCATGCTGATGATGCTGGTACTGGGCATCGTCTACGCCAGCGACGTGTACTTCGGCGCCGCCATGCTGATCGCGCTGTTCGGCTTCGTGAGCTCGACGGTGATGGCCAAGTTCCTGCTGCGCGGGGAGGTGATCGAATGAGCGCCGCGCCGGGCCGCCCCAAGCAAGCTCGCACCGCAGTGCGAAGCACGGAGGTACTCCGATGAGCGATTCCATCCTGGGGCCGCTGCCCCTGTGGGCCGAGATCGTCACCGCCGTGTTCGTGGTGATGGGCGCGGCCTTCGCGGCCATCGGCTCCTTTGGCCTGGTGCGGTTGCCGACCTTCTTTCGCCGCATCCATGCACCCACGCTGGGCGCCACCGGCGGCGTGTGGTCGATGACGGTTGCCACCATCGTCTACTTCTCGGTGCAGAGCCACGGCATCTTCCTGCACGCGGCGCTGATCGTGCTCTTCGTGGCGCTCACCACGCCGGTCACCACCATCTTCCTGATGCGCGCGGCGCTGTTCCGCGAGCGGCAAAAGAGCGGCGACGTGCCCGCTGCGGCGCACTCGGACCAGGCGCCGATTCCCAAGCGGATGGCCGAGGAAGAGTAGGCAGCTCAGGCCGCCAACCGCTCCTTGGCGCGAGCCACTTCCATCTCGCGCGGCAGCGGCACCGTGTTCTTCACCGCAAGGATCTCCGCCATCACGCTGACCGCGATCTCCGGCGGCGTCTTGCTGCCGATGTAGATGCCGATCGGGCCGCGCAGGCGCGCGAGCGATTCGTCGGTCTGGTCGAAGTGCTCGATCATGCGGTCGCGCCGCGCCTCGGCATTGCGGCGCGAGCCGATGGCGCCCACGTAGAAGGCGTCGCTCTGCAAGGCTTCGAGCAGCGCGAGGTCGTCGAGCTTCGGGTCGTGCGTGAGCGCGACCACGCAGCTGCGGCGGTCGGGCCGAAAGGCCAGCACCGCGTCGTCGGGCATCTCGGTGGTGATCGTCACGCCCGGCAGCGACCACGCGGTGCGGTACTCGGCGCGCGGATCGCACAGCGTGACCGCGAAGCCGCTGAACTTGGCCATGGTCGCGAGGTATTCGGCGAGCTGGCCGGCGCCGATCAGCAGCATGCGGTACTCGGGGCCGAAGGTGTTGGTGAGCTCGATGTCGTCCACCTTGAGCTCGTCGGGTGCGGTGGCTTCGGTGAGCTTCACCGCGCCGGTCGCGAGCGTCACAGTGCGCTGCATGAGCCGGCCTTTTTCGAGCTCGGCCACCAGCGTGTCGAGCGAAGCGGCATCGGGGTCGTATTCGAGCAGCAGTTCGAGCGTGCCGCCGCAGGGCAGCCCAAAGCGGTGCGCCTCGTCGGCGGTGATGCCGTACTTCACGAGCGCGGGCGGCGTGCCCAGGGGCACGTCTTCGCCGTTGCCGTGCGCGTGGCTGTAACGTGCGATCAGGTCGTCCTCGATGCAGCCGCCCGAGACCGAACCGACCACCGCGCCGTCGTCCGCCAGCGCCATGATCGAGCCGACCGGCCGGGGCGACGAGCCCCAGGTACGCACCACCGTGGTCAGGAGCGCGCGCTTGCCCGCCTGCCGCCAGTCGCGCAGCGTGCGAAGCACCATGACGTCGAGGTTTTCCATGGCGTCGTTGTCTTCAGTTCGCGCCGCCGCCCGGTGCGTCGGGCGCGTCCTTGTCGTCCTTCTTGCCGAGACCGATCTTCTTCATGAGACCGGACATGACGCCGGCCTTCTCGGCGGGCGCCTCGGCCGTTTCCGCAGCGGCCACCGGCGGCGGACCGTAGCGGCTTTGCATCTCGGCTTCGAAACGCTTGAAAAAATCGTCAGCAGTGGACTTGGCGGCGCCGTCGATCAGGCGCTGGCCCAGCTGGGCGATCTTGCCGCCGACCTGCGCCTGCACTGTGTAGTCGAGTTCGCAGCCGGCCGGAGCCGCCGCGGCTTCGGCGGGTACGCCGTCAACGGGTGCGGCATCTGCGGCAACAGGCGCTTCGAGGGCGCCGGCAACCGGCTTGAGCGTCACGCTCGAAGAACCCTTGGCAAACCCCGCCACGCCGCCCTGCCCCTCGAAGGTGAGCTTGTAGCCATCGGGCGCCACGATGTCCGACAGCACCACCTTGCCGCTGAACTTGGCCGACACCGGCCCGATCTTCAGTGCGAGCCCCACGCTGTACTGGTTGTCGCCGGTGAGCTCGAACTTGTCGCAGCCGGGGATGCACTTCTTGAGCGTCTCGGGATCGTTGAGCGCTTCCCAGGCCTGTTGTTGGGTGACGCTGAGGCGGCGGTTTCCGAGCATTTCCATGGTGGGTTCTTCCTTGTTTTATTCCGGGGCCCTAGCGACCGGAGCGCATCAGCGCGGCGAGGCTGGCGGCCAGTTGTTCGAGGGCACTGAGATTGTGAACCGCGAGCATCGCGTCGGCATGGCGGTGCAACACGGTGGCCCCACGCGCCAGAGGGGCGTAGCCCTCGAAGCGCAGCAGCGGGTTGAGCCACAGCAACCGGCGCGAATGGCGCTTGAGCCAGAGCAATTCGTTCTCCAGCACGGCCGGCTCGCCGGTGTCCAGGCCGTCGCTGATCACCAGCACCAGTGTGCGGCGGCCCGTGAGGCGGCGCGCATGGAAGCGCCGGAGTTCGGCCAGCGAACTTCCCAAGCGCGTGCCGCCCGCGAAATCGTCGATGGCGAGGCTGGCCGCGCCGAGCATGGCGTCGGTATCGGCGAGCCGGAAGGCCGGCGTCAGGTCGGTCAGCCGGGTGCCGAAGGCGAACACGTCGCGCCGCCCGGCCCGCCGGGTGGACGCATGCAGGAACGCGAGCAGCAGGCGCGCATAGCGCTCCATCGAACCCGACACGTCGACCAGCACCAGGAGTGGCAAGGGTTGCTCCCGCCGGGCCAGCCGCGGCAGGCGCAGGATCTCGCCGCCGGTGCGCGCCGCCTCGTGCAGCACGCCGGGCCAGTGCATGCGCGCATGCTGCTGGCCCGCATCGCCCGCCACGCGCAACCGGCGCGAGGGCAGCGAAGGAATCGGCAGCGTCACGTCGCGCGCAAGCCGTTCGACCAGCCGGTATTCGGAAGCGCCGAGCGCGTTGAAGTCCGCGTGCTGCAGGCGCTGGCGGTCGCTCGATGTCATGGCGGCATCGAATTCGATTTCCTTGTCGGGCTTGGCGGCCACGGCCGGCTTCGCGGGGTCGCGCGGTGCGGTCAGCGCTTCGCGCACGCGCGGCCGGCGTTTGGAGGGCTCGGCCTTGCCTTCGGCGCTCGGCAGCATCTGGGCGAGCAGCTTGTTGGCCAGCTCGGGGTCGCGAAACCATGCGTCGAAGAGTTCGCGGAACACCATGCGGTCCTGCTCGCGGCTCACCATGACGGCTTCCATCGCGGCGCTCAGGTCCAGCTTGTTTTCCACGCCCACCAGCGTGACCGCTTCGGCGGCGAGCGCGATGCGCATCGCATCGGTGCGCACGCCGGCGCGGCGCAGCGCACGGCCGAAGGCGGTGATGTTGCCAGCCAGCTTGCCGCTGCGGACGTCGCCGAGTTGCTGGATGCCGGCCATGCGTGCGGCCTCGGGTTGCGACCGCGCTCAGGGCGCGACCGGTTCCTCGGGTTTGAGCAGGTCCGACGCCAGTTCGCGCGTGAGCGCTGCCACGTCGTCGCGCTGCTTGAACAGGATGCCGGCGGTGTCGACCACCACTTCGGGATCGAGCTCGACGGTATCGAGTGCGATCAGCGCCCTCGCCCACTCGACGCTTTCCGCGATGCCGGGCGCGCGCTGGAAGGCGTTGATGAACGGCGCATCGCGCAGCCGCGCCACGAAGGCGGAGACCTGCGCCGAGAGCTTCTCGCCGGCCTCGGGCACCTGGGCCCGCACGATCGCCAGCTCGCGTTCGCGCTCCGGATAGTCGAGCCAGTGATAGAGGCAGCGGCGCTTCACCGCATCGTTGAGCTCGCGCGTGCGGTTGCTCGTGAGGATGGTGACCGGCGGCACGACGGCGCGCACCGTTCCCAGTTCGGGAATGCTCACCTGGTACTCGCCGAGGTATTCGAGCAGGAAGGCTTCGAAGGGCTCGTCGGCGCGGTCCACCTCGTCGATCAGCAGCACCGCGCCCGGCGCGGGCGTCTGCAGCGCCTGCAGCAGCGGTCGGCGGATCAGGTAGTGCGGCTGGTAGACCTCCGCCTCCACGTCGCGCGCGGCGCCTGTCGCCTCGGCCGCGCGCATGTGCAGGAGCTGCGCGGCGTAGTTCCATTCATAGAGCGCTTCGCGCTGCTCCAGCCCGTCGTAGCACTGCAGGCGCAGCAGCTCGCGGCTCAACGCCTTCGACAGCGCCTTGGCCAGCTCGGTCTTGCCGACGCCGGGCTCGCCTTCGAGCAGCAGCGGACGCTGCAGCTTGAGCGCGAGGAACACGGCGGTCGCCAGCCGGCGGTCGGCGAAATAGCCGGCCTGCATCAAGCCTTCGGAGAGGGAATCGATGGTCGGAAAGGTCATGGCGAAGGGTAGCGGAAGACGCGAGGACGTCGCGCCTTCCGGTGGGCGGGTGACTGCTTCAGCCCAGCGCCTTGGTGACGGCCCGTTGCGTGAGCACGCTGATCAGGTTCGCACGGTAGGCGGCCGACGCATGCAGGTCGCTGTTGAGCTCGCTCGCATCGATCTTCACGGCTGCGGCAGCTGCCGCGGTGAAGCTCTTGTTGAGCGCATCCTCGAGCCCCGCATGGCGGAACACGCCGTTGCCCGCGCCGGTGATGGCCACGCGCACGCCGCTGTCGTACTGCGTGAGGAAGATGCCCACGAGCGGGAAGTGCGAGGCCTTCTGGCGCAGCTTCTCGTACACGGCGCGCTTCGGGATAGGAAAGCGGATCGCGGTGATCAGCTCGTCTTCTTCCAGTGCCGTGGTGAACAGGCCGAGGAAGAAATCGTCGGCCGCAATTTCGCGCTTCGAAGTGATGACGGTGGCACCGGAGCCCAGCACCGCGCTCGGATAGCAGGCCGCCGGGTCGTTGTTGGCCACCGAGCCGCCGATGGTGCCCATCGCGCGCACCTGCCGGTCGCCGATGCGCGAGGCCAGGTCGGCCAGCGCGGGGTAGGCGGCTTTCACGTCGGCGTTGTTCGCTACATCGAGATGACGCGACATCGCACCGATGGTGA
Source organism: Variovorax trehalosi (assembly GCF_051216415.1). Lineage (NCBI taxonomy): Bacteria > Pseudomonadati > Pseudomonadota > Betaproteobacteria > Burkholderiales > Comamonadaceae > Variovorax > Variovorax trehalosi. Next base: position 11,491 of record NZ_JBPJZG010000006.1, read on the forward strand.
TCGTGCCGCCATCCTTCTTGATGCCGGTGAGTTCCTTGATGCCGCCCAGATCCACCAATTGCTCGGGCGCGGAGAGCCTGAGCTTCATGGAGGCAAGGAGCGTCTGGCCGCCGGCGAGCGGCTTGGCGCCCCCGGCAATGAGTTTGGCCGCATCGGCCACGGTGGCGGGCCGTTCGAGTGTGAAGGCGTACATGGTGTGTGATTCCTTCTGTGTTGTTATGGGGCGGGACGGCCTTGGGTGCTGGCAGCGAGCGAGGGCGCTTGCACGTCCTGCGGCGCGCTGCCCTTCTGCATGGCTTCCCAGACGCGGCTGGACGAAGCGGGCATGTCGAAGTCCTTGACGCCCAGCGGCGCCAGCGCATCGAGCACCGCGTTGATCACGGCCGGCGGCGAGCCGATGGCCCCCGCCTCGCCGCAGCCTTTGGTGCCCAGCGGGTTGTGCGTGCAGGGGGTGCACACGGTGTCGAGCTTGAACTGCGGAAAGTCGCCGGCGCGCGGCATGGCGTAGTCCATGAAGCTGCCGGTGAGCAGCTGGCCGGTTTCGTTGTCGTAGACGCAGTTCTCCAGCAGCGCCTGGCCGATGCCCTGCACCAGCCCGCCATGCACCTGGCCCTCGACGATCATCGGATTGATGATGGTGCCGAAGTCGTCCACCGCGGTGAAGCGATCGACCTTGACTTCGCCCGTCTGCCTGTCGATCTCGACCTCGCAGATGTAGGTGCCACCCGGAAAGGTGAAGTTGGTCGGGTCGTAGAAGGCGGTTTCGTTGAGGCCCGGCTCCAGCTTGTCGAGCGGGTAGTTGTGCGGCACGTAGGCCGTGAGCGCCACCTGGCCGAACGGGATCTTCTTGTCGGTGCCCTTGACGGTGAATTCGCCGTTGGCGAACTCGATGTCGGCATCGCTCGCCTCCATCAGGTGCGCGGCGATCTTCTTGGCCTTGGTTTCGATCTTGTCGAGCGCCTTCATGATGGCTGCGCCGCCTACCGAAATGGAACGCGAACCATAGGTGCCCATGCCGAAGGGCACGCGGCCGGTGTCGCCGTGGACCACGTCGACGTTCTCGACCGGAATGCCCAGGCGCGCGGCGACGACCTGTGCGAAGGTGGTCTCGTGACCCTGGCCGTGGCTGTGCGAGCCGGTGAACACCGTCACGCTGCCGGTCGGGTGCACACGGATCTCGCCGCATTCGAACAAGCCTGCCCGCGCGCCGAGCGCGCCTGCGATGTTCGACGGCGCGATGCCGCAGGCCTCGATGTAGCTGGAGTAGCCGATGCCACGCAGCTTGCCCTTGGCTTCGGTCGCCGACTTGCGCTGCCTATAGCCTTCGACGTCGGCGAGCACCCGGGCCTTGTCCATGCACGCGTGGAAATCGCCGGTGTCGTACTGCAGGGCCACGGGCGTCTGGTAAGGGAAAGTGGTGATGAAGTTGCGCTTGCGGATCTCGTCCTGGCCCAGGTTCATTTCCCAGGCGCAGCGCGACACCAGGCGCTCCAGCAGGTAGGTGGCCTCGGGCCGCCCCGCGCCGCGGTAGGCATCGACCGGCGAGGTGTTGGTGAACCAGGCATCGACCTCCACGTAGATCTGCGGCGTCGTGTACTGGCCGGCGAGCAGCGTGGCGTAGAGGATGGTGGGCACCGCGGTCGAGAAGGTCGAGAGGTACGCGCCGAGGTTGGCGTCGGTGTGCACGCGCATCGCGAGGAACTTGCCGTCCTTGTCCATCGCCATCTCGGCGTGACTCACGTGGTCGCGGCCGTGCGCATCGGACAGGAAGCACTCCGAGCGCTCGGCCGTCCACTTGATGTTGCGGTTGAGCTGCTTGGCGGCCCAGGTCAGGCACACGTCTTCGGCGTACAGGAAGATCTTCGAGCCGAAGCCCCCGCCCACGTCGGGCGCGATCACACGCACCTTGTGCTCGGGCAGTCCCAGCACGAACGCGGTCATCAAGAGACGCTCGACGTGCGGGTTCTGGTTCGACACATAGAGCGTGTAGTCGTCGGTGCCGCGGCTGTAGCTGCCGATGGCCACGCGCGGCTCGATCGGGTTGGGAATCAGCCGGTTGTTGACCAGGTCGAGCTTGGTGATGTGCGCGGCCGTGGTGAACACGTTGTCGACCGCCGCCTTGTCGCCAAGCACCCACTTGTAGCACTGGTTGTCGGGTGCCTCGTCGTGCAGCGTGGTGCTGCCGGTCTTCTTCGCGGCGTCGGCCACGCTCACCAGGGCGGGCAGCACCTCGTAGTCGACCACCACGGCTTCGGCGGCGTTCTTGGCTTGCTCGACCGTCTCGGCGACCACCATCGCCACGTGGTCACCCACATAGCGCACCTTCTTGATCGCGAGTATCGGGTGCATCGGCTCCTTCATCGGGGTGCCGTCGGGGTTGTTGATGAGCCAGCCGCAGGGCAGCCCGCCCATCTTTCCCTCGATGTCCTTGCCGCTGAAGATGCCGACCACGCCGGGCAGCTTGAGCGCCTCGGCGATATCGATCGACTTGATGACCGCGTGGGCGTGCGGCGAACGCACGAAGACCGCATGGCTCTGGTTGGCCAGCGTGATGTCGTCGGTGTAGTTGCCGGCGCCGGTCAGGAAGCGGTAGTCTTCCTTGCGCCGCAGGGCTTCACCGATATGGGGCAGGTTCGAGAAGTCGGAAGCACCCATGATGTGTTGCCTCCTTCAGGCCGTGACTGTTGCTTTGACCGGCGTGCCCGAGGCCATGGCCTCGCCGCCCATCTTCACGGCCTTCACGATGTTCTGGTAGCCCGTGCAGCGGCACAGGTTGCCGTCGAGCAGTTCGCGGATCTCGGATTCGCTCGACTTGGGGTGGTGGGTGCACAGGTCGATGGCGCTCATGACCATGCCCGGCGTGCAGAAACCGCACTGCAGGCCATGGCACTCCTTGAAGGCCGCCTGCATGGGGTGCATGGTGCCGTCAGCCTCGGCAATGCCCTCGATGGTGGTGATGTCGGCCCCGGCCGCCTGGGCGACCAGCACGTTGCAGGACTTGATCGCCCGACCGTTCACATGCACGGTGCAGGCGCCGCACTGGGCGGTGTCGCAGCCGACGTGGGTTCCGGTGAGGTGGAGGTGCTCGCGGATCGCGTGCACAAGGAAGGTGTTTGGCGGTGCGTCGACCGTGACCGGGCGGCCGTTGACCTTGAAAGCTACCTGCATGTGGCTGTCTCCGTGAAAGGTGATGGCTGTGGGGGCTAAAAGCATCTTGGATGCCCACCTTTCGCACTATCCTAGGCAAAACCCTTGACACTTGCGCAGTGCCCGCGAAATTCTCAAAATGAAACAGCTTGCCCCCGGTGAGCCAGGAAAAGCGGGTCCACCCGCGCGAACCCACACGATGAACACCACGATCGTTTCGCCTCCTCCCGAGCGCTCCCTGGCCATTGCCCAAGCCCGGCGCGAGCTGCTCCACGGCGACGCGCCGCGCGCCCGCGGCACCGTGCGCATCGATCCCTGGATCACCCGTTCATGGCAGCGCTGCATCGAGGCGGGGCGCCGTCCGCAGCAGCGGGTGAGCTTCGATCCGGTGAGCCAGTCGGCCAGCCGTGAGGTGGCCGAGCGCAACCGGGCGCTGGTCACGGCCGCGCGCCCGGTCATTGAACGCCTCTCCCGCGCCATTGCCGACACACGCTATTTCGCGATCCTGACCGATGCCGACGGCATCGTGATCGACGTGGGCGCACTGCCCGACGGCACCGACACCGCCAGCCGCTATGCGCGGGACATCGGCCGAATCGGGGTCGATCTTTCGGAACGCGCGATCGGCACTTCGGCCATCAGCACCGCCCTGGCCGAGCAGGAATCGGTGTGGCTGCACCGCGGCGAGCACTTTTTCGACGACACCAGCGTCTACAGCTGCGCCGGCGCACCGCTCTTCGGCCCCCGGGGTGACTGCATCGGCATGCTCGACCTGAGCGGCGTGCAGACGGTGGAGCGGCCCGAGCTGCGGCACCTGGCCACTCTCTCGGCGCGCAGCATCGAGAACATGCTGGTCATGCAGGACCCCTGCGAGCTGCTGCTGCACCTGGCCTGGCCGGGCCACCCGGGCAACGAGGCCACCGAGGGACTGGTCTGCATCGACGCGAGCGGCAACGTGACCGGCGCCAACGCGGCCGCGCGGCAGATGCTGCACCAGCCCCTGGCACGCGGCCAGCACGCCCTGCATTTCAACGACCTGTTCGCGCTCCCGCTGCACATGATGTTCGATGCCGCCCGTCGCGGCGACGCGGCGCTCGAGGTGCCGCTGTGGTCGGGCCTGCGGGTGCAGGTGCGGCCCCAGCGCGGCGGCAGCGGTGCGGGCGGGGCGATCCCCGATGCGCGGCCCCGGCTGCGCGACGTGGAAACCGCGCTGATCCGCAAGGCGGTGGCCGATGCGCGCGGCAATGTGGCGGAAGCCGCGCGCGCACTGGGCATCAGCCGGGCGACCGTGTATCGCAAGCTCTGGCGCGGCCGGCCTGCCGGCGCGCCGGACTGAGCGTCCGCCGCTCAGCTTTCGTTCAGGCGCCGACCGGCACCTTGTCGAGGAAGCCGGTCACCGACTGCAGCTTGCCCGCATCGAGCTGTGCGAAGTCGGTGCCCTGGATCAGGTCCTCCGCACCGCTCGGTCCAAGCGTCCACGAGAAGCGCAGGTTGTCGCCATGCGCCTCGGCCTTGCCGAGCAGGTTGAAGCGAAAACCCGGATAGCGCTGATGCACCGCGCCGACCAGCGCGCTGATCTGCTCGCGGCCGCTGGCCTGCGCCATCGGGTCGACATAGTGCGCGTCGGCGGTCCAGCCAGCCTCGATCAGCGCGGCGCGGCGCGCGGCGTCGGTTTCGTTCCAGACGGCGATGTAGCGTTGGGCAATCGTGGCGGCGTCGTGTGCGGCGGTGTTCATGATGACCATTCCTTTGGAGGTTTCGACCCGCAACATCGCGGGGTGAAGGAATGGTCGCGCCGCACGCGCTATGCGTCGATGACGTGGGAGGTCATGGAATGCGGCTGCCGTAGCGGATGCTCATGAGCGCTCCGTCCCGGAACAGCAGCATCGTCTCGAACTGTCCCGAGCCGGGGCGATAGGTCCACTCCTCAGCCTGGTCGCAGCGGTTGTTGTTGACGATCACGGTCTGGCCGCCGGGCAAGGAGGACGACGGCGGATTCACGATCACCTCGGGCTTGTTGCCATCGGGCCTGGCACAGAAGTTTTCCTTGAACACCGGTTCGCCGCACTTCTGCAGGATGGTGAACTTGGAGTCACCCCTCTGCGCGAAGTCGCGGTTGCAGTTCAGGGTCTGCGCCTCTGCCGGCACGACGGACGCGAGGGCCAGCAACACGGCGGGAATCAGGAGGGATCGCTTCACGTGAATTTCCTTGTTTCAGGGAAGCGATGGTAGTGAGATTTCCCTCTCAGATCGCGTCGAGCGGAAAGACCGGACGACGCACCTTGCCGAAAGGGAACAGGCTGTAATCCGAACTGGTGACACCCGGGCTGTCGCACTCCACCAGCGCCGCAGAGAGCGGCTCGAACACCGGCCTGCAGTACATGCGCGACTTGAGAAGAAGAAAGCGTTCATTGCGCGGATCGAGCCCCGCGCATTCGAAAACGCCGATGTCCCACGGCTCCTGCGTGCGCTCGGTCACCACGATGCGCGCGGCGCCGATGTCGAACAGCACCGTGCGGCCCATGCTGCTTCGCTGGCCTGTGTAGGTGGGGCCGGTGATCACGTATTCGCCGTTGCCGATCGTGCGCACGATGCCGGTCAGCCGCACCGGCGTCTTCGTCAGCCCGATGCCTTCGAGCGACACCTTGTTGCCGAGCGCGACCGTCACCTCGGCGCCCTCGCCTGCTGCAATCAATGCGGCCACTGCCTCGGGGTCGCACAGCGGGCCGACGCCGATGCCGTGCAGGCCTTGCGCGAGCGCCTCCTGCAGCACGTCCATCGTGTCGCAGCTGCCGCCCGACATGCAGTTGTCGCCGTGGTCCAGCAGCAGCACCGGGCGCGTCGCGCCGCTGGCGATCAGCTTGGCGCGCGCGACCGATTCGGCCAGCGGCTCGCTGCGATAGATGAAGGCTTCGCGCTCGGCCCACATCTGCGCCGCGATGCGGTCGGCCGTGGCCTGTGCGCGCTCGGGTGCCTCTGCATCGACCACCACCACGCTCATGCAGGGCGCTTCGATGTCCGACAGCGAGAAGCCGGCGAAGATCGAGACCGCGAGCGACTCCGATGCCTCGGCCGCGCGCGCCGCGTCGATCGCCCGCTGCATCGCACCGGTGAACGAGGCGCTGCGCAGCGTGTGCGCCATCAGCGGCAGCGGGTGCCAGCGCATCGCCGGCTTGCTGCGGCCCGCCAGCAGGTCGAACAGCAGTCGGCCGGCATGCTCGCCGGTCTCGTACATGTCGATGTGCGGATAGGTCTTGAAGCCGACGATCACGTCCGCGTTGCCGACCATCGCGGGCGTCACGTTGGCGTGCAGGTCGAGCGCGACGCCGATGGGCACGCCAGGTGCCGCGGCACGCAGCCGGACCAGCAGGTCGCCTTCTCCATCGACGCTGTTCTGCGCGACCATCGCGCCGTGCAGATCGAGCAGGATGGCATCGCAGCCCGGCGCCGCATCGACGATGCAATCCGTGAGCGTGGTGTAGGCCGCGGCATCGACCGGCCCGCTCGGGTTGGCCGAAGCCGACACGGGCGTAACCAGCGTCGCGCCCGCCTGCTCGGCCAGGTCGATGAAGGCCGACATCGCGGTGCGCATGCCCTTGTTGTCCCGATAGGCCTGTTCGCCGAAGGTCGGGCCGTCGGGCCCGAAGGCCGCGAGCGGCGTGGGCACGGGCGAGAAGGTGTTGGTCTCGTGGTTGAGACGTGCGATCAGTACTTTCATTGGGCAAACTTTCCGGCGCTTCCCAGCATGGTGATGTCGCCGAAGCTGGAGCCGTTGCGGTTGTCGGGGCGGAACGCGACCTGGAAGCCGCTCAGGTTCATGGGCGGCGAGTTCTCGATGCTGCGACGCAGCGACTCGGTGGTGATCGGCCCCTTCACGCGCTGCAGCGATTCGGCGAAGGCCCTGGCCGTGATGTAGCCCTCCAGCCCCAGGTAAGAGCCGTCGCCTTCGCTGCCCGCGGCCTTGCGTGCGCGCTGGTACTCGTCGACGATGGGAAAGCGCGTCTTCCAGAACGGCGGCATCACCTGCGACAGCACAATGCCGCGGCTCTTGTCGCCCAGTTCCTTGTAGAGAAGGAACGAGCTCGCCACCGAGTTCGTGTAGATCTGCGGATGGACGGGCGCGGCCACCAGCGAGCGGATGATGTTGATGGCCGGCGTGCCGGCCGCGATGACATACACCGCCTGCGCCCCGCTCGCGATCACCTGCTGCGCGATGGCGGGATGGTCCTTTTCCCTCGGGTCGAAGCGCAGAGACAGCAGCGCCGGATGCTTGTTCTTCTCGAGTGCGGCCACCGCGTCCTTCTCGATCCCCTTGCCATAGGCATCGTCGCTGGAGACGATCGCGATGCGCGTCACGCCAACGGTCGTCAGGTGGTTCATCACGCGCGCGACCTCGTCGGCATACGACTCCCGCACGTGATAGATCGGCACCTTCGGTCCGCGCAGCACCGCCGCGCCGGTCAGTCCGCCGAAGATGAAGCTGTCGTACTTCGCCGCCACGGGCACCATGGCCGCACCGATGCCCGTGCCCATGGTGCCGAACAGGCAGACGACGCGGTCGGTGCCGAGCAGTTTCTCGGCATTGGCCGCGGCCTTCTCGGCGATATAGGCATCGTCGTAAGTGATCATCTTGACGGGCCGGCCACCGACGCCGCCCGCCTTGTTCAACTGATCGAAGTACAGCGTCTGGCCTTCCATGAACGCGAGGCTGTTCGGCGTGAACGGGCCGGTGAGCACCGCGGACTGCCCGACCAGGATCGGCTCCCCGGCCGCCAGAGCGCCCGTCGATGCGGCGACCATCCCCATCGCCAGGAGGTGAAGGCCGATGCGGCGAAGCACCGCCTTCACGCGGTCACTCCCGCCACGCCCGCGCTCTGCAGCATCGCCTGCAGCAGCACGTTGCAGCCGGCTTCGAGGTGCGCGGGCTCCGCGTCCTCGATCTCGTTGTGGCTGATGCCGTCCAGGCACGGCACGAAGATCATCGCCGTGGGGCACACGCGGGCGAGGTACACGGCATCGTGGCCGGCACCGCTGATCACGTTCATCCAGGTGAGGCCTTGCGCCTCGGCAGCATCGCGCACCGCGGACACGAGTTTGGGCGTGAAAGGCTGGGGCGGGAAGTACACGACCTGCTCCACCGTCGCCTCGACCTTGCCGGCGGCGGCGAGGCGCAGCACGGCTTCTTTCAGCGCCGCATCCATGAGCGACAGCACCACGTCGTCCGCCGCGCGCAGGTCCACGCTGAGCTTGACCCGGCCCGGGATCACGTTGCGCGAATTCGGGTAGTTGTCGATCCAGCCGACCGTGCCGCGCGCATGCGGTGCGTGCGCGAGTGCGATGCGGTTGACCTCGATCACGAGTTCGGCGGCAGCGAGCAGCGCGTCCTTGCGCAGCTCCATCGGCGTGGGGCCGGCGTGCGCCTCCATGCCCTGCACCACCACGTCGTACCAGCGCTGGCCGAGCGCGCCCTCGACCACGCCGATCACACGCTCGTTGGCTTCGAGCACCGGACCTTGCTCGATGTGCGCTTCGAAGTACGCACCCACGGGCGATGCGGTCGCCGAGGCAGGCACCTTGCCCGCGTAGCCGATCGCATCGAGCGCTTGCGCCACGCTCACGCCCTCGGTGTCGCGCTGCGCGAGTGCATGTTCCAGCGTGAAGGCATCGACGAACACGCCCGAGCCCATCATCACCGGCACGAAGCGCGAGCCTTCTTCATTGGTCCACACCGCCACTTCGAGCGGCGCTTCGGTGACGACCTTCGCATCGTTGAGCGCACGGATCACTTCCAGCCCCGCGAGCACGCCGTAGTTGCCGTCGAACTTGCCGCCCGTGGGCTGCGTGTCGATGTGGCTGCCGGTGGTGACCGGCGGCAGCGCGTTGTTGCGGCCGGCGCGGCGCGCAAAGATGTTGCCGATGGCGTCCACCCGCACCTCGCAGCCGGCTTCGCGCGCCCAGCGCGTGAACAGGTCGCGGCCCTGGCGGTCGAGGTCGGTCAGCGCGAGGCGGCACACGCCGCCCTTCTCGGTGGCGCCGACCTGGGCGAGTTGCATCAGCGAGTCCCAGAGGCGCTGGCCGTCGATGCGGAGGGCGCGCACATCGGGTGCGGAAGAAGAAGTTTCGATGGTTGTTGTCATGGTTCTGCGGATGAGGTCTTGAAGACGGGCGCGTTCAGGCGAGACCGACGCCGAGGTAGCGGTCTTTCACGTCGTGGTCGGCCATGAAGGCGGCGTTGCCGGCCTCATGCACGATCACGCCCTGCTCCACGATGTAGTGGCGATCTGCGAGCTGCACGCACACCTCGAGGTTCTGCTCGACAAGCAGGATGGCGACGCCCGCGGCCTTGATGGTTTTCAGCTGCGCGACGATTTCCTCGACGATCACCGGCGCAAGGCCTTCGACGGGCTCGTCCAGGATCAGGAGGCGCGGATGGTTCATCAGCGCGCGGCCGATGGCCAGCATCTGCTGCTCGCCGCCCGAGAGCTGGCCACCGCCGTTGCGGCGGCGCTCCTTCAGGCGCGGGAAGATGCGGTAGATATCGCCGAGCTGCCAGGGCGAATCGCGCCGCTGGCCGAGCAGCAGGTTCTCTTCGACCGTCAGCAGCTTGAAGATGCCGCGGTGCTCGGGCACCAAACACACGCCGCGCGTGGCGATGCGGTGAGGAGGCAGGCCCGCGATGTCGGCGCCCTGGAAGCGCACGCGGCCTTTCGTCGGCGTGACCGCACCGGCAATGCTCTTGAGCGTGGTCGACTTGCCCGCGCCGTTGCGGCCCAGCAGCGTGACGAGCTCGGCCTCGCCCACGCGCATCGACACGCCCTGCAGCACATGGCTCTTGCCGTAATGCGCGTGCAGCGCTTCGACCTCGAGGATGTTCCCCCCGCTCATGCCTTGCCCCCGGTGATCATGTTGCCGAGGTAGGCCGAGCGCACGCGCGCGTCGGCACGGATGTCGCCCGGCAGCCCTTCGGCCAGCACGCGGCCCAGCTGCATCACGGTCACGGTGTCGGAGATGTCCATCACGATGTTCATGTTGTGTTCGATCAGCACCACCGTGTGCGCGTCGCGCAGGCTGCGGATGAGGTGCTTCATGTCGTCGAGGTCGTCGATGCCCATGCCCGAGGTCGGCTCGTCGAGGAAGATCGCCTTGGGCTTCGCAGCAAGCGCCATGCCCACTTCGAGCCGGCGCTGCTGGCCGTGCGAGAGCACGCTGGCGGGCGTGTCGGCCAGCCGTTCGAGGCCGACGCGCGCGAGCACCTCGGCCACCGTCTCGGCGCAGGCCCGTTCGCCGACCGGCGCGCGCCAGCAGTTCATCGCCTGTCGCGGCGCGATGCCTTGTGCCGCGACCCGCAGGTTCTCGCGCACCGAGAGGCTAGCGAACAGGCTCGTGACCTGGAACGAGCGCGCCATGCCGCGCTGCACGCGCTTGTGGTCAGGCTCGTGCGTCACGTCATGCCCATCGAACAGGATGCGTCCGCCCGTGGCGGTGCCGGTGCCCGTGAGCATGTGGAACAGCGTGGTCTTGCCGGCGCCGTTCGGGCCGATCACCGAGTGCACGGTGTTGGGCTTGATCTTCAGGTCCACGCCGCCGAGCGCGGCGAACTTGCCGTAGTGCTTGGTGACGCCGATGGCTTCGATGAGAACGGGTTGCGTCATGCTTTTTCTCCCTGCGCGGCAGGCGCCTTGGGTTCGGACGGCGTCTTGCGGAACACGCGCCGCCAGATGGCCTCGCCCAGCCCCCAGAGGCCGCGCTGCATGCCGATGCTCACCCCGATCAGCAGGAGCCCCAGCAGCAGCAGCCATCGCGGCCACAGCGTGGAGAGCCAGTCGGCCAGCAGCACGTAGAAGGCCGAGCCCAGCACCGAGGCGAAGAGGTTGCCGGTGCCGCCGATCACGGTGATGACCAGGATCATTTCGCTCGTGTGGTACTCGGCGTTCGACAGCGGTGCGATGCCGGTCATCATGGCGTGCAGCCCGCCCGCGAGGCCGGTGACGGCGCCCGAGATCACGAAGGCCAGCAGCTTGAAGCGCTTCAAGTTGTAGCCCACCGCGGCGGCGCGGTCCTCGTTGTCGCGAATGGCGAGCAGCGTGCGGCCGAAGATCGAATCGGTCACGCGCAGCAGCAGGCCGAACGCGATGAGAAACATCACGGCGACGAAGGCGTAGTACTTCCAGGGCGTGTCCATGAACGCGGGGCGCGGCACATCGAGCAGGCCGTTGTCGCCGCCCGTGAGCCCCGACGCGGTGTACGCCACGAAATAGAACATCTGAGCGAAGGCCAGCGTGAGCATCACGAAGTAGGTGCCGCGCTGGCGGATGGCGACCCATCCGACCACCGCCGCGCCCAGCGCGCCCATGGCGATGGCGGCGAGCAGCGCGAGCGGCATCGGCAGTTGCAGCCGTGTGAGCAGGATCGCGATGGTGTAGCTGCCGAGGCCGAAGAAGATGCCCTGCCCGAACGACAGCAGCCCCGTGTAGCCCAAGAGCAGGTTGCAGCCCAGCGCGGCAAGCGCGTAGATCAGCACCTCGCTCGCGAGCGAGCCCGAGCGCATGAACAGCGGCAGCGCCAGCGTGACGATCAGCGCGAGGAGGAAAGTGATTTTTCTTGGCATGGCGTGGTTCACCCTCTGCGGCCGAGCAGGCCATGCGGGCGCAGCAGCAGCACGGCGCCCATCGCGATGTAGATCATCAGGCTCGCCCCCGGCGGCCAGATGGTGCTCATGAGGCTCTGCACGATGCCGATCAGCACCCCGCCGACGAGCGCGCCGCCGAAGCTGCCGAGCCCGCCGATCACCACCACCACGAAGGCGACGCCGAGCGCCTCGACGCCCATGAAAGGTTCGGCGCCGCGGATCGGCGCGGCCAGCACGCCGGCCAGCGCGGCAGTGGCCGCACCGAGCGCAAACACCAGGCTGAACACGCGAAAGACGTTGATGCCGAGCAGCGAGACCATCTCGGTCGACTCGCTCCCCGCACGCACCGCGCTGCCCAGGCGCGTGCCTTCGAGCACCCACCACAGGAGCACGGCCAGCACAGCGGTGAAGCCGATCACGAAGAGCCGGTACTTGGGATAGACGAAGTCGCCCCACATCACCACGCCCTGCAGCAGGTCGGGCGTAGGCACGCTGTTGCCCAGCGGACCCCAGAACACGATGACGATTTCCTGCACCGCGAGCGCGAGGCCCACGGTCACGAGGATGTGGAACTCGTGCGGCTTGGCGTACACGCGGCGCAGCAACAGCTTTTCAGCGAGCCAGCCGAGCGCGCCGACGAACAGCGGCACCAGCACCAGCGCGGCCCAGAAGTTGAGGCCCCACTGCATCGCCTGGAAGCACAGGTAGGCGCCCAACAGGTAGAAGGCGCCGTGCGCGAAGTTCACGAATCGCAGCAGGCCGAACACGATGGACAAGCCAACGGCCAGCAGGAAATACAGCATGCCGATGCCGATTCCGTTGATGGTCTGGAGGAGGTAGACGGTCATGGGCGCGTCGGTGTCCTTGGCGTGCTCAGGCCAGCTTGCAGCCGGCCTTGTCTGCGGCGAGGAAGGACTTGCCTGAACTCACCACGTCCACGTAGTCCGCCGCATCCTTCATCTTCGACTTCGCCTTCCCCTTGAGCAGGTAGTAGTCCTTGATGACCTGGTGGTCGGCCTTGCGGATTTCTTCCGTGCCCGTGAGCCCGTCGAACTTCATGCCTTCGAGCGCGGCGATGACGGCCTTCTGGTCGACCGAGCCCGCCTTGACGATGCCGTCGATCAGGATCTTGGTGCAGATGTACGAGCCCGCGAGGCTGTAGTTGGGCACGATCTTGAGCTTGTCGGCCGTGCGCTTGACCAGGTCCTTGTTGAGCGTGGTGTCGGCGGTGTGCCAGTACTGCGCGCCGAAGTACACGCCGTCGCACAGGTCCGCGCCCAGCTCGTCGAACTGCTCCAGGCCCGAGGCCCAGGCCATGAGGATGGTCATATTCTTGTGCATGCCGAAGCTCACTGCCTGGCGCAGCGCGGCCGACGATTGCGCGCCGAAGTTCAGGAGCAACAGCACGTCGGGCTTGGCCGCCATGGCATTGGTGAGGTAGCCGCTGAATTCCTTTTCGTTGAGCGAGTGGTAGCTGTTGCCCACGTGCTCGATGCCCTTCTCCTGGAAGATGTTCTTGGCCGCGCTCAACAGGCCGTCGCCGAACACGTACTGCGGCGTGATCGTGTACCAGCGCTTGGCCTTGGGCATCGAGGCGATCAGTGGGCGCACCGTCTGCTCGATCGCACCGAAGGTGGGCACCGACCAACGGAAGGTGGCGGGGTTGCAGTCCTTGCCGGTGATCTCGTCGGCACCGGCGGTGGTGATGAAGAGGCCGCCGGCCTTTTCAGCTTCCTTGCCCATGGCGAGCGCTTCGGACGACAGGATGCCGCCCGCGAAGAACTTGGCGCCTTGCTGCTGCGAGGCTTCCTGCACCTTGCGCACGGCGGTGGCGGGCTTGCCTTCGGTGTCGAGCACCGTGTAGGCCAGCGGGCGCTTGAGGACGCTCCCGTACTGCTCGATCGCCAGCTTCATGCCAAGGTCGGCGAACTTGCCGTTGGCCGCGAAGGCCCCCGACATCGGAACCGGCGCGCCGAAGCGGATGGCGTCCGCCGATTGCGCGAAGACCGAGCGGCTCGCCAGGAGCGAAGCCGGGGCGGCCGACAGGGCGGCCAGCTGAAGAAGTTGTCTGCGTTGCATGTGGGTTCTCCGGTCGTGGTGTGGAAGTAAGTGAAACGGGTGCCTGCGAATGCCGGCGAATTTAAGCGGATAAATAGGATTAATATGTTGGTAAAAACCCGCTAGCAACCACCGTGCCAAAATCCAGCGCACTTCCCGAGGTCCAATACCTGCATACAGGCGGCTATCTACTTTTTCCATCGCTCTGAACGCATGAATTCGTCTCCATCCGATCGTGAAATGAACCCCAGGGCACCGTGGTTGCCGCATGGAGCGTTTCAATGAAAGTGGGAGAAAACCGCCCCAAGCGGCAGAAGCTCTCGGACGTCATCGTCGAAGACGTCAAGCGATGGATCGTTGCCGAGAAGAAGCAACCTGGCGACCGGCTACCGAACGAGAAAGAACTGATCGAGCTCTTCGGCTATTCGAAGAGCACGGTGCGCGAGGCGTTGAAGGCGCTGGAAGTGCGCGGCCTCATCTCGATTCGCACCGGCCCGGGCGGCGGCGCGTACCTGCAGCAGGTGTCGGTGGACCACGCCTCGGAGCCACTGCGCAACTTCCTGCACTTCCACCATCTGGATGGGCATCACATCTACCAGTTGCGCAAGGCCCTGGAGCCCGAGCTGGCGGTGAGCGTGGTCGGCCGGTTGACGCCCGAACAGTTCGACCGGCTGGAAGAAAACGTGCGCCTCTGCACCATCGAGCCCACCAACGAAGACGACCTGCGCAAGCAGCGCGAGGCCGAGTTGGCGTTCCACACCATGTTGGCCGAAGCCTGCCCCAACCCGGTGCTCTCCTTCATGTGCCGCTTTCTCAACGACCTGCTGCGCGACCTCGTGGTCTACAAGAAGGCGCTGGACCATCACCACTTCGGCGAGGCCAACGTCGATTACCACACGCAGTTGCTCGCGGCCTACCGCAAGGAAGATGCGGAAGAAGTGCGCCGGCTGATGGCCGAGCACATGGTCGATGCGGAAGCGCACATGCACGAGATGGAAGCGCACATCGGCGCCAAGCATTTGCTGCTACCGAGTGGGCAGCGCTAAGGCGCGTGCGCCTTCTCCAGGCACTCCTGGAACGCCAGCACCGCCCGTGACGGCTTCGGCGAGCGCCGCAGCAGGCTCACGAACCGGCACGCATAGTTGAACCGCGCCGGCAGCACCGCCTTCATGAGCCCGCGCTGCTCGAACACCTGCGCATAGTGATCGGGCAAAAACCCCAGGAAGCGCCCCGAAAGAATCAGCGTCGCAATCGCCTCCTGGTCGAAGCCTGTCGCCTTGCGGGACAGCCTCGCGCGGTGGCTCAGTTCCATGTTCGGCGAGTGATAGCCGAGGCCCGCGAAATGGTGCTCACCGAGCTTCGACCACGTGAGCTTTGCGTGCGGGCTGTCGAAGAGCGGATGCCCCTTGCCGCAGTAAAGCAGCATCGTCTCGTCGAACAGATCCGCATACACGAGGCTCTTCGAGCTGCGGTGCGCGGGGATGATGCCTATCTGGAAGTTGCCCTCCAGCACGCCCTGCTCGATCGCGTTGATCGAGCCCACATGTACCGCGAGGTTCACCTCCGGCGCGATCTCCGTGAAGCGCGCGATGGCCTCGCCGATACGTGCCTTCGGGTTGGTCGCCGTCTTGTCGAACAGCGCCACCTCCAGCTGCCCGCCCATGCGGTTGTGGATGTCGTCGATGCCGCCGCGGAAGGCGTCGACCGAGGCGAGCAGCCGCAGCGTCTCGTCATACACCCGCTGCCCCTCGGCCGTGAGCGCGAAGCCCGCCCGGCCGCGCCTGCACAGCACCAGCCCGAGCCGCGTCTCCAGGTCCTTCACATGCCGGCTCACGGTCGAGGTGCCGATGTTCAGCTCCAGCTCGGCGGCCGCCATGCCGCCGCAGTCGACCACGCTCTTGAACACCTTGAGCAGGCGCAGGTCCATGTCGCTGAGCTGCCCCAGAACGGCGCGATTGCGGGTGCCTTGAGCACTGTTTTGGGCTTCAGCCTTTACTTGCATGAATCGTCAAGTGAACATTGATATTGCGCCATTCTCCACACTGAAGGCTCTGCGAACAATCGGGCATATCCCATCACCCCGGAGCCCGCCTGAGCGCGGGAAGCGCCATGACCCTCGCAACGCCCGCCATCGAACCGACGCCCACCGCGCGCACCGACGCCGCCTGGCTCGAAGCGCACTGGATGCCCTACACCGGCAACCGCAACTTCAAGGCCGATCCGCGGATCATCGTGGAGGCCAAGGGCGCCTACTTCACCGACAACGACGGCCGCAAGATCTTCGACGGCCTCTCGGGCCTGTGGTGCTCGGGCCTCGGCCACGGCCGCCCCGAGATCACCGAGGCGGTGAGCCGCCAGATCGCCAAGCTCGACTACTCGCCGGCCTTCCAGTTCGGCCACCCGCTCTCGTTCGAACTCGCCAACAAGATCAAGGACCTGACGCCCGCGGGCCTGGACTATGTGTTCTTCACCGGCTCGGGTTCCGAAGCCGCCGACACCTCGCTCAAGATGGCGCGCGCCTACTGGCGCACCAAGGGCCAGGCGAGCAAGACGCGCCTGATCGGTCGCGAGAAGGGCTACCACGGCGTCAACTACGGCGGCATTTCCGTAGGCGGCATCGCGGCCAACCGCAAGCTGTTCGGCCAGGGCGTCGAAGCGGACCACCTGCCACACACCCAACTCGCGAGCAATGCCTTCACACGCGGCATGTCCGAGAACGGCGCCGAGCTGGCCGATCGCCTGCTCGACCTGATCGCGCTGCACGACGCCTCGAACATCGCGGCCGTGATCGTGGAGCCCTTCGCGGGCTCGGCCGGCGTGGTGATTCCGCCCAAGGGATACCTGAAACGCCTGCGCGACATCTGCACCGCGAACAACATCCTGCTGATCTTCGACGAGGTGATCACCGGCTTCGGCCGCTGTGGCGCACTCACTGGCGCGGACGCCTTCGGCGTGACGCCCGACATCATGAACATCGCCAAGCAGGTGACCAACGGCGCCCAGCCGATGGGCGCCGTGGTCGCGAGCAAGGAGATCTACGACACCTTCATGGCGGCCGGCGGTGCCGACTACATGCTCGAGTTCCCGCACGGCTACACCTACGGCGCGCACCCAGTGGCCTGCGCCGCGGGCATCGCCGCACTCGACGTGCTGCAGAAGGAAGACATGATCGGCCGCGTGCAGACGCTGGCCCCGCACTTCGAGAACGCGGTGCACAGCCTCAAGGGCAGCAAGCACGTCACCGACATCCGCAACTTCGGCCTCGCCGCCGGCCTGACCATCGCCGCGCTGCCGGGCGAGCCCGCACGCCGCCCGTACGAGATCGCGATGAACTGCTGGAAGAAGGGCTTCTACGTGCGCTACGGCGGCGACACGATCCAGCTCGCACCGCCCTTCATCTCGGAGAAGGCCGAGATCGACCGCCTCGTCAACGCGCTTGCCGATGCCCTCGCCGAAACCGCCTGATCCACTTTCGAGACCTCAAGACATGCAACACGACAAGAACGTCACCGCCACCATCGGCCACTTCATCGACGGAAAGCGCGTCGATGGCGGCACCCGCGTACAGCCGGTGTTCGACCCGGCCACCGGCTTCTCGGACAAGAGCGTCGCGCTCGCCGACAAGCTCACGGTCGAGCAAGCCATCGCCTCGGCGCAAGCGGCCTTCCCGGCATGGCGCAATACGCCGCCCCTGAAGCGCGCCCGCGTGATGAGCAAGCTCAAAACGCTGCTCGAAGCCAACGCCGACCGCATCGCCGCGCTCATCACGGCGGAGCACGGCAAGGTGCTCTCGGACGCGCACGGCGAACTGCAGCGCGGCATCGAGAACGTCGAATACGCCAGCTACGCGCCCGAGCTGCTCAAGGGCGAGCACAGCAAGAACGTCGGCCCGGCCATCGACTCGTGGAGCGAGTTCCAGGCGATGGGCGTCACAGCCGGCATCACGCCGTTCAACTTCCCGGTGATGGTGCCGCTGTGGATGTGGCCGATGGCCGTGGCCTGCGGCAACACCTTCGTGCTGAAGCCCTCGGAGCGCACGCCCTCCTCCACCTTGCTGGTGGCCGAACTCGCGCTCGAAGCGGGCCTCCCGCCGGGCGTGCTGAATGTGGTCAACGGAGACAAGGAAGCGGTCGACACGCTCCTGACCGATCCGCGCGTGAAGGCCGTGAGCTTCGTCGGCTCTACCGCGATTGCCGAATACATCTACACCACCGGCTGCGCGCACGGCAAGCGCGTGCAGGCGCTGGGCGGTGCGAAGAACTTCGCGGTCGTCATGCCCGACGCCGACATCGGCAACGCGGTGAGCGCGCTGATGGGTGCGGCCTACGGCTCGTGCGGCGAGCGCTGTATGGCGATTCCGCTGGTTGTGGCCATCGGCGACGACACGGGCGATGCGGTCGTCGCGGGCCTGAAGGCCGAGATCGCGAAGATGAAGGTCGGCCCCGGCAACGACAACGGCAACGACATGGGCCCGCTGGTCACCAAGCCGCATTTCGAGAAGGTCAAGGCTTTCGTCGATGCGGGCGTGGAAGCGGGCGCCAGGCTCGTGGTCGACGGCCGCGGCGTGAAGGTCGAAGGCCACGACGGCGGCTACTACCTCGGCCCGTGTCTATTCGACGGCGTGAAGCCCGGCATGACCATCTACCAGGAAGAGATCTTCGGCCCGGTGCTGGGCGTGGTGCGCGTAAAGACGCTCGCCGAAGCCATGGCGATGATCGATGCCCACGAGTACGGCAACGGCACCTGCCTCTTCACCCGCGACGGCGAGGCCGCGCGCTGGTTCAGCGACAACATCCAGGTCGGCATGGTCGGCATCAACGTGCCTCTGCCGGTGCCCGTGGCCTACCACTCGTTCGGCGGCTGGAAGCGCTCGCTCTTCGGCGACCTGCACGCCTACGGCCCGGATGCGGTGCGCTTCTATACGAAGCGCAAGACCATCACGCAGCGCTGGCCCTCGGCCGGCGTGCGTGAGGGCGCAGTGTTCGCGTTTCCGTCGAACCGCTGATGCGGCAGCCGCAGGTCAGGCCTTGTCGGCCTTGCCCGCGGCGTTGGCCAGTTTGCTGAGCATGCGGTCCACCAGCCACGGCTGACGGTTCCTATCCTCTGCGAGTTCCTTGCGGCGGATCGCGTTGCGCACGACGATCGAGCCCGCATAGCGCATCGGCTCCGGCGGAAAGTGGCCGAGGGGGCCGTTCGTGATGGGGCTGCGCGTCCACGCGTTGTCCTGGTCGAGCACCAGCGACGAGAGGATCTGCCCACCCATGTAGGTCGGCCCCACGCCATTGCCCGAATAGCCGAAGCCGTAGTAGATATGCGGCGCGCCGTCGAGTTTTCCGAAGAACGGAAAACCGGTCACCGACCGGTCCGACGGCCCGTTCCAGCTCGCGGTGATCGGTGTCTCGCTCAACGCGGGAAAGAAGGAATGCAGGGCCTGCGTGAGCTCGGCCTCATACGGCGAGCGCTCGTCGAACACCTTGGCCATGCGGCCGCCCCAGGCGAAGGTGTTGCCGCCCTTGCCCAGCATGATGCGGCCGTCGACCGTGCTGCGGTAGTAATAGACGAAGGTGCGCGAGTCGAGCACCGAGACGCCATCGGTCAGGCCGATCTTCTGCAGCAACTCGGGACACCGCTCGGTGATGATCATGTCGCTCGACACGATGGCGATGGTTCGCTCGAACTGCGGGAAGGCACTGGCCATCCATGCATTCATCGCGAGCACCAGCTTCTTCGCGCGCACGCTGCCGGCGGGCGTGCGCACGACCACCGGATGGTCGGTGCTGAAGTCCAGCATCGGCGTGCGCTCGTGAATTCGGATGCCCATGGCCAGCGCCACGCGCCGCAGCCCTCGCACCAGCTTGCCCGGATGCACGGTGGCGGCGATGGGCGAATACACGCCCGCCAGGTTGCGCGCGGAACCCGAGCGCCGTACGACCTCTTCCGGCGGCAAGGTGCGGTAGGAGTGGATACCGCGCGCCTCCAGCGCCCGCATCATCGGATCGAGCGTGCCGATTTGCGCCTGCGAGGTCGCGGTGTAGAGCGTGCCGTCCTGCCGCAGTTCGGCATCGATGCCGTGTGCCGTGCAGAAGTCCGCGATGTGCTGCACGGCGGTCTCCGACGCCTTCACGAGGCGCACCGCCTCGTGTTCGCCGAACAGCCGGCGCAGCGTGAGGAACTTGGCCGACCAGGTGAGCAGACATCCGCCGTTGCGGCCGCTCGCACCGGCGCCGCAGAGGTCGCTCTCGAGAATGACGATGTCGAGCGCAGGCGCCTTCAGCTTGGCTTGAATGGCCGTCCACAAGCCGGTGAAGCCGCCGCCGACGATGCAGACATCGGCGCTGTGTTCGCCCTGCAGCGCGGGCGCGAGGTCGCCGTCGTTGAAAAGAGCCTGTTCGATCCAGAAAGGGCGCATGTAGGACTCTGGGGTTGTCAGGGCTTGCGCCGCATTTCGTAGGAAAACTCGGACTCGCGCTCGACGACAAAACCGAAGCGCTCGTACAGCGCCTTCGCCGGATTCGCCTTCAGCACGCTGAGCGTGAGGTCGACGCCGGCGCGCGCGGCCTCGTCGACGACCTCGGCCAGCAGGCCGGTGCCGATGCCGCCGCCCTGGTAGCCGGGCGCCAACTGGATCTGGATGACCGCCCACTCGTGCGGATCGCGTGACACCTTGAGCAGGCCGACCGGCGCACCTTCATGCAGCAGGATCTCGGCGCACTCGAAGCGATGCATCAGCCGCGCCATGTGATGCGCATCGCTGACTTCGCCTCCGGAAGCGAGGAGGTGGCCGTTCATCGTTCGCTGCCGCAGGTCGAGCAGGAAGGGGATGTCTTCCGGCGTGGCTTGCCGGCGCTGCATAGCGAAGGCTCGCGCGGCGCTCACGGCTGCGCCGTGGCAACGGGCTTCGCGGCGATCGCCAAGTGCCGCGCGTAGTGCGCGAGGTCGGGCGTCTTCGCGTCGGCCAGCTTGGCCGTGTCGTCCCAGCGCCGCAGCCGGACCGCATCCATTGCATACGGCAGCGCCTCGAAAGCACTGGCCTGCGCCGAGTCGAACACGCCGCCCTGCAACTGCAGGCTGCGCTTCGAATCGGGCGACAGCGCCTCCAGGTAGCCGGGCTCGCGCGCGCACAGGAAGCGCTTGGCGTCCACATGCAATCTGATCGGTTCCAGCGTGGCCGGGCCGAACAGCGCGCGAAGGAAGGGCAGGCAGCGGTACTGATGCAGGTCGTCGAGCCCCTGCCGCGTCGGCGTGCCGCCGAAGTCGTGCAGCAGATGGCCCAGGTCGTGCAGCAGCGAGGCCGCGATCAGCGCGCTGTCCGCGCCCTCCTGCTCGGCCAGGTGCGCCGACTGCAGGGCGTGCTCCAGTTGCGTGACGGGCTCGCCGTCGTACTGCGCATGGCCCTTGGTCTCGAAGAGGCCGACGATGTCTAAAAGGCTCAGGCTCATGGATGCTTACCAGGGCAGCGAGTAGGTCTTGGTGTTGGTGAAGCTCTTCATCGCCTCGAGCACGCCTTCCTTGTAGCCCAGGCCCGAGTCCTTGATGCCGCCGAAGGGCGTGAGCTCCAACCGGTAGCCCGGCACTTCGCGCACGTTGACGCTGCCCACGTTCAGCTCGCGAATGAAGCGCGTGATGTAGTCGAGGCGATTGGTGCACACCGCCGACGAGAGGCCATAGGCCGTGCCGTTGGAGATGCGAATCGCCTCGTCGATGTTCTTGAAGCGGATCACCGGCGACACGGGCCCGAAGGTCTCGTGCTTGGCGACGGTCATCTCCGGGTCCACGTGGTCGAGCACCGTCGGCGAATAGAGCGCGCCGCGGCGCTCGTTACCGTAGCGCAGCTTCGCGCCGGCGGCAATCGCTTCGTTGACCACCGCTTCGAACTGCTTGGCTGCGGCTTCGTCGATGACGGTGCCCATGTCGGTGTCGGGGTCCATCGGGTCGCCGTACTTCAGCGCGCGGGTCTTGGCGACCAGCAGCTCGACGAACTGGTCGGCCACCGACTCGTGCACCAGCATGCGCTTGACTGCCGTGCAGCGCTGGCCCGAGTTCTTGTACGAGCCGTTGGCGGCGAGCGTGGCGGCTTCCTCGACGTCGGCGTCTTCCATCACGATGATCGGGTCGTTGCCGCCCAGCTCCAGGATCTGGCGCTTGTAGACGGCCTTGCCCGCGATGTACTTGCCGATGGGCACGCCGCCGGTGAAGGTGACGAGATCGACGTCGGCATTGGTGAGCAGTTCGTCGGCAATCTCCTTCGGGTCGCCGGTGAGCACCGACAGCATCTGCGGCGGCAGGCCCGCTTCGTAGAGGATGTCGGCCAGGAGGAAGGCCGTGAGCGGCGTCTTCTCACTGGGCTTCAGGACGATGCGGTTGTTGGTCGCAATGGCCGGCGCCACCTTGTGGATCACCTGGTTCAGCGGGTGGTTGAACGGCGTGATGGCGGTGATGGCGCCCAGCAAGGGCTCGCGCATCGTGTAGACCTTGCGGCTCTTGCCGTGGTGCGTAAGGTCGCACGAGAACACCTGGCCGTCGTCCACCAGCGCCTGGTTGGCGGCGAACAGCAGCACGTCGGACGCGCGGCCCACTTCGTACAGCGAGTCCTTGCGCGAGAGGCCCGACTCGAGCGTGATGGTGCGCGACATCTCGTCCAGGCGCGAGGCGATGATCTCGCCCGCACGCATCAGGATCTTGTAGCGTTCGTAGCGGGTGAGCGTGGGCTTGTAGTCGCGTGCGATGCGCAACGCATTGCGCACGTCGTCGAGCGTGGCCTTGGGCACGGTGGCGATCACTTCGCCGGTGTAGGGGTAGGTGACCTCGATCGTGCGGTCGCGGTGGACGCGTTCACCGGCGATGCGCAAGGCCTCGCGGTGGATGGTGCCTGGCTTCAGGATGGCTTGGCTCATGAGGATGCTCCGGAGGCGTTTCGTTCGTTATTGGGCGTGGTTCAGCGCGATATCGAGCGCATCGAAGTTGCGCAGGCGCCGGTTGGCAGCAATGCCGGTCACCGGGCGATTGCAGATCAGCGGCACGCGCTGCTCCGACACGCCACCGTGCGAGCGCAGCGGCACTTCGAGCGCCGACAGGTCGTGACGGCTCGCCGCGGTGCCGATCACCGTGTTGCGCTCGCTCACGACCACGATGTCGCCGATGCGGTCGGGCGGCAGCTCGAAGCGCTGCGCGGCGTCCTTGCGCGAGAGCACGAGCTCCATACCCGCCACGCGCTGGAGGCGGTCGATCCAGCCCGGCACGCGCGCCTCGTCGGGTGCGTACACGGTCGCGAACGAGCCGAGTGCACCGTGGTGCACCACGTACGGGTCGGTGATCGGCAGGATCACACGGGCCACGCCGGCGCCGTACCACTCGTCGAGCACGTCCTGCAGGTAGATGACGTTGGGCGAACCGTCGGCGCCGTGCTTGTCGTTCATGCCGTGGTCGGCGGTGACCACGATGGTGGCGCCCAGCGCGTCGAGCTGCGCGAGGTAGCCGTCCATCATCGCGTAGAAGGCGTTGGCCGCGGGGCTGCCCGGCGCGGCCTTGTGCTGCACGTAGTCGGTGGTCGAGAGGTACATGAGGTCGGGGCGGCGCGATTCCATCAGCTTCACGCCCGACGCGAACACGAACTCCGACAGCTCCGCGCTGTAGACCGAGGGCACCGGCATGCCGACCATGCCGAGCACGTCGTCGATGCCGTTTTCTTCCATCGTCACCTGGTCCGACTTCTCCGACGAGAAGCAGATGCCCTTCATGCGATGGCCCAGGAGCTTGCGCAGCTTGTCCTTGGCCGTAACCACGGCGACCTTGGCGCCCGCGTCGGCGAACGCGGCCAGCACGGTGCCGGCGCGCAGGTACTTGGGGTCGTTCATCATCACTTCCTGGCCCAGCTCGCGGTCGAAGAAGTAGTTGCCGCAGATGCCATGCACCGCGGGCGGCACGCCGGTCACGATCGACAGGTTGTTCGGGTTGGTGAACGAAGGCACCACGCAATCGCCCAGCAGGTTGGCGCCCGACTTGATCATCCGATCGAAGTACGGGGCGACGCCGGCCGCAATGGCCGCATCGAGGTAGGCCGGCTCGCTGCCGTCCACGCACACGACCACGACGGGGCGCGCCATCCAGCGGTAGCTCCTGGCATTGACTTCGAGTGTCTCCTGGGTCATTTCAGACTTCCTTTTGGGGTGGGTTGTTCGATGCCGCGGTCGCGTCGGAATCGGCGCGGCCGAAGGCCTTGTGCATGCGCGAGCGGCTGCCCGCGACGTGTTCGCGCAGCGCGTGCCCCGCCGTCTCGGGGTTGCCGCTCGCAATCGCCTCCACGATGTGGCTGTGCTCGTCGGCCGAGACGCGCAGGCCCCCGCCGCTGTCGAGCGCGCGCATTCTGAAGAGGTGCAGCTCCTTCACCAGGCGTTTGTAGGTCTCGGTGAGCTTCTTGCTGCCGGCGGTGTCGAGCAGGATCTCGTGGAACTGCAGGTTGAGCTGTGCGTACTGCTCCACGTCCTGTGCCTGGGCGGCCGAGCGCATCGCATCGACCATGGCACGCAGGCGCTCGATCGCGTCGGGCGCGATGGCGACTGCCACGCGGCGGCCGATGATTTCTTCCAGCGCCTCGCGCAGTTCGTAGATCTCGTCGGCTTCCTCGAAGGCGATTTCGCGCACGAAGACGCCGCGGTTCTTTTCGTTGCGCACGAGGCCGGCTTCTTCGAGTGCGCGCAGCGCCTCGCGAATCGGACCGCGGCTGGTGTTGAAGCGCTGCGAGAGCTCGCTCTCGTTGATGCGGCTGCCCACGGGGAGCTCGCCGGTCATGATCAAACGCTCGATTTCTTCCTGCATCAGCATCGGCAGGGAGCTGGATTGAAGAAACGCGAGGGCGGCGGAGTGATTGCTGGTGACCATGGGGCGTATTTTCCCGAAGAATTGAAAACTGTCAACAATCTTTTATTGACAGTCATCAATCGTCAATCTACATTGCGTTCACCGACCTTGGCATGCCCATTGCCGGAGCCCGCCACTCACCCCTTCAGTGACAGCAAGCCCTCTCAGGAGAAACAGATGACGATGAAACAAAGCACGCGCCGTCTCACGGCCGCCCTGTGTGTCGCGGCCTTCGGCCTCATGGCCGGCGCGGCGTGGGCGCAGAAGACCCCGCTTCTTGTCTATACGGCGCTGGAGACCGACGCCATGAAGCTCTACAAGGACGCCTTCGAGAAAGCCAATCCCGACATCGAAGTGAAGTGGGTGCGCGACTCCACCGGCATCGTCACCGCCAAGCTGCTCGCCGAAAAGGCCAACCCGCAGGCCGACGTCGTGGCGGGCCTGGCCGCCAGCAGCCTCGCGCTGCTGCAGCAGGAGGGCATGCTCCTTCCGTACGAGCCCAAGGGCTTCAAGGACCTGAACCCCGCCTACTCCGACACCGCCCGCCCACCCGCCTGGGTCGGCATGGACGTGTGGGCCGCGACCATCTGCTTCAACCGCGTCGAAGCGCAGAAGCTCGGCCTGCCCAAGCCCGAGACCTGGAAGGACCTGGCCAAGCCCGTCTACAAGGGCACCATCTCGATGCCGCACCCGGCCTCCAGCGGCACCGGCTACCTCGACGTGTCCTCCTGGCTGCAGAACATGGGCGATGCCGAGGGCTGGAAGTACATGGATGCGCTGCACCAGAACATCGCGCAGTACGTGCACTCGGGCTCCAAGCCCTGCAAGCAGGCGGGTGCGGGCGAGTTCCCGATCGGCATCTCGTTCGAGTTCCGCGCGCACCAGGTCAAGAAGTCGGGCGCGCCGGTCGACCTGATCTTTCCGAAGGAGGGCCTGGGCTGGGACATCGAGGCCACCAGCCTCATGAAGACCAGCACGAAGCTGGAGCAAGGCAAGCGCTTCGCCGACTGGATGGCCAGCAAGGAAGCCAACCAGATCAGCGCGCGCTGGTGGGCCGTCGTGGCCTACCCCGGTGTCGTGTCGAAGCTCGAAGGCATTCCCGAGAACTACGAAAAGCTGCTCGCCAAGAACGACATCAATTGGGCGGCAAAGAACCGCGAACGCATCCTGGCCGAATGGAGCAAGCGCTACGAAGGCAAGGCCGAACCCAAGTAGGCCCCGCGGCATTCCCGACTTTCAATCCGCGGGTGCCCCCAGTGGGTGACACCCGCCAACGACGAGTGCGAAAAATGGATATGACCGACACCAAGTTCATTGCCAGCCCGCTGCCGACGAGCGCCCCCGCAGCGCTGGAGATCATCGGCGTGCGCAAGGACTTCGAGACCTTCAGCGCGCTGCGCGACGTGCACCTGCGCGTGAACCCGGGCGAGATGCTGTGCTTTCTCGGCCCCTCGGGCTGCGGCAAGACCACGCTGCTGCGGATCATCGCGGGACTCGAAACGCAGACGTCCGGGCAGATCCTGCAGAACGGCAAGGACGTCTCGTGGCTGTCGCCGGACAAGCGCGACTACGGCATCGTGTTCCAGTCGTACGCGCTCTTTCCCAACCTGTCGATCGCCGAGAACATCGGCTACGGCCTGGTCAACAGCCGCGCCCGGAAAGGCGAGATCAAGGCGCGCGTCGAAGAACTCTTGAAGCTCGTCGGCCTGCCGACCTCGGGCAGCAAGTACCCGAGCCAGCTCTCCGGCGGCCAGCAGCAGCGCGTGGCCTTGGCCCGCGCGCTCGCCACCCGCCCCGGCCTCCTGCTGCTCGACGAGCCCCTGTCTGCGCTCGACGCGCTGGAACGCATCCGCCTGCGCGGCGAGATCCGCCGGCTCCAAAAGCAGGTCGGCATCACGACCATCATGGTCACGCACGACCAGGAAGAGGCACTGTCGATGGCCGACCGCATCGTGGTCATGAACCACGGCGTGATCGAGCAGGTCGGCACGCCCATGGAGGTCTACGAACAGCCGGCCACGCCCTTCGTGGCGGACTTCGTGGGCAAGGTGAACGTGCTGCGTTCGGTGGCGCTGGGCAACCACCGCTTCCAGGTCGGCGACATGGAACTCGAGTGCGATGCCTGCGACGGCGCCTTCGAACCCGGCGAGGCCGTCAACCTCTACCTGCGGCCCGAAGACCGCGCGGTCGAGCACCTGGGTGACGACACGCCCAACCGGCTGCAAGCCAAGGTCACCAAGGTCGAATTCCTCGGCGGCCTCTGCATCGCCGAAGTCACGGCCGATGCGCTGCACGGACAGGTGCTGGGCCTGCACTTCTCGCTCAACCAGCTGCACGACCTGGACATCCGCGAGGGCAACACCATCGACATCGCGTTGCGCGCCAACCGCATCCGCGCTTTCTCGGCCGCGCGCACGCCCAAGCCATGAACACGCTGGCCCACCCTTCCGCCGTGAAGGCCTCGTTCGCCGCGCGGCCCGGCATGCGCTGGAGCCGCGACGAGACGATCGCGCGCGTCATCCTGTTCGTGGTGATGGCGATGCTGTTCATGTTTCTCGTTGCGCCGCTCTTCACCATCCTCGCGCACGCGGTGCAGGACAAGGACGGCCGCTTCGTGGGCCTCGCCCACTTCATCACCTACTTCCAGACGCCGAGCCTGCTGCGCGCGGCGTGGAACTCGGTCTGGGTCTCGGCGGCGGTGGTGGCGATCTCGGTACCCACGGCCTTCGTCTTCGCCTACGCGCTCACGCGCAGCCGCATGCCGGCGCCGCTGAAGGCGGTGTTCCGGCTCATCGCACTGATCCCGCTGCTCGCGCCCTCGCTGCTGTCGGCCATCTCGTTCGTGCAGTGGTTCGGCAACCAGGGTGCACTCAAGTTCCTGCTGGGCGGCATGTCGATCTACGGCGCGCCAGGGATCATCCTGGCCGAGGTCTACAACACCTTTCCGCATGCGCTGATGATCCTGGTCACCGCGCTGTCGCTGGCCGACGGCCGGTTGTACGAAGCGGCCACCGCATTGCGCACGCGGCCATTCCGCCAGTTCATGACGATCACGCTGCCCTCGTGCAAGTACGGCCTCATCAGCGCGGCCACGGTGGTCTTCACGTATGTGGTGAGCGACTTCGGCGCGCCCAAGGTGATCGGCGGCAACTTCAACGTGCTGTCGGTCGATGTGTTCAAGCAGGTAGTCGGGCAGCACAACTTCTCCATCGGCGCGGTGGTAGGCATGCTGCTGCTGCTGCCCTCGATCGTCTCGTTCGTGATCGACTACGTGGTGCGGCGCAAGCTGAAGGCGCAGCTCACCGCGCGCTCGGTGCCTTACAGCCCCAAGCGCCGCAAGGTGGCCGACACGCTGCTCACGCTCTTCTGCACTGTCGTGTGCGGCCTGCTGCTGGCCACCATCGGCATGGCGATCTACACCTCGCTGATTTCGCTCTGGCCCTACGACCTCTCGCTCACGCTCAAGCACTACCACTTCGTGCTGGTCGAGAGCGACATGGCGGCGGCCTACGGCAACAGCCTGCTGGTGGCCATGGTCACCGCGGTGGCCGGTTCGCTGATCGTCTTCGTGGGCGCCTACCTGATCGAGAAGACGCGCAACCTCGGCCTCATGCGCAAGGGCATGCACCTGATGGCGGTGCTGTCGATGGCGGTGCCGGGCCTGGTGCTGGGTCTGGGCTACGTGATGTTCTTCAACCACCCGGCCAACCCGCTGAACTTTTTGTACCAGACGATGGCGATCCTGATCATCTCGATGGTGGTGCACTACTACACCTCGAGCCACCTCACGGCGGTGACGGCGCTCAAGCAGATCGACAACGAGTTCGAGGCCGTCTCGGCCTCGCTCAAGGTGCCGTTCTTCAAGACCTTCCTGCGGGTGACGGTGCCGGTGTGCCTGCCGGCCATCCTCGATATCGGGCGCTATTTCTTCGTGGTGTCGATGGCCAGCCTGTCGTGCGCCATCTTTCTCTACACGCCCGAGACCATCCTCGCCTCGGTCGCGATCATGCATCTGGACGATGCCGGCGACATCGGCCCGGCCGCGGCGCTCGCGAGCCTGATCGTGGTCACCTCGACGCTGGTGAGCATCGCCTATTCGCTGCTCACGCGCGTGCTGCTTGCACGCACGCAGGCCTGGCGCAACCTCGGCCGCGGCTGACGCAGGCCCCCTTCCTCTTTCCTCATCCCCTTCCCCGCCTGGAGACATCATGAGTCAAGCCTCCCACCCCATCCTGCTCACACCCGGCCCCCTGACCACCTCGGACCGCACACGCCAGGCGATGCTGCGCGACTGGGGATCGTGGGACTCCGACTTCAACCAGATCACCGCGCGCATCCGCAAGGAGGTGCTGAACATCGTGCACGGCACGGGCACGCACGAGTGCGTGCCGCTGCAGGGCAGCGGCACCTTCTCGGTGGAAGCGGCCATCGGCACCCTCGTGCCGCGCAACGGCCATGTGCTGGTGCCGAGCAACGGCGCGTACTGCCAGCGCCTGGCCAAGATCTGCAAGGTGCTCGGCCGCAAGCTGACCACCATCGACTACACCGAGGAAAAGCAGGTCTCGCCGGCCGACGTCGACCGCGCGCTCGCAGCCGACCCCAGCATCACCCACGTGGCCGTCGTGCATTGCGAAACCGGCGCCGGCGTGCTCAACCCGCTGCACGAGATCGCGCTGGTCGTGGCAAAGCACGGCCGCGGTTTGATCATCGATGCGATGAGTTCCTTCGGCGCACTCGAGATCGATGCGCGCAAGACGCCCTTCGATGCAGTGGTCGCCGCCTCGGGCAAGTGCCTCGAAGGCGTGCCCGGCATGGGCTTCGTCGTCATCAAGCGCAGCACGCTCGAAAAATGCGAAGGCAACTGCCATTCGCTGAGCATGGACCTGTACGACCAGTGGGTCTACATGGAGAAGACCACGCAATGGCGCTTCACACCACCCACGCACGTGGTGGCCGCGCTGGACACCGCCATTGCGCAATACATCGAGGAAGGCGGCCTCGCCGCGCGCGGCGCGCGCTATGCGCGCAACTGCAAGGGGCTCATCGATGGGCTGGCCGCGCTGGGTTTCAGGAGCTTCCTCGACCCTGCGATCCAGGCGCCGATCATCATCACCTTCCACGCGCCCGACGACGCCAACTACGACTTCAAGACCTTCTACCAGGAGGTCAAGAAGCGCGGCTACATCCTCTACCCCGGCAAGCTCACGCAGGTGGAAACCTTCCGCGTCGGCTGCATGGGGCACTTCGGCGAGGCTGGCATTCCGGGCGCGGTGGCGGCCATTGCCGACACGCTCAAGGCGATGAACATCCGGCAGGTCAGCGCGCCCGTTGCTGCATGAGCGAAACCACGCCTCGCCGCTACATCCTCACGCTGACCTGTCCGGACCGCACCGGCATCGTGGCGGCCGTGGGCAGCTTCATCGCCAGCCACGGCGGCCTGATCTCGCAGGCGGCCCAGCACGGCGATGCGCTGCACAACCGCTTCTACATGCGCGTGGAGATCCAGGCCGACACGCTGCCCTTCTACCTCGACGAATTCCGCGAGCGCTTCACCCCTGTCGCCAGGCAGTTCGAGATGGAATGGGGCATCTCCGACAGTTCGGTGAAGAAGCGCATGGTGGTGCTGGTGAGCAAGCTGGACCACTGCCTGAACGACCTCTTGCACCGCTGGCGCAACAAGGACCTGCACTGCGAGATTCCCTGCGTGATCTCCAATCACAACGACCTGCGCTCCTTCGTCGAGTGGCACGGCATTCCCTACTTCCACGTGCCGGTGACGCCCGAGACCAAGGAGCAGGCCTACGCCGAAGTGGAGCGCCTGTTCCGCGAATTCAGCGGCGACTTCATGGTGCTCGCACGCTACATGCAGGTGCTGACGGACGCGATGACCGAGCGCCTTCGCAACCGCATCATCAACATCCACCACAGCTTCCTGCCGGCCTTCGTCGGCGGCAAGCCGTACCACCAGGCCTTCGAGCGCGGCGTGAAGATGACCGGCGCCACCAGCCACTACGTGACCGCCGAGCTCGACGCCGGTCCGATCATCGAGCAGGGCGTGATCGACATCGACCACGGCAACTCGATCGAGGAAATGGTGCGCCTGGGCAAGGACATCGAGAAGAGCGTGTTGTCGCGCAGCGTGCGCCATCACCTGGAAGACCGGATCCTGGTCCACCGCAACAAGACGGTGGTCTTCAAGTAACCAACTCCCACCGGACAGGAAGCCCACACACCATGGCGACGCCACTCCCCTCCCATGCACAGGTCGTCATCGCGGGCGGCGGCATCGCCGGCTGCAGCGCGGCCTACCACCTCACCCAACTCGGCTGCACCGACGTGATCGTGCTCGAGCAGGGCCAGCTCACCTGCGGCACGACCTGGCACGCCGCCGGGCTGGTCGGCCAACTGCGCGCGAACCGCAGCATGACGAAGATGAGCCGCTACGGCATCGACCTGTACGCCTCGCTCGAAGCCGAGACCGGTCTTGCCACCGGCTGGAAGCAGTGCGGCAGCATCACCGTGGCGCGCACGCCCGAGCGCATGACGCTGCTCAAGCGCACCATCGCCACCGCGCGCAGCTTCGGCATCGAGGCGGAGTTCATCACGCCCGCCGAAGCGAAGGAGCTCTGGCCGCTGATGCGCATCGACGACCTCGTGGGCGCCGTCTGGCTGCCCGGCGACGGCAAGGCCAACCCCACCGACCTCACGCAGTCGCTGGCCAAGGGCGCGCGCAACCGCGGCGCGAAGGTCTTCGAGGGCGTACAGATCACCGGCACGCTCATCGAGCACGGCCGCATCGTGGGCGTGGAGACCAACCAGGGCACGGTGCGCTGCGAGAGCTTTCTCAACTGCGCGGGCCAGTGGGCGCGCGAGTTGGGCAGGATGTCGGGCGTCAACATCCCGCTGCATTCGGCCGAGCACTTCTACCTGGTCACCAAGGAGATCGAAGGCGTGCACCGCGACCTGCCGGTGCTGCGCGACCCCGACGGCTACATCTACTACAAGGAAGAAGTCGGCGGCCTCGTGATGGGCGGCTTCGAGCCCGTGGCCAAGCCCTGGGGCATGGACGGCATTCCGCCCAAGTTCGAGTTCCAGCTGCTGCCGGACGACATGGATCAGTTCCAGATCCTCCTGGACGAGGCGGTGCACCGCACGCCCGCGCTGGAGACCACCGAGATCAAGCTGTTCCTGAACGGCCCCGAGAGCTTCACGCCGGACGGCAACTTCATCCTCGGCGAAGCGCCCGAAGTGCGCGGCTATTTCGTGGCCGCGGGCTTCAACTCGGCCGGCATCGCGAACGCGGGCGGCGCGGGCAAGCTGATCGCCGAATGGATCGTCGGTGGCGCCGCGCCAGCCGACCTGCTCGATGTGGACATCCGCCGCTTCGCGCCCTTCAACGGCAACAAGCGCTGGCTCAAGGAGCGCACGGTCGAAGCGCTCGGGCTGCACTACGCGATGCGCTGGCCGCGCCACGAGCTGGAGTCAGGACGGCCGCTGCGCCGCTCGCCGCTATACGACAAGCTCAAGGCCAAGGGCGCTGCGTTCGGCAGCAAGCTGGGCTGGGAGCGCGCAAGCTGGTTCGCGCTGCCGGGCCAGAAGGCGGAGGCGCGCTACGGCTTCGGCCGCCCCGACTGGCTCGATGCCTGCATCGCCGAACAGATGGCCGTGCGGCAGGATGTGGTCGTCTTCGACCAGACCTCGTTCGGCAAGCTGATGGTGCAGGGCCGCGACGCCGAGCTGCTGCTGCAGCGCCTGTGCGCCAACGACGTGGCGATACGGCCGGGCAGCATGGTCTACACCGCCTTGCTCAACGAGCGCGGCGGCTTCGAGAGCGACCTCACGGTGATGCGGCTGGATGCCGACTGCTTCCTCATCATCACCGGCTCCGCGCAGCCGTACCGCGACATCGGCCACATCAAGCGCCACCTGCAGCCGAACGAGCATGTGACGGTGACGGACGTGACCTCGGGCTACTGCACGCTCACCGTGACCGGCCCGAAGGCGCAGCAGCTGTTGTCGCGCGTCACGCCGCAGGATCTCGGCAAGGAAGCGTTCCCGCAATCGGCCGTGATCGAGATCGACGTCGGCCATGCGCGCGCGCTCGCGGCCAAGGTCTCGTACGTCGGCGGCCCCGGATGGGAGCTGTACATCCCCACCGAAATGGCGGTGCATGTGTACGACACGCTGTTCGAAGCGGGCGCCGACCTGGGCCTGCGCGATGGCGGCTACTACACGATCGACGCCCTGCGCATCGAAGCCGGGCGCCGCGCCTTCGGCCTCGAACTGGGGCCGGACGAGAACCCGTTCGAAGCGGGCCTGGAGTTCGCGGTGCAGCTGGACAAGCCGGTCGCATTCATCGGCCAGGCAGCACTCGCGAAGATCGCGCCGGAGCGGCTCTCCAAGCGGCTCCTGATGTTCACGCTGGACGACGAACAGGCCTTCGCCTGGGGCGGCGAGCCGATCCTTCGCAACGGCAAGGCCGTGGGCGAGCTGACCTCCACCGCCTGGAGCGCGGTGCTCGGGCGGATGGTGGTGATGGGCTATGTGCGCAGCACCGAGCCGTTGACGCGGGACGAGGCGATGCAGGGTTCCTACGACATCGACATCGCTGGTCATCGCTTCGCCGCGACGGCACAATCGCGGCCGCCTTACCCGTCGCTCGTGAAAGCCGCGCTCGAACAGCGCCGCTAGCACGGGACCAGAACGCGGACGGCTGGGAGACGAGGTATCTCTTCGGGGTACGCATGGCCGCACAGAACTTTCTGCATCTCTGGGACAGCAGTTTTCTCTACGTCACGCCGGCCATCGAGTCGGACCTGACGGCGCGTTCGTCGGTCACGCTGCTGGCCTCGGTCAGCGGGCATCCGTTCAGGCTGGAAGCCGCCGACGGCACGCGTGCGCTCTGCACGGCCGCAGTGGTCGCGGCTGGCGCGCAGCGGCGCCTGTATGTCGATGGCTGCGGGCTGCTCTCGCTCAACCTCGATCCGGGGTCGGGCGCCTACCGCACGCTGTCGCAATGGATGGGCGACCGGGGCATCGTGCCGGTCGATGCGCAATGCTTCGGCCGGCTGCGTGACAGCTTCGAGGCCGCGCAGTGCGGGGCGCTGGCCGAGCATCACCTGCAATCGCTCAGCGCGCGGATGGTGGAAGCCATCACCGAACGTCCCGAGCGCCCCGAGTCCGGAGGCGGACTCGATCCGCGCATCGACAGCGTGATGCGCCTCGCCCGGTCGCATGCGGGCCCGCTGCCGCTGCAGGAGCTGTCCGAGGTGGCCTGCCTGTCGCCCGATCGCCTGACCCATCTGTTTCGCGAGCAGACAGGTGTGTCGATCAAGAACTACCTGCTGTGGGCCAAGGTCCGCCGTTCCGTGCAGCAGTTCGCCAGCGGCCGGCCGCTGGCCGACATCGCGCTCGACGGCGGCTTCGCCAGCGCGGCCCACATGAGCCGCACCTTCCAGTGTTCCTTCGGCCTGCCACCGTCGTTCCTCTCGCGCCAGGTGCGCGTGACGGCGGACGACCAGGCCGAGCGCGTCTGGGGCCCGTGAACGCGGTGCGGCCGGCGCGAGCCGAATCGCACCGTCTCGTTTTCACCTAGAACCTTAGCGGCTGCATGAAAGTGGGCGCCGCTGTCCCTGTCTACGCTTCCCGGGTGATGGAAACGAAGAAGACAAGAGACAAGAGAGGTTCCCCGTGCGCTCCCGCTTATCCACATCCGCCAGGCTCGGCCTCGGCGTCGCGGCCCTGCTGACGGCGCTCGGCGCCTGGCTTTTTCTCGCCGACAACGACAGCCACGCAGCAGCGGCCGACACCTCGGCCACGGATGCGGCATCGGCCGCATCGCAGGCACCGACCACCCGCGAAGGCGTCGTGCTCGCCAGGCGCGCCGCCGGCTACACCGCCTTCGCGCCCGGCGCATCGCCCTACCTCACCTCGGCCGGTGCGCGGGAGCGCGGCCTCGATGTCGTACAGCTTCGGCGCGACCTGGCCGGCACCGGCAAGGACGTGACAGCGGAGGTGGACCGCATCGTCTCGCTCGCACGATTCAGGGACCGCATGGACACCCTCGCAAGGGTGCTGCCGACATTGAGCGACGAGGAGCGGCGCGACGAGTCCTACGCGATCCTGGACCAGCTGCCCCGACACGTCGCCAATGGAGAGATCCTGCCGGCGGAGGCCATGGCCTCCACCCGCGCGCTGATCCAGATCGGAGAGCCCGACCCCGTGATCCGGGACGCGCTCACGAAGCAACTGACCGAGTCGCTGCAATCGCACGCCCGGCAGATGCTGGGGCCGGAGCCCACCTCCGAGCCCCGCTACCAGAGCTACACGCAGGCCAGGAACCAGATGGCCAGCGAAGTTCAAGCCACCGTGCAGGACCCCGAGGAGCGGCAGCGCGTGATGGCGCAAAGAGAGTTCGAGATCAGAAGCCGCCACTACTGAATCAATTCATCGCAAAAAATCAGGAGCCACACAACATGAATCCGACCAGAGTTTTCTGGAGCGTCGCGGCCGCATTGGCCTTGTCGTTCTCGATGGGCGCGGCCAGCAGCGCACCGTCCTCGCAGGAAGGCAGCGCGCAGAGCGTGTCTGCGCAAAGAAGCCGCGCCGATGCGCAGGCCTTCATCGACGAAGCCACGCGCAAGTACAACGCGGGCCTCACCCACAGTTCCAAGCCCGGGCAGACCGTCGTTCCCGCCGCGGGCCCCAACTGGTCGGCCGACCTGGACACCTGGGTCGAATACACCTTCCCCGCGAGTTCGGGTGCGTCGTGCATGAACGGAACGCCCTACCGCATGTACTACAAGGTCTCCTCCGATGCCGGCATGCGCGACAAGGTACTGGTCGACTTCGAAGGCGGCGGCGCGTGCTGGGACTTCCAGTCGTGCCGCCCCGATGCCGAAACGGGCGCGGCCAACCCCGACGGGCTGCCCTCGGGCTACATCCAGGGCGACGGCATCGTCTCCAACTCCGCGCTGCTGCTCACCTCGCCGGTGCTGGAGGGCAACACCGTCCTCGTCGAGGCGGCCGCGCGCCTTCTCTTCGGGCGAGGCTCGGGCAAGCTGGACGACGGGTGGTGGGGGCGCCTGTGGCAGACGACCACGGCACCCGAAACGCAGAAGTGGACGAAGGTGGTCTTTCCGTACTGCACGGGCGATGTCTCCGCCGGTGCGAGCTTCAGGTCGTTCAACGACCCGGCCGCGCCCGACGATGTGACGAAGACCAAGTACGTCAACTTCAACGGCCTGAACAACGTGCGCGCGGCCATGAAGTTCCTGCAGGACAACAAGTTCACCCAGAGCCTCTCGCCGAAGGGCTACCTGCAGCAACTGCTGGTCTACGGCGGCAGCGCGGGCGGCTACTCGGCGCAGTTCAACTACCCGATGATCCGACAGGCGCTCGCGGGAGAGAAGACGCGCGTCGCGTTGCTCAACGACTCGGGTCCGCTGCTGACGGCACCGGTCTACGGCGCAGGCGACACCATCTCGCCGGCTGACCTGGAGAAGACGCCCGCCGCCAAGTTCTGGCAACTGGCCTCCCACACATGGGGCTTCTTCCAGCAGCCGCTGGCCGCCGACCTGCGCGTTCCCGGCCACCCCGAATACGCCGAGCAGGCCAGCGGCGTGATCGCGCGGTGGGAAAAAGCCACGGGCAAGAAGGTCAACATCGCCAAGGCCAGCGGCGGCGACACCGGCAGTTTCAGCGCGGTGCTGTCCAAGCGCTATCCGAACGACCGCTTCGGGCTCACGAGTTTCCAGCAGGACCAGGTCATCTCGCGCTTCTTCTTCATCGGAGCGCAGAACGCCGAGGTGGCCGGCCTGGAGGGCTCGGCGCTGCGCGATGCCAAGCTCAAGCTCTTCCACAAGGAGATGGACCTGGTGCGCGCCAACCTCGGTCCGCTGCCCAACTTCGGCTACTACATGCCGTGGTCGCGGTACCTCGTGATCGGCAGCCACGTCACGACGGCGCTGACCTTCGCCGGCACCGAGACCTCGCGCGCCGCGAACATCCGCGACGACGGCGGCCGCATCGGGACGGCTTTCGACGGCGACGTGGGCCACTTCCTGAACAACCTGCTGAGCGCCAACAGCCTGGAGGCGGAACCCGTGCTCAAGGAAGTGGGGCCGGAGAAGGCCGAGCCGCTGAACCTGGCCGGTGTGGCGGGCTGGCTGCTGTCGCTGTTCAACGTCTTCGGTTGACCGGCGCCGGAGCGCGGAGCGTCAAAGACTGCAGGTGCGAAAGCCGAAGAAGCCGTCGTCGCGCTCCGGCAATGCGAAGCTCCGGCGGCGCGGCGAACGCAGCCGCGCACGCGTGGCGAACGACGCACCGCGCAGCACGCGCGCACGGCCGAAGGCGGCCACCGGATCGAACTCGCCGCCCGCGCTCCACGGATCGGCCCGGAACCCGGGCCACGGCTGCAGCGTGCCCGCGGTCCACTCGTGCACGTCGGCCCAGCGGAACCCGCGCCGCGCTGCCGTGTGCGCCGCGATCTCCCATTCGACCTCGGTCGCGATGCGGCGCCCCGCCCAGCGCGCCCAGGCGTCGGCCTCCCACCAGCTCAGGTGCACCGCGCTGTGGTGTCCCGCCGCGCGCACGGTGACGCCGAAGCGGTGCTGCAGCACCGAGCCGCCGGTGCCGTTGCGCGCCGCGCCGATCTGCTCGACATGGCGCGGCCCGCGCCGCCCCTCGACCTGCGCGGCCAGCCAGCGCCAGCCGTCGGCGTGCCACAGCTCCTCGCGGTCGTAGCCGCCGTCGTCGACGAACTCGATGTACTGGTTCCAGGTGACGGGTTGCGCGTCGATCTCGAACTCGGGCACGTCGACCCGGTGCGCGGCGCGCTCCTGCGCGAAGGCGAAGCCGCTCTCGGGCAGGCCCAGTTCCCAGCGCGTGGCGGGCACCAGGAGCGGCTCGCGCGTGACGGCGATGGGCGCCTGCTCGATGCCCAGGGGCAGCCCGAGTGTCTGTGCCATCACCACGAACTGCTCGCCGCGCAGGTCTTCGTGGAACAACGCAAGGCGGTAGAAGTAGAGGCCCGCATCCGTCTCGGCCGCGTGCTCGAGCAGCTCGAGCGTGCTCTCCAGCGTTTCGAGCAGGTAGGCCTTGGTCTGGCCGAGGTAAGGCAGGTCGGCCGACCAGCGACGGCCGGGCGAACTCTGCGCCGGGTTCCACCAGTCGTCGGCACTCGGCTCGATGGCCGCGAGGCGCGTGGGCCGCACCGGGCAGTCGATGCCGAAGGCGCGCTGCGTGTTGCGGCCGATCCACCATTCGGCAAACCAGCCGATGTGCCCGGCCAGCCACACCGGGGGTACCACGCCTTCCTCCTCGGGCACGGGCGGCACGGCCAGGGCCTCGGAGCCCAGCGCCTCTTCGTACAGGGACAGCAGGTGGAGCGTGTGGTTGCGCGCGTCGATCAGGGCCAGCGAGAGCAGGTCGCGGCCAGCGCGGCACATGTCGGGCGAATCGATGGAATGCGGCAGGTTCGCCGCGCCGAAAGGTGCCGAAGGCGACGGACTCGAAGACATGGGCAATTATGGCGACGCCCCGCCGGACCCGCGAGACGCGGCTTTGGGGTAAACCCGGGTTCGAGCCAAAGCAATACGAAGGTTCGCCGGGATACCATTGCGGGCTTTGCGCAGCCCCCACCAGGGGCCGGCGTTTCACCTTGGGCTTCGTGGGAGACACCCCCTTGTCTGCATTCCTCAAATTCGCGACCGGCATGGACTGGATCAGCGAAAAGCTCGGCAAGTTCGCAGGCTATGCCGTGCTGGCCGCCTCGCTCATCTCGGCCGCCAATGCCATCGTCCGGTACGGCCTGGACTTCAGCAACAACGCATTCCTCGAAATCCAGTGGTACCTGTTCGCCGCCACGGTGATGCTGGGCGCACCGGTGGTGCTTCGCTTCAACGAGCATGTGCGCGTGGACATCATCTACGGCAAGCTCAAGGGCTACGGGCCGGTGTATGTCGACCTGTTCGGCCTGATCTTCTTCCTGCTGCCGGTGATGGGTCTCTTCACCTACCTCACCTGGCCGTATTTCTGGAACACCTGGGTCACCGGCGAGATGTCCGGCAACATCGGCGGCCTCATCCGCTGGCCCGCCGCGTTGCTGATGCCCGTGGGCTTCGCCGCGATGTTCCTGCAGGGCGTCTCGGAAATCATCAAACGCATTGCGTACCTGCGCGGCCTGATCACGATGGACACGCACTACGAGAAGCCGGTGCAGTGATGGGCGCCCTCTCGCGCTCTTTCATCAGGCACGCCCCATTCCCCTTCTCCGTCCATACGGCAGGTAAGTAGCAATGCACATGGAAAATTTCGCCCCGATCATGTTCGCGGGGCTCGTGGTGATCATGCTGATCGGCTTTCCGGTCGCGTTCTCGCTCTCCGCCCTCGGCCTGATCTGCGGCTTCTTCGCGATCGAGATGGGCTGGTTCCCCGCCGGCTTCATGGCCAACCTGCCGCTGAACGTGTTCGGCATCCTGTCGAACGAGACGCTCCTGGCGATCCCGTTCTTCACGTTGATGGGAGCCGTACTGGAGAAATGCGGACTGGCAGAAGACATGCTCGACTCCATGGGCCAGCTCTTCGGCCCGATCCGCGGCGGCCTGGGCTACTCGGTGATCATCGTGGGCTTCATCCTCGGCGCCATCACCGGCACGGTAGCCGGCCAGGTGATCGCGATGGCGATGATCTCGCTGCCGGTCATGATGCGCTACGGCTACAACATGCGCTACTCGACCGGCGTGCTCGCCGCCTCGGGAACCATCACGCAGCTGGTGCCGCCCTCGCTGGTGCTCATCGTCATGGCCGACCAGCTCGGCACCGACGTCGGCCAGATGTACAAGGGCGCCTGGGGTCCGTCGATCCTGCAGGTGGTGATCTTCGCGATCTACACCTTCCTGGTCTCGCGCATCCGCCCGCACTACGTGCCGGGCCTGCCGGTCAGCGCGCGCACGCTCAACGGCTGGGCGCTGTGGGGCAAGTGCCTGCGCGGCATCATCCCCTCGGCCATCCTGATCTTCGCGGTGCTCGGCTCGATGGGCGGCCTGCCTTTCATGGACCGCGCCATCGCCACGCCGACGGAAGCCGGCGCCATGGGTGCGGTCGGTGCGCTGATCCTCGCGCTCATCCATCGCCGCCTCAACTGGCAGCTGATGAAGGACGCCATGGAAGGCACCATGCGCCTGACGGCCATGGTGGTGTTCATCCTGATCGGCTCGCGCGTGTTCTCGCTGGTGTTCCAGGGCGTGGACGGCGCCAAGTGGATCGAGCACATGCTCGCGGGCCTGCCGGGCGGCCAGGTCGGGTTCCTGATCGCGGTGAACATCTTCGTGTTCTTCCTCGCGTTCTTCCTCGACTTCTTCGAGATCGCGTTCATCATCCTGCCGCTCCTGGGCCCCGTGGCGCACAAGCTCGGCATCGACATGGTGTGGTTCGGCGTGCTCTTGTGCGTGAACATGCAGACCTCGTTCATGCATCCGCCGTTCGGCTTCGCGCTGTTCTATTTACGAGGCATTGCCGACACCCTCTTCAAGAACGGGGCGTTACCCCGAAAGGTGGAGTCGCGCGACATCTACCTGGGCGCCGTGCCGTGGGTGGCGATGCAGCTCCTGCTGGTGGCCATCGTGATCTTCTTCCCGCAGACCGTCACCGTGTTCCT
Organism: Variovorax trehalosi; assembly: GCF_051216415.1. Classification (NCBI taxonomy): domain Bacteria; kingdom Pseudomonadati; phylum Pseudomonadota; class Betaproteobacteria; order Burkholderiales; family Comamonadaceae; genus Variovorax; species Variovorax trehalosi. The sequence goes on from NZ_JBPJZG010000006.1 coordinate 51,840, forward strand.
GGACAAGGAAAAGGTCGTGGATATCGACAAGGTCAACCTCGACATGCCGGCCGATGCCATGCCGCCGCCCGAGCCCGACAGCAACGGCGTGAACATGGAAGACCCGTTCGGCAACGAGAAGAAGACCGAAGAAACGCCTGCGCCTGCACCGGCGCAGGAAACGCCGCCGGCCTCTGGCGACGCCCCCAAACAGTGACCGGCGAAAGCGACGACAACAACGCCAGCCCGCTCGAGAGCGCCGCCTTCCCGCCGCTCTTGCGCACGCTGGCGGTGGTGCTCGTGGTGGACCTCTTCGCGTTCGCGCTCTGGAGCCTGCCTTCCCTGCGCACCACCAGCTGGTCGGCCACCAGCCTCTTCGTGTTCGGCGTGGCGGGCCTGTGCGTGGCGTGGGTCGGCTACTGGATCGTCTACAGCCGCACACGCCTGGAAGGCGACGTGCTCGTGCAGACCTGGCTCTGGGACAAGCGCGTGCGCGCAGAAGAGGTCGCGCAGCTCAAGCTGGTGCACATCCGAATGCTCGAGCGCGTGATCGCGCCGCGGCTGCTGGTGCGCCGGCGCTTCGGCGGCATCACGTGGTTTCATGCCTACGATCCGCAGGTGCTGATCGCGTTTGGCCAGCAGGTGGCGCAGCGTGCTGTCCCCGCAGCACCAGCGCCCGAAGCAGGCACGCAGTGAACGGCATCGCCCACTGAGTCAGGTTGGCGGTCTTCGGTGCGGCGAAGATATGCCGCATGAGCCGCACCTCCTTTTTTTCCTCCTTCAACCGCGCGCACGCCATCACTGCTGCGCTGGGCCTCGCGGCGTTGGCAACAAGCGCCGCCGCCGCACCTGCCGACTGCACGACCTCAGCCGCGCCCGAGTGCTATCGCGCCTTCGAACCACCGCAATCCGGCGGCACCCTGCACTACTACGCATCGCTCGCCCCTGACGCGGCGCCGTCGACTGCGGGCCCGACGCAGGCGCTCATCGCCATGCACGGCCATCCGCGCGATGCCAACAAGACCTTCAATGCAGCGCTGCTCGCCGTTCGCAAGGCCGGCGCGCTCGACCGCACGCTGGTCGTCGCCCCGCTGTTCCAGGTCGCCGCCGACAAGGCCGGCAAGTGCAGCTCCGACGGCGTGCCGGCGCCGCAGGACGGCGACCTGCTGTGGACCTGCGGCTCCTGGCTCGAAGGCGGCCGCGCTTCCAACGGCAGCGGCATCTCCTCGTTCGCGGCCATGGATGCAGTCGTGGCCGAACTGGTGCGGCGCTGGCCCAGTCTGCGCACGGTCACCGTCGCGGGCTTTTCGGCCGGCGCGCAGATGGTGCAGCACTACATCGGCTTCGCCGCCGACGCGCCCGCGGCGTCGGTCGCGCTGCGCTATGTGGTCTCGGACCCGGGCACTTGGCTCTACTTCGATGCGTTCCGACCGCAGCAGGCGGGTGTCGATGGCGGCGCCTGCCCCACGGTGAACCGCTGGAAGTACGGCACCGAGGGCCTCCCTTCGCACCTGGGCCGCAGTGCCGCCGAAGCCCGCCAGCGCTACGCCGCCGCCGACATCCACTACCTCCAGGGCGAGCTCGATACCGGCGAGGGCAAGGGCACGGCCTACCGCGTGCTCGACAAGTCCTGCGCAGCCGCCGCGCAAGGACCCTACCGGCTGCAGCGCGGCCTGGCCTACGCGCAGTACGACCGCACGATGCTCGCCCCGGACAAGCGCCGCGAGGTCACCGTGGTGCCGGGCTGCGCGCACGACGTGGCCTGCGTGTTTCCCTCCGAGGCCGCGCGCGGCGCATTGCTGGGTTCGCCGCGCAAATGAAAAAGCCCCGCCGTTTCCGTCGGGGCTTTTTGTTGAGAGCGAAGCGTTCGTCGCCGCAGCGCTTACAGCTTCTGCTGTTGCATGAAGCGGTCGAAGGTGCCTTCGGTGTAGCGGAACCACGCGTTCTGGTCGGCCAGGAATTTGGACCAGTCGCCGTAGATCTTCTTCCACTCGGGGTTACTGTTGTTCAGGTCCGAGTAGATCTGCTGGGCCGACTTGAACGCGGCGTTCATCACGTCCTGCGAGAACGGGCGCAGCTTGGTGCCCGAGCCCACGAGCTGCTTGAGCGCGATCGGGTTCTTGGCGTCGTACTTGGCGGTCATCGTGATGTTGGCGTGCGCTGCAGCCGCTTCGACGATGGCCTTGTAGTCGGCCGACAGGCCTTCCCATGCCTTGGTGTTGATGTAGAAGTCCAGCTCGGGGCCGCCTTCCCACCAGCCGGGGTAGTAGTAGAACGGCGCGATCTTGTTGAAGCCGAGCTTCTGGTCGTCGTACGGGCCGACCCATTCGAGGCCGTCCAGCGTGCCCTTTTCGAGCGCCGGGTACAGGTCGGCACCGGGAATCGATTGCGGGATCACGCCGAAGGGCTCGAGCACCTTGCCCGCGAACGGGTTGGTGCGGAACTTCAGGCCCTTGAGGTCGGCGACCGACTTGATTTCCTTGCGGAACCAGCCGCCCATCTGCGCGCCCGTGTTGCCGCCCGGCAGATTGATGATGTTGTACTTGGCGTAGAACGCGCGCATCAGCTTCAGGCCGTTGCCTTCGTACATCCATGCGTTCTGCTGGCGGGTGTTCATGCCGAAGGGCACTGCGCAACCCAGGCAGAAAGTCGGGTCCTTGCCGTAGAAGTAGTAAGGGGCCGTGTGGGCCATTTCGACCGATGCGTTCTGCACGCCATCGACCACGCCGAAGGCGGGCATCAGCTCGCCGCCTGCATGCACCGAAATCTGGAACTTGCCGCCGGTCATGTCGCTGACGCTCTTGGCGAACACCTCGGCGGTGCCGAAGATGGTGTCCAGCGATTTGGGGAAGCTCGACGCCAGGCGCCAGCGAACGGTGGCCTGCGCGTGGACCGCGGGCGCAATGCCGGCGGCCAGAACGCCGGCGATGCCAGCGTTTTTGATGAGGGAACGACGATCCATTGATTCACTCCGGGTTCTTTGAAAAAAACGAAACGCGGCTTGTGACCGCGTTGGGGACTTTTGTATAAGTCTTCTTGATTGTAAAAACCGCCTTACAGGCGTCCGGCGGGGGTTTACCCTGCGACGGCGCCGAAGCGTTGCGTGATCGATGACGCAATGCCTGCTGCATCGAGTCCGATCGACGCGAGCAGCTTGGCCGGATCGCCGTGCTCGATGAAGCGGTCGGGCAGGCCCAGTTGCAACACCGGCTTCTGCACATTGGCCACCTGCAATGCCTCTAGCACCGCACTGCCCGCCCCGCCCATGGTGGCGCCCTCTTCGAGCGTGACGATGGCATCGTGCGTGCCCGCCACCTTCAGCAGCAGTTCGACGTCCAGCGGCTTGGCCCAACGCATGTTGACCACCGTGGCATCGAGCGACTCGGCCGCGGTGAGCGCGGGATACAGCAGCGAGCCGAACGCGAGGATCGCGATGCGCTTGCCCTCGCGGCGCACTTCGCCCTTGCCGAACGGCAGTGCGTCGAGCGTGAGGTGCGGCGCGACGCCGGCACCCGCGCCGCGCGGATAGCGCACGGCCACCGGATGGTTCTGCTCGTAGGCGCTCGTGAGCAACTGGCGCAGCTCGCGTTCGTCGGCCGGGCAGGCGATGCTCATGTTGGGAATGCAGCGCAGGAACGGGACGTCGTAGGCGCCCGCATGCGTGGCGCCGTCGGCCCCCACGAGACCGGCGCGATCGAGCGCGAACACCACCGGCAGGTTCTGGATCGCGACGTCGTGGATCAGCTGGTCGTACGCGCGCTGCAGGAAGGTCGAGTAGATCGCGACCACCGGCTTCAGGCCTTCGCACGCCAGACCTGCCGCGAACGTTACGGCGTGCTGTTCGGCGATGCCGACGTCGTAATAGCGATCGGGAAAGCGCTGCTCGAACTCCACGAGCCCCGAGCCTTCGCGCATCGCGGGCGTGATGCCCACGAGCCGACCGTCGTGCGCGGCCGTGTCGCACAACCACTGGCCGAACACCTGGGTGAAGGTCTGCTTGGCCACCGCGGCGGACTTGACGAGACCCACCTGCGGATCGAACTTGCCGGGCCCGTGGTAGGCCACCGGATCGGCTTCGGCCAGCTTGTAGCCCTGCCCCTTCTTCGTGACCACATGCAGGAACTGCGGGCCGCTCAGGTGCTTCAGGTTCTCCAGCGTGGGCACCAGCGAATCGAGGTCGTGGCCGTCGATCGGGCCGACGTAGTTGAAGCCGAACTGCTCGAACAGCGTGGCCGGCACCACCATGCCCTTGGCATGCTGCTCGAAGCGCTTGGCGAGTTCGAAGAGCGGCGGCGCGGCGCGCAGGACGCTCTTGCCGACGTTCTTGGCGGCGGCGTAGAAGTTGCCGCTCATCAGCTGCGCGAGGTAGCGGTTGAGCGCGCCCACGGGCGGGCTGATCGACATGTCGTTGTCGTTCAGGATCACCAGCAGCTTGCAGTCGCACACGCCCGCGTTGTTGAGCGCCTCGAAGGCCATGCCGGCCGTCAATGCGCCGTCGCCGATGATGGCCACGGTGTAGCGGTCTTCGCCCTTCTGCTTGGCGGCCATCGCCATGCCGAGCGCGGCCGAGATGCTGGTGGACGAGTGCGCGGTGCCGAAGGTGTCGTACTCGCTCTCGCTGCGCTGCGGAAAGCCCGAGATGCCGCCGATTTGCCGCAGCGTGGGCATGCGCTCGCGCCGGCCAGTGAGGATCTTGTGCGGATAGGTCTGGTGGCCCACGTCCCACACCAGCCGGTCGTGCGGCGTGTTGAACACATGGTGCAGCGCGACCGTCAACTCGACCGTGCCGAGGTTGGAACTCAGGTGGCCGCCGGTGCGCGAGACGTTGTCGAGCACGCAGGCGCGCACCTCGTCGGACAGCTGTCGCAGCTGTGCACGGTCGTACTGGCGGATCGGCGAAGGGTCGTGGAGAGTGGGAAGCAGCGGAGCCATGGGGAAGTGTTGTTCTTTTCTCAGTGGTGGCGGTCGACCACCATATGGGCCAGCGCGCGCAAAGCGGCGGTGTCGGCCAGGCCGCTGCGCGCCAGGGCGGCGAGCGCATCGGCCAGCAGTTGCCGAGCCTGCGCACGCGCGCCGTCGAGGCCGAGCAGCGACACGTAGGTGGGCTTGTCGGCGGCGGCATCCTTGCCGGCGGTCTTGCCCAGGGTTTGGGAATCGGCGGTGACGTCGAGGATGTCGTCGACCACCTGGAATGCGAGGCCGATGGCCGCGCCGTATTCGCACAGCGCCTTCAGCGCGTCGGCGGACACGTTGCCACAGGCGGCGCCCATCTCGACACTGCCCTGCAGCAGCGCGCCGGTCTTCAGGCGGTGCATTTCGCGCAGTTGCGTTTCGTTGAGCGCGATGCCGACGCTGGCCAGGTCGATCGCCTGCCCGCCTGCCATGCCCTGGCTGCCGGCGGCGCGCGCGAGCAGGCGGCACAGCGTGGCCTGCGTGGCCGGGGGAACCTCGTCGCCCTCGGGCGTGAGCAGCTCGAAGGCCAGCGCCTGCAGCGCATCGCCCGCGAGCAGCGCGTCGGCCTCGCCGAACTTCACATGCACCGTGGGCTTGCCGCGGCGCAAGACGTCGTTGTCCATGCAGGGCAGGTCGTCGTGCACCAGCGAATAGGCGTGGATCAGTTCGGTGGCGCAGGCCGCGCGCAGCGCCGCGGCCTCATTGCCGCCGACCGCCTCGCTGGCCGCGAGCACCAGCAGCGGCCGCAGCCGCTTGCCGCCGTCGAGCACCGCGTAGCGCATCGCATCACCCAGCAGCACCGGCGCATCGACGCCGACCCAGCGCGACAACGCCGCTTCGACATTCGCCAGGTGAGGCCCGCTCCAATCGGTGAGCCGGGCCGTCGTCCAATCGGTCATGGTGGCCGCGCTCATTCGGCCGTCCAGACCTTGAGGCTGCCCGCGTCGAGCACCTTGATCTGGTCTTCCACCGCCTGCAGCTTGTCGCGGCAGAACGCGAGCAACGCGGCACCGCGCTGGTAGCTGCCCAGAAGCTGGTCGAGCGGCAACTGGCCTGATTCGAGTTCTGCAACCAGTTGTTCCAGCTCCTGAAGCCCCGCTTCGTAACTGACGGGCAACGGCCCCGTATCGGGCGTGGCCGCCGGGCTGGAAGAAGAAGGGGAAGGCACCTTGGGCATGCAACGGAACGTGGGTGAAACAGGGCATTTTAGGGCGGGGGGACAAATGGGGGCCCACGGGTACAATGCGAACTCTTCTTGTTGGCAAACCAACACACTCTTCGGGCCGTCGAACCTTCTAGACGGCGCCTTCCGTTATTTCCTTTTTTCTCCCTGTGGGGAGCTTGGTCAGGTCCTCCATGTCTGATTTAAGTCTTCAACTGCAGCAGGCCGCGAGCCAACTTCCAGTTTCCGCGTATTTCGACGAGGCCTTGTACGCCCGCGAAATGCAGAACCTTTTTGCGCGAGGGCCCCGCTATGTCGGCCATCGCCTCGCCGTGCCCGAAATGGGCAACTTCCACACCCTGCCGCAGGAGCACCAGGGCCGCGCGCTGGTCCACACGCCCAAGGGCGTGGAGCTGATCTCCAACGTGTGCCGCCACCGCCAGGCGCTGATCCTGCAAGGCCGCGGCCAGCTGGACAACCAGGCCGGCGGCAACATCGTCTGCCCGCTGCACCGCTGGACCTACGCCGCAAGCGATGCACGCACCACCGGCACGCTGATCGGCGCTCCGCATTTCGAGCAGGACCCGTGCCTCAACCTGCACAACTACCCGCTCACCGAATGGAACGGCCTCCTGTTCGAGAAGAACGCGGACGGCACGGGCCGCGACGTGGCCGCCGACATGTGCGGCCTGGGCCCGCAGGCCGACCTCGACTTCTCGGGCTACGCGCTCGACCGCGTCGAACTGCACGAGTGCAACTACAACTGGAAGACCTTCATCGAGGTCTATCTGGAGGACTACCATGTCGGCCCGTTCCACCCGGGCCTGGGCAGCTTCGTCACCTGCGACGACCTGCGCTGGGAGTTCAACCAGAACTATTCGGTGCAGACCGTGGGCGTGGCCAACCGCCTCGGCCGCGCGGGCAGCCCGGTCTACCAGAAGTGGCAGGAGCAGCTCCTCAAGTACCGCGACGGCAAACCGCCGAAGTACGGCGCGATCTGGCTCACCTACTACCCGCACGTGATGGTCGAGTGGTATCCGCATGTGCTGACCGTGTCGACGCTGCATCCGGTGAGCCCGACCAGGACGCTCAACATGGTCGAGTTCTTCTATCCCGAGGAAATCGTCGCCTTCGAGCGCGAGTTCGTCGAAGCCCAGCAGGCCGCCTACATGGAAACCTGCGTGGAAGACGACGAGATCGCCGAGCGCATGGACGCCGGCCGCCGCGCGCTGATGCTGCGCGGCGACAACGAGACCGGCCCGTACCAGAGCCCGATGGAAGACGGCATGCAGCAGTTCCACGAGTGGTACAAGGCCGCGATGCAGCAACCCGCGTGACATTGCCCCGCCCCGCACCCGCCGGGGCACCCTTTTCCCATATATAGAGTCGAGACGATGCAAGCGCTCTGGATGGTGCTCGGCGCCTTTCTTTTTGCCACGATGAGCGTGGTGGTGAAGGTGGCCTCGCAGTGGTTCAACAGCGGGGAGATGGTGCTGGGCCGCGGCCTCATCGGCATCGTCTTTCTCTGGCTGCTGTCACGCAAGCTCGGCGTCTCGCTCGCCACCAAGTACCCCGGCATGCACGCCTGGCGCAGCACCATCGGCGTGATCTCGCTGGGCGCATGGTTCTACGCCATCGCCCACATGCCGCTGGCCACCGCCGTCACGCTCAACTACATGAGCAGCGTGTGGGTCGCGGCCTTCCTCATCGGCGGCGCGCTGCTCGCGTGGGTGCCTGTGCCCGGACGCGACGGCCGCGTGGCACGCCCGCCGCTGCAGGGCGCGCTCGCGATGACCGTGCTCGCGGGCTTCATCGGCGTGGTGCTGATGCTCAAGCCCACGGTCAGCGGCAACGAAGGTTTCGCGGGCATGCTGGGCCTGCTCTCGGGCCTGACGGCCGCCTTCGCCTACATGCAGGTGGTGGCGCTGTCGCGCATCGGCGAACCCGAGCTGCGCACGGTGTTCTATTTCGCGGTCGGCTCGGCCGTGGCCGGGGCCTTCGCCACGGCGGCCACCGGGTTTTCGGGCGGCAGCTCGTGGACGTGGCAGCATGCGCTGTGGCTGCTGCCCATCGGCCTGCTCGCCGCCCTCGGGCAACTCTGCATGACACGCGCCTACGCCACGGCCAAGACGGAAGCCGGCACCCTCGTGGTGGCGAACCTGCAGTACTCGGGCATCATCTTCGCGGCGTTCTACAGCGTGGTGGTGTTCGACGACCGCATCGATGCCCTCGGATGGGCCGGCATGGCGCTCATCGTCGTGAGCGGCATCGCGGCCACCGTGCTGCGCCAGCGGGCGGTGCCCAAGGCGCCGGCCGAAGAACACTAGGGCCTGTTCACACTATGCAAGGGGTCGCGAAGCTCGCCACAGCCCGCCCATCAAGGCGCGTGACGCCGTGCGTGCGTCCGCACGCACAAGGAACGCAACGCCGAGGGGCGGGCTGTGGCGAGCTTCCCTCCGGGTTGTTTCGCAAAGGGGCCGTCTGCGGCGTTGCCCGCGCTTGCAAGGCCAAAGCCTTGCTGCGCACGGGCGCCTTGCAGCCAGCCCCTTTGCGAAACAACGCGACCCCTTGCATAGTGCGAACAGGCCCTAGCCTCTCATCGAAGGAGAACACGCCATGTACACCACCCTCGTCAGCGTCGAACAACTCCAGCAACTGCATAACAGCGACACGCCCCACATGGTGTTCGACTGCAGCTTCGAACTCTTGAAACCCGAGGCCGGGCCTCAGCTCTACGCCGCGGCCCACATTCCCGGCGCGCTGTACGCCAACCTCGACACCGACCTGAGCGCCAAACACGGCCTTCCCGGCGCCCACGGCGACGTGGTGGTGGCCCAGGAAGACGGCGTACCCGCCTCGGGCGGGCGCCACCCGCTGCCCAGCCGCGAGAAGTTCGCGGCGTGGCTCTCGAGCGTCGGCTTTTCCAACGACATGCAGGCCGTGGTGTACGACCGCAACGGCGCCAACTACTGCGGGCGCCTGTGGTGGATGCTCAAGTGGATGGGCCACGATGCCGTGGCCGTGCTCGACGGCGGCCTGCAGGCGTGGCAAGCCGCGGGTGGTGAAGTGACCGACCGCGAGGAGCCCGCGCGCTTCCAGTCGAATTTCGTACAGGGCGAGCCACTTGCAAAGCTTGTGACTACCGACACCGTGTTGCATCGGCTCGGCCAAGCTGACCAGCAGCTGATCGACGCACGGACCGGCGCACGATATCGCGGCGAGGTGGAACCTCTGGACCCGATTGCCGGTCACATCCCCGGGGCCCTGAACCGGCCCTTCGCCGACAACCTCGGCCCCGACGGCAAGTTCAAGCCGGCATCGCAATTGCGTGCCGAGTTCGAAGCGCTGCTCGCGGGACGCGACCCGGCGACAGTCGTCCACCAATGCGGCAGCGGCGTGAGCGCCGTGCCCAACCTGCTTGCGATGCAGATCGCCGGGCTCGGGACGACCGCGCTCTATGCCGGCAGCTGGAGCGAATGGAGCAACACGCCGGGGCTGCCGACCCGGCAAGGCGCAGAACCATGAAACACATCCGACTCCGACGCATCTCCGGTCTCGCAATCGCCGCAGCAGTATTCGCTGCCGCCCCGTTCCTCTCCGCGCAAGCCCAGCAGCAGCACGCCCACGTGCACGGCCAGATGAAGCTGGACGTGGCCATCGACGGCCCCACGGTGGTGATCGACATGGAATCCCCGCTCGACAACATCGTCGGCTTCGAACGCGCCCCGAAGACCGATGCCGAGAAAAAGACCGTGGCCGACGCCATCGCCCAGTTGCGCGCGGCCGACAAGCTCTTTTCCATCGACCCCGCCGCCAACTGCAAGCTCGGCCCGGTCGACCTGCGCTCCGGCGCGCTGGGCCTGGGCAACCCCGACCCGAGCGAGCCCGTGGGTCATGCGGACCTCGACGCCACCTTCTCCTTCAACTGCACCAATGCGGCGGCTGCGAAGTTCATCGACCTGAACCTGTTCAGCGCCTTCAAGGGCCTGCGCCAGATCGATTCGCAGATCGCCTCGTCGCAGGGGCAGTTCAAGCGCCAGCTCAAGCGCCCCACCGGCGCGCAAGCGGCCCAGCCCGCCCGTCTGAGCTGGGGCAAGTAAAACTGTGAGTACCGCTTCGCAGGCCGACTCGACACCCCTGCGCGTCGTGCTCGCGGCCGAGTCTCTGCGCTTCGCATGGCCCGGCGTGAAGGCGCCCTGCATCGACATCGAGGCCTTCCGCATCACCGCCGGCGAATCGGTGTTCCTGCACGGCCCGAGCGGCTGCGGCAAGAGCACGCTGCTGTCGCTGCTGGCCGGCGTGCTGGTGGCCGACGAAGGCCGCGTCATGCTGCTGGGGCACGACTGGTCGCAGCTCTCGGGCGCCGCGCGCGACCGCAGCCGCGTGGCGCACGTGGGCTACATCTTCCAGCAGTTCAACCTGCTGCCTTACCTGAGCGTGCTCGACAACGTGCTGCTGCCCTGCCGCTTCTCGGCTCGGCGCGAGGCGCAGGCCGCGCGCAACGGCAGTTCGCGCGAAGAAGCCGAGCACCTGCTCGACCAGATGGGCCTGGACCGCAACCTCTGGAAGCGCCAGGCGCTGCAGCTCTCCGTGGGCCAGCAGCAGCGCGTGGCCGCGGCCCGCGCGCTCATCGGCCAGCCCGAGGTGGTGATCGCCGATGAGCCGACCTCGGCGCTCGACGAAGACCGGCGCGAAGCCTTTCTCGACGTGCTGCTGACGGCCTGCGCGGTGAACCACAGCGCGCTCGTGTTCGTGAGCCATGACCAGCGCATCGCGCAGCGCTTTGCGCGGCATGTGCTGCTGCCCGAGATCAATCGCGCGGCGTCGACGGCGATGGCGGTGGACGCATGAACGCTCTTTTTTCCATCGCATGGCGCAGCGCCTGGAACCGTCGGTTCACGCTCGCGCTCACGGTGTTCTCGATCGCGCTCTCCACCTTCCTTCTGCTCGGCGTCGAACGCATCCGCACCGAGCTGCGCGAGAACTTCGCATCGTCCGTCTCGGGCACCGACCTCATCGTCGGCGCGCGCACCGGCTCCACGCAGCTCCTGCTGTACTCGGTGTTCCGCATCGGCGCGGCCACCAACAACATCTCGTGGAAGAGCGTGCAGGCGCTGGCCGCGCACCAGGGCGTCGACTGGGTCGTGCCGCTGTCGCTGGGCGATTCGCACCGCGGCTTCGCGGTGCTGGCCACTTCGCCCGAATACTTCACGCGTTTTCGCTATGGCGACAAGCAACTTCTGAAGCTGCGCGAGGGCAAGCCCTTCAGCGAACTGTTCGATGCGGTGGTGGGCGCCGAGGTGGCCGACAAGCTCGGCTACCACGTGGGCCAGAAGATCACGCTCGCGCACGGCAGCGGCGAACTCAACGTGGCCGAGCATGCCGACAAGCCCTTCACCGTGGTCGGCGTGCTCGCGCGCACCGGCACGCCGGTGGACCGCACGGTGCACATCGGCCTCGAAGCAATGGAGGCCATCCACCTCGAATGGGTGGGCGGCGCACCGATGCCCGGCGTGAAGATTCCCGCCGAGCAGGTGCGCAAGTTCGACCTCACGCCCAAGAACGTGACGGCCGCGCTCGTGGGCCTGAAGAACCGCGCCGCGGTGTTCGGCGTGCAGCGCTGGATTTCGACCTACAACGGCGAACCGCTGATGGCCATCCTCCCCGGCGTGGCGCTCGACGAACTGTGGAGCGTGATCGGCATCGGCGAGAACGCGCTCCTGCTGATGTCGGCGCTGGTCGCGCTGGTGAGCCTCGCGGGCCTGGTCTCCGTGGTGATGGCGGGCTTGAACGAACGACGGCGCGAGCTGGCCGTGCTGCGCGCCGTGGGCGCCGGCTTGCGCCATGTGCTGGCGCTGCTCGCGCTCGAAGGCGCCATGGTCACCGTGCTGGGCGTGGCCTTCGGCGTGGTGATGGCGGTGCTCGGCATCGCCCTGCTGTCGCCGTGGCTGCAGTCGCAGTTCGGGCTGACACTGAGCCTCTCGGAACCTACACTCAACGAATGGCTGCTGATGGCGAGCCTGCTGGTGGCAGGTTGGCTGGCAAGCCTCTTGCCTGGCATCCGTGCCTACAGACTGTCCCTTGCAGACGGCCTCTCACCGAGGATTTGAACCATGCGCATCGCAAAGAAGACTTTCACGATCCACGCTTTCAATCGCCTTTCATTGCTGCTGGCCGGCGCCGGTCTCGCCGCGGTGGCATGGGCCGCCGAGCCCGCGCCCAAGGACACCACCGCGTCGAACCCGCTCGGCGGCAAGGCCGCTGCACCCGCTGTTGCCAGGGGCACGCCGGGCCAGCCGCGCCAGATCACCTGGGAAGAACTGGTACCCAAGGACTGGGACCCGGCCAAGGACTTCAAGGGCATGGACCTGAGCGCGCTGGACGACGGCGACCCGCGCGCCAACGAGATGCTGATGAAGATGCAGGAGGTGTCGAACAACGCACCGACCAACCCCGCGATGAACGGCGCCGAGATCAAGATCCCCGGCTTCATCGTGCCGCTCGAAGAGGCCAAGGGCGAGGTCACCGAGTTCCTGCTCGTGCCCTACTTCGGCGCCTGCATCCACACGCCGCCGCCGCCGGCCAACCAGATCCTGCACGTCATTCCGCAGAAGGGCGCCAAGTTCCGCGCCATGGACACGGTGTGGGTCACCGGCAAGCTGCAGACCCAGCGCAACGATTCGATGATGGGCGTGAGCGGCTACCACGTGAGCGCCACCAGCGTCACCAAGTACTCGGGCGGCGCGAAGTAATCCGCTCCTGTAGGTCCTAGGACCTCATCCGTGCCACAGGCACAGGCCGGATGGCTTAGCCGCCGGCCTTGCCTATAACGCACGGCGGCGCCGCACCCTGCGTTCGATGGATGCGCGGCGCATTGCCGACGCCTAGATTGGCCTCCGTCGTCCCGGATGGAGAAGGCGCCATGCGGGTCCTGCCGGTCTTTCCTGTCCTGCTGTTTCTGCCCCTGCTCGCAACGAGCCTGGGCGGTGCGCTCGCGCAACCTGCCACGCGCATGGCGCGCCCCGACCGCGCCGCCACCGCCATTCCGCTGGAGCGCAGCACCGACCGCGCACCACCCGCCGCGCAATGGTCGGCGCCTCAACGCCATGTCCCGGCAGCCTCGGCCTTGCGCCCGTCATCGGACACCAGCATCGTCCGGCAGGTCGAGATTGTCCCGCGCCAGCAGACGGTGAACCAGTACCTCGAGCGCCGCGGCGTGGTGGCCGACCGGCCCACCGTCGAGGCCTTCCGCGCGATGAATCCGCAGGTCACCGCCACCAACCGCATCCCCGCGCAGACACGTGTCTCGGGCTTCGTGCCGGAGGCGGCCACCCGCCGGCCCGCGACCACGTTGCAGCCCCGCGCGCGCATCGACATGGCGCAGGCCGCGCGCTACACAGCAGCCGTCGAAGTCGATCGCACCAGCCTCATCCAGGCCAAGGCGTTGCAACTGCCGCCGAGCGCCTACCGCCGCCCGGTGGACATCGACCTGCACCGGAACCTGCTCGCCGGCGTCGACAGCACCGCGCGGCTGGTCGCGCAACGTGCGCCCGCGCTGCCTTCGCGGGAGCTCGCACTGTCTCGCTATTACCTGCGCAATGCCAACGGCGTGGCGCAGCAGATCAACGCGCAGGCCGCCACCCGCCCCATCGGCGAGCCCGACCTGCAGAAGCTGGCCGACGCCTCCCGGCCGGTGCAGGCCATGCAGGCGCGCATGGTCAATGGCGAGAAGCCGCTGGAGTTCCGACAGGTCACGGTGAAGGTGCGCGGCGAGGATGGCAAGGACCTGCGCGAACCCCTGCGCGTGTACGTGCTGCCCGCGGGTCTGGTGGACCAGCCCGACGACCCCGAACTCATCCTCGAGCTGCTCACGCTGCTGAGCTTCGAACGCCCGACCTCGCCCTCGACCGGCGAGGTGCAGCGTGGCGAGATGCGGCTCTGGGTCGGGCCCGATTTCAAGTACCGGGAGATGGCCGATCTCGTCATGGCGCGTGGCCTGACGAATTTCATGCCAGTCCATGGCCACCTGCTCGACACGGTCAACCCCGACCTGCTGTTCATGGCGCCCGCGAGCATCACGGTGCCGCCCGCGCGCTGATCCCAATCCATCGCCATGGCCACCGAAGCACGCCCCGCCGGCCCGTTCGACAGCCTCGTGGCCATCGTCGCCTCGGCCGCCGCCGCGGTCGGCGCCACGCTCGCGCTTTTCCACTCCTTCCTGTCGGACCTCGTGCCGCCCATCGAGGGTGCACAGTTGTCCATCGGCATGGTTTCGTTCGGCACCATGGTCGTGTTGCTGGCGCTGAGCCTCTTGATCCGCAAGCGGCTGTCGTCGGCCAGACAGCGCTGGCTCGCAATGCTCGCGCTGGTGTTGCTGGCCGCGGCGTTCTGGGCCTTCTTCACCTACCGCGACGTGGTGCGCACCTATGTGTTCGCGTATCCCGCCGAACTGAAACCGGAGAAGCAGACGCGCTACATCCGCGGCGAGCTGCACGAAATGGGCGAGAAGCGCAGCAAGGGCATGAGCATCGCCGAGGCAGTGAAGATGTTCGGCGGCCCGCAGCTCGTTGTCAGTCGCGAGTTGCTGTGGGAAGAAAGCGCGCAGCAGGCCATGACCGGGCGACTCGAGCGCTGGTACATGTTTCTCTCGATGCTGCTGACGACCGCGCTGTACGTCGTCGCCATCACCGTGTGGCGCTCGCTGCCGGGCAGGGCTCGCGCCGCATCCGCCAGGAAGCCTTCGCCCGCTGCACAGCCATCACCACAGGAGGAGCAACCATGAAGGAACTGATCGACCAGATGCTCGAGATCGCGCGCACCGAAGTCGGCACGCGCGAAGCGGCCGTCAACAACACGGGTGCGCGCATCGTCGAATACCAGGGTGCCACCTGGCTCGCACCCGGCGCGTGGCCGTGGTGTGCGGCCTTCACCGCGTGGGTCATGCGCGAGTGGCTCGAAAACGAGGCCGTGCGCGAGGCGCTGCACCTCGATTCGTTCTCGCTCGCCGACAAGTGGCGCTGCCGCGATGCCAGCGCCTTCGGCTGGGAGAAATGGGCGCGCCAGCGCAAGCTGCAGGTGCTCGACGAAATGCAGAAGGCCCGCGCCGGCGACTTCGTGGTGTTCGACTTCTCGCACATCGGCATCGTCACCGACGACCAGCCGCTCGCCAGCCGCAAGCTCGCCACCATCGAAGGCAACACCAACGGCAAGGGCGAACGCGACAGCGTGACGGGCGACGGCGTGTGGATCAAGGAGCGGGTGCCGAGCCTCGCAAAGAGTTACATCCGCATCTTCAGCTGATCTGATCTCACCCACTTGTGGGTCATGCCCGACACGGGCAGCAGCGCGCGGACGACACAGACAGTTGCATCACCGGCGCAGGGTAGGTCATCGCAGACCGTCAGGGACCGTTGAGAGAGTCAGGCGTGACGTCGGCGCCTTGATGGAACTCCAGATGAACACCCAACGTCCTTCCCTTCCCCTGCCCCGGTTGCTCGCGATTTCGCTGTGCATCGGCGCACTCGCCCTCGCAGGCTGCGACAAGCCCGCGCCGCCCAGCCCCGCTGCGGCCGCCGACCCAGCGATTTCGATGTCGCCGCCCACGGTGCCTCAAGCACCTGCCGCTGCGCCCGCGACATCGGTGCCGGTCGCCTACACGCCGCCCTCGGCCGAGCAGCTCTACCAGCTGGTCGCGCCCATCGCGCTCTACCCCGACAAGCTGGTCGCCCAGATCCTCGCCGGCGCCACCTACCCCGAGCAGATCACCGCCGCGCACGACTGGCTCGGGCAGAACCAGTCGCTCAAGGCCGGCCCGCTCTCCGATGCAGCCAACCAGCAGCCCTGGGACCCGAGCGTGAAGTCGCTCACCGCCTTTCGCCCCGTGCTCGACCAGCTCGCCGGCAACATCGCGTGGACCGAGTCGCTCGGCAAGGCCTACTACAACGACCCGGCCGACGTGATGAACGCGATCCAGGTGATGCGGCAGCGCGCATCGAAGGCGGGCCGGCTGAAGAACAACGACAAGCTGCGAGTGGCCAGCGCCGCCGCGCCGCGCGACTACGTGCCGGCGCCGGACATGCAACCCGTCTACGGCGGGCCCGCCGTGATCGAGGCGCCGCAGCAACTGATCACCATCGAACCCGTGCAGTCCGACGTGGTGTACGTGCCGCGCTACGACCCGCAGGTGATCTACGGCGAGCCCCTGCCCGTCTACCCCGGCTATGCCTATGCGCCGCCACCGCCCGTCGAGGTCGCGCCCGGCTACAGCCGCGGCCAGGTTGCAGCGGCCGGTGCGCTGGCATTCGGCACGGGCGTGATCGTGGGCGCGGCGCTGGAGCGCCACGGCTGGGGATGGAACTCGTGGAACATGAACTGGGGCGCACCGCGCGATCGCAGATATGACCGCGACCGTGACCGCGTGGCGCAGCCGGCCTTTGCACGGCCTGCGGTGGTCTACAACAACAGCACCTACATCTCGCGCTCGACCACGGTGGTCAACAACGTGCGCAACGTCTACAACAACAACGACCGCAACGGCGGACCACGCGGCATGCCGCCCGGCGCGCCGCCGCCCAACTTTGCGCAGCAGCAGCAGCAGCAACAACAAGCGCAGTTCGCGCAGATGCAGCAACAGCAGCAACAACAACAGGCACGTCAGCAGCAGGCCGTGGCGCAACAGCAGCAGGTGCAGCAACAGCAAGCACAGCAACGCGCACAGCAGCAGGCTCAACAGCAACAAGCGCAGCAGTTGCAGGCTCAGCAAGCCCAACAGCAACAACAGGCGCGGCAGGCCCAGCTTCAGCAACGCGCACAACAGCAGCAAGACCAGGCGCGCCGCCAGCAAGCGCAGCAGGCCCAACAACAGGCGCAGCAGCAGGCACGCGCCGCCAGCCAGCAGCCGCCGCAACAACAGGCCCGAGCCCAGCAGCAGCAACAGCAGGAACAGTTGCGGCGCCAGCAGATGGAACAGCAACAGCAAGCGCGCACCGCCGCCCAGCAAGCCCAGCAACAACAGCAGCGCGCGTTGCAGGACCGGCAGCGCCAGCAGCAGCAAACCCAACAGACCCAGCAGGCGCAACAGGACCAGTCACGCCGCCGGCAGATGCAACAGCAACAGCAGGCGCAGCAACAGGCCCGCGCGGCCCAGCAGCAACAGGCGCAACAGCAGCAGGTTCAGCGGCAACAGGCCCAGCAGCAACAACGGCAACAGCAGGCCCAGAACGAGGCCCGCCAGCAGCAGGACCAGATGCGCCGCCAGCAACAGCAACAGCAGCAACAACAGGCCCAGGCCGCACGCGCACAACAACAGCAGCAGGCGATGCAACAACAGCAGCAGCAACGCCAGCAGCAGATGCAGCAACAGCAGGCGCAACAGGCCCAGATGCGCCAGCAGCAACAACAGGCGGCCCAGGCGCGTCAACAGCACGCCGCGGCGGCAGCCGCCGCGGCCGCTGCCCACAAGCCGCCGGCCCGCCCCGGCGAGCCGCCTCGCCAGCAGCCCTGAGGCCGGTCGCCCTCGCGCCGCTTACTGCTTGCCGATCTCGGTCAGCAGGCGGGTGACGAGGTAGATGCGCGGCACGATCGAATCGACTTCGATGTATTCGTCGCGTGCGTGATACCCGAAGCCCGCGAGGCCGAAGCTCTCGACCACCGTGGCCTTGCCGGAGCGGCCCGCATAACCCGCGTCGGTGCCGCCGCCGGTCATCGGCGTCAGCGCGAGGTCGCGGTCGATTTCCTTGTAGATCGCCTGGGCCTTCTCGGCCAATGCGCGGCCCTTCGCGCCCGCCACGAACGCCGGGCGTCCGACCTCGACCTTCACCGTCGTCTCCGTGTCGGGGATCAGCTTGCCGCTCGCGATCTTCGCCTGCAGCACTTCGTTGAGTTTCTTCTCCGCGCCGGGCTGCGTGATGCGGATGTCGCCCAGCGCCTGCGCCTTCTCGGTGATCTGGTTGATCGGGCCGGTGGCACGCGCCACGGTCCAGTTGAGCGTCACGCCCGGAATGTCCTTCGCGAGGTCCTTGGTCTGCAGCATCTGGTACGACAGCTCGTACAGCGCGTTGCGGCCCAGCTCGGGCGCGGCGCCCGCGTGCGCCGCGCGACCCTTCACCTCCATCGTGGCCTGCGCGATGCCGGCCGCGCCGAGCAGCAGTGACTCGCCCTTGGCCACCGACTTGGCCGCCGTCGGTTCAAACGACAGCACGGTGTCGTGCAGGTCGGCCGTGGTGGCGATGAGTTCGCCCGAGCCCACCGAGCCTACTTCTTCATCGGGGTTCACGAGCACGGTGAGCGTGTCGTAGTCGCGCCAGCCCGCATCGGCCAGGATCTTCAGCGAGGCCAGCATCACCGCGATGCCGCCCTTGTCGTCGGCGATGCCCGGGCCGTAGATGCGGTTGCCGTCCACCCTGTAGGGCTGGCTGCCGAGGATGCCGGCGGCATACACCGTGTCCATATGGCCCTGCAGCATGATCTTGCGCTTGCCCGTGCCCTTGAGCGTGCCGATGACGATATCGGCGCCCGCGCCGGCTTGTGTCTTGCGGCGCTCGGTCTTGAAGCCCGCGGCCTTCAGCCGCCCCTCGATCACGTCGGCCATCTTGAGCAGGCCATCGACGTTCAGGCTGCCCGATTCGATCTGCACCATCTCCTTGAGGTTGTCGATGACGGCGGGCTGCGCCTTCTCTGCGGCGGCGAGCAGCTTGGCATCGGGCGCGGCCTGCACGGCGATGGCGCCCAGGGCAAGACCGGAGGCCAGCGCGATGGCACGCAGGGTGAAGAAGGACGAAGAGCGCATGGACATGAGGGTTCCCGTTTGGCTGAAGTGAATGGCGGGCGACAGCATAGCGACATCAATGAAAATGCAGCGCAAATCGGCGACAGCGCGCCGCTACGGCCAGCGGCGACGCAGACCCCGGTCCTCAGCGCATCGGGCCGTACTGCTGCCGAAAACGCTCCTGCAGCTCGATCGCGCCGCGCATTCTCGGATCAGCCATGTCGCGCCGCACGCGCTCCTTGTCGGCGGCATCCTTCCTCATCGCCTCCACCAGCCGGTTCTGGTCTTCCTGCCGCTCGCTTCTCTGGCGCTCCCTGCGCTCCCGGGTCTCGCGCCAGTCGGCGTCCGCCTTGGCCCGCTCGTTCCGCTCATTGGTTGCGCTGTCACGCGGGCTGCCCATGGCCTCGAGGATTACCAGCAGCGTGAACGCGAGGCCAATCAGCACCGGGTTTGCCTGTTCCTTCGCGGGCTGGCCATCGCCCGGCACCTCCGCAGGCACCCTGTGAGCCGATGCGCATCCCGTGACGGCTGCGAACAGGAGCGGAATCAAGACGACGCCGATGAAAGCACGCTGAATGAACGATGAAGACGAAGCCATGGCGTTGCATTGTCGAAAGCGAGCCGGTGCTGCAACAGTGTTGAAAGTCATGGCTGCGTAAAGCGGCCAGGCTGCGAAGACGCCGATGACCATGGGGATCGCTCATGCATCCGCCGGCATCCTGCATGCGCATGTCGTACGGCAGAATTCGGCCGGGGGAACTGGTGCTCTCTTCACGTCGGCACGCCAAGGCAGCATGTGCATAGGACCCTGGACACACAGGAGGAATGACGATGCCCAAGCATTCAATTTTCACGACAGCCTTTGCGAAGGTCTATCCGATGTACGTTCAAAAGGCCGAGCGCAAGGGTCGTACGAAAGAAGAGATCGACCAGATCATCTGCTGGCTGACGGGCTATGACAAAGCCGGATTGCATCGGCAGATCGAGCGGCAGAACGATTTCCAGACGTTCTTTGCCGAAGCCCCGGCCATTCACCCGAACAGCGCGCTCATCAAGGGCGTGGTCTGCGGAGTGCGCGTGGAGGACATCGACGATCCGCTCATGCAGAAGATCCGCCACCTGGACAAGCTCATCGATGAGCTGGCCAAAGAAAAGGCGATGGAAAAAATTCTGCGGCTTCAGCTTGTGAAGTTCCGCTCCGGGAGCTGAAGCTCTTAAAGTCGGCAGTGGCTGCGATCAATCAGCAAGGACTTTTCCAATGAGTTGCCTCGGTGTTCATTTCGCCCTCACCCAAGACGATGCGTTGGCCCTGGAGGCCATCGGGAACGACGACGATCGCCTCGAGCATCTGACAGAGGAGATAGAGGAGCGCTATTTCAAGGAGGCCGAGGCTTACGTTGCCGAGTCCGACAAGTCGTGGGATGCCATGCATCGGGCCCTCTCGGACGGCACGCTCTCCCGATCCGGCGGAGCCTATCCACTCAACCACGCAGTCCTGGGCGGCACCAGTCTCTACGCCGCCGACGACTACATCATGAGCCTGAAGACGCCGGCTCAAGTCCGGGATATCGCGGCAGCCCTGGCGCCCATCGACGAAGCTGAATTCAGGCGGCTCTACAACAGCATCGATCCAGAGGATTACGACGGTGATGTTTCCGACGACGACTTCGAGTACACATGGGGCTGGTTCGTCGGCGTGAGAGATCTGTATGCCAAGGCGTCTGTTGAAGGTCGCTTCGTGCTTTTCACCACCGATCAATAGCGCCGAGGCCGTTCTGACGGGATCCGTGTTTGTGATGGCTCCAACGCAGCAGCGCAAGATGCCGTCGAAGGAGGCTTGAATGGACGACGTTGTTCGCGGAATCGAGGCCGTGTGGAAAGTCGAGAGCCTGCGGTCCTGGCTCCTGGGTGGCATCGTGATGGCATTGACGATCGGCGGCCTGGTGGCCGCGATGCATTCGTGGGCGCGCCGCAGAGGTTTGGACGATGCGATCGGGAACCGGGTTCATCCCGCCGTGCGTTTTGCGATATCGCTCTTGCTTGGATTGGGGTGCGCCGCTGTGCTGGCACGCAACGATGTGCAATGGCCGATCCCCGCGGCGGGGATCGTGCTCTCCATCTTCTTCATGGCGTTTTTCGGAATCCAGGTGTTGCGCGGCACCCGGGAGTAGGTGCGAAAGCGGGCTCCGCAGGCCGCCTGGCCGAGCTACAGTGGGACGCAACCGCCCCCCCCGAATGGAGACAGCGCATGACCTACATCGACTGCTACCTGGCACCCGTTCCCCGCGCCAACAAGGCCGCGTACGAGAAGATGGCGACGGCATCCGCCGAAGTGACCAAAGCGTACGGCGCGCTGCGTGTGACCGAGTGCTGGCTCGATGAATCGGGGCCCGACGCATCGACCTACCATGGTGAAAACGCGCGTCGCGACGCAGACCAGTACAGCAGCTTCACCAAAGCAGCCGGCGCGAAGAAAGGCGAGGCTGTCGTGATGTCCTGGGTCGAGTGGCCCGACAAGGCCGCCAGGGATGCAGGGATGGCGAAGGTGACCAGCGATCCGCGAATGCAGTTCGAGGGGCAGGTTCCCGTGTTCGATGGCTCGCGCCTTGTCGCCGGAGGCTTTCTGCCCATGATCTCCATGTAGAGGCTTGCGAGAAATGCGTTCCCCATGCACGAGAGGCGGCGGTGCTATTTGCTGCGGCCCAGCCGCAAGGAAGGCAGCAGGCACAGGGCCGCACAGGTCGCGCCGGCCCCCACGAGAAAGGCCCCGGTGATCCCGAACCACTGGATCGCGAAGCCGACCACAGGCCCGGTCACGCCCATCGCGATATCGGCGAAGGCGATGAAATTGCCCACCGCGCGGCCGCGCTGTTCCGGCGGAACGGATTGGGTCGCGAGCACGCCCATCGCGGGGAACACGAGGGAGAAGCCCAGGCCGGTCAGCGTCGCGCCCAGCACGGCCATGCCCGGCGCGGGAGCGCACCAGATGAGCAGTTGCCCTACGGCCTCGAAGATCAATGAGCCCACGGCGACCCGCGTCGCGCCGAAGCGGTCCGGCAGGCCCGAGCCGACCAGGCGCACGAGGACGTAGGCGGCACCGAAGCCGAGCAGTGCCGTGCCGGCCCGTGGCCAACCGTGTGCTGCGTAGTCGAGGGTCAGGAAGGCCGCCATCGCGGCATAGGGAACAGTCGCCAGTGCGAGCACGAGGCCGGGTCGCCAGATGAGGCCAAGCACGCGATGAAACGGCACACGCTGCCCGCCGGCGCCGGGAACAGCCGGAAGGCGCAGGGCGATGGCCCACGCGAGCATCGGCGTGAGCAACGTCACGACGCCGACACCGACGAAGCCATAAGCCGCCTGCACAGCCAGGCCGAGCGATGCACCGAGCCCGAGCGCGGCGTAGATCGCAATGCCCGTCCAGGACATCACCTTGCCGGTGCGGGCGGGGCCCACGCGCGCGATGCCCCAGCTCATCAAGCCGGTGAGGAACAGGCTCTCGCCGAGGCCCGACACCAGGCGGCCGAGAAGCAGCACGGCGAGCTTTGCAGCAGGGTCGATGGGAAGCACGCTCGACAGCCCGTAGGCCAGGCCCGAGCAGGCAGTGAGTGGGAGTCCGAAGAGAACGGCGGCGCGGGGCCCGCGCTGATCGCAGAGCGTGCCCGCCCGATGGCGGGTCAGCAGCGTGGCCAGCGACTGGAGGCCGATGGCCCAGCCCACGGTGGCTGCGCCGAACCCCAGGTGGTCGCGCACCTCGAGGGCGAGGGCCGCCAAGGGAACGCTGATTGCAAGGAATCCGAGGAAGACCGCCAGCACCACGGGAGCGAGCCCCGTCAATGCAGAGGGAGTCCTGAACGGGCGAACGGATGCAGGGGAAAAAAGTGATGTCATGCCAAGGCGCGTCTTTATGGATCGAGATATTCCCCACTGGGATCCTCTCGACAAAGGACGCGTTGGATGACGGTAACGCTTACGACAGTGCCGCGAAGGCGCTGCGGCGGCGACTATAACTTCGTCGCTTCGACGCGGTCAATACCCTTTTGCGGCACCGGTCATCCGTTCCCGCGAACTCACTTTTTGCGGGCCACGATGTACGGCCGGTTGTCGTCGCCCTTCGTTGCGTGGTTTTCGGTGGCGAGTATTTCGAAGCCCGCGGCATCGATGTGGTCACCCAATTCCTTCGCGCGAAAGATGCCTGCATGGGGTGCCTTGCCGATCGCGCGCATCACGGGCAATGCAAGCCGGATGAGTGGGTTCATGTCGCCGACGCAAGGCGTCTTGGAGATGAACAAACCATCCGCTGCGAGCAATGCGTGGATGCTGCGCAGCGTGCCAGGCAGGTCGCGCACCAGATGCAGGTAGTTGAATCCGAGAACGGCGTCGAAGCGTGCAGCCTCCGATGCCAGCGCTTCTGCGGTCGCAGTCTGGAAGGCGAGCGTCGGTGCCGGTGCCGCGGCGTGTTTTGCATTGGCGATCGCAATCATTTCGGTGGAGATATCCGTCGCGAGATAAGCATCGACATGACCCGCGAGCCGCAGCGCCGTCGTTCCCGTTCCGCAGCCCAGTTCCAGCACCTTGGCGTCCGGCTTCAACAAGGCGCGTGTGCGGTCCAGCGTGCGCTCATAACCAGCCGGGTCTGCCACCGCACTCGTCGCATACCTGGATGAAGTCCGGTCCCAGAATCTTGCGTCGCTCTCCGTGCTCATGGTGGGTTGCGTTCTGCAGATGTCCTCAGTCCCCGTTCGACGACTGCCACTCGGGCACCAAGCGCTTCGAAGCGACGGACCAGATAGTCCTTCGCCGCGTCGCTGATGTTATCGACCAACAGCGGCAAGGGCAGCTGATGCTTGAGCTTCAGCAGGCTTGCGCCGGCCAGATGCCTGTAGTCTGGATGCGCCTTGAGCGCGGTCAGCACCTGCAAAGGCTGAGCGCCCAGGTCCGTCAGATGCACCGTGTAGAAAAGGACCGTCGACGGAACATCGTCCGGCGGAACTGGCGCATCGACTTCGATGCGCTCCATCAGCATTCGAAGATTCGGAAACAGCGGCTGCGGCGACCAGCGGCCGCTCCCGTGCCAGTCCCAGAGCACCGGCACTTCGGGTTGGCTGATGTCGCCGATCAACGGATCGCCATCGGCGTTTTGCAGGACCACCCAGTGCGGCTGCCATTGGCCTGTCTCCACGGCATCGCTCCACACCAGATGCTCCGGCGTGCTCGCCTGCTGATCCAGGATGAAACGGTAGCCCTCCATTGCCGCGAGGAGGCCAGGCACGTCGAAGGCGCCCACGCCGGTGAGCTCTCCACGCCAACCCTCGCGCCAACACGCCTCCTCCAGCACGAGTGACTGGGTCCCCATGCTGCGACACCAGACGAACCAGTCCTGCATCGGTGGGGGCAAGGTCGGCAGCTCGAATTGCGCCGCCAATGAGGTCTGGATGGCGGCCCGGTTGGGCCAGTTGTCGGGTGTCAGTGCCATTGATGTTCGAAGATTTCTTCAGCTTGCTTCCGCTGTCCGCGGCATGTTGCCATGGTGACGAGCGCCAACGAGCGCCGCCTGTCGTTCCGCGACCGCCTCAATAGGTCACCGTCACCGTGATGGTGTTGCTGTAGCTGCCCGGCGCAACGTACTGCCCGATCGGAATGCGCCCATACACGGTGTAGCTGCGCGGCACCGAATTGCCGCCGGCCGATGCGAGCGCGCTGTAGCTGTCGGTGACCGTGCCGGTGCCCCACACCGTGGTGCGCGCATTCGTGGTGTAGAGGTTGTAGCCCAGCGGCGTGCTGCTCGGGCCCGTCAGTTGCCGGTTGGCGATGCTGCCGCCCGTCCCCGCGCTGAGACCGATCGAGTAGGACAGGGTCACCAGGATCCCCAGGCCGGTGACCGTGCCGACGACGTTGATGGTCGTGGTGTTGTCCTTGGGCGTGAGGCTGGACGGATCGTAGTTTCCGAACGCGAGCGGCAGTGGCACGCTGACCGTCGCACTGCAGCTGAACAAGCCCACGCCCGTGCACGCGGCATCCGCATCGCGCGCACCCAGCAGGCCGGCCAGTCCGAGGGTCAGCGCCGATGCGGCGCGCGCGGTGCGCTTCATGGCCGCGGCGATGGAACGGGCTGGCATCGGTAAGTGCCCAGGGAGGGCAATGTGCCGGAGCGGTCGATCTCGCCGAGCGTGAAGCGGCAGTGCCCCTTCGTCCACCGCGCCTCGAAGCTTTCGCGGGGCTGCGGGTCGTCGATCGAAAGCTGGCCGTTGAAGCCCGAGAGCAGCGAGGTGCCGCGCGCCGGCCGCAGCACGTCGATGCCCGCGGGAAGCGGGCTGCCGTCGGGCAGCAGCACCGTCGCGCTCGCCAGCATCCCGCGCGAGATGTCGAAGGTGGCCGCGGCCACGCCCTTGTAGCGCGGCACCACGCGAATGGCGTCGCTGCGCACCTGCGCCTCGATCGGCAGGTCGCCGTTGTCGATGCTGATTTGGTTGGGTTCGTAGGCGCGCAACCCGGAGACGACGGCGCGGCCCTCGCTGTCGGTGGTGGTCCAGGGCAGGTTCTCGCGGTAGACCTTCACGCCCGGGGCTCCGGGCACCGTCACCAGCGCGAACGCATCGTCGGATTGGCGGGTGGCGAAGGTCATGCCGCCTGCGTAGCCCACGGCGCCGCTCGCGCGCACGCGCATCGCGTTCTGGCCCTGTGCGCGTGCCGCCTCGGCGGTGAGCAGGCCGTAGCGGCCACGGTAGTCGACGCCGGCCTCGGTGCGCGCGTTCTCGCCATCGGCGGCGCGCAGCCGCCAGCCCCAGCCGGTATCGCTGGGCGGCTGCTGGCTCATCTCGGCCACGGCCGAATGCTTTCCGGGGTTCTGCCGCTGCAACGAGAGCGAGGCGTTGCGGCCTTCGCCGAGCGCAAAGCTGAGGCTGACGCCCACGGATGTCGTGGGGCGCCTGCCGTCCTGGCGCGTGTGGGCCACGTAGGTTCCGAGCCAGGCGCTGGCGCCCACGCCGATCGACCAGCTCGCGGTGGTCACACCCACGCGCTCGCCGGTGTTGTAGTGCAGCCGGGTGTGGCTGGCGCCCAGCGTGCCGTAGCGACCCAGCGAGCGGCCGGCGAACAGCTGGCTCTGGGCATTGACGTGCACGGGGCTGTCCTGCCAGGCGATCTGCGTGAAGCCGCGGCTCGCCACCTGTCGGCTGGCCGAGAAATTCCATTCGTCGCTGGTGCGCGTGTAGGCAGCGCGCCAGAGCCGTCCGCTCCCACCGTCGCGGCTGCGGCTGGCGGCGCCATGCAATGCGAACTCGCCCACCGTGCCCCACACCCACGTCAGGCCGGCGCCTGCCGTCTGGCTGCGCGCGCCAGCTTCACCGCGCACCTCGACAGTGGCGCCGTCAGTAAGGCCGCGCCGCCAGCTGCCGGCCACGAAGGGCGGCCCGTAGTCGAAACTGCGCTCGCCGTAGCGAAGGCGCGTCCAGCCGGCTTCCAGCGAGTAGTCGGAGAGCCCCGCGCGCAGCAGGTTCGAGCTCACGTAGTAGGGCGTGGTCACGGTGCGCTGCACGCCCAGGGCATCGGTGACCGCGAAGCGCATCTCGCCCGCGCCGGTGAGCACCGGCACGTCGGTGATCGCGAACGGTCCCGCGTCGACGCGGCGCTGGTAGCGCAGCGTGTCGTTCACGTACACCTCCACCGCCGAAGGCACGGCCGCGCCGCCGTTGAGCGTCGGCATCGGGTAGCTGATGTAGCCCGGCTGCAGGCCGAAGCGGGTGCCGAACTGCACCCCGCCGAAGCGAAAGGGCGTGGACCATGCGGACGCCTGCGTGATCGCATCGCCGATCGTGAGACGGGTCAGGCGATCGGGATCGTCGCTGCGGAAATAGCTGTCCAGCCGGGTGGTGCCATGCCCTCCGAACGCGGAGCCGGAGCGCCCGGCCACGAAGCCCGTGCCCGCAAGCCCCCACTCGCCCGAAGTCCCGGCATCGAAGTATCCCGAGGCGCGCGTGCCCTCGCGGTCATGCTGCAGCACGAGGTCGTAGTTGAGAAAGGCACCGAAGGCCGAGGCCGACAGCGGCGGGCGATCGCTCGCGGGCCGCTGTGCGCGCACGGTGCCGGGCGTGAACGCATCGGCCGTCACTGTCAGCGCCACGCTCTGCGCGCCTTCGTCGAACTGCAGCCGCGCGCCCGGCAACGCCCGCAGGTCGTAGTAGTTCGTCTCGCCGCGTCGCAGCGTCGGCGTGGAAGGCCGCACCAGGCGCCAGGCGGCGAGGTCTGCTTCGGCGGCCAGCAGTTGCGCGCCGCGCCGAAGCAGCGGGCGCGGCGCCTGCTGCGCCTCTCCGTTGATGCGCACATCCAATATCGCCGGCTGCGCATCGTCGACGGCTTCGGTCGCTTCTTCGGCAGGCAGCGCCTGTGCGCAGGCAACCCGCAGGCCCAGCCAGCCGCAGCACGCCCAGACGCTAGCGCGGCACGGCAGGCGCACGGGGCACGAGCACGGTGGCGGTGACGGTGGACAAGGCCTCGGGCGCATCGGTGGCGGCCTCGATGTGCAGGCGGGTATCGGGCGGCAGGGCCGGGAGCTCCAGCTCGATGCCGGCCGACTGCCCGGCCAGCGCGTAGTGGGAGAGGCTCTTTCGCAGCAGCTCGGCGCCGCCATCGCGGCGCACCACCAGCTGCGTGAGCTGGATGTGCTCGCTGCCCTGGTTGTCGAGCATGAGCCTGTAGCCGCGCCCGCCCGCGCCGCCCGCCTGCAGGCGCCATTGCAGCGCCTGCCGCAGTTGCAGCGGCGGCACGAAGATCGGAACGCCGATGCGCAGCAGCGTCTGCAGCTTCGCGCCGCCGGCACCGTCGGTTGCAAGCGCCTGGTCGCGCGGCAACTGGCGCAGGAAGACGCGGTAGCTGCGCTCCGCGGCCTCGGCCGGCACCTGCAGTCCCAGGCGCACGATCTGCCGCCCGCCCGGCGCCAACCGAAAGATGCTGGGGTTCACCAGCACCTCGCGCGTGGGTTGATAGACATCGCGCCCGTCCTCTTGCGACCAGACCAACACCTCGGCCTGCACCGCGACCTCTTCCGCCTCGTTGCTGTTGCCCATGGTGAGCGAGGCAACCGGCCTCTGTGGTGTCAGCACGATGCGCAACGGCGCCACGCTCAGGCTGGCAGCCAGCGCGCCGATGGGCAGCAGCACGCAAGGCAGCAGGGCGGACCACAGCAGGAAGGTGCGGCGCATGCCGCGGGTGGCTGCGATCAATCTGCGATCAATACGTCAGCGTGAGCGTGATGGTGTCGGCGTAGTCGGTCGCCGCCGCGGCGGCGTATTGCGCCGTGGGAATCTGTCCGTAGACGGTCTGTGTCTGGGGCAGCCCGGTGCCGGTGTAGCCGGTGGCCGATGTGCTGTTGTCCCAGTTCGTCGAGTGCGTGCTTTCCTTGAAGAGGCCATACAACAACTTGTTGTTGCCGGCGGCGGCCGTGGGGCTGGTCATGGCGCGCGTGGTGATCGTCGCACCCGCGCTGGTGCCCGCGTTCAGCCCGAGTGAATAGGGCGTGCCGAACGTGCAGGTAACGCTGAAGGTGGTGGTGCCGCTCAGCGCCGTGGCGGCCGCAGGGTCGTAGTTTCCGAAGGCCAGCGTGGCGGGGGTCGTCATCAGGCAGGCCTTGAGCACCGTGGCCGTCACCTGGAAGGTCGTGGTGGCAGTGACGGCATTCGCCGATGGCACAACCACGAGCAACGCGCCGACCGGCAACGCGATGCGGGCGACCGCGTGAAAAAGAGGGCGGAGTGTGTGGCGCATCGGGTTGGACCTTTCATTGAAAGACAACCTCCCTTCTAACCACTCCCGCGCCAATGCGATGTAGGAACATTCCTCCCGTCCGCAGATCGCGACAGTACCTTTGCCCTCAGGGGCTCGAGAAAGAGCTATTTAGGCCTACTCCAATCGCCGGATGCGGTCGTTCGGCGCAGCCCTGTCGTGCATCGGCTCGTTCCTGTCGGCCGAGATCGGGCCTTCAGCCTTTGCCGCGTCCCGTTTTCTTCGGCGCCACTTTGCGCGCCGGCTTCAGCACAGGTGCCTCGCGCGCCGACTTCATGTGCCCGCTCTCGCCCGTGGTCACGCCGACGATCTTCGCGAGCTGCCGGCTCACGCTCACATACGCATGGCCGATGCTGCTGTCGTAGTACAGCGAATCGCCGCGCGCGAGGTGCACCACTTCGCCGGTGTCGAAGTGCACCTCGATCTCGCCCGACAGCACATAGGCGAACTCCTCACCCGGATGCCGCGCGAAGTCTTCCGGGCCATTGACGCTGCGCGCATGCACCGTGCCGACGACCGGGCTCATCTGCTTGCCGGCCGCCGTGGTGCCGAGGAACTCGTAGGCGAACGAGAGCCCGCGGTAGACCACGCCCTTGCCCGCGCGCGTGACCACCGGCCCGTCGAACTGCGCGGGCTTCACGCCGGCGCCCGCGAACATCGCGTTCATGTCCATCTCGAGCGCACGGCCCAGCGCGGCGAAGTTCTCGTAACCCAGTGCGAGCTGGCCACGCTCGGCGCGCGAGATGGTGGTGATCGACACGCCCGAACGCTCGGCCAGCTGCGCCAGCGTCCAGCCGAAGCGCTTGCGCGCGGTGCGCAGGCGGTGACCGAAAGTGGTGCGGTCCAGCGTGGGCGCCTCGTCCTTCGGCTTCGTCCCCGGCTTGGTCCCTGTGTGTGGATTCACGCTTGGCTTTCTCTTGTAGTGCATGGCGATTCTGCCAGCGGGCCCGCACGCCATCCATGGCAACCCGGATGACTCAGGCGCGGAAGTTGCGTATACGCAAATTGCATTGACGCAAATTTCACCGATGAGGTGCACCATGGTTTCCCCTTGGTGCACCGCAAATAATTTGCGTATCCGCAAATTTCTTTCTACACTTTTCGGCAATGACATCCAGTACTACAGCGCCCTCAGTGGCCGACTACCTCGTGATCGGCGGCGGCATTGCCGGGGCTTCGGTGGCCCACTGGCTCGCGCCGCATGCCCGCGTGATCCTGCTCGAACGCGAAGCCCAACCGGGCTACCACTCCACCGGCCGATCGGCCGCGCTCTTCATGGAAAGCTACGGCACGCCGCAGGTGCGCGCCCTCACCATGGCGAGTCGCGCATTTCTTCAACACCCGCCCGAAGGCTTTTCCGAACACCCGCTGCTCACGCCGCGTGGCGCGCTGATGGTCGGCGGCACGGCACAGCTCGCGGAACTCGACGCCCACTGGGACGTGCTGCGGGCCATGGACACGGGCGCCAAACGCCTGAGCAGCGAAGAAGCGCTCGCGATGGTGCCCGCCCTCCGTCCCGATCAGGTGGCCGGCGGCGTGTACGAACCCGACGCGGCCGACATGGATGTGCATGCCATTCACCAGGGCTACTTGCGCGGCATGCGCCGTGCCGGGGGCAAGCTGGTGTGCGATGCGGGCGTCACGGCCATGGAGCGCGTCGGCGACCGCTGGCGCGTGACGGCAGGCGACAACATCTACGAAGCGCCCGTCGTGCTCAACGCCGCGGGCGCATGGGTCGACACGGTTGCGAAGCTTGCGGGCGTGCGCCCCCTGGGCATCGAACCGCGCCGCCGCTCGGCCTTCATCTTCGCGCCGCCCGAGGGGGCGAGCATTGCGCAATGGCCGATGGTCTTCAGCGCCGACGAAGGCTGGTACATCAAGCCCGACGCCGGCATGCTGCTCGGCTCGCCGGCCAATGCCGACCCGGTCGATCCGCAGGACGTGCAGCCCGAGGAGCTCGACATCGCCATCGCGATCCACCGCATCGAGGAAGCGACCACGCTCGCCATTCGCCGCCCCACGCGCACCTGGGCGGGCCTGCGCTCCTTCGTGGCCGATGGCGATCTGGTCGGCGGCTTCGAGCCCGATGCCCCCGGCTTCTTCTGGGTCGCGGCGCAAGGCGGCTACGGCATCCAGACCTCGGCGGCGATGGGCGAAGCCTGCGCCGCGCTGGCACGCGGGCTGCCGCTGCCCGAGCGCATCGCGGGCTTCGGGCTCACGGCCGAGATGCTCGGACCGCAGCGGCTGCGCACCGCCGCAACTGCCTGACAAGAACCCTCCCACAACAACCACAGAGACCATCCCCATGCGTGTCTTCAGCGCCTCCCTCGCCACCGAAACCAACACCTTCGGCCCGATGCCCACCGGCCTCGCCTCCTTCAAGGACCGCGGCCACTTCCCCGCCGGCAAGCACCCCGATGCGATGACGCTGTTCTCGGGCCCGCTGTGGGCCGCACGCATGCGCGGCGCTGACAAGGGCTGGCAACTCTTCGAAGGCATGGTGGCCGGCGCGCAGCCCAGCGGCGCCACCACGCGTCACGCCTACGAAACCCTGCGCGACGAGCTGCTCGACGACCTGCGCGCGGTGCTGCCGGTGGACATGGTGCTGCTCGGCCTGCACGGCGCGATGGTGGCCGACGGCTACGACGACTGCGAGGGCGACCTGCTGGCGCGCGTGCGGCAGATCGTCGGGCCCGAGGTGGTGATCGGCGCCGAGCTCGATCCACACAACCACCTCACGCCAGAGATGATCGCCAACTCCGATTTGATGATTTCCTTCAAGGAGTACCCGCACACCGACGTGCTGGAGCGCGGGCTCGAACTGGTGGACATCTGCGCCGCGATGGTCGAGGGCAAGGTGAAGCCGGTCGCCGCGGTGGTCGACTGCGACATGATCGTCACGGTCCACACCTCGCGCGAGCCGGCACTGGGCTTCGTCAAGCGCATGCAGTCGCTCGAAGGCAAGGACGGCGTGCTCTCGGTCTCGCTCACGCATGGCTTCTCGTGGGGCGACGTGTCCGAGATGGGCACCAAGGTGCTGGTCTACACCGATGGCGACCAGGCCAAGGCCGACGCGCTCGCGCGCCAGCTTGCGGATGAAGTCATCGCGATGCGCGACGGCCTCACCGTGCACTACCCGAGCATCGATGCCTCGCTCGACGAAGCGCTGGCCTTCGACGGCGGCCCCGTGGTGCTGTCCGATGGCGCCGACAACCCCGGCGGCGGTGCGGCGAGCGATTCCACCTTCATCCTGCGCCGCATGGTCGAGCGCGGCATCACCAACGCGGCGCTCGGCCCGTTGTGGGACCCGATTGCCGTGCGCATCGCCTTCGATGCGGGCGTGGGCGCCAAGCTCGCGATGCGCATCGGCGGCAAGATCAGCCCGCTCTCGGGCGATCCGCTCGACCTCGAATGCACCGTGAAGGCGCTCCAGCACGACCTGGTGATGACGGGCCTCGCAGGCACGCCCACGCTGATGGGCGACAGCGCGCTCATCGAAACGAACGGCATCGAGATCGTGCTGATCACGCTGCGCAACCAGGCGATGGGCACCGACCTGTTCACGCAGCTGGGCTGCGACCTGGCCGCGAAGAAGATCGTCGTCGTGAAGTCGTCGCAGCACTTCTATGCGTCGTACTCGAAGGTGGCGAAGCATGTGATCTATGCGGGTGCGCCCGGTGCAGTCACCCTCGACTTGAACACCCTGCCCTACAAGAAAGCACGCCTGCCCAAGTGGCCCATCGGCGTCGCCGCCTGATCCCTTTTTCTTTCGCCCCCACCGGAGTACCGACGATGAAACGACGAACGCTTGCTGCCTTTGCCGCCCTGGCGCTTTCCGCCGCATGCCTCCCGGCGCTCGCCCAGACGCCCGCGCCCAAGACGCTCAAGGTGGTGGCCCATGCGGACCTGAAGATCCTCGACCCGACCTTCACCACCGCCTACATCTCGCGCAACTTCGGCTACATGGTCTACGACACACTGTTCGCGCAGGACGCGACCGGCAAGCCGCAGCCGCAGATGGTCGAGAAGTACACATCGTCCAAGGACGGCAAGCAGTGGAGCTTCACGCTGCGCCCGGGCCTCAAGTTCTCCGACGGCAGCGCCGTCACGTCGGCCGACGCGGTCGCCTCGCTGCAGCGCTGGGCTGCGCGAGACAGCCTGGGCCGCGCGATGACCGCAAGCGGCGCCGAGTGGAAGCAGGTCGATGCGCGCACCTTCACGCTCACGCTCGCCGAGCCCTTCGGCATGGTGCTCGATGCGCTGGCCAAGCCCTCGGGCTTCCCGCCGGTGATCCTGCCCGAGCGCCTGGCCAAGATGCCGACCACCGCGCCGCTCACCGAGGTGCTGGGCTCGGGCCCCTTCATCTTCAAGCGCGACGAATGGGTGCCGGGCAACAAGGCGGTGTTCGTGCGCAACCCCAACTATGTGGCGCGCAGCGAGCCGCCGAACGGCTTGGCGGGCAGCAAGAAGAGCAACTTCGAGCGCGTCGAGTGGCTGTACCTGCCCGACTCCAACAGTGCCATCGCCGCCCTCAAGCGCGGCGAGGTCGACATCGTCGAACAGCTGCAGCCCGACTACATCGCGCCGCTGCGTACCGACACGAGCGTGAAGATCGGCTCGGGCGGCGCCTACCAGGGCTTCCTGGTGATGAACCAGCTGCACCCGCCCTTCAACAACCCGAAGGTGCGCCAGGCCCTCCTGCAGGCGGTGAACCAGGAGCGCTTCGTCGCGGCCATGGGTTATCCGCTGGACATGCGCATGGCCTACTGCCCCACCTTCTTCATCTGCGGGAGCCCCAACGAAACCGCGGCCGGCGCCGAGCCCTACCGCAAGGCCGACGTGGCCAAGGCCAAGAAGATGCTGGCCGACGCGGGCTACAAGGGCGAGAAGGTGGTGCTGCTGGTGCCGAGCGACGTGCCCTACCTCAACGCCGAGGCGCTGATGGCCGCACAGACCATGAAGAGCATCGGCATCAACGTCGATGCGCAGAACCTCGATTGGGCCTCCATCGGCGCGCGCCGCGCCAAGCGCGATGCGCCCGAGGCCGGCGGCTGGAACATGTACGTGACGGTAGCCGGCGAGTTCGACGCCAACTCGCCGATCAGCAACGCCTACCTGGGCGCAGCCTGCGGCAACACGCTGCCGGGCTGGCCGTGCGACAAGCAGCTAGACGACCTGCGCAACGCCTGGCTGAAGGAGACCGTGCCCGCCAAGCGCAAGGAACTGCTCGATGCCTTCCAGGCCCGCGCCTACGAGGCGGTGCCGTACATCAACGCAGGCCAGTACTCGGCCGCCTTCGCCGCGCGCGCCAACCTGAAGGGGCTGGACAAGCTCTGGGCCGGCATGCCGATGGTCTGGGCGCTCGACCGGTAACGGACCCGCGACGCGCACCGCCATGGGCTACATCGTTCGACGCTTTCTCTCGACGCTTCCCGTCATGGCGGTGGTGGCCGTGGTGGTGTTCCTGCTGATCCACCTGTCGCCGGGCGATCCGGCGGCGCTCATCGCGGGCGACCTCGCGAGCGTGGAAGACATCGAGAAGCTGCGCGCCGCGCTCGGGCTGAACCTGCCGCTGTGGCAGCAGTTCGCGGTGTGGCTGGGCAAGCTCTTCACCGGCGACCTGGGCACCTCGATCTTCACGCAGGTGCCGGTGTCGCAGCTGCTGGGCCAGCGGCTGGAGCCCACGGTGTCGATCGCGGCGCTCACGATGCTGATCACGCTCGTGGTCGCGGTGCCGCTGGGCACGCTCGCGGCTTATCGCGCGGGCAGTTGGGTCGACCGGTTGGTGATGGTGTTCGCGGTGCTCGCGTTCTCGGTGCCGGTGTTCCTGGTGGGCTATTTGCTGATCTACGCGTTCGCGATCCAGCTGCCCTGGTTTCCGGTGCAGGGCTATGTGCGTTTTGCCGAAGGGCCGGGCGAATGGCTGCGCTCACTGGTGCTGCCGTGCGTGAACCTCGCGCTGGTGTACATCGCGCTCGTGACGCGCATGACGCGCGCCACGGTGCTCGAGGTGCTGCATGAAGACTACATCCGCACCGCACGCGCCAAGGGCCTGGGCGTGCTGCCGGTGCTGGGGCATGCGCTGCGCAACGCGGCCATTCCCATTGCGACCACCATCGGCGTGGGCATCGCGCTCCTGATCGGCGGCGTGGTGGTCACCGAGACGGTGTTTGCCATTCCGGGCGTCGGGCGCCTCGTGATCGATTCGGTGCAGCGCCACGACTACCCGGTGATCCAGAGCGTGCTGCTGCTGTCGGCGGGTGTGTACGTGCTGATCAACCTGCTGATCGACTTGAGTTATCGCTTGTTCGATCCGCGTATTCAGTACTGAACGAGACATGTCCACCGTACTCCCGATGAGTGACCTCCCACTACCCGTTGCGCCTGCTGCGACCCCGGCCGACGAAGCGCCCTTCGTCCCGCCGCGCTGGCGCTGGGTGCGCAAGCACCCGACGCTCATCATCGGCGCGCTGCTGCTGATCGCCCTGGCCGCACTCTCCATCGCCGCGCCATGGATCGCCACGCACGACCCGCAGGACATCGACCCGCTCGCGCGCATGCAGCCACCGGGGGCCGAGCACTGGTTCGGCACCGACGCGCTGGGCCGCGACGTGTTCAGCCGCGCGGTCTGGGGCGGACAGGTGTCGATGATCGTCGGCGCCTCGGTCGCGGTGCTGGCGACGGTGTTCGGCGTGCTGATCGGCCTGTTCGCGGGCTTCGTGCGCTGGGCCGACGGGCCGGTGATGCGGGTGATGGACGGGCTCATGGCCATCCCCGGCATCCTGCTCGCGATCGCGCTCATGGCGGTGACGCGCGCGAGCCTCACGACGGTGATCGTCGCCATCACGGTGCCGGAGATTCCGCGCGTGGTGCGGCTGGTGCGCTCGCTGGCGCTCACGCTGCGCGAGCAGTTGTATGTGGAGGCTGCGCATGCGGTAGGTACGCGTCTGCCGGTCATCCTGTTTCGCCACGTGCTGCCCAACATGGTGGCGCCGCTGATCGTGCAATCGACCTTCGTCGCGGCCGCCGCAGTGCTGACCGAAGCCGCCCTCTCCTTCCTCGGCGTGGGCGTGCCCGCGCAGACGCCCAGCTGGGGCAACATGATGGCCGAGGGCCGCAACTTCGTGGCAGTGGCGTTCCACATCATCCTGTACCCGGGGCTGCTGCTGGCGGCGACGGTGCTGGCGATCAACCTGCTGGGCGACGGCCTGCGCGATGCGCTCGATCCGCGCCTGGCGCGGCAACTGTGAGAACGCGATGACACCGATGTCCCACGTTGCACTCGCCCCCGG
The DNA here is from genome assembly GCF_051216415.1 of Variovorax trehalosi. Classification (NCBI taxonomy): domain Bacteria; kingdom Pseudomonadati; phylum Pseudomonadota; class Betaproteobacteria; order Burkholderiales; family Comamonadaceae; genus Variovorax; species Variovorax trehalosi. The sequence continues at coordinate 87,769 of NZ_JBPJZG010000006.1, forward strand.
CGAGCCCCTGCTCGAAGTCGACAACCTGCGCACGCACTTCCACACATTGAACGGCGTGGTGCGTTCGGTCGACGGCGTCTCGTACACGGTGCGCGCGGGCCGCACGCTCGGCGTGGTCGGCGAATCGGGCTGCGGCAAGAGCGTGACCGCGCTCTCCATCCTGCGCCTCGTGCCCACGCCGCCCGGCCGCCACATGGGCGCCGTGCGCCTGCGCGGCACCGACCTCATGCAACTGAGCGAGCGCGAGATGCGGCAGATCCGCGGCAACCGCATCTCGATGATCTTCCAGGAGCCGATGACCTCGCTGAACCCGGTGCTCACCGTGGGCCGGCAGATCGCCGAGACGGTGCAGTTACACCAGAAAGCGAGCCGTGCCGAGGCGCTGCAGCGCGCGGTCGAGATGCTGCGCGTGGTGCAGATCCCCGAGCCCGAGCGGCGCGTGAACGAGTACCCGCACCAGCTCTCGGGCGGCATGCGGCAACGCGTGATGATCGCGCTGGCGCTGGCCTGCAACCCCGAGGTGCTGATCGCCGACGAGCCGACCACGGCCCTCGACGTGACCATCCAGGCGCAGATCCTCGACCTCATCCGCCGGCTGCAGAAGGAGCTGGGCATGGGCGTGGTCATGATCACGCACGACCTGGGCGTGGTGGCCGAGAGCTGCGACCGCGTGGTGGTGATGTATGCCGGCAAGAAGGTCGAGGAGGCCGACGTGATCGACCTGTTCGACCGGCCGCTGCATCCGTACACGCGTGCACTGATGGCCTCGATGCCCGCGATGAACACGGCGAGCGCGCGGCTCACGGAGATTCCGGGCCTGGTGCCGGCTGCGCACGAACTGGGGCGCGGCTGTGCCTTTGCCGCACGCTGCAGCCATGCGCGCGAGCGCTGCCGCGTCGAGATGCCGCAGCTCACGCAGCAAGGCGGGGACCACGTGGTGGCGTGCTTTGCCGTTGAAGAACAATGGGCCGATGCAGAGGTGACCGCATGACGACGACCGCAGCCCCGCTGCTTGAGGTGCGCAACCTGCGCAAGCACTACATCTCGCCCAAGCGCTGGCTGCGGCCCGCGAAGCCGGCGATCCAGGCGGTCGATGGCGTCTCGTTTTCCGTCGCGCGCGGAGAAACGCTGTCGCTGGTCGGCGAGTCGGGCTGCGGCAAGACGACGACCGCCAAGTCGGTGATGCGGCTGGTCGAGCCGACCTCGGGTTCGGTGTCGCTCGATGGTGAAGAGTTGCTGACGCTTTCGGCCAACGAGATGCGGCTGCGCCGCCGGCAACTTCAGATCATTTTTCAGGACCCGTATGCCTCGCTGAACCCGCGCCTGACGGCCGGCGACATCGTGGCCGAGCCGCTGCGCAACTTCGACATGGGTTCGGCGGCCGAGCGGCGCGAGCGCGTGCAGTGGCTGTTCTCGCGCGTGGGCTTGCGGCCTGAAGCGGCGAAGAAATTTCCGCACGAGTTCTCGGGCGGGCAGCGGCAGCGTCTGGGCATTGCGCGCGCCTTGGCGCTGAACCCGAAGCTCATCGTCTGCGACGAGCCGGTGTCCGCGCTCGACGTGTCGGTGCAGGCGCAAGTGGTCAACCTGCTGATGGACCTGCAGGCGGAGTTCGGCATCGCATACCTCTTCGTCGCCCACGACCTCGCGGTGGTGCGGCATATCAGCCACCGCGTGGCGGTGATGTACCTCGGGCACATCGTGGAGATTGCAGACCGCGACACGCTGTTCTCCGCGCCGCTGCATCCATACACCGAGATCCTGTTGTCGGCGGTGCCCGTGCCAAACCCGCGCACGCCCGCGCGTCGCATGCTGCTGCAGGGCGATCCGCCGAGCCCGGCGAATCCGCCTTCGGGCTGCCGTTTCCACACGCGCTGCCCGATGGCGCAGGCCGTGTGCAAGGAGAAGACGCCCGAACTGAGCGAACGCCCTTCGTCCTCGAACGGCGGCACTGGTACGCATCTGGTCGCCTGCCATTTCCGCTGAAGAAAGAACCTCACCGATGACCGACAAGACACACCACTACGACCTGCTGATCCGCGGCGGCACCGTGATCGATGGCACCAAGGCGCCGCGTTTCGATGCCGACGTCGGCATCGTCGCTGGGCGCATCGCAGCCATCGGCAAGCTCGCCGGCCACACGGCAGACCAGACGCTGGACGCCACCGGCCGCATCGTCGCGCCGGGCTTCATCGACTCGCACACGCACGACGACCAGGCCGTGCTCTCGCAGGCGCAGATGCCATTCAAGGTGTCGCAAGGCGTGACGACGGTGGTGGCGGGCAACTGCGGCATCAGCGCCGCACCGCTGCGCGTCGACATGGACCTGCCGATGCCGCTGAGTCTTCTCGACACGCCGGCCGAGGGCCGCTTCACGACGTTCGCCGCGTACCTCGATGCGCTGCGCGCCACGCCGTCATCGGTGAACGTGGCCGCGATGGTGGGTCACTCGACATTGCGCGCGGTGGTGATGTCTGATCTGGACCGCCCCGCGAACGACACAGAGATCGCCGCGATGCAGGCGCTGGTCGAAGAGGCGATGCAGGCCGGCGCCATCGGCCTCTCGACCGGCACGTTCTACCCGCCGGCCGTGAAGGCGACGACCGAGGAGATCATCGAAGTCGGCCGCCCGCTGACATCGCGCAAGGCGCTCTACGTGACCCACATGCGCGACGAAAGTGACCGCGTGATGGAGTCGCTCGAAGAGACTTTCCACATCGGCCGCGCGCTCGACATCCCGGTGGTGGTGTCGCATCACAAGGTGCAGAACGCGCAGAACTTCGGCAAGACGAAGGTGACGCTGCCGTTCATCAAGGAAGCGATGCAGCACCAGTGCATTGGCCTCGATTGCTACCCGTACACCGCGGGCTCCACCATGATCCGCACCGACCGCGGAATGATGGACGGCCGCGTGCTCATCGCCTCGAGCGTGCCGCATCCCGAATGCGCGGGCCGCGACCTGAAGGACATCGCGGCCGAATGGGGCGTGTCGGGCGAAGAGGCCGCCGTTCGCCTGCAGCCGGGCAGCGCGATCTATTTCATGATGGACGAGGACGACGTGCAGCGCATCCTCGCGTTCGACGACACCATGATCGGCTCGGACGGCATTCCGCTCGGCGAGAAGCCGCATCCGCGCCTCTGGGGCACCTTTCCGCGTGTGCTCGGACACTACAGCCGCGACGTCGGCCTGTTCCCTCTGGAGACAGCGGTGTGGAAGATGACCGGGCTCACCGCGCGCAACTTCGGCCTGCACGAGCGCGGCACGCTGAAGCCGGGGAACCATGCCGACGTGGTGATCTTCAACGCGGCCACGGTGCGCGACACCGCGAACTACGAAACGCCGACGCGGCCGGCCGAAGGCATCGATGCGGTGATCGTGAATGGCGCCGTCACCTGGCAGCACGGCGTGCACAGCGGTGCGCGCAACGGGCAGGTGATCGTGCGGCGGGAAGCAGCCTGACGGGGATCAGTCAGGCGCGTTCATGACGCGGTCGAACTCTTCGTCGGCCGGCACGTTGTCGGCATCAAGCTCGCTGGCATCGGTCAGGTCGATGCCGGTTTCTTCCGAGAGGTCGTCGGTGACGTCGCTGTCGGTTTCCTCGAAATCGTCGGCTGGCGTGTTGTCGTCATCGTCTTCGGATGGCGAGGCGGAACGCGCGGTGGCGTCGACGTGATTCATGATCGGCTCCTCGGCAGATGAATGCTGTAAGGCCCCCTATGGTGCGCCTGTTTCGGCCGTTCCGGCTCATCCGACAGGCATCGTCGGTGTCGGAAAGTTTCCCGCCCTGCCCTCACCCCCCGCGCAAAACCGCGCCGTCAGTCCTTGTGGACGTGGCCGGCTTCGCCATGACCCGCGTCGTGGCCATGGTCATGTCCGTGCTCGCCGTGCGCGAGCCGGCTCACCAGCGTGACCAGCACGATGCCCGCGACCAGCCACAGGATCTGCGCGGCGGTCTGGCGGGCGGGCAAACGTTTTTGCAGCTGCGGAATCAGGTCGGCCAGCGCCACGTAGACGAAGCTGCTGCCGGCCAGCACCAGGAAATACGGCAGCCAACCGTGCAACTGGTCCACCAACCACCAGCCCGCGATGCCGCCGAGCATGGTCATGGTGCCGGCGAGCGAGACCTTGATGAGCGCCGCGCGCTGGTTGGCCGAGCTCTGGCGCAGCACCACGAGGTCGCCGATGTGATGCGGCACCTCGTGCGCGAGCACGGCCAGAGCCGCCACGAGGCCAAGGCGAATGTCGGCGATGAAAGCGGAAGCGATCAGGATGCCGTCGCCGAAGCAGTGCACGCTGTCGCCGGTGAGCACGGCCCAGCTGCCGCCGCCCTTGGGCGCGTGGCTGTGGGCATGGCCGTGATGGTCGTGCGCGTGGTCGTGACCATGATCATGGCCCTTGTGCGCATCAGGTGTCTCGCCATGGTGATGCTCATGCCCGTGGTGCCACAGCTCGGCCTTGTCGAGCAGGAAGAAGAAGACCAGCCCGAACAGCAGCACCGCGAACAGCAGTGCCGGCTCGATGCGGCTTTCGAAGGCCTCGGGCAACAGGTGCATGAAGGCGGTGGCGAGCAGCGCGCCGGCCGCCAGGCTCAACAGATGCTGCGGATTCACCCCGCCGGAACCACTGCGCACACCCACACGCAGCAGCAACGCTGCCAACCAGACACTTCCGATGCCGGCGACCAGGGTCGCGGCGATGATAACTATCAAATTCATAGCTGCTTGCGCAAGAGGAGCGGTCGTCAGGACCGCATACCGTTCATAAAAAGGAAAAGGCCGTCACACAGGACGGCCTTCGGCGGGGAGTGGCTACAAGGCGCCGTCGTCAGGCGACGCCATTGGCTTTGAACCAGGCTGTGGCGCGCTGCCATCCGTCGTCCGCTGCGCTCTTTACATAGCTGGGGCGGTAGTCGGCATGGAACGCGTGGCCTGCTTCGGGATACACGACGAAGCTCGAAGCCTTGGCCGCTGCAGTTCCAGAGGCCAGAGCAGCTTTCATCTTATCAACCGTGTCAAGGGGGATGCCCTGGTCTTTTCCGCCGTAGAGGCCGAGCACCGGCGCCTGCAGGCTGGCGGCGATGTCGATGGGGTGCCTGGGGGTCAGTTCGCTGGCCTGCCCGACCAGCCGGCCGTACCAGGCCACGCCGGCCTTGACCTTGCCGGTGGCCGCATAGAGCCAGGTGATGCGCCCGCCCCAGCAGAAGCCGGTGATGCCGGCCTTGCTGGTGTCGCCGCCGTTGGCCTTGGCGTAGGCGAGCGCCCCGTCCAGGTCGACGATGACCTGCGCATCCGGCACCTTGCTGACGATGTCGGCCTGGAGCTTCGGGATGTCGGTGTAGCCGCGCGGATCGCCCTGGCGCGCATAAAGCTCGGGCGCGATGGCCAGGTAGCCCAGCTTGGCGAAGCGGCGGCAGGTGTCGGCGATGTATTCGTGCACGCCGAAGATTTCCTGGATCACCAGGATGACCGGCAAGCCGGTCTTGCCGGCTGGGGCGGCGGCATAGGCCGGCACTTCGAAGCCATTGACGGTGTACTTGATGGGCCCGGCCTTCAGGCCCTCGGCCGAAGTCGCGATGGCGGTCTGCGCCATCACCGGCATCACGGCGGCTGCGTAGCCGACGCCGATGGCGGCCTTCAGGGCGGTGCGGCGCGTGGCGCCCTGCTCGGTGCTGTCGCCGGGGCGAAGCGAATCGAAGTCGGAACGGCTGTCGTCGAGTTGGGACATTGGAGGGGCTCCAGTTGAATCGTCGGACAAGGGGGCGCTGCGCGAAAAAACGCACGCCGCAATGTAGGCGAAATCGCCGTCCGCCTCTATGACCGGGAATTCAGTGGGGTTGGGGCACCGCCCCGTACGCGCGGCGGGCCAGCGCGGCTGCCAGCACCGCAGCCGGATCGACAAGGCTCAGCCCGGCCACTGCGGCCGAGCCCTGAAGCCCGAGCGGCACCTCGGTGCAGCCCATGATGATGGTCACCGGCCCGTGCCGCTCGGCCAGCCGCAGCGCGACCTCGGAGAAGCACTGCTCCGCCAGCGGCATGTTGCCGGCTTTCACGCCATCGAAGATGCCGCGCATGATGGTCTGGCGCTCGTCGGCCAGCGGGACGTGGCAACCGAGCCCCGCTTCGGCCAGCGCCTGTTCGTAAAGACGCACGCGGTAGGTGCCCTCGGTGGCCATCAGCGCCACCTCGGTTGCACCCTCTGCGGCCAGCTGCTGCGCGGTCTCTCGCGCCATGTGCAGCAGCTCGACCTGCGGAAAACGCTCCTGCAGGTTCGCATGCCAGGCATGCGCGGTATTGCAGGCGATGGCCACGGCCCGGCTGCCGAGCGCGGCCAGCCGGCCCAGCGCCTGCAGCATCGGCTCCAGCGGCTGGTGCGCGCCGCTCGTGTCGGAGGCCAGCGCGCCGGTGCGGTCGGGCACCGGCACCTGGGCGAGCCAGTGTTCGGGAAAGGACTGGTCGCGCACCGGTTCGCCGCGTGCGCGCATCTGCTGCGCGCAGGCCTGCACGAAGAGCCGGACGAAGTCGGCGCCCGCCGCGGGGCCCATGCCCCCCAAGATGCCAACTACGTTCGTCGAAGCCATGGTCTTTCTCTGTTTCAGGAATACCGCGGAACCGGCTTTGCCGGGCCGCTGGTATTGCCCCCGGTAGGGGGTGGGCGAAGCGACACGAAGTGCGCGCAGCCTGGGGGCGAGCTCAAGTTGCCGGCTTGTCGCTGAATGCCTTGAGGTTTTCCTTCAGTTGATCGCTCATCGGCAGGTTCAGCGGCACGTTCTTCGGCGGAATCGGCTGCATGAACCACTTGGTGTAGAGCTTCTCGAACTCGCCGCTCTTCATCATGTTGATGAAGGTGTCGTCCACCAGCTTCTTGAAGGCCGGATCGTCCTTGGGCAGCATGCAGGCGTAGGGCTCGACCTGCAGCGACTCGCCCACCACTTCGTAGTCGGCCGGGCTCTTGGAATTGGCGATCAGGCCGAACAGCAGGATGTCGTCCATCGCGAAGGCGACGGCGCGGTCGCTCTCCACCAGCAGGAACGCATCGGCGTGGTCCTTGCCGAGCACGATGTCCATGCCGAGGTTCTTGTCGGCGTTGTACTTGCGCATGACCAGCGCGTTCGTCGTGCCGGTGGTGCTGGCCACGGTCTTCTTGGCGAGGTCGGCGTAGTCCTTGATCTTGGAGGACTTCTTCGTCAGGAGCCGCGTGCCCGTGTAGAAGTGATTGACCGCGAAGGCCACGTCCTTGCCGCGCGCGCTGTTGTTGGTGGTGGAGCCGCACTCCAGGTCGATGGTGCCGTTGGTGATCAGCGGAATGCGGTTCTGCGAGGTGACCGCCATCAGCGAGACCTGCAGGTTGGGCTTGTTCAGCCTCTTCTTCACCGCTTCGACCACGGCGTTGGAAAGTTCCACCGAGAACCCGATCGGCTTGTTGGGGCCGTCCAGGTAGCTGAAGGGCACCGACGACTCGCGGTAGGCGAGCGTGATCTTGCCGGACTCGGCGATCTTGGCGAGCGTGTCGGCGGCTTGCGCGCCGGTGGCGGTGAAGAGCACCGCGGCAGCCATGGATGCCATCAGGACGGAGAGTTTCATTCGAGCCTTCATTCGGTTGGATTGAACAGAAGCGCAGTGTAAGAAGGAGTGACACATCGCGACAATTCCAAATAACCCCGGGGTCATGCCCAAAGGTTATGGGCGGGGGTTCTTTTGGCATTTCCGGGCGGTGCGGGGCACCCCTACAGTCGAAGCAGTCTCTTCTTCACTCCCCGAAAGTTGCCTTCATGCATGTGTGTGTGCTCGGTGCCGGCATCGTGGGCCTGGCCACCGCCTGGCAGCTCGAACGCCGGGGCCACCAGGTCACGGTGATCGATCGCGCGGCGCCCGGCGCCGGCGCGAGCGGCGGCAATGGTGCACAGCTGAGCTACTCGTATGTGCAGCCGCTGGCCGATCCGTCGATCTGGAAGCAGTTGCCCAAGCTGCTGCTCTCGCCCACCTCCCCGCTCAAGCTGCGGCCGCAGCTCGACCCGCTGCAGTGGCGCTGGGGCATGGAATTTCTCGCGGCCTGCAATGCGGGGACTTCGCGCGACACCACGGCCAAGCTGCTGATGCTGGCCGCATCGAGCCGCACCGAGTTCGAGGCGATGCAGGCCGACATCGCGCCCGACTGCGACTTCTCGGCCACAGGCAAGCTGGTGCTGTACGCCAGCTCGGCCTCGCTCGAGGGCGCGCGTGCGCAGCTCGAACTGCAGCGCACCATGGGCAGCGAGCAGCGCATCGTCTCGCCCGATGAGTGCATCGCGATCGAGCCCGCGCTCGCGAGCTATCGCGGCCAGATGGCCGGCGCGGTCTACACGCCAAGCGAGTGCGCGGCCGATTGCCTGAAGGTGTGCGCAGAGCTGATGCGCATGCTCCAGGCGCGCGGCGTTCGCTTCCTGCTCGGCACCGACGTGCACGGTTTCGCACGCAACGGCCATCAGATCGCCGCAGTGAACACCAGCCAGGGCGACATCGAGGCCGATGCCTTCGTGATGGCGTTGGGCTCGGCCTCGCACAAGCTCGGCCGGGCGCTGGGCGCCTACCTGCCGGTATACCCGCTCAAGGGCTACAGCATCACGGTGGAGGTCGATCCTTCGCCCGGCGCGGCGCCGACCGTGAACGTGACCGACAGCGCCCGCAAGGTGGTGTTCGCGCGCATCGGCTCGCGCCTGCGGGTGGCGGGCATGGCAGAGCTGGTGGGGCACGACGCGAGCATTCCGGCGACGCGCATCGAAACGCTGGCGACCGCCACGCGCGCCCTCTTCCCGCATGCGAGCCGGCTCGAAGAGTTGCACCCGTGGACCGGCATGCGGCCTGCGACGCCGAAGGGCCTGCCGATCATCGGGCGGCTGGAAAGCGCGCCGTCGAACATGCTGTTCAACACCGGCCACGGCGCGCTGGGTTTCACGCTGGCCTTCGGCTCGGCGCTGCGGGTCGCACAGACGCTGGCGCCTTCTTCGCCGACGCCCTGAGCTTGCGGCCCAGGCGCCGCCAGCCGATCACCACGCCGGTCAAGCTCAGCAGCGCGCCGCCCAGACTCAGCGCAACAAGCAGCACATCCCACACCGGGCGATGGTCAAGCAGCGGCAGCCAGTCCCAGCTGTGCAGCATCGCGAACAGCCAGCGGCTCAGACGCCGCATGTCGTCGGAGCGGCCGATCACCGCGCCGGTGTGCAGATCGACATGCACCCAGGTGGCATGCGCATCGGCGAACACCACGCGCCAGACGGGCAAGGGCTTGTCGGTGCCGCCCGTCATGGTGTGCGGCTCGCGGGTGTAGTAGTGGCTGTCGTAGGCAAAGAGCACGTCGATGCGTTCGACGGCATCGGGCAGCAAGCGGGCGACTGCGGTGCGCAGCAATTCGGGGTCGGGAGTGTGCGGCTGGGCGGTCTGCGCGTCGCTTACCGACGGCCGGCCGCTGCCCGTGCTCGCTAGCACCAGCGTCTGCCCTGCGACGCGCACCCAGCGCAGTTCGCGCACACCGTTGCCTGCGGAAGCCAGCAGCGCGGCGGGCGTCGCGTCCTGCGCGGCGACGACGAGCGGCCCGCCGTTCATCGCCTCCATTCGCAACGCCGGTGCGCCACTGTCGAACACGCGCCACGGGTTCATCGACATCAACCCGCTGAAGATCCACGTCAGCGTCACCAACGCGAACAGCAGCCCGGTGATGTGATGCCACCGCATCATGAAGCCCTGGTACGGCGAGTGCGAGCCGCTCTTGTAGGTTCGCCGGAAACGCCAGCGCATCACGCCCACCACCGTGCCAGTGAGCGTGACGGCGATGCCGACGATGGAAAGCCAGTTGACGATATCCGCCCAGTAGCGGTCCAGCCCCGTGCCGCGCAGCGGATACAGCCAATGGATCCACGCGCCCGCGTAGTTCCAGAGCCGCTCCGCACGCGGTGCATCGCGAACCACCTCGCCGGTCTTGCCCGACAGGTAGAGCCGCGTGGCATCTGCATCACCGAGGTCGACGACATGCAACGGGCGATGGGCGTCGAGCCCGCGCGAATGGGTGAAAGCGTCCTCGCCGATGGTGCCGCGGTAGTCGAGCGGCACGCCCGCTCCCGCATAGGTCTGCGCGCTCGCGAGCACGCGGGCGCGGTCCACATCGCGCAGCACGGCGCCGGTTTCGGCATCGACCACCACCGTGCCGCTGCCCGGCGGCATGCGGCGACGACCGGCCTCGGCCTCGCGTGCAGGCACCGCCAGATACACCGCGCGCCCGCCGCTGGCCGCAGCCAGCCGCAGCTCGCGCAGGGGGCCGGCGATGCCGGCTGCATCGAGTGCCTGCCGTGGTCCCAGCAACGGCGCTGTCGCATCCAGCGGCGGCAGGTGCTGCAGCCGCTCCGCCTCGGTGAGCTTCGGGTAGCCCACGTACATCATCACCACGCCCGAGACGAACCACATCGCGAAGAAGGCGCAGACAACCACGCCCAGCCAGCGGTGGACGAGGAACAACCAGCGTTTGGCATGCACAGCATCTCTCCCTGGGGTCAGAACGCCACGCGCAGCGAGACGTCCGCCGTGCGCGGTGCGCCGAGGTAGGCGAAGGTGCTGCCGACGTTCACCGCGTGGATGCGGTCCGTCGCGTTGCGGATGCGGCCGACCACGGTGACGGTGTTGCTCACCTTCCAGCTCAGCCCGAGGTCCAGCAGCGTGTAGCCCGGCCAGCTCGCGGTGTTCGCCGCATCGGCGTACACCTTGCTCACGTGCCGCACGCCCACGCTGGCCTCCAGGCGGGGCGTGAACGCATGCGACACCCAGAGGTTCGCAACCATGGCCGGCGTGTTGGTCGGCGTGCGGCCCGCGAGCGACACGCCGCCCTGCGTGAAGCGCTCATAGCGCGCATCCACGTAGGTGAGGTTGCCCTGCAGCGACCACTGCCGCGTCGGCTGCAGGCCCAGCGCCAACTCCACGCCCTTGGACGATTGCTCGCCCACGAGCACGGTGAGCGCGCTGTTGTTCGGGTCCTGCGACGCGATGTTGTTGCGGCGGATGCCGTAGGCCGCGAGCGTGGCCGTGCCCTTGCCCTGCCAGAAATCGAGCTTGGTGCCGACCTCCACCTGCCGGCCGGTGGTGAGTTCGCTGTTGTTGCGCACGTCGGCGAACGAGGCGGTGGAGAGCACGCCCGAAGGCGGGTCGGCCGCCGTGGCGTATTGCGCATACAGGCTCGCGCCCGGCGCCACATCCCACACCAGCCCGATGCGCCCGGTCGTGGGCTTGTAGCCGCGGTGGAAGGTGGCGGGATTCGCCGCGTCCACCGTGCGGCGGTTCACCAGGTCGAGGTCGATGCGCTCGTGGCGCAGCGCCGTGACCAGATGCAGCGAAGGCATCAGCGCGGTGCGGTTCTCCAGGTAGAGCGCGGTGGTTCGCACCTTGTTGTCGCGGTCGGGGCGGAAGCCGGGCACCATGCCCTTCACCTCGAAGAAGCGCTCGACGGTGAAGGCGTATGGATTCACCGTGCTCAGCGTGCCCGGAAGGCTGTTGGGAAAGCGCGTCTGCCGGTTCACGCTGAAGTCCAGGCCGAAGGACCAGTCGCTCTTCAGGCTGCCGAGCCGGCCCTTGTAAAGACCCTCGATCCGGTTGCCCCACACGTCCTGGTCGTGCCGCTGCAAGAACGCACCCGAGCGGATCACCGCGGTGTTGCCCGGGTTGTAGCGGTAGCTCTCGACGTTGCGGTAGTCGCGCAGCGCGTCGTAGGCGTAGAAGGTGTTCTTCCACTGCAGCGCATCGGTGGCCTGCCATTCGGTGACCGAGCGCAGCCACTGCACGCGCTGCGCATAGAGTCCGTCGCTGCTGTTGAAGTTCTTGAAGCGGATGCCGGGGTCGATGCGCATCGTGCCGGCCACCGGGTTGAGCACCGGCGTGCCCCAGTAGGGCCGGTCGACGCTTTCGTCCTGGAACTCATAGGCCAGCGTGTGCTTGAGGCCACCGCCCAGGTCCGAGAGCAGCGAGGCCGCGAGCTGCGTCGACCGGCTGCCGGTGCCGTCGGTCCAGCCGTTGGCATCGCGGTGGTTCACGTCGATGCGCGCGTAGTGGCTGCCCACGCCGCCATCGCCGGCCACGCGGCGATTCAACCCGAAGGAAGCTTCCTGCAGGTGCTGCGTGCCCAAGCGCAGCCGCGCTTCCGCGAAGTCGCTGCGTTCGGGCGTCTTGGTGATGTAGTTGATCGAGCCGCCCAGCGCGCCCGAGCCGAAGAGAAAGCCCGACGGGCCGCCGATGGCCTCGACGCGGTCGTAGATCCAGCTGTCCACCGGCCGCGCGGCGATCGAATACTGCACGTTGATGCCGTTGAAGAGCTGGCCGATCGAGCCGGCGCTGAAGCCGCGGTAGCTCACGCCGATGTTGCCCGGCGCGTCGTGCGCGGTCACCCCGGGAATGGCGCGCAGGATCTCCTGTGTGTTCTGCGCACCGCGTGCGTCGATGACCGCGCGGTTCACCACGGTGACCGAGGCCGGCGTCTCTCGTGGCGTGAGGCCCAGGCGGCTGGCGGTGTCGGAGGGGGTGTCGAGGTCGAGCCGGCCATTGGGGCTGGGCGCATCGTCGGTCACTTCGACCTGTGGCAGCGAGCGCGCTGCCACGCCGGCCGCACCGGTCTCTTGCGCAATCGCGAGGCCGGGCACGCAGGCGGCGCCGAACAGGGCCGCGAGCCCCAGCATGGGGGCGGAAGGAATACGGGACATGGAATCTCTCTGGCGGCGGCGCGCGCAAGCCCGACAGGGCGACAACGCAGCACCGGCCGCGGAACGACCGAAGATCCACCGCGTGCCCAGAAGCAACGTCAGGTGGAGGAAATGCGGGAGTTCAGGAGAGCGCGGGCGGCCCGCGCGCCGGCAGCGGCGAGGCCGTGGCTGCCGCGATGCGGGCAGCGGGAATCGATTGCAGCGCGCGGCCCAGCGGCAGCGGCGTGGGCAGCGTCACCTGCGCGGCGGCAGGCGGCAGCGCGGAGACCATGCACAGCGGACAGTCCATCGCCGCCATGCCCATCTCGGCGGGACCATCGTCGCCCTGCACGATGAGCTTGACGCTGCCAGTGGCGGAACACACCAGCTCCATCGCCTGCGGGTTCACGAGAGGCGAAGCCCCCGCGACCAGCAGCGAGGCCATGAACCATGCCAGCGCCAGGCGGCGCAGGAAGCAGAGGGTTCGAAGGACGTGCATGGCGCCGGATTATGGCGCGGGGCGATGCCCGCCCCTTCCTTCGTCAGTCGCCCGTGACCAGCTTGAGCCCGATCACGCCCGCCAGGATGAGCGCGATGCACAAGAGCCGCATCGGCGCGGCCGAGTCGCCCAGCACCACCATGCCCACGATCGCGGTGCCGGCCGCGCCGATGCCGGTCCAGACCGCGTAGCCCGTGCCCATCGGCAGCGTGCGCATCGAGAGCGCCAGAAGCACCACGCTCGACAGGCCCGCACCGACGGTGAACAGCGCGGGCACCAGCCGCGTGAAGCCTTCGGACGATTTCATCGCGAAGGCGAAGACGATCTCGAGAAGCCCGGCGATGCCGAGCAGTGTCCATGCCATGGCGCTTCAGGCCGCAGCCGCAGCGGCCACCGTGGCGGCGGGCGTCGAGCGGAAGGTGACGCCGAAGCGGTTGAAGGCGTTCATCAGGCTGATCGCATAGGTGAGATCGGCCAGTTCCTTGTCGCCGAATTCGGCGGTGGCGGCTTCGTAGTCGGTATCGGGAACGCCCGTCTCGGCGACGCGCGTCACGGTTTCCGCCCAGGCGAGCGCCGCGCGTTCGCGTGCGCTGAACACCGCGCCCGCGTCGTGCCACACGGGCACCAGCACCAGCTTGTCGACCGCAAGGCCCGACTTGAGCAGGTCGCGCGAATGCATGTCGATGCAGTAGGCGCAACCGTTGATCTGCGACACGCGCAGGTAGACGAGGTCGACCAGTTGCTTGGGCAGGCCGCCTTTCTGGACGGCGACATACACCCCGCCGAAGGCCTTGTAGACGTCGGGCGAAATCTTGGCGTAGTCGATGCGATTGCTCATGAGGAGTCCTTGTGTGTGCTGATTGAGAAGGACTCTATCGTCGGAGATCTTGGTCCAGCTCAGAAGAGCCATGAACCGCATCCGGTTCTAGGCCATGATTCCTCGAACTACATCAGGGCCTGGATGCGCTTTCCCAGTTTCTCGGCCGTCGCCCGGGAATCGATGTTCGTGAAGTTGACGAGCAATGCCGAGGCGCCCTTGCCGCCCTGCGTCCATTCCGACAGCGCCTCCGCGAAGACGCCCTCTTCCCGCATGCGCAGCATGAGCTTGCGGTCCGACTGGCGGCCCGCAAGCCGCAGGATCAGGTGCATGCCGCCGGGCAGCGCGTCGATGCGCACGCGTTGGCCCAGCACGCTTGCCAGGCCCGCGCTCGTCGCCTCGCGGCGCTCGGCGTAGAGCTTGCGCATGCGCTGGATGTGGCGCGCGAAGTGGCCCTCCTTGATGAAGGCCGTGACGATGGACTGCGTGAGTTCGGGGCTGCCGCCCGCGAAGGTCTGGATGATCTGCTCGAAGCGCTCGACCTGCGCCTGCGGCACCACGAGATAGGCCAGCCGCAGGCTCGGAAAAAGCACCTTGCTGAAGGTGCCCGCATAGAGCACGCGCCCGTCGCGGTCCAGGCTCTTGAGCGCTGGCAGGGGGCGGCTCACGTAGCGGTACTCGCCGTCGTAGTCGTCCTCGACGATCCATGCGTTGTTGCGCCCCGCCCAGTCCAGCAACGCCAGTCGCCGCTGCAGGGACAAGGACACGCCCAGCGGGCTCTGGTGCGCCGGCGTGACCACGGCCGCACGCGCACGCGGCGCCGACCTGACGCCTTCGGCAATGACCATGCCGTCCTCGTCCACCGGCACCGGCACGCCCGCGATCTGCATCTGCGCAAGCAGCTCCCGCGTGGGCGGATAGCCCGGGTCTTCGAGCCACACGCGGTCTCCCGCCTTGAGCAGCGCAAGGGCGATCAGCTCGATGGAGTGCCGGTATCCCGAGGTCACGAACACCTGCGATGCCGCGCAGTGGATGCCGCGCGACACCTGCAGGTAGGCGGCGATTTCCGCACGCAGCGCGGGCTGCCCGTAGACCGAGGGATGCGTCATGTCGGACGGCTGCATGGCGCGCGCGCACCGCGCACCGAGGCGGGCCCATATCTTTCGGGGAAATTCGTCCAGCGCGGGCAGGCCCATCTGGAACGGAAGGATGGAATACGGACGAAAGCCGATCGACGACGTCCCGGTGTCGATCACGGGCGACGGGGTGACCACGGGCGTGCGCGGCTTGAGGCCCGGCGTGACGATGGTCCCGGCTTGGCCGCGGGCCTGGATGTACCCCTCGGCGGCCAGCAGGGAGTACGCGGTGTCGATGGTGCCCCTGGCCAGGCCCAGTTCCTTGGTCAGCGCGCGCGCCGAGGGAATCCGGTCGCCCGGCTTGAGCAACCCGCTGGCAATGGCGCTGCGGAACCGCTCGTAGATTTGCCGGTAGTAAGGCTCAGCCGCGGTCGGGTCCAGCGGCGAGATGGAGGGGGTCTTGTCGACAGTCGTCATGTCAAATTATGGATCACCCTTAATCTTTATTCATGGCTCTATGAGATAGGCCATGTGCTTCCTAGACTTCCGCTTTCACAAGAACTTGGAAGTGGTCGCAATGAAGATCCTGCATATCGTCTGCAGCCCCCGCGGGGAAACCTCCGAGAGCTGCCGGCTCTCACTAAAAATCGTCGCGCGCCTGATGGGCCGCGAGCCGGCTGCGACAGTGATGGAGCGTGTGATCGGCGGCAACGCCCTGTCCCACATCGACGCGAACTACGCGCTCGGCCAGCATTCGGCCACGGCGCAGATCACGCAGGACGGGGCCGTTGCCCAATCCGATGAACTGATCCGGGAGCTGGAGGATTCGGATGTCGTGGTCATCGGAACGCCGATGCACAACCTGAGCGTGCCCTCCGCGCTGAAGGCGTGGATCGATCACGTCGTCCGGGCGCGCCGCACTTTCAACACAGGCCCGGGCGGCAAGGTGGGCCTGCTCCGCGACCGGCCGGTGTTCATCGCCGTGGCTTCGGGCGGCAGTTTTTCCGGGGAGTACGCGCGGCAGCAGGATTTCCTGACGCCGTACCTGACCGTCATCCTGGCCCAGATCGGGCTGAAGGATCTGCACTTCTTCTCGGTCCAGGGAACGGGCCTGGGCCCGGAGATTCTCGAGAAGTCGAGGACGGGCGCCGACGAAGCCCTTCAGGCGTATTTTTTGCCGCGCGCCTAAAGCGTCTCCTGGATCGCCTGCTGCATGCAGCGCGTGATGCCGCGCACTGCCACCGAATCGGGCCGGCCGGTGAAGCGCAATGCGCGAACCGGCACCGGGATGTGCGGCTCGAGCGTGAGCACATCAACTTTCTCGCGATCCGCCGAACGCGCGGTGCAGCCGTCGACCAGCGCTACGCCGAGCCCGTGGTGCGCCATGGCCAGCGCCGCGTGATAAGTCTGCACCGTCACCACCGCCTGCTGGAAGCCGACGCCGGCCTGCCGGCAGGCCTGGCTGAGACTCGTGCCGACGGGGTCGCGGCTGTCCAGGCCGATCACCGGCCGGTCGACCAGGTCGTGCAGCGCCACCGAGCCGTTGCGCACCAGCGCGCGCGGCAGCATGCCCTTGGGGGCGATGCACACCATGCGGCTGTCGGCCAGCGTCTCTTGCGTGAGCGAGGGATGCACCGCGGGGCTGAAGGCGAAGCCCACGTCGGCCTCCTGCCGCAGCAGCGCCGACATGATCTGCGGCGAATGCAGCGACTCGACGGTGATCGCATAGCCCGGATGCTTTTCGCGGAAGGCCTTGAGCGCGCGCGGCAAGATCTCGTAGCTCAGCGCGAGCACGCTCAGGATGCGCAACTCGCCCGTATCGCTGCCGGCCTTGAGGTTGGCAGCCAGCCGCTGCACCTCGTCGAGCTGCGCGAACAGGCGCTCGATGTGCGGGTACAGCGTGAGCGCCTCGGTGGTCGGCGAGAGCCGGCCCTTGGCGCGCTGGAACAGCGGAAAGCCCAGCTGCAGTTCGGCATGCTGCAAGGTGCGGCTCACCGCGGGCTGCGTGATGTTGATGAGCCGCGCCGCCGAGCTCACGCTCCCCGTGAGCATGATCGCGTTGAAGACCTCGATGTGGCGCAGCCGCATGAAGGGGCCGGGCGGATCAGTTGCCGCCGGTCTTGCCGCGCGAAATGTCCATCACCATGCGCGTTGCGAGATACAGGCGCGGCTCGATGGAATCGACCAGCACGTATTCGGCATCGGCCGAATGCGCGCCGAAGCCCTGCAGGCCGAAGCGCTCGACGACGGGCGCCTTGGTCTTGAGCGAGGCGAAGGCGGCATCGGTGCCGCCGCCGGCGGCCTTGTCGTCGGCGCCCAGCGGGCGGCCGAGCTCGTCCTTGTAGATCGCCTGCGCATGCTTGGCGAACGCGATCGAGGCGGGGGTGGCCTCGAGCGGCGGACGGCGGCGCTCGAACTTGAGCTCGACCTTGGCTTCGGGAATCAGCTGCTTCTTCACGCGTTCGTTGACCTGCTGCTCGATGCGGTCGTAGTCGGCGACCTTGAGCACGCGCACGTCGGCGCTTGCGGTGGCAGACGCCGGGATGACGTTGCGGTTGGTGCCCGACTTCGAGATGGTCCAGTTCATCTTGAGGCCGGTGGCGGGGTCCGAGAGATCGCGCATCTGCAGGATCTGGTGCGAGAGTTCGTAGAGCGCATTCACGCCCAGCTCGGGCGCGGAGCCCGCATGCGACGCCTTGCCCGCGACATGCAGGGTGACGGAAGCGATGCCCGCGGTCGCGAGCGAAAGCTTGTCGTCCTTGATGGAGGAGCCTTCGAACGACATCACCGCGTCGTGCTCGCCGCCCAGCCGCGTGATGAGCGCGCGTGCGCCCGGCGAGCTGATTTCCTCGTCGCCGTTGATCAGCACGGTGAGCGTGCCGTACTCCTTGAACTTCAGCGCCTGCAGCATCGCCACCGTGTGGGTGATGACCGCCACGCCCTGCTTGTCGTCGGCGATGCCCAGGCCGTAGGCCTTGTCGCCCTCGATGCGGAACTGCTGCTTGTTGAGCATGCCCACGGTGTAGACCGTGTCCATGTGCGCGATGAGCATGATCTTCTTCGTGCCCGTTCCCTTGAAGGTGGCGCGCACGACGCGGCCGATCTTCTCGGGCGTGTCGTCCATGCGGTAGGCCTCGGCGCTCGGATCGATCAGCTCGACCTCGCCGCCCAGCGCCTTGAACTTCGCGGCGATGAGATCGGAGATTTTCTCCAGGCCTTCGAGGTCGCGGCTGCCCGATTCGATAGAGACCAGCTCCTTGAGCGTGTCGAGCAGCGCGGGCTTTTCTTTCGCGGCGAGCGAGGCGATGCGGGCATCGGGCGCGGCGAAGGCGGTGCCGAGGAAGGCGGCGCAGACGGCGGCGAGCAGGAATGGGCGGGGCTTGAGTTTCATGGGTGCGGTTCTTCTTGGCTCGTGTCTCGTCAGTGGGCTTTGTCCCAGTTGGGACCGATGCCGATCTCGGCGAGCAGCGGCACCTTGAGCGCCGCCACGCCGGCCATCAGGCGCGGGATTTCGGTGCGCACCCATTCGACTTCGGCTTCGGGCACTTCGAACACCAGTTCGTCGTGCACCTGCATGATCATCTTGGTGGCGCGCTTCTCTTCGTCAAGCACGTTCTGTACCTTGACCATGCTCAGCTTGATGAGGTCGGCCGCCGTGCCCTGCATCGGCGCGTTGATGGCCGCGCGCTCGGCGCCGCCGCGGCGCGGGCCGTTGGGCGAATTGATCTCGGGGAGGTACAGGCGCCGGCCGAACACGGTCTCCACGTAGCCCTGCTCCTTGGCGAGCGCCTTGGTCTCGTCCATGTACGCCTTCACGCCCGGGTAGCGCGCGAAGTAGCGCTCGATGTAGGAGGCCGCGGCCTTGGTCTCGATGCCAAGGTTCTTCGCGAGGCCGAAGCTGCTCATGCCGTAGATGAGCCCGAAGTTGATGACCTTCGCGTAGCGGCGCTGCTCGCTCGACACCTGGTCGGGCGTGGAGCCGAACACTTCGGCAGCCGTCGCGCGGTGCACGTCGATGCCCTCGGTGAAGGCGCGCAGGAGCGACTCGTCGCCGCTGATGTGGGCCATGATGCGCAGCTCGATCTGTGAGTAGTCGGCGCTGGCGATCACGCTGCCCGCCGGTGCCACGAAAGCCTCGCGCACGCGGCGGCCTTCGGGCGTGCGGATCGGGATGTTCTGCAGGTTCGGGTCGTTGCTGCTCAAGCGCCCCGTGACGGCCACGGCCTGCGCATAGTGCGTGTGGACGCGGCCGGTGCGCGGGTTGGCCAGCTGGCCCAGCTTGTCGGTATAGGTGCCCTTGAGTTTCGAGAGGCCGCGGTGTTCGAGGATCTTGGCGGGAAGCGGATAGTCCTCGGCCAGTTTCTCCAGCACCTCTTCATCGGTGCTGGGCGCGCCGCTCGGGGTTTTCTTGACCACCGGCAGACCCAGCTTGGTGAAGAAGATCTCGCCGATCTGCTTTGGCGAACCGAGGTTGAAGGGCTGGCCGGCGATCTCGTAGGCCTCCTGCTCCAGCGCCATGATGCGCGTGCCGAGTTCGTGGCTCTGCGCGGCGAGCGTGGCGCTGTCGATCATCACGCCGTTGCGCTCCACGCGGTAGAGCGCCTCGCTCGAATCCATTTCGAGCTGGTAGACGAAGCGCAGCTTCTCGTCGGCTTCGAGCTGAGGCCACAGGGTGCGGTGCACGTCCAGGGTCTGGTCGCTGTCCTCGCACGAGTATTCGGCGGCCTTGGCGACGTCGACCTGGCTGAAGGAGATCTGGTGCGCACCCTTTCCGCAGAGGTCCTCGTAGGAAATGCCGCTGCGGCCCAGGTGGCGCTCGGCCAGGGACGAAAGGCCGTGCGGCTTGTGCACTTCGAGCACGTAGCTCTGCAGCATGGTGTCGTGCGCGTAGCCCTGCACCTCGATGCCGTGGTTGGCGAACACATGGCGGTCGTACTTGATGTGCTGGCCGAGCTTTTTCTTTGCGCCGTTCTCCAGCCACGGCTTGAGCTTGGCGAGCACCTCGTCGATGGGCAGCTGCGCGGGCGCGTCGGGGTAGTTGTGCGTGAGCGGGATGTAGGCCGCCTCGCCGGGCTCGACGCTGAAGCTCACGCCCACGATCTGCGCGACCATTTCGTCGAGCGACGTGGTCTCGGTGTCGATCGCCGCGAGCTCGGCGGCTTCAAGCCTTGCGAGCCAGGTGTCGAACTGCTCCCAGGTGGTGATGGTGTCGTACTTGAGGTTGCTCGCGGGCGCGGCGGCTTCCATCGCGCCGTCGTCGGACGGCTCGTCGAACAGCCCGCCCTGGTCGGTGTTGGCCTTGGCGGCCTTCTTCTTGATGTTCTCCTCGATCAGCTCGGGCGGAACCGCCTGCGCTTCGAGCGACTTGACGAGGCTCTTGAAACCGAACTTCTCGTAGAAGGGCTTGAGCTCGTCGGTCTGCGGCGCGCCGACAGGCAGGCCTTCGAGCGACGGCAGGCCGGTGACGTGGCCGTCGAGATCGCAGTCGGTGCGGATGGTGACGAGCTTGCGGCTCAGGGGCAGCTTGTCGAGCGCCTTGCGCAGGTTCTCGCCGGCGGCGCCCTTCACTTCGGCAGCGCGTTCGACCAGCGCATCGAGCGAGCCGTATTCGAGCAACCACTTGGCAGCGGTCTTCGGGCCGACCTTCTCGACGCCTGGCACGTTGTCGACCGTATCGCCCACCAGCGTCTGGTAGTCGACCATGAGGTTCGGCGGCACGCCGAACTCGGCCGTCACGCCCGCCACGTCGCGCTTCTTGCCGTTCATCGTGTCGATGATCGTGATGTGCTCGTCGACCAGCTGGCTCAGGTCCTTGTCGCCGCTGGAGACGATCACCTCGACGCCCTGCGCGGCGGCGATCTTGGCAAGCGTGCCGATCACGTCGTCGGCCTCCACGTCGGGCACGCTGAGCACCGGCCAGCCCAGCAGCTTCACCACTTCGTGGATGGGGTCGATCTGGCTGCGCAGGTCGTCGGGCATCGGCGAGCGGTTGGCCTTGTATTCGGGATACCAGTCGTCGCGGAAGGTCTTGCCGGGCGCATCGAAGATGCAGGCGGCGTAATCGGCGCGCACCTCGCGGCGCAGCGCGGTCATCATATTGATCATTCCCCGGATGGCGCCGGTGGCCGGGCTCTTCGGGTCGCCGGGCACGGCGCGCAGGTCGGGCATGGCGTGGAAGGCCCGGTACAGGTAGCTCGAGCCATCGACGAGCAGCAGCGTTTTCTTGTCGGTCATCGGGCCATTTTGCCGTGCCCGGACCGGCGCGCAGAACCACGACGCCACGCGCTGCGCACCGACACCCCTGGAACGGGTGCGCGCCTACAATCAAGGCATGCCTAGCTCCACACTCCTGATTGCCCGCCGCATCCTGCTGGCGCTGGCCTTTGCGGCCCCCTTCGCCACCGTGCAGGCGCAGCCCGCGCCCGCCGCCACCCCGGCCCCGGCGGAGCCGCTACAGAATCAGGAGCAGGCCGAGGGCCGGCGCAACCAGAAGGTCGAGCACATTCACACGGAAGACAGCGGCGCCTCGGTCGACGAAGTCCGTTACGGCGGCCGCACGCAGAGCATCAACGTCAAGCCGAAGTCGAACATGCCGGGCTACGAGGTACTGCCCAACGACCCCGGCACCGCACGCCCCGGTTCGAGCGACACGAACTCCACCGGCAACGGCGCGCGCGTCTGGAACGTGATGAAGTTCTGACCGTGCCTTCGCCGCTCCCGTTCAACGCATTTCCGGCTCTTCGCTGAGCACTCCCATGGCAGTTTTTACCGAAGTCGAATTCGGCGAGGCAGACGCGCTCGTCCAGCGCCTGGGGCTGGGCGCGTTGCGCGACCTGCGCGGCATCCAGGGCGGCATCGAGAACACCAACTACTTCGCGACCACCGAGTCCGGCGAGTTCGTGCTCACGCTGTTCGAGCGCCTCCGCGCCGAGCAGTTGCCCTACTACCTTTGCCTGATGAAGCACCTGGCGGCCCATGGCTTGCCGGTGCCGGAGCCCGTGGCCGATCCCGCCGTGGAAGCCCCCAAGGGCCACGTTCTGACGATCCCCGCCAACGCGCCCTGCGAGCTGCTGCACACGGTGGCGGGCAAGCCGGCGGCGGTGGTGCAACGGCTGTCGGGCCACAGCGAACTCGCCCCGACCGGGGCGCACTGCGCCGAACTGGGTTCGATGCTCGCGCGCATGCACATCGCCGCGCGCGACTTCCCGCGCATCCAGCCGAATCTGCGCGGCCTCGCGTGGTGGAACGAGACCGTTCCGGTGGTGCTGCCCTACATCGACGAATCGCAGGCCGCGCTGCTGCGCGCCGAACTCGCCTATCAGAACCACATCGCCGAATCGTCGGCCTACGCCGCGCTGCCGCGCGGGCCGGTGCATGCCGACATGTTCCGCGACAACGTGATGTTCGCGACCGGCGGCGAGCCCGGCTCGGCGCCGCTTCTCACGGGCGTGTTCGACTTCTACTTCGCCGGCACCGACACCTGGCTCTTCGACCTCTCTGTGTGCCTGAACGACTGGGCCATCGACCTCGCCACCGGCGTGCATGACGCCGAACGGGCCGACGCCCTGCTCTCGGCCTACGAGACCGTGCGCCCGCTGAACGCTTCCGAACGCGCCCTGCTGCCCGCGATGCTGCGCGCCGCGGCGCTGCGCTTCTGGATTTCGCGCCTGTGGGATTTCCACCTGCCGCGCGAGGCCAGCATGCTCAAGCCCCACGACCCCACGCACTTCGAGCGCGTGCTGCGCTGGCGCGCCAACCACCCGCATGCCATGGCGCAGGCTCTCGAGCCGCTCATGGCCGCATGATCCGGACCCCATGAAACTCAACCTCGTGCCGGCGCGAACCGGCGCCGCCTGGGTCCGCTCCGGACTCAAGACCTTCTGGCAACAGCCGCTTGCCTTCATCTCGCTGTTCTTCCTGCTGATGGCGGCGATCTCGATGGTGTCGGTGCTGCCGCTCATCGGCAGCGTGATCGCGCCGGTGCTGCTGCCCTTCATGACGCTGGGCCTGATGGTGGCGACCTCGGTGGCCTACGACAACAACGCCGATGGCCTTGGCCATGCCGGCGATGCACAGCGGCCCACGGGCTCCGCGATGTTCGTGGCGGTGTTCGGCGCCATGCGCACCGAATGGCGTTCGCTGGTGGTGCTGGGTGTGATCTCGGCGGTGTATTTCGTGTTCGCGGTGATGGTCACCGCGCTCGTCGATGGCGGGCAGCTCATGCGCGCCTACCTGCTCGACGACGCGATCACGCCCGAGGTGATGGCCAGCAGCGATTTCCAGCTCGCCCGCGTGCTCCTGATGTGCCTGAACCTGCCGTTGTCGCTGGCCATGTGGCACGCGCCGGCGCTGGTGCACTGGCACCGCGTGGAGCCGGTCAAGAGCATCTTCTTCAGCATCGTCGCGCTGTTCCGCAACTTCGGCGCCTATGCGCTGTTCGTGCTCGCATGGTTCGGCGTGTTCCTGCTGGCCGGCATCGCGATGGGCCTGGTTGCTACCGTGCTGGTGGGCGTCGGCGCGCTGGGCGCGGGCGGTGCAGCCGTGGCCGTCGGCAACATCCTGATGATCGGCACGGCGCTGGTGCTCGCGGCCATGTCGCTGAGCTCCACCTGGTTCACCTTCCGCGACAGCTTCGATCCGAACTGACGCCAGTCAGTCCGTCAGTCCGCAGCGGCCCTGTCCTTGCGCAGGCTCGCGAACAGCGACCACGCCATGCCCGCGAGCAACAGCAGGCCGACACCCAGGGCACCCCAGAGCCACCACTTGCGTGACGGGTCGTTCGGCGCCACCTCGGGAACGGGCGCGAGCGCGGCGGCTGCCACAGCGGCCTCCACCGCCGCCACAGGCAACGTGACCGAGGCGTCGTCCGCCACGACGGGTTTGTCCGCGGCGTAACCCGGTATCAGCGTCGACAACGCGAGCGGCGCACCGGGCACCGCACCTTGAACCGCACCCTTGTCGGGCGCCGCGCTCCAGGCCAGCGAGAACGGCGCACCGCCCTGCGCGAGAAACACCAGCGTGCGCGGCGTGGCGCCCACCGCAATCGTCGGCGGCGTTGCGCCGAGCACGCTCACCGGGCCGGAAGTGCGCAGCCGCAGGCGCGAATACACCGCACCGTCGAGCGCCAGCACCGGCGAACGCGCCTCGCCGCCGGCTTGCGCGAGGCGGTACACCACCGTGTCGAGCAACGGCGCCTCGCCGGGGCCGCTGGGTAGCGGGGTCGCTCGGCGCTGCTGGTGCCGCAATGCGTAGAGCGGGTTGCGCGGCACGAACTGCGGCGGCGTCGCCGAAGCCGGCGCGGCATCGACCAGGCCCGACACGCCGACCTGCGCCAGCGTGTTGATGTCGGCCAGGTCGATGCGCAGGCTCTGCACCGGCAGGCCGCGCGGCAGCACGTAATCGCAGTAGTCCTCTGCGCAGCGCTCCGGCTTCAGCGCGCCGGACCATTCGATCGGCGCCACCGGCTCGACCTCCTGCACGCTGTCGATCTCCACCTTGGCGAGCGGCGCGCCTTGCTGCGGATCGCTCCAGCGCAGGCGCAGGAAGCGCGCGTGCAGGTTGCCCAGCTCGACCGCCATGCGCTCGATGGTCTGGCCGCCGTGGGCCAGGCGCACCAGCTGCTCTTCGCCGCCCAACGGGCGCCATTGCCGCAGGTCGTCGCTGGCTTCCAGCCGGAAGGCGAACAGGCCGCGCGCATCGGGCGCGACCTCGAAGCGCGCCTGCAACAGGCTGCCCTTGACCTGGCTCACGTCGATGAGCCACTGTGTCGCGTCGTTCGGCTTGGCGGTGGCCTTGTTGTCCAGCGCCAGCGAGCCGTCGGGTCGCACGGTGAACGCAAGCGCGGTGTCGCCCGGTGCGGCACTGCCGGGCAGCGCGAAGATCGGCACCGCCTGCGAGGCCGTGCGCGGCGCGGCCGCCTCGTTGCGCAGCCAGGCATAGGGCACCGCGTGCCCGGCGGCGTTGTGGACCCGCAGGTCGCTGAGGTCGCCATAGGCGGCACGGCCGTAGATGGCGAGCGGCAGCGTGAGCCGGTGGTACGGCCCGGCGCCCTGCAGCGCGATGGGGGCGGAAGTGACCGGCTGCGCCTGTGCCGCGCCAGCCGCAGCTATCAGCGCGGCAAGGACGACGCGAATCGAACGGCCGCTCATACCGCACCTCCTTCGACCGGGGACTGCTTCGGCTCCGGCTCTTCCTTCTTCGGCGGCACCGGCGCGAAGTACCCAACTAGCAACAGCAAGGCGCCAACTGCAATGAACGACACGATGCGGAACAACCCGCCCCGGTCCGCCAGTTCGACGAAGAACAGCTTCAGCACCACCACGCCGAGCAGCGCGGCACCCGCGATCCACAAGGTCCGCACCCGGCGCCCATGGCCGAGCACCATCGCGACCACGCCGCAGACCGCCCAAGTGATCGACAGCGCTGCCTGGGTGAGCCACGAGGCATAGAGCGCGTCGAAACGCCACTCCACGCCCGCGTAGTGATGGCAGGTGCGCAGCACCATGCCGGTCAGCAGCGCGAGGCCGGTGAAACCGAGCGCGCCCTTCGCGACCATCGGCTGCACGCGCGCGAACGAACCCTGCGGCAGCGCGCGCCACCAGAGCACCAACGCGAACAGCACGAGCCATTGCGCGAGTTCGAGCGGATTGAGCAGCGGCACATACGGCAGCGGCGCCGCATTGCCAGGGCTGACGGCATTGGTGACCCACACCCATGCGAGCAGGTACACCGCCACTGGTGTCGCGGCGAACTCCAGGTAGGCGCTGCGGTATTCGTTGAGCGGCCAGCGCTGCAGCAGCACGCGCGAGCGCAGCGCCCACAGCACGAGCGCCGGCACGATGGCCCAGCCCAGCAGTTGCCAGCTCGACCACTCGGCGCCGATGCGGCCGAGCTGCCACTGGCATTCGCGCGCCGCGAGCAGCAGGAAGAGCCAGAAGCCCGCAACGTGGAACGGAGTGAGCGCCGAGGCGTCGAGCCAGCGCTTCTGCGCACGCAGCAGGCGCAGGTGCCACACGAGCGCCAGCGGCCAGGCGATCCAGCCGAGCGCGCTCGACGGCACGTAGAACAACGTCGGACCGCCTGCGATGCCGTAGGCGGCGATCAGTCCGAAGCCGGGCAGCGTGGCGATCGTCGCCTGGCCGAGCTGCGACCAGTTGCGCCGATGCGCCACGAGCGCGGACAGCACCGACGTCACCAGCACCACCGCCATGACGGCTGCGGGCACGTGGTTCGCCAACGCGTTCAGGTTCAGCACCCGGACGCTTTCGTCCAGCATGCCGAACAGCCACCACCCCAGGCCCCAGACCACCGGCACCCACAGCACGACCGGGTTGGCGCACCAGGCATTGACCCAGCGCTTGCGCGCCACACCGGTGGGCTCGCCTGCGCGCGGCCGTGCCTCGTCGCGCAGCCAGTCGCCAGCCAACAGCGCGGTGAGGCCCAGCACCACCGGCGTCCAGAAGCCCAGATGCCCGAAGGCGGGACGCAGCACACGCATGTCGCCGCCCATCTCCGCCAGCACGATGAAGAGGATCGCCGAGACCGCATGCAGCACGCCCGCGAACGCTGCGAGCGGCAGGTGCGCCATACGCAGCGCCACCCACAGCACGACGGTGGCGGTCAGCGGCCACAGCAGCGCGGCTTGGCCAAGGCTGATCTGGAACAGCATCGCCAGGTGCAGCAGGCCGACGCCCGCGATCACACCCACCACATTGCCGGTCGACCACACGGGCTGAACGCCGCGCGCCAATGCCGCGCGGTGCGCCTGCAACATCGACCAGGCAGCGCTGCCAAGCACGCTGAGCGCGATCAGGCACGCGGCGGCCGCACCCTGCCAGCCGCTTTCGAGCGCCTGCTTCGCATCGAGCCCATCGCCCGCGCGATGCAGCGTGGCGATGAAACCCGCCACCGCCAGCGCCTGCATGCCGAAGCTCACGTAGGTGAGCGGCAACAGCGCGAAGCGCACGGCGACAGCGAAAGTGACCGATGCGAGAACGGCCGTCGCGGCCGCGGCCCAGGGCGGCGTGAACCACTGCCACAGGAGCAGCGTGAGCGCGGCCATGCCGAGCCACGGCAAGGCGCTGCCGACGATGGCTTCGAGGCTGTCGCCCTCATCGAGCTTCGCGCGGCGGTGCATGGCCCACATCGCAAAGGCGCTCGCCGCCACCAGCAGCGGGCCGATCACCGAACCCTGCAACAGCGGATGCCCCGCCGCCGCATCGAGCTGCGTGGCTTCGAGCAACTTCCACACGGCGCCTGCGAACACCAGGAACGAGAAGGCACGCGCATAGACGCGCCCTTGCCGCGCGCCCAGCCAGTACATGCCCGCCGCCTCGACCCCCCATGCCGCGCCGGTCCATTGCCCTTCGAGGCCGAGCGGAATCGCGAGCGTGCCGAAGATCACGCCAACGATGGCGTAAGCCTCCGCCAGCAGCGACAGACCCTTGGGCTGCGTGGCGAACACCAGCCGGCCCATCACGAGATAGAACGCCGCGAGCGCCATCGCCGAGAACGCAGCGCCGTATTCCCACGGGCGCATCAGCAGGTACTGCATGCCGAAGGCGACCATGGGCGTGCCGAACACCAGCGAGCTGTCGACCCGGCCCGCGCGGCGCAGCGTGTCGAGCGCGCGCGTGGCCAGCGGCTGCGCGGGCTGCACCGGCGCATCGAACAGCGTGCGGCGCGCGAAGAACAGGCCGATGGCGGTGAACAGCAGGAAGAACACGACGAGGAACGGCTGCACGATGCCGTACTGGTCATCGCTGTAGTACTTGTGCGCCCAGCCGGCTGCGAGGGTGAAAGTGCCCACGAAGCCGATCAGGTTGAGCACGCGCCAGGCCTTGAACCAGGCGATCAGCACGATGCCGACGTCGAGCACTAGGATGTAGGTGAAGAGGCCCACCGGCTGGTTCGAGCCGGTCGATGCCAGCACCGGCGCCGCGAAGCCTTCGAGTGCAGCGACGATGGCGAGCAAGGGCGCGTTCTGCAGCACCGCCAGCGCGGCACTCAGCACCGCCACGCCGAACAGGAACGCGAAGCCCACGCTGGCCGGCAGCAGGCCGCTGAGCTTCATGGCCGCGAGCGTCGTGAGATAGAAGACGCCGATGCCCGCCCCCTGCAATATCAGCGCATAGCCCGCGCGCTTGTGGCGCAACAGCCAGCCCAGCACCAGCAGGCCCGCGCCCACCAGCGCGACCGCCGCGTAGCGCAGTTCGATCGGCACCGTGACACGCTCGGCCGTGTAGCGCAGCAGGAAAGCCAAGCCGAGGAACAGGATCAGCACGCCGAGCTTCACCAGCATGGTGCCGCCGAAGATCAGGTTGGCGATCGGTGCGGGCAGGCGGTCGCGCAGCGGGACCGGTGGTGACGGAGGCGGCGGGGGTGGGCGTCGAACCAGCGGCGGCACGGCGACCGGCGCAGGGACAGCGATGGTTTCAGGCGGACGTGGTGCGGCGGGTTTGTCGACAGCGGGAACGACGGGTGCGGCAGGCGCCTCTGCAGCGGGCTCCTTGGCAACGACGACAGGTTGCGGAACCTGCATGGTCGAGATGCGAAGCCGCGTCATCTCGGCGGCGCGTGCGGTCGCCGGTTGACCCAAGGGCAGTGAAGGCGATTCGGCCACTGGCGTGCCGGCCATGGAGGTGGCGAGATCGCTGACCGGCGTGGCCGGTGTCACGACTACTTCGCTTGGGCCCTGCGCGAGCCGGCGTTCGAGCTGGCTGACCCGCTCCTCGAGCTCGGTCACCCGCTGCTGCAGCTTCATCACACCGCCTGCGGGTGCCGTCACGGCCGGCGTGCCGACGGTGCGGCCGTCCAGCAAGCCGCCTTCAGCCTCGGTGCGCTGCGGCGCATCCTTTTTCTTCTTGCCGAACAGCTGCGAGAACGCGTACGCGCCGACGAGTGCGAGAACCAGCGCCACGGGCACCGATTCGAACAGCGCCCCAATGAACAGGCCGGCAATCATGCCTATGAACCACATCCCTGACTCCCCATGTTTTGGCGAGTCCGGAGTGTACGGCTGATCCCGGCGAAAACCGGCCTGACGCCCGCCCGGCCTATGCTGTTAGCTATAGGTTTAGTAGCAGCTTCAGACCGGCGTGAGCTTGGCCACCGACAGCGCCAGCCACTTCACGCCGTGGCGGGTGAACTTGACCTGCGCACGCGCATCGTCGCCCGTGCCTTCGAGGGCCACCACCGTGCCCTCGCCGAACTTGTTGTGGAACACCTGCATGCCCGAGCGCAGTCCGTGCGATGGCGCGGTCTTCTGCGGCGGCACCGGCGGACTGGCGAAGGTGTCCTTGCTGCCGCCGTAGCTGCTGCTTCCACCGCTGTAGCCGCCGCTGCCGCCACGCGTGCTCGCGTAGCCGCCGCCATAGCCGAACGCCGACGGCGTGAAGCCCTGGTTCTTCGGCGTGAGCCACTTGAGCGCGCCTTCGGGCAGCTCGTCGAAGAAGCGGCTCTTGACGTTGTAGCGGGTCTGGCCGTGCAACATGCGGGTCTGCGAATGGCTCAGATAAAGGCGCTTGCGGGCGCGCGTGATGGCCACGTACATCAGGCGGCGCTCTTCCTCGAGGCTCTCGAAGTCGCTCATCGAGTTCTCGTGCGGGAACAGGCCCTCTTCCATGCCGGTGATGAACACGCAATCGAACTCCAGGCCCTTGGCGGCATGCACCGTCATGAGCTGCACCGCGTCCTGGCCGGCCTGCGCCTGGTTGTCGCCCGATTCGAGCGCGGCGTGCGTGAGGAACGCGGCCAGCGGGCTCAGCGTTTCGCCGGTCTCGGCGTCAGGGGCGAGCGGCTCGTCGAGCACCGGGCGGGTCGGATCGATGCCCTGGCTCGCGGGCGACTGCCGCAGTTCGTCGACCGGCAGCGCCACCGCGTCGCGGCCGAAACCTTCCTGTGTGACGAAGCTCTCGGCCGCGTTCACCAGTTCGTCCAGATTCTCCAGGCGGTCCGCGCCTTCGCGGTCGGCCTTGTAGTGTTCGACAAGGCCGCTGTGGTCGAGCACCAGCTCGATGATCTCGCGCAGGCTCACGCCCTGGGTTTGTTCCCGCAGCACGTCGATCTTGGCGACGAAGCCGGTGAGGTTCGCGCCCGCCTTGCCGCCGACGACGCTGACCGCGTCGTGCAGCGAACGCCCGGCCGCGCGCGCCGCGTCCTGCAGGGTTTCGAGCGTGCGTGCGCCGATGCCGCGCGGCGGGAAGTTGACGACGCGCAGGAAGCTGGTGTCGTCGTCCTTGTTCTCGAGCAGGCGCAGGTACGCCAGCGCATGCTTGATTTCGGCGCGCTCGAAGAAGCGCAGGCCTCCATACACGCGGTACGGCACCGAGGCATTGAAAAGCGCCGTTTCGATCACCCGGCTCTGCGCATTGCTGCGGTAGAGCACGGCCATCTCCTTGCGGTCGAAGCCGTCACGCACGAGCTGGCGCATTTCCTCGACCATCCACTGCGCCTCGGCCAGGTCGGTGGGCGACTCGTACACGCGCACCGGCTCGCCCGGGCCCTGGTCGGTGCGCAGGTTCTTGCCCAGGCGCTTCTTGTTGTGGCTGATGAGCTCGTTGGCCGAATCGAGGATGTTGCTGTAGCTGCGGTAGTTCTGCTCCAGCTTGATCTGGTGCTGCACATCGAACTCGCGCACGAAGTCGGCCATGTTGCCCACGCGCGCGCCGCGAAAGGCGTAGATGCTCTGGTCATCGTCGCCCACGGCGATCACGCTGTTGTTGGGGTTCGGCGTGAACTGCCCGCCGACCGTGTTGCCCGAGAGCATCTTGATCCACGCGTACTGCAGGCGGTTGGTGTCCTGGAACTCGTCGATCAGGATGTGGCGAAAGCGCCGCTGGTAGTGCTCGCGCACCGGGTCGTTGTCGCGCAGCAGTTCGTAGCTGCGCAGCATGAGCTCGCCGAAGTCGACCACGCCTTCGCGCTGGCACTGCTCTTCGTAGAGCTGGTAGAGCTCGACCTTCTTGCGGTCGTCGTCGCTGCGGATTTCCACGTCCTTCGGGCGCAGGCCGTCTTCCTTGGCGCCGGCAATGAACCACTGGGTCTGTTTGGCCGGGAAGCGCTCGTCGTCGACGTTGAACTGCTTCATCAGGCGCTTGATGGCCGAGAGCTGGTCTTGGGTGTCGAGGATCTGGAAGGTCGAAGGCAGGTTGGCGAGCTTCCAGTGGGCGCGCAGGAGACGGTTGCACAGGCCGTGGAAGGTGCCGATCCACATGCCGCGCACGTTGACCGGCAGGATCGCCGTCAACCGCGTCATCATTTCCTTGGCGGCCTTGTTGGTGAAGGTCACGGCCAGGATGCCGCCGGCGGAGACCTGCCCCGTCTGGAGCAGCCAGGCGATGCGGGTGGTGAGCACCCGCGTCTTGCCGGAACCGGCGCCCGCCAGGATGAGCGCATTGCCCTGTGGCAGGGTGACCGCAGCGCGCTGCTCCGGGTTCAGGTTCTGCAGCAGCGGCAGTTCCGGGGGGTTGGCATCAGCCGCGAGATCGTTAAACAACATCCTGCGATTGTAGAAACCACCGCGTATGCGGGTTATACGAAGAACCGGAAGACCCGCCCTCGCGACACCGCGTAAAATCAATCACCGGGCCCAAGATTCTTGCGCCCGGTTTTTTGTGGGCGTTTCCTTTTCGAAACGCATCGCGAAAGCCGGCCGGACCAAGCGCTCATTCGTTTCTTTCAACGATTCCTTTCAGGAGCCTGGTCATGCAGATTTTCGATTACGACAACATTCTTTTGCTCCCCCGCAAGTGCCGCGTGGAGAGCCGCTCGGAATGCGACGCCAGCGTCACGCTGGGCGAGCGCACCTTCCGCCTGCCGGTGGTGCCGGCCAACATGAAGACGGTGGTCGACGAGTCGATCTGTCTCTGGCTCGCGCAGAACGGCTACTTCTACGTGATGCACCGCTTCGACCTGGACAACGTGAAGTTCGTCAAGGACATGCAGGGCAAGGGCGTGTTCGCCTCGATCTCGCTCGGCGTGAAGAAGCCCGACTACGAGACCGTCGACCAACTGGTCGCCCAGGGCCTGGTGCCCGAATACATCACGATCGACATCGCGCACGGCCACGCCGACAGCGTGAAAAACATGATCAGCTACCTCAAGGAGAAACTGCCCAAGGCCTTCGTGATCGCCGGCAACGTCGGCACGCCCGAAGCAGTGATCGATCTCGAGAACTGGGGCGCCGACGCAACCAAGGTCGGCATCGGCCCGGGCAAGGTCTGCATCACCAAGCTCAAGACCGGCTTCGGCACGGGCGGCTGGCAGCTGTCGGCGCTCAAGTGGTGCGCGCGCGTGGCGACCAAGCCGATCATTGCGGACGGCGGCATCCGCGACCACGGCGACATCGCCAAGAGCGTGCGCTTCGGCGCCTCGATGGTGATGATCGGCTCGCTGTTCGCGGGCCATGAAGAGTCGCCGGGCAAGACGGTGGACGTCGACGGCACGCTCTTCAAGGAGTACTACGGCTCGGCCAGCGACTTCAACAAGGGCGAGTACAAGCACGTCGAGGGCAAGCGCATCCTCGAGCCCATCAAGGGCAAGCTGGCCGACACGCTGGTCGAGATGGAGCAGGACGTGCAGAGCTCGATCAGCTACGCGGGCGGCCGCACGCTGATGGACATCCGCAAGGTCAACTACGTCACGCTGGGCGGCGCCAACGAGGGCGAACACCTGCTGATGTAAGCGTCCTGCCCGGGCGGTGTCGCTCAGGCTTCGAGCAGTTGCACCGCGTGGCGGTGCAACGAGTGGGCCGGATCGGCGAATGCGTCGACCACGCCGAAGTGGTCCAGGCCTGGGAGCACCTCGCACACCGGCACTGCGTTGCGGCCCCAGGCATCGCGGATCATCGCGTTGTGACGGATGAATTCGGGGCTCTCTTCGCCACCGACTGCCGCGTAGAGCTGACCGCGTGGCGGCGCGGGCCAGAGCGCCGGGCTTGCGCGACGGGCATCTGCATCGGTCAGCTTGAGCGTGTTCTCCAGGAACGGCGTGCGTTGCAGTGGACGCAGATCGTACAAGCCGGAAATCGAGAGCGCGTTGCGCACCAGTTGCGTGGGCAGGTCGGGCGCAACCGCCTTCCAATCGCAGGACAACAAAGCCGCCGCCATATGGCCGCCGGCCGAATGACCGGCAACTGTGATGCGCGAGGGATCGCCGCCATAGGCCGCGACGTGCCGCCAGGTCCATTCGAGCGCACGCACCATCTGCAGCAGGATGCCCGGCACGGTGACTGGCGCCTCGACCGGTCCGGGGCACAACGCGTAGTTGGGCACGACGACGCAGATGCCGCGGTCGTTGAACGGCGGTGCGATGAAGGAATGCTGGCTCTTGTCCATCGCACGCCAGTAGCCGCCGTGGATGAAGACCAGGACTGGTGCGTCGGGAATCGGTGCGGGGAAAATGTCGAGCGTCTCGTTCGGGCCCTCGCCATAGCGCAGGTCGATCCGCCCGGACAAGGCGTCGCGCACCGCGGCCGATTCACGCGTCCACCGCTCGAAGTACGCCGGATGGTTTTTCACCCGCGCGAGGTTGTTGTACATGCCTTCCAGCCAGGCGGGGTCGTACGAGGCCATGCGATTGCTGCTCTTGGTTTTGCGAGGCGCGAATCTTGGCACGACAACGTGCGCCGGGACGGGAGTCTGGTTAGAATTTACGTCGTGTTGGGGGGGTAGCTCAGCTGGGAGAGCGCCGCGTTCGCAATGCGGAGGTCGTGAGTTCGATCCTCATCCTCTCCACCAACCGATTTGAAAAGGCCTTGGCAACCGCCAAGGCCTTTTCTTTTTGGCGCTCAGGTATCGAGCGTCAGATGCTGGCCGTGCAACGCCGCGGCTGCGGTCGATGCGAGGAAGCCGATGGTCTGCGCTGCGACCGACGTCGACACCCACTCGGCCGGATTGGCATCGGGCATCGCCTGGCGATTCGCAGGCGTATCCAGCACGCTCGGCGCGACGCTGTTCACGTTGACACCGTGCGGTGCGGCTTCGGCCGCCATCGTCTCCACCAGACGTTGCAGCGCACTCTTCGATGCGATGTACGCGGCCATCGCCGGCACACCGCGCGCCGCGACTTTTGCCGTCACCGCGACGATGCGGCCGGCCTTGCGTTCGATCATCGAGGGCAGCACGGCCTGCGTCACCGCGACGAACGACCATGCGTTGAGATTCATCATCCGGTCCCAGCTCGCGCGCGAGAGTGCATGCGTTGCCTCGCCCATTTCGAAACCACCGGCGATGTGCACGAGTGCGTCGACACGGCCGAAGGCCTTGAGCACCTGGCCGGTCAGCTCGGCCATGTCGGGCGCCGAGGTCACGTCGCCTGCAAGCAGCAGGTGCTGCGAGTTGTCCAGCCCCGGAAAGACTTCGGCCAGACGGCCCGCGTGGTGATCGATCAGCGCAAGACGCGCGCCCTGGTCAAGGAAGTGCTGCGCCACGGCACGACCCAGCGCGCCTGCGGCACCGGTGATCACGACATGAGGCGTGGTGTTTGCATCGCTCATAAGAAAATGCTCCTGATTGAGGAGGGGCATGGCCCCGTCGGTGGCGCATCCTAACGCCGCGGTTCACAATTTTTTTGGACACCCGAAAATTCTGGGATATACTCGTGGTCTTGCCTGAAAACGCAAAGCGATTACAGCGCAGGGGCTCTTAGCTCAGTTGGTAGAGCAGCGGACTCTTAATCCGTAGGTCGAGTGTTCGAGTCACTCAGGGCCCACCACCAACATGGCGGAAACGCTAGAAAGCCTGCTATCAAATCGGTAGCAGGCTTTTTTCATGAGTCTACTGGTGACAGTCTGGTGACAGAATCGGTGCGATTGCCGCGGTCGACCCCCTCAACCAGTAGCATCGAGCGATGCCTGTAGACCGCGCACTGTTCACCGCTTCGTTCAACAAGGACGACTCGCCCAACTGGCCGTGCATGACATGCCGCGGCGGGCACCTTCGTCTTCATCCCGATTCCCTCAAGCATCTCGACACCGCTGCGTCGAGAGAAGCTTCGAAACACGAGGCGCATGACCCGGAGTGGGACAGGATGAGGGGTGTCGCCCTCGTGATGTGCGACAACCCCAGATGCAAAGAATCGGCGACCATCGCGGCCGAAGGCAAGTTGGTTGAAGACCCGGACTGGGAGCGGCGGGAGATGAATTACACGGCTGTCTTCACGCCGACTCATTTCAACCCGTCGCCGCCGCTGATCGAAGTTCCTGATGCCTGTCCTGAAGCGGCAAAGGCGGAGATCAAGCTTGCGTTCGTGTCGTCGTGGGGGGATCAGGCGGCCGCAGCCAATCACATCCGCACGGCGGTCGAGCGCCTCTTAGATGCGCGGCGCATTCCCAAGACCAACCCGAAAAACAAGAAACGCATGATCCTGCACGATCGCATCGAGCGAATCAAGGCCAGCCAGCCCAACGCTCATGCTGCTCTTATGGCGATCAAGTGGCTGGGCAACGCCGGCAGCCACACGGACGAACTGAGCCGCGACGATCTGTTCAACGCGTTCGACATCTTGGAGTTGGCCCTGCGCGAGTTGTATGTCGGGCACGACAAGCGGATCAGCCGTCTCATTGCCGCGATCAACACCCGCAAGGGGCCAACGAAGCCAAAGCGACAGGCCTCGTCGCGAGACGCATTGTTCGATTGATTTCGACCGCAACCCGCCGCCCCCGACTGCACTCACTCGGCGGACGCCTCAGGCGGCCTCGTCGTCCAACTGCAGGGCGTTTTGGTTGCCAGCGTTGAACCACGCTTCGCTATATGCGTCCCCGCAGAAGACGCCAAACGGCAGCGCACGCGTGCCGTAGGTCTTGCGCAGGGTCTCGATGTGCGTCACACATCTGTCGTCGTCGGTGAGGAAGTGAGAGATGCCTGAAATCTCGCACTGCGCAAGCAACTTGACATCATCCTTGACGGTGTTGCGTGGATAGCCCTCAGGCCGCGCGGCCACCGCGGCCAGCGTGAGGCTCGCTGCGGCCTTTGCATCGTCGATGTTGAAGGGCAGCACGATGAAGTTGTGCAGGCCTAGATCGTCGACCTGCTGTTTGACCTCAAACTCCGACACCACGATCGTCGACAGGTACATCATCACGCCGCGCTGGATCAGCTTGACGAAGTACTGCTTGGCAGTTGCATG
This sequence comes from Variovorax trehalosi, assembly GCF_051216415.1. NCBI lineage: Bacteria > Pseudomonadati > Pseudomonadota > Betaproteobacteria > Burkholderiales > Comamonadaceae > Variovorax > Variovorax trehalosi. The sequence goes on from NZ_JBPJZG010000006.1 coordinate 123,973, forward strand.
GTTCGCCCGCGTGGGGTCGCTGAGGGTGATCAGATAGCTCGTGTCGAGCAGCACGCCGTTCATTCGTTGGAGCCTCGTAGCTGACGCACCCACTGCGCGGGGTCATCCACATCTTTCCACGCCTCGGCGCCCTTGCGGGTGAGCCGGTCAAAGGCGTCAGCATCGAACTTCGGCGCGTAGTTCACGAACTCGATTAGCGTCGGGTCTTTCATCTCGCCGGTTTCGAGGTTGTACTTCGCCTTGATGCGCAGATGCACGACCCGATAGACCATGTTGTCGGCCTTCGCCTTGATCAGGTCCTTGTCGGTGCGCACGGTCAGCGTCTTGCCGTTGGGTAGCTTGATGTGAGCGTTCGACTCCCGGACCCCGCCGAGGTCCATCAGTTCGCCCTGGATGTAGCGTTCCACGTCCACCCACTTCTCGATGTCGAGCGCGTGAAAGTCCGTGGTGTGATCGATCACGATCACGCGATCAAGCGCGTCAGAGGCGATGCGGATTGCGCGCGAGAGCGAAGCCTTGGCCCCGCTCTGCCAGCGCTCCATGATGGTTCGCCGCTTGGCGTCGATCTTCGACAGGTCGACTGATTTCTGGAGCTGTTGAATGTCGTGCAACAACTGCGGCGCGAAAACCGGGGGCACAGCTACCGCGAAGGAACCCTTCACCACGGCCACGTCTAAGTCGGCCGGATCGACCTCCTTCTCACTGCCGCGAACGAAATCTCTAACGTCAGCAGTGAAGCTGCTCAGCAGCGCCAGCGGCACGCGCTGGGGCGAAATCGCGTAGCCACGCGACTCATCCTCCAGGGCAATTGTGATGCTGACGGTTTCCATACAAACATTCTCCCATGCCGTTCACGAAGGCGGGCGAGGCGCATCTTCCAGCGGCTCCAGCCATACGACGACGGCGTCAGCCGGGCTCAACTCGCGCAGCCGTGGATCACGCCAAAGGTCGGCGGCGACCTCTTCGAGCTGCTCCGCACCGACGGTACGCCAATGCCGATGAAGCCGGTGCGCTACGGCGTCGATCCAGATGGCGGCGGGCATCGATTCCATCGCTTCATGGTAGATAACAACTGTATGTTTGTCCAGTGTTTCTGCGTGTGCTCCACGGCGACTCGCGGCCGTCCAGCGGCCCTGAACGTTGGAGCCAAGTAGCCTAGCTTGATGCCGCAGGGGGCACGGCACGGCGGTACTCGGCCAAGGCCTCGGCGAAGCGCTGGTCATAGAACTCCTTGGCGTCAGGCCGCAACCCGGTCAGATGAACCACGGTCGCCTCGTTCGTGCACAAGGTGTCGTACAAGAAGACCGCGCTGTCGAGTAGCGGTTGCATCGCAGGGACGTTCATCACCCGCTGATCGTCAAGGTGGGCGACAAATTTATCGCGATATTCCCTGACTCCGTCAATCAGCGCGCCGTAGGCAGCTTCGTCCATCCCGAGAGCTGCCGTGAGCCCGGCAAGCAGCGTCGCGGGCTCTGGGATGACGCGGGCGAAGTGGTGCTTGCTCTTCTTGTCCGCGAAGACCTTGCACCACTCCGACACCGCGATATCGAGGAAGTTGCCATTCGCTCTGATCCAGAAATTGCGCTGCACGACGACGTGCCTCTCGCCCTTGGAGTTGGTCGCCCAGCCTGCGCGGTAGCATGCAATGTTGTCGATGCAATGGTGGGTCAGAAGTGCGACTCGCCTTACGCGTTCACCCTCGGTCAGGGCCTCGTCGTCTTCGTCGTCGGGCTCGGAGCTTTGCGCTGATTGTTCGCCGGTCACATGGCCTCCACGCTGTGAATGATGGGTGATGATGCCCCGTGTCATGGCCGCGCGGTGCGCCAGCGACCGGGCCGAAAGTCTCGTTCAGGCAAAATTGACGCGGGTCGGTTCTGCCGGTCCTCGCGGCTTTGTTTCCCGCTCACGCCAGCGGGTGCACGGCCCTGATTTTTGCCGCATGGCCGGCCCATAAGGCTGCAACACTCAACCACTCGATCGCATGTCCTACCTTTCTGAAAAGTTCGCTTCCGCTCGCTCTGCCCTCATGCTGCCGCACATCAATGGCGAAGTGAGCAGCATCACGACGGCGATGCACGAAGCATCCCTTGGCCTCGACAAGCTCAATCGGTCGACGCTGGAACCGAGCCTCCAGGACTACCTGCGCGAATTTGACGACCTGATGAACACTACCGGCCTGTCAGACCCCAATGGCGAGGGCCTTCACGCCGTCAAGGCGCGCAGCTTCACGGTGGACCAAAGGGCGCAGTTTTCGAGGCTTGTCGATGAGATCGCCAGCCTCAGCGCCTGAGACACCGCATCGCTTCACCAGCCCGCTTCGGCGGGCTTTTTCATAGGCAATCTGCAGCGACCTCGCCACAGTCTCACTTGACGGCCACGAAACAGCTTCGAATCAGTGTTTCCTGCTCTTCACTCACGTCGTCAGTCGATGCGGCGCAAAACTGCACATCGCGTGTCAGCTCTTTGTCGAGCATCCCGTACTGACGAATTGAGCCATCGACAATGCCGCTCTGCACTTGCGTGAGAGACAGTTCGTAGAAGTCGTTGAAGCAAATCCAAGTGCTCAGCGGCAGACAGCAGCAGCCGCGCGTAAGCAAGAATGCGGCGAAAAAGCTACCGGCTTGGCACCCATGATCCGAGCGGTAGTGCGTCCCGTTGGATGTGGTCTTTGCCACAAGGAGGTGGCGATCAGAGGCCGCAAGCACGACCAAATACTTGTCCGCCGAGGCCCCGTCGGCGAACACAAAGCGCCGATGAAAAAGCACCGCTCCCGGTGTCATCGGCTAAGGGCGTCAATAAGTTCTTGGCGCGCCGCAGACAGTGCAGACATCGCCTCTTGATTGCCTTTTCTCAGCGCGAGTTCGTAGGGGATTGGGGCCTGTCGAGCCCCTTGGCCTTCCCACACCTGATGCCACGGGGAATTTTCAAGGTGTGTTTTCTCAATCATCGTCTCAGCGTCTGCGTCTCGAAAATCTTTCGCAAGGCCTTTCAGCAGCGCGATCTCACGCCGAGAAAAATGCTTGGAATCGAACGGGCCGAGCGCTTTCGGCGTGAGCATTTCCTTGCCGCCCCACGAGATCGACTCGAAGGCCACCTTGCCGTCCCAAGAAACCCCCGGCTTAAGCTCTTCGAATAGCGACACCGGCACCGGCCCCATCTTCCACGCGGAATAGTGCAGGCCGGTCACAGAGCGGCCTGTGTCCCGGTAATGCTGAAAATCGAGGAAATACAGCAGCTTGAAGAGCTTCGTTTTCCCCAGCTTGCGCACGTTCGCAGCGAAGAAGGCCACGGCCTCAATCAGCTTTTCGCGTTCGTGAGTAATGAGCATGGGGGTTCGGGAGTGCTGCGGGGCGCCGTTCTCGGCCACCCATTTTCCTCCAATCTGTCGCCCAGGAGGGGGTAGAAACGCCAGTATTGCTGTGCCGCAACATTTCCCGGTGTTCAGCCGGCCCGCCCAGGCGCCAGCCCGAAGAGCAAAGGACCACTACCGGGAAGCGCAGCGCTTTTCTCGCATGTGGTCGTCACCGTTGTTCACTTAGACGCCGCCAGCATGCGGCGGGCCGCCTCTGCCGGCGTCACCTCGCGCCCAGCGATTTTGTAGATAACGCCTTCGGCAGCGCCAGCGCCGGGCGCTCGCAGCGAGCAGACGATCGAGAGTTCTGCATTCCGTACGTCGTGCTCGCGGCGTTCGGCCAGAACGATCTTCCCCAGTTCTCGGATGCGCTCGCGCGCCTCGGCTTCGGTCATGGTGTGGGCTCCTTGGGCACCATGGTAGCGGCGGGCGCCGGTTGGCAAACCAGTTGGGCCTACCATCCGCCCGTCGCGCCCCCTCCGAGGCCGCCGCTCGCGATATGCGCGATTCCTCTGTCGGAAACGTTCTGGCCGATGACCTCGGGCGTGCTGATGTTGATCGTGCCGCGTCCTGCCCCGGCCCCGTTCAACGGTACAGCCGGATCGCGCACCTCGGCTGCCTTCGGGATCGTCGCCGGCACGGATGACGGCACGCTCGAAGAGGCCAGCATCGAGGCCGTCGAGCCGGCGGAAACCACCCCACGATAAGAGGCGTTGAAGCCATTCTTGTCCAGCGCCACGTCGTTGAAGTATTTCTTTGCGCTGGTGCCGTTCGCATCGACCGCCCCCGTGCCACCTCTTGCGACTGCCATGGCGCCGCCCAAGCCCGCGAGGTGACGAGCCTTCAGTAGCCCCGCGACCTCTGCCTGCGGCGTGTTCGCATTGATCGTGCCGCTCTTCATCAGCGATCGGTAGGTGGCGTCGGAGTTCGTCTTGAACGCGGCGTCCTGCACGCTCGCGCTCTTGAGGAAGCCGTCATACGTCATGCCGCCGTTCCAGTTCTTGTCGTCCTTCAGGAACCGAGTCATGCCGCCGGCCTTGCCCCAGTCGGCTTCGCGCGTGTAGCCGTCGGCCTTCATAGCGGCCCTCACAGCGCTGGCGCCGCCCTTGATCAGTCCGGCGTCTGCCAGCCACCCTGCGCCGGCCTGATAGCGCCCTGCGAACCCGAGCTTGTTCACCACGTCGAGCTTGCCGCCGCCGCTCTCGGTCAGGGCCGTGGAGGCCACCAGGGCACGCGTCTGCGCGTCGTCCAGGCCGCCGATGTTGCCGGCCGCATAGGCCTTGCCCGTCTCCTGCGCGCGGGCCTCTGCGCCCTTGAACGCGCCGCGCACCGCACTGCCGGCCTTGCTCGCCGCAGCGGCGCCGGCATCGTAGGCGCGCTTCACGGTGTTCGGCACCATAGCGGCGGCGCCGACCTTCGCCGCGTCGAGCGCGTCCGAGCCGTAGCCCTTCGCCGCCGACCAGCCGGCACTCGCGGCGTTCTTGGTCGCATCCCAGGCCGAGCCCGCCGCGTTGCTCACGCTGGTCGCGGCCGAGCCGGCGGCGCCTTTCATGTTGATGCCGGTCTTGCCCTCGACCCATGTGTTGATTGCGTTGCCGGCGTCGCCCAATGTCTTGCCTACCGAATCGAGCCCGGCCCTCGCGCTATCGAGCCACTGACTCGCCTTCGTCGTGATGTCGTCCCAGGCGGCTTTCGCATCACTGGACAGCGAGCCCCAGGCCGCGCCAATAGCCGCCGTCGCGACCTTGAACGCCTCGGCCGCCTTTCCGGGCAGGTCTGCATCGACAAGGGATTTCGTCCACAGACCAACTTGAGCGCCGAACCTCTCACCAAGCAGCATGCCGCCGGCACCGCCCAGCAATGCCCCCACGACGGCGCCGATCGGACCGCCGAAGGCGCCGAGCAGTGCACCGCCTTTCGCGCCTGTGAGGCCGCCCGCGAGCATCCCGCCCGCCTCGCCGACACCTCGGAATTTTTCATCCCGCGTACCGCCGCCGAAGATCGACGCCAGTGCGCCGCCGCCCGCGAGCAGCGCGCCCAGGATCGGGATGCGGCGCAGCAGGCCGCCTCCGCCCTTCAGCAGCTTGCCGCCCTTGCCCAGCAGCGCACCGAGCAGGCCACCAGCGGCCGAGCCGCCGGCAGTGCCGAGCAGGCTCCCGAGCATTCCGCCATCGGCCCCCATGCCGAAGAAGCCGCCGCCGCCCTGCTGCTGTTGCGCCTTCTGCGATCCGGGCGCCAGCGCCTTCAAGATTCGCTGATACCAGCGTTCCTTTTTGCGCTCGGCCGTGCGGCCCAACAGGCTAAAAAGCCCTCTACCCAAGGGCGATACCACGTCCTTGATTTCCTTGGCCGCGTTGAGCATGGGGTCAACGTTGTCGGCCACCTGCAGGCTCGATGCCAGCTTTCCGAGAACGTCATTCATACGCCCAAGCGTTCTGCCGCTCGAACCACCACCGTCGCCACCGCCCCTGGCCGGACGCTGGCCTGCTACGAATCGGCCGTTCGTTCCGCGCGGCTGCGCGACCACCACTGCGGCCGAGGCGCGCGAAACGGCGGAGCGCTGCGCGGGTGCGCCGCGAGCTGCAGGCTGCGCCACCGCCGCGCGCGGGCCGCCCACATAGTTGCCCCCGCTCGTGCGTACGCTCGGCGCGCGCGGCACAGCGCCGGGCCGACTCATGCGCACGTTGTTGGAGACCTCGGCGCCCACGGCGCGCGCGATCGCCTTCACGTCGTTGCGAATCGTCTTCCAGATGGCGACGCCCTGCGTCTGCGCGCGCATGAGATCGCGGTTGCTTTCGACAATCTCGCCGACCAAAAAGCCGGCGGCGTCGTGTCTAAAACCAGAAGCCACGTGATTTACCTTTCAGGGGTGCCGAAGCCGGCTTGCGATAGCGGCGACAAAGGTGTCGGGGTCGCATGGCTTCGGCGGAGGGGTGGGGGGTGCGATGCGCCTCGGAGCGATCCGGAGGCCGGAGGGGCCTAAGCTTTCGCTGCGGTCCGCATGCTCGCGGACGATTTGATTGAGCCTGCGCGCCTGCTCGCGAAGGCGGTCCGCCGCCGCACGGTTGAGTTCTTCCCGGCATGCGGCCACGCTCGCGTCCGCCAGCGCGATCACATCGTCGAGCACGGTCTTACGTTGACGGTGCTCGGCCGGTGCACGGGCGGCCTTTCCGGCACGTGCGAGCGTGGTCATTGCGCCGATTCCTCGTCGTCGGCCTCGCCGATGACCTGCACGATGAGACCGCGACGCGGGTGGTCGTCGATGGCTGCGAGTGCTTCGTTGCGCACCGCACCAGGACCGAGGTCGGGCGCACCCGGGTCATGGAGGTCAGCGCTCGTGATCCAAATGCGGAACAGAATGCTCACTCCCGGCTCGTCAGTCGCGACGTTCAGGTATTGCCCCGTGGAAGGATGCGGTGCGCCTTCGTCGTCGGCGAACTCAACAAGCAGCGCAAGGGAGGGCGGTGCGCCTTCTTCGATCGCGCCGCACGCGACCGCGAGTTCAACGGGATCACCGTCGATCACGCGAAAGCGCAACGAGCCATGACTCACGATTTCGGGCTGCGCGTGCCCCTCGGCTTCGGCATCGAGCAGCTGGTCGAGCCCCTCGGGCGTGCTGCTGTCAAAGGGTGTGCCGTTAGCGCCCAGTGCGATGCTTTGCAGCAGGTCGGCGGCGATAGTTTTTACTTCGTTGGTCGGCTCGGGTTCACGATAGGGCATGGTCTGGCGCCTTGCGGGCGTTTGAGGGTTGATGGAAGGGATCAAAGCGCGGCGTGCACGGCTGATTGCCATGAGCGCGAGCAGGCGCGCCGCGCGGCCCTGGAGGTTCTGGTCAGTGGTCACGGCCGTACCGCCTTCTGCTGGGCAGCGAGCAGGTTCTGCAGCGCGCGCGCGATAGCGACACTGTTCATATCGCGCTTGCCGGTGAACGCCCTGAGCGCGGTCTGGATGTCGCTCGCACTGGCCGGCTGCGGAAGCTTGGCACCGCGCTGACCGGGATTGACCACGATGCGGCGTGAACGGCCCGTCGTGATTCGATCTGCCTCCGCCTGCGTCACGCGCACCGCAACGGGCTTTGCGCGCGTCGGCATGTCAAGGCGACGGCGCTCACCCTCGATTGCATCCGCTATTCGCTTGCGGACGATGGTGTCGGCCTGCAACGTCGTGAGCGTACGGATCAGGTGCTTACAGAGGCAACCGGCCAGGGTCGGCTGCCGTATTTTTGGATAGGCCGATTCCTTTCTTCCCAGGACATAGCCTCCGATCGACGCGATGTACCTGAAGCCCCAGAACGTGAAGGCCTCGCATTGGCACTCCAGCCGCAGCGAACCTTCGCGGCAGAGCCACGTGGCCGACTGCAGCGCGGTCGCCGGTCGAGCAATTGCTGCGGACCAGTTCACGAACTCGATGCGCGTATGGTGGCGCGTTACCTTGCTCTGAGGGCCGCTGTCCGTCAGGAAGCGAACCTCACCACCGCGCACCAGCGTCGGCACGGCGTAGCGGATTTCTTTGTTGGCCCTTTCTCGGTCGATCGGGCGACTCAGGTTGATCGCCTCCGCAGCCGTGACGCCGCTGCGCAGGTCTTTGCCGACCTCGGCGATGCGAGTGCGAAATGTGGCGAGGTCTTGTTGAGTTATCGGCCGCGCGACCCCGCCGAGCGTCGTGTACAGAACCTTGGCCGGCGAGGTCTTCCCCGCTACAGCCGTCGGGCTCAATATCGTCGTGGCGGTACGGCGCCTCTCAAGATCATGCTGGCGCAGTCGATTCAGCGCGGACTCGGCGTTTCCGACGCGGATGCCGCTCATGACATTGCCTCCTGCCCGCGCGAAGAACGACGCGAAAAGTTCGCCTTTGTCAGCTTTTCTCCGGGTTGATCCGGCAGCTTGGCGCGCCGAGACGCCCGATAGTCAATTTCAATGATTCTTAGAAAGAGGTTAACAAAACTTAGCATTTCCCACCCTCCTGATGCGTCCCTTGGATCATCCCGAGGGCGGCCAGGAGCGCCCGGCCCGCAGGGGTTTTGCTGGCGGTTTCGATGAATGCGGCCTTTTCCTTGAGCCGGCGTTCCTCGGCTGCGAGGTGGGCGCGGAATTTGGCGTCCGCACGTGCGCGAGCTGCCTTGCCTTCTGGGTTATTGGCGCGCTCGCGGGCGTACTTCGCACAGCAGGACTTGCACGCAGCTTTCACACCGAGGCGCCCGCCACGGCTGGGGCTGAAATGGTCCAGCGGCCAATCAAGCCCGCAGCGGGAGCAAGTCTTCGCGGTGCCATCGCCTTCGGGCGCGGGCGGCAGGTAGGTCCGCACGAAAACAGTCCGGCCTAGTTCGCGGGCGAAGACCTTGGCGTTGCGGTCGTAGAGGTCACCCCAGTACTCGCGCGTGCCCGCATCCAGTGTGGCAAGCTCTTCTGGCGTCTGCGGTTCGATCGCCTTGATGGCGCGGGGCTTGTATTGCCCACGTGACACGCCGGGCTGCGGGCCGCGCTTGCGGAGTTCGGTCGGGCTGCGGGTCGTCATGCGGTGACCTCGGCGCCGTCGCGATCAGGGTGAGCCTGCGCGATCAGGGCGTCGAGGCCCAGGGCGGCCAGTTGCGTGACATCGCTGCTGGCAACGTACGAGCGGAGGGGAGCCAGCTCCGCATCGATCTCGAAAATGCGCGCCCGGATGGCGGCTTCCTGCTCAGTGGAAGATTGGGCCGCCGGGCCGAGAGCATTGATTTGTTCGTTGGTCAGGCCCGCCGCAAGCAGGTTGGCATGGCGCATCGTTCCGCCGACGCCCCCCATCGTCGACGCGCGGCGACTAGCGTCCAGGCGAACGAAGCAATGTTCGCGTTCGTTGGCGAGGACCGTGAGCCTTTGCGAAACCTCGCGGCGCAGGGGCTCGATGCGGGCCATGCGGGCCTTACGAACAGCCTCATGGGTGTCGCGATCTGCGCGGGCATCGTCGAGGGTGTCATCCAGCTCGGCGGCGCGCTGGCGCAGGACGGCGACGACACCGGCCGGCGTGAGGTCGTCAGTCGAGTGCGTGCCGATGGCCCTGACGGCCGCCGCGATTTCGGAGCGCAGCGCGGCGAACTCGATCACGTGAAGAAGCTTTGCACGGACTACAGCAGCTTGGCGCTGGACCTCGCCATCGGCATGGACGGCGAGGATCGCGTCTATGGTCGCTGCGCTCATGTCATCGGCGTCTGCGAGGGGGCTTTTTGCGAAGGTGGGCACGGGTTGGTCCTTGAGGCGGGTTTTGGCGAGCGCGGTATGGATGGGGCTGGTGGTGCACCGGGCCGACGGATTGAGGGGCTTGGCGGGGCTGGCGGGCGTCTTGGCGCTGCAGTGAGCGCGGGTGACGGCGAGCAGCATGGCGATTGCGCACATTCGGGTCAGACCTTGGGCGCGCTGGTGTTCTGCGCCAGCCACTCGCGGACGGCGCTGCGGCGATAGAGGCACCTGCGGCCGGCCTTCACGAACGGCAGCGGCTGCGCGCGGCTGGGGCTGCGCCAGGAATCGATCGTGCGGGGCTTGATGCGCCCGCCGAGCATTTCGGCGCTGACCTGCGTGCTATCGAGCAGGTCGTCGTCGGGGCTGTTAAGTTGCATTGGTTGGTGCTCGTGAGTTGCGGTCTGTGCATGGTCGTGCGGCTTGGACGTTCGACTGGGTCTAACTTTCCCGATCTGCGCGAAGGGCGTCGCATGCCTCGGGATGGACCTCCGCCAACGGCGGAAGTGATCAATCAGGCCTCTACGCCGAGGTCGATGTCGCCGTCGGGCAGGCGGCCGAGACGCTCACGCAGGTCGTTGTCGAGTGCTTGGGCGAGACGCTGATGGCGCCTCGCGTCATGGAGGGCTTGCTCGAAGGCCTCCGACTTGAAGGCCAGCGTCGCGCCGCCGCGCATGTCGTCGATGCAGCCGCGATTGAGGCGCTCCAGGCCCCGCACGGCGTCGAGCAGCTCGGCACCCGCTGCGATGAATTGCTCCCTGCTCCCCGAGTCAACCCCAGCCAAGCGTGCGTGCCGACTGACTTCCGCAACCACTACCTCCGCGCAGCGGCTCAGTTGAGTGCGCACACCGCGCAGCATCGAAGTGCGCAGGCCGGCGGCGTGGTCGCGATGCATTTCCGGAGCTTGACCCAGCAAAAAATCAATGCTCACGAGGTACAAGTTCGCGAGCTTGATCAACTCACTCGTCGGCGGGAAGCGGCGGCCCGACTCCCATTGCGAAAGCTGAGCGGGCGTTTCATAGCCCATCTCGCTGGCAGCTTCTCGCTGGCCGTAGCCACTGGCCTCGCGAGCCCGGATCAGGCGCTCAGAGGTAATACGGCGAAGCTGCATTTCGGCGCGGCCCTCGAACACCGCGTTCTTGACCCTGGCGGACTTGCGTTTCTGTCCCAGAGCGGGCTCCACTTGATCGGCCGGGGCAGTGTCGTCGTTCGCGGCAGGTTGTGCGGCGCGGGCAGCGTTCGGCACAAGGCCCGCGAACGGATCGCCCGCTGCTGCAGGCGAAGCGTACGCATCGGACTCGGCTGGGGCCTCGATCTCGGCGATAACCGGCATCGACGGAATTGGAAGCGGCTCCGGTGTGGCGACCCGGTGCTGCTGCCAGTCGAAGACGTTTGACGCGACTTCCGGGGCTTTGGCGGTCATGGTGGCGGTGATGTTCATTTGCTGGTCCTTCTCACTGAATCGGATGGGTCGGACCGCGATGCAGGCGCTCCGGGGCGATGAAGCGCTCGATGTCGGCTTCGACCCTCTCGATCGGCACACCAAGCTTTTCGGCGATCTGCTGGACGGCGTACACCGGCTCGCCGTTGTCGTTGACGTGCGTGGCCTTGGGGATAAGCGGTCCCAGAATGCGGTCGGCCTCTGCTTTAAAACGCGGCGGTGCGCAGAGCATTAGGTCGGCGAACAGGTCGGCGTACTCGGGGCTGCCGTGCACGGCGTCTTCCCCATGCAAGGCGATCGCTTCACCGATCTCCTTCAGCCCCTGGTAAAAATCGGGGTAGTCGATCCGGTCCTGTTGGCCTTGCAGCCACGCGCGATGGCCGACCGCCCACGTCCGCCACTCGGCGGCGGCGCCGGCCTGCATGGCATCGAGCCCGTCGAAGTAGCTCTGGGGCGCCGATTCGATCAACTCGCACATGGAATTGAGGAAGTCGGGCGATTTCGTGTCTCCGGCTTCTTTGAAGCGGAGCACCTCTGCCAGGGTGTCAAGGTACGCTGCCGACGTTCCCCATTCGGTCGGAGCATCCATGGCCCGCGCAGGCCGGTGCAGATTGATGACCTTCTCGCCGTCGGTCTGGTGGCCGGTGCAGCGCGCGATGTCCTCGTTGAGCAAGTCCCAGCCAAAGCGGCCGCACATGCCTTCCGGGTGCTCATCCGCATCAACGTCGGAGCGCAGATGGGAGCAGTTCCCGCAGTACCGCGATGAGTGGATGGTGCCGGGCTCGGCCTGCGTGAAGTTGGCGTGGCCGGATGGTTCGGCGGCGCTGGTGCTGATGTTGTCGGTCATGGTGGTGCTGGCTGGGTTGAATTGAGGTTGTTGCGGGTGGAGGTGCTCGGTCATGTCGTCAGGCCTTGCCACGGAAGCCCTTGGCGGGCGGGCTGGCTCGGCTTTCGGTCGGGGGCGGGCCGCCCCACGCCGTGAAGCGCGTCTGCTCACCCTCGTAGTGCAGATGCACGTCGCCGCACCGGCCTTGGCGGTTCTTTGCGATGCGCAGCACGCCGTAGTTGGCGAAATCGGTCTTCGTCGGGTCGGTCATGATTGGCCGGTGGATGAAGGCGACGACATCGGCGTCCTGCTCGATGGCGCCGGAGTCCCGCAGGTCGCTCAGGCCAGGAATCGGATTGGCGCGTTCGGTCGAGTTGCGATTCACCTGGGCGAGGCACAGGACAACGATGTCGAGTTCTTTGGCGAGGGCCTTCAGGCCGCGACTGATTTCCTCGATCTGGTAGGCCCTCGGCTGACGCGAGTCGAGGCCGGACATCAAACCGATGTAGTCGAGCACCAACACGTCAAGTCCGTGCCGGCGCTTCAGGGCGCGAGCCTTGCTGCGCACCTGCAGGATGTTCAAGCCGCCCTTGTCGGAGAAGAAGAACTTGCGCGACTTGGCGAGTTCCACCGAGTCGAGCACGCGGCTGAAGTCGAGGGCCTTCTTCGGGCGCTTGATCGCGCTCATGCTGAGTCGCCCGAGCACGGCCGTCTGACGATCCATGATGTCGGCCTCGGACATTTCCATCGACAAGAAGCCCACGTGGTGCGTCTCGGCGGCGTGCAGGGCGATGGTCAAGGCGATGGCTGTCTTGCCCATCGAAGGGCGAGCCCCGAAAACGATCAGACTGCCACGCTGCATGCCGCCGTCGAGGTACTCGTCGAGGTCGGTCAGGCCCGTAGTGATGCCGCGATCTTCGCCGGACTCACGCCGCTCCAGCACGGCCGTGTGGCGCAGCGCGGCGCTGTAGGCGTCCACCCAGTCGCCATCGTCTTCCACGGTCTGTAGCTTCGCGATCTCGGCCTGCGCACGGTCGATGCGACCGGCGATGGGCGTGGTCTCGAATGCCATCTCGCCAATCGCGGCGGCAACGGCGTGCAACTGGCGCGCACGGGCACGATCGACCACCGTCTGCGCGAGGCGCACCACGCCGCCAGCGCTGAAGTCGTGGCTCTGCGCAATGGCGTGCAGGTCTTCCAGCGAGATGACCGAATGCACCGCGTCATGAAGCGTCGTCACGCTCGCGCCCTTGCCGTCGTTGATCTGCTTGAGCAACTCGGTGTAGATCGCTCGCGTGTACGGCTTCGAGAAGTGCTCGGGCTTGAGGAACTCGATCGACTCGACCGCCGCTTGCCAGCCGAGGACGATGCTGATGATCGACTGCTCGGCCTGCTCGCTCGACAGCGCCTCGGGAATGAGGTTCTCGGGCGGATCAGTTTTCATATGCACCCTCGATGACCTTCAGGAAATTCCTGCTGGTGCATAGCCAGTCGAGGCTCAGGTAGAAGGGCGGGCGGCCGGGCGTCGGCGTCGTGCGGCCACACAGGAAGTCGGACTTCGCGATGTACTCGAAGAGGTCACGCCACCAATCGAGCTTTTGGCGTTCGGGCTTCTCGCGCCAGCGTGCACGCAGCACCTGTTGGCGTGCTGGCGTCCATTCGCTCACGCGGCGTGCGGTCGGGAGCAACTCGTGGTACAGGTCGATGATCTGCTGATGAGGACAGTTGTCGCCGGCCGACGAGGGCTCTGCGGCAGCAGAGCTTTCACCATCTTCATCGTCTCCCCTCCCTTCGTCTCCCTTCCCCTCCACTCCGGGGGTGAGGGCTCCGAGAGCATTCGTCGATTCCTCGTCGAGGACTCCAAGAGAACTCCTCGAATCATCTCCAGCGGGTAGCCGAGCCGGCGTCGCGGAAGGTGCGAACGGAGGATGCTTCATCGTCGGCTTGTCGATGCGCTGGTGGTGCCAACCGACGGTGTGCCAGTAGGACTTGCCGCCTGCCTCATAGGCCACAAGCAGGCCCTGCGCAAGCATCTCGGCAACCAGGCCATCAACCTCAATCGAGGTCAGCGCGTCGTCGCCCGGGAACACTTCGGCCTTGAGCGTGCGCGCGCTGGCGGGGTGATTGCCGCCGTCGTCGCAGAAGTTCCACAGGCCGATGAAGGCGAGGCGGGCCAGCGGGCACAGATTCATGATCTGCTCCGAAGTCCAAAACTCAGGCTTGATGCTTCTAATGCGGGCCATTGGAGCCCTCGATCAGATCGGCGAGGATTTCAATCTGGCCGATGTCGTCAAGCGTGCGCACGCGGCCACGCAGTTCGACGAGATAACGCGTGCGGCCATCGAGGCCGATTTCGACGTTGAGCTGTCCGCCGGCCAGCGCGAGGCGCGCGCCCAGGGTGGTGAGTTCCTTGGCGCTCGTGGCGTGGGTGGTCGGGCTCATTCCTTCGAGCCCTTCTTCGGCGAGACGGGATCGTTCGCAGCTTCGCGGCCGAAGTCGAGGCCGAGTTGCGGATGGCCAACGAGGCGGTACCGCGCGACACGACAGTGCTTGAAGCCGTCGGAGTCCCAGCTATCAACAAGCGTGGTCTCGATGTCGAAGCCGTACCGGTCGCGAAGCTCCTTCAGGCGGCCCGCAGGGTGGTGCACCCCCACCGCCCTCAACGTATGGGTCGTGACCCATTCGCTGGCGCGCAGTTCTTCCATCGTCAAATGCTGCTGCTGCGCCGTGCTCAGCGGGCGCGCCTTGACCTTGGGAAAAAGCGTGTCGTTTGCGGCTTGTGCGCGGCGATCATTGCCACGGGTTTTGTTCTGCACACTGCCGGTCTTCTTGGTCGGCTTCGGGGTCGTCTTCTTCGCGGGGGGCGGCCCTTTCTTTTTGGGGTCGCGCGGCTTGCGCTTGGGGTTCGGCATGGCGTTCCCCCTCAAGCGGCCAGCGCGGCGCGATCCGCTTCGAGCTTCTTCACCAGAGCGCGAATTTGATCGTCAGTCTTACCGGTGACGCGGGCCATCACGACCTCATCAATCTCGTGTTCGAGCCAAGCGACGCTCTTTTCGCTGATCTTGATGCTGCTCGGCAGCAGTCCCTTCTCCATCTGCGCGTAGACGCTGCCATGCGAGAGGCCGGTCTTGTTGCGCACGGGCGCCATGCGAATAGGACGGGGAACTTGCTTTTCTTTGGTGCTCATGACCACTCCAATTTGGTTGATGGAGTGGTCTGGAATTTCCAGAAAGTCCACTCCGACGGGGCTGATGGAGTGGACTTTCGCGGCGATGAACGGCCGCGTCGATGACAGAAAGTCGGCTACTTATTGTCCGTAGCCTGGGCTGCCCGGCCCCTACAGATCGGCTTCTTCGTTGCGAGTGAGCCAAGGCGCTTTGGACAGGTCGCTGACCGAGGCGCCGATCGGGCGATTCGCCGGACCATGCTCGATCACTTGCAGGACCCAAGGGGTATCTGGCGTGGGCAAGCCAGGATTAATACCCATATCGGACGCAACCTGCTCAGGGGTAACGGAGGCGGTTTCTGGGGAGGGCGCGCGCGCCTCAATGCCGGCCTTCTTCACCCAGCGCTGAATGGTCTTGGCGTCCACGCTCTTTCCATTCTTACCTCGGACTTGTTCGCCAACAGCGGCTGCTACCTCTTCGACGGTGCCGCCTTCTTTCCGGCCTTCGAGAAATTTGCTGACGGCGGACCGCTTCTTGGCATCGTCCAGGATGCGCTCCTTCGGCCTTTTCTTCGGGCGGCTGGGAAGCGCGTTGGCGGCAATGGCACGCTCTACAGCTTGATTTGCGAGTTGCTGGAACTCAGAAGTCGGGGTGGCTCTGGCGACCACGGAATCGGCGAGAACTTCGAGCACCTCTCGATCGAATTGAACGATGTCCTGCTCTTCGTATTGGCTGAAGCCGCGATGGCGGTACAGCAAGTCGCGCTGGCGGGCCCGCAGTTTGATAGTCAAAGTCATGCAAGGCCCCAGACTGCGCGAAGGTCTTCGCCAGCGCTCGCGTCCGTCGAGTCGAGTGTGAAACCAGCCGTCGCGATGAGCTTGCGCAGGTTCGTCAGGTCCGCTTTGTCCGCGCTGCCGGCCTTGGCGATCAATCTGTCCGCGAGCTTGACCGCCTGCATCAGGAGGTCCGCGCCGTCATCGACAACGCTCGCCACGCTCAGTTCCACCGGCCAGCGCTTGAGCCGTTTGAGTTGACCGTCATTGCGGTGCCGGTAGATCGCCAGGAGGCCGGTCACATTCGACAGGATCACGTACGTGTGCCCGTCAAGCTCCGCGACGCGGCTCGCGGAAGAAGGCTGCTGATCGCCGCCAGTGCGGAAGTAAGCGGCCATCGCGCGCTGCAAAAGTTCTGGATTGGTTGTGGCTGACATGCTTGGCCCAAAGTTTGATGATGGCCTTAGGTTATCTTGTCAAGATAACCTCGTCAAGCATACCAATGTCATCGCTTCGACGCGCCCAGCGGTGGTCGCGGGCATGGCCGCCGAAGCGGGCTGACGGGAAGGTTGGCGTTCAGGCTCGCTCAGGGGCCCCGCGCGCTGCGCCGCGCATCCTCGATCACGCCAGACGCCAGCGCCCAACATGCAGCAGACACCGCGAAGTCGGCATAGGCGTTCGCGGCGCGTTCGAGCAGCGCCGACATTTCGGGATCGGCGTCGTACTTCGCGAAGAGCGGCTCCATCCTAGGAAACACGCCTGCCGAAAGCAAATCAGCGCGGCCGGCGATCACGTCTCGCAGCCATCGCTGATCCGCTCGTCGCTCGCGGGCAGCGATGGAGGCGCGCGTGGACGCTATGAAATCGGCGAAGGTCATGCCGCCCTGCTCTACGCGGCTTTCTTCGCGACCGGCATCTTGACCACGTTGCCGGCGCCCTTGCCCTCCAGGAGACGGTGCAGCGTTTCGAGAGCGGCGCGCTTCTCGTCGAGATACTCGTGCCCGTCGTAGTGCCTGGCCTGCACACCCGCGACGCCATGGCTTTGCAAGCGGCCCCGATCGTCGCGGGACACGCGCGCACTTGCCAGAAGCGTCTCGACGCCGGACCTGATCCGCTTGGCGTTGAACCCCTCGATAGGCGGCTCTGCGGCGCCTGCGGCCTCGACGGCCCAGTTTGCGAGCGTTGTGGGGCTCAGGTGCGTTTCACCGCCGTCGGTGGACATCGCGTACACGCCGGCAGGCTTCAGCGCCGCCATGGCCTTCGCCGCGGCCGGAATGAGTGGCACGAGGTGCGGCCGGGCTGGCTTGCCGGGTCGCCCCTTCCCATCGAACAGAAGAATGCTGTCCGTGGACACGCTAGCCGTCATCACGACGACGAGTTGCCGAATGCGCTGCCCACCAGTCAGCAAATGCACACGCAACGCCGCGCCCTTCGTGCCGTCGAGGTGCTTGATCGCACCCCAGTACCTGCGCATCTCGTCGCCAGTCAGAGGGTTCTTGTCGGCCCGGTTCGCCGATTCGTCCGGCGCAGTGTCCGCGGCCGGGTTGGTCGTGATGCCGTAGCTCTTGAATGCCACCGGAATGCTCGCCTTCGACCTCGACGCTTTTGCCACCTGAAACGCCGCTCGCACGTAGCTCCGCAGCTTGTTGGCCGTCCGGTCCTTGCCACTCTCGATCAGCTTTCGCATCACGTCGGCAACCTCCTCCGATGTGACCTCGCCCGCCTGCTTGTCGGCCAGCTTCGGCCACGCGCCCTTGATGTGCAACTTGAAGATGCTGCGCGCATCGACGTGCGATCCGCGGCCCAGGCCCTTCAGATAGTCGCAGTAGGCCTCCAACATCTTGTAGAACGTGTGCTCCTTGCCAGCCGCCTGCGTCCGGGCGGCGAGTTCGCGCTCGGCCCGGCGGCGCTCTTGCAGCACCGCGTAGCCTCCCTCGTCGGCGCTGTCTCGATGCTCCTTCGCCATGGCCTCTGCCGCTCGAAATGCGGCGCGTATCGAGTAGCCCTTGGTCGTGGGCTCGACGGACTTCGGGGGCGCGCTTGAGTCGTAGGTGCCGATCGGGACGCGCGTGGTCTTCCCGGCCAGCGTGAACCGCCAATAGACGTGCACGTCGCCCCCGCCCAGCTTGCGTGCCTCTACCGTTCCGGCGCCGACGCCGACCTTCCCTAAGGACGCAAAGGCGCCCGGCTTCAGCCCATTGATTACCTGCCCCGGGGTTGCTGCTCCATCTGCCATACGGCCTCTTCCTGTGTGATAACGACTGTCACCATTCTAAATTCGGTGACAGGCTGGTGACAGTCTAGGGGGGCATGAAGTGGATGAAATAGACAGTTCTGACCGTGCTTTTTCCCTCTGTAAGGTCCACCTCCTTCGGAAGATCGTCAGTATCGTCAGTGAAGTACAGAAATGTCGGACTCTTAATCCGTAGGTCGAGTGTTCGAGTCACTCAGGGCCCACCACCAACATGGCGGAAACGCTGAAAAAGCCTGCTACCTCACCGGTAGCAGGCTTTTTTATTTGTCTGGCGGCATCGCACGAATCTGCTCAGCCGTTGCGAGCGATCCAGTCATCGACAAAGCGCACGAGCACATCGCGCTTCTCGCCGACCTCGGCCACCAAGTACTGCCGCGCATGCGTCTGCGCCAGTTCGTTCGACAGGAACCATTGCTCCCGCTCTGGGCTGCCTTGCGGCGGTGGCGTGCCCCAGGCCGCAATGCGCTTGCCGAGAAACGCCTCGGTGACCGGAAGTCGCCCATCCGTCTTGCCGATGTCCGACAGCACGTTGCGCGGCCCGCCGAGCGTGACGCGCGCCTGGACGATGTCGCCCTCCGCGTGAATGGCGGCGCCGAGGCCACCGGCCTGATGCACCTGCCAGAGCTGCTCCGCCGAGGCATGGCGGATCCAGCTGTCGAGTGCGCGCGTCAAACTCTCGAGGATGATTTCTTGGTTCATATATGCACTATTTCACATTTACAAATGACGACTTCGGTTGACGGTGGCCCATCTCCACAACGTCCGGTGCATGACATGGCATCTTGTACCCGCTGTCACACAGCACAACAATCAGGATTTCAGGGACATCACATCGAAGCAGAAAAAGCTCGTTGAACCCGCTTCGGCGGGTTATTTTTTGCTCTCCTCCATCCAGTGCGAACGGCGATGTCCGGTGACAACACAATCCACTGGCCCGGCAAAGTGATTTGCGGCCTGCGCTATATTTCTCCCATGGAAAAGGCTTCCGACATAGGCAAACCCACCGTCCCCATCGACCTGATCGGGCCGGAGCACTGGGGTCGCTCCAGGCGCGGCAATGGTCGGGTCACCAAAGTGCTCTGCATCATCGTCGGCGGCCTCGCGGCTGCAGGGGTGATCGCCTATCGATTCTTCGGCGTCGGGCGCTGAACGTTCCATCCGCACAATGAAAAGCCCGCTGTCCGACGACAGCGGGCTTTTTTCATGAGGGTCGTCAAGCCAGTGCGCAGCCCCATCCCTCTCATTGAAGCCGCGAGCCCTTGGGCAGCCGCCTCGCCAACCACTCGTGCACGTCCGTGCGAATGTTGCGGCCTTCAAGCAGGAAGTTCTCGAAGCGACTCGGCACATAGGGCAGATACACCAGCGGCATCCCGGCTTCCTCGGGCGTGCGCGCGGCCTTCCTGTTGTTGCAGACGGCGCACGCGCTCACCAGGTTGGTCCAAGTCCACGGACCGCCGCGCGATTCGGGCAGCACGTGCTCGCATTGCAGATCGCGCTCGAGGAACACGCCCGCGCAGTACGCGCAGGTGTGGCGGTCGCGGCGCACCAGCTTGCCCTTGGTGACGCTGGGCACCACGTCGAACAGGTTGATCCTCGAGGCGCCACGCAGCGCAATGATGGGTGCCACGTCGATGCGCGACTGCACACCGCGCGCCACGTTGAAACCGCCGCGCAGCGTGGCCAGCGGCAGGTCGCCGTCTTCCCACGCGACCGATTCGGTGGCGTAGTGCAGCACCGCCTGCTCCAGCGAAATCCAGGCTTGCGGCGTGCCCTGAATATCGAGTTGCAGGACGTGAGGGTGCATGGTGGCTCGCCTCCTTTTGCGGCGATGGATGAATGGGTTGAAGAAGAAAAGATGAGGTGGGGTGCACGAACGGAATCGAACCGTCGTCAGCGGGACCACAACCCGCGGCTCTGCCATTGAGCTACGCACACCGTAGAGAGAAAACCGATCGGTCGGCTACCACTCACCCATTTCGCGCACGCGCTGGTCGAGATCGAGGCACTCACGCAAGCGCAAATGGCCAAGCGAAGCGGATGGGTCCGCTGCCACGCGACGCGCATCGCCGCCAATACCCAAACGGCGAAGCAAAGCGAGCACCATGCGGCTACGCGGCTGGGCCGGGCGCACGATGATCATCCGGATCGGGGTGTTGCGCTTGCGCATGGTGACTCCTTGGTTGTGGTGACAGCAAAACAAAAATGGCCCCACGTGCACGACTCGAACGTGCAACCCCTTGCTTCGTAGGCAAGTGCTCTGATCCATTGAGCTAACGCGAGATGAAAACAAAAAGTGTCCGGTTACGAGTTCCGGCGCCGCCCAATCTTTGCGGCCGGTTTCCGCGGAAGGACCATCTGCAATGGCCCGGTCCCGCTCGGGTTCGGTGCGAAAAAACGAATGACCGCTTTTCCATTTCGGTTGTGTCCTCACGCGACGGACAGCGCGCTGGGCGCTGCCCCGTACGACGTCGCTGCACAGGAGGGATCAGTTCCTGCACATCCCGCCAGACCGTCTACGCGGTGGGTTCTGGCGGTGTGGTGAAGGCACACCCGAAATGGCAAAGCACAAAAAGCAAAAAACAAAACAAAAAGGCCCGGAAACCTTTCGGTGTCCGGGCCTCTGCTGGAGAGAGCTTGGAAGGTATGCGCCTATGCGCAACCTCCACCCGGTAGCACCTGATCCTCGAACTTGCCAACGCGCAGGCGGGCTGCGGTTTGCGTGGCATGCACGTAGCTCTGGCGCAGATTCGATTTCGACGACGGCATGTCGAACCCACCGCCACACGACCACACGCGCACGAACGCCCGGCCCGATGCGGGTCGAATGTTGGTGAGGGTCAATGCGGTGTTCACGATGGTTCCTGGTAAAAAATTGCCGCTGTCGGCTGTAAGGGGTTGGAAAAAGGGACGGCTTGAGCCGCGAGTGAGGCAACTGTAAATAGTGTTTACGGCGACGTCAACAACCGGGACAATCTTTTCTTGTCTTGTTGTTGTTTTTGAACAGTGCCCAATACCACCGTCGCGCGCCGTCGCAATGTCCTTGCGCTGCATCGCCGCTTTCTCGAGGGCGCCATTGCCGCCGGCCTGCCAGCCAAGGGGCTGGACCAGTCCTTTGCGAAGAAGATCGAAATCTCCCCCAGCATGTGGAGCCAGATCAAGAGCTCTCGGCCCATCGGCGACAACCTCGCGCGGCAGATCGAGCGGCATTGCGATGTGGAGACCGGCTGGCTCGACAAGGAAGACCGGCCCTCCGAAGTGCCCGATGCGGCGGAAGAGCGCTTCATCGCGGCCGCGCGCGAGGCGTGGCGAACGGCCAATGCCAAAGGGAAGCGAGAACTCAGCGGCTGGCTGAAGAAACACGCGCAGGACGCCGACACAACGCCTTGAAGTTCAACTCGCCAACGCCGGTGCGTCGCGCAGGATCGCCGCGCGCATGTCGTCGGGAATGGCAACCGCTCGATGCGTCTCGAGCGATGTCGTCACGATCACCTGCGTCATCTGCATGCGCACTTCGCCGCTCTCGGCACCGAAGCAGCGCACTGCCAGCGTCATCGAGCGCGAACCCAGCCGCTCCACGGTGAGGCCAAGCGTCACATGGTCGCCCATCCGACTCACGGCGCGGAAGTCCACCTCGAGCTTCACGGTCGGCAGACCGATGCGGCGCTGCGCCACGAGCCCGTGATAGCTCAGGCCGAGCCCGTCGTTCACCCAGTCTTCGACGAGCCCGTTGAGCATCACGAAGTACTGCGGATAGAACACGATGCCCGCCGGGTCGCAGTCAGAGAACCGGATCAGCCGCGGCCGCCGGAACTCCGTGCTTGCCGCCGTCAGGTCGACATGAGTGGCATCGCCCATGCTCAGCCCTCCTCGCCGGCAGCCTCGCCGCGCATCACGTGCACGCGCAGCAGCCCGAGCTGGCTGTGCATCTGCTTGACCGTCTTCATGTCGAGGCCCGAGAACATCTCGAGGATCCACTGCTCGTGCTCGCTCGCCATCGCCTCGAAAGTGCGCCGCCCCGCGGGTGTGAGGCTCACGATCCATGCGCGGCGGTCGTCGGGGCTGGGCGCGCGCGCCACCATGCCTTCGCGTTCGAGTTCGTCGGTCAGGCCGGTCACGTTGCCGCCGGTCACCATCAGGTAGCGCGACAGCACGCGCATCTTGAGCCCGTCCTTGTAGCGATAGAGCTGCGCCATGTAGTCGAAGCGCGCGAGCGAGATGCCGAAGCGTTCGCGCAGCCGACGGCGGATCTCGGCCTCGATCTGCGTGGTGCTCGCGAGCATGCGCAGCCACAGCTTGAGCATCGCGTGGTCTTCGTGACCGGCGCGTGCTTCATGACCGAGTTCTTCGGCATCGCTCAGTGCCGCATGCGAGGCGTCGTTGCGTGTCATGTCACTTCTCCTCCCGAAACAGAGATCGACTGGCCGGTGACCGACGCCGCACCCTCGCCGCACAGCCAGCGCACTGCGTCGGCCACCTCGGACGGCTGCACGATGCGCTTCTGCGGATTCACGCTGGAGAACTCCGCCAGCGCATCGGCCTCGCTCCGGCCGGTCTTGCCGACCACGTTGGCGACGCTGTTGCGCAGGATGTCGGTGTCGGTATAGCCCGGACACACGGCATTCACCGTGATGCCCTTGCGCGCCACTTCGAGCGCGAGCGAGCGCGTGAGGCCGATCACGCCGTGCTTGGCTGCGGTGTAGGCCGAGACGTAGGCATAGCCCTTCTGCCCCGCCGTGCTCGCGATGTTGACGATGCGGCCCCAACCGGCTTCAAGCATGTCGGGCAGTGCGGCCTGCGCGCACAAGAAGCTGCCTGTAAGGTTCACCGACAGCATCCGCTGCCAGAGCTCGACCGAGGTCTTGAGGAACGGCGCGCTCTCGGCGGCACCTGCGTTGTTGACAAGGATGATGATCGGGCCTCGCGCTGCACGGGCCTGCGCGAAGGCCGCCTGCACGCCCTCCGGGTCGGCCACATCGGCGGTAGTCACGCCATGTCCACTGCCGGCGAGCGTATCGGCCACGCGCTGAAGCGCCTCGCGGTCGCGCCCGAGCAGGGTCAGCACGGCGCCCTCGGCCGCCAGGGTTCGCGCGATCTCCGCACCGATGCCGCGCGCAGCGCCGGTCACGAGCGCATGCCGGCCAATGAGTAGATTTGATTGCATGCCTGAATTGTTTAGTTCTGAATCATTTTAACGGTGCTGCACGACCCGGGCTGTCACCGCATGAAACGCCCGCCATTCAGGTCCAGCGGCGCGGTGCGCTTGGACTTACGGCCTGACGGGCCGACCATCCCAGGTTTGTGGCCCCACGCCGCGCTCGCGCAGCTTGAATTTCTGCACCTTGCCGTTCTCGGTGCGCGGCAGGTCGGGCAGGACGTCGATGTAGCGCGGCACCGCGAAGTAAGGCAGGCGGCCCTCGCAGAAGCGTGACAACTCCACCGGATCGATGCGCTCGCCCTCGCGCGCGACCAGCGCGGCCATCACCTCGTCCTCGGCCAGTTCGGACCGCACGGGGTACACGGCACACGAGGCCACGCCGGGGTGACTCAGCAGCACCTGCTCGACCTCGAACGAAGAGATGTTCTCCCCGCGTCGGCGGATCGCGTCCTTGATGCGGTCGACGAAGCGGAACGCCCCGTCGGCATCGCGCACCACGCGGTCACCCGTGTGGAACCACAGGTTGCGCCAGGCCTCGACGGTCTTCTCCGGCATGTTGAAGTAGCCGCTCGCGAAGGCATACGGTTCGTCCGCACGCAGCAGCAGTTCGCCGGCCTCGCCGGGCGGCAGCGCCACGTCGTCTTCATCGGCCACGCAGGCCTGGAAGCCGGGGCGCAGCCAGCCCATGACGCCACCGCGCGGCGAATCGGGCGCGGTGGCGATCGCGAAGTTGGTTTCCGTCGAGCCGTAGCCCTCGAGCAGCGACACGCCCGTGCGCGCCTTGAACGCCTGCCCCGCCGCCGCCGGCACGCCCGGCCCGAGCCCGATGCGCACGCGGTGATCGCGCTCGCCTTCGCCCTCGGGCTGGGCCAGCAGGATGGGCACCATCGCACCGAGCAGGTAGACCACGGTCGCACCGCTCGCACGCATCGACGGCCAGAAGCCCGATGCCGAAAAGCGCGACTCGAACACCACTTCGGCCCCCGTCAGCGCAGCCTGCGCGAAGGTGTTGAGCGCGTTGATGTGAAAGAGCGGCAGCGTGGTGCACAGCACGTCGTCGCGGCCGACACCGAGCACCTCGGCACTGTTCACGCCCCACCAGAAATACTGCGCATGCGGGCAGATCACGCCCTTGGCCGGGCCGGTGGTGCCCGAGGTGTAGAGGATGGCCAGCGGGTCGCCCGGCTGCACCGCTGCAGACGCGATGGCCTCCGCCCCTTGCGGATAGATCGACACACGCACGCCGACGAGCGGCTCCCACGCGGCGCTGGCCTCGCCCACCACCCACACTTCGCGCAACGCCGTGCGAGCGAGATCTGCTGTCTTCAATCGCTCGAGAAAACCCGCCTCGATCACCAGCAGTTTCGCCGCGCTGTTGGCCAGAAAGTATTCGATCTGCGGCCCCATCGACGCCGTGTTGACCGGCACGACCGACGCGCCCAACCACCCGGCTCCGAGAAAGGTTTCGAGAAACTCGATGCGGTTGCCGCACATCACCGCGATGCGGTCACCGCGCGCCACACCGGCCTGCGCGAGCGCCCCGGCACGCACCGCGGCCGCTTTTGCCGCGTCACCGTGCGTCCACTGCCGCCCTGCGATCCGCAGCAGCGGTCTCGCCCCGAACAGCGCCGCCTGCCGCTGCAGCATTGCGGGCAGCGTGCGCTGCGCCGGCGGCAGTGCGCGCACCTCACTCGTCATCGTGCGTGCCCCCTCCGAGATAGGTCGCCTGCACGCGCGGGTCGCTCGCGAGTTCGGCCGAGGCGCCCGAAAGTGCGATCTCGCCGGTCTCCAGCACATAGCCTTCGTCCGAGCTTTCGAGTGCGGCGCGCGCGTTCTGTTCGACCAGCAGGATCGAGACGCCGTCATCCCGCAGCTTGCGCACGATAGTGAGGATGTCCCGCACGATCAGCGGTGCGAGGCCGAGGCTGGGCTCGTCGAGCATCAACAGGCGCGGCGCCGACATCAGCGCACGCCCCACTGCCAGCATCTGCCGCTCGCCGCCCGAGAGCGTGTCGGCGCGCTGCGCGCGGCGCTCGGCCAGCCGCGGAAAGCGGTCGTACACCGACTGCAGCCGCTTTTTCATCGCATCGCCGCGCAACCGCTTGGCATAGGCACCGAGCTGCAGGTTGTCGAGCACGGTGAGCTCACCGAACAGCTCGCGCTTCTCGGGCACGAGGCACAGGCCACGCTCCACGCGCGCCTCCACATCGAGCCCTTGCAGGTCTTCGCCTTCGAAGCGCAGCGTGCCCTTGCACGGCAGGAGCCCCATGGCGGCGGCCAGCAGCGTGGTTTTGCCCGCGCCGTTCGGCCCGATCACCGAAATGATCTGGCCAGGCTGCAAGTCGAGCGACACACCGCGCACAGCCTCGACCTGTCCGTAGGAAACATGCAGGTCACCGATCTCCAGCATCGCGGTCATACAACGCTCCCCAGGTAAGCCGCCTGCACACGCTCGTCGGCACGTACCGCCGACGGCACGCCCTCCACGAGCTTGGAGCCGAAGTTCATCACCACCAGTCGGTCCACCAGTTTCATCACGAAGTCCATGTCGTGTTCGACGATCAGGATGGTCACGCCCTCTTCGCGCAGCTTGCGCAGCAGGTCGCCGAGCGCCATCTTTTCCTTGCGGCGCAGGCCCGCCGCGGGCTCATCGAGCACCAGCAGCACCGGATCGGCAGCCAGCGCTCGCGCGATCTCCAGGATGCGCTGCGTGCCCAGCGGCAGGCTGCCCGCAAGTTCGTGCGCGCGGTCGCCGAGGCCGATGCGTTCGAGCTGGCGCTGCGCCTCCTGCAGGATCTGCATCTCTTCCCTGCGATCGAGCCGCAGGCCCGCCTTCAGGATGCCCGAGCGTGTGCGCGAATGCGCGCCCAGCGCCACGTTGTCGAGCAGGCTCATGTGCGGGCGCAGCTTCACGTGCTGGAAGGTGCGCGCCAGTCCCAGCCGGGCCACCTGCCGCTGCGGCATGCCGGCGATGTCGTGGTCAAGGAAGCGCACCTGCCCCGAGGTCATCGGCAGCGTGCAGGTCAGCAGGTTGAACATGGTCGACTTGCCCGCGCCGTTCGGCCCGATCAGCCCGACGATCTCGCCGGCCTTCACGTCGAAGCTCACGTCGTTCACCGCCACCAGCCCGCCGAAGCGCTTGACCGCGCCATTCACCGACAGCACCTGCGTGCCGCGCGCCGGCAGTTGGCGATGCGGCAGCGGATCGACCGGCGGTGCATCGTGGCGCGATATACCCTGCGTGCCACCGCGCCGACGCGTCCAGCGCCGCAGCAATCCCATCAACCCGCCACGCGCAAAGTGCAGCAGCAGGATGAAGAGCGCGGCGAAGGCCACGGCCTCCAGCTGCCCGGCACGCTGGGTGAGCATCGGCAGCACGTCTTGCAGGCCGTTCTTCAGCACCAGCACCAGCGCGGCGCCGACGAGCGCGCCCGCGAGTTGCCCGAGCCCGCCAGCCACCGCCATCAGCAGGTACTCGATGCTCGCGCGCACGTCGAAGGGCGACGGGCTCACGAAGCGGTTCATGTGCGCATAGAGCCAGCCCGCCAGCCCCGCGAAGAGCGCGGCCGTGACGAAGAGCGTGAGGCGCACGCGGTACGCATCCGCCCCCACGCTCGCCAGCAGCGTCGCGCCGCCACGCAGCCCGCGAATCGCGCGGCCCGGGCGCGACTGCAGCAGGTTGTGGCTGAACAGGCAGGCGAGCCCCACCACCACCCAGATCAGGTAGTACATCGACCGCGGATCGGCCAGCGACCAGCCCGCGATCTGCAGCGCCGGAATGTTCGACAGACCCGTATGCCGCCCGAGCGCATCGACATTGCCGAACAGCATCGCGATCGACAGGCCCCACGCGATCGTGCTGAGCGGCAGGAAGTGCCCGCCGAGCCGTAGCGTGAGCATGCCGATGGCAAGCGCCGAAAGGCCCGTGAGCAGCAGCGCGAACAAGAGGCCAATCCACGGCGACATGCCTTGTGCAGTCGTGAGCCACGCCGTCGCATAGGCCGCGATGCCCACGAAGGCGGCCTGCCCGAACGAGGTCGCGCCGCCCACACCGGTGAGCAGCACCAGCCCGAGCGCTACCAGCGCGCCGATGCCGATGTCGTTGAGCAGCGAGACCGTGAAGCTGCCCGCCACCGCCGGCACCAGTGCGAGCACGACGACCACCGCGGCGATCCAGCCCATGCGTTTGCGGTTGCCGTTCATTGGTCCACCTCGTCTTCTTCCTCTTCGGAGTGCGCGGCCATGAAGGACCGCAGCATGAGCACCGGTATGAGCAGGCTGAACACGATCACGTCTTTCAACGCGCCGCTCCAGAACGAGGCAAAGCTCTCCACCACCCCGACCGCGAGCGCGCCCACGGCCGTCATCGGGTAGCTCACGAGCCCGCCGATGATCGCGGCCACGAAGGCCTTCAGGCCGATGATGAAACCGGAGTCGTAGTACATCGTCGTCACCGGCGCGATCAGCACGCCGATGAGGCCGGCGAGCAGCGAAGCGCAGCCATATGCCAGCAACGCCGTGCGCACCGGCCGGATGCCGACCAGCCGCGCGCCTACCCGGTTGACCGCCGTGGCGCGCAGCGCCTTGCCGGCCACCGTTCGCTCGAACACCAGGAAGAACAGGCCGCTCAACACGATCGCCGCGCCCACCATCAGCACCACCTGGCCGCTGACCGTGAACCCATCGCCGAGCGTGAACACCGCGCTCGTAAGTGGCGTGGTGCGCGAACCTTCAGGACCGAAGAACAGCAGGCCCAGGCCCGAGAGCAGGAAGTGCAGCGCCAGCGAAACGATGAGCAGCACCAGCACCGATGCATCGGCAATCGGCTGGAACACCACCCGTGCGAGCAGCGGCGCGATAGGCACCACCAGCAGCACGGCGACGGCAATGTGCACCGCGACCGGCACGCCGGGCCGCGCCGCGATCCATGCGAGCACGCACGGGATCGCGGGCAGCACGCCCCACATCAGCACCGCCTTCGGAATGCGCGAGCCCTCGCCGCGCCGCAGCAGGCTACCGATTTCCGTCGCCAGCGCCAGCGCCGCGAGCACCGCCACCATGCCGATGGTCGCCGGCACGCGGCCGGTTTCGAAGGCCGCGAGCGACAGCGCCGCGAAGGCCGCGATGTCGCCGAACGGCACGAACACCACGCGCGTCACGGAAAAGATCAGCACCAGCCCGAGCCCGGCCAGCAGGTAGACGGCACCGTTGGCCAGGCCGTCTGTGATGAGGATCAGCGCGACGTTCCACGTCATAGGAAAACCTCAGGCGTTGCTTTCATCTTTTTTCTTGTCTTCTTCGGGAAGGGAGCGTTGATCAAGGGGCCAGCTTCCACTGGCCGTTGTCGAGCTTGACGATCACGCGGGCGCGCTCGTCCACGCCGTAAAGGCTGCCGGGCTTGAAGGTGTAGACGCCGTGCGTGCCCACCACTTCCTTGGTACTGAAGATCGCATCGCGCAATGCGACGCGGAACTCTGCCGTTCCCGGCTCGGCCTTCTTCATCGCGCGCGAAGCGGCATCGGCAAACACCAGCCAGCCATCGAAGGAATAGGCCGAGAAGGCATCGCTGGTCGGCGCGTTGTTGACCTTCTGGAACATCGCGCGGAAATCGGTCGCGATCTTCTTGGTCGGGTAGCTGTCGGGCAGCTGCTCGGCGACGATCACCGGGCCAGTAGGCATCAGTGCGTTCTGGCCCGCCGCGCCGACCACACGCACGAAGTCGGGGTTGATGAGCCCGTGCTGGCCGTACACCCCGCCCTTGTAGCCGCGCTCCTGCAGCGCGAGGAACGGCAGCGCACCCGGCGTGCCGGCGCCGCCGGTCATCACCGCGTCGGGGCGCAACGCCACGATCTTGAGCACCTGGCCGGTCACCGAGGCATCGGCGCGCGCATAGCGCTCGTTGCTCACCACCTTGATGCCGGCGCCGGGCGCGGCCTTCATGAGCGCGTCGTACACCAGGTCGCCCCACGCATCGGTGAAGCCGATGTAGCCCACGGTCTTCACGTTGTTGCGCTTCATGCGCTCGACCACCGCGTCGATCATCAGCTGCGTGGGCTGCGCGACCGTCATGACCCATGGGTTCTCGTTCGGATCGAGCAGGATGGGCGTGAGTCCGATCATCGGCGTCTTCGCTTCCTTGCCGACCTGCGCCATCGCGATGGCGGCCGGCACGCCCGAGGTACCCATGAGCACGTCGACCTTGTCTTCCTCGATGAGCTTGCGCGCATTGCGCCCGGCCGTGGTCGGATCGGAGCCGTCGTCCAGCACGATGAGCTGCACCTTGCGGCCATTGATCTCGGGCTTGTAAGCGAGCGCTGCCTGCATGCCCTTCGCATAGGGCACGCCCAACGAGGAGTTCGGCCCCGAGAGCGACACGCTCAGGCCGACCTTCAGATCGGCTGCGAAAACGCTCGCAACGCCACAGGCGGTCAGCGCCGCGGCGAGGGCACCGCGCGTCAAGGTCAGCATCAGGCTCTTCATGTCGTAGCTCCGGTGAGGATGGTTGGAATGGACAGGTAACTCAGATGAACAACTGGATCGCCGGCAACGCGCGCGCGGCGTTGAGCAGGTCGATGCGCTTCTGACGGATGGCCCAGCCCGAGGCTGTGCGCACGAGGTGGTGGCGGGCGGTGCCGCTCAGCAGGCTCTGGGATTCGCCGCGCGCCTCGACGTAGAGGAACGGCGTGCGAAGGCGCACTTCGCCGTCGGTCTCTTCCTCGATGCGCGAAGGCTGTAGCACATGCTGGCTGTGACTCGCGGGATGCTGCGAATGCGCGCGCGGGTTCTTCAGGCGATCGACGCGCAGCTGCAGCAGCAGCCGGTCTTCGTAGGCCAGCGAGTTGTGCGAGAACGGATCGGCCTGCGCCGCACCAAGCAGCGGCACCCAATAGTGGCCGTCGTCGGCGAAGAGCGCCAGCCAGTCATCGAAGCGCCGCTCGTCCAGCAGCGCGGCCTCGTGGGCGACGAAATCGCGTGGGTCGTTCATGCCGCGACCTCCAATGCCATCGCCTTCGCCCAGGCGCGGAACTGGTTGCGCATGAGCAACTCGTTCGTGCCGTTGGTGGTGATGGTCGACTGCGCGAGTTCGGCCGCATCGAAGTTGCGGTGCAGGCTCACCCACTCGTTGCCACCGGCGCGCAGGCCCTGCTGGATGCTCTCGAACAGGTGCACGTCGTCGTGCGCCACCACCGACATCGGCGAGAACACGAGCCGGTTGTAGCTCATCGCGCGCTCGAACAGCAGTGCGGGCGCACCGGCCGCGCGGAAGCTCCAGGCCTCGATCAGCGTGCGGTCGGCGGCGAGCGGGCGGATCACGCGGATGGCCTGCGGCGAGCCCTTGACCGACAGGCTGGGATAGAAGACCGAGTTCTGCGGCGAGCGCTGCAGGATGTCGGCCGCACGCTCGGCCCCGTGCGCGGCTTGCATCGCGGCCTCGTACTCGGGCAACTGCGCGTAGTTGGAATGGATGCTGAAGTTCACCCCGAGCACGCTGTGCCCGTTGGCGAACACCCGCCCGCCCATCCTATCGAAGAACTCGTAGCCCGATCCGAAGGGCAGGATCTGCTCCATCGCCATCGGCTTGGGGTCAGAAGGCGCATGGCCCTCCCACAGCGCCTCGGCCGCCTTGGTGGCCGACTCGTGCGTCGACATCGGGTGCACCGTGTCGTTGATGTTCTCCAGGTACATCTTCCAGTTGCAATGGACGATATTGCGCAGCACGCCGCCGCCCACGGTGAGCTTGCCCTCGGGCGAGCGGTCGACCATGTTGTCGATCGCGCCGAGCACCTCGCCGAAGTAGTCCTCGAACGTGGGGCCGGCGTCGGAAAGCCGCACGAATACGAAGTCGCGGTAGACCTTCACATGCTTCACCACCGAAAGCCCCTGCCCCGATTCGCAGGCCTTGAGCTGCGTGCCCTCGTACCCGTTCTTCAGCGGCAGGCCGAGTGGCGCGCCGTCGAGCTTGTAGGTCCACGCGTGGTACGGGCAGCGGAAGAAGCGGCCGGTGTTGCCGCTCTCGTCCGTCACCAGCTGCGTGCCCTTGTGGGCGCAGCGGTTGTACATGACATGCACTGCGCCATCGGGCTGCCGCACCATCAGGAGCGGCCGGCCTGCGACCTCCTGCGTCACGAAGTCGCCCGCCTCCGGCACCTGGCTTGCATGGCCGAGAAAGACCCAGGTGTTGGCGAACAGGCGCTCCTGTTCGAGCGCGAAGATCTCCTCGCTCAGGTACAGGTCGCGGTGCACGCGGTCGTCCTGCACCAGGGCGGCGATGCAGTCGGGGTGATAGCGGTAGCTGGTCATCAGCGGGCGCTCAGGTTTCTTTCAGGGGACCAGCTTCCATTGGCCCTTGTTCATCTGCACGATCACCACGCCGCGCTGGTCGGAGCCGTAGCGGTCGTCGGGCTTGAAGGTGTAGATGCCGTGCGTGCCCACCAACTCCTTGGTACTCACGATGGCATCGCGCAGCGCGGTGCGGTACTGCGGCGTGCCGGGCTCGCCTTTGGTGCGCGAGGCGGCGTCGGCCAGCAGCAGGTAGGCGTCGTAGGTGTACGAGGAGAAGGCATCGGTCGGCACCGCACCGTTCACCTTCTGGTAGGCCGCACGGAAGCCCATCGAGACCTTCTTGATCGGGTTGCTGTCGGCCAACTGGTCGGCCACGAGCACAGGGCCGCTGGGCACCTGCAGGCCTTCGATGGAAGCGCCTCCTACGCGCACGAAGTCGGCGTTGATGAGGCCGTGCGTGCCGTAGATCTTGCCCTTGTAGCCACGCTCGGCGAGTGCGATGTAAGGCAGCGCGCCGGGCGTGCCGGAGTTGCCTGCGAACACGGCATCGGGCCGCGCGGCGACGATCTTCAGGATCTGCCCCGCCACCGACGAATCGCTGCGCGCATAGCGCTCGTTCGCCACCACCTTGATGCCGGCCGTGGCCGCGCTCTTGACCAGCGAGTCGTAAGCCAGGTCACCCAGCGCGTCGGAAAAGCCGATGAAAGCCACCGTCTTCACGCCGGACTTCTGCATGCGGTCCACCACGCCCGCGACCATGAGCGGGAACGGCTGCGACACCGTCACCGTCCACGCGCCTTCGGGGCCGGCGATGGTCACCGGCGTGGGCGAGATCAGCGGCGTGTTGAGTTCGCGTGCCACCGAGGCGATGGCCATCGCGCCCGGCACGCCCGAGGTGCCGATGAGCACATCGACCTTGTCTTCCGTCACCAGCTTGCGTGCGTTGCGGCCTGCTGTGGTGGGGTCCGAAGCGTCGTCCAGCACGATCAGCTGCACCTTGCGCCCGCCGATCTCGGGATGCTCGGCGATGGCTGCGCGAATGCCCTTTTCGTAGGGCACCCCCAGTGCGGCGACAGGACCCGACAGCGAGCTGATGAAGCCGATCTTCAGATCGGCGGCCATGGCCTGTGCGGCGGCCAGTGCGACGGCGGTGACGCCGAGGATTCGGGCCAGTCTCTTTTTCATTGATGTTGCTCCAGCGTGAGGCGTGTGTTGTGTGCGTTGCATCAGGGAACCAGCTTCCACTGGCCCTTTTCGAGCTTCACGACCACACGCGAGCGCTCGTCCGATCCATAGCGGTCGGTCGGCTTGAAGTTGTAGACGCTGTGCGTGCCCACCAACTCCTTGGTGCTGACGATCGCGTCGCGCAGCGCAAGCCGGAACTGCGGCGTGCCCGGCTCGGCTTTGGTGGCGAGCGCGCGCTGCGCGGCGTCCAGGTACAGCAACCAGGCGTCGAAGGTGTAGGCCGAGAAGGCATCGGTCGGCGGCGCGCCGTTGGCCTTCTGGTAGGCAGCGCGGAAGTCCATCGACACCTTGCGGATGGGGTTGTCGTTCGGCAGTTGCTCGGCCACGATCACGGGCCCGGTGGGCGCAAGAAGGCCTTCGACGGCAGCACCGCCCACGCGCACGAAGTCGGGGTTGATGAGCGCGTGCATGCCGTAGATCTGGCCCTTGTAGCCGCGCTCAGAAAGCGCGAGATACGGCAGCGCGCCGGGCGTGCCCGAGGTGCCGGTGATCACCGCGTCGGGGCGCAGCGCCACAATCTTCAGCACCTGCCCGGTCACCGAGGAATCGGCGCGCGCATAGCGCTCGTTCGACACAATCTTGATGCCCGCGGGCTCCGCGCTCTTTTGCAGCGCGTCGTACACCAGGTCGCCCCATGCGTCGGAAAAGCCGATGTAGCCGACCGTCTTCACGCCCGATTTCTTCATGCGCTCGACCACCGCGCTCACCATCAGCGGCGCGGGCTGCGGCAGCGTGACCATCCACGAGCCCTCTTCACCCGGCAGGTTCGCGTTGGCGATGGAGATCAGCGGCGTCTTCGTCTCGCGCGCCACGCCAGCGATGGCCAGCGCGCCGGGCGAGCCCGCGGTGCCGATGATGACGTCGACCTTGTCCTCGTCGATCATCTTGCGGGCGTTGCGCGCGGCGGTGGTCGGGTCCGACGCGTCGTCCAGTTGCACCAGCTGGATCTTGCGGCCGCCGAGGTCGGCCTTGTAGGCGAGCGCGGCCTTCATGCCCTTCTCATAGGGAATGCCGAGCGACGACACCGGCCCCGAGAGCGACGTGATGAAGCCGACCTTGAGATCGGCAGCCCACGCGCCCGCAACGGCGCTCAGGGCGCCGAGGCCCAGGGCAATGCTTGCGAGGGCACGGAATCGGTTCAAGACTTTCATGGCGATGCTCCAGAGGTGATGTTTTTTGAACGAGACGAAACGAACGCTGAAATGAAAACTAGAGGGCCAGGCTGCCGACACTGGTGCCGCCACAGACGTAGAGCACCTGGCCGGTGACGAAGCTGTTGCCGGGGTCGGCGAAGAAACGCACGGCGCGTGCCACGTCGGCCGATTCGCCCAGGCGCTTGACGGGCACGGAGGCTGCGAGGGCGCGTTCCTTCTCGCTGCCGGCCTCGACGACGTCGTAGAACATGTCGGTGCGGATGGGCCCGGGTGCGACCACGTTCACGGTGATCCCGTCCGTCGCGAGTTCGAGCGCCCAGGTGCGCGCCATGCCCAGCATGCCGGCCTTGGTCGCGGAGTAGCTGGTGCGGGTCGCAAGACCCAGCGCGGCGCGCGACGACAGCAGCACGACCCGGCCGAAGCGCTGTGCGCGCATGGCGGGCAATGCGCCCTGCACGAGCTGGATCGCGCAGCCCAGGTGCAGGTCCACCAGCGCATCGAGATCGTCGAGCTTCACTTCGGACAGCAGCGCCGCGCGGATCACACCGGCGTTGTGCACGATGGTGGTCGGCGCAAAGCGCTCGACCAGTTCGCGCACCGCTTCACCCGTGGCGGCGCGATCGCTCAGGTCGACTTCGAGGCTGTGCAGCTTCGGGTGGTCGATCTCGGCCTTGCGGCGCGCGAGCGACACCACCTCGTAGCCCTGCGCGAGCAAGTCTTCGCAGATCGCCTTGCCGATGCCGGCGCTGCCGCCGGTGACGGCCGCGACCTTCGGCGTCATGCCTGCGCTCCCACCAGTGCCAGCACACGCAGCGGACTGCCACTGCCCTTTTCGATCTTGAGAGGCGGGCAGATCAGCACCGCGCCTGCGGGCGGCAGCAGGTCGAGGTTGCTCAGGCACTGGAGGCCATAGCGCCCCGCACCATGCATGTAGTAGTGGCACGGATACGGCGGACGCAAGTGATAGCCCTGCCCCGCATCGGTACCGATGGCTTCCGAGCCGAAGCCCAGCACGTCGCGCTGCTCCACCAGGAAGCGCACGGCCTCGGTGCTCGGGCCGGGCGTGTGCTGGCCGGTCTCGTCGAAGTTCTGGTAGGCCTCGGGGTCGCTGCGCTTGGACCAGTCGGTGCGCATCAGCACCCACGCGCCCTTCGGGATGCGGCCATGCGCGGCTTCGTAGCGCTCGATGTCGGCCACGCTCAACAGGTAGTCGTCGTTGCCTTGCACATCGGCCGAGCAGTCGATCACGCAGGCCGGCGCGACGAAGTTCTGCACGGGAATGGTGTCGACCGAGTTGTTCGGCAGGTCGCGGCCCGAGATCCAGTGGATCGGCGCGTCGAAGTGCGTGCCGGTGTGCTCGCCGCAGGAGAAGTTGTTCCAGTACCAGCCCGGCCCGCGCTCGTCGTACTTCGACACTTCCTCGATGCGGAAGGGCCAGCACTGGCCCATCTCGGGCGGTAGCGCGATCTGCGGGAACTCGGGCGTGAGCGTCTGCGTGAGGTCGATCACGCGGATGCGACCGCTGGCCATGGCTGTCACGAGGCCGCCGAGGATTTCGGCGGCGGACATCAGTTCGGTGGTTGTCGTCATCGTGTGGCTCCTGTTCTCAGCCGCCTGCGGCCAGCTCGCGTTCGAGCACCTTCGGGTTGTCACGCCAGCGTTCCAGCCACTCCTGTGCGACGTCCCCGGGGTAGACGTCCTCGACGCCATCGCGCAGCGCCTTCACGATGGCATTCGCCAATGCGGTGGGCGCCAGCTTGGGCGGCGGCGTGTGCTGGTTCCATTCGTCGTCGATAGGGCCCGGGAACACGTTGATCACGCGAATGCCCGCCGGCCGCATCTCCGCGCGCAGACACTGCGCGAGCGAATGCGCCGCCGCCTTCGAGGCGCTGAAGGTGCCGTGCGGCGGGAAGTTGCTCAGCGCATAGATCGACAGCAGATTGACCCAGGCCGTCGCGCCCGTCGCTCCGTCGGCCGAACGGCCCTTGAGCGCGGGGCCGAACTCCTGCGCCAGGCGCAGAAGGCCGAAGTAATTGATGTCCATCTCGGCCTTGGCCACATCGGTGCCGCGCCGTGCGCCGATGCCGAAGGTGCGATGCACCTCGGCGTTGTTGATCACGATGTCGACCTTGCCGCCGATGGAGCCCGCGAGCTCGGTCACCTGCCGGCCGTTGGTGAGGTCCAGCGGCACGAGCGTCACCTGCGGCAGCGCCGAGATGTCGTCCAGCCCGTCGCCCATCTTCTTCCAGGGTTCGGCATGGCCGACCCAGACGATGTCGGCGCCGGCCTTCACCAGCGCGCGCACAATGGCCTGGCCCGTCTCGGTCTTGCCGTCGGTTACCAGCGCCTTGCGGAACTTGGGGTCGCTGGTCATTTCGCGAAGCATCTTGTCGTCGGCCATGTGGGCACTCCCTTCATTCGGAAAACCAATGAGAACGGCCTGGCCGGCGCGGTCGAGCCGGGCGCCGACACGCACGCGCGTGGGCGCATCGCCGACCTCGCCGTGCAGGTGGACCATGAGCGTCGGACCGGCATCCAGATGCACCAGGCCCAGCCGCCAGGGCAGCCGCTCACGAAAGAACAGATCGTTGCTGTGGTGCAGCGTGGTGCTGCCGAGCAGTTCGCCCTCGCCGCTCTGTGCACGCCAGCGCAGCGCCGCGGAAAGGCACTTGTGGCAGACCTCGCGCGGCGGGTACTGCACGGTGCCGCAGTCTTCGCAGGTCTGCAGTTCGAAGCGGCCTTCGGCGGCAGCCGCCGTGAGGCCGAGCGCGACGCGGCCGCGCGCGCCGGGCGGCAGGTTCATCTGCCGGGTGCGCAGCACCGGGTTCTTGCGCGGGGGGCGCATCATCGGCATCGTCATGCGGGTCTCCCCAGGATCACCGCGCCCGTACAGAGGCAGCGGTCGTAGGTCACCATGCCGAAGCCGGCGACGAGGCCGAGTTGCGCGTCGGGCACCGCGCGCGCTCCGGCTTGATCGGTCAACTGGCGGATCGCCTCGACCATGCCGAGGAATCCACCCGCCGCACCGGCCTGCCCGGCCGAAAGCTGGCCGCCACTCGTGTTGTTCGGAAAGCTGCCGTCGAAGGTCATGGTGTGCGACTGCACGAAGGCGGAGCCCTCGCCCTTCTCGCAGAAGCCCAGGTCCTCGAACTGCATCATCACGATGACGGGGTAGTCGTCGTAGGTCTGCACGAAATCGAGCGCGGCGGGCTGCACGCCGGCCTGCGCATAGAGGTCGTCGCGGTCCTTGCGCCAGCCGCCCTGCACCATCACCGGGTCTTCGGCGTAGGCGTTGTGACGTTCGATGGCGCCGCGGATCACGGCGTGCGGCAGGCCCAGGTCGCGGGCGCGCTCCTCGCTCATCACGAGGAAGGCGTCGGCGCCGGCGCAGGGCATCACGCAATCGAAGAGATGGATCGGGTCGGAGATGGGGCGCGCGGCCATGTACTCGTCCAGCGTCAGGCCCTTCTTGAACATCGCGTTCGGGTTGCCGAGCGCGTTGGTGCGCTGGTCCACGCAGATGCGGCCGAAGTCTTCGCGCTTCGCGCCGTAGGTGCGCATGTAGTTGGCGGTGATGAACGCGAAGATCGAGTTCGGTCCGCCCGAGCCGTAGGGGTAGCTGGCATCGCGCGCGAAGTTGCTGAAGCTGCCGAGCGTCTGGCGGAAGGAGTCGACGTGGTTGGTGTCGGCGCCCACGCAGGCCACGATGTCGGCATCGCCCGCCTGCACGGCGCGCGCGGCGCGGCGCAGGCACATCACGCCCGAGGCGCCGCCGGTGGGCACATGGTCGAGCCAGCGCGGCGAGAGCCCCAGGTGCTGCGTCACGCCCACGGCCGTGTCGGGCGCGAGCGAGAAGCTGCTCAGGCACAGGCCGTCGATCTCTTCCTTGGCCACGCCACTGGCCTGAACCAGCGCCTCGATGGCCTGACCGATGAACCAGTGCGCGGTGCGCGTGGAGTAGCGCACGTAGGGCACCGTGATGGGCACGGCCACCGCGACGCCTTCGTAGGAAAGCCGTTGCCTGGTCATGCTTGCCTCTTTTTCATCGCGCGGGTGTCGATGCAGTGGCCCTGCCCCGGCAGCGACTGCGCCATCTCGCGCAGCTGGCCGCGCTGGATCTTCTGCGAGGGCGTGAGCGGCAGCGCATCGACGAAGGCGACGTAGCCCGGCGCCTTGTAGTAGGCGAGTTGATCGAGCGCGTGCTGCACGATGCTCGCGGCGACCTGCTCGCGCTGGGACGCATCGGCGTCCTCGCGCATGACGATGCAGGCCAGCACCTCGTCGCCGCGCACCGCATCGGGCGTCGCGGCCACGGCCGATGTCTTCACGGCCGGGTGTTGGTTGAGCACGCTCTCGACCTCGACGGCGGAGATGTTCTCGCCGCTGCGGCGGATCACGTTCTTCTTGCGGTCGACGAAGAAGAAGTTGCCCTCGGCATCGCGGCGCACCAGGTCGCCGGTGTGGAACCAGCCGTCGGCCCAGGCTTCGCGCGTGGCTTCGTCGTCCTTCAGGTAGCCGGAGAAGAAATAACGCCTGGGATCGTCGCCGGTGGAACGCACGAGCAGTTCGCCCGGGGCATCGACGCCGACCTCGCTGCCGTCTTCACCGACGAGGCAAATCTGCACGAAATCTTCCTGCCGGCCGAAGCAGCTCGTGCCCACGAGGCGCGGTTCGCGATTGGCCATGATGCAAGCGGCCGCACCGGTCTCGGTCATGGCCCAGGCCTCGACCAGCGGGAAGCCGAAGCGCTCCTCGAACGGCACGTGGTTCTTGCGGTCCACGCCGGCGCCGAAGCCCCAGCGGATCGCATGGTCGCGGTCGGCGGCAGACGGTGATGCCGACAGCAGCATCGCGGGCATCACGCCGAGGTAATGCACGATGGTCGCGCCGCTTTCGCGCGCGCTCGCCAGCCAGGTCTTCGGATGGAAGCGGTCGAGCTGCACCAGGCAGCCGCCTGCGACCAACACCACCATGGTGGAGAACGCCATCGCGTTCATGTGGTTGAGCGGCAGCGGCGTGATGACACGCTCGGTGTCGGGGCGAATGCTGCAGACGCCATCGAGCGTGGCATACCACTCGCCTGCGCGCAGGAAGTAGGCGTTGCTCAGGATGCATCCCTTGGGGCGCCCGGTGGTGCCCGAGGTGTAGAGCAGGCCGCATTCGGTGTCGACGTCGATGGGTTCCTGGGCGCGTGGCGCGGGGGTCTTCGCGCTGGGCACCGCGTCGTCGGGCCCCATCGTCTCGAAGGCCACGCCGGCTTGCGCCGCGGCAGCGCGCAGGTCGGCGGCGCGCTCCGGCAGCGTGACGGCGAGGCCGATCTCGCTGTGGCCGATCAGGTAGACCAGTTCGGCCGAGCGCATCTCTGCATTGATCGGCACCACGCTCACGCCCAGCGCGTTGAGCGCGAACCAGTGGAAGAGGAACGCAGGCCTGTTTTCCAGCAGCAGGCCGACGCGATGGCCGTGCCCGTAGCCAGCCTTTGCGTAGGCCGTGCGCAGTCGCTCGACCTCGGAAGCAGCCTCACCCCAATGAATGGCGCCGGCTGCGATGCCGTAAGCAGCCGCGGTCACCGATTCGGTGAACAGGAATTCAGCCTGCGGCGTGCGCTCGGCAGTCGCCGCGAAAACTTGATGGACGGTGGCGTGTGGCATCGCGTCCTTTAGATGAAAAGCTGCACGGCGGGCAGCGCCGCGTCGCAGTTGAGCAGGTTGACGCGCTTGAGCGTCATGTGCAGCGTGCCACCGTGGACCGTGAGGTGATGGAAGAAAGTGCCGACGTAAAACTGGAGTTCGTCGCCCTGCGACTCGGTGTAGTGGAATCCGGTGCGCACCACGAAACGGTTGCCCTCGGCGTCGAGGGTCTCGACCACAGGCACCTGCAACAGGTGATGGCAGCGGCTCGGCGGCTGCTGCGAAAACGCGCGCGGGCTCTTTAGGCGCTCGATGCGCAATTCGCGCAGCAGCTTGTCTTCGTAGAGGTGCGAGGTGTGGTTCAGGCCGTCTTCCTGGTCGGGAACGAGCGGCACCCAGTAGAAGGCGTCGTCGGTGAAGAGCGCGTTCCACTCTTCGTAGCGACGGGTGTCGAGCAGATGGGCTTCGTTCACGACGAAGTCGATCAGGTCCTGGCGGGTGATGTCGGTGCCGGCCATCACATCGTCTCCGTCATGCGCTGCACCCAGCTTCGGTACTGGTTGCGCATCGGCAACTCGTTGGTGCCGCCGGTGGTGATCTCGCCGCCCTTGAGCTCCGACGCGTCGTAGTCGCGGTGCAGGCTCACCCACTCGTTGCCACTCGCGTGCAGCCCGGCCTGCATGCCGCGGTAGGCCTGCAGGTCGTCATGCCCCACCACCGAGAACGGCGAGTTGATCAGCCGGTTGTACATGGTGGTGCGCTGCAGCAGCTCGGGCGGCGCGCCCTTGAGGCGAAAGGTCCAGCTCTCGATCAGCGTCTTGTCGGCCGAGATCGGCTTCACCACGCGGATCGCCTGGATCGCGCCCTTGATCGTGAGGTTCGGGTAGTACACCGTGTTGTGCCGCGCCATGCCCAGGATCTGCGCGGTCTTCTCCTCGCCATAGCGCGCCTTCATGGCGTCGTCGTATTCGGGGATCGCCTTGTACTTGCTGTGGATGCTGAAGTGCACACCCGTGAAGCTGTGGCCGTGGTCATAGGTGCGGATGCCCATATCCTCGAAGAACTTGTAGTCGGACATGAAGGGCACGAACTGCTCGACCGCCATGGGCTTGGGCTCGTCGGCGGGCTTATCGGCCCACATGCGCTTGGCGGTGCCGGCCGAGGACTCGTGCGCCACCATCGGGTGCATGGTGTCGTTGAGGTTCTCCACGAACATCTTCCAGTTGCACTGGTGCATGAAGCGCAGGCACCCGCCGGCGATTTCGAGTTCGCCCTCGGGCGAGCGGTCGGCCATGTTGTCGATGGAGCTCAGCGAGTCGCCGAAGTACTCCTTGAAGTCGGGGCCCGCGTCGTTGATCTTCACGAAGATGAAGCCACGGTGGCTGCGCACGTGCTTGAGCGTCGTCAAGCCTTTTGCCGACTCGCATTCGTGCAGCGCGGTGTTCTCGTAGCCCGTCTTCAGCGGAATCGCCAGCAGCGAGCCGTCGGTCTTGAAGGTCCAGGCGTGGTACGGGCAGCGGAAGAACTTGCCGGTGTTGCCGCAGGGCGCGCTCACAAGGCGGGAGCCCTTGTGGGCGCAGCGGTTCATCATCGCGCGCACGCTGCCGTCGGTGTGGCGCACGACGATCAAAGGGCGGCCGGCGATCTCGTTGCTGATCCAGTCGCCGGGCTTGGGCAGCTGGCTCTCGTGGCCGACGTAGTTCCAGGTGTTGGCGAAGAAGTGCTCCTGCTCCAGTTCGAAGAGTTCCTGGCTGGTGTACAGGTCGCGGTGCACGCGGTCGTTCTCCACGAGCGCGCGCACGGCATCGGGGTTGTCTCTGTATGAAGGCATGGTTCTGGTGTCTCCTTGCTTCAGATATCGAGCACCAGGCGCGCACCCTTGGCGCGCGAGATGCAGATCTGCATGACGTTGCCCTCCGCCTTCTCGCGGGCGGTGAGCACGTAGTCGCGGTGTTCGATCTCGCCTTCGATCACGGGCACGGCGCACACGCCGCATTCGCCGCGCTTGCAGTCGAACATCGGATCGCAGCCGTTGTCGATGAGGCAGTCGAGGATGCTCTGGTCGGCCGCGACGGTGAAGCGCTGGCCCGACTGGGCGAGTTCGACCTCGAAGGGCTGGTCGCCTTCTTCGGCGACCGGCTCGGTGAAGAGTTCGAAGTGCACGCGGTCGTGCTCCCAGCCGCGGGTCTGGGTACGCGCGAGCACAGCGTCGAGCATGACTTTGGGGCCGCAGACATAGAGACGATCGCCCGCAGGTACATCGTCGAGCAGCGCGTCGATGTCGAGCGGCGCGCCGGCCTCGGCATCCGCATGCACGCGCAGGTTGTCGCCGAGCAGCGCCTCGAGCTCGGGCAGGAAAGCCATCAGGTCGCGGCTGCGGCCGGCGTAGTGCATGCGCACCGGTGCTTCTTCGGCGCGGCGGCGCGCTGCCATGGTGGCGAGCGGTGTGACGCCGATGCCGCCGGCCACCAGCACCGAGCCGCCGGGTCCGGTGTGCAGTGGAAAGTCGTTCTTCGGCGCCTCGATGGCGAGCGTGTCGCCTTCCTTCAGCCCTTCGTGCATGAAGCGCGAGCCGCCGCGGCCTTCGGCCTCCTTGCGCACGGCGATCACGTATTCGGTCGGCGCATTGGTGGCATTGCGCGCAGTCGCGAAGTTGATCAGCGAGTAGTGGCGCCAGTCGGTCTTGCCGTCGGGCAGCGAGACCTGCACGCGAATGTGGGCACCGGCTGCAAAGCCGGGCAGCGGCCGGCCGTCTTCGGCGCGCAGGCGCAGCATGCGGATCAACGGATTGAGTTCGCGCGCTTCGGCGACGCGAAGCTGGAGCGTGGCGGTGGGAGCGGTCATCGTGCGTCCGTTGTCTCTTCAGGCCAGCGCGTGCTGCGCCAGTGCGGCCTGCAGCTTGTGCCCATGTTCATCGGCGAGCGCCGCATCGCGCAACTCGCGCAAGGTGGCGGGGGCGAGTTGCGCACCGGCGCGCTCGACGGCGCGCATCACGGTGTCGTAGTTGCGGATGCCGCGTTCGTGCGTGTCGCTGTAGCCCTTGACCAGGCGCTGGCACTGCGCGAGTTCCACCGCCAGCTCGGGGTTGCGCCGCGCGGTGGCGGCGATGCGTTGCAGCCATTCCTCGATGCGGCGGTTTTCTTCGGCGTAGCGCATCGTCGAGAGGCGCCAACGTTTCATCGCGGCCACAGTACGCAGCATCAGGTAGCCGCGCAGTGAACTGGTCCGGATCACGCGGCCCTTCTGCGTGAAGCGCTCGACGATCTTCTTCGGCAGCGTGGAATTCATGAGCCAGCGGCCGATGCCGCCCGGCAGCGTCTCGCAGATTTCCTGCAGGCGCGGGTGCATGTATTCGTTGATCGCGAGCACTTGGCCCGGCTGCACGCGGGCTTCGCCGCGCACGCGCTCGAAGCGGGTGGCGCGGGTCTTGAGGGCGGCCACGCGGGCGGTGTCTTCGTAGGACATCCAGAGCGCGAGGTGGCGTGCGGTCTCGCGCAGCAGGCGGTGCTCGTCGTTGCTCGGCAGCGCGGCAATGGCGGCCATGCGGTCGAGGTACAGGGCGGCGTAGTCCGTGTCCTGGTAGTCGATGAGACGGCGCACGCCTTCGAGCAGGAAGTCCTGTGCGGCCAGCGGGAAGTCACGCTGCGCGCGCTCGACCAGCGCGCGCACGGCGGGGTGGCGTGGCTGCGGCGCCGGCATCGCGGGCGTCACTTCGGGCGGTGTCTCGCCGTCGTCGCCTGCCTGCGCACGTGCGAACGCACCGCCGAAGGCCTTCAGGCTGGGCTTCACGCCCACGCCACCGCGCTCGACCGTTGCCTCGAACTGCGCGCGGCTGAACGGCAGCACGCCGGACCCTGCGAGCGCACCGAAGAGCACCGCGCTGATCACGCTGCCCGACGCCTCCGCCGCCTGCGCCATGTCGAAGCGGATGAAGCGCTTGGCGGCCTTGGCCGTGTGCGCGAGCAACTGGGCGCTGTCGACGCGGCCGTCGCCCAGCGCGCTTTTTTCTGCAATGGAGAACACGCGATGCGTCGATGCGATGAGCGTGGTGCGGTCGTTCGTGACCAGCCCGCGCTGCACCGCGCGGCCGGCTTCCATGAGCTCCGATGCGAGCACCACATCGACGTCGCCCGGCAACGGCATCAGCGCCAGCACGGGTCGGCCGCCATCCGACTCGGCTTGCGCGATCGGGTACAGCTCGACGTAATAGATGGTCGCGCCGGTGCGCTGGGCCACGCCGGGCACCGAAGTGGTCTGGGCCACATAGCCGTTGGCCTCGCCCATGTCGACGATCCAGTCGGCCAGCACGCCGCCCCCTTCCCCGCCCATGGCGAGGATCGCGATCTTGATCGGTTGTGCCTTGATGTTCATCATCGCTTCAGAAGGCATAGGCTTCGCGGCGGCGCGCCTCTCCGCGCTGCAGCGAGCCGATGACGGCAGAACGCACGCGCTCGCGCAGCTTGTCCCAGCCGGTGGGGTTGCTCACGATCTGCGCCTTGTAGAACGAGGGGCACAGCACCGCGGCATGCGAGACCTCGCCGCACA
This sequence comes from Variovorax trehalosi, assembly GCF_051216415.1. Taxonomy (NCBI): domain Bacteria; kingdom Pseudomonadati; phylum Pseudomonadota; class Betaproteobacteria; order Burkholderiales; family Comamonadaceae; genus Variovorax; species Variovorax trehalosi. Next base: position 168,006 of record NZ_JBPJZG010000006.1, read on the forward strand.
CGCCGCAGCCCACGCAGCTGTCGAGCACGGTCGCGACCGGATCGGTGCGCAGCGGATCGGGGTTGGGCTTGATGGAGAGCGACGGGCAGCCCGACAGGCGGATGCACGAGTGGTCGCCGGTGCAGGTGTCGGAGTCGACGCCGAACTTCTCGCGCACCATGCGCTTGCCGTCGGCGATGGCCTTGCGCACGAGCGGCTTCTCGCGGCGCTGCTTGTTGAGCATGCACTCCGACTGCGCGATCAGGACCTTGGGGCCCTTCTTCGTGGTTGTGAGCGCTTCTTTCAAAGCATCGCGCATGCCGGCCACGTCGTAGGTGCGGCGCAGCGTCTTTACCCATTCGACGCCCACCCCGCGCACGGCGCGCTCGATCTCGTGGCCGGTGCTGCGCGTCTTGTTGACGGCGTTCGACGAGAGGATGTCCTGCCCGCCCGTGGCCGAGGTGTAGTTGTTGTCGACGACGATGGTGAGGTTGTCGCTCTTGTTGAAGACCGAGTTCGCCACGCCGCTGGTGAGGCCGTTGTGCCAGAAACCGCCGTCGCCCATCATCGAGATGGCACGCTTGCCCGCCGGCGCATTGAGCGCCGAGGCGCCAGCGCCGCCGAGGCCGTAGCCCATGGTGGTGTTGCCGATGTTGAAAGGCGGGAGGATCGAGAACAGGTGGCAGCCGATGTCCGCGCTCACGTGGTGCGCGCCGAGTTCGCGCTCGACCAGCTTCATCGCGCTGAAGATCGGGCGTTCGGGACAGCCGGTGCAGAAACCCGGCGGGCGGGCATGCACGACGTCGCCGAGTGCCGTGGAAGGCGTGGCCAGCTCCGGAGCAGCGTCAACACCGATGGCGACTACTTCTTTCAGTGGGATCACCTTGCGCACCGGTGCAGGCACCGGCAGCGGCGCAAGGCGTTCGTAACGCTCGCAGAAAATGCGCGCGCCCTTCAACAGTTCGGAGGACGTGTACTCGCCGGCGACGGGCAGCATGTCCTTGCCGTGCAGCGCGGTGGTCGAGCCGGCCTGGCGCAGGATGGTCGCGAGGTTCTGCTCGACGAAATTGGGCTGGCCCTCTTCCACGATCAGCACCGCGCGCTTGCCCTCGCAAAAGCGGATGACTTCGCTCTCGATGACGGGGTAAGCCACGTTCATCACGTAGAGCGGCACCTTGGTGTTGCCGTACACGTCGGCGAGGTCGAGCCGCTCCAGCGCGCGCAGCAGCGTGTTGTAGCTGCCGCCCTGCACGATGATGCCGATGTCGTCGGCGTCCTCGGAGAAGAACTCGTTGAGCTGGCGCTCCTCGATGAAGCGCACCGCGGCGGGCCAGCGGTCCTTCACCTTTTCCTGTTCATGCACGAAGCTCGCGGGCGGCAGCACGATGCGGCTCACGTCGCGCTGCGGGTTCTCCAGCGCCTCCTGCAGCGTGAACTTCGCGCGCTTGTTGTCGCCGGCGATGAAGTGGCCATGCACGTGGCAGGCGCGGATGCGCAGCTGCAGCATCACGGGCGTGTTGCTGGCCTCGGAGAGATCGAAACCCGTCTTCACTGCATCGACGATGCTCGGCAGGTTGGGGCGCGGATCGAGCAGCCAGATCTGCGACTTCATCGCGAACGCATGGCTGCGCTCTTGCATGATCGATGAGCCTTCGCCGTAGTCCTCGCCCACGATGATGAGTGCGCCGCCGGTCACGCCGCCCGAGGCGAGGTTGGCCAGCGCATCCGACGCGACGTTGGTGCCCACGGTCGCCTTGAAGGTGACGGCCCCGCGCAGCGGGTAGTTGACTGATGCAGCGAGCGTGGCGGCGGCGGTGGCTTCACTCGCGCTGTTCTCGAAGCGGATGCCCTGCTCGGCGAGGATGTCCTGCGCATCGGCCAGCACATCCATCAGGTGCGAGATGGGTGCCCCTTGGTACCCAGCCACATAGGAAACTCCCGATTCGAGCAAGGCCTTGGTGACCGCCAGAATGCCTTCGCCACGAAATACATCTCCGCCGGAAAGCCGCAGCTTCTTGACTTCCTCGACGAACGAACGCTCAGCCATGTGGATCCTTCTTCTTTCTCGTGGGAGGATGCGCTTCAGGTGCCACATCACGCTTTCTATAATGTTGACAAATGAATGTATCCACAATCATGAATTACCCTAGACATGCAAGCAGCGTGCCCACGACTGGCTTGGCGTGCCTGGCTGTGAGGTGCCTTCATGGCTGAACAAGACCTACCAACCGAATCGCATCGCTTCGTCGACGACTACCTGCCGGCACTGCTCGCGCAGGCCAGCCAGCTGATCTCTTCGGAGTTCCACGAGGTGGCACGGCAGCAAGGTTTCTCGGTGTCGGAGTGGCGCGTGATGGCGTCGCTCGCCGGCAGCGAGGCGATCAGCATCGGTCAGCTCGCGCAGGTGACCGTGACCAAACAGCCGACGGTGACACGCCTGCTGGACCGCATGGAATCGCGCGGACAGGTGGAGCGCCTGCCCCATGAAAGTGACCGCCGCATCACGCTGGTGCGCATCACGCGCAAGGGGCTGAAGGCTGTCGAGCACCTGATGGAACTCGCCCGCGAGCACGAGCGGCGCGTGCTCGAACCCTTCGGCCTGCGGCGGGCCGAGGAACTCAAGCAGACATTGCGGCGGATGATCGAACTGCACGTGCATGTGCCGCTCGAGGAGTCCGACCCGGAAGAGGACTGAGGCCGTCTAGGGCACGAGCACCGCGCGGCCGCGATGGCCGCGTTGCGCGATCCATTCGAGCGCAACGGCGGCGTCGGCCAACGGAAAGCGCTGCACTTCGAGATGCAGACGGCCGTCGGCCAATCGCGCGAGCAACTCGGGCGCCGCGGCGCGACCCGCCGCCTCTCGCCGGAACATGTTGAGCGGCAGCAGCGCAACGTCGCGCTGCAGGAAGTGCGCAATGTCGAGCTGCAGCGTGGAGCCTGCGGTGTAGCCGATCAGCACCGCGCGACCGCCGGGCCGCACAGCAGGCAGAGACGCTGCGAGGACATGGCCACCCACCGTGTCGATGAGCAGGTCGGCGCTGGCGGTTGTGGGTGCGATGTTCGGATCGACCGGCGTCACGATGCACCCTGCATCGCGCGCAAGTTGCATGGCGAGAGAACCCACCGCACCGCTCGCACCCGTCACACGGACTTGCTCTCCAGCCTGCAGCTTTGCGACTTCATGCAGCGCCACCCACGCCGACGTGGTAGGCGAGAAGAACGCAGCGCCGAGCGTCATCGGCAACGCATCGGGCAAGAGGCCGAGCGCTTCGTCGGGCGCATCGATCTGCTCGCACCATGTGCCGTCGAACAGGGTACCCAGGCCGCTGCCGCGCAGCCACACGCGTTGTCCGATCTCGTAGCGCCCGCTCGCGACGACGATGCCCGCGGCTTCCACGCCCGGCGTGTAGGGCAGCGGCGGATGCCGCAGGAAGCTGCCGCGCCACACCGTACGGTCGATGTGACCGACCGTGGCGGCCTGCATGCGCACGATGGTGCGGCCGGGGCGCGCGACGGGATCGGCCACCTCCTCCAGCACGGGCACTGCATCGAAACCATGGATACGGATGGCTTTCATGGCAGCGTGGAAAGAAAGTCGGTCACGGTCTGCGCGAAGGCTTCAGGCATCTGGTCTGGCAGCGGCACCATGCCGCCTTCGATGTCGACGATGCGCGCTTGCGGCAGATGATGCTGCAGTTCGGCGGCATGCGGTGCGGCGAACGGATCGTCGGTGGCGCGAATGATGAGCACAGGCTGCGTCACGCGGCCGATGCGGTCTTCCATGCGGTAGGACGCGACGGCGCGATGGCCCTCTTCCACGCGATGGCCGACCTTCAACGCATCGAGCACGAAGGCTTCGAGCAACTCTGGTCGTCCCACCGGATAGAAGCCCTGGCGCTTTTGCCACAGCGCAGCGAGATGACTTCCGTCTTCGCTCGGCGTGACCTCGTCGATAGGCGGTCGCTGCGCGCGCGCGATGCGAAAGGGCTCGTCGGTGTATGGCATGGACGACAGCACCAGGCCACGCACGCGATCCGGAAACGCAGCCGCCAGTTCGATCGCGACGACGCCGCCCGTGTGATGGCCCACGACGTCGGCCTGCCGGATGCCCAACACATCGAGCAGTTCGCACGCCACACTCGCCCATTGTCCGATGCTCGCGGGCACGCCGCCGTCCGAGGAATCGCCGAAGCCTGCCGTGTCCATCGCGATGGCGCGGTAACGCGCGCTGATCAGCGGAAGCACCTCGCGGTACTCGACCCAGCTGCGCGGCGACTGGTGCAGCAGCAGCACGGCCGGCGCATCCGCATCGCCGCACACCGCGTAGTGCACCTGCCCCACCGACAGGTCGGCGAAAGCACGGCGAATCGTCATGACAGCGTCTCGGTGGCGGCGGCGCGCCATAGGCCTGCATGCTTCAGCTCACCGAGCGTGCGCGAGAGCACGTCGCGTCGGTACGCGGCGATGTCGCGGCCCTCGTAGTCGTAGAAGCCGCTGCCGCTCTTGAGGCCGAGGCGCCCTTCCGCGACCATGCGATCGACGATGGCCGGCGCGGTGTAGCGGCCCTTGTCGATCGAGGCCGACATCTCGCGGCTCGCGTGGTGCAGGATGTCGCAACCACCGAAGTCGATGAACTCGACCACGCCGAGCGCAGCGAAGCGAAGGCCCAGGCCGTAGCGCGTCGCCTTGTCGATTTCCTCAGCGGTGGCGACGCCCTCCTCGATCATGCGGGCCGCCTCGTTCATCACCAGCGCCTGCAGGCGCGGCACGATGTAGCCGGGCGAGGCACCGCAGACCACGGGCAGCTTGCCGATCTCTTCCATCAGCGCCTTGGTGCGCGCGAGCACGGCGGCATCGGTGCCGGGGTGGCAGCTCAGTTCCACCACGGGGATCACATACGCCGGGTTGAGCCAGTGCATGTTGAGAAAACGCTCGGGCAGGCGCACCAGCGCCGCAAGCTGCGTCACGAGGATGCTGCTGGTGGTCGAGGTGAGGATCGCGTCATCGCGGCAATGGCGGTTGAGGTGCTCGAAGGCCTCGCGCTTGGCTTCCAAAGTTTCGGGGACGCCTTCGAACACCAGCTCGGCGACGGCGAGCGCCTGCGGGGCGGCTGCGGCATTCACGAAGTCCACGCGCGCGGCGATGGGCTGGATCTGCGCCGCATCGATCACGCCGAGTTGCGCGAGGCCTGCGAGGCTGGCTTCGATCTCCGACTTCGCTTCGTCGCGAAGGCGCAGCCACGCGTCGTCGCTGCGTGGGCGCAGATCGATCAACGAGATGCGGTGACCGGCATACGCGAACGCGATCGCGATGCCGCGCCCCATGCGGCCGGCGCCGACTGCCGCGAAGCGAGGCAGCGCGCACTCATTCGCCATCGTGCAGCCTCTGCTTGAGCTGCGCCGCGCTCAGATCGGCAAGGCCCAGGCTCTCGAAAGTGCGCGGGCCGTGGCGCAGGTCGCGGCCGAGAAAGCCGCCGACGATAGCCAGCAGGCCGTGCGCGATGGGGGCGTCCACGCCCGCATGGCGCGCGGCCGAAGCGAGGAAGGCCAGGCCGAGTTCGGTGTCTTCGGTGATGTAGCGGTGCGTATGCAGGTCGATGTTCTCGCGCCAGTCGCCCGACTTGACGAGCTGCTTGTGCGCGTCGCCATACATCCACTGGTCGTTGTTGTAGTGGTCGGCCAGCGGATAGTGCGGCGTGCCCTGGCCGAAGGCTTCGCGCACGGCCATGCGCTCGCGGTCGAGCCGGTCGGTCACGTCCCGCACCGCGCGCTGGGTGCCCTCGTTGTGGATGTCCCAGCGCTCGAAGTGCTGCAGCGGGGCGGCGTTCATCACCATCAGCGGCGGGTGGATGACCGGGCCGGCGTTCATCAGCGCGCCCGAGAGCGCATCGCCGCAGCCGTGCACGGCTGGATAGGCCTTGCGGATCACCTCGATCGCCTCGGCCTCCTTGCGCGCCGGGTAGACGCCGGTCGGCAGGCGGATCGCCCTGATCGTGACGTTCACTTCGCGCTCGCCGTGCTTGCGCGCGAGGTAGGGCAAGGTGCCGGTCTCGGCCCAGGCCACGTCGGCGTGATTGCCGGCCCCCTTCACTGAGCGCGCCATCACGTAGCTGCCGAAGGTGCCCGGCGGCAGGAAGACGACCTGGCCGTCGACGAGGTGCGGTGCCATGGCGAGCGCGATGTCGTGCTGGGCGATGGCAGGGGTGGGGATGACGATCAACTCGGCACCCTTGAGCGCCGCGGCGATGTCGGCGGTCGCAAGTGCGAGCGCCACTTCGCGTGCGCCATCGGCATCCTTCAGCGTGATCACGCCGGCTTGCACGACCGGCGCGAGCGCCGCGGCATCGCGACGCCACAGGCGCACCTCGTGACCGGCTTCGGACAGGTCCGCGGCGGCTGCATAGGCACCGTGACCACCGCCAAGAATCGCAATTTTCATGTTCGGAAATTTGAAAAGCAGATGTCGATGAACCGGCAGCCGCGGCGCGGACCGGGGAGTAATGCGCTATTACATTACTTTTCATCGATTCAGATGTCAATCAAATACCGCGACAGCCGCCCCCTCGGAAACCCGCAATGAAAAAGCCCGCGCTTCTTGCGAAGCGCGGGCTTTCTTTTGGGGCGAAGCGACCGGTCGGCCGCTCTGCAATGGATCAGCGCGAGGGCTTGAACGCACGCTTTTGTGCGTCGCGGGGCACGAAGACCTTGCCCGGGCCGCCATGGCCTGCGCCATTGCCACGCGGAGCGAAACCTTCGCGGGGTGCGAAGCCTTCACGGGGCGCGAAGCCGCCGTCGCCGCGACCACCAACGTGGTGACCCTGGCCGTGGCCGCTGCGCGGGGCGCTGTCGCCCCAGCCCGGCTTGCGGCCGTAGCCTGCGCCACCGCCGTTGTTGCCGCCGTCGTCACGACCGCCGCCGAAGCCGGCGTTGTTGCCGCCCTGGAAGCCACGCGGGCCTTGGCCTTGGGCCGGGCCGCGTGCATTGCGGTCGTTGAAGCCGCTGGAGCCGGCGTAGCCGCCGCCGTTGTTGCCGCGATAGCCACCGCCGCCGCCTGCACCGCCACTGCCAAACTTGCGGTCGCGCGACTGGTTGTCTCCACGGCCACCGCGGTACTCGCCCATCGGGGGGCGCGATTGCGGCATGCGCTGTTGCGGCTCGAGACCGGCAACCACTTCAGCCTTGAACTGTTGGCGGCTGTATTGCTCGATGTCCATGATCTTGCGGCGATCGCGGAACTCGGCAAACGTGATGGCCAGGCCATCGCGGCCTGCACGGCCGGTGCGGCCGATGCGGTGGGTGTAGTCCTCGGCCTTCATTGGCAGGCCGAAGTTGAAGACGTGGGTGATGGTCGGCACGTCGATGCCACGGGCGGCAACGTCGGTCGCCACCAGGATCTGCACCTGGCCCTGGCGCAGCGCCATCAGGCGGCGATTGCGCAGGCCCTGGCTCAGGGCGCCATGCAGCGCCACGGCGCTGAAGCCTTCTTGCTGCAGGTCGTTGGCGAGGCCGTCGCACTCGACTTGCGTGCTGGCGAACACGATCGCCTGGTTGATGCTGGTGTCACGCAGCCAGTGGTCGAGCAGCTTGCGCTTGTGCTGGCTGTTGTCGGCCCAGTACAGCGATTGCTTGATGTTGACGTGCTTTTCCTGCGGGCTGTCGATGGTGATGCGCTGCGGCTCGCGCATGACGCGCTGGGCCAGTTGCTGGATGCGCGGCGCGAAGGTGGCGCTGAACATCATCGTTTGCTGGCGCTCGATGGTGAGCTGGTTGACTTCGGCCAGGTCGTCGGAGAAGCCCAGGTCGAGCATGCGGTCGGCTTCGTCGACCACCAGGAACTTGACCTGATCGAGCTTGAGTTGCTGCGAGCGTTGCAGGTCGAGCAGACGGCCAGGCGTGGCAACCACGAGGTCGGCGTTCTGCAGCTTGGCGATCTGCAATTGGTAAGGCATGCCGCCCACCACGTTGGCGATGCGCAGGCCGCGGCAATGGCGGACCAGTTCGATGGCGTCGTGCGCGACTTGCTGAGCCAGCTCGCGCGTCGGGCACAGGATCAGGGCGCCGGGGGTGGCGGCCTTGAAGTGGCGGGCGTTGGTCGGGTCCTTGCGCTTGGGCTTCTTCGGCGCAGCTTCACCGCGGGCAGCGGCTTCGGCGGCGAGGCGCTGGAACTCGGCCTTGGCTTCCGCTTCGGCTTCGGCCTGGCGCTTCAGGAGGGTGTGCAGCACGGGCAGCAGGAAGGCTGCGGTCTTGCCCGACCCGGTCTGGCTCGAGACCATCAGGTCGACGAAACGGGCCTTGCCGTCCTGGCCGGCTTCGCCGCCCATGGCGAGCGGGATCACCTTGTCTTGCACGGTGGTCGGCTGGGTGAAGCCCAGGTCGGCCACGGCGGCGATCAGTTCGGGTGCGAGGCCCAGGCGGATGAAACCGTTGGGCAGGCTGGGTTCCTGTTCGACCGCGGCGATCTCGGGGGCAGCTGCATCGAGCGCCTCGAGGATCGGCGCTTCGGACACAGTGTCCACAGCGGCGGTGAATTCGTTGTTGGTAGCGGATTGCACAGGCGCGAACTCGCCCTGCGCTTCAAAAGCGTCGGTCATGTAGATATCAATCTCAAACGCAAGCGCTGCCGTAGGCGGCGCCCCGTTGGTGGTTAAAAACATCAACCATCCAACGACATTCAGCTTCCGGCTAACGCCTGAGGCTGCGGCCCTTTTTGATCAGCGAATGCGATCGGGCGCGGTGTGCAAGATAGGGAGATGCAAGAGACGCTGATCTGTGTCCTATGACAAATGCAAATCAGCGAAGCCTGCGATTATGGCACGGCTTCGGGTTTTTACCTAATCCCTTGTCAATCGGTCAGGCGAAGGAAGGTTTCCCGGTAATGGGCGAGCTCCTCGATGGACTCGTGCACGTCGGCCAGCGCTGTATGCGCCTGCTGTTTCTTGAAGGCGCTGTAGGCCGAGGGCTTCCAGCGCTTGGCCAGTTCCTTGAGGGTGCTGACGTCGAGATTGCGGTAGTGGAAGTACGCCTCCAGCTTGGGCATGAACTTGACCAGGAAGCGCCGGTCCTGCCCGATGGTGTTGCCGCACATCGGCGAGCCGCTGCGGGGGATGTACTTGGCGATGAATTCCAGCAATTGCTGCTCGGCCGCCGCCTCGTCCAGTGTGGAGGCCTTGACCTTGTCGATCAGGCCACTGCGGCCGTGGGTGCCCTTGTTCCAGGCGTCCATGGCATCGAGCACGGCGTCGCTCTGATGAATAACGAGCACGGGGCCGTCGATGCGGGGCGTGAGGTCGGGGCCGGTGACGACCACGGCGATCTCGAGCAGGAACTCTTTCTCGGGGTCGAGGCCGCTCATCTCGCAGTCCAGCCAGACCAGGTTCTGGTCGCTTTTCTTCAGGGTGGGCACGGCTGCGGGGGGCGTCGGGTCAAGGGATTCGGGCATCGAAGGATTGTCGCCCAAGGCCTGCGCCCCGATTTATCGGGGACTAAACTCGCCGCTCCATGTCCTATTCGCTCATCTTCACCATCGCCTTCGCGGCGGCGCTCGTTGCAGGCCTGCTCGTGAAGTTCTGGCTCGCTTCCCGGCAGGTGCGCCATGTCGCACAGCACCGCGGCACCGTGCCGGAAGCTTTCGCGCAGACCATCACGCTCGCAGCCCACCAGAAGGCGGCCGACTATACGATCGCCAAGGCCCGCTTCGGCCTGGTCGAGATGGCCTGGAGCGCGGCGCTGCTGCTCGGCTGGACGCTGCTCGGCGGGCTCGACGTGCTGAACAAGCTGCTGCTGATGGGGCTCGGTGGCGGCATGGTGCAGCAACTGGTGCTGCTCGCCGCCTTCGCGGCCATCGGCGGACTGCTCGAGCTGCCATTCACGCTGTGGCAGACCTTCCGGCTCGAGGAGCGCTTCGGCTTCAACAAGATGACCTGGAAGCTCTGGCTGGCCGACACCGTCAAGTCGACGCTGCTCGGCGCGCTGATCGGCCTGCCGATCGCGGCGCTGATCCTCTGGCTCATGGGCGCGGCCGGCACGCTCTGGTGGCTCTGGGCCTGGGCCGCCTGGATGGGCTTCAACCTGCTGCTGATGCTGATCTACCCGACCTTCATCGCCCCGCTCTTCAACAAGTTCAAGCCGCTGGACGACCCCACGCTGAAGGCCCGCGTCACAGCATTGATGAAACGCTGCGGCTTCGCAGCCAAGGGGCTGTTCGTGATGGACGGCAGCACCCGCAGCGCGCATGCGAACGCGTACTTCACCGGCTTCGGCGCGAGCAAGCGCGTCGTGTTCTACGACACGCTGCTGCGCCAGCTCAACGCCGGCGAAGTGGAAGCCGTGCTCGCGCACGAACTCGGCCACTTCAAGCACCGGCACATCGTGAAGCGGCTCGTCGCAATGTTCGCGCTGAGCCTTGCCGGCTTTGCGCTGCTGGGCTGGGTCTCGACGCAGGTCTGGTTCTATACCGGCCTGGGCGTGCAGCCGAACATGTCCCCCACCGCCCCTAACAGCGCGCTGGCCCTGCTGCTGTTCATGCTCGCGGTGCCGGTGTTCGGCTTCTTCGTGGCGCCGTTGCCGGCGCGCCTCTCGCGTAAGCACGAGTTCGAGGCCGATGCCTACGCCGTCGCGCAGACCAGCGGCGCCGACCTTTCCGCCGCCCTGCTCAAGCTCTACCAGGACAACGCATCGACGCTCACGCCCGATCCGGTGTTCGTCAAGTTCTACTACTCCCATCCGCCCGCCTCCGAGCGCCTTGCGCGCATGACCGCGGCGTGATCAACCACCTCACCCTTCAGCAGAGCCCCCTTATGAGCAGCATGTTCAAATCCAAGGACTGGAAGAACCTCCCTCCCCGCCAGGCACTGAGCGCCACCGAAATCGTCTCCGGCCTCGCCAAGCTCGACGGCTGGAAGCTCACCGGCGACGGCGCCGATGTGGCCATCGAGAAGACCTTCACCTTCGCCAACTACTTCGAGACCATCGCCTTCGTGAACGCGCTGGCGCTCGTGGCGCACACGCAGGACCATCACCCCGACCTGTCGGTGCACTACAACCGCTGCGTCGTGCGCTTCAACACGCACGACGTGAACGGCCTGTCGGTCACCGATTTCGATTGCGCGCGGCAGGCCGACGCGCTCGTCGCGAGCCCCGCCGCGTGAGGAAACACGCCTGTGGCTAAGCCGGGCCGCGCCGCCTTCACCCCCGCTGCGCACAACACAGGGAAGGCGCAACACGACGGCCTCGTCGTTGCCAGCCATGGGCGTCACTGCCTCGTCGAAACGCCCGCAGGCGAGCGGTTGATCTGCCGCCCACGCGGCAAGAAGAGCCAGGCCGTGGTCGGCGACCGCGTGCGCTGGCAGGCCACCGAGGACGAAGGCACCATCGAAGAGGTGCTGCCGCGACGCAATCTCTTCTACCGGCAGGACGAGATCCGGACCAAGTCGTTCGCGGCCAATCTCGACCATGTGCTGATCCTGATCGCGGCCGAGCCGGAGTTTTCCGAGCATCAACTGGCGCGTGCGCTGATCGCGGCGGAAGCCGAGCGCATCACGCCGATCATCGCGCTCAACAAGAGCGACCTCGTCGAGCCCTTTGAGCGCGCCTGGACCAAGCTGGCGCCCTACCGCCGCATGCACCATGGCGTGCTGCCTCTGTCGCTCAAGGCATCGGGCGAAGCGGACTACGCATCGCTGATGAAGCTGCTCTCCGGCAAGTCCACCCTCGTGCTCGGCCCTTCCGGCTCGGGCAAGAGCACGCTGACCAATTTGCTGGTGCCGGGTGCGACGGTGCTGACCCAGGAGATCTCGCAGGCGCTGAATTCCGGCAAGCACACGACCACGAGCACCACCTGGTACTGGATCGACGAAGCGCGCACCACCGGCCTGATCGACTCGCCGGGCTTCCAGGAATTCGGCCTGAATCACATCGAGCCGATGCAGCTCGCCGGGTTGATGCCCGACATCGCCGAGCACACGGGGGACTGCAAGTTCTACAACTGCACCCACCTGCACGAACCCGGCTGCGGCGTGATCTCGAACGTCGAGACACCGACGCACGCAGGTCCGATCAGCGCATCGCGCTACAAAATCTACGGCGAACTGTTCGCCGAGTTGAGCCAGACGCGCTACTGAGCGTCCAGGATGGCTTGCAGCGCCTGCACCAGCGCGCTGCACTGCTCGCGCGTGCCGATGCTGATGCGCAGGTACTGCGCGATGCGCGGCTGCCTGAAATGCCGCACCAGCACCGCGCGCTCGCGCAGCAACGCGGCCAACTCGGCCGCATCGCGTTGCGGATGGCGTGCGAACACGAAGTTGGTCTGTGAAGGCAACACCTCGAAGCCCAGGTCTTCGAGCTGAAGGCTGAGCCCTTCGCGCGTATCGACGATCTTGTCTCGCGTGGTGGCGAACCACGCCTCGTCCTCCAGCGCCGCCACGGCACCCGCCGTGGCCAGCCGGTCGAGCGGGTAGGAATTGAAGCTGTCCTTGACGCGCACCAAGGCGTCGATCAGGTGCTGCTGGCCGCAGGCGAAGCCGACACGCAGGCCGGCGAGCGAACGCGACTTGGAGAGGGTCTGCACCACCAGCAGGTTCGGATATTTGTCGATGAGCGGCAATGCGCTCTCGCCGCCGAAATCGACATACGCCTCGTCCACGAGCACCACGCGATCGGGACACGCTGCGAGCAGCCGTTCGATCTGCGAGAGCGGCAGCCCGATGCCCGTGGGCGCATTCGGATTGGCGATCACGATGCCCGAGCATCCGCCGCGTGCACGCGCCGCCACGGCTTCGACGTCGATGCGCAGGCCCTCATCGACCGGTTGCAGCTCGCAGGCAATGCCGTAGAGCTGCGCATAGACCTTGTAGAAGCTGTAGCTCACGTCGGGCATCAGCAAGGGCTCGGCCTGTTGGAAGAAGGCGAAGAAGGCGTGCGCCAGCACCTCGTCCGAGCCGTTGCCCGCGAACACCTGGTCGACCGTCAGGCCGTGTCGCCGCGCCACCGCTTCGCGCAACGCGAGAGAAGTGGGGTCGGGGTAGCGCTCCAACCCGTTCGCAGCGGCCTGCTGGATCGCATCGACGGCCAGCGGCGACGGCGGATACGGGTTCTCGTTGGTGTTGAGCTTGACGAGGTTCGCGATGCGCGGCTGCTCGCCGGGCACGTAGGGCTCGAGCGCGCCGATGCGCGGGCTCCAGAAGGCCGGCACTGCGGAGGTCATATCGCGCCGCTCAGCCGAGCAAACGGGCGAGCGTCAACAACGCCAGCAGCACCATCCACATCACGACCGAGCGCCAGACGAGGCCGACCACGCTGCGCAGGTGCCCGGGCTCGGGCTCGCGCCCCGGCGTGCTGCCGCTGTCGGGCCTGCGGCCATCGATCACGGATTCACCGGCCTGCGCACGTGGCAGCGGGTCGGTAACCGGAATGGGGCTCAGCGAACCGCCCCCCAGGCGCACATTGACCGCGCCGGAGGTGGCCGCGAGGATCACGCCGTCGTTCTCGTTCGGAAAGCGCCGGGCGTCGTTGCGCCAGCAATCGATGGCTTCCTCGAAACTGCCGACCACCGCGAAGCCCAGCGCCGTGATGCGCGCGGGCAGCCAGTCGATGCCGTGCCAGGCGCTCTCGGCGGCCTGCTGCACCGAGGCGCTCGACGGTTGCACCGCCGCGCCGTTCTTGTGGGCCCAGTAGCGCGCGACGAATTCGCTCATGCGATAGAACACCGCGCCGGCCGGTCCAAGGCCGATGGCGGCGAGCACCGAGAACCACGCCAGCACGCCGAACACGTGGCGGTGCGCGGCGATGACCGAATGCTCGATCACATGGCGCACGATCTCGCTGCGCTTCAACTCGGCGGCATCGACGCCCTGCCAATGCGCAAGCAGCGAGCGCGCGAGCGGCTCGTCGCCCTCGTCGAGCGCGTCGCGGATGTCGGTGAAGTGGTGGCTGAACTGCCGAAAGCCCAGCGTGACATAGAGCACCGCGATGCTCCAGAGCACCGCGAACGGCAGCCCCAGCGTGAGCACCAGCAGCCAATGCACGCCGAGGGCCACGAGCGTGGGCACGAAGACGGCGAGCCCCCAGGCGATCCATCCGTGATGGGGCTTGCCCGCATCGAAATTGCGGCTGGTCCAGCGGGTCCACGCGAGAACGGTGCCGTACACGGGGTTGTGAGGGCCCAGCGGCCTCACTTGCTCGATCAGCAACGCGCACAGGATGGCAAAGAAGCTCATCCTTCGATGATAGCGAGAGAGCCCGCAGGTTCAGGAGGGATTCAGGCGCTCAGGAAACGGTAAAGATTGCGCAGCATGCCGGCGGTGGCGCCCCAGACGAAGCGCTCGTCGGCGCCATCCTGGTAGGGCATCGAGTACCACTGGCGCTTGGTGCCGTCGGGTGCGGGCACGGTGTGGTGGCGGTGATTGGCCGGGTCCATCAGCCACGCGAGCGGCACTTCGAAGGCATCGGCGACTTCGTAGGGATTGATGGTGAGTTCGAAGCCGGGCTGCACCAGCGCAACCACCGGCGTCACGATGAAGGACGTGACCGTCGTGTAGGTCGGCAGGTTGCCGAGCACCTCGATGTATTGCGCCGAAAGGCCGACCTCTTCCCAGGCCTCGCGCAACGCGGCGGCCGCGAGGTTCGCGTCTTCGGGGTCGACACGGCCACCCGGAAATGCCACCTGCCCCGAATGGGTCGAGAGGTGCGCGGTGCGCTCGGTCAACAGCACGGTCGCGCCTTGCGGGCGTTGCACGATCGGAACAAGCACGGCGGCCTGGGCAGGTGCCCGCTCCGTCATTCGCGGCTCGCGGCGCAGCTCGGGCGTCCAGACCGGCGGCGTCTCGAAACGCGCCCGCAGGGCCTGCGCCGTCAACTGCGCGGGCGGCACGGCCGGCAGCCCATCGTTCCTCACCGCGAAAGGCGCCTTGCGCGGATCGAATGGCGGCAGCGTGGACGGCGCCACGGCGTTGACGGGTTCGAGGGAGGCGTCCTGCGGGGAAGTGGATGAGGAGGTCAAGAGATGAAAAGTACCGGAGCCGGAAGGAAGAAGTAGAGCGGAAAAACGAAAAGTTGTCTTCGAGCAGGAGCAACAACGCAAAAAGCCGCCAGAGCGGCGGCTTTTTGCAATGCAGGAGAACGGCTTACTTGGCGGCCGCTGCTGCTTGCGACTTGCCCGGCAGCTTTTCCTTGATGCGTGCCGAACGGCCACTGCGATCGCGCAGGTAGTAGAGCTTGGCGCGGCGCACATCGCCACGACGCTTGACTTCGATGCCGGCGATCAGCGGGCTGTAGGTCTGGAACGTACGTTCCACGCCTTCGCCGCTGGAGATCTTGCGCACGGTGAAGCCGCTGTTGAGGCCGCGATTGCGCTTGGCGATCACGACGCCTTCGTAGGCCTGCACGCGCTTGCGGGTGCCTTCGACGACGCTCACACTGACGATGACCGTGTCACCGGGCATGAAATCGGGGATCTTCTTGCCGAGGCGGGCGATTTCTTCCTGCTCGAGGGTTTCGATGAGGTTCATGATTTCCTGATATTCGATCGTGTCGGGCTACACAAAAGGCGCCGTTGGTATCTGTCACCCGGGGGTGGGCAGAAGGCCAGGCGCGGCCGGGCAGAGGATCGGGGAGCCCGAGATTATAGCTTTTTTTTCAGCGCCATCTCATCGGCCTTGTCCAGGCGACCGGCAGCGCGGGCGGCGTCGATGAGATCGGGACGCCGGGCGGCCGTCATGGCCAGCCGCTGGTCGCGGCGCCAGCGCTCGATCTGCGCATGGTGGCCCGATAGCAAAGGCGCTGGAACGCCCTGCCCGTTCCACTGCTCGGGCCGGGTGTAGTGCGGGCAGTCGAGCAGGCCGTCGAGCGCGGGGTTGAAGCTGTCCTGCACGTGGCTCGCCTCGTCGCCGAGCACACCGGGCTGCAGCCGCGCCACGGCGTCGAGCAGCGCCATGGCCGCGATCTCGCCGCCGGAGAGGACGAAGTCGCCGAGGCTGATCTGATGGGTGACCCTCGCGTCGATGAAGCGCTGGTCGATGCCTTCGTAGCGGCCGCAGACCAGCACCGCGCCTTCACTGGCCGACCACTTCTCGACCGCCGCGTGGCGCAACGCCTCGCCGATGGGCGAAAACAGCACGACCGGCGCTTCCGCCCCGCGCGCGGCCAGCGCCGCATCGAGGCAGGCCGCCAGCGGCTCGGCCATCATCACCATGCCGGGGCCGCCGCCGAAGGGCCGGTCATCCACGCGCTTGTAGTTGCCCTGCGCGAAATCACGCGGATTCCAGAGCACGACCTCGACCTGCTTCGACTCGTAGGCGCGACGCGTCACGCCGCTGGCCATGAAAGGCGCGAACAGTTCGGGAAAGAGCGTGAGGACGTCGAAGCGCATGCGTGCGCGGCCCGGGGTCAGAACTCGGGCTGCCAGTCGACCGTGATGAGACGGCCGGGCAAATCGACCTTGTCGACGAAGACCGAGACGAAGGGCACCATGCGCTCGACGGTCTTGCCGTCTTCTTCGGCGGTGAGCACAAGCGTGGTCTGCGGGCCGGTGGCGAGCAACTCGCGCACCGTGCCGAGCGTCACGCCTTCGCGGTTGACGACCGAAAGGCCGATCAGGTCGACCCAGTAGTACTCGTCGTCGCCGGCCGTTGGAAAGCTCGAGCGCGGCACGAACACGCGTGCGCCGCGCAGGGCCTCGGCCGCATTGCGGTCAGGCACATCCTCGGACGAGGCGACGATGCAGTCGGAATGTTCTTTGGCTTCGCGGATCGCGAGCCGGAAAGCGGCGTTCGCCGAGGCTCCGGGAGCCTGCAGGAACCAGCGCTTGGAAGAAAAAAGCGCCTCGGGCTGGGCGCTGTGGGGCAGGACCTTGAACCAGCCCTTGATGCCCCATGCATCGGCGATGCGTCCTACCTCGATCGCATCCGCCGGCAATTCGGCGGCTTCGAGTGCGGGCAACATCGCCGTGCGGGACGGCTTAGGCTGCCGCCTTGGGGGCTGCGGCTGCAGCTTGCTTGATCAGGCGCAGGACCGTGGGCGAGGCTTGGGCGCCAACGCTCTTCCAGTAGGTCAGGCGATCCTGGGCAATGCGGATGCTTTCTTCGTTTTCCTTGGCGGTCGGGTTGTAGAAACCCAGGCGCTCGATGAAACGGCCATCGCGGCGAACGCGCTTGTCCGACACGACGATGTTGAAGAACGGACGGCCTTTGGAGCCGCCGCGGGAGAGTCGAATGACGACCATGATTTATCCTTGGGTGGTCAGCGAGCCAGTTGGATGAGAAAGAGGCCCGCTCACAATGTTCTTCCAGCGTCGAGACACGCGACATGGCCACCCGGCCAGCGACACGCTGAAAAGCCTGCGATTATAGCCCGCTACGCGTTTTCTCCGAATTTTCGGCCTCGCGCCGTCTCTTTTTCACCCATGACCCTCTCCATCCGCCCCAGCCGCGACGACGACGTCGCGGCCATCACGGCCATCTACGCCCACCATGTGCTGCACGGCACGGGCACCTTCGAGACCGAGGCGCCTTCGGCCGCCGACATGGCCGCGCGCCGCGCCGACGTGCTGGGCAAGAACCTGCCCTACCTGGTTGCCGAGGAAGATGGCGAAGTGCTGGGTTTTGCCTACTGCAACTGGTTCAAGCCACGCCCGGCCTACCGCTTTTCGGCGGAAGACTCGATCTACATGGCCGAGTCAGCACGCGGCAAGGGTCTGGGCGCCATGCTGCTGGCGGCGCTCTCGCAGGCCGCGGAAGCGGTCGGCGTACGCAAGCTGATCGCGGTGATCGGCGACTCGGCCAATGCCGGCTCTGTCGGCGTGCATCGCAGCCAGGGCTTCACGCACGTGGGCGTGCTCAAGGACTGCGGCTGGAAGTTCGGCGAATGGCGCGACGTGGTCCTGATGGAAAAGGTGCTCGGCGAAGGCAGCACGACCAAACCCGAATGAAAAACAAAACTACCGCAGCGTGGCTCTCCTTCCTCGGCGGCCCTCTGGGGCTGCACCGCTTCTACCTGCGCGGCATGGGCGACTTGTTGGGCTGGCTGCTGCCGATTCCGACCGCGCTCGGCCTCTACGGCATCGAGCGCGTGCGCATGTACGGCGTGGACGACGGCCTGAGCTGGGCGCTGATTCCGCTGCTCGGCTTCACCATCGCCGGCTGTGCGCTGACGGCGATCGTCTACGGCCTGATGGCGCCCGAGAAGTGGAATGCCCGCTTCAACACCAGCGCCCCGTCGGACGCCGCGCCCGGCCAGACGAACTGGTTCACGATCGGCGCCGTGGTGTTGTCGCTCTTCTTCGGCAGCACGATCCTGATGGCCAGCATCGTGTTCAGCTTCCAGCGCTACTTCGAGCACCAGATCGAAGAAGGCCGAAAGATATCCCAGTAGGCGTCCGGCCTCAGAACAGCTGCATGCTGACCCAGTAGGCGATCGCGGCCACGAAGGCCGAAGCGGGGATCGTGAAGATCCACGCCCACACGATGTTCCCCGCCACGCCCCAGCGCACCGCGCTCGCGCGCTGCGTGGAGCCCACGCCGACGATGGCGCCGGTGATGGTGTGGGTGGTCGATACCGGAATGCCCAGCGCCGTTGCCAGGAACAGCGTCAGCGCGCCGCCGGTTTCGGCGCAGAAGCCGCCCACGGGCTTCAACTTGGTGATCTTCTGGCCCATCGTCTTCACGATGCGCCAGCCGCCGAACATGGTGCCCAGCGCGATCGCGGCATAGCAACTGATGATCACCCAGCTCGGCGGCGCCGCGTCGCCGGCCGAGGCGTAGCCGGTGGCGATCAGCAGCATCCAGATGATGCCGATGGTCTTTTGCGCGTCGTTGCCGCCGTGGCCCAGGCTGTAGGCGCCGGCCGAAACCAGCTGCAGTCGCCGGAACCAGCGGTCCACCCGCGACGGCGTGGCGCGCCGGAAGCCCCAGGCCACCACGATCATCATCATCGAGCCCAGCAGGAAGCCCAGCAGCGGCGACACGAAGATGAATGCAACCGTCTTCCAGATGCCCGAGGCCACGAGGCCCGTCGTGCCGGTCTTGGCGATCACCGCGCCCACGATGCCGCCGATCAGCGCGTGCGACGAACTGCTCGGGATGCCGTAGTACCAGGTCACCAGGTTCCAGCTGATGGCGCCGATGAGCGCGCCGAACACCACATGCACGTCGACCACCCCGGGCTGGGCGATGCCCTTGCCCACCGTGGCCGCCACGCTCAGATGGAAGATGAAGATCGCGATCAGGTTGAAGAACGCCGCGAACACCACGGCCTGTCCGGGCTTGAGCACACCGGTGGAGACCACCGTCGCGATCGAATTGGCGGCGTCGTGGAACCCGTTCATGAAGTCGAACAGGATCGCCAGCGCGACCAGCACTATCACCACCCAGAGGGCGACCTGAACCGTTGCCATCGGTTGCTACCCGCTCAGGAATTCTCGAGGACGATGCCCTCGATCACGTTGGCCACGTCCTCGCACTTGTCGGTGATCGTCTCGAGCAGCTCGTAGATCGCCTTGAGCTTGATCACCTCGCGCACATCGGGCTCCTCGCGGAAGAGCTTGCTCATGGCGCTGCGCATCACGCGGTCGGCGTCCGATTCGAGGCGGTCGATTTCCTCGCAGGTCTTGAGCACGGCCTCGGCCACGGCCGGATCAGCGATCTTGCCGAGGAACTTGACGGCGTCCTTCAGGCGGTCGCAGCACTTCACGCTCAGGGCCGTCAGGCGCACGATCTCGTCTGTCATGTGGCGCACGTCGTACAGCGCCATGGTCTCGGCCGAGTCCTGGATCAGGTCGGCCACATCGTCCATCGTGTTGATGAGCTTGTGGATCTGCTCGCGGTCGATGGGCGTGATGAAGGTCTTGTGGATCAGCCGGTTGACGTCGTGCGTCACGCGGTCGGCGGCGCGCTCGGCGTTGTCGACGTCGCGGTTGTACTGCTCCCGCAGATGCACGTCGCTGTAGTTGGCAACGAGTTGCTCGAAAGCCCTCGCCGCCTCCACGATGCGCTCGGCGTGCTGGTTGAACATCTCGAAGAAATTGCCCTCGCGGGGCAGCAGCTTGCCGAACATGGAAACTCCTGGGGTGCGCCAATCACAACTTGATGACGCCTTCATGAAAAAACCGGCGAAGTTTAACGGGAGCGACGACCGCGCCCGGACCAGCCTGCTTTTCAGGACCGCCGGAATGCCCGCGATTCAGCCCGGCAGCCGCAATACCGGCAGGTGCCAGCCGCCATAGATTCCCCCCATCCGGAGCGCCACGATCAGCAGCACGCCCGCGTGGAAAGCCCAGCGCCGGGGCATCCGGGCGGCTTGCAGCAGCAGGTAGGCGGCGATGCCCGCGATGGCCGCGGAACCGTAGATGCCGCTGCTCAGCAGCAGCGGGACGCGGGCGGTGAACACGTCGCGCAGCAAGCCGCCGGCCGCGCCGGTCATGGTGCCGACCAAGATCACGATGGCGGCCGGCAGGCGTCTCTCTTCCGCAATTTGCGCTCCGGTGATGGCGAACAGCGCCAGCCCGAGCGCATCGGCCAGCGCCAGGGCGTGCTCGGGCATCGGCAGCAGATGCACCCAGGCGATCGTGAGCGCCACCGCCGCCAGGATCACGTAGACATAGCGGGTGTCGCGGATCCAGAACACCGGATGCCGGTCGAGCAGCAGGTCGCGCAGCGTGCCGCCGCCCACCGCGGTCACCGAGGCGATCACCACCACGCCCAGCCAGTCGAGGCCCGCATGGCCGGCCCCCAGCGCCCCACTGACCGCGAAAACCGCCACGCCGGCGAGATCGAGGACGTAGAGCAGCACGGCCTTGGGCCCTGTCTTCAGACGATGCGCTTGACCACCTGCCCCGTGACGCGTGCCAGCGCCGCGCGCGGCACCTTGTCGGGGGCGATCTCCGCGAGCGGCTTCAGCACGAAGGCGCGCTCGCGCATGCGGGGATGCGGCAGGGTCAGCGTCGGTGTGTCGATCACCGAGTTGCCGTGCATCAGCAGGTCGAGATCGAGCGTGCGCGGCGCATTGGGGAACGGCCTTTCGCGGCCGGCCTGCGTCTCCAGGCGCTGCAATGCCACGAGGAATTGCTCGGCATCCAGGCCGGTGCGCACGGCCACCACGGCGTTGACGAAATCGGGGCCTTCGGCATCCACCGGCTCGCTGCGGTAGAGCGACGAACGGGCGGTCACCGTGGTGCGTTGCAGCGCGCCGATGGCGGCCATGGCGGCCTTCACCGAGGCTTCGGCATCGCCCAGGTTGGCGCCGATGGCGACGAAGGCCTGCACCGTCGGGTAGTCCTCGCGCGGACCACGGGGGCGACTCGTTGGGGCGCGGGTGGGCGCACGGCGTGCGGGAGGGCCACTGGGTGGCCCCTTCCTGGCACCGGCCGGCGCGGGCCTGGCACCGCCCGCACGCGGCGGTGCGGCCTTGGCCTTGTCACTGGCCTTGGGGTTCTTCTTGCCGTCCTTCGGCTGGTCGGACGCGCTCATTCGCCTGCGGCGCTCCCGCCGCCCTCACCACCACCGCCACCGGTACGGGGTTTGCGGCGGCGCCGGCGCTTGCGCGCTGCGGGAGCCTCGCCATCGGGCGGCACGGCGCCGGCCTCGACTTCGACTTCTTCGTCTGCCTCAGAATTCTGGGCCTCACCCTGGCGCTGCCGGCCGGCCGGCTCGCTGCGGGGCTTCGGCGGCGGAGGCGTCTCGCGGACACGCACGCGCTGGCGGGTCTTCTGCTCGTCGCGCACCTGCTCGAGCAGGTCCTGACGGCGCACGTCGTCGGCGGTGCTGAATTCCTGCCACCACTCGGCAATCGCCTCGCTGACCTCGCCCACATCGGCGCGCAGGCGCATGAAGTCGAAGGCGGCGCGAAAGCGCGCCTGCTCGACCAGGCTGTAGGGCGTGGAGCCGGTGCGCTTGTCGAAGCGCGGCTGCATCATCCAGATCTCGCGCATGTCGGCGGCCAGCTTGCCGCGGCCCGACACGTCGCCGATGCGGGAATTGAACACGTCGTCGATCGCATCCTGCAGCGCCGGGAACGGCGCCTGCGGGCGCTGGCCGTGCCGGCCTTCCTGGCGCTGGGCCCAGCCGTCGCGCACGTCGGCCCAGAGCACGCAGGCCAGCAGGAAGCTGGGCGCCACGGGCTTGCCTTCGCCGACGCGGCGGTCGGTGTCCTGCAGGGCGGCCTTCACGAACGGCTGGTCGGCGCGCTCGACCACCACGTCCAGCAGCGGATAGATGCCGGTGGCGAGCCCGAGCTTGCGCAGTTGCTCGACCGTGGCGATGGCATGGCCGGTCTGCAGGAGCTTGAGCATTTCGTCGAACATGCGGCTTTGCGGCACGTCGGCCAAGAGCTTGCTCGACTCGATCAGCGGTGCGGCGGTCTTGGCTTCCATCTTGAAGCCCAGCGCCGCAAGCTTGGCCGAGAAGCGGATCGCGCGAATGATGCGCACTGGGTCTTCGCGGTAGCGCGTGACCGGGTCGCCGATCATGCGCAGCGTGAGCTTCTGGGCGTCCTTGATGCCGTTGTGATAGTCGACCACCACCTGGTTGGCCGGGTCGTAGTACATGGCGTTGACGGTGAAGTCGCGGCGCGCCGCGTCTTCTTCCTGCGGACCCCAGACGTTGTCGCGCAACACGCGGCCGCTGGCGTCCACGGCGTGCTTCATGCTCGCGAGCTCGCCCTTGCTGGTGCGCTCGTTGCCGGCCACCTGCTCGGCGGCGGCGCTGTCCATGTAGGCGCGGAAGGTCGAGACCTCGATCACCTCGTGTTCGCGGCCCCGGCCGTACACCACGTGCACGATGCGAAAGCGCCGCCCGATGATGAAGGCGCGGCGGAACAGCGACTTGACCTGCTCGGGCGTGGCGTTGGTGGCCACGTCGAAGTCCTTGGGGCGCAGGCCCAGCAGCAGGTCGCGCACCGCGCCGCCCACCACGTACGCCTCGTAGCCCGCCTGCTGGAGCGTGGTGACCACGTTCTTCGCGCGTTCGTCGACCAGGGCCGGATCGATCTTGTGAACCTCTGCCGGCACCTCCTGGCGCTTGCCGAAGCGGCTCTTGCCCTGTGCGCTGCCGGCGGATTTGCCCAGCAGCTTGTCGATGAATTTCTTGATCATTGGTTGTGAAAGCTCTTCTTATTCGTTTTCGAGCATGGATCGGATCAACGGGATGGTGATCGCGCGTTGTGTCTGGAGGGCGTAGCCGTCGAGCTGGGTGAGCAGCTCCATCAGGCTGCCGAGGTCGCGGCTGAAGCGGTGCAGCATGAAGTCGAGCACGTCGTCGGACAGCATCACGCCGCGCGCATCGGCGGCCTGGCGCAACACCGCGCGGCGTTCGGTTTCGCTCAGCACCTGCAGGTGGAACACATGACCCCACCCGAGGCGGGTGCGCAGGTCCTCGCGCAGCGGCAGGTCGGCCGGCGGCAGGGCACCGGCGGCGACCACGCCGCGCTGCAGGGTCTGGGCGTTGACGAACCAGTTGAAGGCCGCGTGCTGTTGCACGGCGGTGTAGAGGTGCACGTCGTCGAGCAGCACGGCGCCCCAGCGCTCGTCGAACTCGGGCGGCTCCAGCAGGCCCGCGTGCAGCCAGCCCACGCTCGCGCCCTGCTCGCGCAGTGCGACACGCACCGATTCGAGCAGATGGGTCTTGCCACTGCCGCCTTCGCCCCAAAGATAGGTAGGCACCGGCGAGTGCAGCGCAGGGCTGCCGGCGCTGCCCACCCACACTTGCAGGTGGCGCAGCGCCGCCTCGTTGGGGCCGGCAAAAAAGGCGTCGAAGCTGGGGCCCGTCGCAATGCCGATATCGAGCGCGAGCTGTTTCATCCCGGGAAGGTTCATGGAGGGGGCCGCTGGGGCCCTTAAAATCAACAGGAATTCTATCGGCCCGGCCGCTGCGGTTGCCGGCGCCTCTACCACCCCGCCTCTTGTGGGCTCTCTTGTTCGCTTTCGCACACCCATGACTTCCCCTACGCCCACCCCGCTCAGCTACAAGGATGCCGGTGTCGATATCGATGCCGGCGATGCGCTGGTCGACCGTATCAAGCCCCTGGCCAAGAAGACCATGCGCGAAGGCGTGCTGGCCGGCATCGGCGGTTTCGGCGCCCTGTTCGAGGTGCCCAAGCGCTACAAGGAGCCGGTGCTGGTGAGCGGCACCGACGGCGTGGGCACCAAGCTCAAGCTGGCTTTCGAGTGGAACATGCACGACACCGTCGGCATCGACCTGGTGGCCATGAGCGTCAACGACGTGCTGGTGCAGGGCGCCGAGCCGCTCTTCTTCCTCGATTACTTCGCCTGCGGCAAGCTGGACGTGGACACCGCAGCGGCAGTCGTCGGCGGCATCGCCCGCGGCTGCGAGCTCTCGGGCTGTGCGCTCATCGGCGGCGAAACCGCCGAAATGCCCGGCATGTACCCGGCCGGCGAGTACGACCTGGCGGGCTTCGCGGTCGGCGCGGTCGAAAAATCGAAGATCCTCACCGGCCAGAACGTGAAGCCCGGCGACGTGGTGCTTGGCCTGGCTTCGGCCGGCGTGCATTCCAACGGTTTCAGCCTGGTGCGCAAGGTGATCGAACGGGCTGGCGCCGACCTGCCCGCCACGCTCGACGGCAAACCCTTCCGCGAAGCCGTCATGGAGCCTACCCACCTCTATGTGAAGCCGGTGCTCGAGGCGCTGGCCAAGCACCCGATCAAGGCGCTCGCCCACATCACCGGCGGCGGCCTGCTCGAGAACATTCCGCGCGTGCTCCCCGAAGGCACCGCCGCCCACCTCAAGAAGGGCAGTTGGCCGCAGACCGAGCTCTTCGCCTGGCTGCAGAAGGTCGCCGGCATCGACGACATCGAGATGAACCGGACCTTCAACAACGGCATCGGCATGGTCGTGGTCATCGATGCGGCCGAGGCCGCCGCCTGCGCCGCCACGTTGCGCGCCTCGGGTGAAAAGGTGCACGAGATCGGCGTCATCGCAGAGCGCGGCGCAGGCGCCGCAGTGGTCGTCGGCTGATTCCCCAAGACCCCGCAACCACCCCGAGCAGCGCACCCGAACCCCGGATGGCCAAGAAGCCACAACCCACCTTCACCGCCGCCGCACCCGCGGCGCCCATCGTCCGGTCCACGGCCTCGCGCGGCGTGATGCTCGCCAGCTACCTGCTGATGCTGGGCGCGCTGATGCTCGTGATGTGGGAGCACCTGCTGCCAGGCCTGATCTGCGTATGCATCGGCTTCCTGGTCACGCGCTGGCTCGCCCGCCTGCTCGAAAAGGGCCTGCTGCGCATTCCGGCCATGCGCGCGAGCGCCGGCGGCTGGGCCGGGGTGCTGGCGGTGATCGTGGTGCTGCTGGCCCCGGCCGCGCTGGTCACGCTGGGACTGTCGCAGGCGCGCGAGTACATCGTCGATGCGCCCGACCAGTACCGCGAACTGCTCGACTACACCGCACGCACGGTGCTCGAGCTGCGCTCCAAGCTGCCGCCCGACATCGCGACCTACCTGCCCGAAGGGGCGGCCGAGATCCAGCGCGTGATCGCCAACTACCTGCGTGCGCAGGCCGGCTCGCTTGCGATGGCGGGGCGCGCCTGGCTGCACGGGCTGCTCTTTTCCTATGTGGGGCTGATAGTCGGCAGCCTGGCCGCCGTGGCAGTCGCACCGCTGCGGCGCAAGCCCCTGGCCGAGCAATTGCACCAGCGCGTGGAGACCTTCGGCGAGGCCTTCGCCCAGATCGTGGCCGCCCAGTTCTGGATCGCGGCCTTCAACACGCTGCTGACCGCCATCTTCCTGCTGTTCCTGATGCCGCTGTGGGGAGCGCACCTGCCCTACACGCCGGCGCTCATCACCCTCACCTTCCTGGCCGGGCTGGTGCCGATCGTGGGCAACCTGGTCTGCAATTCGGTGATCACGCTGGTGGGGCTGTCGGTGTCGCCGATGACGGCGGCCGCCTGCCTGATCTTCCTGATCGTGATCCACAAGGCCGAGTACGTGATCAACGCCAAGGTGGTCGGCGCCCGCACGCAGATGAGCGTGTGGGAACTGCTCGCGGTGATGTTCGTGGCCGAGGCGGTGTTCGGGCCGGCCGGGCTGGTGGCGGCACCGCTGTACTACGCCTACCTGAAGAAAGAGCTGCAGGCCGCATCGCTGGTCTGACGGCCTCGCAGGACAGCAGCGATGTCCTGATCTGATCGGTTCTGGTCCGCTTCGGCGCGGACCGGGCCCTGGCAACGCACAAGAATTGGCGGCATCATCCACTCCGCTTCTGTGCCAGCCACCGCCATGAAAACCTGTCTGATTGTGATCGATGCCCAGCAATCGTTCCGCCATCGCGCGTACTGGAACGAAGGCGTCGCGGCGCCCTATTTCGCTGCCCAGAACGCGCTGATCGAAGGCGCCGCCGCGGCGGGCCTGCCGATCGTGCGCATCTTTCACGTCGACGAGCCCAGCACCGCGAGCAACCCGTTCGCCGTCGAATCGGGCCACATCCACCCCATCGACGGGGTCGTGCCGTTCGACGCCGCCGCCACCTTCACCAAGCACCGCCACAGCGCGCTGGTCAACAGCGGGCTCGATGTCTGGCTCACCGAGAACGGCATCCGCCGGCTGATCGTGAGCGGCATCCGCACCGAGCAGTGCTGCGAAACCACCACCCGCCACGCCTCGGATCTGGGCTGGGAGGTCGACTACGTGACCGACGCCACGCTGACCTTCGACATGGTGCAGCCCGATGGCCAGCCGCTCCTGGCGGCCGATATCAAGTCGCGCACGGCGGCCGTGCTGGCCGGGCGCTTCGCGACGATCTGCAGCGTGCAGCAGGCGCTGGAACGCGCTGGTTCGGCGGCATGAGTGTCCTGCGCGTGCTGATCCTGGCCTACGACGGTGTCGAGGCGCTGGATTTCGCCGGGCCCTTCGAGGTGTTCACCACCGCGAGCCGGGTCAGCCAGCGCATGCAGCCGGGCACGGCGGCGCCATTCGACGTCGCGTCGGTCGCGCTCTCACCGCACGGCCAGCCCGTGCAGGCGCGCGCCGGCCTGCAACTGCTCGCCGACCACACCGTCGCAAGCAACCCGGCCGCCGATCTGCTGATCGTCCCCGGCGGCGTGGTCGATGCGCCGATGGCGAGCCCAGAAACCCTGCGCTGGATCACCACCTGCGCGGCCGGCGCACAGGTTGTCGCCTCGGTCTGCACCGGCGTCTTCCTGCTCGCCAAGAGTGGCGTGGTGACACAGGAGGCCGTCACGACGCACTGGGAAGACATCGCCGATCTGCGCGCGCAGTTCCCGAAACTCGACGTGCGCGACGACGTGCGCTGGGTCGACACCGGCCGCATCGTCAGTTCGGCCGGCATCAGCGCGGGCATCGACATGAGCCTGCACCTGGTCGAGCGCCTCGCGGGGCGCGCACTGGCGGAGCGCACGGCACGCCAGATGGACTACGCATGGACCCACAACACCAGCCACCCATCCGCGTAGTCTTCGTGCTGCTCCCCGGCAGCCTCGTGCTCGACTGGGCGGGGCCGGCCGAGGCGCTGCGCATCGCGAACCAGCGGCTCGTGGCGTCGGGCCAGCCCGAGCGTTTCGTGATCGAGTTCGCAAGTCCGCGGCCGACATCGATCGCCTCGGTCGGCGTCGCGCTCGCCGGGCTCTCGCCCCTGCCCACGCAGTGGAGCGGCCCGGCCTGGGTGGTGCTGGTCGGCCTGCCCGGCGACACCATCGCCATCGACAACCCCGAGACGCAGGACCTGCTGCACTGGCTGCGCGGCCAGCGCTTCGAGCGCGGCCGCGTCGAGCTGGTCACGGTCTGCGCGGGCGCGGTGCTGGCAGCGCATGCCGGCGCGCTGGCGGGACGACGCGCCACCACGCACCACCATCACCTGGACGAACTGCGCGCGATCGAGCCGCGCTGCGACGTGGTGAGCAACCGCGTGTTCGTGATCGATCCGCCGCTCTACAGCAGCGCGGGGGTCACCACTGGCATCGACCTGGTGCTGCACCGCATCGCCGAGACCTGCGGCGAAGCGCTCGCGGCGCAGGTGGCGCAGACGATGGTGGTGGCGCTGCGGCGCGGCCCGCACGACCCGGAGCTCTCGCCCTTTCTCGCCTACCGCAACCACCTGCACGCCGCGCTGCACCGCGTGCAGGACGCCGTGAGCGAGCAACCGCAGGCCGACTGGAGCGTGCCGCGGATGGCGGATGTGGCCCACACCTCGGCACGGCATCTCACGCGGCTCTTCGTGGAGCACGCGGGCGTGGCGCCGCTGGCTTATCTGCGGCGGCTGCGGCTGGCGGCCGCGCAGCTGGCGTTGTCGTCGGGCGCGAGCGTCACGCGGGCGGCGGAGCTGTCGGGCTTCGGCTCGGACACGCAACTGCGCAGGGCGTGGCATCAGTTCGGATTGCCCGGCTCGCCGTCGGCGACAGGGGTGGCGCCGCTCCCGGTCTCGCGAAAAATTCAAGCCACGGCCTGTTTTTCGATCGCACCCAATGCCATGAAGTGATTCCGGATGATCTTGGTCTTTCTTTCGGAGCTCGATGCCACGACCAGATCCTTGGCCTTGTCGATGCCGGTCTTGATGGCGCCCGTCACCCCTCCCGTTAAACCTCCCGCTATAGCTCCCATCACGCCTGTTGCAACGGCGCCAGAAGTACCGAGCGTTGCTCCGACCGAGGCACCCACGGCAGCACCGCTGAACACGCCATACGAAATTTCTCCAACGGATTTTCGAATAATCTTTCCAAGCGCACCTTTGCTCAATTGACCCGCAATTTTTTTGTCCCACGCATCGAAATTGGCACGAACAAGGGCCAAATATTCTCGATTCACATCCGAATATTGCGCCTCATTCTGTCGAAGTTCACCGAAAGACCGATCGAGAAAGTCCCGCCAATCTGAAAAAAGGGCATCATTCAACCGAATACTCACAAGATCCTGAATAGAGACCTCATTCGGATCGATGCTGGAAATACTGCCGATCACGCTCATCCCAAATGGACGATCAAGATCCTGACGAACATAGGAAGCTTTTTCCAATTTCACTATTTCGTGCAAAACCCTAACATATTCGGGCCTGGGAAAAAAATAATCGGCGCGATTGCCGAAGGTGCTCAGTGAATATCGTTCCTCGGCAATCTTCTGACAGCACAACTGGACGATGACCTTTTCCATATCAGGCAATCGCTTGGAAATCTCGTCCACCTGCTTCGAGTCGAGGTATTCGATGCGATCGATTTGGTTAGGCTCGCCAGTAACTGGAAATACGATTTTCATGCGAATCAATTCGGCCACCTTCGCATACTGAATCAGTAAATCCCTGACCCGAGGAATTCTCACTCTTGAATATTCATCTTCAGCCCCGTCCCTGAAATAATCAAGCAAATAAATCAGCGGATCCTCGAAGACCAAGCCGTGGCTGAACAACAAATATTTCTTAATAGCACTCTCCACCTCCTGACCGGGTACACCGGAAACGTGGCCGAATCCGATCGAATGGTCTTGGCCGAATGCAGGGGAAATAGAAGGCCTGAATTCTGAGTCGAATTTTTCAGGAAGAGAAAATATTTCGTGAAATTCACCCACCCCCTTGGCTAGATCTGAAATATTCTGATGATTGAAATCGAATTTTTTAATCTCCTCGAGATTCAGAGCAATGCCCAGACTGGTCTCGATCACTTCGGCCAACGTGACTTCCTGCATTTTTCTACTCCATTGAATACGTGCAAGTCGAATTTAACTTCATACCACATCGGCCCCAGAAGAATTCGACGCCGGCAAGCCACACGCGCGCTGCGCGCCACGCAACGGCATCAGGCGCGCATGCTCTTTCGCGCCCGCTCCATCAGCAGCGCCTGCTCGCGCGTGTTGCGCGTGAGCGAAGCGGCGCGCTCGAACTCCTTGCGCGCCTCGTCGTGGCGGCCGAGCTTGAAGAGCAGGTCGCCCCGCACCGTCGGCAGCAGGTGATAGCCCTTGAGCGCCGGCTCGTCCACGAGCGCATCGACCACCTCGAGCCCCGCGGCCGGACCGAAGGCCATCGAGAGCGCGACCGCGCGGTTGAGCTCGACGATGGGCGAAGGCGCGAGCTCGGCCAGCGCGTCGTAGAGCGCGGCGATGCGCGGCCAGTCGGTTTCGTCGGCGGTGCGCGCGCGGCCGTGGCAGGCGGCAATGGCGGCCTGCAGGGCGTAGGGACCGAGCGCACCGAGTGCTTCTGCGCGCGCGAGTCCCGCGAGGCCTCGGCGGATCAGCAGCTGGTCCCAACGTGCGCGGTTCTGCTCGAGCAGCAGCACGGGCTCGCCCGATGCGCCGACGCGCGCAGCCGTGCGCGAGGCCTGGATTTCCATCAGCGCCACGAGGCCGTGCACCTCCGAGGCATCGGGCACGAGTTCGGCCACGATGCGGCCCAGGCGCATGGCCTCGTCGCAAAGCGCAGGGCGCATCCAGTCGTCGCCCGCGGTGGCGGAGTAGCCCTCGTTGAAGATCAGGTAGAGCACCTCGAGCACCGAGCCCAGTCGCACTTCGAGTTCGTGCCGGCGCGGCACTTCGAAGGGCACGCGCGCCTCGAGCAGCGTGCGCTTGGCACGCACGATCCGCTGCGCCACGGTGGCTTCGGGCACGAGGAAGGCGCGGGCGATCTCGTCGGTCGTGAGGCCGCCCATCAGCCGCAGCGTGAGCGCCACGCGCGCCTCGGTCGAAAGCACCGGATGGCAGGCGGTGAAGACCAGCCGCAAGAGGTCGTCGCCGATGTCGTCGTCCAGCGCCGCATCGACCGCCTCGGCGAAATCGGCCTCGGCCATCTCATGCTGCGCGTCGAGTTCGCGGCCGATCTCGGGCGCCTTGCGTTCGGCCAGCTGACCGTGGCGCAAGCGGTCGAGGGCACGGTGCTTGGCCACCTGCGTAAGCCACGCGGCGGGGTTGTCGGGCACGCCGGCCCCGGGCCATTGCTCGAGGGCTGCGACCAGCGCGTCCTGCGCCAGTTCTTCGGCCAGGCCCACGTCGCGCACCATGCGCGCGACGGTGGCGATGATCCTGGCCGACTCCATGCGCCAGACGGCGTCGATGGCGCGGTGGATGGCCGCTTCGTCCCTGCTGTCGCTCACGCTACAGCCCCTTCGTTTCCGCGCATCGTGCGCGATAGCATGCGGCCATGAAACGATGGCTTCTGATCCTGTGCCTCGTCCTGGGCGGCGCCCAGGCCGCCGAGGTCGAACGCAACAGCCTCGGCATGGCCTTCGTCAGGTTGCCGGCCGGCGAGTTCATGATGGGGAGCGACGAGACGCCTGAAGCGCTGGCTGCCGCCTATCCCGAGCTGCCCAGGGAGCGTTTCACCGAACTGCGCGACGAAGGGCCGGTCCACCGGGTGCGCATCACGCGGTCGTTCTGGATGGGCCAGCACGAAGTGACGGTCGGCCAGTTCCGCCGCTTCGTCGAAGCCTCGGGCTACGTGCCGGAATCGATCGCCGACGGCACCGGCGGCTACGGCTGGCGCGCCGACTACGACCCGGCCAAGACTCGGCGCGGCGATGCCTTCGAAGGGCGCGACCCGCGCTACTCCTGGCGCAACCCGGGCTTTGCGCAGGGCGACGATCACCCGGTCGTCAACGTGACCTGGAACGATGCAGAGGCGCTGGCCGCGTGGTTGAGCAAGTCCGAGGGCAAGCGCTACCGGCTGCCGACCGAGGCCGAGTGGGAGTACGCCTGCCGCGCCGGCACCCGCACCCGCTATAGCACGGGCGACGATCCGCAAGCGTTGGTGCGCGCGGCCAACGTGTTCGATGCGCGCACCGCCAGGTACTGGCCGCGGTGGGACCCGATGGCGCTGAAGGGCGACGACGGCTTCGCGTTCACCGCCCCGGTCGGCAGCTTCGCACCGAACGCCTGGGGCCTCTACGACATGCACGGCAATGCCTGGGAGTGGGTGGCCGATTGGCATGGCGACGAATACTACGCGGCCTCCCCGGTCGACGACCCGCAGGGCCCGGTCGAAGGCAGGGTGCGGGTGCGCCGCGGGGGATCCTGGCACACCTGGCCCTTCTATGCCCGGTCTTCCTATCGCAACTGGAACGCGCCGGACACGCGCTACACGCTCGTGGGCATCCGGCTGGTTCGCGAAGAGTAGGAGGCTATTTCTTCACCGTCTGCATCGACGGGAAGCTCTCGGCCACGGCCTGCAGGTCGGGCGAGAAATCCTCCAGTTCCTGGATCTGCCGGACCTCGATGACCTCGTTCTCGCCGCCCGGGCAGCGCGTGGCCCATTCGATGGCCTCGGCGCGCGAGGCGACGTCGATGACCCAGTAGCCGCCGAGCACTTCCTTCACTTCAGCGAAAGGACCGTCGACCACCTTGGGCTTGCGCCCCGGAAAGCTCACGCGCGCGCCCATCGAAGGCGGATGCAGGCCGTCGCAGCTGATCAGCACGCCGGCTTTCTGCAGGGATTCGTTGTAGGCCATCATCGCGGCCATCGCCTCGCGGTCCTCGGGCATCGTGCCCGGCGCGGCCGTCTCGTAGCCGTGGGGAATCATCAGCATCATGAATCGCATGGTGTGTCTCCTTGGGATTCGACGGGCTCAGCCGGCAGCGCTGGTGCGCTTGGCGGATTCGGCGCGCAGGCGGTCTTCCTGTGCGAGGAGTTCGGGCGTCATCGAGTCGCCGAAGTCGGTGGCTTCGAACACCTGGCGGATCTCGATCTCGCCTTCCTGGAAGGGGCTGCGCTTGATCCACTCGATGGCTTCTTCCTTCGACTTGACCTGCAGCAGCCAGAAGCCGGCCAGCAGCTCCTTGGTTTCGGCGAACGGGCCGTCGATGACGGTGCGCTTCAGGCCTTCGCACCGCACGCGCGCACCCTTGGAACTGGGGTGCAGGCCCTCGCCCGCCAGCAGCACGCCGGCCTTGACCAGCTCTTCGTTGAACTTGCCCATCTCGGTGAGGATCTCGGTGGTGGGCATCACGCCCGCTTCGGAATCCTTGTTCGCCTTGACCAGAATCATGAATCGCATGTCGTTTCTCCTGAGGGTTGATGAAATCGGGAGCCGCTGAATTTGCGTGCTCCTGTACTCACGTCGGACGAACGAACGCCGGATCGACACGATGGCATCGGTCCGGTTGTAATTTTGTGTTTCAGAAATTCAGGACAGATAGCCGCAGAAGCGCAGCACGTGGCCATCGGGTTCGCGGATCGCGAATTCGCGCAGGCCCCAGGGCTGGGAGACGGGCGGCTCGATCACCGTCACGCCGCGCTTCACATAGGCAGCGTGCAGGCCGTCGATGTCCTTGCCCACGTGGATGACGATTTCGCCGCGCCAGGGCGGCGTGCCGCGCGTGTTGCATTGCCAAAGGCGCAGGTAGACCGGGTCGCCGTGGCTGCCGTCGCCTTTTTTCACGCGCGCATAGCTGGGCGGTTCGCCGGCGATGAAATCGAGCTCGAAGCCCAGCACGTCGCGAAACCAGCGCGCGGCGCGGGACACATCCGATACGGGCAAGACCGGCTGCACGCCGTGGAATTCGTGCAGGGTGCCCAGGTCGGGCGCCGCGCCTCCCACGCCGCTCAGGCCGGCCTTGGCGGTCATCCGTTGGCCATTCGGCGCAATGCGGCCACGCGCTCGGCGATGGCGTCGATGTCCAGGGCGTCCTCGGCGTGGGTCAGGTAGACCTCGAGGTCGCGCACCGCGAGCGCTGTGTTGCCCTGCTCCGCGTGCGCGATGCCGCGGTCGCGGTACTCGCCCCAGGCGCTGGGCAGCAATGCAATGAGACGGTCCTGCACCGCGATGGCACGCTGCCAGTCCTCCTGCGCGCGGTGCACTTCCTTCAGGTTGCGCAGCATGCGGCCGATGATCTCGCGCGAACTGGCCGGCTGCAGGTACAGGCCCAGCGGCACGTCGAAGTCGCCGACCAGCCCGTTGCTGCGCTTGTAGGGCTCCAGCCGCTCGCCCAGCTCTTCCCGAGAGAGCGACTTGCCGGTGAACGGATCGATCACCACCTGGCCCTTGGGCAGCGTGACCTTCAGCATGAAGTGCCCCGGAAAGCCGATGCCGCGCGCCTGCAGGCCCAGGCCCTGCGCCAGTTCCATCCACAGCACCGCGAGCGAAATGGGAATGCCGCGACGGGTGCGCAGCACGGCGTTCAGGTAGCTGTTATCGGGGTCGTAGTAGTCGTTGACGTTGCCGCCGAAGTTCAAGTCGTTGAAGAAGAACTGGTTCAGCGCGCGCAGCCGGGCAAGCGGTGCGGCATCGGCCGGCAGGCGGCGCTTCAGGCGGGCGAGGAGCTGGTCGACGTCGCCGAGGATCTGCTGGACGTCGAGCTCCGGGTACTCGTCCTGCGCCAGGCTGGCGGCGGCCTCGAGCAGCGGGAAGTGGTCATCGCTCTGGACGAGCGATTCGAAATATTCCAGAGCGGTCGGGACCTGAAATGTGAACGTCATGTGTCTTTGTAGAGGAGCATCCGGGGAGCGTCAAGGCGGGACACATGCGTATTGCCAGGTATCGCCAAGCAGCTCAACGGCGCATGAAACTGCGCAGCCGCACCCCGACCGCCGCCAGGATGGCGAAATAGATCACCGCGGCGCCCGCAACGAGCGCGGCCAGCAGGCCGATGCGGTGCAGGGGCTGCGCGCGCAGGCCGATCCAGTTGAACCAGTTCGCGCCCCACGCCAGGAAAGCCGCCAGCACCAGCGTGCCGGCCAGCACCTGCAGCGTGAACTTGCCCCAGCCGGGTTCCGGCTTGTAGCTGCCGCGGCGCACGAGACCCACCAGCAGCCAGGTCGCATTGACCAGCGCGCCGATGGCGATGGTGAGCGTGAGCGCCGCATGCTGCAGCACCGGCACCAGGAAGAAATTGAGCACCTGGGTGAAGACGAGCACGCCCACGGCGATCAGCATCGGCGTGCGCGTGTCCTGCTTGGCGTAATAGCCGGGCGCAAGGATCTTGATGGCCACGATGCCGATGAGGCCCACGCCATAGCCCATCAACGCCAGGGTGGTGCGCTTGACGTCCTCGTCGCCGAAGGCACCGTTGTGGAAGAGCACGGCGACCAGCGGCTGTGCGAAGAGCAAAAGCGCGATGGCACAGGGGGCCGAGAGCAGCACCACGAGGCGCAGGCCCCAGTCGAGCAGCGACGAATAGCGCGCGTCGTCCTTGGCGGCGCGAGCGCTGGCCAACTGCGGCATGAGCACGACGCCGAGCGCCACGCCGAGCATGGCGGTCGGAAATTCCATCAGGCGGTCGGCGTTGGTCACCCAGGTCACGCTGCCGGTTGCCAGGTGCGAGGCGATCTGGGTGTTGATGAGCAGCGATATCTGCGCCACGCTCACGCCCAGCAAGGCGGGGAGCATCAGCTTCATCACCTTGCGGGTGGTCGGGTCGGTCCAGGCGGCGCGCAGCGCCTTGAAGCTCGTGCCGACGCGCGGCATCAGGCCCAGGGCGCGCAGCGCCGGAATCTGTATCGCCAGTTGCAGCACCCCGCCGACCAGCACGCCCACGCACTGCGCATAGATCGGCTCGATGCCGTAGTGCCGGAACAGCGGCGCGCCGGCCACGATGGAAAAGATCAGCGCCAGGTTCAGCAGCACCGGCGACGCCGCAGGCACCGCGAACTTGCGCCAGGTGTTGAGGATGCCGCCCGCCAGCGCCACCAGCGACATGAAGCCGATGTACGGGAACATCCAGCGCGTCATGACGACCGCCGCGTCGAAGCCGTTCAGGCCGCTGGCCATCGCCCAGACCAGCAAAGGCGCTCCGACCACGCCGGCGACGCACACCACCAGCAGGGTCCAGGTCAGCAGCGTGGCGACGTGGTCGATCAGTTCCCTGGCTCCCTCGTCGCCCGCTTCCGTCTTGCGCCCGGCCAGCACCGGCACGAAGGCCTGGCTGAAGGCGCCTTCGCCGAAAACCCGCCGGAACAGGTTCGGGATGCGAAAAGCGACGTTGTAGGCATCGGTCAGCGCGCTGACGCCGAACATCGAGGCGAAAAGCACGTCGCGCACGAGGCCCGTGATGCGCGAGGCGAGGGTCAGGAGGGAGACGGTGGAGGCGGATTTGAGCAGGGACACGGGGGCGAGTGTAGGGCCCCGAAAGCGCCCGAAATGGCCCGATTCGGAGTAAAAGCCGACCCGGCCTATAATGGAGGGCTTTGCTGCATCATCCTCAGACACCTAAGGAACTAAATCATGGCATCCGCCAAGCCCAAGAAAAAGAACCCGCGCCTCGCCTCCGGCCGTAAGCGCGTCCGCCAGGACACCAAGCTCAACGCTGCGAACACCTCGCTGCGCTCCAAATACCGTACCGCGGTCAAGAACGTCGAAAAGGCTGTTCTGGCTGGCGACAAGACCAAGGCAAGCGAACTGTTCGCGAAGGCCCAGAGCATCGTCGACACCGTCGCCGACAAGGGCATCTTCCACAAGAACAAGGCAGCCCGCGACAAGAGCCGCCTGTCGGCCAAGGTCAAGGCCCTCGCCCTCGCGCCTGAAAAGGCCGCCGCCTGACACCTGTCAGGCAAGCCCGGACCGGAATTCTCCAGTCCGCCGTTTGATCGGGGTGCGCTGCAGCAAAGTGTAAAAAACCGCCTTCGGGCGGTTTTTTCATGGGCGTCAGGTTTTGGGTTGCTGCTCGACGGGAATCACCGGTGCAGCGGGGTCCGAGCGCACCACGGCGGCCACTGGGGTCTGCGCGGCCTTCGGCACGGCCGGTGCGGGCGGCGCAGGGGACACCTCGGACACCTGCAGGTCGTTGTCCTTGGCGAAGTTCACGCAGAAGTCCCAGGCCATGGGCTCGGCATCGCGCAGGTCGCGGTTGACGATCACGCACTTGACCCCGTTGATGGTGGTCGGCTCGCACCACGGCGAATAGCTCAGGTAGCTGCCCGGAAAGGCGCCCCCGGGCCGGAAGGAGCTCATGACGCCGGCCAGCCGCTCGGCCCAGTCGCTGGGGCGGAAAGTCCGGCCATCTCGGGTGATGCCCTGGATGAATATCTCTTTGGCGGTGGGGGAAATCATCGTTGAATGAAGCGACCTGAGCAGGTGCTGCGGTGCAGCAACGGATTCTATCCGGGGCACTTTTTGCATCCTGAAGGGCTGGCATTGCTGTGATGCGGAATCCTCAACGAAGCCGTCAAACCGCACGCCTAGAATCCGCGTTCCCTATCTGGAGAACCCAATGAGCGCTACCGCCCAACCCACCTCGCCCCACGTCATGAACACCTACGGTCGCCTGCCGATCGCACTGTCGCATGGCCAGGGCTGCCGAGTCTGGGACACCACGGGCAAGGCCTACATCGACGGACTGGGCGGCATCGCCGTCAACACGCTGGGCCACAACCACCCCGAGCTGGTGCCCGCGCTGCAGGACCAACTGACCAAGCTGATCCACAGCTCCAACTACTACCACGTGACCGGCCAGGAGCAGCTCGCCGCCAAGCTGACCGAGCTGTCGGGCCTGACCAACGCATTTTTCTGCTGCACCGGCCTCGAGGCCAATGAAGCTGCCCTGAAGCTGGCCCGCAAGTTCGGCCATGACAAGGGCATCGAACGCCCCGAGATCGTCGTCTACGAAGCCGCCTTCCACGGCCGCAGCATCGCCACCCTGTCGGCCACCGGCAACCCCAAGGTGCAGGCCGGCTTCGGCCCGCTGGTCGAGGGCTTCATCCGCGTGCCGCTGAACGACATCGAGGCCCTGAAGAAGGCCACCGAAGGCAACCCGAACGTGGTCGCCGTGTTCTTCGAAACGATTCAGGGCGAAGGCGGCATCAACCCGATGCGCGTGGACTACCTCAAGCAGGTGCGCGCCCTTTGCGACGAGCGCGACTGGCTCATGATGATCGACGAAGTGCAATGCGGCATGGGCCGCACCGGCAAGTGGTTCGCCCACCAGTGGGCCGGCATCAAGCCCGACGTGATGCCGCTGGCCAAGGGCCTGGGCTCGGGCGTGCCGATCGGCGCCGTGGTGGCCGGCCCCAAGGCCGCCAACATCTTCGGACCGGGCAATCACGGCACCACCTTCGGCGGCAACCCGCTTGCGATGCGTGCCGGCGTGGAAACCATCCGCATCATGGAAGAGCACAAGCTGCTTGAGAACGCCGCCACCGTGGGCGCGCACCTGAAGGCCGCGCTGGAACGCGAAATCGGCAGCCTGCCGGGCGTGAAGGAAATCCGCGGCCAGGGCCTGATGCTCGGCATCGAGCTCGACCGCCCCTGCGGCGTGATCCTGAACCGCGCCTGCGATGCCGGCCTGCTACTGAGCGTGACCGCCGACAGGGTGATCCGCCTCGTACCCCCGCTCATCCTGAGCATTGCCGAGGCCGACGAGATCGTCGCGATCCTCGCGCCGATCGTCAAAAACTTCCTGTCGGAGCCTGCCGCGCAATGACGACCGCTTCCTCGCTCGCCTCGCCGCCGGCCATTCGGCACTACCTGCAGTTCGCCGACCTCACCGCCGACGAGTACGTCTATCTCTTCGATCGCATGGCGATCATCAAGAAGAAGTTCAAGACTTACGAAAAGCACCAGCCGCTGGTCGACCGCACGCTGGCCATGATCTTCGAGAAAGCCAGCACGCGCACCCGCGTGAGCTTCGAGGCCGGCATGTACCAGCTCGGCGGCAGCGTGGTGCACCTGACCACCGGCGACAGCCAACTGGGCCGCGCCGAGCCCATCGAGGACAGCGCCAAGGTCATCAGCCGCATGGTCGACATCGTGATGATCCGCACCTACGAGCAGACCAAGATCGACGCCTTCGCCGCGCACTCGCGCGTGCCCGTCATCAACGGCCTCACGAACGAGTTCCACCCCTGCCAGATCCTGGCGGACATCTTCACCTACATCGAGCATCGCGGCTCGATCCAGGGCAAGACGGTGGCCTGGGTGGGCGATGGAAACAACATGGCCAACACCTGGCTGCAGGCGGCCGAGATCCTGGGCTTCACGGTGCATGTGAGCACGCCCAGCGGCTACGAGGTGGACCAGTCGATCGCCGGCATCCGCTCGGGCGACAGCTACAAGGTCTTCAAGGACCCGATGGAAGCCTGCCGCGGCGCCGACCTCGTCACCACCGACGTGTGGACCAGCATGGGCTACGAAGCCGAGAACGAGGCGCGCCGCAAGGCTTTTGCCGACTGGTGCGTCGACGAAGACATGATGCGCATCGCCCAGCCCGGCGCCCTCTTCATGCACTGCCTGCCCGCGCACCGCGGCGAGGAAGTGCAGGCCGAGGTCATCGACGGCCCGCAGTCGGTCGTGTGGGACGAAGCCGAGAACCGCCTCCATGCCCAGAAGGCGCTGATGGAGTTCCTGCTGCTCGGCAAGCTCTGAGCAGCTGAAGAAGAAGGCGCGGCCGCGTGTCCCATTGCCAGCAATGCGGCGCCTGCTGCGCCAGCTACCGCGTCGACTTCAGCGTGCATGAACTCGACGACAACGGCGGCCGCGTGCCGTCGGGCCTGGCGGTCGAGGTGAACGACGCCCTCTGCCGCATGCGCGGCACTGACCACACGCCGATGCGCTGCGCGGCGCTCACCGGGAAGATCGGCCAAGCGGTGGCCTGCGGCATCTACGAATGGCGACCCAACCCGTGCCACGAGCTGCAGTCCGGCAGCGACGCCTGCGAACGGGCGCGCGCCCGGCACGGCCTCCCTGCGCTCTCGTCGCTGGATTCCTGAGCCACATCATCTCGTCACATCGTATGTTGTAAATAACCGACACCACGCCCCCTCGCCCGGCGCTAACTTCGCGCCATGCGTTCTCTGCAACCCCAACCCCGCGTCTGGGACATCTCCCCCCCGGTGCATGAAGGCGCGCCGGTGTTCCCCGGCGACACGCCCTACCAGCAGCGCTGGGCCGCGACCATTTCGCCGGACTGCCCGGTCAACGTCAGCGAGATCAAGCTCTCGCCCCACGTCGGCGCGCACGCCGATGCGCCCCTGCACTACGACCCCGAGGGCCAGACCATCGGCAATGTCGATCTCGCGCCCTTCCTCGGCCCGTGCCGGGTGATCCATGCCATCGCCAAGGGGCCGCTGATCGAGTGGGAGCACATCGCGCATGCAGTGACGAGCGACCTGCCGCCCCGCGTGCTGGTGCGCACCTACGCCACCATGCCCGTCGGCCACTGGGACCCGCAGCTCGCCGCCTACGCGCCCGCCACCGTCGAGCGCCTGGCCGCGATGGGCGTGAAGCTCATCGGCATCGACACCGCCAGCATCGACCCGGCCGACAGCAAGACGCTGGAGAGCCACCAACGCATCCGCCGCCTGGACCTGCGCGTGCTCGAGAACCTCGTGCTCGACGCCGTGCCCGAGGGCGACTACGAACTCATCGCGCTGCCGCTCAAGCTGGTGAGCGCCGATGCCTCCCCCGTTCGCGCCGTGCTGCGCAGTCTATGAATCTCCCCCAGTCTTCGCGCACTTCGTGTCGCTACGCCAACCCCCTCGCCGGGGGCAACACCAGCGGCCCGGCAAAGCCGGTTCCGCGGTGTTCCACGACCGAAGCATCGCCAACCCCGACCCCACAAAACCCATCATGACCCTCGACGATTGCCGCGCGCTCGACGCGCAAGACCCGCTGCGCGCCCTGCGCGATCAATTCACCATTCCTGCCGACGTTCTCTACCTCGACGGCAACTCGCTCGGCGTGATGCCCAAGGCGGCGCCCGCACGCATCGCCGAAGTAGTGACCAAGGAATGGGGCGAAGGCCTCATCCGCTCGTGGAACACCGCGAGCTGGTTCGACCTGCCGCAACGCCTGGGCGACAAGGTGGCCCGGCTCATCGGCGCCGCGCCCGGCGAAGTGGTGTGCACCGACAGCACCTCGGTCAATCTCTACAAGGTGCTGTTCGCCGCCCTCTCGCAGCAAAAGGACAGCGGCCGCAAGCTGGTGATCAGCGAGCGCAGCAACTTCCCGACCGACCTCTACATCGCCGAATCGCTGTGCCGCGAGCGCGGCTTCACGCTCAAGCTCATCGACGCGAGCGAACTGCAAGGCCCGGATTCGGTGCTGACCGACGAGGTGGCCGTGCTGATGCTCACGCACGTCAACTACCGCACCGGCGCCATGCACGACATGAAGGCCATCACCGCCGCCGCGCACGCGGTGGGCGCGCTCACGGTGTGGGACCTCGCGCACAGCGCGGGCGCCGTGCCCGTGGCGCTGAACGACAGCAATGCCGACTACGCGATCGGCTGCGGCTACAAGTACCTGAACGGCGGCCCGGGCGCACCGGCCTTCGCATGGGTCAACACCCGGCACGCGGGCCAGTTCGAGCAGCCGCTGTCGGGCTGGTGGGGCCACGCGGCACCCTTCGAGTTCACGCCGCACTACCGGCCCGCACCGGGCGTGGGTCGCTACCTCTGCGGCACGCAACCGATCATCGCGCTGGCAGGTCTGGAGTGCGGGCTCGACACGGTGCTCGCCGCCGAAGCCTTCAACAAGGACCAGGGCGCGATGGCCGCGCTGCGCACGAAGTCGCTCGCGCTCACCGATCTCTTCATCAAGCTGGTCGAAGAACGCTGCGCGGGACAAGGCCTCTCGCTCATCACGCCACGCGACCACGCGCAGCGCGGCTCGCAGGTGTGCCTCAGCCGCGACGAAGGCGCCTACGCCATCGTGCAGGCGCTGATCGCGCGCGGCGTGATCGGCGACTACCGCGCCGGCGATTCGCAGATGCCCGACATCCTGCGCTTCGGCTTCACGCCGCTGTACATCGGCTTCGAGGATGTGTGGAACTCGGTCGAACACCTGGTGCAGGTGCTCGAGACGGGCGAGTGGCGACGCGAAGAATTCAACCGCAAGAACGCAGTGACATGACCGCCGAAAAACACACCGAGAACATCGTCCACGAAGAGAAGGCGCAACTGGACTTCAGCAAGTCCATGAGCTACGGCGACTACCTGCACCTGGACGAGATCCTCAACGCCCAGCACCCGCTCTCGCCCGCGCACGACGAGATGCTGTTCATCGTGCAGCACCAGACCAGCGAGCTCTGGATGAAGCTGATGCTGCACGAGCTGCGCGCAGCCACCACCTGCATCGCCGATGAGAAGCTGGCCGACGCCTTCAAGAGGCTCGCGCGGGTGAGCCGCATCATGGAACAGCTGGTGAGCGCATGGACCGTGCTCTCGACCATGACGCCCCCCGAGTACACGGCGATGCGCCCCTACCTCGCCAACTCCAGCGGCTTCCAGAGTGCTCAGTACCGCTGCATCGAGTTCGCGCTCGGCAACAAGAACGCCGCGATGCTCAAGCCACATGCGCACCGCGCCGATCTGCTCGCGCAGGTCGAGGCGGCCTACCGCTCGCCATCGCTCTACGACGAGTCGCTGCGCCTCCTCGCGCGCCACGGCCTGCCGGTGCCTGCCGACCGGCTGGAGCGCGACTGGACGCAGCCTTATGAATCGAGCGACGGCGTCGAGGCGGCCTGGCTCGTGGTCTACCG
This sequence comes from Variovorax trehalosi, assembly GCF_051216415.1. NCBI lineage: Bacteria > Pseudomonadati > Pseudomonadota > Betaproteobacteria > Burkholderiales > Comamonadaceae > Variovorax > Variovorax trehalosi. The sequence goes on from NZ_JBPJZG010000006.1 coordinate 210,318, forward strand.
CAACCCGCACGACCACTGGGACCTGTACCAGCTCGGCGAAAAGCTCACCGACCTCGAAGACGCCTTCCGCCTCTGGCGTTTCCGCCATGTGACGACCGTCGAACGCGTGATCGGCTTCAAGCGCGGCACCGGCGGCACGGGCGGCGTGAGCTACCTTCGCAAGATGCTCGATGTGGTGCTGTTCCCCGAGATCTGGAAGCTGCGCACCGACCTCTGAGCGTCACAGGCCGCGTGCAACAATCGCCGCGGCACCGGACCTTCAAGACTCGACAAGGCAGGCGATTCGTCGCTTTCCTTGTGCTGCGGGGCACCCCCGCGGTGGATGGATGGGTACGCATTTCGGCGCGTGAGCGGGACTGCGCTATCGCGCAGCGCAGCTAGCGCATCACCGGCTGGTTGAAGGGCCGGTTGCCACCTTCGTTCCACTTCACCGCCTTCATGACGCGCGAACCGAGCTACAGGGAATGGATTGCACGCGGCCTCGCGCATGCCCTGCTGGCCGATGCGAGGCAGCCGGGCGGCACCGCGCCGAATGCGTTGCGTGCGCGGGCCGAAGCGGCACTGGGCGCCGATCCGCCGTGGCTGACGCTGCTGGCCGAAGAACTCGGCAAGCGCTCGCTCGCGACATGGGAGCGCACCGATCTTCCCGGGCTGACGCAGGCGATCCTCGACACGCCGGCGCTGGAGCTGGCCTTCGAACAGGACGAACTGCCCCGCATTCGCCGGCTCATCCTGCGTCCGGCCGACATGCTCCCGCGCCCGATGGGCCTCGACCACTTCGCCTTGCCTCGGCTGCCCACACTGGCCGATCTCGCGCAGTGGCTCGAACTCGAACCCGACCGCCTCGCGTGGCTCACCGCCGCATCGCAGTCCTTCCGTGCGCCGGACACATCGAGCCCGCGCCCCGCATCGCACTACCGCTACCAGATGCAGTCCAAGCGCCTCGGCGGCCTGCGGCTGCTCGAGATTCCCAAGGCTGACCTCAAGCGTGTGCAGCGCCGCATCCTCGACGACCTGCTGCAGCAGATACCGGTGCACGAGGTGGCCCATGGCTTCGTGCAGGAGCGCTCGGTCGCGAGCCATGCGGCCGCGCACGTCGGCAAGGATGTGGTGATCGGCTTCGACCTGCGCGATTTCTTTCCCAGCGTTCGCGCATCGCGCGTGCATGCGCTGTGGCGCACGCTGGGCTATCCCGAAGGCGTGGCGCGCGCGCTCACCGCGCTGTGCACGCACCGCACGTCGACGGCGGTGATCGAGCGCCTTCGCGACGACGGCGGGCTCGACTGGATGGGCGCCAAGCGCCTGGCCGAACCGCATCTGCCGCAGGGCTCGCCCTGCTCGCCCGCGCTGGCGAACCTCTGCGCCTTTCGCCTCGACCTGCGGCTCGAAGGACTGGCGTGGGCCTTCGGCGCCACCTACACGCGCTATGCGGACGACCTCGTGTTCTCGGGTCCTGCGACGCTCCGCGGGCAGTTCAACGCGCTGCGTGCCTGGGTCGACGGCATCGCTGCCGACGAAGGCTTCGCGTTTCATCCGCGCAAGGTGCGCTGCATGCCGCGGCACCACCAGCAGCGCGTGACGGGCGTGGTCGTGAACGAGAAGGCGAACACGCCGCGCGTCGACTTCGACCGGCTGAAGGCGGTGCTTCATCAGTGCGTGCTGCACGGCCCCGCAAGCCAGAACCGCGCGAAGGTGACCGACTTCCGCGGCCACCTGCTGGGCCACATCGCGTGGATCGGCCAGTTCAATCCGGCGCGCAAGGCAAGGCTGATGCGCCTCTTCGAACGCATCGAATGGCCAGTCGTCCCGCAATCGGCGGGCTGAACGCTCGCATGTACCGGTTGCCACACCCGCGCAAAGCGCTACATTTTTGGCAACAACGACGGAGGCTACTGCCATGCACAACATCCGGTTCTCACCCGACGAGATCTCCACCTTGCGGGCACACGGCGTCGTGCTGTTCGCGGATCGCGTGATCTTCGATGCGCAGCCGCCGATGCCGGCGCAGCAGATCGCGGCGGTACAGGCCCTCTGCGCCGGACCGATTCCCGAGGCGCTGGTCGCGTTGTGGCAAGAGACGGCGGGCGGCCGCCTCGACTACGACCTAGCGCTGCCGATGAACGGCAACATCGAAAACGTGAGCTGGTCGGAGCTGTTCTGGGACGGCAGCGACGGCTACCGCGACCTGCAGGGCTGGATCGAGCATGAGCAGGCGCTGGCCGAAGACGCCGCCGCCGAGAGCGGCACGCCCTGGAGCGGCAAGATCACCCACCTGCCCTTCGGCGGCTTCGAGTACCTCGACCGGATCTACACCGTGGTCGAGTCCGGCGAAGCATACGGCCGGGTCATCGCATGGAAGCAGGGCCTGCCGCCGGCCTGGACGCACGCACTGCACGAAGACACCCTGAGCACCGTCGCGCCGGACCTGCACGGCGCCTTCGCGGCGCTGCACCTGGACGAAGACCCGCTGGCCCCCACGAGCGACTACTTCTCGGGCCAGACCCTGCTGCAGTACCTGGACGACCGCCACCAGGACCACGGGCTGGACCTCGACCTGATGGACAAGCTGGTCACCTTCTACTGCCGCGCGGTGGTCGACTGGCGCACGCCACTGGCGGACGGCACGCTGCGCCATCATCCGGCGCTCGCGCGCGCGGCGCTGCACCACGCGATCGCGACCGACGATGCGCAGCTGGTGGCCGAGCTGGCGGCTTCGGGCGTGAGCTTCGACGGGCCGCAGCAGGGCAGCGCCCTCGCGACCGACGTTGCGCTGAGCCAGAGCGCCTTCGCAGCGGCTGCGGCCCTGGTGCGCGCGGGCGCGCCGGTGGCGGTCGATGCCTTGCGCAGCGTCGATGGCCAGATCGCGCCCGAACTCACGAGCGCGCTGCTGGCCAACGGCGCCGAGCCGAGCGTGGCAGCCATCGTCAAGTGCGTGGCCTGCGGCGCCCCCGCAAGCGCGCACCTGATCGCCGATGCCTGCACCGAAGCCGGCATCGACGTGCCGCCGGCCTTTGTCGCGGACCGCGACGCGATGCTGACGGAACTGGAAACGACGTTGGTGAAAGTGCGCGATGGCTCGCTCGGCCACTACCTCGGGCCGGAAGGCTTGGCGGAACGCATCGAGCACCTGCAGACCTTCAGGCTCTGAAGGCCGGAGCGCTCAACCGCCGTACAGCCAGGGCTGATCAAGCAACCGCGCACCGAGCGTGCGCATCGCGAGGTCGCGCCCCAGGCGCACAGCGCCGGTGGCATGGAAGACCTCGCCGTTGCGCCGCGCGCGCGCCTGCACCTGCGCATTGCGCTGCCAGCGCGCCTCGGCGTAGCGCGCGAAGGCTGCGGGCACGTCGGCCGCGGTGCCATCGCCGAGCGCATCGGCCAGTGCGACCGCATCCTCGATTGCCATGCCGGCGCCCTGCGCGAGGTACGGCACCATCGGGTGCGCCGCATCGCCCACCAGCGCGACGCGCTCGTGCGCCATGTCGGCGGCAGAAGTCAACGGCGCGCGGTCGCTGAGCGACCAGGCGCGCCAGCCGGGCATCGCTTCGAGCAGCGCCTGCAGGCCGCCGCCGCTGCGGCCCGTGGCCTGTTGCAGGGCCGCGATGCTGCTGGACTGGTCCCAATCGCGCGCATCGCCGGCCGGGGCGGATTCGGCGATCACCACCACGTTGAGCCAGTCGCCGCCACGCACCGGGTACGCCACGGCGTGGAGATGCGGGCCCAGCCACACATCGACCTGCTGGCGCCGCAGCGCCGCGGGCAAGTCCGCCTGCAAAGCCAGCGCGCGCCAGGCCGTGTGGCCGGTGACGCGTGGCGGCTCCGCGGCGGAGGGTGTATCGAGTTGCCGCCGCACCAGGCTCCAGAGGCCATCGGCACCCACCAGCGCCTCGCCCTCCCAGGCGCGGGCGTCGGCGCTCGAGACGCACACGAGGTCGTCGCTGGTCTCGACCTGCCTGATCTGCGCGGCAGTCACCAGCGTACCGATGCCGCGCGCACGCACCGCTTCGAGCAGCAGTGCATGCAGGTCGGCACGGTGTGCACAGAAGTAAGGAGCGCCGTAGCGTTGCTGCATCGCATCGCCCAGTGGAAGGCGGGCCAGCACGGCATCGCTGCCGGCGCTGCGGACCACCAATGCGTCCGGGCGCGCCGCGATCTTCGCGAGGCCCGTGCCCAGGTCCAATTGTTGAAGGCGCCGCGTGACGTTGGGACCGAGCTGCACGCCGGCCCCGATCTCGCCGAAGACCGGCGCCTGCTCGAAGACATCGGCGCGGTGCCGGCCCCGCGAGAGCGCCAGCGCCGTGGCCAGCCCCCCGATGCCGCCCCCGGCGACGAGGATGTGCGTGGGCATCGGACTCAGAGGCTGGGAGGTAATTCGGCGTGACCGAGCAGCCCCCGCAAATGGCTCCAATCAAGGCGCAAAGCACAGCCATAGCTCGGGCTATGGCGAGCATTTGCAACGCGGAGTGGGGCCATTTGCGGGGGATGAGCGGTCATGCCGGATTGCCTCTCAGCCTCTCAGCTGTTCGAGAGGGGCTTGTCGGCTTGCGTGGCGTTGGTGTTGCCGGGCTTCTTGGGGGTGCAGCTGCCGCAGCTGTCGCAGGAGCCGCAACCCGAAGTCTTGGCGAGCGAGGCGGCCAGCTGGTTGGCGCGCTCCTGGTCGACCAGGCCGGCGCGCTGCGTGCCGGCCGCCAGCTTGTGGGCCGCGCTGCGCCGCCAGCCGGCGGGCATCCAGCGCCAGACCGCATAGAACGCGGCCGCCGCGACGATCAATCCGACGATCAGTTGTTGCGTCATTTCTTCTTCAAACCTTTCAGCGTCAGGAACGGTTTTAACCCGCTCCGAGTGCCACCGCAACGTGGTAGGTGATGAAGCACGCCGCGTAGGCCAGCGCGAACAGGTAGCCCGCCATGATCCACACGTACTTCCACGACGCCGTCTCGCGCTTCACCGCGGCCAGCGTCGAGATGCACTGCGGCGCGAACACGTACCAGACCAGCAGCGACAGCGCCGTTGCCAGCGACCAGCTGCCGGCGATGAGCGGCTCGAGCGCGCCGGCCACGTCGTCGCCGGTGGCCGAGAGTGCGTACACCGTGCCCAGCGCACCCACCGCCACTTCGCGCGCCGCCATGCCGGGCACCAGCGCGATCGAGATCTGCCAGTTGAAGCCGATGGGCGCAAAGATGTATTCGAGCCCGCGGCCGATCATGCCGGCCAGGCTGTACTGGATGGCCGGGCCGGTCGCGCCTTCGGGCGGCGACGGGAAGGTCGACAGGAACCACAGCAGGATCGTGAGCGTGAGGATGATCGTGCCCACGCGCTGGATGAAGATCCACGCCCGCTCGTAGAGGCCGAGCGCCAGGTTGCGCAGGTTTGGCCAGCGGTAGGCGGGCAGCTCCATCAGGAGCGGCGAATGCTGCGTGCTGTCGCGAAAGCGCTTCATCACCCAGGCCACGGCCATCGCCGAGACGATGCCGAACACGTACAGCGCAAAGAGAACCACGCCCTGCAGGTTGAAGACGCCGCCCACGGTGCGCGCCGGAATGAAGGCCGCGATCAGCAGCGCATACACCGGCAGCCGCGCCGAACAGGTCATGAGCGGCGCGATCATGATGGTCGTGATGCGGTCGCGCCAGTTGCTGATGGTGCGGGTCGCCATCACGCCCGGAATGGCGCAGGCAAAGCTCGACAGCAGCGGAATGAACGAGCGGCCCGACAGGCCCACGGTGCCCATCACGCGGTCGAGCAGGAAGGCGGCGCGCGGCAGGTAGCCCGAGTCTTCGAGCGCGAGGATGAAGAGGAACAGGATCAGGATCTGCGGCAGGAACACGATCACGCCGCCCACGCCCGCGATCACGCCGTCGACCAGCAGGCTCTGCAGCATGCCTTCGGGAATGGCTGTTTTAAGCAGGTTGCCGAGCGCCTCGGTGCCAGCCTTGATGGCGTCCATCGGCACATTGGCCCAGCTGAACACGGCCTGGAACATCAGGAACATCGTGACGGCCAGCACCAGCATGCCCCACACCGGATGCATCACCACGCGGTCGATGCGGTCGCTGGTGGCGAGGCTGCCGACCGGCTCCTTCACCGCGAGGCCAAGGATGCGGCGCACCTCGCGCTGTGTGGCGAGCACGTCGTCCAGGCCCGGCGCCTGCCAGGGCTGCGGCGCGGCGGCGGCGACCGGGGCGTCGAGCGCTTCGAGCAGGTTCTTCGCGCCGCCGGTATGGACGCCGACGGTTTCGATCACCGGCACGCCCAGCTCGCGCGAGAGCACGGCGGTGTCCACCGCAATGCCCTGCTTCTTGGCCATGTCGGTCATGTTGAGCGCGACGACCATTGGCAGGCCCAGCTTCTTCGCCTCGAGCACGAGGCGCAGGTTCAGGCGCAGGTTGGTGGCGTCGGTCACGCACACCAGCAGGTCGGGCAGGGCTTCGTTGCTCTGGCCGGTGACGATGTCGCGGGTGACGGCCTCGTCGGCGCTGAGCGCGTTCAGGCTGTAGGCGCCCGGCAGGTCGAGCACGAAGACGCGGCGGCCCGAGGGGGTGCGGAGAGTGCCTTCCTTGCGCTCGACGGTCACGCCGGCGTAGTTGGCGACCTTCTGGCGGCTGCCGGTCAAGAGGTTGAAGAGCGCGGTCTTGCCGCAGTTCGGGTTGCCGAGCAACGCGATGCGTCCCGGCTGGGCGGTGGGGGCGAAGCCACCGGGTCCCTGGATGACGGCTTCAGCCATGGTTGGCGGCTCCCGGTGTGACATGGATCAACGCAGCCTCGTGGCGGCGCAATGCGAAGGTGGTGTGCCCCAGGCGCACTGCCAGCGGCTCCCGGCCCGGAATGCCGCTCGCGACGATGCGCACCGCCTCGCCCGGCACGAAGCCGATTTCGGTCAGGCGCAGCACGAGCTCGCGGTCGTCCGCGCCCTCGGGGCGGGCCACGTCGAGCACGGTGGCCCATTGGTTGTTCGGAAGCTGGTCGAGGCGCAGGGCGACGGCGGTGGAGGCCGGCGCGGTGCCGAAGTCGTTGGTTCGCACGGTGGGGCGGCGCCCTGGATATCCGGACGCACCTGTAAGCAAAACCTAGATGCTATCAATTCTCAATTGCGAAGACCTGACTAAAGCCCTATGACCTCGCGGATCAGGTCTTTCCAGCGGCGGAATCAGGCCAGCTCGACGATGCGCGCCGACACCGCATCGCCATCGACGATGAGTTCGGCAACGGCGATTGGCAATTTGAATCGCCGCGGGCCGGCGCTGCCCGGGTTGACGTAGAGCACGCCGCCGCGCTCTTCGACCTTCGGCTTGTGGGAATGCCCGGAGACCACCACGCGAACGCCGGCGCCGGCGGGATCGATGTCGATCTGCGAAAGGTCGTGGATGGCATAGATGACCACGCTTCCCACCTTCAGGAATTCCATCTCCGCAATGCCATCGGCCCAAGGTTCCCGGTCGTTGTTGCCCCGCACGACCGTCAACGGCGCGATGGCCGCGAGCGCCTCCAGGATGCCGGCGTTGCCGATGTCTCCGCCGTGCACGATGAAATCGCTGCCCTGCAGGAAGGCGGTGGCTTCGGGCCGCAGGAGGCCGTGCGTGTCGGAGATGAGGCCGATGCGGTGCATAGGATGAAAGTTCTTCTCGCTAACCCGAAGGTGCGGCAATGCGGGTCGGGGACGCCGCTTGGCAAAGGCATGATCGCCGCCATGCCCGAGGACATCATCGCACCCCCCACCCTTGCCGAAACGCCCGAAGCGGCATCGGCCCTTCCCCCTTCGCCACCTGCCGAACCACCCGTTGCGCCGCGCGCGAACCTGCTGCACTGGGTCGCGGCGGGCCTGCGCACCGCCTTCCTGCAGCCGCCGCGCATCGAAGCCGCGCCCGCGCCCTGGCAACTGTTGCTGCTCGTGCTGCTGCCGGAGCTGCTGTGGATCGGCCTCGGCCGCTTCGAGGTGCGCGGGCCAGCCGAGCTCAGCCCCACGGTCGCGCTCTACCAGTTCTGGATGTGGGGCGCGCTCGCGTGGCTGGGCTGGGGCGCGTTGCAAGGCGGGCCGAGCCGGCTCGCACGCTGGCTGGTGCTCGCCACCTGGGCCTCGTTCCCGGTCAACCTGCTGTTCATGAGCCTGACGCTCGCCCTCACGTACGGCTGGTCACCCGCATTTCTCAAGAGCACGACAAACGTCTGGCTGGTCTACGGCTTCGGCTATGCGTGGATGCTGCTCGCGATCACCCGCCTCACGGTGCGCGAGGCCGTCGTGCGCTGGCGGATCGCCTTGTCCGTGCCCGGGCTCGTGGCGCTGATGGCGCTGGGTTTCTGGCAGTCGCTCAACATGCAGGAACGTGTCTGGCACGTCGACTACGCCGCCGCAGCGGCGGCCCAGCCCCGGCGCCCGAGCCTGGAACTCACGCAGGAAGTCTTCGAGCAGCAGCAGGCGCTGTGGGAGCACGCCGTGGCCGGCATCGGCGAGCGGCAGCCGGGGCAGGTCAATGTCTATGGCCTCGTGTTCGCGCCCTACGCCGCCGAAGACGTGTTCCTTCGCGAAAGCACGATGGTCGCCAAGCTGCTCGAAGAGCGCTTCGATGCGAAGCAGCGCGTGCTGCATCTGGCCAACCACGCGACCACCGCCGACACGCTGCCCTGGGCCACGCCGCTCAACCTGCAGCGCGCCATTGCAGCGCTCGGCCAGCGCATGGACCGCGAGAACGACCTGCTCGTGGTCTATCTCACCTCGCATGGCGCGCAAGACCACCAACTGGCCGCCACGAACGGCGCGTTGACAGTGCCGTGGCTCACGCCCGAAGACCTGCGCAAGGCCCTGGACGACGCTGGCATCCGCCACCGCGTGCTGGCGATCTCGGCCTGCTATTCGGGCGGCTGGATCGAACCCCTGGCGAACGACGACACGCTGCTGATGACCGCCGCCGACGCCACGCACACCTCCTACGGCTGCGGGCGCCTGTCGGACCTGACTTTCTTCGGCCGCGCGATGTTCGACGAGGAACTGCGCAAGACCCGCTCGTTCGAAACCGCCTTCGCAGCCGCTGTGCCGGTGATCAAGCAGCGCGAGATCGACGCCGGCAAGGACGACGGTTTTTCCAACCCGCAGATCAGCACTGGCGAAAAGATCCGCCCGGTGCTCGACCAGCTTGCGCGGCGGCTCGATGCCGCCGGCAAGTAACGCGAGCGCCGATCAGGCGGCGAGCAACTGACGCAGCACGAACGGCAGGATGCCACCGTGCTTGTAGTAATCCACCTCGATCGGCGTGTCGATGCGAAGGCGCACCGTCACCTCCTGGTGCGTGCCGTCGGGGCGGTGCACGACCAGCTTCACGTCCATCTGCGGCTTGAGTTCGCCGCCGATCACCACGTCGATCTTCTCGTCGCCGGTGAGGCCCAGCGTCTGCCACGAATCGGCGCCGCGGAACTGCAGCGGCAGCACGCCCATGCCGACCAGGTTGGCGCGGTGGATGCGCTCGAAGCTGCGCGCCACCACGGCCTTGATGCCCAGCAGTTGCGTGCCCTTGGCAGCCCAGTCGCGCGACGAGCCGGTGCCGTACTCCTCGCCGCCGAACACCACGGTGGGGGTGCCCTCTTCCATGTACTTCATGGCGGCGTCGTAGATGAACATCTTCTGGTTGCCCGGCTGGAACAGCGTGACGCCGCCCTCTTCCTGCGTGCCGTTGGCGTCCGGCGGAATCATCAGGTTCTTGATGCGCACGTTGGCGAAGGTGCCGCGCATCATCACGTCGTGGTTGCCACGCCGCGAACCGTAGCTGTTGAAGTCGGCCTTGGGCACGCCGTGCGCCTTGAGCCAGATGCCCGCGGGCGAACTTTCCTTGATCGAGCCGGCCGGCGAGATGTGGTCGGTGGTGATCGAGTCGCCGAAGAGCGCCATGATCCGCGCGCCCTTGAAGCCCGCGTCGGTGGCGTGCGGCTTCATCTTGAAGCCCTCGAAGAACGGCGGCTCGGCGATGTAGGTTGACTTGGGCCAGTCGTACACCTGGCCGTCGGTGCCCTTGATGCTGCTCCAGAACTTGCCCGGGTCGGTCTTGACCTTGTCGTAGTTCGCGCGGAACGACTTGGCGTTCATCGCAAAGCGCAGGTTCTGGTCGATCTCCTTGGGCGTGGGCCAGATGTCGCCCAGGTACACGTCCTTGCCGTTCTTGCCCTTGCCCACGGGCTCGGTCATGAGGTCGGTCATCACGTTGCCCGCGATCGCGAAGGCCACCACCAGCGGCGGCGAGGCCAGGAAGTTGGCCTTCAGGTTCGGATGGATGCGCGCCTCGAAATTGCGGTTGCCCGAGAGCACGGCCGCGCCGATCAGGTCGTTCTTGGTGATGGCTTCGTTGATCTCGGGCGTGAGGTCGCCGGCATTGCCGATGCAGGTAGTGCAGCCGTAGCCCGCGAGGTAGAAGCCCAGCTTCTCCAGGTAGGGCAGGAGGCCCGCCTTCTCCAGATATTCGGTGACGATGCGCGAGCCGGGGGCGAGCGACGTCTTGATGTGCGGCTTGACCGTGAGGCCCGCCTCCACCGCCTTCTTGGCCAAGAGGCCCGCCGCGAGCATCACGCTCGGGTTGGAGGTGTTCGTGCACGAGGTGATGGCCGCGATCAGCACGTCGCCGTTGCCGATGGTGACCTGGCCCTTGGGCGCGGGCGGCGCCGTGGCGCTGGTGTGGGCGGCAGCCTTGGTCGAGCGGTTGGCGACCATCTCCACCAGCTCGCGCGGCGACCCGGCCGGCGGCGCGGCGGCCTCGTCGTCATTGCCCTGGCTGGCGGTGACCAACGGATAGCGCTGCTTGAGTTTCTCGGCCGGCTGGTTGAAGCCGTTGGCGTCGTTGGGCTTGCTGTAGAGCTCGGAGAACTTGGTGGCCAGGTGGCCCAGGTCGATGCGGTCCTGAGGGCGCTTGGGACCCGCGAGGCTCGGCGACACGGTGCCCAGGTCGAGCTTGACGATCTTGGTGTAGTCGATGTCGCCCGGCGCAGGCATGCCGAACAGGCCCTGCGCCTTGTAGTAGGCCTCGAAGCGTTCGACCTCCTCCTTGGTGCGGCCGGTGCCTTCGAAGTACGCCACCGTCATCTCGTCGACCGGGAAGAAGCCCATGGTCGCGCCGTATTCGGGCGCCATGTTGCCGATGGTCGCGCGGTCGGGCACGGCGATCGAGGCGGCGCCGGGGCCGAAGAATTCGACGAACTTGCCGACCACTTTTTCGGTGCGCAGGATGGCGGTGACGTACAGCACCAGGTCGGTGGCGGTGACGCCTTCGCGCAGCTTGCCGGTGAGCTCGAAGCCCACCACGTCGGGCGTGAGCATGTAGACCGGCTGGCCCAGCATCGCGGCCTCGGCCTCGATGCCGCCCACGCCCCAGCCGACCACGCCGATGCCGTTGATCATGGTCGTGTGGCTGTCGGTGCCGACCAGCGAGTCGGGGTAGTAGGTGGACACCTCGGCCTTGTCGTGCGGGCTCTTGTAGACGCCGCGCGCAAAGTATTCGAGGTTGACCTGGTGCACGATGCCGAAGCCCGGCGGCACGACACGGAAGGTATCGAAGGCCTGCATGCCCCACTTCATGAACTGGTAGCGCTCGTTGTTGCGCTGGAACTCCAGCTTCATGTTGAGGTCGAGCGCCTTGGGGGTGCCGTAGTAGTCGACCATCACCGAGTGGTCGACCACCAGGTCCACCGGCACCAGCGGCTCGATGGTCTTGGGCGACTTGTTCAGCTTGGCGGCCACGCTGCGCATGGCGGCCAGGTCGGCCAGCAGCGGCACGCCGGTGAAGTCCTGCAGCACCACGCGGGTGACGACGAACGGGATCTCGTCGGTGCGCTCCGCATTGGGCGCCCAGTGGGCCAGCTCTTCGACATGCTTGGGCGAGACCTTCTGGCCATCGCAATTGCGCAGCACCGATTCGAGCACGATGCGGATCGACACGGGCAGCCGGTCGATGGTGGGGTATTGCTTGGCCAGCTCCTTCAGGGACCAGTATTTGCCGGACTTGCCCGATGCGGTCTTGAAGGTCTTGAGGGTGGACGCAAAGGCGTGAGCCGGTGCTTTGGCCATAGAGGAACTCCTGTTGTTTCGTGGAAGCTCCTCAAGGATAGCGGGGATCAATGTCAATTGTTGTAGTCGGTCTTCCCCCTGAGGCTCTCCCCGCGCCGGGCGCCTCAGGGCGAGAAATGCCGGGTAGACGGGCGTTGCCGGCACCTCTCGCGTCGCCTGCGGTCAGGCCAGCGCCATGCCGGCGCGGCTGCGGGTGCGGCGCAGGCCCGTCCATTGCAGCTCGGCCAGCACGACCACGCACACGGCCTGCGCCAGCACCCAGGCCACGCCCAGCGCAGTGACCGCGAACATGCCGCTCACCAGCAATGCGATGCAGGCCACGGCCCAGCCGAAGTTGCCGAAGATCACGAGGCCGATCAGCGTGCGCGGCGACGTGGCGCGGCTGGCCATGAAGGCGGCGAGTGCCGCATACGCCAGCAGGAACACGCCGGTGCCCATCAGCAGCGCTGCGGGCAGCCCGGTGAGCCCTGCCAGCGCGTCGGTGAATGCCACCTGCAGCGCACCGGTCGCGGCGCAGGAGGCGGCGTCGGCCCACATCACGTTGGGCAGGAAGCGGGGGGAAGCAAAGACGGACATGTGGATCTCCTTGGGGTGGATACGCTGCAAGCCAGTCCTGCCGCGTTGGAGCCAATGATTCCGCGGGGCATGCATCGCGTCGATGACCTGGGAGGTCATGGCGCCGTGCCGGCACCACGCCAGAATGCGGGCCATGAACACCATCCGCACCACCCATTCGTCCAAGGCCAGCCAGCCTGGCGCGCGCGATCCGTTCGGCGCGCACCTGCGGCACTGGCGCACCCACCGGCGCCTGAGCCAGCTCGACCTGGCGCAGGAGGCCGAGGTCTCGACCCGGCACCTCAGCTACGTGGAAACCGGCCGCGCCGCACCCAGCCGCGAGATGGTGCTGCGCCTGGCCGAGCGGCTGGAGGTGCCGCTGCGCGAGCGCAACGCGCTGCTGGTGGCGGCCGGCTTCGCGCCGATGTACCGGCAGCGCTCGCTCGACGACCCGGCGCTGGCGTCGGCGCGCCGCGCGGTGGACCTGGTGCTCAAGGGGCACGAGCCCTTTCCCGCGCTCGCCGTCGACCGCCACTGGAACCTCGTGGCCTACAACGCGCTGGTGCCGATGCTGATGGCCGGCGCGGCGCCCGAGTTGGTGGCACCGCCGGTCAACGTGCTGCGCCTGAGCATGCACCCCGGGGGACTCGCCTCGCGCATTGCCAACTTCGCGCAGTGGCGCGCCCATCTTCTGGAGAGGCTGCAGCAGCAGATTGCCGCGACGGGCGACGCCGTGCTGCAGGCGCTGCACGACGAACTGGAGGCCTTCCCCGCCCCCAACGTGAGCCACGACGCGCCGAAGACCGACACCGACCTCTCGGGCGTGGTCGTGCCCTTTCAACTCGTCACGCCGAACGGGGTGCTGAGCTTCATCAGCACCACGACGATTTTCGGCACACCGGTCGATGTCACGTTGCAGGAACTGGCGGTGGAGTCGTTCTTTCCGGCCGATGCGCAGACGGCGGCGGCGCTGACGGAGATGGCGAAGCAAGCGGCAGGGTGAGGTTCTCGTCCTCGGCTTTCTGTGCCGCCGGGCCTTCGAAGTCGTCCACCTGGATGACCTTGTCGGCCGCCCGCAGGTAGGCCAGCGCCAGTTCCGGGTCGGGCGCCGAACGCGCGGCCTCCTCCAGCGAATTCGTGCGGCGCAGCACCTTGTTGAGCGCGGTCGTCGTGTCGCCGAGTTGCACGCCCAGCTCCATCGCGTGCATCAGGTCGCGCAGGCCGCCGGCCGCCGGTTCACTGAGGTCGGGCGCCAGGCGCTCGACGATGCGCGGATTCGTACGCAGCAGGTCCGCCAGTTCGATGAGCTGCACATCGCGCAACGGCGCCAGGTGCGCGGTGCGGCGCAGCACCAGCGCGCCGATCACGCGACGGCCGGCCGTCGGCAGGTTGGCGTAAAGATCGCGCAGGATCTTGCCGGCCTCGTCGAGCTGCAACCGGATCGCTGCCTGCGCAAACGGCAGCAGCTCGGGCGCCGCATCGACGCGATAGCGCCAGACGCACGCACTCGCCAGGTACAGGTGCGCGAGCACGTCGCCCAGGCGCGCCGACAGCAACTCCATGCGCTTGAGCTTGCCGCCGAGCATGCCCATCGCGAGGTCGGCGGTGAGCGCGTACTTGGCGCTCATGCGCGCGATGAGCCGCGCCTCGCGCGCCAGCGCTTCCGGCGGCGCACCGAGCACCGGTGCGCCGAACAGGCTGTGCCACAGGTTGACCGCCACATGCTTGCCGTGCGCGATCAGCGCCTTGCCGAGCGCGGTTTCGTCGTTCGCCTGCACGGCGGCCATTTCATCGAGCACATGCGGATGGCAGCGCACCGCCCCCTGCCCGAACACGATCAGCGCACGCGTGAGGATGTTCGCGCCCTCCACCGTGATAGCGATCGGTGCCTGCCGGTAGGCCACGCCGAGCAGGTTCGACGGGCCCGAGATGATGCCCTTGCCGCCGAGGATGTCCATGCCATGGTTGACCGCGCGGCGCCCCGCCTCGGTGAGCTGCACCTTGAGGATCGCGCTCGCCACGCTGGGCCGCTCGCCCTTGTCGAGCGCGGCGGCGGTGAAGCGCCGCGCCGCATCGCTCGCATAGAGCTCGGCCGACATCTGCGCGACCAGCCCGGCGATCGCATGGAACTTGCCGACCGGCAGGCCGAACTGCTCGCGGATCTGCCCGTAGCCGTTGCTGACGTACAGCGCCGTCTGCTGCATCGACGAGCCGAGCGCGGGCAACGAGATCGCGCGGCCCGCGGCCAAGCATTCCATCAGCATGCGCCAGCCCTGGCCGACCTGTTTTTCGCCGCCGATGATCCACTCCATGGGCACGAAGACCTGGCGCCCGTGGATCGGGCCGTTCATGAAGGCACTGTCCATCGGGCGATGGCGCCGGCCGATCTCCATGCCCTCGTGCGGCACGGGAATCAGCGCGCAGGTGATGCCCAGCTCGCGCTGGCCTTCGGGCCGGCTCTCGTCCACCGCATGGAAGGCCAGGCCCACCACGGTGGCGACGGGCGCGAGCGTGATGTAGCGCTTGTCGAAATCGACCAGGAAGCCGCGGGTCGGCTTGCCGTTGAACTCGCGCTCGACGATCACGCCGCGGTCGGGAATCGATGCGGCGTCTGAACCTGCATATGGCGACGTCAGCCCGAAGCACGGCAGCTCGCGGCCATCGGCCAGGCGCGGCAGGTAGTGCTCCTTCTGCGCGTCGGTGCCGTAGCGCAGCAGCAGCTCGGCCGGGCCGAGCGAGTTGGGCACCATCACCGTGACGGCCGTGGCCACGTTGACGGTGGCGATGCGTGCCACGACGGTCGCATGCGCGTAGTGGCCGAAGCCGAGGCCGCCGAACTCCTCGGGAATGATCATTCCGAAGAAGCGTTTCTCGCGCAGGAAGCGCCACACCTCGGGCGGCAGGTCGTGCGCCTGGTCGATGGCGTGGTCGTCGAGCATGTGGCAAAGGGTGCGCACCTCGTTGTGCAGAAAGGCCTGCTCGCGCTCCGTCAACTGGTTGGGTCCCATGGCGGCGAGCGCATCGAAATCCGGGCGCCCCGCGAAGAGCTGGCCTTCGAACCCGACGGTGCCGGCCTCCAGCGCCGCACGCTCGGTGTCGCCCAGCGGCGGCAGCGCCTTCGAGAAAGGCTGCATGGCCCATCGGCCGATCAATGAAGCCAGAGGCATGAGGTCTCCTTCGCCGCGACGGATGCGCGGATCGACCTCCATGCTGGACTTCACCGCACCCGCGCAGGGCCGGTCAAGAGCGTTCGTGCGTGTCGGATTCGGGCGCGCCCCCGCCGCCCGCAGGGTGATTCAGCGGCGCTTGGGCGCCTGTCCGGCCGGAGCCGCGGGAGCTGCTGGAGCCGACGCGGCGGCGGGCGTCGAAGGGTCCCGCCAGCCGTATTCGACGTAGCGGCGGATCACGAGGCAGCCCGGCGGCGAATCGATCAGCGAGACCGACGAGGTCGGCTCCTTGGGATCGGTGTAGACCGCGTAGATGGGCAGCAGGCGCGTCATCTGGTAGTCCTTGAGTTCCTGCTCTGCGACGCTCTGGCAGGTGAAAGGCGCGACCGAGATGCGTTCGGCCGACACAGTGCAACTGCCGCTGTCGCCGGGAATCGCGGTGATCGAGGCGGCCACGCCGGCGTTCGGGTACTGGATGCCGACCAGCGAGAACATCGGGCCGTCGTCGGGGCGCTTGCGGTCCCAGTCGAGCAGCACGTCGTGGCCGCGGCTGCCCTGCACGGTGAGCGTCGCGAGCCGCGTGATGGCGGGCAGACAGCGCTTGATGCCCACGCTGGTGGCGGCGCGCGTGAGCGTGTCCTGCGGCGCTGCGGCCGGCGCCTGGGGCACCAGCACGCCCTGCGCGAGCGCGGTGCCGGCCATGGCCCAGGCGGCCACCGTCGCCACCGCAGAGAGCAGCCGCGCGAATCGTTGTGTTGCTGTCTTCATCCGGGTCCTCTTCTCACGCGTACTCACGCGTAAAGGCTCTCGATGGCGGCGGTGTAGATGCGCACGTTCTCCTCACCCTCGGGATCGAGCTTCGCGACGAGCTGGCGTGCGCGCTCGCGATAGGCCGGCAGGTTGGCATCGTGCGTGGCAAAGGCCTCCTGCAGCGCGCGGCCACCCTCCTCGCAGTCGAAGTCGTGGTAACGGTAGCCGCAGTCGCCGATGAGGTGCGAGTTGTGGATCAGCGGGTAGCCGCCGTAGAGCGCCTCGTAGTAGAGGTAGTTCTGCCCGTTCTCCCAGTGGTGCGCGAAGACGGCGTCGACGTTGCCCGGCAGCACCTGGTACAGCGGGAAGCGCCCCTCGAAGGTGGCCAGGCCGTGCTGCACGATGTTCAGGCTCTGCGCGAAGCCGACGAACAGCGGCTTCTCCTTGAGGTGAAAGCTGTTGTAGACCCACACCCGCTCGAGCAGTCGGGGCTGCGCACGGTGCGCCGCCTCGCAGCCGAGCATGGGAATGAAGCTGGTCTTCACCATGCAGATGTTGGGCTCGAAGATGGCCACGCGCCAATGCTTGCGCCCCGGCTCGTAGTCGAAACGCTTGTCGTCCCCGGCACGCGCCATGGCCTTCTCCAGCACCATCGGGCTCCAGAGATGCGGCATCAGCCGCACCGGCGCGCGGAAGGTGCTCGCAAAGTACGGCTTGCACGACACCTCGTACTCCGGCAGCGTCCAGACTTCGTCGTAAGGCGCGCCCGAGACGAGCATGCCGTGCGGCTTGTTGAAGATCATGCGTTCGATGTCGATCACGTAGTCGTTGCCCACGCGCATCGAGACGATCTTGCCGCCGCGTTCCTTGAACGCCACCGACCATTCGCGCGCCAGCTGCGCGCTCATCTCGATCATGAGATCGAGCTCTTGCGCGGCGGTGGCCATGTCGATGATCGGCACGGGCGAATCGGCCAGGAAGTTGGTGGCGTCCGCCGGGCCGCCGTCGCCGCCGCCCGCCACCAGCACCGTGCTGGCCACGCGCGGCGAGCGCATCAGGAGCATCACGAGGAACAGGCAGTTCTGGTAGACGCCGTTTTCCCAGAGGCTCTGCTCGCCCTTGCGGATGAAGATAGAAACGCCGACCCGGAGTTTTGCGGGCATGGCTGAAGGGGAGTTCTGCATTTCGCTCATGCGGCTTTCCTCACGCCGTCGGCACGGAATGCGGGGTCGCCGCCCACGAGATGGAGCAGCCGCCGTGCATAGCCATCGATGTTTGCCTGATGCAGCGGATCGATCGCATCGAACATGCGCTGGCTGCGGGCGCGGTAGTCGTCCAGTTGCGCATCGTGCCCGCGTACCGCCTGCAGCAGCTGGTCGGTACCGGCGGCGATGTCGAAATCGGGGTAGTAGTAACCGGCATCGCGCAGCCAGGGCGAGTTGTGCACGAGCGGGTAGTTGCCGTACAGCGCGTCGAGATAGCTGTAGTTCTGGTCGTTCTGCCACTGGTGCGACACCACCGCATCGGCAAACTGCACCATGAACCCCGCGAAGTCGTGTCGCCCATGGAAGATGGCCTTGTGCTGGCGCACGATGTCCAGCGAGTTCGCCATGTAGAGCATCGTCGCGTGGTCCTTCAGGTGCAGGGTGTTGAGCACCTGCATCGAGGTCACGGCGTTCGGATCGACGCGGTAGGCACCGTCGCAGATCAGCATGGGCACGCTGCTGGACTTCACCACCGAGATGTTGGGCTCGAAGATCGCCACGCGGAAGCCGGGCTGCTCGGCGGTGCGCGGCGTGTAGCCGAAGCGATAGCCCGACGCCGCCACTTCGGTCACGCGCTGGTCCAGGAACTGCGGCGACCAGAGGTACGGGACTTCATGCACCGGGCAACGGTGCAGGGTCCGCATCATCGGTGCGAAGACGCCATCCTTGGGCAGCAGCCAGACCTCGTCGCAGCGGTCGGGCTTGCTGAAGTGGCCCTTGTCGCTGAACACGATCGGCTCGGCCAGCGCCACGAAGGGTTGCCCCACGCAATGGAAGACGGCACGCCCGCCGCAGGCGCGGAAGTACGAGAGCCATTGCACGTCGAGCGCGCCGGCCATCTCGATGACCACGTCCAGCGCATCGGTCAGCTCGCGGGCGCGACCGATGGCAAGGCCCATGGCGGACAGGTCGACCTGCGGCGGCATGGCCTGCTGGTCGCCCGCATCGACCAGCGTGACGGACTCGACAAAGTCGATGCGTTGCAGCAGCCGGGCGAGAAACAGGACGTTCTGCCCCATCCCATTTTCCCAGATGTTCTGCCCCGCGTGAGTGAGGACTGAAATACCAATGCGCATGGGGGTGAGTGTGTACCAAAAAAAATGGCTCCCGCACCATCGGCGCGGGAGCCACGTTGCTGCAGCTACTCTAGTTCAGTGGCTTATTTCCACTTCCAGCCGATGCCGGCGTTCACGCCCCACTCCTTGCCGGTGGTGGACAGACCCGCGCCCCAGGACATCTTGCCGTCATCCGACAGGGCCTTGAAGGTCAGCGCCACGGCGCTGTAGCCCTTGTAGTTGCCGAAGCCCACGCCCACGGTCTTCTCACCCGGGTAGAGCGTCGGCAGGTAGGTGCCCGACATCGCAAAGGCCATCGCCGAGCCTGAGTAGGCAATGCGCGCCACTTCGCCGACCTGGCCCTGGACCTGGTTCAGCTGCTGCACGTTGACCGCGTCGCCCGGCAGGATGCCCGGTGCCACGTTCGAGATGCGCGTGCCGCCCGGCGCCTGGCCGCCACCCAGCGTGATCTGGTTGTAGTTGACCGACCCGTCGGGGTTGGTCGCGTACTGCACGCTGCTGGCCTTGGCTGCGGTCGATGCGGCCTTCAGTTGCGCGACGTTGGTCGCATCGCTGTCGGCCGAGCCGGCCGCCACACCGGTGATCTGGCGGAACTGGCCGTTGGCTGCGTCGCCCACGGACACTGCGGCTTGCGTGCTGGTCGTGGCTCTGATGGCTGCTTCCTGCTCCGCGTTCGCACTGCCGGGGATGTAGCCGACGATGCCCGCTGCGGTCGTCGCCTTGGACCCCGCGCCCAGCGCCACGCCACCGCTTTGCGTGACCAGCGAGCCGAAGCCGATGGCCGTGCCTTGCGAGATGTTCTGCGCCTTGCTCAGCACCGTGCCGCCGGCATCGGCCTTGTCGCCCAACGCCACGCCACCGCCACCTGCGCGGGAATCGACGCCGATCGCCTGCGAGCCGGTCGCCAGGGCGCCCGAACCGATCGCGATAGCGTTGGCCCCCGTGGCCTGCGCGCCGAAGCCGATGGCGACTGCGCCGTCGGCCGTTGCCTTCGCACCGTTGCCGGCGGCGAAGGAGTTGGCGCCGCTGGCCAGCGACTGCGGCCCGATTGCCACGGCTTCCTGACCGATTGCCTGGGAGTCGGCCGCCGTCGAGTTGGCGTGGAAGTACTTGGTGCCCTTGTCGTTGATCGTGTTGACCGTCGTGCTCAGGCTGCTGATGCTGCTCGTGGCGGTGCTCAGGCCCGTGGAGGTCGAAGTCGACAAGCTGGCCAGGCCGCTGGTCGAGCCGCTCACGCTGGTGGACAGACTGTTGAGGCTGCTGTTGGTCGTGCTCAGGCCCGTCGACAGGCTCGAGATACCGCTGGTGGCAGTGCTCAGTCCGCTTGACGTGGACGTCGACAGGCTGTTGACGTTGCTGTTCGTCGTGCTCAGGCCGGTCGACAAGCTGCCGACGCTGCTGGTCACGGTGCTCAGGCCGGTCGACAGGCTGCCGATGCTGCTGGTCGCAGTGCTCAGGCCGCTCGACGTGGAGGTCGAGAGGCTGTCGATGCTGCTGGTCGCAGTGCTCAGCCCGCTCGACGTGGAGCTCGACAGGCTGTTGATGCTGCTCGTCGCGGTGCTCAGGCCCGAGGAAGTCGAGGTCGACAGGCTGTTGATGCTGCTGGTGGCAGTGCTCAGACCCGACGAAGTCGAGGTCGACAGACTGTTGACGCTGCTGTTCGTCGTGCTCAGGCCGCTCGACAGGCTACCGATGCCGCTGGTGGCGGTGCTCAGGCCCGTGGAGAGGCTGGTGATGCCGCTGACCGCAGTGCTCAGGCCGATGGACAGACTGCCGATGCTGCTGGTCGCCGTGCTCAGGCCGGTAGACAGGCTGCCGATGCTGCTGGTGGCCGTGCTCAGGCCGCTCGACGTGGACGTCGAGAGGCTGCTCACGGTGCTGTCGGTCGTGCTCAGGCCGGTGGACAGGCTGGTGATGCCGCTGGTCGCCGTGCTCAAGCCGCTCGAGGTCGAGGACGACAGGCTGCTCACGGTACTGTTGGTCGTGCTCAGGCCGGTAGACAGGCTGGAGATGCCGCTGGTTGCAGTGCTCAGGCCGGAAGACGTCGAAGTCGACAGGCTATCGATGCTGCTCGTCGCGGTGCTCAAGCCACTCGAGGTTGAGGACGACAGGCTGCTCACGGTGCTGTTGGTCGTGCTCAGGCCGGTAGACAGACTGGAGATGCCGCTGGTTGCAGTGCTCAGGCCGGAAGACGTCGAAGTCGACAGGCTGTCGATGCTGCTCGTGGCGGTGCTCAAGCCACTCGAGGTCGAGGACGACAGGCTGCTCACGGTGCTGTTGGTCGTGCTCAGGCCCGTGGACAGGCTGGAGATGCCGCTGGTTGCAGTGCTCAGGCCGGAAGACGTCGAAGTCGACAGGCTATCGATGCTGCTCGTCGCCGTGCTCAGACCGCTCGAGGTCGAAGTCGACAGGCTGCTCACCGTGCTGTTCGTGGTGCTCAGGCCCGTAGACAGGCTGGAGATACCGCTGGTCGCAGTGCTCAGGCCGGAAGACGTGGAGGTCGACAGGCTATCGATGCTGCTCGTCGCTGTGCTCAGACCGCTCGAGGTCGAAGTCGACAGGCTGCTCACCGTGCTGTTCGTGGTGCTCAGGCCCGTAGACAGGCTGGAGATACCGCTGGTCGCAGTGCTCAGACCAGACGACGTCGAAGTCGACAGGCTGTCGATGCTGCTCGTGGCAGTACTCAGACCGCTCGAAGTCGAAGTCGACAAGCTGCTGATGCTGCTGGTTGCAGTGCTCAGGCCAGAGGAAGTCGAAGTCGAAAGACTGCTGATGCTGCTCGTAGCAGTGCTCAGACCAGACGAGGTCGAAGTCGACAGGCTGCTGATGCCAGTCGAGGTAGACGTGGACAGGCTGTCGATGCTGCTCGTCGCTGTGCTCAGACCGCTCGAGGTCGAAGTCGACAGGCTGCTCACCGTGCTGTTCGTGGTGCTCAGACCAGTGGACAGGCTGGAGATGCCACTGGTCGCAGTGCTCAGACCAGACGACGTCGAAGTCGACAGGCTGTCGATGCTGCTCGTGGCAGTACTCAGACCGCTCGAAGTCGAAGTCGACAAGCTGCTGATGCTGCTGGTTGCAGTGCTCAGGCCAGAGGAAGTCGAAGTCGAAAGACTGCTGATGCTGCTCGTAGCAGTGCTCAGACCAGACGAGGTCGAAGTCGACAGGCTGCTGATGCCAGTCGAGGTAGACGTGGACAGGCTGTCGATGCTGCTCGTGGCCGTGCTCAGACCACTCGACGTGGAGGTTGACAGGCTGCTGATGCTGCTGGTGGCGGTGCTCAGACCAGACGACGTCGAGGTCGACAAGCTGCTGATACCGGTCGAGGTAGACGTCGAAAGGCTGTCGATGCTGCTGGTTGCAGTGCTCAGGCCAGACGATGTCGAGGTCGACAGGCTGCTGATGCTGCTCGTAGCAGTGCTCAGACCAGACGAGGTCGAAGTCGACAGACTGCTAATGCCAGTCGAGGTAGACGTGGACAGGCTGTCGATGCTGCTGGTTGCAGTGCTCAGACCAGACGACGTGGAAGTCGACAAGCTGCTGATGCTGCTCGTAGCAGTGCTCAGACCAGACGAGGTCGAAGTCGACAGACTGCTAATGCCAGTCGAGGTAGACGTCGACAGGCTGTCGATGCTGCTCGTAGCAGTGCTCAGACCAGACGACGTGGAAGTCGACAAGCTGCTGATGCTGCTCGTAGCAGTGCTCAGACCAGACGAGGTCGAAGTCGACAGGCTGCTGATGCTGCTGGTTGCAGTGCTCAGGCCAGACGACGTCGAAGTCGACAGACTGCTGATGCCAGTCGAGGTGGACGTGGACAGGCTGTCGATGCTGCTAGTTGCAGTACTCAGGCCAGACGACGTCGAGGTCGACAGGCTGCTGATGCTGCTGGTCGCAGTACTCAGACCGCTCGAAGTCGAAGTCGACAAGCTGCTGATGCCAGTCGAGGTAGATGTCGACAGGCTGTCGATGCTGCTCGTGGCCGTGCTCAGGCCAGACGACGTGGAAGTCGACAAGCTGCTGATGCCAGTCGAGGTAGATGTCGACAGGCTGTCGATGCTGCTCGTAGCAGTGCTCAGACCAGACGAGGTCGAAGTCGACAGGCTGCTGATGCCAGTCGAGGTAGATGTCGACAGGCTGCTGATGCTGCTGGTTGCAGTACTCAGACCGCTCGAAGTCGAAGTCGACAAGCTGCTGATGCTGCTCGTAGCAGTGCTCAGACCAGACGAGGTCGAAGTCGACAGGCTGCTGATGCCAGTCGAGGTAGACGTGGACAGGCTGTCGATGCTGCTCGTGGCCGTGCTCAGGCCACTCGACGTGGAGGTTGACAGGCTGCTGATGCTGCTGGTTGCAGTGCTCAGACCAGACGAGGTCGAAGTCGACAGACTGCTGATGCCAGTCGAGGTGGACGTGGACAGGCTGTCGATGCTGCTCGTCGCGGTGCTCAGGCCAGTGGACAGGCTGGAGATGCCACTGGTCGCAGTGCTCAGACCAGACGACGTCGAGGTCGACAGGCTGCTGATGCCAGTCGAGGTAGACGTCGACAGACTGCTGATGCTGCTGGTTGCAGTGCTCAGGCCAGACGACGTGGAAGTCGACAAGCTGCTGATGCCAGTCGAGGTAGATGTCGACAGGCTGTCGATGCTGCTCGTAGCAGTGCTCAGACCAGACGAGGTCGAAGTCGACAGGCTGCTGATGCCAGTCGAAGTGGACGTCGACAGGCTGTCGATGCTGCTGGTTGCAGTGCTCAGGCCAGACGACGTCGAGGTCGACAGGCTGCTGATACCGGTCGAGGTAGACGTCGACAGGCTGTCGATGCTGCTGGTTGCAGTGCTCAGACCGGACGACGTCGAGGTCGACAGGCTGCTGATACCAGTCGAGGTAGACGTCGACAGACTGCTGATGCTGCTGGTAGCAGTGCTCAGGCCCGACGACGTCGAGGTCGACAAGCTGCTGATACCAGTCGAGGTAGACGTCGACAGGCTGCTGATGCTGCTGGTAGCAGTGCTCAGACCAGACGAGGTCGAAGTCGACAGGCTGCTGATACCGGTCGAGGTAGACGTCGACAGGCTGTCGATGCTGCTGGTTGCAGTGCTCAGGCCAGACGACGTCGAGGTCGACAGGCTGCTGATACCAGTCGAGGTAGACGTCGACAGGCTGTCGATGCTGCTGGTTGCAGTGCTCAGGCCAGACGACGTCGAGGTCGACAGGCTGCTGATACCAGTCGAGGTAGACGTCGACAGGCTGTCGATGCTGCTGGTTGCAGTGCTCAGGCCCGACGACGTCGAGGTCGACAAGCTGCTGATACCGGTCGAGGTAGACGTCGACAGACTGCTGATGCTGCTGGTAGCAGTGCTCAGACCAGACGAGGTCGAAGTCGACAGGCTGCTGATACCAGTCGAGGTAGACGTCGACAGGCTGCTGATGCTGCTGGTAGCAGTGCTCAGACCAGACGAGGTCGAAGTCGACAGGCTGCTGATGCCAGTCGAGGTAGACGTCGACAGACTGCTGATGCTGCTGGTGGCCGTGCTCAGACCGGACGACGTCGAGGTCGACAGGCTGCTGATACCGGTCGAGGTAGACGTCGACAGGCTGTCGATGCTGCTGGTCGCAGTGCTCAGACCAGACGACGTGGAGGTCGACAGGCTGCTGATGCCAGTCGAGGTAGACGTCGACAGGCTGCTGATGCTGCTCGTAGCAGTGCTCAGACCAGACGAGGTCGAAGTCGACAGACTGCTGATGCCAGTCGAGGTGGACGTGGACAGGCTGTCGATGCTGCTGGTTGCAGTGCTCAGACCAGACGACGTGGAAGTCGACAAGCTGCTGATGCTGCTGGTTGCCGTGCTCAAGCCGCTCGACGTGGAGGTCGACAGGCTGCCAATGCTGCTCGTAGCCGTGCTCAGGCCAGACGACGTCGAAGTCGACAGGCTGCTGATGCTGCTCGTAGCAGTGCTCAGGCCGGACGACGTCGAAGTCGACAGGCTGCCGATGCTGCTCGTAGCAGTGCTCAAACCAGACGACGTCGAAGTCGACAGGCTGCTGATGCTGCTGGTGGCTGTACTCAGGCCACTCGAGGTCGAGGTCGACAAGCTGCTGATGCCAGTCGAGGTAGATGTCGACAGGCTGCTAATGCTGCTAGTGGCCGTGCTCAGGCCAGATGACGTCGAGGTCGACAGGCTGCTGATGCCAGTCGAGGTAGATGTCGACAGGCTGTCGATGCTGCTGGTGGCAGTACTCAGACCGCTCGAAGTCGAAGTCGACAAGCTGCCGATGCTGCTCGTAGCAGTGCTCAGACCAGACGAGGTCGAAGTCGACAGGCTGCTGATGCCAGTCGAGGTGGACGTGGACAGGCTGCTGATACCGCTAGTCGCAGTGCTCAAACCGGACGACGTCGAGGTCGACAGGCTGCTGATGCCAGTCGAGGTAGAAGTCGACAGGCTGTCGATGCTGCTGGTGGCCGTGCTCAGACCACTCGACGTGGAGGTTGACAGGCTGCTGATGCTGCTGGTCGCAGTGCTCAGACCAGACGATGTCGAGGTCGACAGGCTGCTGATACCGGTCGAGGTAGACGTCGACAGGCTGCTGATGCTGCTCGTAGCAGTGCTCAGGCCAGACGACGTCGAGGTCGACAGGCTGCTGATACCGGTCGAGGTAGACGTCGACAGGCTATCGATGCTGCTTGTGGCAGTGCTCAGACCGCTCGACGTCGAAGTCGACAAGCTGCTGATACTGCTGGTGGCAGTGCTCAGGCCAGAGGAGGTCGAGGTCGACAGGCTGCTGATACCAGTCGAGGTAGACGTCGACAAGCTGCTGATGCTGCTCGTGGCCGTGCTCAGGCCGGACGACGTCGAGGTCGAGAGGCTACCGATGCTGCTGGTCGCCGTGCTCAGGCCAGACGAGGTCGAGGTCGACAGGCTGGAGATGCTGCTCGTTGCAGTGCTCAAGCCAGACGACGTGGAAGTCGACAGGCTGCTGATGCCACTCGAGGTAGATGTCGACAAGCTGCCGATGCTGCTCGTCGCAGTGCTCAGGCCAGAGGAAGTCGAAGTCGAAAGACTGCCGATGCTGCTGGTCGCAGTGCTCAGGCCAGACGACGTGGAAGTCGACAGGCTGCTGATACCGCTCGAGGTAGACGTCGACAGGCTGCCAATGCTGCTCGTCGCAGTGCTCAGGCCAGAGGAAGTCGAAGTCGAAAGACTGCTGATACTGCTGGTGGCTGTACTCAGGCCGGACGACGTCGAAGTCGAAAGGCTGCTGATACCAGTCGAGGTAGACGTCGACAGACTGCCAATGCTGCTCGTCGCTGTGCTCAGGCCAGAGGAAGTCGAAGTCGAAAGACTGCTGATACTGCTGGTGGCTGTACTCAGGCCGGACGACGTCGAGGTCGACAGGCTACTGATACCGGTCGAGGTAGACGTCGACAGGCTGCCAATGCTGCTCGTCGCAGTGCTCAGGCCAGAAGAAGTCGACGTCGAAAGACTGCTGATGCTGCTCGTCGCTGTGCTCAGGCCAGAGGAAGTCGAAGTCGACAGACTGCTGATGCTGCTGGTGGCCGTGCTCAGACCGGACGACGTCGAGGTCGACAGGCTGCTGATGCTGCTGGTTGCAGTGCTCAGCCCCGACGACGTCGAGGTCGACAGACTGCTGATCCCGCTCGAGGTAGACGTCGACAGGCTGTTGATGCTGCTCGTGGCCGTGCTCAGGCCGCTCGACGTCGAGGTCGAGAGACTCGTGATGCTGGTCGAGAGGCTGGTGTTGCTGGTGCTCAACTGCGCCACGGTCACCGCGTCCTGCTGTGCCGCGCCATCGGCCAGGTTGGTGATGCGTCGCGTTGGCGTGGCGCCGGACGCCCCCACCGAGACTTCCGACGCCGGAGCTGCCGTGCCGGTCATGTAACCGGTACCGGTCGGCGAAGTCGCGGCGGTGGTCGAGCCCGCACCCAGCGCAACCGAGTTGTTGGTCCGCACCAGCGCTCCAGCGCCCAGGGCGACGGCGTTCACGCCCGTGCCTTGAGCCCCCTGCCCCATCGCGATGGCACCCGACTGGGTGGCATTGGCGTTGGTGCCCAAGGCGATCGCACTGGTATTGGTGGCATTGGCCTGGTCGCCCAGTGCGACGCTGCGCAAGCCCGATGCCTTGCTCTGGTTGCCCACCGCCACCGCGGCGAAATTCGACGCGACGTTGCCGACCCCCAGTGCCAGGGAATTGCCGCCGCTGGCGTTGGCAGCATTGCCGAACGCGGAGCTCGAACCGCCTGTGGCTCTGGCGGTGACGCCAATGGCCGTGTCCTGTGTTCCCGAGGCCAACGCACCGTTGCCGAGTGCCGTGGCGTCGGTATTTGCTGCGTTGGCATTGACGCCAATCGCCGTGCTGGTGCCGACGCTCGCCTTCGCGCCGTTGCCGATGGCGGTAATGCCGCTCCCGCTGCCCGAAGCATTGGCCCCATCGCCGATGGCTATGGAAAATAGGCCGTTGACGACGGCGCCGCGGCCGACCGCGACACCCGAGGTGGCTGTCGCGGCTACCGAAGACTGTCCGCCGATGGCAATCGAGTCGGCTGCAGCCGCCGAAGCGCCACCAACGGAATTCGTCCCAAGCGCCGTGGCGCCAGCGCCGGAAGCATTGGCCGCGCGACCGATGGCCGAGGAAAAATCTCCGCTGGAATTGGCGCCGGAACCGACCGCGACGCTGCGATTTCCGGAGGCGGTCGCGCTGGTGCCGAGCGCCAGGGCATTGACGTTGCTGGCTGTTGCGGCATAGCCGAACGCGGCGGATGTCGCGCCCGTGGCCGTCGCAATCGTGCCGAATGCCGTGGAGCCGCTTCCCGCGGCATTGGCCGAATTGCCGAACGCCGTGGAAGGGGCCAGGCCGCTGGCGTCGCCAACGGCCCGTGCATTCGTACCAAAGGCCATGTCGTTGCCAAAGGCGGCATTGGCGTTGTTGCCGAAAGCCGTCGCACCGCCACCGTTAGCCCTGGCGCCCACACCGACAGCCACCGCGTTGGTGCCACTGGCCAAGCTGTTCTGGCCGAAAGCCATCGCCCCCGAGCCCCCGGTGGCGTTGGCATTCTGGCCAATGGCAACACCCGATGACGCCGCAGCCGTCACGATGGATTCAGCGCCAATAGCAACCGAATTGGCAGCGAGCGCCCTGGCCGCTGCAGTCCCGCTGGCACCGATAGCCGTCGAGCCAACACCGCTTGCAGTTGCACCAGCACCCACCGCCGTCGCGTAATTGCTGGTCGCATTCGCGCCGACACCGATGGCCGAGGAATTGGTACCCGTCGCCCCCCCTTCATTGCCGCCGATGGCCAGGGAATTGGTGCCGCTTGCAACAGCTTGCCCGCCGATCGCCACTGCGTCCTGGGCCGAAGCCTTTGCACCGGTGCCGATTGCCATGGGATCACCGGCCGTCGTATTGGACGAAGCGGTTGAATTCGCGCCGATGGCGATGGACGTTCCGGAAGACACCGCAACCGCGTTGGCGTTCGCGCCCACCGCAATGCTGGTATTTCCACGTGCACGAGAGTTGAACCCCATGGCGACGCTGCTGATCCCGGAGGCTTGAGCCTGGTGCCCCATGGCAGTCGCCAATTGGCCTGCGAGCGCCGCCATGCCCACAGCCGTCCCACCTGCGCCGGTTACCGTCGTGAATGAGCCGAACAATGTCGCGCCCAGGAAGTTGCCGCCATTGGCGGAGCAACCTGCAACGGTAGACCAGACTCCGCTGCCGTCGATCGGGTTGCCGGTCGCTGGATAGGGCGTGCTTCCGTCCGGACCGGTACCGCCAGCAGTCGTGCAACTGCCAACCGGTGGGCCGATGATGATGGCATTCGCATCCCGCATCACACCGAGTGATGCGATGGCAATCGTTAGGGCAGTGGCCGACACTGCAAGGCGCGAACTGCTGCGCTTTCCTCGGGCAGATGTAACTTCGGACGCGGCCACCCATGCGCCGAGCGACTCGTTCCAGATACTTCTATATGACTTATTCATGTGCTTTTGCTCGTGGCGAATGGCCGATACGGATCGATCGAGAGAGCAACGGCCATCAGTGGACGAGAGCCGCTCAATACTCAGTCAGTCAGGCGCAACGTGCGCCAGCGTTTACAGGAACGCTGGAATGTACGCAGTCATTTACATTCCTGATGCGCTGCAGGAAAGCTAAAAGCACAGAGGATGATTTAGTTCACAAAAACTAACAATCGGGCACCCAACGCCGATCCAGGCCGTTGCCATCAAGAGACGGCGGATGCAGCCCAACCTAAAATCGCCAACCCTTCTTCCTCGCCTTTTTAGCCGCAGGCGGGCTGCACAGGCCAGGCGTCTCTCACACAACAAACAATGACCTCCAGCACCGGCCTGCGCATCGGCATCACCATCGGCCTCCACCACGAAGCCGAAACCCTCTGGAACAACGGCATCAAGCAGAACGCCGTGTTCCTGGCCGAAGCGCTCAAGCACTGCCCCAGCGTCGCCTCGGTCGTGCTGGTCAACACTACGGGCATCGCCATCACCGCCGCCCTGCCCTGGGACCAGTCCCGTTGGCCCACCGTGACCTTCGAGGCGGCCAAGGACAGCGTCGACGTTCTGATCGAGCTCGGCGGCCAGATCGACGGCGCGCAGACCGACTACCTGAAGCAGCGCGGCGCACGCCTCGTGTCGTACTGCTGCGGCTTCGAATACGTGCACGCCATGGAGTCGATGCTGTTCAACAAGCCCCTCTGGGGCCAGAACCTGTACATCAACCAGCGGTACGACGACATCTGGATGGTTCCGCAGGTCGCCAACATCAGCCAGCCGTTCTTCGAGGTGCTGCGCCGCACCGAGGCGCGCCCCGTGCCTTTCGTCTGGAGCCCGGTGTTCCTCGACGAGCGCACCCGCGCCTTGCCCGATGCCGGCGTGTACCAGCCGCGCAGCGGGCCGCGGCGGCTCAGCGTGATGGAGCCGAACATCAATGTCGTGAAGTTCTGCCTCTATCCGATCCTGATCGCCGAGCTGTCCTACCGCGCACGGCCCGACGCCATCGCCTTGCTGCAGGTCACCAATTCCGAACGAATGGCCAAGGAGAACATGGAATTCATCACGCTGATGAACCAGCTCGACCTGGTCCGCCAGCACAAGGCGGTGTTCCTGGGCCGGCATGAAACGCCCGTATTCCTGGCGCAGAACACCGACATCGTGGTCTCCCACCAGTGGGAGAACCCGCTCAACTACATCTACCTGGAAACCTGCTGGCAGGGCTACCCGCTGGTGCACAACGCCCACCTGTGCGCCGACCTCGGCTATTACTACCAGGGCAACGACGTGGCCGCGGGTAGCACCCGCGTGCTCGAAGCCATCGACACCCACGATGCGCAGGCGGCTGCCTACCGCGAGCGCCAGCGCGGCCTGATCGACCGCTACCTTCCCGGCAACGCAGCGGCCACGGAGGTCTACAACCAGCTGCTGCTCGGCCTGATGCAGCGTCCTGCCCGATGAACGGAATCCTTTTCCATGCTTGACCCCTCCGAACTCCGGCAGTTTTTTCCGGTGGTCGTGTCCCCCAGCCACGACGGCAAGTTCTTCCAGAACTATGTGACCTCGCTGCTGAACTTCGCCATCGAGTCCGAACGCGCCGGCATGCGCATGCAGGTGCTGTTCCATCAGGGCGAGAGCCTGGTCACGCGCGCGCGGAACAACTGCGTGGCCCAGTTCCTGGCCAATCCGAACTGGACGCACCTGTTCTGGATCGATGCCGACATCGGCTTCTCGGCGCAGGCCGCCTTCCGGCTGCTGCTGTCGGGCTACGACATCGCGGCCGGCGTCTATCCGCTCAAGCGCGAGAACTGGCCCGCCGAGGGCGTGCCGGCGGGCACGACACAGCAGCAGTTCGAAGCCACCTTCACGCGCTACACGGTCAATGCGAAGGCATCCGAGATCACCTCGCAGGTCGAGCTCGAAGTACAGCCCGATGGCTTCATGAAGATGACCGAGGCGCCCACCGGCTTCATGGTGATCAAGCGCACCGTGTTCGAACGCCTCATCGCAAGCTACCCCGAACTGAACTACGTGCCCGACAGCATCGGCGAGACCGACCAGGGCCTGCACTACCGCTTCTTCGACGTGATGGTCGACCCCGAGACGCGCCGCTACCTGTCGGAAGACTACGGTTTCTGCCGCCTGTGGTCGGGGCTGGGCGAGTCGATCTACATCGACGCGAACTCCAACCTGAGCCACCAGGGCGCCAAGATGTACCGCGGCGATTTCGCCAGCTCGCTGCTGACCTCGCTGCCGCACGCGGTGGGCGGTCCGGCCGGCGCGGCGATGGTGCTCAAGGGCCGGGAATATCTCCAGCCGAACCTGCCGGGATAACTTGGCAAGCGCCGCGCCCACGAAAAAGCCCCGCAGAGCGGGGCTTTTTCATTGGCTCGCCCCTGCCCGGGGCGAATCAACCAGATCAGATCAGGCCGCAGCCGTCTCCGCCACCTTGTAGTCGTCGATCTTGTCGAAGTTCAGGTATTGGTAGATCTGGCTGCTCGATGCATCGAGCACGCCCGTTGCGGCCATGTATTCCTCGCGCGTCGGGATGCGGCCCAGGCGCGAGCAGATCGCGGCCAGCTCGGCCGAGCCGAGGTACACGTTGGTGTTCTTGCCCAGGCGGTTCGGGAAGTTGCGGGTGCTGGTGGACATCACCGTCGCGCCTTCGCGCACCTGCGCCTGGTTGCCCATGCACAGCGAGCAGCCCGGCATTTCGGTGCGGGCGCCGGCATTGCCGAACACGCCGTAGTGGCCTTCTTCGGTGAGCTGCTGCGCGTCCATCTTGGTTGGCGGTGCGATCCACAGCTTGACCGGGATGTCGCGCTTGCCTTCGAGCAGCTTCGATGCGGCGCGGAAGTGGCCGATGTTGGTCATGCACGAACCGATGAACACTTCGTCGATCACGGCACCGGCCACGTCGCTCAGCGTCTTCACGTCGTCCGGATCGTTCGGGCAGGCCACGATGGGTTCGTGGATCTCGGCCAGGTCGATCTCGATGACGGCGGCGTAGTCGGCGTCGGCATCGCCCTTGAGCAGTTGCGGGTCCGCCAGCCAGGCTTCCTGCGCGGCAATGCGGCGCGCGAGCGTGCGGGCATCGGCGTAGCCTTCGGCAATCATCCACTTCATCAGCGTGATGTTGCTGTTGATGTACTCGATGATCGGTTCCTTGTTCAGGTGCACCGTGCAACCGGCGGCCGAACGTTCGGCCGAGGCGTCGCTCAGTTCGAAGGCTTGCTCCACCTTCAGGTCAGGCAGGCCTTCGATTTCGAGGATGCGGCCCGAGAAGATGTTCTTCTTGCCTTGCTTGGCGACCGTCAGCAGGCCCGACTTGATGGCGTACAGCGGAATCGCGTTGACCAGGTCACGCAGCGTGACGCCCGGCTGCATCTTGCCCTTGAAGCGCACCAGCACCGATTCGGGCATGTCCAGCGGCATCACGCCGGTGGCGGCCGCGAAGGCCACGAGGCCGGAGCCCGCGGGGAAGCTGATGCCGATGGGGAAACGAGTGTGGCTGTCGCCGCCCGTGCCCACGGTGTCGGGCGTCAGCAGACGGTTGAGCCAGGAATGGATCACGCCGTCGCCCGGGCGAAGCGAGACGCCGCCGCGGTTGGCCATGAACTCGGGGAGTTCGTGGTGCATCTTGACGTCGACCTTCTTCGGGTACGCCGCCGTGTGGCAGAACGACTGCATCACGAGGTCGGCCGAGAAGCCCAGGCACGCCAGGTCCTTCAGCTCGTCGCGCGTCATCGGGCCGGTGGTGTCCTGCGAGCCGACCGAGGTCATCTTGGGTTCGCAGTAGGTGCCCGGGCGCACGCCCGTGCCTTCGGGCAGGCCGCAGGCGCGGCCGACCATCTTCTGTGCGAGCGAGTAGCCCTTCTTGGTGTCGACCGGGCTGGTCGGCAGGCGGAACAGCGTCGAGACCGGCAGGCCCAGCGCTTCGCGCGCCTTGGCCGTGAGGCCGCGGCCGATGATCAGCGGAATGCGGCCGCCGGCGCGCACCTCGTCGAACAGCACGTCGCTCTTCACGGTGAATTCAGCGATGACCTTGCCGTCTTTCAGCGCCTTGCCTTCATAGGGACGCAGCTCGACCACGTCGCCCATGTTCATCTGCGTCACGTCGAGCTCGATCGGCAGCGCGCCCGAGTCTTCCATCGTGTTGTAGAAGATCGGCGCGATCTTGCCGCCGAGGCAGACGCCGCCGAAGCGCTTGTTCGGCACGAACGGGATGTCTTCGCCGGTGAACCACAGCACCGAGTTGGTGGCGCTCTTGCGCGACGAACCCGTGCCGACCACGTCGCCGGCGTAGGCCACGAGGTGGCCGCGCGCGCGCAGGTCTTCGATGAACTTCACCGGGCCGCGCTTGCCGTCTTCTTCCGGGATGATGCCGGGGCGTGCGTTCTTGTGCATCGCCAGGGCGTGCATCGGAATGTCGGGACGCGTCGTCGCATCGGGTGCGGGCGACAGGTCGTCGGTGTTGATTTCGCCAGCCACCTTGAAGATGCTGACGGTGATGCTCTCGGGCACTTCGGGGCGGCTGGTGAACCACTCGGCATCGGCCCAGCTCTGCAGCACGCCCTTGGCGTTGGCATTGCCCTTGTCGGCCTTTTCCTTGACGTCGTGGAACTGGTCGAACATCAACAGGGTTTTCTTCAGGCCTTCGGCCGCCGTGCTGCCTACTTCGGCGTCGTCCAGCAGATCGATCATGGGGCTGATGTTGTAGCCGCCGAGCATGGTGCCGAGCAGTTCGGTGGCACGTGCGCGCGAGAGGAACACGCTCTTCTCGGTGCCATGTGCCACGGCGGCGAGGTAGCTCGCCTTGACCTTGGCCGCGTCGTCCACGCCGGCGGGCACGCGATAGGTGAGCAGGTCCAGCAGGAAGGCGCCGTCCTTTTCCTTCGCGCTCTTGAGGAGCTCGATCGCTTCAGAGGTCTGCTTCGCGCTCAGAGGCAGCGGCGGGATACCGAGCGCGGCGCGTTCGGCAACATGGTCAACGTAGGCTTGCAACATCTTCTTTTCTCCGGAAACTGGGCTGGCGGGCATGCAGCGCGGCAAGCAAGAGCCGCGCCGCATCCCTGGTGGGGGCTCTTACTTCTTGGCCGGGTCGGCGCCTTCGAAAAGGCTCTTCGGCGGGTTCTTCTTCATTTCTTCGGCAAAGGCGACCTGGGCGGCCGTCTGGCATTCGTCGGCGATACGCAGACCGGCCTTCTGGTTCATCAGCATCGACTTGTTGCCCAGCTGGAGCCACATGGCACCGGCACGCGGGTCTTCGAGGCGGATGGCGCCGGTGCGGCTTTCGACCGGGTGCATGCGGTACTTCAGGCCCTTGGTGGTCACGTTGAAGAAGCCGGGCTTCTTCTCGTCTTCGGTGACAGTGACGTCGGCGCCGAGTTCGCACTGGGCCTTGCCGGTGGACACGCGCTTGGCGACTTCCAGGTCGGCGTCGGTGAGCACGACGTTGGTTTCGTCGGCGATCGGCGTGACTTCCTCGACGGCCTTGGCCGCCTTGCGGGTGACTTGGCGCTTGGGCGGGGCCTTCTTGGCTTCGGTGGACTTCGCGGCCGGCTTGGCGGGCGCCGCCGTCTGTGCCATGGCACCGAACGGCAGAGCCAGGGCCACTGCGGCGATCAGGGCAATTTTCTTCATGTGAGGGTTTCCTTGAGGCTGGGTTCGAAGGTTTCGTTTCAGGAGGCCGCGAATGCAAACCAGGCTTTCGCCTCGGAGGGCAACGCGCGCCCTGTTGCGTGGGCGCGCGTCAGAACCTGCCAGAAGTGGCGGTAGCTCGCGCGGTCGTGCAATGTGCCATCAATTTGTGTCGGCGCCCAATCAGCGGCTGAGGCTTTTGCAATGATTTGTGTAGCAATCTGGATTTGCGCCTCGTCGGGCGCGAAGGCCTCGAGGATGGGGCGGATCTGGTTCGGATGGATGCTCCACATGCGCGTGTAGCCGAACTCGGTGGCCGCTTTGCGGGCCGCGGTGCGCATCGCGCCGGTGTCGTTGAACTCGGTCACCACGCAGTGCGACGGCACTTTGCCGTAGGCATGCGCCGCAGAGGCGATGGCCAGCTTGGCGCGCACCACCAGCGGATGGGTGAACTGGCCGGCCGCGCCCATGCCGTCGGCGGGAATGGCACCGGCATGCGCCGACACGAAATCCATCAGGCCGAAGCTCAGCGATTGCACGCGCGGATGCGCGGCGATTTCGAAGGCGTTGTGCACGGCCAGGGGCGATTCGATCAGCACGTGCAAGGGCAGCGAATCGGCATCGGCCGCTTCGAGCGCGGCGACGGCCTGCAATACATCGGCCACCGATTCGACCTTGGGCACCATCAGATGGCTCAGGCGCTGGCCGGCGCGTCCGGCAATGATGATCACGTCGCCAGCGAAGGCCGGGTGGTCGACCGGGTGCACGCGCACGCCGACGCGCATGCCGGGCTTCGCCGCCAGCGCCAGTTCCGTGACGAGCGCGGCATGCTCGGCCTCGCCGCCCACTGGGGCGCCGTCTTCGCAATCGAGGGTGACGTCGAACACGCAGGCGCCGAACTCCTCGGCCATCTCGGCCTGGAGCGCGAGGCTCTTCTTCATGCGCGCTTCGACGCCGCTGTAGTGGTCGCACACGGGCAATGTCACGGCGCCGGCTTGCGCGCCGAGCAGCACTTCACCTGGGTGGACCGTTTTCGTCATGCTTTTTTCTGCGCCACGATGAACATGCGCGGAAACGCGAGCAGCCGCTTGCCGTCGGTGCGTGCCGGATAGGCCTCGTTCACGCGGCGCTCGTATTCAGCGAGGTAGCTCGCCTGCAGGTCGGGCGGCAGCCGATCGACGAAGGGTTTCAGGCCCGTACTGCGCACCCATTCGACGATGGAAGCGGCGTCGGCCATTCGGTGCTGGTAGATCGTGTGCCAGACGTCGACGTTGGCCGCATGCGGCGCCAGCAAGTCGTAATAGCCGCCGAGCGGCAGCAGCTTGGTGCGCAGCTTGTCGGCATCGCCGATGGGTTCAGCCCAGGGCGCTTCGGCGGCCAGCGCGCGCATCAGGCGGTGCGTGGGTTCCTGCCGGTTGTCGGGCATCTGGACGGCGAGCACGCCGCCCGGGGCCAGTGCGTCGAACAGGCGAGGGATCAGCGTTTCGTGATCCGGCACCCATTGCAGGGACGCATTGGCATAAATGAGGTCGGGCGCTTGGTCTTGCGGCGCCCAGGTCGCGATATCACTCAGCTCGAAGCGCGCGCCGGGCAGGCGCTCGCGCGCGCTGACCAGCATGGCTTCGGAGTTGTCGGTCCCCAGGGCCTGCGCCTTCGGGAACCGGTTGACCAGCAGGTCGGTGGAGTTACCCGGACCGCAACCGAGGTCGACCACAAGGCCGGCCTCGGCCAGAGGCACCCGCGCCAGGAGCTCCTGTGCAGGTCTTGTGCGCTCGTCCTCGTAGCGACGGTAGAGCGCAGGGTTCCAGTCGAGCATGCTGGGCTGGCCTTGGCTTCTTACAGCAGGTGGGCCACGCCGGCGCGTTCGCCTTCGAGTTCTTCGAGGGTCTTGTTGATGCGCTCCTGGCTGAATGCATCGATCTCGAGGCCTTCGACCAGCTTGTATTCACCGTTTTCGCAGGTGACCGGGAAGCCGAACATCACGTCCTTCGGAATGCCGTACTGGCCGTCCGATGGGATGCCCATCGTGACCCACTTGCCGTTGGTGCCCAGGGCCCAGTCGCGCATGTGGTCGATGGCGGCGTTGGCGGCCGAAGCAGCCGACGACAGGCCGCGTGCTTCGATGATGGCCGCGCCGCGCTTGCCGACGGTCGGCAGGAAGGTGTTGGCGTTCCATTCCTGGTCGTTGATCATCTTGGCGACGCTTTCGCCGTTGATCGTGGCGAAGCGGTAGTCGGCGTACATCGTGGGCGAGTGGTTGCCCCAGACGGTGAGCTTTTCGATGTCGGCCACGGCCTTGCCGGTCTTGGCGGCGATCTGGCTGGCGGCACGGTTGTGGTCCAGGCGCAGCATGGCTGTGAAGTTCTTGCGCGGCAGGTCGGGCGCGCTCTTCATGGCGATGTAGGCGTTGGTGTTGGCGGGGTTGCCGACCACGAGCACCTTGACGTTGCGGCTGGCGACAGCGTTGAGGGCCTTGCCTTGCGCGGTGAAGATGGCACCGTTGACGGCCAGCAGCTCGGCGCGTTCCATGCCAGGGCCGCGGGGACGCGAACCGACCAGGAGGGCGTAGTCGGCGTCCTTGAAGGCGGTCATCGGGTCGCCGTGGGCTTCCATGCCGGCCAAGAGCGGGAAGGCGCAGTCGTCCAGTTCCATCATCACGCCCTTGAGCGCCTTCTGGGCCTTCTCGTCGGGGATTTCAAGCAGTTGCAGGATGACCGGCTGGTCTTTGCCGAGCATTTCGCCGGATGCGATACGGAACAACAGGGCGTAACCGATTTGACCGGCGGCACCGGTGACGGCAACGCGGACGGGCTTTTTGCTCATGGGAAGACTCCAGAAGGTGATGAAACGGTGTCGGCGCTCTCGTGGGGCGCCAAGGTCCGACGGGGGAAACAGTGTCCCGCGGCGCGAGACCGGCCCGCATTTTAAGCCGATTCAATGAGCCCCGTCTTATGTCT
Organism: Variovorax trehalosi; assembly: GCF_051216415.1. Taxonomy (NCBI): domain Bacteria; kingdom Pseudomonadati; phylum Pseudomonadota; class Betaproteobacteria; order Burkholderiales; family Comamonadaceae; genus Variovorax; species Variovorax trehalosi. The sequence goes on from NZ_JBPJZG010000006.1 coordinate 247,778, forward strand.
TATATAAGATATCCTCGGGGGCACCGCCACGGCGCACCCCACCGCTGCCATGAACACCCCCGCCGCCCTCGACGAGCCCGCGACGCCGTCCTTCAGTCCGCTCTACCAGCAGATCAAGACATTGATCCTGCAGAGCCTGCAGGCGGGCGAGTGGAAGCCGGGCGAACCCATTCCGAGCGAGATGGACCTGGCCGTGCGCTTTCGCGTGAGCCAGGGCACGGTGCGCAAGGCCATCGACGAACTGTCGGCCGAAAACCTGGTGGTCCGCCGCCAGGGCAAAGGCACCTTCGTGGCCACGCATGCCGAGCAGCATGTGCAGTACCGCTTCCTCAAGCTGGTGCCCGACGCCGGCGACCCGAACACCGAAGGCCCCGCGGACCGCACCATCGTCGACTGCAAGCGCCTGCGCGCATCGGCCGACGTGGCCCGGGCGCTCGGCCTTCGCACCGGCGACGCCGTGCTGCAGGTACGCCGCGTGCTCGCCTATGCGGGCGTGCCGACCATCCTCGAAGACCTCTGGTTGCCCGGCACGCCCTTCAAGGGACTCACGGCCGAACGGCTGCGCGCCTGGCCCGGCCCGATGTATTCGCTCTTCGAAACCGAGTTCGGCGTGCGCATGGTGCGCGCCGAAGAAAAAATCCGTGCGGTGCTGCCCGATGCGGAGCAAGCTGCGCTGCTCGCGGTGACGCTGCAGATGCCGCTGCTCAGCGTGGAGCGCGTGGCGCATACGTACCACGACATGCCGATGGAACTGCGCCGCGGGCTCTATCGCACCGACACGCACCACTACAGGAACCAACTGGGCTGAAGTCGATGCAGATGAGGTTCAAACTCCAAGGCGGTGCAACCCGCGTGCAGCGTACGCAATGCGCTACGAAGTCAATAGCATCCGACTGCAACGGTGCGCCGACTCGGGCGCGTCCGCTGTCCGATGGTGCATTGCAATAGAATTTTGCGTTGTTTGCATTTCCGCATAAGAAACAAAAGCGTTCGCTCTCAGAACAAGCCATCCAAGCCACGAAAGCCCTTCCCCCATGTCAGAGCTTGCAACTCCCCCCCGGCCACCGCGTCGCGAATTCCGAAACATCAATGCGTTCACCGATCTCACGACCTACCGGCTCCCGCCGGCCGGCATCGTGTCGATCCTGCACCGCGTCAGCGGCGTGCTGATGTTCCTGCTGCTGCCGTTCATCATCTGGATGTTCGACACCTCGCTCTCTTCGGACTACTCGTTCGCCAAGTTCAAGGCCGCGTTCAACAGCGGCCTTGGTTTCGTTCCGGGATGGTTCTTCAAGCTCGTCGCGCTGGCGCTGATCTGGGCCTACCTGCACCACTTCATCGCCGGGCTGCGCCACCTCTGGATGGACGTGAGCCATGCCGCGGTGACCAAGGAATTCGGCCACACCTCGGCCGTCGTCACGCTGGCACTGAGCGTCTTGCTCACCCTGGTGCTCGGCGCCAAGCTGTTCGGTTTTTACTGAGAAGGAGCCACCCATGTCTGTGAATTACGGCTCCAAGCGCATCGTCGTCGGCGCTCATTACGGTTTGCGCGACTGGCTCAGCCAGCGCATCACGGGCGGCCTGATGGCGCTCTTCACGATCATCCTGCTCGCTCAGCTGATCTTCACGCGCGGCCCCATCGGCTACGACCTCTGGGCCGGCATCTTCGCCGCGCAGTGGATGAAGGTGCTGACCTTCTCCGTGATCGTCGCCCTGCTCTATCACGTGTGGGTCGGCATGCGCGACGTGTGGATGGACTACGTCCAGCCTGTCGGCATCCGTCTCGTGCTGCAAATTTTCACCATCGTCTGGCTTGTCGGTTGTGCGGGTTGGGCCATTCAAGTGCTTTGGAAGATCTGACCTGACATCCCCACCATGACCTACACAAAAGAACAAATCACCAAGCGCAAGTTCGACGTCGTGATCGTCGGCGCCGGCGGCTCCGGCATGCGCGCCTCGCTGCAACTCGCGCGCGCCGGCCTCAACGTGGCCGTGCTCTCCAAGGTGTTCCCGACCCGTTCGCACACCGTCGCCGCGCAAGGCGGCGTGGGCGCGTCGCTCGGCAACATGAGCGAGGACAACTGGCACTACCACTTCTACGACACGATCAAGGGTTCCGACTGGCTCGGCGACCAGGATGCGATCGAGTTCATGTGCCGCGAAGCCCCGAAGGTCGTATACGAGCTCGAACACTTCGGCATGCCTTTCGACCGCAACCCCGACGGCACGATCTACCAGCGTCCCTTCGGCGGCCACACGGCCAACTACGGCGAGAAGCCCGTGCAGCGCGCCTGCGCCGCGGCCGACCGCACCGGCCACGCGATGCTGCACACGCTCTATCAAAAGAACGTCGAAGCGCGCACGCAATTTTTTGTCGAATGGATGGCGCTGGACCTCATCCGTGACGATGAAGGCGACGTGGTCGGCGTGACCGCGCTCGAAATGGAAACCGGCGACCTGCACATCCTGCAGGCCAAGACCGTGCTGCTGGCCACCGGCGGCGCAGGCCGCATCTTCCAGGCTTCGACCAATGCCTTCATCAACACCGGCGACGGCCTGGGCATGGCCGCGCGCTCGGGCATTCCTCTGCAGGACATGGAGTTCTGGCAGTTCCACCCGACCGGCGTGGCCGGCGCGGGCGTGCTGCTGACCGAAGGCTGCCGCGGCGAAGGCGCCATCCTGCTCAACAGCAACGGCGAACGCTTCATGGAGCGCTATGCGCCCACGCTGAAGGACCTGGCACCGCGCGACTTCGTCTCGCGCTCCATGGACCAGGAAATCAAGGAAGGCCGAGGCTGCGGTCCCAACAAGGACTACGTGCTGCTCAAGCTCGACCACCTGGGCGCCGACACCATCCACAAGCGCCTGCCCTCGGTGTACGAAATCGGCGTCAACTTCGCCAACGTCGACATCACGAAGGAACCGATTCCCGTGGTGCCGACCATCCACTACCAGATGGGCGGCATTCCGACCAACATCAACGGCCAGGTCGTCATCCAGAAGGGTGAAGACAACAGCGCCGTGGTGAACGGCCTCTACGCGGTGGGCGAATGCTCCTGCGTGAGCGTGCACGGCGCGAACCGCCTGGGCACCAACTCGCTGCTCGACTTGCTGGTGTTCGGCCGCGCGGCCGGCAACCACATCGTCGAGTTCAACGACAAGCTGAAGGAACACAAGGACCTGCCCAAGGATGCGGCCGACCGCACGCTGGAGCGCCTGAACCGCCTCGAATCGACCACCACCGGCGAATACGCGCAGGACGTGGCCGGCGAGATCCGCGCCGTCATGCAGCAACACGCCGCCGTGTTCCGCAAGCAAGCCTCGATGGACGAAGGCGTGGTCAAGATCGCCGCCGTGCGCGAGCGCGTCAATTCGATCGGCCTGAAGGACAAGTCCAAGGTGTTCAACACCGCCCGCATCGAAGCACTGGAAGTCGACAACCTGATCGAAGTGGCGCAGGCCACGATGGTCTCGGCCGCCGCCCGCCGCGAATGCCGCGGCGCCCACACGGTGGAAGACTACGAGCGTCCCGCGGACGATCCGGTCGCACCGCTGGGCCGCGACGATGCCAACTGGATGAAGCACACGCTCTGGTACAGCCAGGACAACCGCCTCTCGTACAAGCCGGTCAAGCTGCAGCCGCTCACGGTGGCCTCGGTTCCGCCGAAGGTCCGCACGTTCTAAGTCACGGCTAACAGTCAGCCAATAAAAGCATTCACAAGGTCACTACGATGAAGCGCACATTCCAGATCTACCGCTACGACCCGGACAAGGACGCCAAGCCCTACATGCAGACGGTCGAGATCGAACTCGACGGCCACGAACGCATGCTGCTGGACGCCCTGATGAAGCTCAAGGCACAAGACCCGACGCTGTCGTTCCGTCGCTCGTGCCGCGAAGGCGTCTGCGGTTCCGACGCGATGAACATCAACGGCAAGAACGGCCTGGCCTGTCTCACCAACATGCTCACGCTCAAGGGCACGATCGTGTTGAAGCCGCTGCCGGGCCTGCCGGTCATTCGCGACCTGATCGTGGACATGACGCAGTTCTTCAAGCAGTACAACTCGATCAAGCCGTACCTGCAGAACGACAACGTGCCGCCCGAGAAGGAGCGCCTGCAATCGCCCGAAGAGCGCGAAGAGCTCAACGGCCTGTACGAGTGCATCCTTTGCGCGAGCTGCTCCACGAGCTGCCCGAGCTTCTGGTGGAACCCCGACAAGTTCGTCGGCCCGGCAGGCCTCTTGCAGGCCTACCGCTTCATCGCCGACAGCCGCGACGAAGCCACCGCCGAGCGCCTGGACAACCTGGAAGACCCGTACCGCCTGTTCCGCTGCCACACGATCATGAACTGCGTGGACGTGTGCCCGAAGAGCCTGAACCCCACCAAGGCCATCGGCAAGATCAAGGAATTGATGGTGCGTCGCGCCATCTGATCCTTCTTCGAGAAATCACCCTATGCAAACCGCCGACGAACTCCAGCAGCCGCTCAGCGAACGTGCGCTGAGCAAGCTGAAATGGCGTTGCCGGCGCGGCCTGCTCGAAAACGACCTGTTCATCGCCCGCTTCTTCGAGCGGCACGAATCCCACATGACCAACGGTCAGGCGGGAGCGATGGAGACATTGATGGACCTGTCGGACAACGACCTCCTCGACCTTTTGCTGCGCAGGAAGGAGCCCGAGCCCGAATGGGCCGGTGCCGAGGTGGTCGCATTGCTGCAATTGATGCGCACCGACGGCGCCCAGCGCCCCGCAATCTCTCCTTCGTCCTGAATCCTCCTCTGAAAGTAAATCGAAATGAAAGCATCCGATACCAAGGCCACGCTGTCGTTCAGCAACGGCGGCGACAGCGTCGAACTGCCGATCTACAAGGGCACCGTCGGTCCCGACGTGATCGACATCCGCAAGCTGTACGCACAGACCGGCATGTTCACCTATGACCCGGGCTTCATGTCGACCGCCGCCTGTCAGTCGGCCATCACGTACATCGATGGCGACAAGGGCGAGCTGCTGTACCGCGGCTACCCGATCGAGCAGCTCGCGACCAACTGCGACTTCCTGGAAACCTGCCACTTGCTGCTGTACGGCGAACTGCCCGACGCGCCCAAGAAGGCCAACTTCACCAAGCTCGTGACGAACCACACGATGGTGAACGAGCAGATGCAGTTCTTCCTGCGCGGCTTCCGCCGTGATGCCCATCCGATGGCCATCATGACCGGCCTGGTGGGCGCGCTGTCGGCCTTCTATCACGACAGCACGGACATCAACAATCCCGAGCACCGCGAGATCGCCGCGATCCGCCTGATCGCGAAGATGCCCACGCTCGTGGCCATGGCCTACAAGTACACGATCGGCCAGCCGTACATGTACCCGAAGAACGACCTGAGCTACGCCGGCAACTTCCTGCACATGATGTTCGCCACGCCGTGCGAGGAGTACAAGGTGAACCCGGTGCTCGAGCGCGCGCTCGACCGCATCTTCATCCTGCACGCAGACCACGAGCAGAACGCCTCGACCTCGACCGTGCGCCTGTGCGGCTCGTCGGGCACCAACCCCTTCGCGGCGATTGCGGCCGGCGTGGCCTGCCTCTGGGGCCCGGCCCACGGCGGCGCCAACGAAGCGGCGCTCAACATGCTCTACGACATCCAGAAGGAAGGCGGAGTGGAGAAGATCGGCGAGTTCATCAAGAAGGTCAAGGACAAGAACTCGAACGTCAAGCTCATGGGCTTCGGCCACCGCGTGTACAAGAACTACGACCCGCGCGCCAAGCTGATGCAGGAAACCTGCAACGAAGTGCTGACCGAGCTGGGCCTGGAACAAGACCCGCTCTTCAAGCTGGCCAAGGAACTGGAAAAGATCGCCCTCGAAGACGAGTACTTCGTCTCGCGCAAGCTCTACCCGAACGTCGACTTCTACTCGGGCATCGTGCAGCGCGCCATCGGCATCCCGGTGCCGCTGTTCACCGCAATCTTCGCGCTGGCCCGCACGGTCGGCTGGATCGCCCAGCTGAACGAAATGATCGGCGACCCCGAGTACAAGATCGGCCGCCCACGCCAGCTGTTCGAAGGCTCGCCCAAGCGCGACGTGAAGCCGATTTCGGCCCGCTGAGCGGTTCGCAAAACCCTCGCTCCTCAAAAAGCTGCCTTCGGGCAGCTTTTTTATTGCCCATTCGGCACGCCCCTCTTCGCGGGCCGGCAGCAAGGCCATCTCAGATGACGATGACAATGGCTCGAAAACGGTTAGAAAATAGCCAACTCATCGCAAAACGCGATGCCCAAGCCCCATGAGCACGTCCGAACGCAACTTTGCCCGTCGCATCGACCTCACGTCGTTGCAGTTGTTCGTGGCCGTGTGCGAACTGGGCAGCATCGGGCGCGCGGCGGAGCGCGAATTCATCGCGGCCTCGGCGATCAGCAAACGGCTGTCGGACCTCGAAGCCACGCTCGGCACCACCCTGCTCTACCGTCACGCGCGCGGCGTCGACCTCACGCCGGCCGGCGAAAGCCTCCTGCACCACGCCCGCTCGGTGCTCTACAGCCTCGAGAAGATGCAGGGCGAGCTCAGCGAATACGCCGATGGCGTGCGCGGCCATGTGCGGGTGCACGCCAACATCTCGGCCATCGTGCAGTTCCTGCCCGAGGACCTGGGCGTTTTCACGCGGGCGCATGAAGCCATCAAGATCGACCTCGAGGAGCACCTGAGCAGCGAGGTGATCCGCGCGGTGCAGGAAGGCGCGGCCGACCTCGGCGTGTGCCATGTGGCGGGCGGCGCGGGCGAGCTGCAGAGCCTGTCGTACCGGCACGACCGCCTCGCGCTGATCGTTCCCACGGGGCATCCGCTCGCGTCGCACGACGCCGTCGACTTCATCGACTCGCTCGACTTCGACCACGTCGGCTTGCACACCAACAGCTCGATCTACGTCGCGATGCACGAGGCGGCGCTGGGCGCCGGGCGCAGCGTCAAGCTGCGCATCCACGTCACCGGCCTGGACGCCATGTGCCGGATGATCGAAAACGGCCTGGGCATAGGCGTGATGCCGCAGCGGGCCTTCGAACTCATGCAGGACGGCATCGGCCGCGGCCTTGCAAGCGTGACGCTCAACGACGCCTGGGCGGCGCGCGAGATCCGCCTGGTGGCGCGCGACTTCTCCACCTTGCCGGTGGCGGCGCGCACGCTGGTGAACCACCTGCATGCCGCCGCCGACACAACAGAACAGCTCGCGGCCTAGACCGCATAGACAGACAATCCATTTCCCCACGAAAGACAAGAGACCGACATGGCACGCACGCTCTACGACAAGATCTGGGACGAACACGTCGTCCACACCGAGGAAGACGGCACCGCGATCCTCTACATCGACCGCCACCTGGTGCACGAGGTCACCAGCCCGCAAGCCTTCGAAGGCCTGCGCGAAGCCGGCCGGAAGCTCTGGCGCATCAGCTCGGTCGTCGCCACGGCCGACCACAACACGCCGACCACCGGCTGGGAGCGCGGCTACGAAGGCATCGCCGACCCGACCAGCAAGGAACAGGTCACCACGCTGGACAAGAACATCGCCGAATTCGGCGCCGCCGCGTTCTTTCCGTTCCTGAGCAAGCGCCAGGGCATCGTGCACGTGATCGGACCCGAGTCGGGCGCCACGCTGCCTGGCATGACCGTCGTCTGCGGCGACTCGCACACCTCCACGCACGGCGCGTTCGGCGCGCTCGCGCACGGCATCGGCACCAGCGAGGTCGAGCACGTCATGGCCACGCAGACGCTGCTGGGCAAGAAGGCGAAGAACATGCTCGTGAAGGTCGAAGGCAAGCTGCCTTTGGGCTGCACCGCCAAGGACATCGTGCTGGCCATCATCGGCAAGATCGGCACCGCCGGCGGCACGGGCTACACCATCGAGTTCGCCGGCTCCGCGATTCGCGAGCTAAGCATGGAAGGCCGCATGACGGTCTGCAACATGGCCATCGAGGCCGGCGCGCGCGCGGGCCTCGTGGCGGTCGACGAAAAGACCATCAGCTACATCAAGGGTCGCCCGCTCGCACCCAACGGCGTGGAGTGGGAACAGGCCGCGGCCTACTGGCGCACGCTGCAGTCCGACCCCGGCGCGAACTTCGACGCCGTGGTCGAGCTCGACGCCGCGCAGATCCCGCCGCAGGTCACCTGGGGCACTTCGCCCGAAATGGTGGTCGACATCAACGGCCGCGTGCCCGATCCCGACAAGGAAAAGGACGCCAGCAAGCGCGGCGCCATCGAGCGCGCGCTGGTCTACATGGGCCTGGAGCCGAACAAGGCGATGAACGACATCTTCATCGACAAGGTGTTCATCGGCTCGTGCACCAACAGCCGCATCGAGGACATGCGCGAAGCCGCTGCCGTGGTGAAGAAACTCGGCCAGAAGGTCGCGAAGAACGTGAAGCTCGCGATGGTCGTGCCCGGCTCGGGCGTGGTGAAGGAACAGGCGGAGCGCGAAGGCCTGGACCTGATCTTCAAGGCCGCGGGCTTCGAATGGCGCGAGCCCGGCTGCTCGATGTGCCTGGCGATGAACGCCGACCGGCTGGAACCCGGCGAGCGCTGCGCATCGACCTCGAACCGCAACTTCGAAGGCCGCCAGGGCGCCGGTGGCCGCACCCACCTCGTGAGCCCGGCCATGGCCGCCGCCGCTGCCGTGCACGGCCACTTCGTCGACGTGCGCACCTTCGCCTGATCTGGAGACATCACATGCAGAAATTCACCGTGCACAAGGGCCTCGTGGCCCCCATGGACCGCGAGAACGTCGACACCGACGCGATCATTCCCAAGCAGTTCCTCAAGTCGATCAAGAAGACCGGCTTCGGTGTGAACCTGTTCGACGAATGGCGCTACCTGGACGCCGGCTTTCCGGGCCAGGACCCGGCCAGCCGCAAGCCGAACCCGGACTTCGTGCTGAACCAGCCGCGCTACGCGGGCGCCTCCGTGCTGCTGGCGCGCAAGAACTTCGGCTGCGGCTCCTCGCGCGAACACGCACCGTGGGCGCTCGACCAGTACGGCTTTCGCGCGATCATCGCGCCGAGCTACGCGGACATCTTCTTCAACAACAGCTTCAAGAACGGCCTGCTGCCGATCGTGCTGAGCGAGGCGCAAGTGGCGCAGCTGTTCGACGAGGCCTTCGCCTTCCCGGGCTATTCGCTGACCATCGACCTGGAGCGCCAGGTGGTCGTGAAGCCGGACGGCGGCGAGCTCGCGTTCGACGTGCAGGCCTTCCGCAAGTACTGCCTGATCAACGGGCTGGACGACATCGGCCTCACGCTGCGCCACAAGGACAAGATCAAGGCCTTCGAGACCGAGCGCCTGGCGCAGAAGCCCTGGCTCGCGCACACGATGATCTCGTGATCACCCGCACCATTTCCGTATTCAAACCTCAGACCAACTTATGAAAATCGCAGTTCTCCCGGGTGACGGCATCGGCACCGAAATCGTGGCGGAAGCCGTCAAGGTGCTCGACGTGCTCGACCTGAAGTTCGAGATGGAATCGGCGCTGGTCGGCGGCGCGGCGTACGAGGCGCACGGTCATCCGCTGCCCGAATCGACGCTCAAGCTCGCCAAGGAATCCGACGCGGTGCTGTTCGGCGCGGTCGGCGACTGGAAGTACGACAAGCTCGACCGGCCGCTGCGCCCCGAGCAGGCCATCCTGGGACTGCGCAAGAACCTGGGGCTGTTCGCGAATTTCCGCCCGGCGATCTGCTACGAGCAACTGGTGGACGCGTCGAGCCTGAAGCCCGAGCTGATCGCGGGCCTGGACATCCTCATCATTCGCGAGCTGACCGGCGACATCTACTTCGGCCAGCCGCGCGGCCGCCGCACCGCGGTGGACGGGCACTTCCCCGGCGCCGAGGAAGCCTTCGACACGATGCGCTACTCGCGCCCCGAGGTCGAGCGCATCGCCCGCGTCGCCTTCGAGGCGGCCCGCAAGCGCAGCAAGCGCGTGACCAGCGTGGACAAGAACAACGTGCTGGAAACCTCGCAGCTGTGGAAAGACGTGATGCTCGACGTCGCGAAGGAATATCCGGACGTCGAACTCGACCACATGCTGGTCGACAACGCGGCCATGCAGCTCGTGAAGGCACCCAAGAAGTTCGACGTGGTGGTCACCGGCAACATGTTCGGCGACATCCTCTCGGACGAGGCCGCGATGCTCACCGGCTCGATCGGCATGCTGCCCTCGGCGTCGCTCAATTCGAGCAACCAGGGCCTGTACGAGCCCAGCCACGGCAGCGCGCCTGACATTGCCGGCAAAGGGGTTGCCAATCCTTTGGCTACAATCCTGTCCGCTGCCATGATGCTCCGCTTTTCACTCAACCAGCCCGAAGCTGCCGACCGTATCGAGTCGGGGGTCAAGGACGTGCTCGCTTCCGGCTTGCGCACGGGTGACATCTGGTCAGAAGGTACGAAGCGCGTCGGCACCCGCGAAATGGGCGACGCGGTCGTTGCAGCAATCACCAAAAAGACGATTACCGGCTAACCGCAGCCCGCTTCGTCACGCCCCTCCCCGGCTCGACGAGTCGGGGGCAAGAAAAGACAACTTTTTTCTTTTTCATAAGGGCAAACTGAAATGGCGAACGCATCTCAACCTCTGGTCGGCCTCGTAGGCTGGCGCGGCATGGTCGGCTCGGTCCTGATGGACCGCATGCAGGCCGAAGGCGACTTCGGGCTCATCGAACCGGTGTTCTTCTCGACGTCCAACGCCGGCGGCAAGGCCCCGGCGATGGCCAAGAACGAAACCGCGCTGAAGGATGCGAACGACATCGACGCCCTGAAGAAGTGCGACATCGTCATCACCTGCCAGGGCGGCGACTACACCAGCGAAGTCTTCCCCAAGCTGCGCGCCGCCGGCTGGACCGGCCACTGGATCGACGCCGCCTCCACCCTGCGCATGCAGGACGACGCGGTCATCGTGCTGGACCCGGTGAACCTGCCGGTGATCCAGAACGCGCTCACCAACGGCGGCAAGAACTGGATCGGCGGCAATTGCACCGTGAGTTGCATGCTCATGGGTGTGGGCGCCCTCTACAAGGCCGGCCTGGTCGAGTGGATGACCAGCATGACCTACCAGGCAGCCTCGGGCGGCGGCGCGCAGCACATGCGCGAACTGCTGACCCAGTTCGGCACCCTCAACACCGAAGTACGCGCCCTGCTGGACGACCCCAAGTCGGCCATTCTCGAAATCGACCGCAAGGTGCTGCACAAGCAGCAGAACCTGAGCGCCGCGGAAACCACCAACTTCGGCGCACCGCTGGGCGGCTCGCTGATCCCCTGGATCGACAAGGACCTGGGCGACGGCATGTCCAAGGAAGAGTGGAAGGCCGGCGCCGAAACCAACAAGATCCTCGGCCAGGGCGCGGGCTTCGGCACTGCCGCCGTGCCGGTCGACGGTTTCTGCGTGCGCATCGGCGCCATGCGCTGCCACAGCCAGGCGCTGACCTTCAAGCTCAAGAAGGACGTGCCCGTGGCCGACATCGAATCGCTGATCGCCGCGGACAACCCGTGGGCCAGCGTGGTGCCGAACACCCGCGAAGCGACCCTGAAGGACCTGACGCCGGTGGCCGTGACGGGCACCATGAACATCCCGGTCGGCCGCATCCGCAAGCTGGCGATGGGCCCCGAGTACGTCGGCGCCTTCACCATCGGCGACCAGTTGCTGTGGGGTGCCGCAGAACCGCTGCGCCGCATGCTGCGCATCCTGCTCGAAGCCTGATGCGGGGTCGCTCAGGCCTCCGAATTCCGGATTGTTGCTGTTTGGCAACGAAAAGTGTGTTCGTAAGTATGCGCGCACTGGGTAGAACAGGCGCATTGCCTTGTCAGCCCGGGGTGATGATGCTAACGTCCTCTTACAAATTCTGGGCCTGAGCCGCCCCTATCAGCATGACAAGACATCTGTTGCCCGCGGCCCGCCCATCGGCCGTTCGCCCCTCCCCGTCGTCCAGCGGTTGGCGCCTTTCCATCCTGGGTGCGGCCGCCGCCGTGGCCCTGGGAATGGCCAGCACCGACGCCAGCGCGTTCACGTTGGGACAACTGAAGGTGCAATCGGCTCTGGGCGAACCGCTGCGTGCCGAGATCGACGTGACCGAAATTGCCGCTGCCGAAGCGGACGGCCTGAAGATCAACATCGCCACCGCCGAAGCCTTCAAGAACGCAGGCATCCCCTACAACTCGGCATTGGGCGACGTCAAGGCGACGCTGCAGCGCCGTGCAGGCGGCCAGTACGTGGTGCGCCTGAGCGGCAGCCGCCCGCTCAGCGACCCCTTCATCGACCTGCTGCTCGAAGCCAACGGCTCCTCGGGCCGCATCGTCCGCGACTACACCGTGCTGCTCGATCCGCCGGTCACGCGACAGGCAGCGGCACCGGTCGTACCGATCGCCCCTCAGATCAGCACCCCGGTCGAGCGCCCTGCCGTCGCGGCAGCCCGCGCACGCCGCGAACGCGCTGCGGCCGCCGCGTCTGCAGCGCCGCCAGTTGCCGCAGCACCTGCACCCACCGCCCCGGCCACCGCTCCCGCAGCGGCAGCAACCGCCCCCCGCGCAGGCGGCGAACAAGTCACCGTGCAGCGTGGCGATACCGCCGGCAAGATCGCCGGCGCCCACAAGCCGGCCGACGTGTCGCTCGACCAGATGCTGGTCGCCCTGCTGCTCGCCAATCCCGACGCGTTCATTGGCGGCAACGTCAACCGCATCAAGGCAGGCGCCGTGCTCGAACTGCCGGGCACCACCGAGGCGAGCGCTGTTCCCGCCGCCGAGGCACGCCGAACGGTCACCGCGCAAAGCCGCGATTTCGGCAACTACCGCCAGCGCCTCGCAGAGAACGCGCCAACGTCGAACGTTGCCGCCGCCAGCCGCAAGGCCTCGGGCAAGCTGCAAGCGAACGTCGAAGACCGCAATGCAGCGGCCAGCGCGCCCGACAAGCTCACGATTTCGCAAGGCAGCGCCTCCACCCGCGCAGCCGACGAAAAGGTCGCGCAGGCCCGCCAGGCGCAGGAAAGCAGCAACCGTGTGGCGGAGCTGTCCAAGAACATCAGCGACCTGAACAAGCTCAAGGCGGGCGCCGGCTCGTCGGCACCCGCCGCAGCACCAGCGCCTGCGGCACCGGGCATCCCCGTTCCGACGCCCTCCACCAGCGCCACCACGGCACCGCCGGTCGCCGCCAACCCTGCGCCTGCAGTCGTTGTGCCCGCACCTGCCGCAGCACCCGCCCCCGCAGTGGCAGCCGCCGCACCGGCTGCGCCGACGCCTGAAGCAACGGTCGCCGCGCCCGTGCCGGCAGCCGAACCCAATGCCACGCCACCGGCCGCCGACGCAGCAGCAGCAGCCCCCACGGCGGCAGCCAGCGCCGCAGTAGCCGCGCCTGCACCGGCTGCCGCACCGAAGCCGGTGGTCAAGGCCGCTCCGCCCCCGCCGCCGGAACGCGGTTTCTTCGAAGAGCTGCTCGACAACCCGTTGATGCTCGCCGGCGCCGCGCTGATCGCGCTGCTGATCGGCTTCCTGCTGTACCGCGTGCTGGGCCGCCGGCGCGAGGAAATGAGCGAAAGCGTGTTCCTCGAGAGCCGCATCCCGAAGGATTCGTTCTTCGGCGCCAGCGGCGGTGAATCGGTCGACACCAAGCACCGCGGCGACTCCAGCGTGTCGTCGCTGTCGTACTCGCCGAGCCAGCTCGATGCGGGCGATGTCGACCCCGTTGCCGAGGCCGACGTCTACCTGGCCTACGGCCGCGACCTGCAGGCCGAGGAAATCCTTCGCGAAGCGCTGCGCCTGAACCCGGACCGCACCGCCATCCACCTCAAGCTGCTCGAGATCCATGCCAAGCGCCGCGACGTGCGCGCCTACGAAGGCCTGGCCACCGAAGTGCACAAGCTGACCGGCGGCTCGGGTTCCGACTGGAACCGCGTGGTCGACATGGGCAAGGACCTCGATCCGGGCAACCCGCTGTACGAATCGGGCACCCCCCGCAGCGCGAGCCAGGCCGAAACGGCTGCCTTCGCGGGCGCCCTGGCATCCGCCGCCAAACCGCCGGTCGCCGCAGTGCCGACGCCCGTTGCACCGCCGCCGATCGCCTCGGCCCCGCCGCCGGCCTTCGTGCCCTCGGTGGCACCGCTGGACTTCGACCTGGATCTGAGCCAACCGGCGCCGCTGGCACCGGCACCAAGCCACGCACCGGTCGGCGCCAGCCTGCCAAAGTCGGCGTATGCACCCGCTCCGACGACGGCACGCCCCGCAGCGCCGCTGTCCAATGGCCATGCGGCACCGCCCGTCGATCTCGAGAACGATTTCGATACGGCCCCCGGCGCCCTGACGCCCAATACGCGCCCCTTGAACCTGAACGATGCGGACAACACGCGTCCGGCCACGCTGCGCAATGCGCTGCCGGCCGACTCGGGCTTCATCGAGTTCGACATGAGCGCACTGGCAGGCCTGCCGGCCCGCGGTGCGTCCGAACCGGCACGCGCCGCCAGCGCGCTCGACGACGAAGGCGAAGACAGCCCCCACGCCGTCAAGCTCTCGCTGGCTCGCGAACTGCAGGCCATCGGCGACGTCGAAGGCGCCCGCTCGCTGGTCGAGGAAGTCGAAGCCGAAAGCGCCGGCGACCTCAAGTCGCAAGCCAAGCAACTGCTCGCGGAACTGCGCTGAGCCCTTGCTGTTTCCGTTCCTGAATTCGTGAGGCTGGCGCTCGGCATCCGGTACAACGGCCAGGCATACGAGGGCTGGCAGAGCCAGCGCTCGGGCCGCACGGTGCAGGACAAGCTCGAAGCGGCCCTCGCGAAGTTCACTGCCGACCCATCGGGTCGCATCGGCACGCTGTGCGCCGGCCGCACCGATGCCGGCGTGCACGCGTTGATGCAGGTGGTGCACTTCGACACCGAGGTCGAGCGCGAACCCTTCTCCTGGATGCGCGGCACCAACCGCTTCCTGCCCGACGACATCGCGGTGCAGTGGGCACAGCCAGTGCCCGACGAGTTCCATTGCCGAGCCAGCGCACTGGCTCGGCGCTACCTCTACGTGCTGTCGCAATCGCCGGTGCGGCCGAGTCTCGATTCGGGCCGGGTCGGGTGGTCGATGCATCCGCTCGACGGCGATGCAATGCGCAAAGCCGCCGCCGTACTCATCGGCACACACGACTTCAGTTCGTTCCGCGCCTCGGCCTGCCAGGCCAAGTCGCCCGTGAAGAACCTGCGCCGCATCGAGATCACGCGGGTCGGCGAAGGCGAGCGCTGCCGCTGGGATTTCGAATTCGAGGCCGACGCCTTCCTGCACCACATGATCCGCAACCTGATGGGCTGCCTCGTGCGCATCGGCCGCGGCGACGAGCGCCCCGAGTGGATCGCCGAGGTGCTCGAGGCCCGCAGCCGCAAGGTCGCGGCGCCGACCTTCTCCGCGGATGGCCTGTACTTCCTCGGCCCGTTGTACGACGCCAAGTGGGGTCTGCCGGCCGAGGCCACGCTGCAGGCCGGCGGTGCTCCTTATGATGGCCCGCCATGACGTCCTCGCCTCCCCGCACCCGCATCAAGATCTGTGGCCTCACGCGTGAGGCCGATGTGGATGCCGCTGTCGAGGCCAGCGCCGACGCGATCGGCTTCGTGCTCTACGCCAAAAGCCCCCGCGCCGTGACGGCCGAACGCGCCGCCGAACTCGCCTCGCGCTTGCCCCCCTTCATCACGCCAGTGCTGCTCTTCGTGAACGAGGACGCTCCCAAAGTCATAGCATCGCTTGCCCATGTGAAGGGCGCCATCGCACAGTTCCACGGTGAAGAAACGCCCGAACAGTGCGAGGAAGCCACCGGCCCGGGACACTTTCGCTACATGCGCGCCGCCCGGATTCCGCTGGGGGCTGCCGGGGCCGGCTTCGACCTCGTAAAATACGCGTCCGATTACTCCCACGCCCAGGCCATCCTGCTCGACGCCCATGTCGAAGGTTATGGCGGTGGCGGCAAGGCTTTCGATTGGTCACTTCTTCCACCCGCCGTCGACGCTCACCTCGTCTTGAGTGGTGGGCTCACACCTGCAAACGTGAGCGATGGCATTCGCATCCTGCGGACACGCTGCAAAACGCTGTCCGTTGATGTGAGCTCGGGCGTCGAAATCGACGGCCCCGGGAACAAGGGCCTGAAGGACGCCGGAAAGATCCGGCAATTCGTCGCAGCTGTCAGAGCGGCCGACGCCTCGTCCTTCTCCAGTTAGCCGCCGCACCCGATCGTCATTCGGGCTGCGGCCCAACGATCGAGAACCATGCAAAGCAATTTCCAGGATTACCAGCAACCTGACGCCACCGGCCACTTCGGCAACTACGGCGGCACCTTCGCGAGCGAAACGCTCACCCACGCGATCAACGAGCTGCGCGACGCGTACGCCAAGTTCAAGGAAGACCCGGCGTTCCTCGCCGAATTCCACTACGAGCTCAAGCACTTCGTGGGCCGGCCCTCGCCGATCTACCACGCCGCGCGCACCAGCCGCGAAATGGGCGGCGCACAGATCTACCTCAAGCGCGAAGACCTCAACCACACCGGCGCGCACAAGATCAACAACGTGATCGGCCAGGCGATGCTCGCGCGCCGCATGGGCAAGCCCCGTGTGATCGCCGAGACCGGCGCCGGCCAGCACGGCGTGGCCACCGCCACCATCTGTGCGCGCTACGGCCTCGAATGCGTGGTCTACATGGGCAGCCAGGACGTCAAGCGCCAGAGCCCCAACGTCTACCGCATGAACCTGCTCGGCGCCACCGTGGTGCCGGTCGAATCGGGCAGCAAGACGCTGAAGGACGCGCTCAACGAGGCGATGCGCGACTGGGTCACCAACGTGGAAAACACCTTCTACATCATCGGCACCGTGGCCGGCCCGCACCCGTATCCGACGATGGTGCGCGACTTCCAGAGCGTGATCGGCACCGAGTGCATCGACCAGATGCCCGCCATGCTCGCGGCCGACGGCATCACCGGCGAGGCGGAAGGCAAGCAGCCCGACGTGGTGGTGGCCTGCGTTGGCGGCGGCAGCAATGCGATCGGCATCTTCCATCCCTACATTCCGTTCGCCAACACCCGGCTCATCGGCGTGGAGGCGGCGGGCGAAGGCCTGGACAGCGGCAAGCACGCGGCCTCGATCCTGCGCGGCAGCCCCGGCGTGCTGCACGGCAACCGCACCTACCTGCTGCAGAACGAAGACGGCCAGATCACCGAGACCCACAGCATCAGCGCCGGCCTCGACTACCCCGGCGTCGGCCCCGAGCACGCGTACCTGGCCGACATCGGCCGCGCCGAGTACGTCGGCATCACCGACGTCGAGGCGCTCGAAGCCTTCCACTACCTGTGCCGAACGGAGGGCATCATTCCCGCGCTCGAATCCAGCCACGCCGTGGCCTACGCGCTGAAGCTCGCGAAGACCATGCGCCCGGACCAGTCGATCCTGGTGAACCTCTCGGGGCGCGGCGACAAGGACATCGGCACCGTCGCCGACCTGTCGGGTGTCGATTTCTACGACCGCCCCTCGATGCGCGGCCTGAGCGTGAAGGGAGGCAAGTGATGAGCCGCATTGCCGCCACCTTTCAGACGCTCCAGGCGCAGGGCCGCAAGGCGCTGATTCCCTACGTCACCGCCGGCTTCCCCTTCGCCGACATCACGCCCGAGCTGATGCACGGCATGGTCGAGGCGGGCGCCGACGTGATCGAGCTGGGCGTGCCTTTTTCCGACCCGATGGCCGACGGCCCCGTGATCCAGAAGGCGGGTGAAGCCGCGCTGGCGCTGGGCGTCGGCATGAAGCAGGTGCTCGCCATCGTGGCCGCGTTCCGCCAGAAGGACGCGACCACGCCCGTGGTGCTGATGGGCTATGCGAACCCGGTCGAGCGCTATGACCTCGTGCACGGCAAGCAGGCGTTCATCCGCGATGCGTCGGCCGCCGGTGTCGACGGATTGCTGGTGGTCGACTACCCGCCCGAGGAATGCGAGGCCTTCGCCGCCGATCTGAAGGCTGCGAACATCGACCTGATCTTCCTTCTGGCGCCCACGAGCACCGACGAGCGCATGGCGCAGGTCGCGCGCATCGCGAGCGGTTATGTCTACTACGTGTCGCTCAAGGGAGTGACCGGCGCAGGCCACCTGGACACCGAGGCGGTTGGCCAGATGATTCCGCGCATCCGCCAGCATGTGAGCATCCCGGTCGGCGTGGGCTTCGGCATCCGCGACGCCCGCACCGCGCAGGCGGTCGGCTCGACGGCGGACGCCGTCGTGATCGGCACCAAGATCATCCAGCTGATCGACGGGCAACCGCGCGAGAAGGTGGTGCCCGCGGTGCGCGAATTCCTCGCCGGCATCCGCGAGGCGCTGGACGCCCTGCCGGCGGCTACCCCCAAGAATGCGGCTGGCCGATAATCTCGGTTGCCCTCACCCAGCCCCTCTCCCCCAAGGAGAGGGGAGCTAATTCCGGAGTCCTATGAGCTGGCTTGAAAAACTGCTACCCGCCAAGATCGCACAAACCGACCCTGCCGAGCGCCGCCAGGTGCCCGAGGGCCTGTGGATCAAATGCCCGGCCTGCGAGACGGTGCTCTACAAGACCGACCTGGAGCACAACCAGAACGTCTGCCCGAGCTGCAGCCACCACCACCGCATCGGCGCCCGCGCGCGCCTCGATGCCTTCCTGGATGCCGAGGGCCGCTACGAAGTCGGCCAGGAAGTGCTCCCGGTCGACGCCCTGAAATTCAAGGACAGCCGCAAGTACCCCGAGCGGCTGAAGGAAGCCCTGGAAAACACCGGCGAGACCGATGCCCTGGTCGTCATCGGCGGCTCGGTCCACAGCATCAACGTGGTCGTGGCCTGCTTCGAATTCGAGTTCATGGGCGGCAGCATGGGCAGCGTGGTCGGCGAGCGCTTCGTGCGCGGCGTCGAGACCGCCATCGAGCAGAAGGTGCCCTTCATCTGCTTCACCGCCACCGGCGGTGCGCGCATGCAGGAAGGCCTGCTCTCGCTGATGCAGATGGCCAAAACCAACGCCGCGCTCACGCGCCTTGCGAAGAAGGGCCTGCCCTACATCAGTGTGCTGACCGACCCGACCATGGGTGGGGTGAGCGCCGGCTTCGCCTTCGTGGGCGATGTGGTCATTGCCGAACCCAAGGCGCTGATCGGCTTTGCCGGCCCGCGCGTGATCGAATCGACCGTGCGCGTGACGCTGCCCGAGGGCTTCCAGCGCGCCGAGTTCCTGCAGACCAAGGGCGCGATCGACTTCATCAGCGACCGCCGCGAGCTGCGCAAGACCATCGCCAGCACGCTCGCGATGCTGCTGCGCCAGCCAGCCGACGCGGTGAGCTGAACGCGCAGCGACACGCGACGAGCCAAAGCAAGAGGGCCCGGGTGCAATGCATCCGGGCCCTTTTTTGTTTGTTTGCTGGCTGTGACTCAGAAAGTCAGTTGGTAGGCAAACACCAGCAGATTGCTCAGCACGATCGCAATCACCTGCAACACCACGATGGCCGCGAGGGGCGACAGGTCCACGCCGCCGATCAGCGGGATGAAGCGGCGGAACGGCCGCACCAGCGGTTCGGCCAGACGGGAAATCAGGTCAAGCAGCATCGGCGAGGCGCCCGGCACCCACGACAGCACGGCATAGACCACCAGGAGCGCGGTCAGCCCCGAGATCGCGAGCTGCAGCAACCCCACCAGTGACACCAGCGGCAAGGTGGCGATCCGGCCGAGGTTGCCGATCAGCAGCCACAGCAGCAGGAACTTCAGCATCACCAGCAGCCAGGCGGCGATCAGGCTCGCCAGGTCCCAGCGCTTGACCGAGGGCACGATGCGCCGCAGCGGCAGCACGATCCAGTCGGTGATCGCGAACACGAAGCGCCCGAGCGGATTGCCGAACGGCACGCGGTGGTACTGCATGTAGAGACGCAGCAGGCAGGCGCCGCCGAGCAGGCCGACGATCACGTCGAGGAGGAACGAAGGAATCTGGTAGAGCATGGGGCGCGGTCGTGAGCGGAATGCGATGATAGCCATGCAAGGTTTTTCGATGACGACACAGCCCCTTCTGCATTCACTGCCATTGTTTCCGCTCGGTACGGTCCTGTTCCCGGGCGGTCTGCTTCCTTTGCGCATCTTCGAGGTGCGCTATCTCGACATGATCGGCAAATGCCGCAAGGCCGATGCGCCATTCGGCGTGGTCAGCCTCACGAGCGGCAGCGAGGTCCGCAAGGCCGGCGCGGATGCGGAAAGCTTTGCCGCCATCGGCACGCTGGCCGTCATCCGCGAGTTCGAATCGCCGCAGAGCGGCCTGCTCCAGATCGAATGCGTCGGCACGCAGCGCTTTCGCGTTCGCAGCACCGAGCTGCAGAAGCACGGCCTGTGGGTTGCCGAGGTGGAAGCAGTGATCGAAGACGTCGCGCTCGAAATCCCCGACGACCTCCGGCACACGGCCACCGCGCTGCGGCGCCTGGTCGACACGCTCGAAGAACGCCGCCGCGCGCAAAGTGCACAAGGTGCGCAAGGTGCACGGGCCGTGCGGTTGCCCATCGGCGAGCCCTACCGGTTCGACGACTGCGGCTGGGTGGCCAATCGCTGGTGCGAGCTGGTGCCGATGCAGCTCGAATTGCGGCAGCGGCTGATGGAACTCGACAGCCCGTTGATGCGGCTCGAGCTGGTCAGCGATTTGTTGGCGCGCACGGGGATTTCCAGTTGAGCTCCCGCACCGGGAAGCCTGCCGTGCAGCGTTAAGCTCGAGCCCCCGGTGCAGGATGCGCCGTCCCCGACGAACCGTGATCATGAACATCCGCCATGCCAGGTCCTGATTACTTCTTTTGCATCGCGCACGAGGCGCCATGGTTCGACCTGCCGGGCCACGTCGAAGTCGTCGCCACGGGCAAATACCAGGCCGACGGGCGCCTGAACATCCGCGACTCGCAGCGCACCATCGGCACGGGCAGCCTGAACGGCGACAGCTTCTATCCCTATCTCACCGGCACCGCGGGTTCGCTGTACATCAGCGAGTTGCTCCAGGGCCGCCCGACGGAGGGTCGATCGGTCTGTGTCTTTCAGTACCGGAAGCTCATTTCGCCAACCCCCATCGGCGAGCCCTCCATCAACTACCCGTTCATGCGCATGCTGGGCATGCCCTTCGGCAAGGAGCAGGTGGCCGAGATTTTCGCGAGCTACACGACGGACCTGCTGATGCCGCATCCCTTCATCATGAGCGAAGGGATACTGGCCCAGTACGCCGCCTGCCACCATGTCGCGGACTTTCTCCTGCTGACGCGCATCGCCATCGACCGGCAGGTGCTGCACGAGTCCGAGATCACGACCTTCTTCGACAGGGGGCTCTTCATTCCGGGCGGGGTCGAATTCGGCGTCTTTCCCTGCCATCTCTACATCGGCATCCTGGAGCGCCTGCGTCCGGTCGTGGACGAATTCCTGACGCGGCACGCTCCGGTCGAACCGCATCACGCGTATCAACGACGCGCACTCTCCTTTTTCGCGGAGCGCCTCACCAGCTACCTGCTGCTCAAGGAGCTCGGTTGGCCCGTTTCGGGCGTCAACCCCGACGGCACGGGCTGCGAACTGCCTGCGCAGAACATCGGCTACATGTGCACGTTGAGCGAAAACGGCCAATACCGCGTATTCGGTCGTCCCGACTAGGCGTGCCACGCCAAAGATGCGGATGCGGCGGGCAGGGCTTGTGGCTCGCGGTCGCTCGCTCTTTTTTTCATAGCGCATTGCGCAGAATCGGCGGGCGCTGGAGCTCGGTTTGATCCGCGCTCGATGGTCTAAAATGCCCGGTTGCGCACGCTTCCCTTTCCATCCTGCGCGCCCCACCCGCTTCCCATGTCCGATCACCTGACTCCTCCCATTCCTGCGCCCGCTGCCGCCCCCGTTGCAGCCCCTGCCGTCGACGACAACAAGCTCATCGCCGAGCGCCGCGAAAAGCTCAAGCTGCTGCGCACCGCGCAGGTCGAGGGCAAGGGCGTGGCGTTCCCCAACGACTTCAAGCCGGGCCATCGCGCCGCGGCGCTCGTCGCAGCGCACGATGCGATCGAGGCCGAGGCCCTCGAGGCGCAGGCTATTCCGGTCAGCGTGGCGGGCCGGATGATGCTCAAGCGCGTGATGGGCAAGGCCAGCTTCGCGACCTTGCAGGACGCCACGGGCCGCATCCAGCTCTACGTGACGCGCGATGCCGTCGGCGAAGAAGCGTATGCGGAATTCAAGCGCTGGGACCTCGGCGACATCCTGGGTGCCGAAGGCACGCTGATGAAGACCAAGACCGGCGAACTATCGGTCAAGGTGACGAAGCTGCGCCTTCTCACCAAGAGCCTGCGCCCGCTGCCCGGCGATTTCTACGGCATGGCCGACCAGGAACAGAAGTACCGCCAGCGCTATGTCGACCTGATCACCGATGAAGCGGCGCGCGTGCGCTTCACCGCGCGCAGCAAGGCCGTGAGCGCCCTGCGCGAGTTCATGGTCGCCAACGACTTCCTCGAAGTCGAGACGCCCATGCTGCACCCCATTCCCGGCGGTGCGAACGCCAAGCCCTTCAAGACGCACCACAACGCGCTCGACCAGGAGATGTTCCTGCGCATCGCGCCCGAGCTGTACCTCAAGCGCCTGATCGTCGGCGGCTTCGAGCGCGTGTTCGAAATCAACCGGAGCTACCGCAACGAGGGCATCTCGGTGCGGCACAACCCCGAGTTCACGATGATGGAGTTCTACGCGGCCTACTGGAACTACCGCGACCTGATGGACTTCACCGAGACGCTGATCCGCACCATCGCCGACAAGGCCGTGGGCTCGCAGCAGCTGACGTACGGCGGTAAGCCGGTCGACCTGACCCAGCCCTTCGAGCGCCTGACGATCCGCGAAGCGATCCTGAAGCACACCGACGCCGGCGATGGCGTGGACGACACTGCCTGGCTCATCAATGCCCTGCGCAAGCTCGGCCTGAGCGAAGAAAAAGACAAGCTCTCGCAGCGCAGCCTTGCGAGCCTGCAGGTGATGTACTTCGAGGAGACCGTCGAAGAGAAGCTCTGGCAGCCGACCTTCATCATGGAACACCCGACCGAAATCTCGCCGCTGGCACGCGCCAACGACGAGCGCCCCGAGGTCACCGAGCGCTTCGAGCTGTACATCACCGGCCGCGAATTCGGCAACGGCTTCAGCGAGCTGAACGACGCCGAAGACCAGGCCGCGCGCTTCAACGCGCAGGTGGCCGCCAAGGACAGTGGCGACGACGAAGCCATGTACTACGACCACGACTTCGTGCGCGCGCTCGAATACGGCATGCCGCCCACCGGCGGTTGCGGCATTGGCATCGACCGGCTGATGATGCTGCTGACGGATTCGCCGAGCATCCGCGACGTGATCCTGTTCCCGGCGCTGCGCAGGGAGTCTTGAGCGTGCCCTCACCGTCGTCGCTGCCGACGATCGGCATCGACTTCGGCACCTCCAATTCCGCCGTGGCCTGCCGGGTCGACGGCGTCGCCCGCCTGCTGCCCATCGAAGGCAGCGCCACCACCCTGCCGACCGCGATCTTCTTCAACGCCGAAGACCGCACAACCCACTTCGGCCGCGAGGCCATCGCCCTGTATCTCTCGGGCGTCGAGGGGCGCCTGATGCGCTCGCTCAAGAGCCTGCTCGGCAGCGCGCTGATGCAAGAGAAGACGGCCGTCTACGACGGGCTCGTGAGCTTCGAGGACATCATCGCGCGCTTCCTGCGCGAGCTGGCGGTGCGCGCCGGGCGCGAGCTCGGCCGGATTCCCGAGCGGGTCGTGATCGGCCGGCCCGTTCATTTCGTGGACGACGACTCCAAGCGCGACGAACGCGCCGAAGAAAGTCTGCGCCACGCGGCCCGCGCGGCGGGTTTTCGCGACGTGGCCTTCCAGCTCGAACCGATCGCAGCCGCCTTCGACTACGAGCAGCGGATCACGAAGGAATCGCTGGTATTGATCGTCGACATCGGCGGCGGCACCTCGGACTTCACCGTCGTGCGCGTGGGTCCGGACCGGGCCGCGCGCAACGATCGCAGCGACGACGTGCTGGCCACCAGCGGCGTTCACATCGGCGGCACCGACTTCGACCAGCGGCTGAACCTCGACCGAGTGATGCCGGCGTTCGGCTTTCGCCACCACGGGCCGCAGGGCCGCGAGGTGCCGAGCAAGGTGTTCTTCGAGTTGTCGTCGTGGCACCTGATCAACTGGCTCTATGCCGCCAAGGCGGTTCGCCAGGCGAAGGAGCTGCGCACCAGCTATGCCGACACGCAGCTGCACGACCGGTTGATGACGGTGCTGGAAGAGCGCCACGGCCACCGCATTGCCAGCGCCGTCGAGCAGGCCAAGATCGATGCTTCCGTGACCGATGCGCAGACCTCGATCGACCTGTCGTGCGCGGAAGCGGGGCTGACGGCCACGCTCTCCCCCGCCGACATGGCGCAACAGCTTTCCGGCCAGCTCGAGAACGTGATCGCCTGCGCGCATGCCTGCGTCAAGCGCGCGGGCCTTCGCAGCGGCGACCTCGATGCGATCTATCTCACGGGCGGCTCGTCGGCGCTGCGCCCGTTCCAACACGCCTTGCGAAAAAGCTTTGCCGGCGTGAACCTGGTCGAGGGCGACCTGTTCGGCGGCGTGGTCACCGGGCTGGCCTGCGCGACGCCGCAACAACGGCGCCGGGGCATGAGATGAAATACCTTGCGGGCTATCCGGCGGCCCTGCAGGAGCAGGTCAGCCAGCTGATCGCGCAAGACAAGCTCTCGGCACTGCTGAGCCAGCGCCATCCCGGCGGCACGCACGACATCCAGTCGGACCGGGCGCTCTACGACTACGTGGGCGGGCTCAAGAACGAGTTCATGCGCAAGGCCGAGCCGCTGGCCAAGGTGATGTTCGACAACAAGCTGCACGTGATCCGCAATGCGCTGGGCACGCACACCACGGTCTCGCGCGTCCAGGGCGGCAAGCTCAAGGCCAAGCGGGAGATCCGGGTGGCCAGCTTGTTCAAGGAAGTGCCGCTCGACCTGCTGCGCATGATCGTCGTGCACGAGTTGGCGCATACCAAGGAAAAGGCCCACGACAAGGCCTTCTACGCGCTATGCACGTACATGGAGCCGGACTATCATCGATTCGAGTTCGACCTCAGGCTGTACCTGACGCATCTGGACCTCGGCGGAAAACGCCTCTGGTCGCACGAGGCCTCCACCACACCCCCATGACGCTGCCCAGACTTCACCTCACCTCGCTGTCGCAGGAGGAAGTCTGTGGCGACATCGTCGAAGCCTTCAGGTTGGCGATCGAGAGGCTCGGCTATCCGACCACCTATACCCATTGCCACATCGAACCGGGTGTCATCAACATCCTGTTCTTTTTCTGGGACATGCCGTGGAGCGAAATCCAGCCGCACCACCCCGACTGCATCATCGTCAACTTCGAACCGATGGTGCCCGGAACGCACGCATGGTCCGAGAAGTACCTCGATGTACTGAAGCGCGCCTATGTCTGGGAGTACAGCAAGACGAACTTCCAGAGAAATTTCGAGTTGGGCTACAGGAACGCAGACTACGTCGCCCTTGGCTGGGAGCTCGGCGCGGCGGAAGTCGTGCCGCTCGCGGACATCCTGCCGGAAGAACAGCAGGACATCGACGTCGTGTTCTTCGGCTCGCTCACGCGACGCAGGATCGTTCTTCTCGAGACGCTGATCGCGCGCGGCCTGCGCGTCGAACTCAACCGCGGCCGCCACTGGACGCTGGAAGAACGCAACGACTACGTGCGCCGCGCCAAGGTGGTTCTCAATTTTCACAACTGGGAAGACTCGCGCATCGTCGAAGTCCCGCGGCTGTCCATCCTGATGCGGCACCGCAAGGCGGTGGTTTGCGAGCTCTACCCCGACAGCGAAATCGAGCCATGGATGCGCGACGCCGTCGTCGGTGCGCCCTACGAGCGGCTGGTCGAAGCCGTCGAGGAACTGCTTGCGGACGCCCCGCGGCGCGCCATCCTGGAGCGGGAGGGGCTCGACAGATTCACGCGCCCGTGGGCGCCGCCGCTCGTCGGCCCCGCGATCGAGCGCTTTCTCGACTGGCGCGCCCAGCAGGCCGACCGGTTCGTGGCCACCGAACTGCCCAGCGTGAGCGTCTGCCTTGTTCTAGGCACGTCGCCCGAAGCCTTGTCACGCAGCCTGCAGAGCCTGGCCGAACAGCGCGATATCAAGCTGGAGGTCGTGCTCATCGCTCCCACCGACTCGGAGGCGCTCGACGCCGTCCTCGCAACCCCGCCCTTCCCCAATATCCATTTGATCCAACTGCCCGTGGCATTCGACCGGGCCACCGCCCGCAACATGGCGCTGGCGCAGTCCACGGGCGACTACGTCGTGTTCCTCGACGCCGGCGACGTGGCGGCGCCCGAACGCCTGCAGCGCCAGGTCGCGCTGCTGGAAACCCGCCCCACGATCGACATCGTGGGCTGCTGGTGCGAGACGGACGAGGAGCCCCTGCGTTTTGCGGAGAGGCACCAGGACATCGTCGCGGAATACCTGAGCCCCCGGCCGCTGTTGCTGTCGGCGTGCATGGTGCGTCGAAGTTTCCTGGAGCGCAGCGGCGTGCGGCACGATCCGGAATTCACCGTCCACGACGACTTGCACCTGCTTTGCAAGAGTGCCGCGGGCGGCGCGCGTTTCGCCGTCATCCCCGAGGTGCTTCATACGCCCGCCGCGGTGCCCGCGGCGGCCGATCCCGTGCGGGCGGCGACGCTCGGCATGCGTGCCCGTGCGCTGGTGCTGGCCTACCTGCTGCCCCAATGCAGCGGCGAGGACGTGAGCGAGATCGCCCAGCTCTACGCGCACCTGTGGCCGCCGACGCTCGAATTTGCCGAACACCTTCTCGGCACGCTGGCAAGCGCCTGCTTCAGGCCCTCCGCCGCGCCCGAGCAGCAACCGGTGGAACACGAGACGCTGACGCGCGCGTTGCGGCACGAGGCGCTGCGACTGCTGCGCGTGTTCTTCAATGCAGGCCTGGCGGACAAGGACTGGCTGGAACGCCAGTTCGCGCGCGATGAAGTCGCGGCCTTCCTGGCGCCCGCCGCGAATCAATTGCCCGCCCGGGTCTTCAGGCACTGACCCTCGGCAAGGACTGCCGTCAGCGGATGCGCTGGGAAGCTGCGTCGCGCGCGGCCATGTACGCGGAGCGGTAGGGCTCGCCGAGATTGATGAAATGCACGAGCAGGGTTTCTTCGGTCGCCAGGTGCGGCGGCGTGTTGATGCTCAGGTTGTCGAGCACGCTCTCCGAGCCGACCAGCCCCTCGGCCGACAGCACCTCGTTGGTGTAGTACTGGTCGCCCTGGCTGGCGTAGACGGTGGACTTGTCGTCGACGGTACCGATCCGCGCCCAGATGCGTGCCAGCAGCTCCGCATTGCGGGCCGTGTTCCTGAAACCCATCACCCCCGAGTTGAACGACCACGCGCCCACGTCCTTGCCCAACAGCAGGTCGCGGCCATTCAGCAGTTCCTCGATGCGTCGGGTCTGGTTGAAGAACAGGGTGTCCGCGTCGATCCAGATGATCCAGTCGTGCTGCGCGAGATGCTGCTGCAGCAGCCACGTCCGGACCCACGAGCCATTGATGCCCGGCCCGATCTCCTCCGGAACGGCACGGTACACGTGGTAGGTGTACCCGTGCCTCTCGCAATAGCGCTTCGCGTTGTGCTCGGAAACGCGCGCGTAGCTGTTGATGTGATGGGTGTACAGCGTCAGGAACGCAATGCGTGCTCCCGGGTTGTAAGTGGTGAGCGGCTCGCCGGAGAGCTCCGGATAGGCGGCCGGCTGCAGCACAGGGCGACCGTGCATCAGGGCGTCGTTGACCTGATCGATCAGCAGGCGCTGCAGGTTGAGGTCGTGCAGCATGTCTTCGCGCAACCCGCCGCCTGGCGCGACGATCGGCAAAGGCGCCATGTTCACCACGAAGATGCGGGCGTGGAACCACTGGCTGATGCGCCAGGAGACGTTCACATAGATGTCCCCGATCGTGGCATTGCATCCCAGCATGCCCGCGGGGCGCAGCCGCGCTGCTTCGTCGAGCCGGTCGGTTACCAGTGCGATCACCTGGCCGCAGTCTTCGATCAGCCGATGCAGCATGGCTCTGTTCGCCGGCGTGTTGCGCAGGACCATCATGTTGGTCATCGCCAGGCCGGCGTGCTCGCCGACGGCCGGGCTCTCGAGCACCAGCAGGTCGCGGCCTTCCATCAGGGTTTCGATGGCAACGGGGTGAAAAACCACCGAACTGCCGTCGAGGAGCAGCAACCAGTCGCCCTCGGTCAGAACACGCAGACGACGAAGCATCTCGCTGTACCTGGCACCGGCGCGCAGCGCGGGGTGGAGGATGTGATCGCTGTCCACCCACTGGTGGTCATACCCGAACAAGCGGCAATAGTGCGCATGGTTGCGCAACACCGCATCGTCCTTGCGCTGGAAGAAGCTGAGGCACAAGGGCATGGTCTATCTCCTCAGGACGAAGCGCTTTCCTTGAGGCCGGCACGGGAAAGCAGCCGTTTGGCGCCGCGATACACCGGCGACTCTGTCAGCGAGTTCCAGCTCGATGCGGGTGCCTGGGGCAGCAGCGACTGCCGGCGTGCTTCGCTGGCGGCCGTGCCTTGCCAGCGCCCTGAAGCCGCGGCGGCGCCGAAGCCTTCCAGCAATTCGTCCAGCCGTGCGCCATCGCCCACGCTCTGGTTGCAGACCATGGGCAGGTCGCATCCGGCATCCAGCGCCGCCAACGCCGCATCGGTGAAGCTCAGCAACTCGCCATCGATGTACCGCCCCGCTTCCATGCTCAGGTCGTCGCTGAAGATCGCGCCATCGAAGCCGAGCCGGGTGCGCAGCACGTCCTGGAGCCACTTCGACGAAAAGCCAGCCGGCCGCGCATCGACCTTGGGATAGATGACGTGGGCGGGCATCACGGCGGCGAGCGTGCCGGCAAGCCAGTCGTAGGGACTGGCATCGTCGGCCAGGATGGCCTTGAGGCTGCGCCTGTCGACCGGAATCTCCACATGCGAGTCGGCATTCACGAACCCATGCCCCGGAAAATGCTTCCCGCAGTTGCGCATGCCCATCTGCAGCATGCCGTGCATCACGCTCTTCGCAAGCATCGCCACCACGCGCGGATCGCGGTGAAAGCTGCGGTCGCCGATCACGCTGCTGCCGCCGTAGTCGAGGTCGAGCACCGGCGCAAAACTGAAGTCGACGCCACAGGCGCGCAGCTCGCCGGCAAGCACCTGCCCCGCCGCCGTCGCAACCTGCGTGGCGCGCATGGCATCGCGCATCCACAGCTCGCCCAGCGAACGCATCGACGGCAGGCGCGTGAAGCCATCGGTGCGAAAGCGCTGCACACGCCCGCCTTCGTGGTCGACGCAGATCAGCAGATCGGGGCGGATCGCCTTGATCTCGGCGTTGAGCGCGGTCATCTGTGCGCGGTCCTGCCAGTTGCGGGTGAAATGGATCACGCCGCCGACCAGCGGGTTGGCCAGGCGCCGTCGGTCGGCGTTGTTGAGTTCGGTGCCCGCCACATCGATGATGAGCGGCGCGTGGATGTGGCTGCCTGTCGTCGCGGTCATGCGTCGTTCTTGATGTCTTTGTGTTCCACCACGACGAAGCTCGCGGCGTATTCGGTTTCGTCGGTCACGGTGACGTGGGCGGTCAGGCCCTTGGCCTCGAACCAGTCCTTGAGCTCGCCATGCAGCACGATGACGGGCTTGCCGCTGCGCAGATTGGCGATCTCGCACAGGCGCCAGGTCATCGGCATCCGCATGCCGAGGCCAATGGCCTTGCTGAAGGCCTCCTTGGCAGAAAAGCGGGTGGCCAGGTAGCTCAGGCCGCGCTTGGGCCAGCGCGCGCTGCGGGCTTGCCAGACGGCGAATTCGGCGTCGCACAACACCTTGCGTGCGAAGCGTTCGCCCTGGCGCTCGAAGGTCGCGGCGATGCGACGCAGGTCGCAGATGTCGGTGCCGATGCCGTAGATCATGCAGGCCGGGCCTGTTGTGCCTCGCTGATGCAGCGCAGGTACTCGCGCGTCGTGGCGGTGTAGCCAAGTTCGAGCGCGTCGGCAACGAAGGCGTGGCCGATCGAGACCTCGTGGACGCCGCGCACCGCGCGGAGGAACGCGGTCAGGTTGTCGCGGCTCAGGTCGTGGCCGGCGTTGACGCCGAGTCCCGCAGCCTGGGCGGCTCGCGCCGATTCAACATAGTGCGCGAGCACGGTCTCTTCGTCGGCGGTGCCGCGCGATGCGGCGTAGCCTTCGGTGTAGAGCTCGACGCGGTCCGCGCCCACGGCCTTGACCGCGGCCATCATCTCGGGGATCGGGTCCATGAACAGGCTGACGCGCACGCCCAGCGCCTTGGCCTCGGCGATCAGCGGGCGCAGGCGCTCGGCGTCGTCGGGAAAGCTCCAGCCGTGGTCGCTGGTCGATTGGGATTCACTGTCGGGCACGAAGGTGGCCTGGTGCGGACGCAGCTCGCGCACGAAGTCCATCAGGTTGTGGAAGGGATTGCCTTCGATGTTGAACTCGATGCCGGGCCAGTCCTTGGCGAGCAGCGCGGACAGGTCGCTCACGTCATGCGCGCGGATGTGGCGCGCGTCGGGCCGGGGGTGCACGGTGATGCCCTGGGCGCCGGCGGCCAGGCAGGCATTGGCGGCAGTCAGCACGCTCGGAATGCCCAGATGGCGCGTGTTGCGGACCAAAGCCACCTTGTTGAGGTTGACTGACAAGGAAGTGGTGATGCCGGCGTTGCCTGAAGTGCTCATAGTGCTTGCAGATCTCTCATCATTTGCCGCGTGCGCAGCGTGGACACGCCGCAATGGTAGTTGAGCAAGGCGCGCAGCTGGTTTCGCAGGGCGCTGTTGCTGCCGGCGTTCATGGTGGCGATCTCGCGCAGGGTCGCGGTGAAGGGTGCGCGGTCGTCGAGCACGGCTTGCAGAGCCTGCCAGTCGGCGCCGGCCAGCGCGG
The DNA here is from genome assembly GCF_051216415.1 of Variovorax trehalosi. Classification (NCBI taxonomy): domain Bacteria; kingdom Pseudomonadati; phylum Pseudomonadota; class Betaproteobacteria; order Burkholderiales; family Comamonadaceae; genus Variovorax; species Variovorax trehalosi. The sequence goes on from NZ_JBPJZG010000006.1 coordinate 278,726, forward strand.
CCTCTTCATCCGCCGCGGAACGCAGGCCGGCTTCGGGCACGAGGCTGTAGCGCACGCCGGGGTCGAGCGGCTCCAGGGTCAGCGTCTGCACGTCGAGGGAGGGCAGCAGGCCGACCTCGCGCAGCAGGATCAGCTCGAAGGCCCGCAGCGCGGCAGCCTGGGTCGCTGCCTGCGCGCCGACGTGATCGCCTGCGAGCACCTGCACCACGCCGGCGTAGGCGTCGAACAGCGCTTCATGCGCGTCATCGCGTGCCAGCAGGCGCAGCAGCAGTTCGTTGATGTAGTAGCCCGAGAGCAGCGCTTCGCCGGTCGGCATGACATGGCCGCCCATCCATTCGGCGCCCTTGAGCGTGCGGATCTCGGCATCGCCGCCGTAGTTGAGTTGCAGCGGCTGCAACGGCAGCAGCACCGGCCGAAAGTTGGAACTCGGCCGCTTCGCACCCTTGGCCACCAGCGCGATGCGCCCGTGGTGACGGGTGAAGACCTCCAGGATCAGGCTCGACTCGCTCCAGTCGTAGCGATGGAGCACGTACGCCGGTTCGTGCGAAACGCGGTGGGCAGTGGCCACTTCTTCATTCGTAGCCGAACGAGCGGACCCGGGCTTCGTCGTCGGCCCAGCCGGAACGCACCTTGACCCACAGTTCGAGGAAAACCTTGGCGTCGGCCAGCTTTTCGAGCTCGACACGCGTTTCCATGCCGATGCGCTTGATGCGCTCGCCCTTGTCGCCGATCACCATGGCCTTGTGGCCGTCGCGCTCCACCACGATCGTGGCGGCGATGCGCAGCAGGCGCTTCTGGCCCTTCTTTTGGGGCGGCTCTTCCTCGAACTTGTCGATGATGACGGTCGAGGTGTAGGGCAGCTCGTCGCCGGTCAGGCGGAAGAGCTTTTCGCGCACCAGCTCGCCGGCCAGGAATTTCTCGCTGCGGTCGGTGAGCTCGTCCTCGTCGTAGAACCAGGGCTGCTCGGGCAGGTACTTCTCGCAAATGCCGAAGAGGCGCTCGACGTCTTTCGAATTCTTGGCCGACATCGGCACGAACTCGGCGAAGGCGTGCTTTGCCTGCATGGTCTGCAGCCAGGGCGCGATGTCGCCGCGGCGGTGCACGTTGTCCAGTTTGTTGGCCAGGAGCACCGTCGGGATGCCCTTGCCCAGGAGCTTGAGCACGCGCTCGTCGGCTGGCGTGAAGCTGCCGGCCTCGACCACGAACAGGATCAGGTCCACGTCACCGACCGCGCCCTGCACGGTCTTGTTGAGCGACTTGTTCAGCGCGTTGGCGTGCAGGGTCTGGAAGCCGGGCGTATCGACAAACACGAACTGCGTCGCGCCCAGCGTGCGCATGCCGGTGATGCGGTGGCGCGTGGTCTGGGCCTTGCGCGAGGTGATGCTGATCTTCTGGCCGACCAGCGCATTGAGGAGGGTCGACTTGCCCACATTGGGCTTGCCGACGATGGCGATGAGGCCACAGTGTTGGGGTCCGCCTGCACCCGCAGTGTCGCCTGTGGCGTCTTCGGGTCCGGCTTCTGGATTGATAGCGTCGTTCATTGTGATTTCACGCAGCACCGCGTGCCTTGAGCCGGATCAGCATGGCGGCCGCGGCAGCCTGCTCGCCGGCGCGGCGCGAGCCGCCGATGCCGCGTTCGCGAAGGCCCAACTCGGGCACCTCGCACTCGACATCGAAAGTCTGTTTGTGCGCTGCACCCAGCGTCGCCGCCACGCGGTACACCGGCAGCTTCATTTTGTGGCCCTGCAGCCATTCCTGCAATTCGGTCTTCGGATCCTTGGCCGCCGCTTCCATGCGCGGGTTGATCTCGACCGATTCGTAGAGCCGGCGCACCAGCGCCTCGGCGGCCGCGAAACCCGCGTCGAGGTAGACCGCGCCGATCAACGCCTCGAGGGCGTCGGCCAGGATCGAAGGCCGGTTCGGCCCGCCCGAGCGCGCCTCACCCTCGCCAAGCCGCAGCAGCGGCGACAGCTGGAGTTCGAGCGCCAGCCGATGCAGGGTGTCCTGCTTGACCAGGTTGGCCCGTACCCGCGACAGATCGCCTTCGGGCAGGGCCGACAGGCGCGTGTACAGCAGGTGCGATACCGCCAGGTTGAGCACCGAGTCGCCGAGGAACTCGAGGCGCTCGTTGTGGTCGGCCGAGAAGCTGCGGTGCGTGAGCGCGAGCTGGAGCAGCCGCGTGTCGGAGAACGAGTGCTTGAGGCGCGCCTGCAGCGCGACGAGGCTGCCGTCCACCTTTTTCAGCGCCGCGTTCAGCGGGTCTCGCCCTTGTACTTGAGCGTCAGGTAGGCCGGACCGAACAAGGGGATCTCGCGTTCGTAGGCATACGAGACGACGACCTTGTCGCCGACCTTCTTGATGTCGAGATCCCTGCCGCTGACCGACTTGAAGTCGTCGATGGCCTGGGCGCGATCGAAGATGGCGCGAATTTCGGGCACCGTGGTGCCTTCCTTGGCCTTGTTGGCGGCCTTGTCGATGGCCTGCCATTCGATCAGCGTCGGAATGACCTGCGCAACGACCACGCCCAGACAGCCGAGTACTGCCGCGACGAACAGCAGGCCGATGAACGAGATGCCGCGCTGGTGCGCGGCCCTGCTGCGGATGGACCGGTTTGCTCTCATTGCCCTCTTACCCCTCGAACAGTGTTGAATGACTGCTTATTGAAATGGACCGATGCGGCCGAAATCGCCGAAGTTCATCCAGACGAAGAAGGCCCTGCCCACGATGTTCTTGTCCGGAACGAAGCCCCAGAAGCGCGAATCCGCCGAATTATCGCGGTTGTCGCCCATCATGAAATACTGGCCGGCCGGCACCTTGCAGACCACGCCTTCGACGGAGTAGCGGCAGTTCTCGCGAAACGGGAAGTCGCTGGCGCCCGGCACGAAGGACGGCGCACCTTCGTCGTTGAGGATCTTGTGCTGCTTGCCGGCGAGATCCTCGTCGAACTGCTTGAGCAGGCGCATCGATTCGCCGTCGAGATAGTCGGGCGCCACGACCTTCGACACCGGCTGGCCGTTGATCGTGAGCTTCTTGTTCAGGTAGGCCACTTCGTCGCCCGGGATGCCGACCACGCGCTTGATGTAATCCATGCTGGGCTTGGGCGGGTAGCGGAATACCACCACGTCGCCACGCGCGAGTGGCGTGCCATCGGTGATCTTGGTGTTGATGACCGGCAGGCGCAGGCCGTAGGTGAACTTGTTGACCAGGATCAGGTCGCCCGTCAGCAGCGTGGGCATCATCGAGCCCGAGGGAATCTTGAAGGGCTCGTAGAGGAACGAGCGCAAAAGGAACACCACCAGGATCACTGGGAAGAGGCCCGCCGTCCAATCGAGCCACCAGGGCTGCATCAGCAGGCGCTCGCTGGCCTTGGTGTCGGCCGTGTCGACCTGGGTGATGCCCTGGCCGGCCAGCCGCGCGTTGCGCTCTGCCATCGAAGCCTCGAGTTTGGCGGCAGCCGCTTCGCGCTTCGGCAGGAAATAGAAGCGCTCAGCCAGCCAGTACAGGCCGGTGACCACCGTGGCCACGAACAGCAGCAATGCGAAGTTGCCTTCGATCGCGCCGAAATACCAGGCGCCGACATAGCTGGCGAACGCCGCAAGGACCAGGGAAGTGATGAGTGCCATTTTTTGATCAGTCTTCGACTTGCAGAATCGCCAGGAAGGCCTCTTGCGGGACCTCGACGGAACCGATCTGCTTCATTCTTTTCTTGCCCGCCTTCTGCTTCTCGAGCAGCTTCTTCTTGCGGGTGATGTCGCCGCCGTAGCACTTGGCCAGCACGTTCTTGCGGAGGGCCTTGATTGTCTCACGCGCAATGATGTTGACCCCGATGGCGGCCTGGATGGCCACGTCGAACATCTGGCGCGAAATGATCTCGCGCATCTTCGAGACCACCGCCCGGCCGCGGTACTGCGACTGGGTGCGGTGCACGATGATCGAAAGCGCATCGACCTTCTCGCCGTTCAGCAGGATATCGACCTTGACCACGTCGGACGCGCGGTACTCCTTGAACTCGTAGTCCATGGAGGCATAGCCGCGGCTGACCGACTTCAACTTGTCGAAGAAGTCGAGCACGATCTCGCCGAGCGGCATCTCGTAGGTCAGCATGACCTGGCGGCCGTGGTAGGCCATGTTCATCTGCACGCCGCGCTTCTGGTTGGCCAGCGTCATGACGGCGCCGACGTATTCCTGCGGCATGTAGAGATGCACGGTCACGATCGGCTCGCGGATCTCGCTCATCTTGCCGACGTCGGGCATCTTGGACGGGTTCTCCACCATGATGACTTCGCCGTCGTTGCGCACCACCTGGTAGACCACGCTGGGCGCGGTCGTGATCAGGTCCTGGTCGAACTCGCGCTCCAGGCGCTCCTGCACGATTTCCATGTGCAGCAGGCCGAGGAAACCGCAGCGGAAACCGAAGCCCAGCGCCTGGCTCACCTCGGGCTCGTAGCGCAGCGACGAATCGTTGAGCTTGAGCTTCTCGAGCGCGTCGCGCAGCGAGTCGTACTCGCTGGCTTCGGTTGGGTAGAGGCCGGCGAACACCTGCGGCTGGATTTCCTTGAAGCCCGGCAGCGCCTCGGTGGCAGTGGCGGCCGCGCCGCCCGTGCCCGCCTTGATCAACGTCACGGTGTCGCCGACCTTGGCCGCCTGCAACTCCTTGATGCCCGCGATGATGTAGCCCACCTCGCCGGCTTCGAGCGAAGGGCGCGGTTCGTTGGCCGGCGTGAACACGCCGATGTTGTCGGCGTTGTACATGGCACCGGACGCCATCATCTTGATGCGCTCGCCCTTCACAAGCCGACCATCGACCACGCGCACCAGCATGACGACGCCGACGTAAGGATCGAACCAGCTGTCGACGATCATCGCGCGCAGCGGGCCGTCGGGGTTGCCGCGCGGCGCAGGCATCTTGTGCACGATCGCTTCGAGGATCTCGTCGATGCCCAGGCCCGTCTTGGCGGAGCACGGAATCGCATCGGTCGCGTCGATGCCGATCACGTCTTCGATTTCGGTGCGCGCGTTGTCGGGATCGGCGTTGGGCAAATCCATCTTGTTGAGCACGGGCACCACTTCGACACCGAGGTCGAGCGCGGTGTAGCAGTTGGCCACCGTCTGCGCTTCGACGCCTTGCGATGCATCGACGACGAGCAGCGCGCCTTCGCATGCCGACAGCGAGCGACTCACTTCATAAGAGAAGTCGACGTGGCCCGGTGTGTCGATCAGATTGAGGTTGTAGACCTTGCCGTCGAGTGCCTTGTAGTGCAACGCGGCGGTCTGCGCCTTGATGGTTATCCCACGCTCTTTTTCGATGTCCATCGAATCGAGCACCTGCGCTTCCATCTCGCGTTCTGCGAGGCCGCCGCAACGCTGGATCAAACGGTCAGCGAGCGTCGACTTGCCGTGATCGATGTGCGCAATGATCGAAAAATTTCTGATGTGATTCATCAACGGGAACGCTTAAGTACTTGAATTGGCTCGTGCTCAGCAGAGAGCAGGCAAGAAAAAAGGGCGCGTCTTCTGGAGACGCGCCCTGAACCAACAAGCAATGGCAACTGCAGTAGTTGGAACTTCATTGTAGGCAAAAAGGGAGGCACGTACATCCGGGAACAGGGTCCAAAGGGCTCGTTGCGGGTCCACAACATCAAAGATACAAACAGGTTATCCACAGGATCGGTGGAGCACTCACTGAACAACTTGTGGGCGATCTGTGGAGCACCGGTGGACTGCTGTCTGACATCTCGCATCGTGAAGGTCGTTGCACTCCTTATGCGCTGACTGGCCGCCGCGAGTGCCCTATTCTACCGAAAACCGTCCTTAGCCTTCCAAAAAGTTAGTGGGCACAAACAAAAATCAAGGCTTTTGAAGCCTCAGATTTTTTTAGGGATCCACGCCCGAACGTCGTAAACGCCTCAAAAAAACGGCCCCAAACCCGACTGCCGGGTGGGGCCACTTGACGGCAGCGCCGTATCAGCGTGCGGGACGGATCAGGGCGTATTGCGCCCAGTCGCCGCGACGGAACAGCACGCTGAGCGCCTTGCTCTTGTCGGCCTTGGCCAGCGCCGACTCGAACTCCCGGGTGTTGGCCACCTCGGTATTGCCCACGGCCAGGATGATGTCGCCTTCGCGCAGCCCTGCACGCGCAGCACCTTCGCTGGCGGCATCGACCTTCACGCCGCCCTTGAGCTTGAGCTCCTTCTTCTGCGCATCGTTGAGGTCGCTGACGGCGAGGCCGAGCGACTTGGCAGCTGCGGAAGCCGAAGGCTTCGGTGCCGGCTCGTCGCGATCGGACGCGCGCTTGGCGGGCTTGTCAGGCTCGATCTCGGCAATGGTCACGCTCAGGTCGCGCGAGTTGCCGCGACGGAACACCGTGAGCGTGCTTTTCGTGCCCGGCTTGGTGTTGCCCACCAGGCGCGGCAGGTCGCTCGGCTTCTCGATGGCCTTGCCGTCGAACTTGGTGATGACGTCACCCGGCTCCACGCCGGCCTTCTCACCCGGCGATCCGGCTTCGACGCCGCGCACGAGCGCGCCCTGCGCCTTGCTCAGGCCGATGGCTTCGGCCACATCCTTCGTGACCTGGTCGATCTGCACGCCGATGCGGCCGCGGGACACGCGTCCCGAGGTGCGCAGCTGTTCGCTCACGCGGATCGCCTCGTCGATCGGGATCGAGAACGAGATGCCCATGAAGCCGCCCGAGCGCGAGTAGATCTGGCTGTTGATGCCCACCACTTCGCCGCGCATGTTGATCAGTGGACCGCCCGAGTTGCCGGGGTTGATGGCCACGTCGGTCTGGATGAAAGGCAGGTATTCGCCGGTGTCGCGCTGCTTGGCGCTCACGATGCCGGCCGTGACGGTGTTCTCCAGACCGAAGGGCGAGCCGATGGCCATCACCCATTCGCCGACGCGCAGTTTGGAGATGTCGCCCACCTTCACCGCCGGCAGGCCGGTGGCTTCGATCTTGACGACCGCAACGTCGGTGCGCTTGTCGGCGCCGACGATCTTGGCCTTGAACTCGCGCTTGTCGGGCAGCGTGACCAGCACCTCGGAGGCATCTTCCACCACGTGCGCATTGGTCATGACGTACCCGTCGGCCGTCAGGATGAAGCCGGAGCCGACACCGCGCGGGCGTTCCTCTTCCTGGGGCTGTTGCGGCCTGTTGGGACGCGGCCCCTGGCGCGGCGTACCCGGAGCGGGCTGACCGAAGAAGCGACGGAAGAATTCCTGCATTTCCTCATCCATCTCGCCATTGCCGCCGCCGCGCTGCGCGACCTTCTCGACGGTGCGGATGTTGACGACGGAGGGGCCGACCTGGTCGACCAGATCGGTGAAGTCGGGCAGCGTGCGCGTCTGCGCATGGACGGGCTCGACGGGAAGAAAAGTGGCTCCGGCTGTCAGCGCGAGCGCGAAAGCCAGCACACCGGAACGAAGCTTGTGTCCCTCGACTTTGAACATCATGGGTTTTCTTTCAAAAGAACAGAGAGCGGCTAAAACAACAAAGGGCTATGAGTCTGCGTTGCGAGCTTGGTTCAGCGCAATCCGCGGGGCAATGGCCAGCCAGTGTGTCAACGCGTGCGAGCGAGGCTTTGGGCGAATGCGTTGAGCGTCTGCTGCGGCACTTCGCCCACTGCGGTCAGCCACCAGTCGCTCGCGGGTTCAGGCAACCGCCGGCGAATGGCGTTGGTGGCGCCGATGGTCAGCACGCCGTCCCGCGGTGCACGCGCGGCATCGTAGCGCTCGATGAAAAGCGAGACCGAAGCCAGACCGTCGGAGAAAGTCCACTGGACCGTGGCCGCATCCTGCTTCGACTTGTCGCCGCCGGTCGCGGGCCGACGAAAGAAACTGCGGGGCTTGAAACCGGCCACGGGCGCGCTGAGCGTCCACCCTTCATCCTGTGCGGTCGTGCGCTCAAGCTCGAGCTTTTCGACGCGGTAGCCCGCGGTGTTGGTCATCATCTGCGCGAGCGCCTGCGCCTTCACCGGCGCATCGAGCTGCAGTTCGGAGAACGCCGATTGCTCCACCACCCGCGATTCGCTGTCGATGGTCTGCAGCTTCACCACCAAGCCCGAGCGGCGCTCGCTCCAGATGCGGTAGCCGAAACGCAGGCCATCGTGCGGCACCAGTTGCACCACGTCGGCATCGAAACCGGCCACGCGGTCCTTGCCGATCGCGCGCACGTCGTAGAAATCGCCGATCGACGAATCGGTCTTGTCCGGCAGATTGGGAAAGAGATCGAGGTTCTCGCGCTTCTCGACCTTCACGACCTTTGCCTCGGGCAGGAAGGTCATGACATTGCGATTGCGCCGGAAGGTCGAGCGCGGCGGCCCCGAGAGCGCCTCGATGCGCTCGATCTGATGATCGCCGTCGCGCACATGCCAGATGCGCGCGCTCGACAGGTCGCCGCCCGGCGCCGACACCACGAAGGTGCCCACGTAGTTCCGTTGCCGCGCGCCGGTGTGCATGCGCTGCAGCCAGTCGGCCACGCTCATCGCCGGTGGCTCGTCCGTCTGCGCCGCAGCCGCACCCTTGGCGGTCGCCGGGCCGGAGCGGTTTTGTGCGGTGGCAACCTGCGCGAAGCAGAAGGCTGCAAACACAAGCACGAACGCGCGTGCGGAGATCGGCATCTGAACGGTCATTGCGGGCAGTTACGGACGCGCCATCAGCGCGTAGGTCCCTCGAAGGTGGCGTTGCGCAGGAAACCGGAAGGCATTTGCGAAGCACCGCCAGCCTGCTGGTGCGCTTCGAGCAATTGATCGAGGCGCGGATCGCGCAGCATGACTTGCGGATTGCCGTTTCCGACCATCACGCGCGTGGGCGTTAGCGTGGCGCTGGCTGGCTGCTGGCTGTTGACGGCCGCTGCCGCCAGGACCGAATTCATCGCGGGCTGCTGCTGAGCCGCGATCTGCGCGCCGGCCTGCGAACCGGAGGTGCCATTGCCGATCAGCGTCCAGCTGATGGCGGCCACGGCAACCATCGACGCGGCGCCTGCCACCAGTTTCCAGCGGAAGACCGGCTCGTTGGCCGCATCGGCCCTGCGCTGGACCTGGACCGCGGCCGGTGCGGCAATCGGCACCAGCGCCGGCATCGCGACCACCGGCTCCGCGGCGAGCCGCTGCTGGAAACGCGCGAGGAACGCCGAGCTGTCGCTGCACGCCGAATGGGAGCCCGAACGCAACACATCGCCCACCACGTGGTAGGCGTGCCAGGCCGCGCGCGAATCGCCTTCGGTGCAGACCGCTTCGATCGCCTGCGCGAACGCCTCGCCCTGCAAATGACCATCCGCAAGTGCGGACACCTGTTCCCGAACCGTCATCATCTGATTCATTTCATTCACCTGCTTACTTACCAACGCTTGCCGGACTGGTTGTCCAGAAGCGGTTTGACCCTGGCCGAAATGGCTTCGCGCGCCCGGAAAATACGTGAGCGCACCGTGCCGATAGGGCAATCCATGACCTCGGCAATCTCTTCGTAACTCATCCCCTCGATCTCGCGCAGCGTGACTGCCTGGCGCAACTCGGCTGGGAGCGCTTCCATGGCCGCCTCGACGGCGCTGGCGATTTCATTCGCCGCCATGACCGATTCGGGGGTTTCGTCGCTGATTGGTTCGTTTCCGGGACGGTAAGTTTCATCGTCGTCGTCAGAAGACGGCCGCAGCGCGCTTTCGGAGATGGTCGGATCGCGCTTCATGTCCACCAGCGCCTTCTTGGCGGTGTTGACAGCGATCCGGTAGAGCCAGGTGTAGAACTGCGCCTCGCCGCGAAACTGGTGCAGCGCGCGATAGGCGCGGATGAAGGTTTCCTGGGCAATGTCCTCGACCAGGTCGACATCGCGCACCATGCGGCCGATCAGACGCTCGATGCGGCGCTGGTACTTGATGACCAGGAGCTCGAAGGCCTTCTGGTCGCCCGCGACCGTGCGCTGGACCAGCTGGAAATCGACTTCGCCCGGACGCGGCGCCTCGGCCGACGCGTCGGTCAGGCCGGACTCCGGTGGCACAGGCGGGGGAGAAGTTGTCATCGACGGGGTTTCAGGGCGCGTCGGCGGGTGCCGTCGCGCGCCAGGGATCGCCCGCAGGCTCGGCGGCCGGCGCGCGCGCATAGACCGCGCGGCGCACGTCGCGCCAGCGCTCCGGCATGGATCGCTGCTCAAGCCAGACCCAGCGCGCAGCGCGACCCGGCTCCGAAAGCCTGACCAGCATCAGCGATTGGAAATCGAGCGCGACCTTGGCCCGCGCCGCTCGAACGCCACGGGTCGGATCGGCCCCCGTCAGGGACCAATAGAGTCCGTCGAAATGCAGCGTGGCAGCACCATCGCGGCGCAAGCCGAAGCCTGCGGCAACGCCCGAGAAGACGACGCTGAGAACCAGCAGCAGCTGGCGCCATCCAGCGCTATCGAAGAGATAGCAGGAAGCACCAGCGCAGCAGGCGCCCAGGGTCCAGAGAACGACAAGAATCCGGGTTGCGCCGCGTGAGCGCCCCACCGGATAGGTCACCGACGGCGCGCTGTGCATGACAGAGCAATGCTCAAGCGCGCTTGAACACCAGCGTACCGTTGGTGCCGCCGAAGCCGAAGTTGTTCTTGACCGCGACATCGATCTTCAGATCGCGCGCCTCGTTGGCGCAGTAGTCGAGATCGCACTCCGGATCCTGGTTGAAGATGTTGATGGTCGGCGGGCTCTTCTGCTCGTGCAGCGCAAGCACCGTGAACACCGATTCGATGCCGCCCGCGCCGCCCAGCAGGTGGCCGGTCATGGACTTGGTCGAATTCACGACGAGCTTCTTCGCGTGATCGCCGAAGGCGAGCTTGACCGCGTTGGTCTCGTTGAGGTCGCCGATCTGCGTCGAGGTGCCGTGCGCATTCAGGTACTGGACCTGGTCGGCGTTGACACCTGCGTTGGCCAGTGCCATTGCCATCGAACGGCGGGGGCCGTCGACGTCGGGCGCGGTCATGTGATAGGCATCGCCGGTCAGGCCGAAGCCCGCGACTTCCGCATAGATCTTGGCGCCGCGCGCCTTGGCATGCTCGTACTCCTCGAGCACCAGCACGCCGGCGCCCTCGCCCAGCACGAAGCCGTCACGGTCCTTGTCCCACGGGCGCGAGGCCGTGGCGGGATCGTCGTTGCGCGTGCTCAGCGCGCGAGGCGCGGTGAAGCCGCCAATGCCGAGCGGCGAAATAGTCGACTCGGCGCCGCCGGCGATCATGACGTCGGCATCGCCGTACTCGATCATGCGTGCCGACGTGCCGATGGCATGCAGGCCCGTGGTGCAGGCGGTCACGACGGCGATGTTCGGGCCCTTGAAGCCGTACTTGATCGACACGTGGCCCGAGATCATGTTGATGATCGATGCCGGCACGAAGAACGGCGAAATGCGGCGCGGGCCGCGGCTCGCGTATTCGCCATGCGTCTGTTCGATCATCGGCAGCCCGCCGATGCCCGAACCGATGTTGCAGCCGATGCGAACGGCCTCTTCATAGGACAGCGCTTCGCCGGTCGGCAGTCCGCTGTCCTGCACCGCCTGGATGGCGGCGGCAAGCCCCAGATGAATGAAGCGGTCCATGTGGCGCGCTTCTTTCTCCGAGATGTATTGGGTGATGTCGAAACCCTTCACCTCACCGGCGAACTTGCAGGCGAAGGCGCTTGCATCGAACGCGGTGATGTTCGCAATGCCCGACTTCCCGGCCAACAAGTTGGCCCAGGATTCGGTTGCGGTGTTTCCGACAGGAGCGATGCAACCGAGTCCGGTCACGACGACGCGGCGTTTGGTCATGCCGGCAAACCTTTCTGGAAGCGCTGAACAGTTGCTGGTCGGCGCGTGCGGTTCAGGAAAAAGCCGCCGGCCGCAGTCGCAGTGTCAGCTGGCCAATCAGGCCTTTTGATTCTTGGTGGCGTAGTCGACGGCGTTTTGCACCGTGGTGATCTTCTCGGCATCTTCATCGGGGATCTCGATGCCGAACTCGTCTTCGAGTGCCATCACGAGTTCGACCGTGTCGAGCGAGTCAGCGCCGAGGTCGGCCACGAAAGCCTTTTCATTCGTCACTTGGGACTCTTCCACGCCGAGTTGCTCGGCGATGATTTTCTTGACACGTGCTTCGATATCGCTCATTTGGTTCCCTCTGAGGGTTGTAGGTAATCGGTGGATTTTAGCCGGGCGGATTGTGGCATTTGCCTCACCCCCGGTACGGGAAAGATTGCGCCTTGCGGCTACATGTGCATGCCGCCATTCACATGCAACTCCTGCCCGGTCACGTAGGACGCCTGGGGCGATGCGAGGTACGCCACCGCATGCGCGATGTCGGCCGGCTTGCCCAGATGCCCCAGCGGGATCTGTTGCAGAAGTGCTTGTTGCTGCGCCTCGGGGAGGCTCGCCGTCATGTCGGTTTCGATGAAGCCCGGCGCGACGCAGTTGACGGTGATGTTGCGGCTGCCCAGTTCGCGGGCCAGTGCGCGGGTCATGCCCGCGACACCGGCCTTGGCGGCCGCGTAGTTGGCCTGGCCGGCATTGCCGGAGGCGCCCACCACGCTCGTGATACTGATGATGCGGCCGTAGCGCTGCTTCATCATCGGGCGGATCACCGCGCGCGAGAGGCGGAACACGGCCTTGAGATTGGTATCGAGCACCGCATCCCAGTCGTCGTCCTTCATGCGCATGGCAAGCGTGTCGCGCGTGATGCCGGCGTTGTTGACCAGCACGTGGATCGCGCCGTAGGCCTGGACGATCTCGTCGATCAGCGCCTCGACGGCGGCAGCGTCGTTCACATTCAGTGCACGGCCACGGCCGTCGAACGCGCTCAGTGCCGAAGTGATCTTCGCCGCGCTGTCCTCGGTGGTGCCGGTGCCGACGACCTTCAGGCCGCGCTGCGCCAGCTCGAGCGCAATCGCTGCGCCGATGCCGCGCGATGCGCCAGTGACCAGGGCGACTTGCCCTTCGAATTTGGGAATGCTCATATAAAAAGTATCGGGGCCTTGCGCCGTTCAGCCGGCGAGCGATTGTCGGGTGTCCGCGAGCGTCGCCGGGTCGTACACCGACGCAGCTTCGAGATCGGGGGCGATGCGCTTGACCATGCCGGCCAGCACCTTGCCCGGCCCGCACTCGATGATGGCGGCTACACCGCGCAGTTTCAAGGCCTGCACGCTCTCGACCCAGCGAACCGGGCCGGCTGCCTGGCGCACCAAGGCATCGCGAATGCGTTCGGCGTCGGTCTCTACAGCCACGTCGATGTTGTTCAGCACTGGGATCTGCGGCGCGGCAAGCGTGAGGGTGGCGAGCTTTTCGCGCAGCGCCTCGGCGGCCGGCTTCATCAGGCTCGAGTGGAAAGGCGCCGAAACGGGCAGCAGCAGCGCGCGCTTGGCACCATTGGCCTTGAGCAACTCGCAGGCCTTGTCGACAGCAGCCTTGCTGCCGGCGATCACGGTCTGCGCCGGATCGTTGAAATTCACGGCTTCGACGATTTCAGCGCTGCCTGCGCCAAACGAGGCCGTCGCTTCAGCACAGCCTGCCACGACCTTGCCGGACTCCATGCCCAGCACGGCCGCCATGGCGCCGACACCGACGGGCACCGCCTGCTGCATGGCCTGCGCACGAAAACGCACCAGCGGCGCAGCTTGCGCCAGCGTCAGCACACCCGAAGCCGCCAGCGCCGAGTACTCGCCCAGCGAATGGCCTGCCACGACGGAAGGCGTTGCGCCGCCTTCGGACAACCAGGCCCGCCAGGCTGCGACACCGGCGACCAGCATCACCGGCTGCGTGTTGGTGGTGAGCGCCAGCTCTTCCTTCGGACCGTTCTTGATCAGCGCGCCGATGTCTTCGCCCAGCGCTTCGGAAGCCTCGCGCAGCGTTTCGGCCACGGCCGGATGGTCGCCCCAGGCGTCGAGCATGCCGACAGCCTGCGAGCCCTGACCCGGAAAAACAAAAGCAAAGGATTTCATTGTTCTATGCGTCATATCGCATCGCAGCCCTCCAGAGGGCCGCAACACGCTACAGATTCAATAGCACGGCGCCCCAGGTGAACCCGCCGCCCACGCCTTCGAGCATGAGGGTTTCACCCTTCTTCACCTTGCCGGAGCGCACCGCTTCGTCGAGCGCCAGCGGAATCGAGGCGGCCGAGGTATTGCCATGCTCGTTGACCGTGACGATCAGCTTCTCGCGCGGCAGCTTCAGCTTCTTGGCCGTGCCTTCCATGATGCGGATGTTGGCCTGGTGCGGGATCAGCCAGTCGATGTCGGCCTCGGTCTTGCCGGCCTTGGCCAGCGCGGTGCGCGCGGCCTCTTCGAGCACCCGGACCGCCAGCTTGAAAACGGCTTGGCCATCCATGTGCAGCAGCGGCGTGCCTAGTACGTTGCCGCCGGACACGTGGCCCGGCACGCACAGGATGCCGACATGTTTGCCGTCCGCATGCAGGTCGCTCGACAGGATGCCGGGCTCATCGCTGGCCTCGAGCACCACCGCGCCCGCGCCATCGCCGAACAGCACGCAGGTCGTGCGGTCGTTGAAGTCGAGGATCCGGGAGAACACTTCGGCGCCGATCACCAGCGCGCAGCGCGCGGTGCCGGTGCGAATCATCGCGTCGGCCACGGTCAGCGCATAAACGAAGCCGCTGCACACCGCCTGGACGTCGAACGCCGGGCAGCCGGCGATGCCGAGCTTGTTCTGGAGGATGGCCGCCGACGACGGGAACACCATGTCGGGCGTCGAGGTCGCGACGATGATCAGGTCGACGTCGCTGGCCTTGCGGCCCGCCGCTTCGAGTGCGTGCTTTGCAGCCTCGAGGCCGAGATCGCTGCTGCTGACATCCGGCGCGGCAAAGTGACGCGCGTGGATGCCGGTGCGCTCGACGATCCACTGATCGGAGGTTTCGATGCCGCGCGTCGCCAGTTCCTTGGCGAGATCGTCATTGGTCACGCGGCGTGGGGGCAGATAACTGCCGGTGCCGGTGATGCGTGAAAAAGGGGTCATCAAACGTGAAGGGCCGTCGCGTCGACCGGCACCGCCGGTTCCTGCCGCGCGAGCAAAGGCGCGGCGTGGGCGATGCGGGCCCGCACGCGATCGAGCAGGTTGTTGCGAGCGGCATCATAAGCGCGATCCAGCGCATGTCCGAAAGCCACTTCGTCGGCCGAGCCATGGCTCTTGAAAACCAGGCCGCGCAGGCCCAGCAATGCGGCCCCATTGTACCGACGGTGATCTACGCGGCCTTTAAAAGCTTTTAGAACCGGATAGGCAACAACTGCCGCAATTTTGGTGAAGATGTTGCGCGAAAACTCTGCTCGAATGAACTCCTGGATCATCGAGGCCACGCCCTCACTAGCCTTCAAAGCAACGTTCCCGACAAATCCGTCGCACACGATGATGTCAGTTGTACCCTTGAAAATGTCGTTGCCTTCGACGTTGCCGTAGAAGTTCAAATCCTTGGAATTGGCAGCCGTACGCAGCAGTTGACTGGCCTTTTTGATCGTTTCGCTGCCCTTGATAGCTTCTTCGCCAATATTGAGCAGGCCGACCGAAGGCGCCTCGTTGCCGGTCAGCGCCGAGACCAGTGCCGAGCCGAGCACCGCGAACTGAAGCAGGTCTTCGGCGTCGCAATCGACGTTGGCACCCAAGTCGAGCACCGTGGTCGCACCCCCCTTTGCATTCGGGAGTTGCGGCGCAATCGCGGGGCGATCGATGCCGTCCAGCGTCTTGAGCAGGTAGCGCGCGATCGCCATCAAGGCGCCGGTGTTGCCGGCGGAGATGGCCGCCTGGGCAGCGCCGTCCTTGACCTGCTGGATCGCGACACGCATCGAAGAGTCCTTCTTCTTGCGCAGCGCAATTTCAATGGGATCGTCCATGCCCACCACTTCGCTGGCAGCAACGATGCGGGCGCGTGGATGCGCAACGAACCCCGCCAGTGCGGCCGGCGCACCGACCAGCAGCAACGAGGCTTCGCTGTGCCGCTCGAGAAACGCGCGGCAGGCCGCGAGCGTGACGCGCGGCCCATGGTCGCCTCCCATGCAATCCACGGCGAGCGTGATTGCGGAAGGCGCAGCAGTAAATTCGGGAGAAGAAGGCGTAGCCATCAAAACAAAGGCCCGACGCTACAGGAAAAGTAGCTTCGGGCCTTGGCCTTGGAGTGCGAGATCAGGCTTCGGACTTGTTCTTGAGCACCTGACGGCCACGGTAGAAACCGTTCGGGCTGATGTGGTGGCGCAGGTGCGTTTCGCCAGTGGTCGGCTCCACGGCGATGCCGGGCACGACCAGTGCGTTGTGTGAACGGTGCATGCCGCGCTTGGAAGGCGACTTCTTGTTTTGCTGGACGGCCATGATGGCTCCTGGACTGTTAGGTGAGTGACTGGATACGGGCTCAAGCGGTGGCAATACAAAAAAGTGCGTGGCATGTATGGAATGCCCTCGTCTGTATCGCTGCTCACGGCGGCGCGCGCGAAGCCCATGATTATAGCCTAGGCGCCGGGAAAGGGCTACTTGCCCTCTTCCGGCTTGCGCGAACGCAACGCTCCGAGCACCGCGAACGGGTTCGGCTTGGCTTCCTCGGCCGCCTGGAAATCATCGTCGCTGGACGACAGGCGAACCGGCTCGGGGCAGACATCGTGGACGGGCATGACGGGAATTTCCATCAAGAGCTCGTCCTCGATCAGGGTGTGCAGGTCGAAATCCCGGCTGGCGACCAGCAGGTCTTCGTCCGATTCCTCGTCTTCGGCCTCCGCCGTGGCCTCGTCGGCGACGAAACGAAACCAGCGATCCACCACGAGCTCCGTCTCCACAGGGGCCAGGCAGCGTTGGCAAGTCAGCGGAACGACCGCTTCGGCCTCCAGGTGCAGCCAGGGTGCGGCCTTGCCGTCGGCGCCCGGGCGCTCCTCGCCGGTGGCTTCCCAATGGACGACCGCATCGGCGGCCGGATCGGCCAGTTCGGCGACAAGGCGCACGTAGTTCGGGACCGGGTCGGCGGCATTCAGGGTTGCGGCTGCGGCGGCGAAGCCGGCCACGTCGAGCCGTTCGGGGGCAAATTCTCTCTTCATCCGCGCCAGTCTAGCTTGCCAGGCGCTTCACTTACATAGTGCGCATCAGAAGGTTTCTTGCGCGGCTCACGCACAATCGTCTCCATGCAACGCCCCGTGATCCTCGCCTCGACCTCGCGCTACCGCCGCGAACTGATGAACCGCCTGCGCCTGCCCTTCGATGTGCACGCCCCGGAAGTCGATGAAACCGCGCTGGCCGGCGAAACACCCCGCGCCCTCGCCGAACGCCTTGCCCTGGAAAAGGCCAACGCCGTCGCCGCCCGCTTCCCCGAAGCGGTGGTCATCGGCTCCGACCAGGTGGCCGACCTCGCCGGCGAGGCGCTCGGCAAGCCCGGCGACCACGCCCGCGCCACCGCCCAGTTGCGGCGGATGCGAGGCCAGACGCTGATCTTCCAGACGGCCGTCGCCGTCGTCTGCCACGCCACCGGTTTCGTCCAGCGCGACCTGGCGCCCGTGCGCGTCGTGTTTCGAGAGCTCAGCGACGCCGCCATCGAGCGCTACCTCCAGGCCGAGCAGCCCTACGACTGCGCCGGCAGCGCCAAGAGCGAAGGCCTCGGCATTGCCCTCCTGAGCGCCATCGACAGCGACGACCCGACCGCCCTGGTCGGCCTGCCGCTGATCCGCACCTGCCAGATGCTGCGCGCCGCGGGGGTCGAACTCCTGTGACCCACGGCAAGCTCTACCTCGTTCCCGCGCCGCTCGATTTCGGCTGCGACGTCCAGGCCCCGCTGCAGGACGCCCTGCCCTTGGGCACCCTGCAGGTGGCCGCCAGCATCACGCACTGGATCTGCGAGAACGCGAAATCCGCCCGCGCCTACCTCAAGCGCATCGACGCGGTCGCGCCGCTGGCCGCCCCGCTGCAAGCGCAGACCATTCAGGAACTGCCGCGCGAAGTGCACAAGAAAGGCGATCACGCCGGCCAGTTCGACGCCCGGCCGCTGCTGGCGGCCGCACTCGAAGGCCACGACATCGGCTTGCTGAGCGAAGCCGGCATGCCGGCGGTGGCCGACCCGGGCTCCTCGGTGGCGCGCGCCGCGCACGACCTGGGGATCACCGTGGTGCCGCTGACCGGCCCGGTCTCGCTGCTGCTGGCGCTGGCCGCGAGCGGCCTGAACGGCCAGAACTTCGCCTTCGTCGGCTACCTGCCGCAGGACGCGAGCGAGCGCCAGGCCCGCATCCGCGAGCTCGAAGCGATCGCCCTCAAGACCGGCCAGACGCAACTCTTCATCGAAACGCCCTACCGCAACGCCGCCTTGTTGCAGGCACTGGTTCAAACAATGCACCAAAACACCCGTCTCGCCGTCGCGCGCGGCCTGACCCTCGCAACCGCCCATGTGCGCAGCGAGACCGTGAAATCCTGGCGCGCCAAGCCGCAGACCGCAACCGACGAGCGTCTGCCCGCCGTGTTCGCGATCGGGCGCTGACGATGGTGGTGGTGACCGCCGGCACGCGCTGGGCCTCGCGCGCGCAGTTCTTTTCTTCCGGCTTTATCTTCGCGACCTGGGGCGTTCACGTTCCCACGGTCAAAGCGCACTACGGCCTCGACGAAGCCCAGCTCGGGCTGGCGCTGCTCGCAGCGGGCGCCGGCGCGATGTTCGGCCTGACCAGTGCGGGCCGCTGGATCGGCCGCCACGGCCCGCGACGGATCGCCGCCCTTTCCGGCTGCGTCTATGCGCTGCTGCTGGCGGGCCTGATCGCCATGCCGGGCTACTTCGCGCTGATGGGCCTGCTGGCCGCGTTCGGCCTCGTCACCAGCGTGTTCGACGTGGCCATCAACACCGAGGCGGCACAGCTTGAAATGCAAAGTGGCACGCCGCTGATGAGCGGCATGCACGGCATGTTCAGCCTGGGCGGCATGGCCGGCGCCGCGAGCGGCAGTGCGGTGCTTGCGGCGAGCATGGGCGCGCAGGCGCACCTGCTGCTGGTCGCGGCGGTGATGGTGCTGCTGGTCGCCGTGTCCTCGACGCGCATGCTGCCCAAGGCCGTCACGGGCGACACGGCCACTGCCGACCACAGCTTTCGCCTGCCCCGCGGCCCGCTCGCGGTGCTCGGCGTATTGGCTGCGCTGGGCTTGATCGCCGAAGGTGCGATCTACGACTGGAGCGTTCTCTATATGCAGCAGGAGCTGGGCAGCCCGCAGAAGCAGGCGGCACTCGCCTATGCGGCCTTCTCCGCGGCCATGGCTGCCGCGCGTTTCGGCGGTGATGCCATGCGGGCCCGCTTCACGCCGGTGGCCCTGCTGCGCGGCAGCGGCGTGCTTGCGGCCGCGGCGATGACGCTGGTGCTGCTGACCGATCTGCCTTGGCTCGCCCTGGTCGGCTTCGCGGGCGTCGGGGTCGGCTTTGCGAACGTGGTGCCGATCCTGTTCGGCGCCTCGGCCCGCATACCGGGCGTCGAGCCCGCCAGCGGCATCGCTTCGGTATCGGCCGTCGCCTATCTGGGATTCATGGCCGGACCCGCGGTGATCGGCCTGCTGGCGCGGGCCAGTTCGCTGACTGCCGCGCTCTATGTGGTGGTGATCTTCGCTGCGGCCTTGGCCGCTTCGGCCCGCTTCACGCGCAGCGAAGCGGCCTGAGGGTTTTTATCTGCGCTTCAGCGCAGCGCGGGTGTCGCGACCTGCAGCGAACGCACCGAGGCTTCGCCCATCGCCGCGCCGAACTTCTTGGCCAGCTTCTCGGCCACGTTGTCGCGGCGGGTGTAGTCGATGACCTCTTCGGCCTTGATCACCTCGCGCGCCACGAAATCGACGTTGCCGAGCTGGTCGGCCAGGCCGTATTCGACCGCCTGCTCGCCGCTCCAGAACAGGCCGCTGAACAGGCCGGGAGTGTCCAGCTTCAGGCGATCGCCGCGGCCGGTCTTCACCACGTTGATGAACTGCGCGTGGATCTGGTTGAGCATCGTCTGGGCGTGTGCGCGCTGCGCGTCGCTCATCGGGCTGAACGGATCGAGGAAGCCCTTGTTCTCGCCGGCCGTGAGCAGGCGGCGTTCCACGCCGACCTTGTCCATCACACCGGTGAAGCCGAAGCCGTCCATCAAGACGCCGATGCTGCCGACGATGCTGGCCTTGTCCACGAAGATCTTGTCCGCGCCGGCCGCAATGTAGTAAGCCGCCGAAGCGCAGGTCTCTTCGACCACCGCGTAGACCGGCTTCTTGTGCTTGGCCTTCAGGCGCTTGATCTCGTCGTTGATGATGCCGGCCTGCACCGGGCTGCCGCCCGGCGAGTTGATCAGCAACACCACGCCCTTGGCGCCGTCGTCCTCGAAGGCCGTCTTCATGGCCGCTACGACGAACTCGGCGCTGGCGTCGCCGCCCGCTGCGATCTCGCCCTTGATCTCGACGACGGCCGTGTGGGCCGTGGTCTTGGCGGTGCTCGGCGTGCTGCGCGAGAGCGCGAACCAGGCCAGGAAGATGAAGAACGCGAGCCATGCCAGGCGCACGAAGGTCTTCCAGCGGCGGGTGGCCTTCTGTTCGCCGAGCGCGGCGAAGGCGAGCTTTTCAAGCGTTGCGCGCTCCCAGTTGGGGCGCTGTGTGGGGTCTTGAGCCATGTTCTTGGGGGTGGCGAGGGGAGCTACCGGTTCCAACGGATCGAAACCCTCGGGTTCCCTGCGATTCGGGTCGGTCATGTGTCAGAAGGTGAGAGGTTGGAGGTTCCAGGCAGTATGCCAGTGCACCACGCCGTCTCGTTCGCTCAGGGCGATCTTCACGAGGCCGCCGCGGCAGGGGCCGCCCATGCATTCGCCGGTGTCGGGCTGGTAGACCGCGCCGTGGGTGGCGCACAGCAGCCACTGGCCGGTGTCGTCGAAGAAGCGGTCGGGCTGGAAGTCCATTTCCATCGCCACGTGGCTGCACCGGTTGAGGTATGCGTGCGGCTGGCCTTCGAAGCGCACTGCGAAGGCGCGGCAGGTTTCGCCGCCGTGGACCACATCGAAGGGCACGGCGCGGCCGCCTTCAACGAGGTCCGAGGCATTGCACAGCGGGATGCGCTCTTCGCTCACGGCGACGTCCTCAGGCGTTGTCGAGGAGCCACGTTTCCAGCGCGGCAACCGAATCGGCGACGAACAGCGGCTTGAACTCGTCGAAGCTCGCCGGCTCGTGCGCGCCGTAGCTCACGCCCACGCTGGCGCAGCCGGCGTTGGTGGCCAGCTGCAGGTCATGCGTGGTGTCGCCGATCATCAGCGTGCGCTCGGCCGGCACATCGAGCTCTTCCATCAGCTCCAGCAGCATGCGCGGATGCGGCTTGCCGAAGGTTTCGTCGGCGGTGCGCGAGGCGTCGAAGCGGTCGCGCAGCGCTACCGACTTCAGCGCCTCGTTCAGCCCGCGGCGCGACTTGCCGGTGGCCACGGCCAGCTTGTGGCCGCGCGCGCGCAGGGCGTCGAGCATCTGCAGCACGCCGTCGAACAGCACCAGGTCGTCCTGGTGCTGCAGGTAGTGGTAACGGTAGCGCGCACCGAGCTCGGGGTACTTTTCCTTCGGCACATCGGGCGCTGCGCGCGCGAGCGCTTCCGCGAGCCCCAGGCCGATCACCCAGGCGGCATCGTTCTCGGACGGTTTGGCGCCGCCGACGTCGATCACCGCGGCCTGGATGCAGCGCACGATCAGTCGGGTGGAGTCGTAGAGCGTGCCGTCCCAGTCGAAGGCGATCAGGTCGAAGCGGGGAGGTCTTGCGGAAGATTCAGTCATGAGCCGTGGGAGTGGGGTGTTGGGCCAGCGCCTGGAGCGCGGAAGGCGGCATCAGCGCGTGCAGTTCGGGCGGCAGGTCGGCCTGCAGCGCAATGCGCTCGCCGCCCGCCGGGTGGTTGAACTGCAATCGCCACGCATGAAGAAACATGCGCTTCAGGCCGAGTTTCTGCAAGGCGCGCTGGCGCTCGAAATCACCGTATTTGTCGTCGCCCGCGATCGCATGGCCGGCGGAAGCCAGGTGCACGCGGATCTGGTGGGTGCGTCCGGTCTTGATCGTCACCGCCAGCAGCGACAGCGGCGTGGCGTCGCCCGGCAGCGTGAGGCGCGCAAGCACGCGAACGAGCGTCACGGCGCGCATTGCGTCCGGATGGTCCTTGGCGACCACGCGCACGCGGCGCTCGCCGGCACCGGCGCCGGAACCATCGGGCAGCAAATACTTGGCGAGCGGCGCATCGAGCACCTTCTTGTTGGCGGGCCAGTCGCCTTCGACCAGCGCCAGATAAGTCTTGCCGGTCTCGCGCTCGCGGAACTGGTCCTGCAGCGCGACCAGGGCGCTGCGCTTCTTGGCGACCAGCAGGATGCCGGAGGTTTCGCGGTCCAGCCGGTGGACCAGTTCCAGGAATTTGGCACCCGGACGCGCCGTGCGCAGCTGCTCGATCACGCCGAAGCTCACGCCGCTGCCGCCATGCACCGCCACGCCGGCGGGCTTGTCGATGGCCAGCACCGCATCGTCTTCGAGCAGCACCGGGAACTCCCGTGCCGGCGCGGGTGGCGTGGCGCCCTCCTCCGCCCGCGGCGAAATTCGCACCGGCGGCAGCCTGAGCACGTCGCCGACCTCGATGCGGGTCTCGGCCTGGACGCGCCCCTTGTTGATGCGCACCTCGCCCGACCGGATGATCCGGTAGACATGCGTCTTCGGCACGCCTTTCAGATGGCGAAAAAGAAAATTGTCGAGCCGCTGCCCCGCGGACTCCGCGTCGACGGTGATGAATTTGATGGCCCCGTGCGCGCCTGCCTCGGCCCCGGCATTTCGATCTGCGGGATTTGGAGCGGTCTCGGGGCTTTGCTTCGCACCTATAATGTTTTTCACCAGCGCGGTCGTGTAAGTGCTTGATTAGACAGAAGTTTAGAGCACTGACGACCATGCTGTGAGGTCGATGCCGCTTTGGCGCCGAGCTGCAAACCCCGCGCAATTGCGCAAAGTGGCAGGCCCGGCACCCAAGTCAAGCCGACACCCACGAAACACCGATACGGAATACCCAGCCTGCAGCTTCCAAGCTGCCGGCGGATCGAAGCGAGTCCCTTGTTGTGTTGATGCTGCTGATTCAAATATGCCTTCGCTGGCCGACCTGGCTTCTGCCAGCGGCCTCCGGCATTGGATCTTCCGCAGCGCGCGCCCCCCTTGCGCAACCGGCGATCGAAAAGATCGCCACTCAACACCGAATCTGGCTCGCGCCCATCCACGCGCCCCCACCCCGGCTGTCTTCTTGAGCTGACGCTCGAGAGGCCTGCTCGCGCCTGGCGCGGCAGTCACAGCATCCGGGGCCAAGCGGCAATTCCCTGGTTTCGCGGGCGTCGTCCGTGCATCGTTGGCCCGTCATGGGCTGCAGAGAACGATACATATAAGGACAACGCATCATGAAGCGGATGCTGATCAATGCCACGCAAGCCGAAGAACGGCGCCTGGCCATCGTCGACGGGCAAAAGCTCCTCGACTACGAAATCGAGATCGAAGGGCGCGAACAGCGCAAGGGCAACATCTACAAGGCGGTCGTGACCCGCGTCGAGCCCAGCCTCGAAGCCTGTTTCGTCGACTACGGCGAAGACCGCCACGGCTTCCTGCCGTTCAAGGAAATCTCCAAGCAGTACTTCGCCGAAGGCGTGTCGGCCAGCCAAGCCCGCATCCAGGACGCGATCCGCGAAGGCCAGGAACTCACCGTCCAGGTCGAAAAAGAAGAACGCGGCAACAAGGGCGCGGCCCTCACCACCTTCATCTCGCTGGCCGGCCGCTATGTCGTGCTGATGCCCAACAACCCCCGTGGCGGTGGCGTTTCGCGCCGCATCGAGGGCGAAGACCGCGCCGACCTCAAGGAGGCGATGGACCAGCTCGAGTACCCCAAGGGCATGAGCATCATCGCGCGCACCGCCGGCATCGGCCGCTCGGCGCCCGAACTCCAGTGGGACCTGAACTACCTGCTCAAGCTGTGGACCGCCATCGACGGCGCGGCCAAGGGCGGCAAGGGCGCTTTCCTGATCTACCAGGAATCGTCGCTCGTGATCCGCGCGATCCGTGATTACTTCAATCACGACATCGGCGACATCCTGATCGACACCGACGACATCTACGACCAGGCGCAGCAGTTCATGGCGCACGTCATGCCCGAGCATGCCGCCCGCGTGAAGCGCTACCGCGACGACGCGGCCCTGTTCAGCCGCTTCCAGATCGAGCACCAGATCGAATCGGCCTACGCCCGCACCGTGCAGTTGCCCTCGGGCGGCGCCATCGTGATCGACCACACCGAGGCGCTGGTCTCGGTCGACGTGAACTCGGCCCGCGCCATCAAGGGCGGCGACATCGAAGAGACCGCCACCCGCACCAACCTCGAAGCCGCCGACGAAGTGGCCCGCCAGATGCGCCTGCGCGACCTGGGCGGCCTGATCGTCATCGACTTCATCGACATGGACGAGTCGAAGAACCGCCGCGAAGTCGAAAGCCGCCTGCGCGATGCGCTGCGCCAGGACCGCGCCCGTGTGCAGTTCGGCTCGATCAGCAAGTTCGGCCTGATGGAAATGAGCCGCCAGCGCCTGAAGCCGGCGCTCAGCGAAGGTTCGTCGATCCCCTGCCCCCGTTGCGGCGGCTCGGGCCACATCCGCGACACCGAATCGAGCGCGCTGCAGATCCTGCGCATCATCCAGGAGGAGTGCCTCAAGGACAACACGGCCGCCGTGCACGTTCAGGTGCCGGTCGAGGTGGCGTCGTTCCTCTTGAACGAAAAGCGCCCCGAAATCGCCAAGATCGAGCTCAAGCAGCGCGTGACCGTGCTGATGGTGCCCAACAAGACGCTCGAAACGCCGAACTACAAGCTCGAGCGCCTGAAGCACGACGATCCGCGCCTCGATCACATCGAAGCCAGCTACAAGATGGCCGACGAGATCGAAGATCCGACGGCCGTCACCCGCCGCTCGCAGGAGCCAACCAACAAGCAGACGCCGGTCATCAAGGGCGTGCTGCCCGACGCACCCGCGCCGGTCGTTCCGCCCAAGCCCGAAGCGGTGCGCGCGCCTGTCGCGGCACCCGCACCGGTCGCGCCGCCCGTCGTGAGCGCACCGGTTCCGGCACAGAGCGGCTTCTTCGGCTGGATCAAGAGCCTGTTCGGCGGCGCACCCGCCGAAGCGAAGGCGCCCGCACCGGCTGCGATTCCGGTCGAGGCACCGAAGCCCCGCCGCGATGGCCGTCCGGGCCGCGATGGCGAAGCCCGCGGCGGCGCACGTGATGGCGAACAACGTCGTGGCGGTCGCGGTGGCGAAGGCCGCGGCGAAGCGCGCGGCGAAGGCGGCGAACGCCGTGGTGGTCGCGACGGCGAACGCCGTGGCGGCCGCGGTGGCGAGCGCCGCGAAGGCCGCGGCGAAGGACGCAGCGAGGGCCGTGAAGGCCGCAGCAGCGAACTGCGCAACGACGCAGCCGCAGGCCAGCCGCGTGAACAACGCGAGCCCCGCGAGCAGCGTGAACCCCGCGAGGCACGCGCTCCGCGCGACGGCGAACAACGCCGTGGCGGTCGTGGCGAGCGTCGCGAAGGCGAAGGCCGCAATGCACCGGCCGAGGCGCTGGTCGACGGCAACGTCAACCTCGAAGCCCAGCAACAGGCCGCTCCCGGCGCCGATGAAGGCAATGCAGCGGAACGCGCACCGCGCGCTCGCGGCGAGCGTCGTGAACGCGGCGAGCGCGGTGACCGTGGCGAACGCGGTGAACGCAGCAACGACCGTGGCGGCGAGCGCAATGGCGACGCCCAACCGCGCGGCGAAGCCGTCGCCGGTGAAGGCGCCCCGCAAGGCGAGCGCCCGCCCCGCAACGGCCGCGACGAACAGCGCGCACCGCGTGGCGATCGCAATGACCGCAACGACGGCCGCCGCGAGCGCCGCAACGATGCGCCGCCCGCCGCCAACGAAGGCGAAGCGCGCGTGGCCGAAGTGGCATCCGCCGATGGCGAACAAGGCAGCGACAACGCCGGCAACGACCAGGCACCGCGCCGCGAAGGCGAAGAGCGCCGTGGCCGTTCGCGTGACCGCTACGGCCGCGACCGCCGCGAACGCGGTCCGCGCGACGAGAGCGAAGCCGGTGCACCGGTCGTCGAAGGCGCCGTCGCAGCTGCGGTGGAAGCCACCGGCGAATCGTATGAAACGCCCGCCGCCCGCCAGCAGCCGCTGCCGCTGGCATCGGAAGCCGTCGCCGAGCGCGAAGTCGTCGCAGCCCCCGAAGTGCGCGAACCCGCACCGCAGCAGCCGCCGCGCTTCGAGCGCCCTGCAGCGGCGCCCGCACCGGTCGCAGCGCCCATCGTGGTCGAGAGCCCCAAGGCAGCGCCCGCCGGCAACGGCCGCGCCCTGCCGAAGGTGCAGTCCTTCGAACTGCCGCTGAACGAACTCGCGCAGATCGCCGAGAGCTCGGGCCTGCAGTGGGTCAACTCGGATGCCGACCGCATCGCGCAAGCGCGCGCTGCCATCGCCGCCGAGCCGAAGCCGGTGCATGTGCCGCGCGAACGCCCCCCGGCGATCGTGCTCGACGAAGGTCCGCTGGTGCTGGTCGAAACCCGCCGCGACCTCGGCTCGATGTCGCTGCCGTTCGAAAAGACGGCTGCCGACGCGCAGCAGCAAAACACGCACTGAGCGAAGCAAGCTCCCTGCAAACAAGAAACGGCGCCAGTGGCGCCGTTTTTTTATGCCTGCACGCTGGCCCCCAGGTCGGGCATCTCCAGGATCATCTGCCCGAAGCGGCAGGCGCACGGCGTCTTGCCGCTCTCGCTCCAGATCAGCGAGAAATCGACGCTCGGCAGCGGCGGCAGGCCGTAGCGGCCGTCGACGATCTTCATGCCCGGCTCGACCTCTTCACGCGTCAGCACCGTCACCGCGAGCCCCGCGAGCACGGCCGCGCGAATGCCCTGCGGACTCGCCGAGGTGAAGACCACATGCCAGTCGATCGCCGTGAGGTCGAGCGCCGACCCGGCCACCTGCCGGTTGACGCAGGGCTTGGGAAAGAAGGCCAGCGGCAGCGATGCGCCCTTGGGCGCCTCGAAGGTTTCGGCCGCGGCCCAGACCAGCTGCGTGCGCCGCAGGCACGTGCCCTCCGCCACATTGGGCGGCGACATCACCACCGCGAGATCGAGCTCGCCGGCCCGGATCGCGGCGCGCAGGTCGGTGTGCATGCTCACGCAGACCTCCAGGCGCACCGCGGGAAACGCCCGTGCGAACTGCGACAGCAACGGCGGCAGGCGGTCGCCCATGAAGTTGTCCGGCACGCCGAAGCGCACCACGCCCGTGATCGGCGAAGGCTGGAAGCGCCGGGTCATCGCATCGAGCGTGTCGAGGATCTGCTGCGCATAGCGCAGGAAGTCTTCGCCGTCCTCCGTCACGGTGAGGCGACGCGTCGTGCGGTGCAGAAGCTGCCGGCCCACCTGCTCCTCGAGCTTGCGGATCTGGTGGCTGACGGCGGATTGCGTCAGGTGCAGCCGCTCGGCCGCACGCGTGAAGCCGCCGGTTTCCTTGACGGCCACGAAGGCGCGCAGAAGCGTGGGGTCGAAGTCCATGACTGGCTATAGATGATGGTTTGAAATGAATCTCAGCAAATTAAATCATTTCCATCATGAGGATGCTTTCCACAGAATCGCCCGGACCTGATGCCTGAAAGCCTTTCGATGCCTCTCTCCCACGCCGGCAAGAACCGCATTGCCCTCTCCGCGGTCTGCCTCGTCGCCCTGATGTTCGGCCTGGAGATCTCCAGCGTGCCGGTGATCCTTCCCACGCTCGAAAAAGTCCTGCACGGCGACTTCAAGGACATGCAATGGATCATGAACGCCTACACCATCGCCTGCACCACGGTGTTGATGGCCGCCGGCACGCTGGCCGACCGCTACGGCCGCAAGCGCATCCTCGTCGTCGGCATCGTCCTGTTCGGCATGACCTCGCTGGTTTGCGGTATCGCGCAGGACGCACCGGTGCTGATCGCGAGCCGCTTCCTGCAGGGCCTGAGCGGCGGCGTGATGCTGATCTGCCAGCTCGCGGTGCTGTCGCACCAGTTCCAGGAGGGGCGCGAGCGCAGCAAGGCCTTCGCGATCTGGGGCGTGGTCTTCGGCATGGGGCTGGGCTTTGGGCCGATCATCGGCGGCGTGATCGCGGCGCTGGCGAGCTGGGAATGGGTTTTCCTGGTGCATGTGCCGCTGAGCGTTCTCGCACTGGCGCTCGTGCTGGGCAGCATCGAGGAGTCGCGCGATCCGCACGCGAAGAAGCTCGACCTGCCGGGCATCGTCACGCTGTCGCTGGCGGTGTTCGGGCTCACATGGTTCATCACGCAGGGGCCGGAGATCGGCTTCACGAGCCCGTTGGCGCTCGGCATCGTCGCCGCTTCTGCCGCGAGTTTTGCCTTGTTCCTGTGGGTCGAGAAGATCAACCCGCACCCGATGTTCGATTTCTCGGTCTTCCGCATCCGCAATTTCTCGGGCGCGATCCTCGGCTCCATCGGCATGAACTTCAGCTTCTGGCCGTTCATGATCTACCTGCCGATCTACTTCCAGAGCGGCCTGGGCTACGACGCCGTCACCGCCGGCTCGGCCCTGCTGGCCTACACGCTGCCCACGCTGCTGATGCCGCCATTGGCGGAGCGCCTCTCGCTGCGCTGGCGGCCGGGCGTGGCCATTCCGATGGGCATGTTCGTGATCGGCGTGGGCTTCTTCGCGATGCGCTACGGCAGCAGCGTGGCGCACGCGAGCTGGATGACCATGCTGCCCGGCTGCCTGCTGGCCGGCATCGGGCTGGGACTCACCAACACACCCGTGACGAACACGACGACCGGCTCCGTGCCCAGCAACCGCGCGGGCATGGCGTCGGGCATCGACATGAGCGCACGGCTGATCACGCTGGCGGTCAACATCGCGCTGATGGGGTTCATCCTGCTGGAGGGCATCTTCTCGTCGCTGAGGAATGCGCTGCCTGCGTCTTTCGACGCGCAGCAACTGCGCCTGCTCGCGGAGAAGATCGCGGCCGGCAACTTCGCATCGCTTGCGCAGGGCTTTCCGGAACTGGCGCAGTTCGACCCGTCCGGCGCAATCGTCCATACGGCGCTGGTGCGCGGCTTCGGGCTGGTGATGCTCTATGGCGGCATCGGCATCTGGGTGCTGGCCGCGATCAGCTTCGTGATCTTCGGCAGCCGCAGGCCGTCGGTGCAGCCTTCGGGCGCTTGCCCCTGATCAGGTGCTGGGCGCCTGCGCCGCGCGCTTCCAGGCGGCGGCGGCCTGCTCGGCATCCTCGCGTGCTTCGGCCAGCTCGGCCAATGCGAGCCAGGCGCGGCGATAGAGCTCGGCGTCCTGCAACGCGAGCCCGGCCTGCGTGAGCAGTTGCTGCGCCTTGCCCCAGAGCTGGCGCTTCATGCAGGCCATGCCGGCCAGGTACTGCAGGTTCGCATCACGCGGGTTGTTGCGCTGGGCGGTCTCGATGCGGGCCAGCCAGTCGGCGTCCACCGAGTCGAGCCCTGCTTCGAGCGCACGCGCCAGCTTGACCCGCAATGCATCGCCAAGGCTGCGCGGGTTCGCCACCATGCGCTCCCAGGCGGGCAGCAGCCAGCCGCGCGCGAGCGCCAGGTCGCCATGCAGCACCACCATGCGCTGAGCCCCGTGGATCGCCACCTCGGGCATCTGGCGTTCGTTGCTGTCGAGTTCGGACCAGGCGCGCATCAATTGCGCCGGGTCGTGCGCGCCCGACAGCAGCTCGGTCGCCAGGCCGCGCACGATGCTCTGCGCCGCCGCATCCGAGAAGGCGCGGTGCTTGGCCAGCAGGCGGGCGGTTTCGAGGGCTTCGAGCGTGCGCCGGTCCTGCCGCGCCGCCTTGAGGCGAAGGCGCAGGGCCAGCGTGCGCCGCTGTGCGCCCTGGGGGAGTTCTTCGAGCCGGGCGAGCGCGGCAGCCGCATCGCGGTCTTCGAGCGCCCAGCGCGCGGCGCGCAGTTGCACGCCCTCGCGCGTTTCGGGGCTCGCGAGCACCGTGCGGTCGACGCTCTCGTTGAGCGCCTGCTGCAGATGTGCATCGCGCGCCGGCTTGTCCTGCAAGGCCTGCGCGCTCTCGGCCGCCAGCAGGTGCGACAGCACGCGCACCTGCTGTGCCTGCGGCAGGTGCGCATCGAGCGCCGCCAATGTCTTTTCCTGCACCAGCGCAGCCTGCGCGGCCTTGCGTGCGCGCGAGAAGCGGCCGGCGATCAGCTGCACCATCGCATCGAGCAACGCGGCGTGCAGCGTGCGCTCCTTCTGCTGGAGGCGCCACTGGCGCGCCTGCGTCGGCAGCGAGAACAACGCGGCCAGTGCGCGCAGCGCAACGTGCAGCAGCACGAAGGTCGCCAGCAGGATCACCAGCACCAGGTTGAGCGACAGGTCGACGCGCCAGGGCGGCCAGAACACTGTGATCGTGCCCTGGTTGTTGCCCGCGAAAAGAGCGACTGCCGCGGCGACGGCGAACAGCGCGAGGAGCCAGATTGCAGCGCGCATGACCGGGTTATCGCCCTGCGGCCGCGGTGGCCAGTGCCGCCAGCGTGTCGTCGACGCGTGCCGGCTCGGTGGTCTTCACCTGCGCCTGCAGTTGCTGCAGCAGCGTGGCGGCTGCCTGCGTGCGGCGCGATGCGGGGTCGAAATAGCGGTTCAGCGATGCGGTCACCTGGGCCAGTTCGGCGCGCGTGGCATCGACCTGGCGCGACAGCAGCGAGAGGCGCGCATTGAGCAGCTTGAGCTTCAGGTTCTCGCGCAGGAAGTAGGTCTGCTCGGGCGCCAGCAGGATGGCTTCGGGACTTTGGATGCGGCCGACGCGCACCAGCGAGCGGGCTTCGCCGCGCACGGTGAGCAGTGCGCGCCGCCACCACGGCGCATCGGCCGGAATCGGTTCGGGCTGCCACGCGTTGACGCCCGTGCCGCGCACCGCCACCGCATTGATCGCGGGCAGGTCGTCCACGTTGCGCATCAGCTCGTCGAGCTTCTGCAGCGCTTCGGCGCTGTCGACGCTGGAGTTGCTGCGCAGGCGGTCGGCATCGCGCTGCATGGCGCGCTGCAGCGGTGCGAGCCGCGGCTGCGCGGCGCGCGAGATGCGCAGGTCGCCGGCCTTCAGCGCAGCCAGCAGGGGTTCGACGTTGCCGGTGACCTGGGCCTGCTGCAGCGCGAGGCGCACGGCCGACTCGATATCGACCACGAGGTTTTCATCGCGCGAACGCGAGAGGCTCTGCATCAGCTCTTCGAGCTGCGAGCGCTGCAGCGCGACTTCGGCCACGCGGGTTTCGATGAGTGCCACGCGGGCCGCGGCGTCGCGCACCGTGTCGCTCGCCTGGCGCGCCAGCGTGCGCGCTTCCATCGACTGCGCGGTGGCATCGGCGCTCTGGCGTGCCAGCTGCTCCTTCATGCCGCTGACCTTGTTCCACAGCGCGATGGTCATCACCAATGCGACCAGCGCCAAGAGCGTGAGGAGGCCCAGGCCGATGCGGGACAGCAAGGTGGCCGCGGCGGCCATGGCGGCTGGCGTCTGGTGCGGCGCCAGCGTGGCGGGCACCGGCGCCGTTGCGGCAGCGGGAGAAGAAGGAGAAATGTCGTCTGACGGGGACGCGGCGCTCATGCCAACGATTCTATCGACGCGATCAACGCATCCCGCAGGGGTGTGCAGACACGCAACGCACCAAAACCCGCAGCCCGCGCGGCTTCGCCGATGCGTGCGTGCGTCGCGACCGCGCTCGCGGCGTGCCAGTCGGTACCGGGCATCGCGCGCTGGAGATTGGCGATCGCCTCGGAGCTGCTGAAGAGCCAGATCGCGCGGCCTTGCGCACCATCGACGGCGAGTTGACGTTGTCTGACATCGAACAACGGCGGCAATCGGCGGTAGGCCACCACCGTGTCGCGCTGCCCGCTCGCCGCGTCGATCTCCTTGGCGAGCCAGTCGCGGCCGGTGGGCTGCCCGGCCTCATCACCGCCGCGCACGATGAGCACGCGCACGCCCGCCGACACCTGGGCCTGCACGCGCGCCCACAGCGCTTCGGAGTCAAAGCGCGTGGCCTCGGGCGGCGGTGCGTCGATGGCCTCAGGCGGCACGCCGGCGCGCAGCAAGGCGCGCGTCGTGCCGGGGCCCGTGGCCCAGAAACGGCGGCCGGCCATCGCTTCGTCGGACGAATCCGCGTCCCTGTTCAGGAAGAAATGCTCGACCGCCGTCGCGCTCACGAACATCAGCGCTGCGTAGTCTTCGAGCCGCCGCCAGGCCGCGCGCAATGGCTCGGCATCGTGGACCGGCTCGATGACGATCAACGGCAGCGCCACCGCATCGAGGCCGGCGGCGCGCAGGTCGTCGACCCATTGCACCGCCTCGCGCGCGGGCCGCGTGACGATGACGGGCCGCGCAGTCATCTGATGACCACGGATTTCAGTGGGCGCCTGCGTCGCGCAGCAACGCGGCCGCGTGTTCGCCGAGCGCGTCGGCGCGTGCGAAGTCGCCGACCTCGGCCTGTGCATGGACGCGAACGAGCGGCGCGTTGCCTTCGGGGTCGCCCCAGGCGGCATCGATGCGCAATGCGCCGTCGGCCTGCCAGCGGGCGTGCGCCGCGAGCGGCATCGAGCAGCTGCCGCCCATCGCGCGGCTCACTGCGCGTTCAGCGGCGGTCGAGAGCCAGTCGCCCTGGTGCGCGAGCGGCGCGAGCAGTTCGATCAGGTCCTTGCGGTCGGCGCGCACCTCGATGCCCAGTGCGCCCTGCCCTGCGGCCGGCAGCATGTCGTCGGGTTCGAAGGCCACGCGGATGCGGTCTCCGAGGCCGAGGCGCTTGAGGCCCGCGGCGGCCAGGATGATCGCGTCGTACTGCCCTTCGTCGAGCTTGCGCAGGCGCGTGTCGAGGTTGCCGCGCAGCGGTTCGATGCGCACGTCGGGCCGCCTGGCCTTGAGCAGCACCACGCGGCGCAGGCTCGAAGTGCCGACCACCGCGCCGTGCGGCAGTTCGTCGAGCGAGGCATATCGGGGGGAGACCAGTGCATCGCGCGGGTCCTCGCGCTCCAGCACGCAGGCCAGGACGAAGCCTTCGGGCAGGTCCATCGGCACATCTTTCAGCGAATGCACCGCGATGTCGGCGCGACCGTCTTCGATCGCCGTTTCGAGTTCCTTCACGAAGAGGCCCTTGCCGCCGACCTTGCTCAGGCTCTTGTCGAGGATCTGGTCGCCCCGGGTCGTCATGCCCAGGAGGCTGACCGTATGGCCTCTTTCTTGCAGAAGCGCTTGCACGTGTTCGGCTTGCCAAAGGGCCAGCCGGCTTTCGCGCGTTGCGATCACGATATTGCTCAAGACCGCTCCCAAAAAGTACAGGTTTCAGACCGCTGGAATGCTAGCATGTTGCGCCGCAGCAACGCAGGCGGCGCGTCCATTCAAGTCCCAGGAACAACATCGAATGAAAGCCAGCAAGACCCCTGCTCCCCCCAAGCGCCGACAGGCCGAAGACCAGCCACTGATCGACGACATCCGGCTCCTGGGCCGGATCCTCGGCGATGTGATCCGGGAGCAGGAAGGAGACGAAACCTATGCGTTGGTGGAGAAGATCCGCACCCTGTCCGTGGCCTTCCGCCGCGATGCCGACCATGCGGCCGACCGCGCGCTCAAGAACCTGCTCAAGGGCCTGAGCGCCGCCGAGACGGTGCGCGTGATCCGCGCCTTCACCTACTTCAGCCACCTGGCCAACCTTGCGGAAGACCGCCACCAGATTCGCCGCCGCACCGAGGCCGATCGCGAAGGCGTGCTGGCCGACGGCGACCTGCAGACCGCCCTCGCGCGCATCCGCAAGGCCGGCGTGAAGCCCGACGAAATCGTCGCCTCGCTCGCCCACAGCTACGTGTCGCCGGTGCTCACCGCGCACCCGACCGAAGTGCAGCGCAAGAGCATCCTGGATGCCGAGCGCGCCATCGCCTTGCTGCTCACCACACGCGACGAAATCAAGCTGCGCCAGAACGCCTATGCGAGCGGCAAGGACGCGCTCTCGCCCATCGAGCTCGCCGAGAACGAAACGCAGATGCGCACGCGCGTCACGCAGATCTGGCAGACGCGGCTCCTGCGCTTCTCCAAGCTCACCGTGGCCGACGAAATCGAGAACGCGCTGAGCTACTACGAAGCCACGTTCCTGCGCGAGATTCCGCGCGTCTATGCCGACCTCGAGAAGGCGTTGGTGCAAGGCGGCCACACGCCATCGGTCGCGCCGTTCCTGCGCATGGGCCAGTGGATCGGCGGCGACCGAGACGGCAACCCCAACGTCACCGCCGAGACGCTCGAATACGCGCTCGGCCGCCAGTGCGAACTGGCGCTGCGCCACTACCTCACCGAGGTGCACTACCTGGGCGGCGAGCTCTCGCTCTCGGCCACGCTGGTCGATGTGTCGGTCGAGATGCAGGCGCTGGCCGAGCGCTCGCCCGACACCAGCGAACACCGCAAGGACGAGCCCTACCGCCGCGCGCTCACCGGCGTGTACGCGCGCCTGGCAGCCACGCTGCGCGAGCTCACCGGCGGCGAAGCGGCGCGCCATGCCGTCGCGCCGCAGAACCCGTACGCCAACGCCGAGGAATTCCTCGCCGACCTGCGCACCGTGGAAGAGTCACTCAACGAGAAGCACGGCAGCGTGCTTGCGGCGCAGCGACTGCGTCCGTTGATCCGCGCGGTCGAAGTGTTCGGCTTCCACCTCGCCACCGTCGACCTGCGCCAGAGTTCCGACAAGCACGAGGCGGTGATCGCCGAACTGCTCGCCACCGCGCGCATCGAGCCGTCGTACGCGTCGCTCGCCGAAGAAGCCAAGCAGACGCTGCTGCTCAGGCTGCTCGACGATGCCCGCCCGCTGCGCGTGCCCGATGCCGACTACTCGCCGCTCGCCAAGAGCGAGCTGGCCATCTTCGCCGCCGCCCGCACCGCGCGTGCGCGCTACGGCGTGGCGGCCATCCGCCACTACATCATCAGCCACACCGAAACGGTGAGCGACCTGCTCGAGGCGCTGCTGCTGCAAAAGGAAGTGGGGCTCCTGCGCGGCGCGATGGCCACCAACGCAGTGTGCGACCTGATCGTCGTGCCGCTGTTCGAGACCATCGAAGACCTGCGCAACGCCGCGCCCATCGTGCGTGCCTTCTATGCGCTGCCGAACATCCAGGCGCTCATCGAGCGCTCGGGCGCCGAGCAGGACGTGATGCTCGGCTACAGCGACAGCAACAAGGACGGCGGCATCTTCACCAGCAACTGGGAGCTGTACCGCGCAGGCATCGCGCTGGTGTCGCTGTTCGACGAGCTCAACAAGAAGAAGGCCAACCCCATTCGCCTGCGCATGTTCCACGGCCGCGGCGGCACGGTGGGCCGTGGCGGCGGCCCGAGCTACCAGGCGATCCTCGCGCAGCCGCCGGGCACGGTGCGCGGCCAGATCCGCCTCACCGAGCAAGGCGAAGTCATCGGCTCGAAGTACGCCAACCGCGAGATCGGCCGCCGCAACCTAGAGACGCTGGTGGCCGCCACGCTCGAAGCCACGCTGCTGCCCCAAGGCAAGTCGGCGCCCGCCGCCTTTCTCTCGGCCGCGGGCGAACTCTCGAGCGCCAGCATGGCCGCGTACCGCAAGCTGGTGTACGAAACCCCGGGCTTCGGCGACTACTTCTTCGGCTCCACGCCGATCCGCGAGATCGCCGAACTCAACATCGGCTCGCGCCCCGCATCGCGCAACCCGAGCCACAAGATCGACGACCTGCGCGCAGTGCCGTGGAGCTTCAGCTGGGGCCAGTGCCGGCTCACGATTCCGGGCTGGTTCGGTTTCGGTTCTGGCGTGGAGCAGTTCCTCGCCTCGGCCGGCAACGCCGCCGGCAAGAAGGAACGCGTGGCGCTGCTGCAGCGCATGTATGAACAGTGGCCGTTCTTCCGCACGCTGCTGTCGAACATGGACATGGTGCTCGCCAAGAGCGACCTCGCCCTCGCCTCGCGCTACGCCGAACTCGTGACCGACCGCAAGCTGCGCCAGAAGGTGTTCTCGATGATCGATGCCGAATGGCACCGCACCTCGGACGCGCTCACGCTCATCACAGGCGCGAAGCAGCGGCTCGAAGGCAATGCGGAGATGCAGCGCTCTGTTCGACATCGCTTTCCGTACATCGATCCGCTGCACCACCTGCAGGTGGAACTGATGCGCCGTTATCGCGCGGGCGATGGCGGCGAGCGACTGCAGCGCGGGATTCACATCTCGATCAACGGAGTGGCTGCGGGATTGCGCAACACCGGTTGATTTTTTAGGCTTCGAGCACCAAAGAGGGCGCCTTGTGCGCCCTCTCCTACATCCACAGGCGCCAATCAGGCACCCGTAAGGTCATTTAAAAGGGTACGGTCGGGCACGTTCACAGTTCTCGCAATCGCGCGGCAGCTCGAAGTCGTTTCACAGGAGCCCGTTGCAATGTCCGTCCCGCAGTCCCTCACCCATTCGCAAGTCGATTTCGTCAACGACGATTTCGAAGCCCTGGCTTCCCACATGCGCCATTGCGCGCGCGCCCACGGCCGATGGTTCTCGGTGCGAAGCCACATGCAACGTGTGCGCGCACTCGCTGCGGGCCGCATCGTCACGATGGCCTGCATGGCCGCGGTCCTCGTCATCGGTCTCTTCGCGATCGCTTGAGCGCCGCAGCCGTCGCCGACCGCCTCCAGGGGCTCAGTCACTACGCCCGGACCCTGCTTCTGGGTCCGCATGACCCCGTAGCCCCTCCGATCCGCGCCGAACTCTTCGGTGCTCAACGCTTCGAACAGCACGGCCACAGCCTCGCGCGCGCGCAGGTGGTGGAAGAAGACCGCCGTCGCGCGCGCGAGGGCGCACCTTTCTTTCCGCGCGTGGACGAGAACCTGGAATCGCTGCGCGCAGCCTTCGACTACATCGCACGGATCTCGCAGAGCGGGCGCTATGTGTCGCCGGCCGCCGAATGGCTGCTCGACAACTTCCACCTGGTCGAGGCGCAGCTCCAGCAGATCCACGATGGCGTGCCGCGCAGCTACTACGCGCGCCTGCCCAAGCTGGCCACGCCGCCGCTCGCGGGCCTGCCGCGCGTGTACGGCATTGCGTGGGCGTACGTGGCGCACACCGACAGCGTGCTCAACAAGACGCTGTTCACCGCTTTTCTCAACGCGTACCAGGACATCGACGAGCTCACGCTCGGAGAGCTCTGGGCGTTGCCCACCACGTTGCGCGTGGTGCTGCTCGAAAACCTGCGCCGCGTGGCCGAGAGCATTGCCGAGAACAAGGTCGCGCGCGAGATCGCGCATGCCGCCTGGGATGCGGCACCACATCTCTCCGCGCAGGACCTCGACGTGCTCTACCGCGCGCTGCAGAGCCACGGCCTGCAGGACAACTACCTCACGCAGCTCTGGCAGCGCCTGCCCGTGGAGCACGGCGAGAACATGCCCGCGCTCGTGCGCTGGACCGAACAGCACTGCCCCAACGGCCCGGCGCTGATCAACGACGCGCAGAACGCGCAGGCGGCCGCCAACCTCACGGTCGGCAACATCATCACCACGCTGCGCATGATCGGCCAGGTCGAGTGGAGCGACCTGATCGAGCCGGTGAGCCGGTCGCTGCGCGTGCTGCGCGAACTGCCGAGCTTTGCGAGCGAAAGCGAACTCACACGCCAGCAGATCACGCATGCGATGGAGCGCGTGGCGCGCGACACCGAACAGCCCGAGCGCGAAGTGGCCGAGGCCGTCGTGCGCATGGCCGCGAGCGCGCCGGCCGACGACGCGGCCGCGGAGACCGACCGTGCAGACGGCACCGCGGGCTACTACCTGTTCGGCCAGGGCCGGCCAGCGCTGATGGCCGCGCTGCAGTCCGACGGGCAGGCGGGCCGCAATGGCCGTGCAGTCCATGGCCGTCCGACGGGGAGCCATCGCAGCTGGCGCCTGCCCGTGTACCTGTCGGCAGTCGCCGTGGGCACCGCATTGCTGCTGTTCGCCGTGGCGCATGGCCTGCCGCACCGCGGCGACTGGACCACCGTGGTCGCGCTCGTGCTGCTCGCATGGCCGCTCTCCGAGGCGCTGATCGCGCTCGCGCAGCGGATC
This sequence comes from Variovorax trehalosi, assembly GCF_051216415.1. NCBI lineage: Bacteria > Pseudomonadati > Pseudomonadota > Betaproteobacteria > Burkholderiales > Comamonadaceae > Variovorax > Variovorax trehalosi. The sequence continues at coordinate 316,711 of NZ_JBPJZG010000006.1, forward strand.
ATGGCGGAGTCGGTGCGCGTGCAGGCGCTACCGCGCCTGGACTTCGCGGCCGGCATTCCCGAGCGGCACCGTGCGCTCGTCGTCATTCCCACTTTGCTGACCTCGACCGCGAACAATGTGCAGCTCGCCCACCGGCTCGAGCTGCACTGGCTCGCGAATCGCGAGCAGCACGCGCAGTTCGCGCTGCTGACCGACTGGGCCGACGCCCCGCAGGCCTCGCTGCCCGAAGATGCACCGCTGCTGGACGATGCCATCCAGCGCATCGCCGCGCTCAACGCTAAATACCCCGTGGCCGACGGCGCGACGCCGCGCTTCCTCGTGCTGCACCGCCCGCGCACCTGGAGCGACACCGAAGAACGCTGGATGGGCTGGGAGCGCAAGCGCGGCAAGCTCGAGATGCTGGTGCGCCTGCTCGCGACCGGCGATGCCGGCGGCTTCCTGCCGCTGGCGCCGGGCCAGCAACTGGCCACGGGCCGCACGCCCTACGTGCTGACGCTCGACAGCGACACGGGCCTGCCGCCCGGCGCGTTGCGCGACCTGGTGTCGATTGCCGCGCATCCGCTCAACGCACCCGAGGTCGATGCAGAAACCCGTCGCGTCGTCGCGGGCTTCGGCATCCTGCAGCCGCGCATCGTCACGCCGTTCCCGATGCGCAACGAGCGCTCCCCTTTCCACTGGATGTTCGCCGGCCAGTGCGGGCTCGACCCCTACGGCAGCGGCGCCTCCGACATCTACCAGGATGTGTTCGGCAGCGGCTCCTTCACCGGCAAGGGCCTGCTGAACGTGCGCGCGGTGCACGCCACGCTGGACGGCCGCCTGCCCGACAGCGCGGTGCTGAGCCACGACCTGCTCGAAGGCACGGTCGCGCGCTGCGCGATGGTGAGCGACGTGGTGCTGATCGAAGACCATCCGCATCACGCCGGCGTGGCCGCCTCGCGCGTGCACCGCTGGGTGCGCGGCGACTGGCAACTTCTGCCGTTGATGTGGCGCGCCCGGCGCTTCGGCATCGACGCGCTGGGCCTCTGGAAGATGGGCGACAACCTGCGCCGCTCGCAGGTGGTGCCCGCCTCTTTCGCGCTGCTGGTGCTGGTGATCTTCACGCAGGCCATGCCGCTCGGCTGGGCGCTGGCGGCCGTCGGCTCGGCGCTCACGCTCGGGCCGCTGCTCGGCGCGCTGGCCGGGCTGGTGCCGACGCGGCGCGCCATCGAGCTGCGCCACTTCTTCGATGTGGGTGCCGTCGAATTGCTGCGCGCCATGTCCGGCGCGGCCTGGCAGTTCGTGCAGCTCGCGGCGCAGACGCGGTTGCTGCTCGACGCGGCCTTGCTCGCGACGTGGCGATTGGTTGTGAGCCGCAAGCACCTGTTGCAGTGGACCACCGCTGCGCAGGCGCAGGCGCAGTCGAGCCAGCAGTTGCTGCCGTTCCTGCGCGGTGGTGCCCTCAGCAGCGTGGTCTGCCTTGCCCTCGCAGTGGCAGCGCACTGGAGCGCATACCCGGTGATCGGTCCGCTGCTGTTCGTCATCTGGGCGCTCGCGCCTGTCCTTGCGTGGTGGAGCAGCCGCGTCGATGCCGAGGTGCCCGATCCGCTGAGCACCGAGCAGCGCAGCTACCTCGAGACACTCGCGCACGACACCTGGCTGTTCTTCGAGCATGTGGTCGGCCCCGACGACAACCACCTGCCGCCCGACAACCTGCAGCTGGAGCCGCAGCCCACCATCGCCCATCGCACCTCGCCGACCAACATCGGCATGTACCTGCTGGCGGCGTGCTGCGCGCGCGAGTTTCGCTGGATCGACACGGCGGCACTGCTCGCCCGCATCGCCGCCACGCTCGATACCGTCGACCGCATGCAGAAGCACCAGGGCCACCTCTTCAACTGGTACGACACGCAGACGCTCAAGCCGCTGCCGCCGGACTACGTCTCCAGCGTGGACAGCGGCAACTTCGCAGGCCATCTCGTGGCGGTGGCGCAGGCCTGCCGCACCTTTTCCGCGGAGGGCTGCGAGACCCACGAAGCACCCGCACTCGAAGCGCTCGCGCAGCGCTGCGACGCGCTGCATGCCGGCATGGATTTCAGCGGTCTCTACGACGCCAAGCGCCACCTGTTCCACATCGGCCTGCGCGTCGAGGAGAACGTGCTCGACGCGAGCTACTACGACCTGCTGGCCTCCGAGTCGCGCCTGCTGAGCTTCCTGGCGATCGCCAAGGGCGATGTGCCGCGCCGCCACTGGATGGCACTGGGCCGGCCGTTTCTGCTGGTGGGCTTCGAACCCAGCCTGAAATCATGGTCGGGCTCGATGTTCGAGTACCTGATGCCCGCGCTCGTGATGTCCGAGCCCGAAGACGGCCTGCTGCAGGTGGCCAACACCGCGGCCATCGCCGAGCAGCAGGCCTTCGGCCGCGCGCAGAACCTGCCGTGGGGCGTTTCGGAATCGGCCTACTTCGCGCAGGACCACTCGCTCGCCTACCAGTACTCCCCCTTCGGCGTGCCGCGCCTGGCGCTGCGCCGCACGCCGCCCACCGACCGCGTGGTGGCGCCCTATGCGAGCGCGATGGCCGCGTTGCTGGCGCCGGCGGCGGCGGTGAGCAATCTCGAACGGCTCGAATCGCTCGGCGCGCGCGGCGAGTTCGGCTTTCACGACGCGGTCGACTTCACCACCTCGCGCCAGGCCGAAGGCCAGGACTTCACCGTGGTGCGCAACTTCATGGCGCACCACCAGGGCATGTCGCTGGTGGCGCTGTGCAACGTGCTGTGCGCCGACGGGCCGCGCCGCTGGTTCGGCAGTGCCGCGCTGGTGCAGGCGCACGAGTCGCTGCTGCACGAACGCACGCCGCGGCAGATCATCGGCAGCGCCGATCCGCGCACGCCGCCCGAGCCCAGCCAGACCGAGCTGGCGCCGCTGTTCCAGCCGCGCCTGGTCGATCCGATGGCGGCCGGCTTCCAGCCCACGCACCTGCTGTCGAACGGCCGCTACACGGTGGCACTGCGCGCCAATGGCGCAGGCGTGAGCCGCTGGCGCTCGTTCAACGTGACGCGCTGGCGCGACGACCCGCTGCGCGACAGCCACGGCACCTTCTTCTACATCCGCGACGAAGGGCAGCGCGAGCTCACCTCGCTCACCGCCCTGCCCGCGCCCGGCGCCGACTGGCTCTACCGCACCCGCTTTCTCGCCGACCAGGTGCAGTTCGATGCCGCCGGCCCCGGCCTGCAGGTGCGCACCACGGTGCTCATCAGCCCCGAGGACGACACCGAGCTGCGCAACATCACGCTGCACAACTCGGGCGACGAGACGCGCACGCTCGAACTCATCTCGTACTTCGAGCCGGTACTCTCGAACCCCAAGGCCGACGAGGCGCATCCGGCCTTCGCCAACCTGTTCGTCGAATCGCGCTGGGAACCCGCGTGGCGCGCACTGCTGCTGTCGCGCAAGCCCCGCCTGCACGGTGACCCGGTGGTGGCGGCCGCGCATTTCGTCGCCTCGGTCGATGCGCATGTGCTCTCCATCGACTGCATGACCGACCGGCGCGCCTTCATCGGCCGCAACCGCTCGCTCGCGAGCCCCGCGCTCGACCCGCAGCCGCTGCACGTCAACGGCACACCGGTGAACGGTCTGGACCCGATCGCGTGCCTGCGCGTGCGCCTGTCGATCGCACCGGGCGCCACAGCGCGCCTGAGCTTCGCGACCGCCGCCGACGAGAGCATCGAGGCGTTGATGCCCAGCATCGACCGCTACCTGCAGCCGATGCACGTGGAGCGCGCCACGCGCATGGCCGCCACGCTGGCGCAGGTGCGGCTGCGCGACCTGAGCATCGCGCCCGCGCAGAACCTTGCGCTGCAGGACCTCACGACCATCCTCACCTACACCACGCCCCGCGTGATGAAGGACCGCGGGCTCATCGACCTCAGGCAGATCTGGCGCTTCGGCATCTCGGGCGACAAGCCCATCGTGCTGGTCTACATCCATTCGATGAACGGCATGGGGCTCATCAACACGCTGCTGCGCGCGCAGCCGTGGTGGGGCTTCGGCGGCGTGGCCTGCGACCTGGTGGTGCTCAACAGCGAGCCCAACTCCTACCTGATGCCGCTGCAGCGAGAGATCGAGACCCTGCGCACCCGTGTGCAGCAACAGACCCAGAACAGCTTTCCGCGCAACGACACGGCCGGCTTCTACCTGCTGCGCGATCACGAAGTGGCGCCCTCGGAGAAGGCTGCGCTCTCCAGCCTCGCGCGCGTGGTGTTCACGGCCGACGGGCGCGCCCTCGAGGTACAGGTGGCCGCGTTGCACGAAGCGCGCAGCCCGACGATTGCCGACGACAGCAGCGCGCCGGTGCCGCAGCGCACACCACTGCTGATGCGCTCCGCCGCGGCCCAATCTGCGCAGCCCGCGACGACGCCAATGTCCTCGCCCGCCGGCCGCTTCGATGCGGAGAGCGGCGAGTTCCGCTTCGACGTCGACATGGACAACCGCACGCCGCGCCCCTGGGTCAACGTGATCGCCAACGCGAACTTCGGCTTCCAGGTGTCCGAGTGGGGCACCGGCTTCACCTGGGCCGGCAACAGCCGCATGCACCAGGTCACGCCGTGGTCGAACGACCCGGTGCAGGACCCGGCCTTCGAGCACTACCTGCTGCAGGACCTGGCCACGCGCGAGCTGCTGCCACTCACGCCGGCCGGACAGGGTGCCAGCGGTTCCGAAGCCGTGCGCCACCGCGTGCGGCATGGGCAGGGCTACACGGTCTTCGAATGCCGGCTGCGCAACCTGACACTCAAGACCACCTTCTTCGCGGATCGCGACGATGCCGTCAAGCTGGTGCAGGTGCGCGTGCACAACGAGGGCTCGAACCAGCGGCGCCTGCGCGCGCTCGGCATGGTCGAGTGGCAGATGGGAGCGGCGCGCGGCGAGCGGCGCACGGTGCACTGCTGGAAGCCGGAAGACCAGCCCGCGGTGTTCGGCCAGCAGCGCGAATCGGGCGGCGGCTTCGGCGGCAGCACGGCCTTCCTGCTGCTCGCCGGTTTGTCCGGGGCCACGCAATGGACCTGCGACCGCAACGAGTTCTTCGCGGGCCACGGCATCGTCGAGGTGCCCGAGACGCTCGCGCGGCGCGCGGGCAGCGGGCTCGATGCCTGCGCGGCCATCGGCGGCGAGTTCGTCGTCGGTGCCGGCGAGACGGCTACCTTCACTTTCGTGCTGGGCCATGCCGACAACGCCGACGCGGCACTCGAACTCGCCCGCCGCTGGCGGCAACGCGACGTGTCCGAGGCGCTCGCGCAGGTGCGCGGCTTCTGGGACGAGCTCCTCGGCCGCCTTGCGGTGCGCACGCCCGATCCGTTGTTCGATGCGATGGTCAACCGCTGGCTCATCTACCAGACGCTCGCCTGCCGGCTCTGGTCGAAGGCCGGCTTCTACCAGGCGGGCGGCGCCTTCGGTTTTCGCGACCAGTTGCAGGACGCGATGGCCTTCGCGCTCACCGATCCGGCGCGGCTGCGCGAGCAGATCCTCGTCAACGCCGCGCGCCAGTTCCCCGAGGGCGACGTGCAGCACTGGTGGCACATGCCCGGCGGCGCCGGCGTGCGCACGCATTTCTCGGACGACCTGCTGTGGCTGCCGTTCGCAACGGCGCACTATGTCGAGGTGACCGGCGATGCATCGCTGCTCGACCAGGTGGTCGGCTTCATCGAAGGCCCGGCGATTCCCGATGGCGCCGAAGACGCCTACTACGCGCCGCAGAACAACGGCCGCACGGCCACCGTGTTCGACCACGGCGCGCGCGCCATCGACCGGAGCCTCAAGACCGGCGTGCACGGCCTGCCGCTGATGGGCACGGGCGACTGGAACGACGGCATGAACCGCGTGGGCAACGAAGGCCGCGGCGAATCGGTGTGGCTCGCATGGTTCCTCTGCAGCGTGGTCGAGCACTACGCGCCGATCGCCGAAGCGCGCGGCGAACACGAGCGCGCGGCACGCTGGACCGAGGCGCGCCGCGGCTGGATCGCCGCGCTGCACGACGCCGGATGGGACGGCGCATGGTTCCGCCGTGCCTTTTTCGACAACGGTGCGCCGCTGGGCTCATCGACCAACGACGAATGCCGCATCGACCTGATCGCACAGGCGTGGTCGGTGCTCTCGGGCGCATCGGACGAGGCGCACACCGGCCCTGCGATGGCCGCCATCAAGAAGCACCTGCACGACGAGCCGGCCGGCCTGCTGCGTCTGTTGACGCCGCCCTTCGCGCACTCGACCAACAACCCCGGCTACATCCAGGCCTACCCGCCGGGCGTGCGAGAGAACGGCGGGCAGTACTCGCACGGCGCGGTATGGGCGCTGATGGCGCAGGCCCTGCAGGGCGACCATGAGGCGGCGTGGCAGAGCTTCGAGGGGCTGAGCCCGGCGCACCGCGCGGCGAATCCGGAGCGCGGGCCGGCCTACGAGCTGGAGCCCTACGTGATGGCGGGCGACATCTACGGCGCCGCGCCGTATGTCGGACGCGGTGGCTGGAGCTGGTACACCGGTTCGGCCGCGTGGCTGCATCGCGCCTCCGTCGAAACGCTGCTGGGGCTGAGCGTGAAGGGCAGGCAGCTTTCGCTGACGCCGCACGTGCCCGCGCACTGGCCGGGCTTCGAGATCGCATTGCGGCTCGGCGAGCGCAGCCTCACCCTGCAGTGGGGCGCGCCCGAGGTCGCCGCGACGCCCACGCACCATGTGGCGGTGGGCGAGTGGATCGACTGGCAGGCGCTGCCGGCGGATGCGGTGCTGCGGGTGGGTTAAGGTCCGCGGGCCCATTCACCCGCACATCCAATGACCAAGATCCAGTTCCGCCGCAAGCTCATCGTCATCATCCTGCTGTGCGTGGCGGTCACGGGCGCGGTGGTGCGGCACTACGCGGAGCGCGGCACCACCACGCGCGACATCGCCACGCTGCTGATGGTGCTGTGGGTGCCGATCATCGGCAACGTGATCGCGTGGCTCATCGGCAAGCTGCCGCGGCGCGCGCCCCGGCCCGTGCAGGCCGAGCCCGCGAGCTTCGATGCACGGGGCGCGTTCACGCCGCATCGGCGGGTCGCGCTCACGCTGCGGCCGGCGGCACTGCCGGTGCACGACGTGCCGCTGGGCGCCGGGGAATACCGTGGCGCGCTGGTGATCGACAAGGAAGGCTTCTCGGCCCGATGGATCGTGCCGCAGGGCGAGGCGCTGGCGCGCGGCGAGCCGCACACGATCGACATCGAATTCCTCTCGCCGGACCTGGCCCTGCCGCGCTTTGCACCGGATGCGGAATTTCGCGTGCTGGTCGACGACCTGTTCGTGGCCGACGGCCGGGTGCTGCAACCCGCCTAGCACCATCGGGTGGCGATAGCCACCACCGAGGCGGCAATCGCGCGCCCGACAGCAAAAAAGGGGCGATTGTTCGCTGAAGGGAAACTGACTACTGCCGCGAGCCCCCTTTGTCGCGCGGCAGTCAGCTTCCACACTCCCTGGACTCCCGCAACAAGCATCGGCACGCGCTTCGCCGATGCACTCCAGGACCCCTCTCCATGATGAATGCACCCAGCAGCACCCCCTGCATCGACGACCTGTCGCCGCCGCCCGGGCTGGTCAAGACAACCCGTTCCGCCTGGCTCGCGGTCAGCTCCATCGCCGTCGGCACCTTTGCCATGGTCTCCACCGAGTTCATGCCCATCGGCCTGCTCACCGACATCGCGCGCGGCCTGAACGTCTCCGACGGCACGGCCGGTCTCATGATCACGATGCCCGGCGTGCTCGCCGCCTTCGCCGGGCCGGCGCTGATCGTCGCGTCCGGCAAGCTCGACCGGCGCACCGTGCTGATCGCGCTCACCACCCTGCTGATCGCCTCGAACCTGCTCGCGGCCTTTGCGCCGAACTTCGCCACCATGCTCGTCGCGCGCCTGCTGCTCGGCCTGTGCGTGGGCGGCTTCTGGACCTTTGCGCCGGCCGCCGCCACGCAGTTGGTGCCCGACGCTTCGAAGGCGCGCGCCATGTCGCTGGTGCTGGCCGGCGTGTCGGCCGCCACGGTGCTCGGCGTGCCGGCGGGTTCGTTCCTCGGCACGCTGTTCGGCTGGCGCGCTTCGTTCGCGGTGACCGGCGCGCTCGCCGCGGTGGTTCTGCTGGTGCAGCTCTGGCTGCTGCCCGCGATTCCGCCGGCGCGCGCCATCGGCGCACGCGACCTCCTCACGCCGCTCACGCGCCGCATGGCGCAGGTCGGCCTGCTCGCGGTGCTGTTCTTCATTGCCGGCCACTTCGCGGCCTACACCTACCTGAAGCCGCTGCTGCAGCAGGTGTTCGGCCTGGAGCCCAACGCGGTGTCGACGCTGCTGCTGGTGTACGGCGCGGTCGGCTTCATCGGCACTTTTGTCGGCGGTAGCCTGGTGGCGCGCAGCGTGCGCGGCACCACCTTGCTGGCAGCGCTGATGCTCGCGACGGCGCTGCTGCTGTCCACGATGATCGGCAGCGGCTTCGTGCCCGGTGCTGTGGTGGTCTTCATCTGGGGCGTGGCCTTTGGCCTGATCCCGGTGGCGCTCACCGGCTGGATGATGGAAGCCGTGCCCGATGCACCCGAAGCCGGCCAGGCGCTGCTCGTGAGCGGCTTCCAGGTGGCAATCGCCTCGGGCGCGCTGATCGGTGGCCTCACGGTCGACAACTTCGGCATCTCCAGCGCGATGGTGCTCAGCGGCGTGCTGGTGCTGATCGCCGCGCTGATCGTCGGCACGCTCGGCCGGGCGCGCGGCGGTCCGGTGCTGGCTACCTTGCCCGAGTAACCGCCCCCGCCTTCCTGCCCGCCGCCGCGATCGCATCGAGCACCACGCGCAGGGCCTTGCTGACCGGCTTGTCCCGCCGGATGACGACAGCCAGCGTGCGATGCATGCGCGGCGCGAGGCGGCTGATCTTCAGGTCGGGGTGGGCGCCGCGGCCCATCATCGCCATGCGCGGCACGATGCCGTAGCCCAGCCCCGCAGCCACCATCTCCTTCATCGCCTCGACGCTGCCCAGCTCCATCACGGGCTGCGGCTGCAAGCCTTCCGAGGCGAACCAGCGGTCGACCAGCCTGCGCGTGTTGGCCGCGGGCTCGAACAGCACCAGCGGCAAGGCGCCCAGGTCGCCCGGCGTGACCCGCGCCTTCAGTGGTGCGAGGTCGCTGCGGCCGATGGCGACGAACTCGTCGTCGAGCACCGGTGTCACGCTCAACGAACGGCCGGCGGCGGGCAGCGTGACCAGTGCGAGGTCGATGCTGTTCTCCTCGACCTTGCGCACATGGTCCTCGGTGTTGCCGGTGCTCACCACGATGCCGAGTGCGGGAAACTCCTCGCGCAAGTTGCGCAACACGGCCGGCAGGAAATGCAGGCACGCCGTGGCGCCGGTGCCCAGGCGCACCCGGCCTGTGACGCCGCTCGCGTGGTCGGCCAGGGCGTCGATGGCGTTGTCCACCGCGGTCTCGATGTGTTGTGCATGGCGCAGCAACTCCATGCCGGCCGGCGTGGCCCTCGCGCGCTTGCCGACCCGTTCGATCAACCGCACCGCGAGCCTGCGCTCCAGCTGGCGCACCTGCAGGCTGATGGCCGGCTGCGTGAGGCCGAGCCGGTCGGCCGCGGCCGAGAAGCTGCCGGTTTCGATCACCAGCGCGAAGGACTTGAGCTGGTCGAGGTTCAGTGTCTTGTCCAAAGTATTTGTTATTCTTTGCATATGTCAGCAAAGCTTCTCTTATCGATGGTGGAACGTCAAGATTCAGGGCATGCGTTCACAAACCCTCTTGTCCCACGCTTCCACCGCCATTGAAATCCTCGATGCCGGGCCGCACCACATGGCCTCGGTGCAAGCCATCTACAGCCACTACGTGCAGCACGACTTGTGCTCCTTCGAGGAAGAAGTGCCCAGCGTCGAAGAGATGCAGGCGCGCCGCACCGAGGTGCTGCGGCGCGGCCTTCCCTACCTGGTCGCGCTGAAGAACGGCGAGGTGGTCGGCTATGCCTACGCGAGCCCCTACCGCGCCCGCTCGGCCTACCGCCACACGGTGGAAGACTCGATCTACGTCGCGCACGGCATGCACGGCCACGGCATCGGCAAGGCGCTGCTACAAGCGGTGATAGCGCGCTGCACCGAGAGCGGCTTCATGCAGATGGTGGCGGTGGTGGGCAACAGCGCGAACGCCGGCTCGCAGGGCCTGCACGAGCGGCTGGGATTCACGCAGGTGGGCGTGCTGCGCGATGTCGGGTTCAAGTTCGGGCGGTGGGTGGATACGGTGTTGATGCAGCGCGCCTTGCGCTGAGCCCAGTCATTACATATGCATGGCCAGTGCGCAAACACGCGCGCCGCGTCACGCGCCCCGCGAACGACAAACAGCGACCGAGGCACAGGACTTGCTTTTGTCGTCCGTCTTTTACGGGGGATGCGTAATGCAACGCGTTGGCGATAACGCCAGTCGTTGGAAATGCGCGTGCTTGCGAATCAGACACTTGTTGGAGTGAGCTGTTCGCCAAGCGCCAGTCACTCCTGTCTTGCAATGGATCAGGGAGAGATTGAAATGAAAAATGAACGTGCAAAGCACGTGCTGAAAGGGTGCGCCTTTCTTTTTGCCTTCGCGCTGTTGAGTGGATGTGGCGGAGGTGATGGAGGAGGTGCGATGTCGTTCACACCGACACCATCCACAGCGCCGCCCTCCAGTACGACGGCGCCTTCCGACCCCGCCCCCACGGCGCCAGTGACCGTGATGCCGCAGCCGGAAGACCCATCCGTCATCACACGGTTCTCGTCCACGGTGCCATTCGGCGAGAAGGGCAGCTTCGTGAGCTCGGGGCAGATCGTCTATGGCTTCGGCACCACGGCGGTTTCCGACGCGCGGTACAAGGACGTGATCTATACCGTGCCGGTGCGCGGCACGGTGAGGTATCCGACCGGTGAGGCCGGGACGGCCGGTATGTCCAAGGTCAAGCTGTCATCCACGGGAGGGTATCCGGTGGTGGTGTTCCTGCACGGCATGCACGACTCCTCCGAACTCAACAATGCCAAGGGCTATGACTACCTGCAGAAGAGTCTGGCCGAGAACGGCTATGTGGCAGTCTCCATCGACGCGGGGAAAATCAACGGTTGGAGCCAAGGCAAAACTGCGTCCGACGCGGGGGCGCTTGCGCGCGGGCAATTGCTCATGACAACGCTCGATCTGTTGCGTGCCGGCAATGCCACGGGCGTCTTCAACGGCGTCGAACTGGCGGGGCTCAAGGGAAAACTGGACCTCGACCGGGTGGGTATCCTCGGGCACTCACGTGGTGCGGAAGCGGTGGCGTATGCGGTGGAACTGAACAAACAGCGCATCGGCATCAGCTACCAGGACGTCGAGGCGGCGCGCGAACTTCGCACGGCTCTCGCTCTTGCAAAGACCGAACAGGCACAAGCCCAAACGCGCGTCGATGGCGCCACCGCTGCCGATGCTGCAGCCAGCGCAAAGCTCAGCAAGGCGAAGGCAGCACTGGCTGCTGCGCAGGCGCTGTCACCCCCCGCGCCTTCGTCTTTGATCGATTTCATGACGCAGGAAGCGCAACAACTGCAAATTCAAGCGCTGGATGCGCAGGCAAAACTCCGTGCGGAAAAGGCTGCACTGGACACAACAAAGATCAAGGTCAGGGACGCGAGCGCGATCCGCTTGAGAAGCATCAATGCGGACAGTACGAAATGGCTGGCGCAGACGACGTCTCCGGACGCCCTGCTTCAGTCCGGCATCGTGCTTCCTTCCAGCAGCGAAGCGCCCCACAAGCTCCGCGCGGTCTTCTCGCTGGCGCCGATCAACGCGAAGCAACTGTCGCGCGTGACCCATGTGCCGTTTGCGACCTTGCTGCCCACCTGCGATGGTGACGTCTCCAATCTGGCGGGCGCACAGATCTTCGACGACAGCCGCTATACGGCCGAGGATGAAAGCGCCCCCAAATTCCAGATCGCCGTAAGGGGGGCCAATCACAATTTCTACAACAGCTATTGGTCCGAGTCCGACGACGCGGCATGGACCACTCCTCCCGATTGCAAGAACCCCACGATGATCGAGACGCTGCGACTGACGCCTCCCGATCAACGGCGCAACGGCGCTTTCTTGATGGAGTCGTTCATGCGCTACTTCGTCGGCGACGAAGCTCAGTTCGCACCGTATTGGAAAGGGCAAGCCCCCATCCCGACGATGGCCTGCCCGGGTGGCGAAACCAGCTGCGACGAGCGCGTGGTATTGACGATCCATCAACCAGCGGCCCAGCGCAAGCTGCTTCAGGATTTCCGCAGCGCCGACAGCATCGCGAAAAATCCGAGTGGACTGTTGACCGTCCTCGAAAACTTCGAACAGACCGTGCAATGCCAGTTCCTGGGGATCAGTGAATGGGCTGCACCCGCCAGAAACGCTGCGTGCACGGATCCTGTGACAAAGCTTTCTGTCGCTTCTCTGTTCACGGAAGGCGAAAACTACGACCCCAGGTACACCGACCCAAAGGCCTTGCTGATCTGGTCGGTCACCGACCAAGCCCAACTGCAGTGGGACAAGCCTGGCTCTGCCATGACCGTCAACACCGGCGACCTTTCGGCCAAGGGCTTCGACACCCTCAGCTTCAGGGTGGCCGTCGTGGCCCCTATCGGGCAGGAGGTCGAGGTCACTGTCGTCGATACGACGGACCGCAAGGTGGCGATCAAAGGCAGCGATTTCAGCGATGCGCTCTATGGCATCGCGCGCAAGCGCAATGGCACGATCCCGCTGGTCGATGCACCCGAGGACGCGATCTACGCGAACACGGCGACCACCCGGCCGCTGCTGAACATGGTGGCGATCCCGCTCAAGGCGTTTGCACTGCATGGTGTGGACCTCGAACACATCAAGCAAGTAGCATTCAGGTTCCCCAAAGCTTCCGGCAGCGTCGCAATCAATGACGTTCAGCTGCAGCGAATGGACTGACGCCGCAGCACCATCGAGCCCGGGGCCCGAAGCACCTGGGCTCGAAGTCGGTCACGTTTTCAGGTGCGTTTCATCCTCCGACCATTCCGGGCTGTAGCCGCCCAGCGTCGGGTGGTACATCTCGTCGCCCGAATGCTGGGTGAATTCGACGTTGAGCCGGTCCTCGCGCAGGCCCAGCACGTCGATGCAATCGCGGCACAGGGCCTTCGCGACTTCGAGCCGCAACTCGGCGGAACGGCCGCGCCGGATGTCGCACATGAGCACCGACACCTCGGTCGGCTCGCCGTCCACCATGCGCCAAACGCCGCCCTCGCCCACCTCGCGGATCGCGACGCTGATGCGGCGGATGTCCACGCTCATCAGGTGCGCATAGGTTTCGCAGAGCTTGCGCGCGAGGCGCTTCTTGTCGGCCACTTCATGGCGGCCGTTCACATCGAGCTGGAGGTAGGGCATGCCGGGCACCTTACGGACAATCGATTCCCATCAGTTGCGGTGCAGGCATTCAGGTTTTTATTTGCCACCGGAAGGCCAACCCCGGTCTAATACAGGCCATGGCCAAGAGACGAAGCCTCAAATCAGACACCTGCCCGATGGCGCGCTCGCTCGACATCGTCGGCGACCAGTGGTCGCTGCTCATCATCCGCGACGCGTTCGACGGCATGAAGCGCTTCGGCGAATTCCAGCAGAGCCTGGGCGTGGCGAAGAACATCCTCGCGGACCGGCTGAAAAATCTTGTGCAGGAGGGCGTGCTCGCGCTGGTGCCCGCCTCCGACGGCACGATGTACCAGGAGTACGTTCTCACGCCCAAGGGCAACGGCCTCTTCCCCGTGGTGGTGGGCCTGCGGCACTGGGGCGAGCAGCATCTCTACGGCAAGGGCGAGGCCCACTCGGTGCTGCTCGAGCGCGACAGCGGCAAGCCGGTGCGCAAGCTCGACCTGCGCACGCACGACGGCAAGCCGCTCGATGCGGCCGGCACGTTCGTGAAGAAGCTCCCGGCGAAAAAAGCGGCGCGCAGCAAGGCACCACCGGGCTGAACGCCCCTACTCGCCCAGCAGCTCGCCGATCGGCTGCAGGTCTTCCACCCGGTCGCAGATCGACTTGATCACCATCGTGATCGGAATGCCCAGCAGCAGTCCCCAGATGCCCCAGAGCCAGCCCCAGAAGATCACGCCCACGAACACGGCCACCGGGTTCATGCGGCTGGTGCGGCTGGTGAGCCAGGGCATCAGCAGGTTGCCGATGACCGTGTGGATGGCCAGCGACACGCCGCCCACCAGGATGCCCATCTGCAGACTGTTGAACTGCAAAAAGGCCACCAGCCCCGCGGCCACCAGCACGATCACCGAGCCGATGTAGGGAATGAGGTTGGTCACGGCCGCGATGATTCCCCAGACGGCCGCGTTCTCCACCCCGATGACCCAGAACGCAAGCCCGGTCGTCACACCCACCACCACGCTCACCAGGATCTGCACCAGCAGGTAGCGTTCGATGTTGCGGGTGATGTCGTCCAGCACATGCACCGTGACCTTCTTCTTCTGCAGGCTCGATCCGGTGATCTTGATGAGCTTGCGGCGGAAGGTGTCGCCCGAGCACAGCGCGAAGTAGGTAAGGAAAGCCACCAGCGTGAGTTGCCCGAGGGCGCTCAACAGACCGACCGTGCCGCTGAGCAGGTAGTCGCGCACGTTGAAGCCGGGCCGCTCGATGATGACGCGGGCCACGCCGCGCCGCGAAGCGACGCGCGCGGAGTTCTCCTCGGCCGCCTTCTCCAGTTGCGCGGCCGCCTGCTGCACGGACTCGAGCGGCGTGGCGCTCGCGCCCTTGTCGCGGCGCATGGCCTGCCCCAGCTTCTGCGCGGCGATCGGCAGCGAATCGACCAGTTGCGATGCATTGGCCGAGAGCGAATAGCCCGTCCAGCCGATGCCGCCGAACAGGCCCACGAGGATGAGCGCGGCGCCGATCCAGCGCGGCAGGTGCCAGCGATGCAGCATCTCGACCAGCGGCGACAGCGCGTAGGTCAGCAAGAGGCTCAGCATCAGCGGAATGAACACCGCCTGGCCCCACTGCAGCGCGAAGACGCTGGCCAGCACGGCGAGCACCACCAGCGAGGCGCTGCGCACGTCGACCGGCATGTGCAGCAGCAGGCGCCTGCGCTGGGCTGCGGTGGGCTCCGCGGCGGGCTCCTCGGGTGCGGATGCGGTCGCAGGGGCGGCAGGAGAAGGCGTCTCCGAAGCTTCGACGGCCGGGGGCGGGGGCGCCGGCTCGGGCTGTAGCGCCTCCGCAGTCGGGGGTTTATCTGGCGTGGGAGGCTTGTGTTCGTCGGTCATCGCGTTTCCTTGAGCACCTCGCGCACGGCGGCGAGCTGTCGCCGCGACACCGCGACGGGTTCGGGAATCGCATCGAGCCTGAGGGCCCAGCCTTCGGCGTCTTCGCCGTCGTCGTATTTCTCTAGCGCGCGGATGGCCGAGCGGGCCACCAGCGCATTGCGGTGCACCCGCAGGAAGCGGTTCGGATAGCGCTCCTCGAACTCGTTGAGCGAGCCATCGAGGATGTGGCTGCGCGTGGCGGTGCGCACGGTGAGGTACTTGTATTCGGACTTCAGGTACAGCACCTCGGACAGCGGCACCCGCTCGGCGCGGCCGCGGTCCTGGATCAGCACGGTCTCGGGCACCGCCTCGGCCTGCAGCGCGCGGCGCTCCTTCAGGAAGCGCTCGGCTTTCAGCAGCGCCTGCTGCAGCCGCTCGGCGCGCACCGGCTTGGTCAGGTAGTCGACCGCGTCGAGCTCGAAGGCAGTGACCGCGTGCGTCGCATGCGCCGTGACGAACACCACGGCCGGCGCATCGGGGTTGCTGCGCAGCGCGCGCGCCACCTCGATGCCGTCGACGCCGGGCATGTGCACGTCGAGCAGCACCAGGTCGAGGTCCATCGTGGCCAGGTGCTGCTGCGCCTCCGCGCCCTGCGAGGCCTCGGCCACCACTTCGGCGGCGGGCGTGGTGCAGTCGCGCAGCAGGGTGCGCATGCGGGAACGCGCCAGGGCTTCGTCGTCGACGATCAGGGTCTTGAGGGTCATGATGATTCGGCGGGGATCGCGATGCGTACCCGGTAGTTTTTCTGGTCCATGCCGGCGCTGAACTGCATCTGCATGTCGTGGAGCAGGCGCAGCCGGTCGCGCACGTTGGCCAACGCAATGCCGTGGCCTCGCGGCAGCGGCTCGTCGGCCCAGCGCAACGGCGGCAGGCTGTTGACCACCTCGATCACCACCATGCTGCCGCGCCGCTCGGTGCGGATGCGCAGCTTGGCGCCCTCGGGGCTGGGCTCCACGCCGTGCTTGATGGCGTTCTCGACCAGCGGCTGCAGCAGGAGCGGCGGCAGTCGCGCGTTGCTGGCAGCGGCGTCGAGATCCCAGCGGATGCGCAACCGCTCGCCGAAGCGCACCTGCTCGATCGCCAGGTAACGCTCGGCGAGCGCGATCTCATCGGCCAGCGTGCCCGATTCGCCCGGGTCGGCCAGCGCCTGACGGAACAGCTCGGCCAGGTCTTCGAGCATGGTCTCGGCCTTGGCGGGCTCCTCGCGCACGAGGGCGATGGCGCTGTTGAGCGTGTTGAAGAGAAAGTGGGGGCGGATGCGCGATTGCAGTTCCTCGAGCCGGGCCGTGGTCGCGGCGGGCGTCTGGCCGCGCGCGCGCAGGGCCATCGCAGTCATGACCAGACCTGCGAAGAGCGCGCCGGCCAGGCCGCTGGCCAGCCACGGCGCATTGGCCAGCACGCCCGTCAGGCGCAAGAGGCCGCAGCCATAGAGCGATGCGAGCGCACCGAGCAGGGCGCCGGCCGCGTACTGCCACTGGCGCGGCAACCGCCGCAACTGCTTCTTGAGCCCGCAGGCCGTCACCAGCCACAACAGGGTCGCCGGCAAGGCGCCGCCGGTGACGGTGGCGGTCTGCACCAGCCATTCGCCGGGCGTGGAGACCACGAAGAGCGCGGCAATGGCCACCACCACCTCGACGAACACCACAGTGCGCAGCACCACCCCGATCTGGCACGCATCGAACAGCGAGGGCCCGCCGCGCAGGGGCGCACGAGCCCTCTCCGACGGCGTCGGGGGCGTGGAGCCAGAGGTGGCCGATAAAATCGCCGGGTTGCGCATCGCAGACATCACAGTTACATCGGGTGACCAACCCATTATTGCCTCCTGGACGGCTCCCATGACCCAAAACCAACTCGACAAGAAATCCGAAGCCTGGTCGGCCCTTTTCTCCGAACCGATGAGCGACCTGGTGAAGCGCTACACCTCCAGCGTCTTCTTCGACAAGCGCCTCTGGCAGGCCGACATCGAGGGCTCCCTCGCCCATGCCGGCATGCTCGCCGCCCAGGGCATCATTCAAAAGCAGGACCACGCCGAAATCGAACGTGGGATGGCGCAGATTCGCAGCGAGATCGAATCGGGCGCCTTCGAGTGGAAACTCGACCTGGAAGACGTGCACCTGAACATCGAGGCGCGCTTGACCCAGCTCGTGGGCGATGCCGGCAAGCGCCTGCACACCGGCCGCAGCCGCAACGACCAGGTGGCCACCGACGTGCGCCTGTGGCTGCGCGGCGAGATCGACCTCATCGGCGACCTGCTCACGGAGCTGCAGAAGGCGCTGGTGGACATTGCCGAGAAGAACGTCGAGGTGATCCTCCCTGGCTTCACCCACCTGCAGGTGGCCCAGCCGGTGAGCTTCGGCCATCACATGCTGGCGTACGTGGAAATGTTCAGCCGCGATGCCGAGCGCATGGGCGAAGTGCGCCGCCGCGTCAACCGCCTGCCGCTGGGCGCCGCAGCCCTCGCCGGCACCAGCTACCCGCTCGACCGGGAACTGGTCGCCAGGACGCTGAACATGGACGGCGTCTGCCAGAACAGCCTGGACGCCGTGAGCGACCGCGACTTCGCGATCGAGTTCACCGCCGCGGCCAGCCTGTGCATGGTGCACATCAGCCGCATGAGCGAAGAGCTGATCCTGTGGATGAGCCAGAACTTCGGCTTCATCCAGATCGCCGACCGCTTCACCACGGGCTCGTCGATCATGCCGCAGAAGAAGAACCCCGACGTGCCCGAGCTGGCCCGTGGCAAGACCGGCCGCGTGGTCGGCCACCTGATGGCGCTCATCACGCTCATGAAGGGCCAGCCGCTGGCCTACAACAAGGACAACCAGGAAGACAAGGAGCCGCTGTTCGACACCGTCGACACGCTCAAGGACACCCTGCGCATCTTTGCCGAGATGATCGGCGGCATCACCGTGAAGCCGGAGGCGATGGAAGCCGCGGCGCTGCGCGGCTACGCCACCGCCACGGACCTGGCCGACTACCTCGTGAAGAAGGGCCTGCCGTTCCGCGACGCGCACGAAACCGTCGCGCACGCCGTGAAGGCCGCCACCTCGCACAAGGTCGACCTGGCCGAGCTGCCGCTGGCCGTGCTGCAGCAGTTCAACCCGAACATCGAGAAGGACGTGTACGACGTGCTGAGCCTGCGCGGTTCGCTGAACGCACGCAACATCCTCGGCGGCACCGCGCCTGCGCAGGTGAAGGCGCAGATCGCGCGCCACCGCAAGCGGCTCGGCTGATCGCGGCACCGCAGCAGCAGCAACCGGCCCCCCACCGTGTTCTACGCCATCCCGCTCGAGAACAAGCCGAGCTGGCGCAACCCGCCGTGGCTGACGGTGCTACTGATCCTCGTGAACATGATCGTGTGGTGGGGACCGCAGACCAGCGAGGAGAACGGCCGCGAGCGCGCCGCCCGCTACTACGCCAAGAGCGTGCTGCCCGAGCTGGAACTGCCGCCGTTCGTGGAGTGGCTGAAGAAGACCGACGCGAAGCGCGGCAAGCTGGGCGAACGCATGTTGAAGGCCGAGGTCTACGACCAGTTGATCCAGGCCATGGAACAGGACAGGGCCTTCCAGAAGAAGCTGAAGGCCGAAGAGATCATCACACCCGCCCACCCGCAGTACGCCGAGTGGAAGCGCGACCGCCAGCAGTACGAGTCGATGCTGCCCGCCCCCTTCACCGAGCGCTGGGCGCAGGACTACGGCAAGGACGCCGGGTTCAGCAAGCCCTGGACCCTCATCACCTCCGCCTTCCTGCACGGCAGCACCGGCCACCTGCTGGGCAACATGCTGTTCCTCTTCCTGTTTGGCGCCTCGGTCGAGCTGGCGCTGGGCCGCAGCACCTACCTCAGCTTCTACCTGCTGGGCTGCGTGGGCGCCTCGGCGCTGGCCGCCTGGGCCTATGCGGGCAAGGGATCCTTCGGGCTGGGCGCCTCGGGCGGGGTCTCGGCGCTGATGGGCATGTACGCGGTGATGTACCGGCTGCGGCGCATCCGCTTTTTCTACCAGCTGTTCTTCTATTTCAACTACGTCAGCGCGCCGGCCCTGCTGCTGCTGCCGGCCTGGATCGTCAACGAGCTGATGCAGCACTGGCTCGCCGACGAGGGCGTCGCCTACATGGCCCACCTGGGCGGCCTGCTCACGGGCGCCGCGCTGATGGGCGGCGCCATGCTGCTGGGCCGCGTGAAGACGCCCGAGACGGTGAAGTCGGAAATGGTGAACGACGACGACCGCTTCGATGCGCACGTGGCCGCCGCCCGCCGGCTGGGCGCCGCGATGAAGTTCGAGCAGGCCGCCGCCGAGTGGCGCGCCGCAGCCGCCCTGCGCCCCGGCGACACCGACACGCTGCGCGCCTGGTTCAACACCGCGCGCCTCCAGCCCGCGAGCGAAGACTTCCACCAGGCCGCGCGCCGCATCTTCCGCCTGCCCGCCACCGACCCCGAGACGATCGCCCTGCAGCACGCGAGCTACCGCACCTACCTGGACCAGGCCAGGCCCGGCCTGCGCCTGAAGCCCGACGACATGGCGCGGCTCGCACGTCGGTTCGCACGCATCCGCGAGTTCGGCGATGCCGACATGCTGTGCCGCATCCTGCTGAAGACGGCGCCCGACCATCCGCAGCTGGCGGACACGCTCTCGGTGTGCGCCAACGGCCTCTTGCACGCGGGCGAGCGCGAGAAGGCGATCGGCCTCCTGCCGCACCTGCTGCGGCTCGCGCCCAACGACATGGTCACACGCGCCCTGCAGCGCGCCTGAAACCACGCCGTCCCCTGGGGCTGTCATGCCCCTGTAGACCGGCGCGGCCACCATATGGCGTTGCAGGCACTGCAATTGCTGCGTCTCGCGTGTAAAGCCGGCCCTTGCGCCCGCGCCTCATTGAACTTGGGGCTGCCCGCCCGCTCCATCCGGGGCTTTTTTCTTACTTCCGTTGCCTGATTCATGCCTGACCACACCTCCTCCCGCTTTGCTCTGCTCTTGACCGCCCTGGCCATCGCCGCGCTCGCAGGGTGTTCACGCACCAGCGTGGAGACGCCCACCGCATCCAAGGCAGCCGCCGCACCGGAAAAGGAAGTCGGCGTCGTCACGCTCAAGCATGAAACCCTCGCCCTGAGCACCGAGCTCCCTGGCCGCACCGCCGCGCCGGTGATCGCCGAGATCCGCCCGCAGGTCGGCGGCATCCTGAAGGAACGGCTCTTTACAGAAGGCTCGCAGGTCAAGGCCGGACAGGTGCTCTACCAGCTCGACCCGGCCTCGCTGCAGGCGGCCCATGCGAGCGCACAAGCCAGCGTGCGCAAGGCCGAGTCCGCCCTGGCCACGGCCCGCACGGTGGCGAAGCGCAACGCCGAGCTGGTGAAGATCGATGCCATCAGCCGCCAGGTGTTCGACGAATCGCAGGCCGCCGAGCAGCAGGCCGAAGCCGACCTCGGCGTGGCCCGCGCGGCCGAGCAGACCGCGCGCATCCAGCTGGGCTACACGCGCATCACCTCGCCGATCACCGGCTGGGCCGAACTCTCGACCGTGACCCCGGGCGCGCTGGTCACCGCCAACCAGGCGGCGGCCATGACCACCGTGCAGCAGCTCGACCCGATCCACGTGCATGTCACGCAATCGAGCAGCGAACTGCTGCGCCTGAAGCGCGAACTGGCCAGCGGCCGGCTGCAGCGCGCGAGCGGCGCCGAGGCGAGCATCCAGCTGCTGCTGGAGGACGGCAGCAAGTACCCGCATGCCGGGCGCCTGACCTTCAGCGGCGTCACGGTCGATGCCGGCACCGGCAGCGTCACGCTGCGCGCGGTGGTGCCCAACCCCGACCGGCTGCTGATGCCCGGCATGTACGTGCGCGCGGTGCTGCAGGAAGGCGTGAACCAGGCCGCGCTGCTGGTGCCGCAGCAGGCCGTCACGCGCTCGCCGGACGGCAGCGCCTCGGCGCTGGTGATCGACACCGAGA
The DNA here is from genome assembly GCF_051216415.1 of Variovorax trehalosi. Taxonomy (NCBI): domain Bacteria; kingdom Pseudomonadati; phylum Pseudomonadota; class Betaproteobacteria; order Burkholderiales; family Comamonadaceae; genus Variovorax; species Variovorax trehalosi. The sequence goes on from NZ_JBPJZG010000006.1 coordinate 337,942, forward strand.
ACAAGGTGGCGAAGCGGCCGATCAGCGTGGGCCGCGCGGTCGGCACGCAGTGGCAGGTGATCGACGGCCTGGCCGCGGGCGACCGCGTGATGATGGAAGGCTCGCAGCGCGTGAAGGTCGGCGACAAGGTGCGCGTGGTCGACCTCGGCGCGAAGCCGGTGACAAGCCCCGTGGCGGCTGCAACGCCCGACGCCGCCTCCGCCACCGTCGCGCGCTGAGGCCCCGCCATGGCCCAGTTCTTCATCGACCGCCCCATCTTCGCGTGGGTGCTTTCCATCGTCATCATGCTCGCCGGGCTGATGGCCATCCGCACGCTGCCGCTGGAGCAGTACCCCGATATCGCGCCGCCGCGCGTGTCGATCAACGCCACCTACACCGGCGCCTCGGCCAAGACGGTCGAAGACTCGGTCACCCAGGTCATCGAGCAGCAGATGAAGGGGCTGGACAACCTGCTCTACATGCAGTCGACCAGCAACTCCTCAGGCGTGGCGCGCCTGTCGCTCACCTTCAACGCGGGCACCAACATCGACGTGGCCCAGATGCAGGTGCAGAACAAGCTGCAGCAGGCCATGTCGCGCCTGCCGCAGCAGGTGCAGAGCCGCGGCGTCACGGTCACCAAGGGCGGCAACGACTTCTTGCTGATCGTCTCGATGTACTCGGGCGACGGCAGCGCCTCCGCGGTGGACGTGGGCGACTACATCAGCAGCAACCTGGTCGACGTGATCAGCCGCATCGACGGCGTGGGCGAAGTGCAGACACTCGGCACCGGCTACGCGATGCGCCTCTGGCTCGACCCCGACAAGCTGCGCAAGTACGCGCTCATGCCCTCGGACGTGGGCAGCGCCATCACCGCGCAGAACGCGCAGGTCTCGGCCGGCCAACTGGGCGCGCTGCCGGCCGGGGCGCAGCAGCAGCTCAACGCCACCATCACCGCCCGCAGCAAGCTGCAGACCGTCGAGCAGTTCGAGAACGTGGTGCTGCGCGCCACGCCCGACGGCGCCGTAGTGCGCCTGCGCGACGTGGCGCGCGTGGAGCTGGGCGCCGAGAACCTCACGGTGCGCTCGCAGCTGGGCGGCCGCCCCGGCGCAGGCCTGGGCGTGGTGCTGGCCGACGGCGCCAACGCGGTGCAGGTGGCCGAGGCGGTAAAGGCCAAGGTGGCCGAGCTGCAGCCGCTCTTTCCGAACCAGCTGCAGACCTTCGTGAGCTACGACACCACGCCCTTCGTGAGCGCGTCGATCGACGAGGTGGTCAAGGCGCTGGCCGAAGCGATGCTGCTGGTCGTGCTGGTGATGTACATCTTCCTGCAGAACTTCCGCGCGACGCTGATCCCGGCCATCGCAGTGCCGGTGGTGCTCCTGGGCACCTTCGGCGTGCTCTCCATTGCGGGCTACTCGATCAACACGCTCACCATGTTCGGCATGGTGCTGGCCATCGGCCTGCTGGTGGACGATGCCATCGTGGTGGTCGAGAACGTCGAGCGCGTGATGCATGAAGAGGGCCTCTCGCCCAAGGAAGCCACGCGCAAGTCGATGGCCGAGATCACGCCCGCGCTGGTGGGCATTGCGCTGGTGCTGTCGGCGGTGTTCATCCCGATGGCCTTCTTCGGCGGCTCGACCGGCGTGATCTACCGGCAGTTCTCGATCACCATCGTCTCGGCGATGGCGCTGTCGGTTCTCGTGGCGCTCACGCTCACGCCGGCGCTGTGCGCGACGCTGCTCAAGCCTGTTGCCAAGGGCCAGCACGCGGTGCCGCGGAAGGGCATGCTGGGAGCAGTCGACCGTTTCTTCGCAGGCTTCAACCGCAACTTCGACAAGGGCGCCGACCGCTACCAGGGCATCGTGGGCGGCATCGTGCGGCGCGGCAAGCGCAGCCTCGTGGTGTACCTGCTGATCGCGGCCGCGATGGCGGTGCTGTTCATGCGCCTGCCCACCTCCTTCCTGCCCGACGAGGACCAGGCCTTCCTGCAGGTGCAGGTGACGCTGCCGCCGGGCGCTTCGGACGCGCGGCTGCAGCCGGTGGTCACGCAGATGCAGGACTACTTCACCAGGCAGCCCGAGGTGGTGAGCGTGAACGTCATCACCGGGCAGAACGGCGACCAGAGTTCGGCGCGCGCCTTCGTCAAGCTCAAGGACTGGGCCGAGCGCGAAGGCGACGGGCAATCGGCCGCCGCGCTCGCGCGCCGCGCCAACAAGGACCTGTCGACCATCCGCGATGCGCGCGTGTTCGTGCTGCTGCCGCCGGCGGTGCGCGGGCTGGGTGCCAACGCGGGCTTCAACTTCCACCTGAAGGACGTCAACGGCCTCGGCCACGACGCGCTGGTGAAGGCGCGCGACCAGGTCATCGAACTGCTCTCCAAGCGCTCCGACGCGGTCGTGAACGTGCGCAGCAACAACCTGGACGACACGCCGCAGTTCGCGGTGGACATCGACGACGCCCGCGCCGGCGCGGCGAGCCTGGCCACCGCCGACATCGACAGCACGCTCTCGAGCGCGATGGGCGGCACCTACATCAACGACTTCCTGGACAACGGCCGCGTCAAGCGCGTGTACATGCAGGGCGACACCGCCTTTCGCATGCTGCCCGCCGACATCGACCGCTGGAGCGTGCGCAACAGCCTGGGGCAGATGGTGTCGTTCCCGGCGTTCTCGAGTTCGCGCTGGACGTATGGCTCGCCGCAGCTTCAGCGCTACAACGGCAGCCCGAGCTACGAGTTCGTGGGCGATGCCGCACCGGGCGTGAGTTCGGGTGACGCCATGGCCGCGGTGGACGAAGTGATGAAGCAGATGCCGCCCGGCATCGGCTACGAATGGACCGGCGCGTCGTTCCAGGAACGGCTCTCGGGCGCGCAGGCGCCGGTGCTCTACGCGATCTCGATCCTGTTCGTGTTCCTGTGCCTGGCGGCGCTCTACGAGAGCTGGTCGGTGCCGTTCTCGGTGATCCTGGTGGTGCCACTGGGCATCGTGGGGGCGCTGCTGTTCACCAGCTTCCGGGGCCTGAGCAACGACGTGTACTTCCAGGTCGGCCTGCTGACGACGGTGGGGCTCTCGTCGAAGAACGCGATCCTGATCGTGGAGTTCGCCAAGCAGTTGCAGGAGCAGGGCAAGGGCGTGATCGAGGCGACGCTGGAAGCGGTGCGCCTGCGGCTGCGCCCGATCCTGATGACCTCGCTGGCCTTCGGCTTCGGCGTGCTGCCGCTGGCCATCGGCACCGGCGCGGGCGCGGGTGGCCGCCAGTCGATCGGCACCGCGGTGCTGGGCGGCATGGTGGTGGGCACCGCGCTCGGCATCTTCTTCGTGCCGTTGTTCTTCGCGCTGATCCGCGGGTGGCTGGAGGGCAGGCGCAAGCCGGCCAAGGCCGAATCGACGGACGCATTGCCTGCGTCCACGGTGGAACAGGGAGGCCACTGATGCGACGCACATCCCTTTCCCGCTTTCCGCTGCGCACGCTGGCCTGCGCGGCCATGGCTTCGGTGGTGCTCTCGGGCTGCATCAGCCTCGCGCCAGCGTATGAAACGCCGGCCTCGCCCGTACCGCAGGCCTTGCCTTCGGGCGGCGTCGCCACGGCCACGCCGCTCGACGTCAACTGGCGCGATTTCTTCGTCGACAAGCAGCTGCAGGGCGTGATCGAACTCGCGCTCGCCAACAACCGCGACCTGCGCGTGGCGGCGCTCAACATCGAGCGCGCACGCGCCCAGTACGGCATTGCGCGCGCGGGCCTGTTCCCGACCATCGAGGCCGGCGCGGGCGGCAGCCGCTCGCGCACGCCGGGCAGCCTCTCGACCAGCGGCGAGGCACGCATCTCTTCGCAGTACAGCGCCGACCTCGGCATGACGGCCTACGAGCTCGACCTGTTCGGCCGCGTGCGCAACCTCGGCGAATCGGCGTTGCAGAGCTACTTCCAGACCGAGGAAACCCGGCGCAGCACGCAGATCAGCCTGGTGGCTTCCGTGGCCACGGCCTGGCTGCAGCTGGCCGCGGACGAGCAGCGCCTGGCGCTCGCGCGCAGCACGCTCGAGAGCCAACGCAAGTCCTATGACCTGATCCAGCGCAGCCATGCGCTGGGTTCGCAATCGGGCCTGGCGCTCGCGCAGTCGCAGAGCACGGTGGATGCCGCGCGGGCGGACGCCGCCGCGTTCGACAGTCTGGTGGAACAGGACCGCAACGCACTCGCCCTGCTGGTAGGCACCACGCCACCGGCAGAGCTGCTGCCGACCACGGCGACGGCCGAAGCCGCGCAACTGCTCGTGCCCCCGGCAGGCCTCTCGTCGAACGTGCTGCAGCAGCGCCCCGACGTGCGCGCCGCCGAGCACGCCCTGCGCGCAAGCAACGCCGACATCGGCGCGGCGCGCGCGGCCTTCTTTCCGCGCATCGCGCTCACGGCTTCGGCGGGTACGGCGAGCAGCACGCTCTCGGGCCTGTTCACGAGCGGCAGCAAGGCGTGGAGCTTTGCGCCATCGATCAGCGTGCCGATCTTCGACGGCGGTGCGAACCGCTCGAACCTGAAAGTGGCCGAGGCGCAGCAGAAGATCCAGCTCGCGACCTACGAGAAGACGGTGCAGACCGCCTTCCGCGAAGTGGCCGATGCGCTGGCCGAGCGCCGCACGCTGGCCGAACGGCTCGATGCGCAGCGCTCGCTGTTGGGTGCGACCTCGCGCAGCTTCGAGCTGTCGCAGTCGCTCTTCAGGAGCGGCGCGAGCAGCTTCCTCGATGTGCTGGACGCGCAGCGCGCCCACTACGCGGCGCAGCAGACGCTGATCGGCCTGCAGCTCACCGAGCAGACCAACCGGCTCACGATCTACAGGACGCTGGGTGGCGGCTGGAGCGAAGGCGCGGACGGGAACGGCTGACTAGGCTGCTGCGGCCGGCCGCAGCAGCCAGCGCACTTCCTGCGTCTGCTCGCTGTCGGGGTAGCGCGACTCCATCGTGGTGAGGATGGGCTGCGCCATGTCGGCGCGTCCCAGGCCCTGCACAAGCGCGCGCGCCGCGAGTTCATAAGCTTGCGGAATCGCCTCGTGCCCACGGAAGCGCCGGTCGAACCCCGACAGCAGCGCCAGCGTGGCGTGCGCATCGCCGTTGCGCCATTCGGCGCGCGCCATCGCGATCACCATGACAGCGTCGTCGAGCGAGAAGGCCTTGTCCTTTTCGCGGCAGGCCTTGAAGACCTTGAGTGCTTCGGACGACAGATCGCGCCGCATCAGCAGCGGAATGAAGCGCTTGGCCTGGTCGAGCATCGTGCTCTGCTTGTCCGGCATCATCGACAGTACCCGGTAATAGCGGCGCTGCGCGGCCAGGTCGTCGATGGGGGCGGTGCGCTGCGCCTCGTAGGCGGTGCCCAGCGCCGCGGGCAGGTCGCCTTCGGTGATGAACTGCGCCACCTCGGCATCGATGCGCTGCGCGGCGATCTGCGCGGGCGTGCGGCGGTCCACCGGCATGCCATCGCCCACGCCGCCGCCGGGCACCACGTCGATGCCGAAGGCGTCGTGGTGCTGGTACATCACGTAGCCCAGCAGGCTCGCCATGACCCAGCCGAAGTAGATGAACGCGAAGTTGACGATCGGCAGGATGATGCGGCCGTCGAACATCGGCACCACCATCGAAATGGCGATCTGCGCACCCGTGCTCAGCATGAACAGGAACAGGCACAGCAGCGCATAGGGCCAGCCGACGGTGCGGATCGCATCCCACACATGCCCGGGGTTCATCGCCTGGAAGAAGCTGCCCGACTGCACCAGCACCAGCACCGCGGCCGGGAAGCTGAACGACATGACGAACAGCGCGACGGTGCCCAGCACCGGCTCGTACCACGCGAGCCAGCCGATCAGGAAACCCTGCACCAGCGAGATGGCGAAGAGCTTCCACGGCAGGTAGGTCCACTCGTCGCTCGATTCGCGCGCGAAGTCGGCCGACTGCCAGATGCCGCGCGCACCGAGCGCGGTGATCTTGAAGCCGTAGCGGCTGGCCGCCAGCATGATGCCGATCTCGATGACGATGAACGCCAGCGCGTCGGGCAGGAAGAACACCGCCTCGAAAAGCAGGCTGCAGAACGACAGCACGAGGCCATAGGCCAGCGGCCGCAACTGGAGCGGAAAGGCGAAGAAGCTGTTGAGGCGGTGCCAGAACGGCGGCGGGGGTGGCAGTGAATCCTGGACGATCATGGCCGACCCTTATTTGCGGAAGAAGTCGCTCTGGCTCATGGCGCCGCGGCCGCCCACGCGCACCACGGTGGCCTCGTCGGCATGCACGAGGCGCACCTGGCCCAGCTCGCGCTCCAGGCGCTGGGTGAAGCTGGTCTTGAACTGGAGGATCGACTCGCCCATCTTGAGCACGCTGGTGCCCTGGACGGTGGCGCTCTTGCGGTCTGGCGCAAGCTCGACGCTGTCGATGTGGTAGTCGTACTCGATGGCGAGGATGCTGCCGACCTGGTCGCTGATCCCGCGCAGCTTCTCGAAGGTCCGGTGCTGGGCCTCGCAGGCCTCGTCACGGTTGTGCGTGGTCTCCACCGTCTTGCCCATCATCGTGGTCTTGCTCTCGATGACGGCCTTGCGGCTGAGCTGCTTGCACAGCTTGTCGGCGTCGTTGGCGGAAATGGCGCGCGCTTCCTTGTAGTAGTAGTCGCGCACCATCGGCTCGTCGAGCTTGCGGCCGCCGACAAAGAAGTACCACGCGCCCACGCAGAGCACGATGACGATCGCAATTTGCTTCATTCCGCCTCCCGCGCATGCGCGGCCCCGCTCCGATTTTGCGGGGCAGTATACGTTAACGAATGTTTCCAAAACCGGGGTTGGCTGGGGTTCTGGAGGTCTGTTGTTTGAATCCGGCGACCCGGCGGGGCCGTACCTTGTCCATGCCCAGCGATGCCCGACAATCCGCCGATGACAGCACCCAGCCCCGACGCCGAACTGATGGCGCTGATCGATCGGATCGGCCATCGCGACGAAGCCGCCCTGCGCCAGCTCTACGACCGCACTGCGCCCAAGCTCATGGGCCTGGCGATGCGCGTGGTCCGGCAGCGCGAGTGGGCCGAGGATGTGCTGCAAGAGGCTTTTCTGACGGTCTGGCGCGTGGCCGGCGACTACCGCGCCACGCTGAGCCCGCCGCTCGCCTGGCTGGGCCTGATCGTGCGCAGCCGTGCGCTCGACCTCTTGCGCCGCCGCACCGCCGACCGCGCCCAGCTCACGCAGGAGTTCGACGAGCTGATGGCCGACACCCTCGAATCGGATGCGCCCAACCCCGCCGACACGGCCGATGCGAGCGAACAGGCCTGGGCGCTGCACCAGTGCCTTCGCCAGCTCGAAGGCAAGCAGCGCGAAGTGGTCAGCCTGGCCTACCTGCGCGAGATGAGCCACGGCGAACTGGCCGAGCAGCTCAAGCTGCCGCTGGGCACGGTCAAGACCTGGATCCGGCGCGGCCTGGAAAAACTGCGCGTCTGCATGGGACGCTTTGCGTGACGGTGAAGAAAGCAGCCCCCTCATGAACCTCACCGCCCACCCCGAACTGCTCGAACTGCTGGCCGCGAGCCATGCGCTCGGCACCCTGCGCGGCGGCGCCCGCCGCCGTTTCGAAGCCCTGGCGCGCGAACAGGCGCCGGTGCGCGCCGCGGCGCTGGTCTGGCAGAGCCGGCTCGCGAGCATGACCGAGCTGCAGAGCCCGATCGTTCCCGACGCCGCCGTCTGGACCCGCATCCGCAACATCATCGATGCCGAGAAGGCGCAGCACGCCATCGAGCGGCAGCGCGACGATGCCAATGCCCGGGACGCCGCCAAGCCGCAAGGCGGATGGCTCAGCAGCCTGGCGCTCTGGCGCGGCGCCACGGCCGCCGGCGCGCTGGCCACCGTGCTGGCGGTGGTGGTGGGCCTGAACCTGCGCGACCAATTGATCAACGCGCCGGCCGTGCAGTACGTGGCCGTGCTGTCCGACGACCAGGCCGCCGCCTCGCTGCTGGTGACCTTCGATCCGAAGAAGAAGCAGCTGGTGCTGCAGCGCGTGGGCAGCTACAGCGAAGGCACCGACAAGTCGCTGCAGCTCTGGGCCCTGCCGCCCGGCGGCGCGCCGCGTTCGCTCGGCGTGCTCGACAACGCACCGGCCCTGCGGCTGGCTGCGTCAGAATCCGATGTGCACCAGGTGCCGACCCTGGCCGTTACCCTGGAAGCCAAGGGCGGCGTGCCACCGGGCAGCGCTCCGAAGGGTCCCGTCGTGTTCAAGGGCGCCCTGATCGAAAAAACAATCTGATTTGCTTTCTTCCGTCTTTCCGATGCCTTCGATGAAATCCGCGCTGGCCGCGGCCGCGCTGCTGATGGCGGCGCTTGCCTCCCACGCCCAGACCGCCTCGGCCGCCTTCCCCTACGAGGCGGACGGCGCCACCGCCGCGGACGCCACCTCCGACTACCTCGCCGCCAAGGCCCGCTGGCACAACGAGCTCGCGGCCTTCGCACGCGCCGACCAGGAGCGCCTGCCGCCCCCGGGCGGCGTGGTGTTCGTGGGCAGCTCCACCGTGCGCATGTGGACCCGCCTTGCGCAGGACTTTGCCCGCGTGCCCGGCGGCGTCGTCAACCGCGGCTTCGGCGGCTCGACGCTGGCCGACTGCAGCCTGTTCGCCCGCGAACTGGTGGTGCGCTACAAGCCGCGGCAGGTGGTGGTGTATGCCGGCGACAACGACCTGGCCGAGGGCCGCACGCCGCTGCAGGTGCTCGACAGCTTCGCGCGCTTTGCCAACGCGGTGCGCGCCGAGCTCCCGGATGCGCGCATCAGCTTCATCTCGGTCAAGCCCAGCCCGTCGCGCGAGCAGCTGATGCCGCAGATCCGCGAGACCAACCACGTGATCTCGGCCTACCTCAACCTGCTGCCCAACAGCGAGTTCATCGACATCTACACGCCGATGCTCGGCGCCGACGGCCGGCCGCGGATGGAGTTGTTCCGCGGGGACAGGCTGCACATGACGGATGCGGGCTACCGGCTGTGGCACTCGGTGATTGCGTCGCACCTGCCAGGTGCCGACGTACCGGTCACGGGAACGCCCGCCTCCAGCCTGCCTTGAACGCCATCAGGGCGGCGGCAGGAGATCCTGGTATTCGGGGAGCGTGAGCAGCTCCAGGTCCGGAAATTTTTGCGCCGCTTCCCGGATGTTCTTCAGCGTCTGAACCATGCGTGCGCGCACTTCCCTGCGCACCTCGACCTGCTCGGCAGCGGGCAAGCTACCCAGGTAGTAGGTGCCCGGCACGCAGCCGCGCAGGAAGTTTGCTGCTTTCGATTCAGCTTCCCGCAGAAGCACCGCGTGCCTCTGCGCCACCGTCTGCGCAAAGTCCACGCTCGGTGACGCCTTGCGCGCCTCGTACAGCCTGAACGTCATGTGGCCACCGGTATCGAACGAGGCCGGGTGACAGGAAATCCAGGAAAGGAACATGCGATCGGCCACCGACTTCCGGTCCCGGCCGTCAAGGCCGATGCGCCCGCCCAGCTGTTTCGCCGCATCTGCGATGCCATGCTCGGCCGCGAGCCAGCGCCAACGAAGGCTCTCGCTTCTGTCGGAACCTCGCTCGAGATGGATTGCGAGGGCTTCATAGGCGGGGGGATAGCCTTGCGCCGCCGCGAAGCGGAAGTCTTCCATCGCGCGCGCACGGACAGTCGCATCGACCTTCGAACTCAGCATGAGCGCATGACCGCGATAGACACGCCCGAACGGTGTGCCACTGTCGCCAAGCGCGATTTCGCACGCGCCCTGATCGGCGGTGCCGTAACAGGCCAGGCGTTGCTGCACTTCCTGCTGAACCGCGTCCGACAGGGCTGACTGCGCCATTCCACCCCAAGCCAGTACCCACGCGGCCAGCACATATCTGGAGAAAGCAGAATCGATCATCGTCATCACGCCCCCGAAAAAAGTTACCGCGATGGCTAGACCCGCACCGGCTCGGTCGGCACGTCATCCGCCGGCGGCGGCACATCGGCACCGCGCGTGAACCGCGCCACGAAGTACATCCCCGCGTACACCGCGAGCAGCAGCAGCCCGTCGCCCCACCAGGGCCGCGCGGTCTGGCTGTCGCCGTAGAAGGCCAGCACCAGCAGCACCGCCACCAAGTGCGCGCAGAACACCGGGAGCGACGCCGAACCCATCGCCTCCAGCCAATGCAGCCGCGGAATCCTGCGCATCAGCCAGGGCCCGAAGCGCACCGCCAGGATGCCCAACGCCACGAGGTTCACGAGCCGCAGCGGGCCGAGTTGCCACTTGTCGAACAGCAGGTTCAGCTCCACGTCGCCGCCGAACGGCGCCTGGCCATTGATGCCTGTGTGGCGCCAGTAGACCCCGTAGAGCGCGATGCCGGCCGCCAGCACCAGCAGCCACCACGGAAAGCGCAGCGGCCGCGCCTGCGGTCCGTTGCGGGTGGCGCCGATGCACAGGCCCGCGAACCAGAGGAACTGCCAGGCGTAGGTGTTGAAAGCACCCATCTCGTGGAACGGCACCGGAATGTGCAGGTAGTGCACGGCGAGGCCGTAGATCCATTCGCTGATGCCGAATTGCGCCGCCGCCCACACGGCCACGCTCGCAACCATCACCAGCGTCCAGCCGTGGCGCATGGCGAAGGCCAGCACCCACGGGCTCATGAGCATGAAGAAGATGTACATCGGCAGGATGTCGAGCAGCGCCGGCTCGTAGATGAGCAGCAGGCCGAAGAAGAAACCGTCGCGCGGCTCCGCCAGGTAGTACGACACCAGGTTCTTCACCGCCGGCTGGTCGATGTGCAGCCCAAGCGCCGCAATCACGGTGAACAGGAACAAAAGGATCGCCGCCTGGCACAGGTAGACCTTGACCACGCGCCGCCAGAACGCGACGCGCATCGACTCGACCCCACGGACATGGCCGATGCGGCTGTAGACCAGCCCCGCCACGAAGGCCGAGAGCAGCACGAAGCCCTCGGCGGCCGAGACGAACCCGAAAGGCTGGCCCAGCGGATCGGTCAGCCGCGTGGGAAGGTGGGTGACGGTCATCAGCACGAGCATCAGCCCGCGCAAGGCGTCTATTTCCCAGTAGCGTTTCATCGGTCGGCGGCGAGGTCTTGGTGGCGGTCTGCGCGGCGCACGCACGACGGGATGGATTGTAAGAAGGCTGATGTAAACCGCGCCTGACCAGGGCCCGGCCGCGAACGACATATGACGGTTGGCACTGCCGTACTGACGCGCAAATCGGCTACGCTGCGCGCTGCCCCAAGGAGGAGATTCCGTGACCCGTTTCGTTCCCTCGTTGCTCCTGGCCGCAGGTACCCTGCTGGCCGGTCCGAGCCTTGCACTCCAGATCACCAGCCTGACCCCGCAAGGCGAAGTGGCCCGCGTGCGCCAGATCGTCGCCAAGTTCGACCAGGCCGCCGTCAACTTCGGCGACCCCAAGGCGCCCGCCCCGCTCTCGGTGAGCTGCTCCGATGCACAGGCCGGCAAGGGCACCGGCCGCTGGACCGACGCCAAGGCCTGGGTCTACGACTTCGAGAACGACCTGCCACCCGGCGTGCGCTGCACCGTCACCCGCATTCCCACCTTCAAGCCCAGCGCGGGCGGCGAGCTGACCGGCCCGGAGCGCTACCAATTCAATAGCGGCGGCCCGTTCGTGCGCAGCTACATGCCGGGCACCTATTCCCGCATCGACGAGCAGCAGATGTTCGTGCTGGAGCTCAACGGCGCGGCCACGCTGGAGAGCGTGCGCCAGAACGTCTGGTGCGCGGCCGACGGGGTGGGCGAGCGCATTCCCGTCAAGCTGCTCGACGGCGAGCAGCGCGCGGGCGTGCTCAAGGCCTTCAACCGCGACAAGGCGGCCGAGAAGGAGCCGCTGCGCTTCATCACGATGCAGTGCAACCGCACGCTGACGCCGGGCGCCAAGGTGCAGGTCGTCTACGGCAAGGGCGTGGCCACGCCGTCGGGCGTTGCCAACAACGTCGAGCGCCGGCTCGATTACCAGGTGCGCGAACCCTTCGCGGTGTCCTTCAGCTGCGAGCGCGAGAACGCACAGGCCGCCTGCCTGCCGCTGCGCCCGATGGAGCTGCGCTTCAACGCGCCGGTGTCGCGCCACCTGGCTTCCCAGATCAAGCTGGACACCGCCAAGGAAATGTTCAGCCCCGAGATCGACGGCAACCTGGCCAATCCGGACACGGTGATCGAGTCCGTCACGTTCAAGCCGCCTTTTGCCGAGCAGACGGAGTTCTCCATCAGGCTGCCGGCGGACTTCCAGGACGCCTCGGGCCGGCCGCTGGCGTCGCCCGGCAACTTTCCGATGAAGGTGGCGACCGGCGCGATGCCGCCGCTCGCCAAGTTCGCCGCCTCGCCCTTCGGCGTGGTCGAGCGTCTCGCCGAGCCCGGCACCCCGGCCATGATGCCGGTGACCGTGCGCCGCGTGGAGCCGCAGCTGATGGTGCAGGCGCTCACGCCCGGCAAGGTCAGCGACATGAACCCGAAGACCGACGCGGAAATCATCGCGTGGTTCCGCAAGGTGCGGCGCTACGACAGCTACACCGTCTCGCGCGAACAGGCACGCAAGGACGTCAAGGGTCCGCTGCCCCCCGTCATCGACAAGGACAACCGCACCAGCCTGCAGACCCGCATGCTGTCGCTGCTGGCGGGCCAGCCGGGCGTGAAGGCGCTCGACATGCCGAAATCCGACGCGGGCGATCCGCGCCCCTTCGAAGTCATCGGCATTCCGCTGACGCCCGGCTTCCATGTGCTGGAAATCGCCTCGCAGAAACTGGGCGAAACCCTGCTCGACGAGCGCTACCCCGACGGCCGCACGATGTACGTGCGCACCACCGCGCTGGCCACCAACCTGGCCGTGCACTTCAAGCTGGGCCGCGAGAACTCGATGGCCTGGGTCACCACGCTGGACAAGGGCAAGGTCGTCGCGGGCGCCGAAGTGCGCGTCTCCAGCTGCGACGGCAAGGCCGTGGCCACCGGCACCACCGACGCCAACGGCATCGTCACGCTGCAGGGCGTGTCGCCGCAGGCACCCAGCTGCAACGGCCCGAACGAATACGACAGCGGCGCCTGGTTCGTGAGCGCCCGCGCCAAGGACGACAAGGGCGTGGAAGACCTCGCCTTCACTTTCAGCGACTGGCAGCGCGGCATCGAGCCCTGGCGCTTCAACGTACCCACCAACCTGCAGCCCGAGCCCGACCGCATCGCCCACACCATCTTCGACCGCACGCTCCTGCGCGCCGGCGAAACGGTGTCGATGAAGAGCCTGATCCGCACGCAGACCAGCAAGGGCTTCGGCCTGCCGGAGAGCCGGCCCGACACGCTCGTCGTCACCCACACCGGCAGCGGCCAGCGCTTCACGCAGCCGCTCACCTGGCGCAAGACAGCCACCGGCGGCCTGAGCGCGGAGAACAGCTTTGCCATTCCGCCCGCCGCCAAGCTCGGCGTGTACGAGGTGATGCTGCGCAGCGGCGGCGGCAAGGACGCCAACGGCGACGGTGAAGATGGCGACGAAGGCGGCGGCAGCCGCAGCTTCAGCACCGGCACGTTCCGCGTCGAGGAATTCCGCCTGCCCGTGCTCGAAGGCCGCATCGCGCCCACCGAGAAGAAACCGCTGGTGGCCGCAACGAGCGTGCCGACCGACGTGCAGATCAACTACGTGGCCGGCGGCGGCGCCGCCAACCTGCCGGTGCGGGTGTCGGCGATGGTGCGCGGCAAAGCCTTAAGCTTTTCCGACTACGACGCCTTCAGCTTCAACCCGCCGCGCGCCGACCAGGGCGACGGCACACAGGCAGCCGCCGCAGCCGATACCGCGGGCGCCGACGAAGACATCAACAGCGCCAGCGACACCCGCGTCATCGCCGACAAGCTGCCGCTCACCCTGAACAAGGATGGCGCCGGCAAGGTCACGATCGACAAGGTGCCGAAGGTGAAGTCCGCGCGCGAGCTGCTGCTCGAAGCCACCTACGCCGACCCGAACGGCGAGGTGCAGACCATCCGCAGCACGCAGACGCTGTGGCCCGCATCGGTCATCGCCGGCATCAAGACCGAAGGCTGGGTCTCCACCAGCCAGAAGCTCAAGTTCCAGGCGCTCGCGCTCGACCTCACGGGCAAGCCCCAGGCCGGCGTGACGCTCAACGTGCGCGCCGTGGCGCGCATCACCACCACCAGCCGCAAGCGCATGGTGGGCGGCTTCTACACCTACGACAACAAGACCGAGACCAAGGACATCGGCACCGTCTGCAGCGGCAAGAGCGATGCGCGCGGGCTGCTGCTGTGCGAATCGGAGCTGAAGGAAGCCGGCGAAGTCGAACTCGTGGCGAGCGCCACCGACAGCGACGGCCGCGACAGCAAGGCCGTGAGCTCCGTCTACGTGACCAAGCAGGGCGAACTCTGGTTCGGCGGCGAGGACAACGACCGCATCGACGTGCTGCCCGAGAAGAAGAGCTACCAACCCGGCGAGGTCGCCAAGTTCCAGGTGCGCAGCCCCTTCCGCTTCGCGACCGCGCTGGTCTCGGTGGAACGCGAAGGCATCATCGAAACCCATGTCGTGCAGCTCGACGGCAAGGACCCGACGGTCACCCTGCAGGTCAAGCCCGAATGGGGGCCGAACGCGTACATCAGCGTGCTCGCGCTGCGCGGCCGTTTGCGCGAAGTGCCGTGGTACAGCTTCTTCACCTGGGGCTTCAAGGCCCCGCGCGAGTGGTGGACCGCCTTCTGGTACGAAGGCAAGGAATACGTCGCGCCCACCGCGATGGTCGACCTGAGCAAACCCGCCTATCGCCTGGGCATGGCCGAGATCCGTGTCGGCACGCGCGCCCACCAACTGGACGTGACAGTCACCAGCGACAAGCCCAGCTACCCGATCCGCAGCAAGGCGCAGGTCACCATCACCGCCAAGCTGCCCGACGGCAAGCCGGCCGCCGGCGCCGAAGTGGCGCTGGCCGCGGTCGACCAGGCGCTGCTGGAGCTGATGCCCAACGACAGCTGGAACCTGCTGAACGCGATGCTGCAACGCCGCAGCTGGGGCGTGAGCACCTCCACCGCGCAGATGGAAATCGTCGGCCGGCGCCACTACGGCCGCAAGGCCGTGCCCGCGGGCGGCGGCGGCGGCAAGGGCCAGACGCGCGAACTGCTCGACACCCTGCTCGTGTGGAACCCGAAGGTGGTGCTCGACGCCAACGGCCAGGCCGTGGTGACGGTGCCGCTGAACGACGCGCTCACCACCTTCAAGATCGTGGCGGTGGCCGATTCGGGCACGAGCCTCTTCGGCACCGGCCAGGCGAGCATCCAGGCCACGCAGGACCTGCAGATCATCAGCGGCCTGCCGCCGCTGGTGCGCGAGGACGACCAGTTCCGCGCCCAGATCACGCTGCGCAACACCACGCAGAAGCCGATGAAGGTCGAGGCCACGCCGCGCGCCACCCTGCTCACGCTGGAGACGCAGACCGTGGACATCCCGGCCGGCGAAGCGCGTGAAGTCGCATGGACCGTGACCGCGCCCGCGCAGCTCGCGCAGACGCGTGCCGAAGCCATCCTGTGGGAGATCGAGGCGAAAGACACCCTCGGCGGCGCGCGCGACGCGCTCAAGGTGCGCCAGCGCATCGTGCCTGCGGTGCCGCTCACGGTGCAGCAGGCCACGCTGGTGCAGATCGACGGTCCGTTCACGCTCGACGTGGCGCCGCCCGCCGACGCCCTCCCCGGCCGCGGCGGCCTCAAGCTCTCTCTGCAGCCCAAGCTCGCCGAAGGCCTGCCGGGCGTGCGGGACTGGTTCGCGAACTACCCCTTCATCTGCCTCGAACAGAAGGCCAGCAAGTCTGTGGGCCTGCGCGACGCGAAGATGTGGCAGGGCGTGCTGGCGACGTTGCCGACATACCTCGACGGCGACGGCCTGGCCAACTACTTCCCGCCGCGCGACGGCGAAGCCAACCGCGGCAGCGACATCCTCACCTCGTACCTGCTCGCAGCGACGAACGAGGCCGCGCAGCTCAACCCCGCCTTCGCGCTCGCCGACGACGTGCGCGCGCCGATGGAGTCGGGCTTGATCGCGTTTGTCGAAGGCCGCATCACGCGCGAGTTCTGGAGCCCGCGCAAGGACCTGGACGTGCGCAAGCTCGCCGCGCTCGAAGCGCTCTCGCGCTACGGCAAGGCCAAGGGAAGCATGCTGGGCAGCATCACCATCGCGCCGGACCAGTGGCCCACCAGCGCGGTGATCGACTGGCTCAATATCCTGAAGCGCGTGAACGACGTGCCGCAGCGCCAGCAGCGCCTGGACGAGGCCAACAACGTGCTGAAGGCGCGACTGTCGTACCAGGGCACCAAGCTCATCTTCAGCACCGAGCAGGACGACTACTGGTGGTGGCTCATGACCAACGGCGACGTCAACACCGCCCGCCTGCTGCTCAGCGTGATGGACGACCCGAGCTGGAAGGACGACATCGGCAAGCTCGCCAACGGCTTCATCGGCCGCCAGCAGAACGGCGCCTGGCACACCACCACCGCCAACCTGTGGGGCGGGCTTGCGCTGGAGAAATTCAGCAAGGTGTTCGAGAGCACGCCGGTGGCAGGCGTCACGGCCGCCACGCTCGGCGCGGTGAAGGCGCAGGTCGACTGGAGCAAGGTCGAGCGCGTAAAGACCACCGACGCCGCCGGTGCACCGAACCAGACCACGATGTTCGGCGCGCCCGCATCGCCGGGCAACCTGAAGAACAACACGATGTTCCTGCCGTGGGCTGCATCGCCTTCGGGCGCGCCGGTGCGCGACACCCTGCTGGTGACCCAGCAAGGCACCGGCAAGCCGTGGCTCACGCTGCAATCGCTTGCCGCCGTGCAGCTGAAGGCACCGTTCGCGGCCGGCTATGCGATCAAGAAGACCATCACCCCGGTCGAGCAGGCCACAGCCGGCAAATACACCCGCGGCGACGTGCTGCGCGTGACGCTGGAAGTGAACGCCAGCGCCGACATGACCTGGGTGGTGATCAGCGACCCGATTCCTGGCGGCGCGACCATCCTCGGCGGCGGCCTCGGCCGCGACTCGCAGATCGCCACGCAGGGCGAGAAGAAGTCCGGCGCCGGCTGGGCCGCTTTCGAGGAACGCAGCTTCGAGGCCTTCCGCAGCTACTACGAGTACCTGCCCAAGGGCGTAGTGAAGATGGAATACACGGTGCGCCTGAACAACGTCGGCGACTTCGCGCTGCCGCCCAGCCGCGTCGAGGCGATGTATGCACCCGAGATGTTCGGCGAGACGCCGAATGCGCGGGTGAAGGTGGAGGCGGCGAAGTAACGACGCAACGGTGAAGGTCGGCCGTCATGCCGCCTTCACCGGCTCTCGCCACCATCGCAGCGAATCCGCCAACAAACTGGAGAACCCCATGGGCCTGGCCGTTTCCGTCGGCATCCTCGCCGACCTGATCGAAAACGATCCCGAGAGCGTCGAGCAGTTCGATGAAGACTTTGCGGTCGTGAACCGCAAGCTCGCCGAGGCGGGCCTGCCGCCGCACGTGGAGCCCCGCGTGTTGCCGCCGCTCGATTCGCGCGCACCGATCGACGGCCTGCCCTACTCGTTCATCCACTACCTGCGCCGCGCCTATGCGCATCGCGTGACGACGCCCGGATGGATAGCAACGCCCCTGCCGGAGGACACCGATCCCACGGAAGACGAGACGCTCGAAGACGTGGCCAGCACCTTCGAGAGCCACCTGCTCTGCCATTCGGACGCGGAAGGCTTCTATGTACCGGTCGACTTCGAGGAGGTGATCTTTGCCGAAGAAGACGAGACCGACCTGCCCGGCGGCATGCTCGGCTCGTCGTACCGGCTGCTCGAGGAGCTGGTGCTGGTCGCGCCCGCCCTGGGCATCGCGCTCACGGACGGCCAGCTGTCGGACGAGGAAGCTGCGCGGCTGAGCGACGGCATGGGCGACGACGAAGGCCTCTACCGGGAAATCGAATCGTGGCTGCTGCTCTATGAAGCGGCTCGCTTGAGCATTGCGCACAAGACGGCGATTGTTTTCACCTGATCGGAATCGCCGTTTCGAGTCGCAGGCTGCGCACCGAATTTCCCGCATGAGCATGTCGCCCGCATTGATCCGGCACCTTGTCGAGGCGGAGGTGTGCCGCATCCGCGATGCGCGTGTCCAGGCGCACATCCGAAGCCTCCTCGTGGAGCCGGTGGCGATCATGCGTCATTGGGACTACGGATTACCGGATGAAGCGTATCTGTGCTGGGCTGTGCTGGACCACGCGACATCGAACACCGGCATCGCGTACTGCGAATCCGGCTTCGGACCTCGAACCCCGTGGGGGCTTGTCGCTCTCTCGGGCGCGCAGATGTCCATCGGCATGGACTCCGAGTGGTTGCCTTCGTTTGTCGAGGCCTATTTCGGATCTCATGCCTCCACCGGTCTTCCAATTTGGCGGGTTTTCAGACAAGCCGGAGAAGAGACTTACCCTGGTACCGCGCTGACCCCGGAGTCAGACTGGGCCTCCACCTGGGAGGAGATCTATCGGTTGCGCGCCGCCGATCCAGCCACTCGCTACCACTGCGACCACAGCGTGATCTATCGATGACCCAGCCTTTCGTGCCACGCCACCTCGCCACTATCACCCTCCTCGTCCACGACTACGACGAAGCCATCCGCTTCTTCACCGAGGCGCTGCGCTTCGACCTCCTCGAAGACACGCCGCGCGGCCCGGGCAAGCGCTGGGTGGTGGTCGCGCCTTCGCGCAACGCGGGTGCCACGCTGCTGCTCGCCAAGGCCGCGAACGACGAACAGCAGGCGGCGGTCGGCAACCAGGCCGGTGGCCGCGTCTTCCTGTTCCTGCACACGCGGGACTTCGCCGCCGACCACGCACACATGAAGGCGCACGGCGTCCGCTTTCTCGAAGAACCAAGGCACGAGCCGCATGGCACGGTGGCGGTCTTCCAGGACCTCTGCGGGAACAGGTGGGACCTCCTCCAACCCGCGTGATCATTCAAAAGAATTACCTTGCTCTCAGTAGTTTTTGCAAACTGGCTCGAAATGGCCAAGGATCAGGTCATCACAGTGGACCCGGGAGACATTCGCGCAGAAGCGATCGACAACATGTGGTGTTTTTCACCACGCGATGACGAAATGAACGCGATATCGGAGCCAGGGCTCGTAGAACTGCTGGAGCGCCTGATCGAGGCTCGGCGGCAATGGCTGCTCCACCATCGGTCATCGCCCATGACCTTTTATTGCTGGCATGACCCCGCAGCGCGTCAACTTCGTTTGAGCCTTGTTTCTTCATCGCATGGACGGTTGCCATTCGAATGCGCTCTGGACACAAGTCACAGCCTGCAGAGCATTGCAAGACAAGTCGTTGCAGCAGACTGGTTGAACGACATGTACTTCTCCACTGAAAACCTCGGCGGCAAGGATGCGGCTGAAGAATTCGCGTATATCTGCAATGTTTCAGTCGTCCAGCTGCCATAGCAATTTCGGCAGGGCAAGTCCACCATGAACCGCCTCATCGAAATCCGCACCTACCGCCTGAAGCCCGGCACGCTCGACGCGTTCCACGCCGCCATGCACGAACGCGCCGTGCCGATGCTGCGCAGCAAGGGCATGGACGTGGTGACCTACGGGAAATCGGACCACGAGGAAGCCAGCTACCACCTCGTTCGCGCCTATGACAGCCGCGAGGCGCTGGAGACCGAACAGGCCGCGTTCTACGGTTCTTCGGAGTGGCGCGACGGCCCGCGCGGCGCGCTGGTGGACCGCATCGAGACCTATCTCAACACCCTCCTCTGGCTGTCGCCCGAAGGCGTCAACAGCATGCGCGCCCTCAACGGCACGCCCTGAAACACGCCGAGGTAGCGCGCGACACGGGTGCGGGCCTACACTCCCGCCTCGGTCATCACCTCACCCTGCGTTCGTACATAGGAGAACCCATGAACACCCTGGAAATCGCCAACAAGCTCGTGGCGTTGTGCAAGGAAGGGAAATTCGACGAGGCCCAGGTGCTGTACGCACCCGAAGCCGTGAGCGTCGAGGCCGGCGGCCCTCCCGGCCAGTCGCGCGAAGCGGTCGGCCTTGCGGCCATCAAGGCAAAGGGCGAGTGGTGGGTGGAGAACCACGAGGTGCATTCCATGCAGGTCGCCGGCCCGTGGCCCCTCGACGACCGCTTCATCGTCGGCTTCAAGTTCGACGTGACTATGAAGCCCACCAAGCAACGCTTCACGATGGAAGAAATGGCGCTCTACACCGTCAAGGACGGCAAGATCGTGCGGGAAGAGTTCTTCTACTCGATGGGCTGAATAAGAAAGATGGACGGCAGGAGCGCGGCTGCGATGTCTCTCGAATGGCGCCACACGCTCGAAGCGCTCGACTGGAACGAGCTGTCCCGCCTCTACGAGATCGCCCCGCTCGGCACCAAGAAGCCGGCCGACCTGCAGGTCGTGTTCTCGAACAGTCTCTTCAAATGCCTCGTCTATGAAGATGGCCGGCTGGTCGGCGCGGGCCGCGCAGTGGCCGACGGCTTGGACTGCTCCTACATCTGCGACGTGGCGGTGCATCCGGACTGCCAGGGTATCGGCCTCGGCAAGGCGATCGTCGCGAAGCTCGTGGAGTTCTCGCGCGGGCACCGCAAGATCATCCTGTACGCGGTGGCGGGCAAGGAGCCCTTCTACAAGAAGCTGGGCTTCAAGCGCATGCGCACCGCGATGGCGATCTTCGGCAACGAGCAGCAGGCGCGCGAGCGCGGGCTGATCGACGACAGCTGAACCATCCAATGGCGTGACAGCCGTTACGCCCGTGACGAAGCGCAGGGCCGCCTGCGTTGTGAATGACCGACCTGCACCAGATGATCGGCAGGTTCCATCACACGCAGCACACGACATGCCCCTGCTTCCCCCGCCTTTCACGACCCGCACGCCCCGTGCCGACGCCCGTGCCCGCCGCACCTTTCTCGCCCAGAGCGGCTGCGGCCTGCTCGCCGCACTCGGCGCCGCGCGCTTTGCCGACGCGGCCACGCCTGTCGCGCACGTCGAGGAACGCCCCGACCTCGCCACCCACTTCAAGGACGTCGACGTGCGCGGAACCTGGGTGGTGCTCGACAGCGCCACTGCGAAGCTCACCGTGGTCGACCGCCGGCGCGCCCAGAAGCGCTACAGCCCCGCATCGACCTTCAAGATTCCCAACAGCCTGATCGCGCTGGAGACCGGTGCGGTGAAGGACATCGACGAAATCCTCCCCTACGGCGGCGGCACCTACAAGCGCAAGGAATGGGAGCGCGACATGAACCTGCGCGACGCGATCCGCGTCTCGCACCTGCCGATCTACCGCGAAGTGGCGCGCCGCATCGGCCTCGCGCGCATGAACGAGTGGATCGCGAAGCTGCACTACGGCAACGAGACGCTGGGCACCGAGGTCGACCAGTTCTGGGTCAACAACAAGCTGCAGATCTCCGCCGCCGAGCAGGTGCGCTTCCTGATGCGGCTCGCGCAGCGCAGCCTGCCGATGTCGATGCGCACGCAGGACATGGTCCACGAGATCACGCTGCTGGAGAAGACGCCCACGCAGGCCCTGCACGGCAAGACCGGCTGGTACGAAACGCCCAGCTTCTCGCTCGGCTGGTGGGTCGGCTGGGTCGCGCAGGCGAACGGCAGCGTGCAGAGCTTTGCGCTGAACATCGACATGCACGGCGAGGCCGACGTGGCCAAGCGCATCCCGCTCGGGCGCAAGCTGCTCGCGCAGATGAACCTGCTTCCAGCCTAGGGACACCCATCGCCGGGCGCGTTGCGGGCAAAATGCCCCGCAGGTGCCCTCATGAATACAAGATTTGTCGAAGCCTTCCTCTGGGCCGCGCGGCTGGGCAGCTTTCGCGCGGCAAGCGACCGGCTCCACATCACGCAGGCGGCCGTGTCCAACCGCGTGGCTTCGCTGGAAGAAGACATCGGTGCGCGCCTCTTCGAGCGCGACGCGCGCGAGCTGCGGCTCACGCCGGTGGGCGTGCGGCTCATGGACTACGGCGAGCGGCTGCTCGAGCTGCGCCGCGAGATCGTCTCGCTCGGCCGCCCGCGCGGCGACATCCTCGGGCTGGTGCGCATCGGCGCCATCGAAACCGTCGTGCACACCTGGCTGCTGGGCTTTCTGACCAACCTGCGCTCCACCTACCCGGGCATCGAGGTGCAGCTCACCTCCGAAACCACGCTCGCGCTGCACCGGGGCCTGCGCGAAGGGGCGCTGGACATCGCGCTGCAGACCGACCACATCGCCGGCGCAGGCATCGTGAGCACGCCGTGCCTGCCGATGCCGATGGGCTGGGTCGGCCCGGTCGGCGCCGAGGGCACACAGACCGTCGAGCAGTTGCTGCGCCAGCCCGTGCTCACCATGAGCCCCGGCTCGCAGCCGCACGAGGCGCTCAAGAACCTGTTTCGCGCAGCCGGCATTCCGCTGGGCAAGGTGCACTGCGTGAGCTCGATCTCGGCGCTCGCGCGCCTGGTGAAGGCGGGCTTCGGCAATGCGCTGGTGCCGCTGCCGCCCTGCTACGAATACGTGGCCATCGGCGACGTGCGGATCATCGAGTGCGATGCGCTCATCTCGCCGCAGCGCATCGTGGTGAGCCATCTGGAAGCGGCCGACTCCGACGCCATCCGGCTCGTGGCCGAACTGGCCTGCCGGGCCTCGGACCAGTTCACGACCTCGGCAATCGCACCAACCTGGAGCGCAGCTTCAGAGGGTTAACCCTCAAATTGGCGCATTCCGGCCCCGAAAAGGGGCCAGTAATTCTTGTGGCTGTCGCCCAAAAAAACTCGTTTGTGACAGTCCGACCCCGCGACGGAAGATCGCGCCTTCATTTTTCGAAGGCCCGCCTCCTCTTCCGCCGCCATGAACACACCTGACTCTTCCTCCCCCGCAGCGATCGCGAACGGCATGCTCTTCGTCGCCTCCGACGTGGAGCCGGCCGACGAGGCCGACTTCAACCGCTGGTACGACAGGGAGCATGTGGAAGAGCGCGTGCGCATCCCCGGTTTTCTGTCGGGCGCACGCTATTTCTCGCTCGAAGGCGGGCGCAAGTACCTGGGGCTGTACCGCACCGAATCGCTGGCCGTGTTCGGCTCGCCGGGCTACCGCGCCGCGTTCGAGAAGCAGACGCCGTGGTCTATTGCCAACCTCGACCGCATGCGCCAGCCGATCCGCCGTGTGTGCGCCGTGCGGGCGGTGACGGGCTTCGGCAGCGGCAGCCATGCGGTCGTGCTGCCGCTTGCAGTCACCGGCGACGTGGAAGCGCTGGTCGCACACGCCGCCGCAGCCGGCCGCCAGCTCGCCGGGCAGGCAGGCTTCGTGCAGTCGTACCTGCTCGCACCCGACACCACGCTCAGCACGCCGCTGCCGCGCGAATCCACCGAAGGCCGCGTGCTGCAGCCGATGCTGGTGATCGAAGCCAGCAGCGCCGATGCCGCGCGCGCCGCACGCACCGCCGCAGCCGCCGCGCTCGATGCCGACCCGGCCACCGGCTGGCTGCTCGCACTCGGCTGGAAGCTGAGCGCGGCCGAGCTGAACTGATCACGCCTCCCCGTTTTCCATCTCTCCATTGAACAAGGGCATTCCCATGACCGAACACGTTCTCACCGCCCCGGCCACCGCCGCGGCACCGCCCAAGATGGGCCGGCTCGCAATGGCCAGCTCCATCGGCACCACGCTGGAGTGGTACGACTTCACCGTCTACAACATCATGGCCGCGCTGGTCTTCAACGCGGTGTTCTTCCCGTCGTTCGACCCGCTGACGGGCACCATCCTCGCGTTCTCGACCTACGCGGTCGGCTACATCTCGCGGCCGCTCGGCGGTGTGGTGTTCGGCCACCTGGGCGACCGGCTCGGCCGGCGCTTCGTGCTGGTGGCCACGCTGGTCATCATGGGTGTGTCCACCGGCCTCATGGGCCTGTTGCCCACGTATGCGACCTGGGGCATCTGGGCGCCGGTCGCGCTGGTCGCGCTGCGCTTCGTGCAGGGTGTGGCACTCGGCGGCGAATGGGCCGGCGCGGTGCTGTTGTCGATGGAACACGGCAAGCCCAACCAGCGCGGCCGCAACGCCTCGTTCACGCAGATCGGCCCGTCGTTCGGCACGCTGATCGGCACCGGCTTCATCGCCGCGGTCTCTGCATGGCTGAGCCCGGAAGACTTCATGGCCTGGGGCTGGCGCATTCCGTTCATCTCGAGCGTGGCGCTGGTGCTGTTCGGCCTGTGGCTGCGCCGCGGCGTGGACGAGACCCCGGTCTTCCTCGAAATGGAAGAGAAGAAGGCCACCGCCAAGACGCCCGTGAAGGAAGTATTCACGCAGCACTGGCGGCGCCTGCTGGTGGCCGGCGGTTCGCGCATCGGTTCGGACGTGCTCTATGCGCTGGTGGTGGTGTTCACCCTCACCTACGTGACGACGGTGCTGCACCTGTCGCGGCCGCTCGCGCTCACCGCGACGATGATCGGCGCGGCCTGCAATGCGATCGCGGTGCCGTACTTCGGCAGCTTGTCGGACCGCATCGGCAGGAAGCCCGTGTACATCGCCGGCGCACTGCTGGGCATCGTCTGGGCCTTCGTGTTCTTCGTGTTGATGAACAGCGCACAGCCCATCGCGATCTGCGCGGCGGTGGTGGTCGGCCTGATCATCCACGCGATCATGTACGGCCCGCAGGCCGCCTTCGTGACCGAGCAGTTCCCAGGCCGCGTGCGCTATGCCGGCTCGTCGCTGGCCTACACGCTGGCCGGCATCCTGGGCGGCGGCTTCGCACCACTGATCATCGCCAGCCTCTACAAGTCGTGGGGCACCACGGTGGCCGTGTCGCTGTACGTGACGGCGGCCCTGTGCATCACGCTGGTCGCGCTCTTCATTGCCCGCGAAACCGCCAAGAAACCCCTGGAAGCCTGAGACCGACATGCATCTGCGTTTTGCCTGCGAAACCGTGAGCGCCGACGGCGCCCGCGCCATCGAGCTGCGTTCCGTCGAACCCACCGCGCTGGTGGTGGCGGGATGGACCGGCCGCGACGTCGCGGCCATCGAACACCACATCGAGGAGCTGGCCGCCATCGGCGTGCCGCGCCCGTCGAGCGTGCCGCTGTACTACCGGGTGGCGTCCCAGTTGCTGACCCAGTCGAGCGCCATCGAGGCCCTGGGCGACCAGAGCTCCGGCGAGGCCGAGCCCGTGTTCTTCTTCTCGCAGGGCGAGTGGTGGCTGAGCGTGGCCTCGGACCACACCGACCGCCAGGTCGAGAGCTATTCCGTCGCCGTCTCCAAGCAGATGTGCGCCAAGCCCGTGGCCCAGGTGGCCTGGGGCTGGCGCGATGTGCAGGCGCATCAGGACGAAATCCAACTTCACTCGCGCATCTTCGAGGACGGCCGCTGGGTGGACTACCAGCGCGGCACGCTCGCGTCGATCCGGCCGCTGGCCGCGCTGCGCGACGGCATGCCCGGCACGACCGCCGCGCCCGAGGGCCTGTTCATGACCTGCGGCACGCTCGGCGCACTGCCCAATGCGAAGGGCGAAGGCATCCGCCCGGCCGCGCAGATGGAAATCGAACTGCGCGACCCGCGCCTGCAGCGGCGCATCGTGCATCGCTATGCGGTGAACGCACTGCCGGTGGTGGCGTGATGCGCGGCACCGGCAACCTCACCATCACCGCCCTGCGCGAACGCATCGCGCGCGGCGAGCTGTCGCACGAAGCGCTGATCGGGCAGGTGCTCGAAGCGGCCGCGCTGCCTTCGGCGCAGCATGTGTTCACGAAGACCTACGCCGATGCGGCGCTCGCGGCCGCCCGGCATGCGGATGCGGCGCAGAAAGCCGGCGTTCAGATCGGCGCGCTCGCGGGCCTGCCGGTGTCGGTCAAGGACCTGTACGACGTCGCGGGCGAGACCACGATGGCCGGCTCGGCCGTCTGTAAGGGCGAACCGCCGGCCGCGCGCGATGCGGTGGCCGTGGCGCGGCTGCGCACGCAGGGCGCGGCCATCGTCGGCAAGACCAACATGACCGAGTTCGCGTTCTCGGGCGTGGGCATCAACCCGCACTACGGCACGCCGCACAACCCGGCCGATGCGGGCACGCCGCGCATTCCGGGCGGCTCGTCCTCGGGCGCGGCCGTGTCGGTGGCGCTGGGCCTCGCGGTCGCGGGGCTGGGGTCGGACACGGGCGGCTCGATCCGCATTCCGGCGGCGCTCTGCGGGCTCGTGGGTTTCAAGAGCACGCAGTCGCGCGTGCCGCGCACGGGCGCCTTCGAGCTCGCGCGTTCGCTCGACACCGTCTGCGCGATGGCGCGCAGCGTCGAAGACTGCCTCGTCGCCGATGCGGCCATTGCCGATGCGCCGCTGGTGGTGCGCCGGCGCCCGCTCCAGGGCCTGCGTCTCGCGGTGCCGCGCACGCTGATGTTCGACGGCATCGAGCCGGCGGTCGCGCGCGCCTTCGAGCGCTCGGTGCGGGCGCTGTCGGCGGCGGGTGCGCAGGTGGTGGACATCACGCTGGCCGAGTTGGCGGAGATCGCTTCGATCAACGCGCCCGGCGGCTTCTCGCCGGTCGAAGCCTCGGCCGTTCACCGCGAACGCTTCGCCGCAAAGCGCGAGGGTTTCGATTCGCGCGTGGCCGCCCGCATCGCCCTCGGCACCGAGGTGCGCGCCGCCGACTACATCGTCATGCAGGACCGCCGTCGCGACTGGATCGGCCGTGTCGAACACGTGCTCGAAGGCTTCGACGCGCTCATCTGCCCGACCGTGCCGATCGTCGCGCCGCCCATCGCGTCGCTGGCCGAGGACGCCGCGTTCTTCCAGGCCAACGGCCTGCTGCTGCGCAACACCTTCGCGATCAACTTCCTCGACGGGTGTGCGTTCAGCCTGCCGTGCCATGCGCCGGATGAACTGCCGGTGGGGCTGATGCTCTCGTCGGTGCGCGGCGACGATGCGCGGCTCGCGGCCGTGGCGCTGGCGGTGGAGCAAGCGCTGCGCTGATGGTCTTGCGCTATCTTCAGCGCATGCCCCCGTCTCACCAGCCCCTCGTCGGTCGCCGCATCACCCTGCGGCCCCTCCAGGCCTCCGACGCCTCCGCCCTCGTGGCGGCCGCCGCCGACGGCGAGCTCTGGAACCTGCCCTTCACCGTCGTCCCCTCGGCCCAGACCATCGACGCCTACTTGCGCACCCCGCTCGAAGGTCAGGCAGCCGGCCATGTGATGGCCTATGTCACCGTGCTGCGCGAGACCGACCAGGTCATCGGCTCCACACGCTTCTGGAAGATCGACCGCATCAACCGCAAGCTCGAGATCGGCAGCACCTGGATCTCGGCGTCGTGGCAGAAGAGCTTCGTCAACACCGAGGCCAAGTACCTGATGCTGTGCCACGCCTTCGAAGAGATGGCCTGCGTGCGCGTGCAGTTCACCACCGACGAGATCAACGCGAAATCGCGTGCGGCCATCCTGCGGCTCGGCGCGAAACAGGAGGGCATCGTGCGCCACGAGCGGATCATGCCGGACGGCCGCAAGCGCAACTCGGTGCGCTTCAGCATCATCGACGACGAGTGGCCGGCGGTGAAACAGCAACTGGAAGCGAGGCTTCGCGCATGACCCATTCCGTCGTCTCCACCGAAGAGCGCCACTTCGAGAGCCTGTACCAGGCGCTCGATGTCGTGGCGCGCGAAAAGAAGTACCTCGCCCAGACCCAGGCGCCGCCGTGGGAGAACTCGCTCGCCTTCTACCGCAGCGTGCTGGCCCAAGGCTTTCCGCATGTCGTCGCGGTCGACGCCGATGACAAGGTGGTGGGCTGGTGCGACGTGTCGCCGGTCTTCGGGCATTCGCGCGCGCACATCGGCATCCTGGGCATCGCCCTCTTGCCCGAGGCGCGCGGCCGAGGTCTCGGCACGCAGCTGCTGCAGGCGGCCATCGACAGGTCGTGGGCGCGCGGACTGACCCGCATCGAGCTCTCTGTCCGCGCGGACAACCTGAATGCCAAGGCGCTGTACGAGCGGCTGGGCTTCGAGCACGAAGGGCTCGCGCGGCGCGCCAGCCTGATCGACGGCACCTACCACGATGCTTTCAGGATGGCCCTGCTTCGCTAGACTGGAATGTCCCCTGCAATCGGAGAACCCGCCCATGTGCAGAAGCATCAAGACCCTCTACAACTTCGAGCCCCCCGCCACCGAGCAGGAGATCCGCGCCGCCGCGCTGCAGTTCGTGCGCAAGCTCAGCGGTTTCAGCGTGCCGTCCAAGGCCAACGAAGAGGCCTTCGAGCGCGCGGTCGACGAGGTGGCCGCGACCGCGGCGCGTCTGATCGACTCGCTCGTCACCACGGCCGAACCGAAGGACCGCGCGGTCGAGGCCGAGCGCGCCAAGGCCCGGTCGGCCGCCCGGTTCGGCACCGCACCCGCCTGAAAAACCCTCGCCGATGCCTGTTGGCACGGCCTTTGATATCGTGTTTGCCGGCCGCTCCCATCGATCTGCGGAGCACCGAACAAGCACATGAAAAAGACCTACACCGGCGGCTGCCACTGCGACGCCGTGCGATTCGAAGCCGACATCGACCTGAGCCTGGGCACCCTGCGGTGCAACTGCGCGATCTGCACCCAGACGCGCTTCTGGCCCGCCATCGTCGCGCCCGACGCCTTCCGGCTGCTCGCAGGCGAGTCCGAACTCAGCGAGCAGATGCTCGACACCAGCAACAGCCACTACATCGTGTGCAAGCGCTGCGGCGTGCGCGCCTTCGGCGTGGGCCATTCGCCGGAAACCGGCGCAAGCGCCTACGGGGTGAACGTGACCTGCCTGGACGATGCGGACCTGGACGACCTGGCCAATTCGCCGATCAGCTACGTGGACGGCCATCGCGGCGCCTGGCATGTCTCGCGCACGGCCATCGGCACCTGACGAACACATTTCGCTTTCCGCCAACATCAATACCAACACCACCAGGAGACAACCTCATGCCCATCGAACTCTGGCTCGCCTTCGTCGCGGCCTCCGCCGTGCTGCTGATCATCCCGGGGCCGACCATCCTCACGGTGATCAGCTACTCGATGTCGCACGGCCGCCGCGCCAACGTGCCGCTCGTCGCCGCGGTGGCGCTGGGTGACTCGACCGCGCTGGTGGTGTCGCTGTTGGGGCTGGGCGCGCTGCTGGCGACCTCGGCCTTCTGGTTCACGGTGGTGAAGTGGATCGGTGGCCTTTACCTGCTGTACCTGGGCATCCGGCTGATGCGCGCGGGGATCCTGTCCACCGAGATGGCCGCGCCCGCGGCGCCGGCCTCGCGCTGGAAGCTCTTCGCCAACACCTACCTGGTGACGGCGCTGAACCCCAAGGGCATCGTGTTCTTCGTGGCGTTCCTGCCGCAGTTCATCAGCCCTGCCGCCGACGTGACGCGGCAGATGTGGGTGCTGGCCGTGACCTTCGTGGCGATGGCCGCGCTGAACGCGACGCTGTATGCGGTGTTCGCGAGCTCGGCGCGCAAGCTGCTCTCGTCGCCGCGCGCGCAGCGGCGTTTCAATCTCACGGGAGGATCGCTGCTGAGCGCGGCGGGCATCTGGGCGCTGATGGCGCGCCGACCGGGATAAAACGCCCCGGCATAAAAAAAAAGCCGCGAAGCTCAAAGCTTCGCGGCCTTTTCTACTGTCAGCGGTTCGGGTTGTTCGGCGCGCGGTCGTAGCGGTTGGGGACGCCGTCGCCATCGCGATCGCGGTCGGCGCGGTTCGGTATGCCGTCGCGATCCCGGTCGCGCTGGGCGCGCGGCGGCGGGTTGTTGTCGTACGGTGCGACCACGCAACCGGCCAGGGCGGCCGATGCGGCCAGCACGATCGTCAGTGTCTTCATCATCATGATGCGTTCTCCTAGGAGTGGTTATGAAACCGGGCTCGCCTCCAGCGAGCCGGTAGGGCATTGAAGACCACGCCGGTACGCGTTGGGTTTCCCCATTGAAGCCTTCGCGTGAAGTTCGTTACCGGATGTGGAATCTGCTGTCACTCTGGGCCGAAGCGCCCGCACCGGCAAGGCGGCAACCCGCCCGTCCCCGAGTAGGCGAGGTTCCCGTGGTGCATCGCAGAGAATGCGAGGCAGATCGTCCTCCACCCCCTCGCCTCTCGATGCAGTTGCTGCTTGCGCATTTCACGCCCACCCGCCGGGCCCTTGCCGTGGTCCTGCTGGCCGCGGCCTGCGCGCACCCGGCCTGGGCGCTCGTCACCTTCGATGAAGTGAAGCGCGATTTCCGCTCTTCCGACACCGCCGTGCTCGACCGCAACGGCGAACTGCTGCAGCGCGTGCGCACCGATGCCACCGTGCGGCGCGGCCAGTGGATCGCGCTGGCCGACGTGTCGCCGGCGCTGCGCACAGCCATGGTGCTGAGCGAGGACCGGCGCTTCTACGAACACAGCGGCATCGACTGGCGCGCGGTGTCGTCCGCGGCCTGGGGCAATCTCTGGAACACGCGCACCCGCGGCGCATCGACCATCACGATGCAGCTGTCGGGCCTGCTCGACGAGGACCTGCGCCGCGCGTCCGGCGGGCGCAGCTTCACGCAGAAGATCGGCCAGACCGTGGCCGCCGCGCAGCTGGAGCGCAACTGGCGCAAGGACCAGATCCTGGAGGCCTACCTCAACACCGTGCCCTTCCGCGGCGAGATCGTGGGCATCGATGCGCTCTCGCGCACCTTGTTCAGCAAGGCGCCGAGCGGCCTCGATGCGCGCGAGGCAGCCGTGGCCTCGGCGCTGGTGCGCGCGCCCAATGCCAAGCCCGCGCTCGTCGCGCAGCGCGCCTGCGAGGTGCTGCGCACAATGGAGCCCGGGCAGAAGGTCGATTGCGATGCGATCGACATGTTCACCAGCGCGGCGGTGCAGCGGCGCGCCTTCGATGCGAACGAAGGCATCGCGCCCCATGCCGCACGGCGGGTGCTGCGCGAGATGCGCGATGCGGCAGCCACCACCGCTGCGGCTCCAACTCCGAAGGCAAAGGAAACCAGCGTCCGCACCACGCTGCGCGCGCCCTTGCAGCGCTTCGCACTCGATTCTCTGCAGCGCCACCTGCGCGAGCTGCGCGACCGGCACGTGGAGGACGGCGCGCTCGTGGTGCTCGACAACGCGAGCGGCGAAGTGCTCGCATGGGTCGGCTCTTCCGGCCCGCTGAGCCAGGCGGCCGAGGTCGATGGCGTGACCGCGCTGCGCCAGCCGGGCTCCACGCTCAAGCCGCTGCTCTACGGCCAGGCGATTGCCGAGAAGCGGATCACCGCGGCCTCGTTGATCGAGGACTCGTCGGCGCAGATCAGCACCGCGAGCGGCCTCTACATTCCGCAGAACTACGACCGCCAGTTCAAGGGCCCCGTCTCCGCGCGCACCGCG
The DNA here is from genome assembly GCF_051216415.1 of Variovorax trehalosi. Classification (NCBI taxonomy): domain Bacteria; kingdom Pseudomonadati; phylum Pseudomonadota; class Betaproteobacteria; order Burkholderiales; family Comamonadaceae; genus Variovorax; species Variovorax trehalosi. Next base: position 369,190 of record NZ_JBPJZG010000006.1, read on the forward strand.
CTGGCGGCGTCGCTCAACGTGCCGGCGGTGCGCACGCTGGTGATGGTGTCGCCCGAATCGTTCGCGCGCAGCCTGCGCGCGGCCGGCCTGCCGCTGCGCGAGAGCGGCGACTACTACGGCTACAGCCTCGCACTCGGCAGCGCCGAGGTGTCGCTGCTGTCGCTCGCCAACGCCTACCGCATGGTGGCCAACGGCGGCCGCTACGGCACGACGACGCTGACCGTGCGACCGCCGGCATCCGCCGCAGACAAGACCAAGGCCGCGAACGCCCCGCCGCTGCTCGATCCGCGCGCCGCCTTCATCGTCGGTGACATCCTCTCGGACCCGAACGCGCGCACCCGCACCTTCGGCCTCGACAGCATCCTCTCGACCCGCTTCTGGACCGCCGTGAAGACCGGCACCAGCAAGGACATGCGCGACAACTGGGCCGTGGGCTGGTCGCAGCGCTACACGGTCGGCGTGTGGGTCGGCAACGCGAGCGGCGCGTCGATGTGGGACGTGAGCGGCACCAGCGGGGCCGCCCCTGTGTGGGCCGAGGTCATGCGCTTTCTGCACGCGCGCGAGCCGAGCCGCGCACCCGCGCCGCCCGCCGGCCTGGTCGAGGCGCGCGTGGAATTCGGCCCCGCGGCCGACGGCAACGCCATCGAGGCGGCGCGCAGCGAGTGGTTCCTGCAGGGCACCGAGCAGCCGCTCTTCGCGCTCGACACCGGCATGGCGACCGATGCTTTCGCCGCGCGCATCACCGCGCCCTCGGACGGCACCATCATCGCGCTCGACCCCGACATTCCGCCACTGCGCCAGCGCGTGCGCTTCGAGTCGGAAGGGCGCGGCGTGCAATGGCGCATCGACGGCAAGTTCTTTGCGCGCGGCAACAGCGCGCAGTGGCTGCCCTGGCCGGGGCGCCATGTGATCGAGCTGGTCGATGCTTCCGGCAAGGTGGTCGACCAGCGCAAGCTCGAAGTGCGCGGCGCGGGCGTGGTGACGAAGAGCGCGCGCCGATGAGGATGCACGGCGCCACGACGACAACAACAACCATCGCAACTGGAGGACCGATTCCGATGCAGTGCCGCAAGGGACAGAAGACAGCCTGGCCATGGCTGCTGTGGATGGGGCTTTTCTTCCTCGCCATGCTGGCCTGGCACGGCAGCGCACAAGCCAAGCCGGTCCCCGTGCCCGCGATGGACTCGCACGTGGTGGATCTCACGAAGACGCTGGGCGCGCGCGAGGCCGACGCGCTTCGCAGCGACATCCGTGGCCTCGAGCAGAACACGCAGGCCCAGCTGGCGGTGCTGATCGTGCCGACCACGGGCGAAGACTCCATCGAGCACTACGCCACCCGCGTCTTCGCAGAGTGGCAGCTCGGCCGCGAGGGCGAAGACGACGGCGTGCTGCTGCTGGTGGCGCTGAAAGACCGCAGGATGCGCATCGAAGTCGGCACGGGCCTGGAAGGCCGGATCACCGACATCCAGGCCTCCCGCATCATCGACCAGCAGATGAAGCCGCGCTTTCGCGAGAACGACTACGCCGGCGGCATTCAGGCGGCCGTGCAGTCGCTGTCGGAGCTGATCGATGCGCCCACGGCGGTGCAGCCGATCGAATCCGAAGCGCCCGCGCCGGCGGAAGAGAAGCAACACCCGCTCGCGGCGTTCATGCAGCCTCTCGAAGACATGCAGGTGAACTGGGCCGTGCTCGGCGCGATGCTCTGGACGCTGGCCATCGGCATCTGGTACGGGCGTAGCGCGCCCGCCGACGGAACCGGGCCACGCGTGGTGGTGCGCGGCACGGGCAAGCGGGTCCGCAAGGCGCGCCGCGCCGCCGAGCGTGAAGCCGCGGTGGGCTCAGCGCTGTGGGCCGACCTGCAGACCCAGGAAACGCCGCCTCGCAAGCGGCCGAGCCGGCTCGCGGTGCTGGGGCTGGTGGTCGCTGGCCAGGCGGCGGCGGCGCTGGCGGTGATGAATCTCGCGCTGCCGCTCTTTCTCCTCACGCCCACCGGCCTGGTCTACGGCGTCGGCTACCTGTCGGGCCGGTTCAAGGGCGCGCGCCGGTTCTTCATCGGCCTGGCGGCGCTGATCGCGGGCCTTGTCGCCCTCGGCGTCTACCTCGGCGCGGACCGCTTCTTCTGGGGCCTGCTCTGGGTCATGTGCGGCGGCGGTGTGCTGCTGTTCGCGAGCCTCATCGCCATCGGCATGCGAAAGAGCTGGCAACGCAGCCAGCTCGGCTTCTTCATCCGATGGTTCATCGTGCTGGGCATCCTCGGCTTCATGCTGATGGAGACGAATCCGGGCCCGGTGCCCGACGAGAGCTGGATCCCCGCCGGGCTGGCGACCTTTCTTGCGCTGCTGTTCGCCTTCCTGCCGTTCGAGGGCGGCGGCGGGGGTGGCGATGACAACGACAGCAGTGACAGCGGATGGAGCAGCAGCAGTTCTTCAAGCAGCAGCAGTTCCTCGGACAGCTCGTCCTCTTCGTCTTCCGACAGCGGAGGGGGCGGCTCCAGCAGCGGCGGTGGGGCGTCGGGCAGCTGGTGACAGGGTACCCACCCCGGTCAAACGCCAGCTATCCACCGCCGCGCGAGTGCCTTAGGATGGCGCCGCCTCCCACTCCCACGGCCTCCTTATGGATTCATTGACCGCACTCTGGGGTGACTTCCTCGTCTTCGCGGGTGTCATCTTCGGCATCCTGCGGAAAGTGCCCGATGTCTTCTGGGCCGCCCTGATCGCGGCGGCGCTGGCCCTGTGGGGCGTGAAGGTGGCCAACCGCGACAACGCGCGGCACTTCATGCGGCAGTTGCGGCACGACAAGGACGAGAAGGCCGCCCAGCGGCTGGCGGACCTGCGCCGCGACGTGTACCTGCACGCGATCGACCAGTTCGTGCATGCCAGCTCTTACCTGAGCTCGCTGCCGACCGCGGACCTCAACAAGGCCGACGCGGCGCAGCCGCTGCAGGGCTTCTTCGCGGCGGCGGCCAAGCTGCAGATGGTGTCGGAAAGCAAGACCTCCGCGCTGGTGTCCGACCTCATCGGCACCTTCAGCGCGCTGCATTTCAAGCTGATCGGCGCGGCCCAGCCGATCCAGCAGGTGCTCAGCGAAATCGACTTCTACACGACGCTCTGCGAAGGCGCGCTGGCCGAACAGAAGCGCGCGCTCTCGGCCATCGACCAGTTCGTTCCGTCCGGCAACGCCGAAAGCGACGAGGCGAAACGCAAGGCGCTCGACCTTGCGCTCGACACCCAGACCAAGTTCCTGCGCGACCACAGCGAGACGCGCCAGGCCCTGCACGTCGAGCGGCATGCGCTGCACGGCGAGTTCGTGAAAAGCCTGATGCTGGGACTGCAGGCCATCAACACGAAGATGCAGCCGATCATGGTGGCGATCCGGCGCGAGCTGAACATCGACAGCCAGATCGATGTCTACGCGGACGCCGTGTCCGAGCAGCAGGACCGCGTGGCGGGCGCGGTTGCCGAGCTGATGGCGCAGCTGGACGACCCCCGGCAGGCGCCGCCGCGGACGAAGCCCGCCAGCCTCGAGAACCGCTGACCCCAGAAGGTGGGCCGAAGGGCGAAGAGCCCATGAGGCCGACTGCGGCTTTTCGCGGGTGCCAAAATTCATCCAATGATTCAATGAATAGGCACTCTGAGACATGCTCGCCCAAGCCCCCCGAACCTCCCTGGCGGACACCGCCGCCGACAGCATCCGCAACGAAATCTCCGCGGGCCGCTGGGCCATCGGCGCGCGGATTCCCATCGAGCCGCAGCTCGCGCAACTGCTGGGCGTGAGTCGCGGCACGGTGCGCGAAGCGGTCAAGACGCTGGTCTCGCGCGGGCTGCTCGAAGTGCGCCAGGGTTCGGGCACCTATGTGCGCTCGGGCTACGACCCCTCGGCCAGCCTGCAGAAGATGCGCCTGGCCAGCCTGCGCGACCAGTTCGAGGTGCGCCGCGCACTCGAGGTCGAGGCCGCCCGGCTCGCCGCGGTGCGCCACACCGCTCGCGACCTGCGCCGCCTGCACACCCTGCTCGACAAGCGCGGCGTGCCCGATGCGGACGACGACGGCGCGGGCTTCATCGAACGCGACCTCGCCTTCCACCTGGCCATCGTCGACATCTCGGGCAACCTCGCGTTGGCCGAGACCTGCCGCTTCATCACCGGCTACATCAAGGAAACGATCGCCAGCACCATGGGCACCAGCCTGCCCGAGCCCGACGAGGCCGCGCACCGCGCCGTCGTCGAAGCCATCGCGAGCCGCGACCCCGAGAGAGCCGCTACCGCCGTGCGCGACTTCATGGCACCGATGCTCGACATGCTGGCGCTGAGGACGGCATGAGCGCAATTCCATTGAACGCCGGCACGGTGCACCGCACCCAGCCCTCGCACGGCAACACCACCGAGGAGTTGTTGATCGACGCCGAGGTCGACAGCCAGCCTCCGCCGCGCCCCACACCCGCCCCCAGCCTCGCCCGTCGCATCCTGCTCGGCGCGAGCGTGGTGCTGATTGCGTTCAACCTGCGGCCGGTGTTCGCAAGCCTCTCGGTCGTGCTGCCCGAGATCATTCAGGCCACCGGCCTCTCGGCCACGGCCGCGAGCCTGTTGACCACGCTGCCGATCCTGTGCCTGGGCGTCTTCGCGCCGCTCGCGCCCTGGCTCGGCCGCCGCTTCGGCACCGAGCGCACGCTGCTCGGATGCATGGTGCTGATCCTGGTCGGCACGGTGCTGCGCGGCACGGGCAACATCCCGCTGCTGTTCCTGGCCTCGGCCATCGCGGGCAGCGGCATCGCGGTGTCGAACGTGCTGCTGTCGGGCCTCGTGAAGCGCGACTTCGCGAAGCAGGCGGCGCTGATGATGGGGCTCTACACCATGGCCGTGTGCGGCGGCGCCGCGAGCGCCGCCGGCCTCACCGTGCCGCTCGAACATGCGCTGGGCGGCGGTTGGACCTACGCGCTGGCCATGTGGGCCGTACCGGCCTTGCTGGTCACGCTGATCTGGGCGCCGCAGGCGCTGCCGCTGAAGCCGGTGGCGAGCGAGTCGGGCTTCACCGTGCAGGGCCTCTGGCGCGACCGGCTCGCGTGGCAGGTCACGCTCTTCATGGGGCTGCAGTCCGCCCTCGCCTACATCGTGATGGGTTGGCTCGCGCCGATCCTGCGCGAGCGCGGGCTCGGCGGCGAGACGGCCGGCTACGTGGTGTCGCTGTCGGTCATGACGCAGGTGGTGACCTGCCTCGTGGTGCCGGCGCTGGCGGTGAAGCTGCGCAACCAGCGCGGGCTGGGCGTGGTGCTGTCGCTGCTCACGGTGTGCGCGATGCTGGCGATGCTGTTCGCGCCGCTGGGCGGGGTGTGGCTCTGGGCCGTGATGCTGGGCATTGCGCAGGGCGGCACCTTCGCGCTGGCGCTCACGATGATCGTGCTGCGCTCGCGCGATTCGCACATCGCCGCGCACCTCTCGGGCATGGCGCAGGGCGTGGGCTACATGGTGGCCGCCTGCGGGCCGCTGCTGGCCGGGCTGCTGCACGGGTGGACGGGCAGCTTCCGCGCCTCGGCATGGCTCTTCGTCGGACTGGGCATCGCGCTGGTGATCGCGGGACTGGGCGCAGGGCGCACGCTGTATGTAGGTGCGGTGACGGTGCCCAGACACTGAGCGCGTCACCGCGGCGCGCTTACTGCAGATAGCTTTCCGCGAGCAACGCCCAGTAGGCCGCGCCGATCGGCAGGTTGCTGTCGTTGAAGTCGTAGCCGGGGTTGTGCACCATGCAACCGCCGTGCTGGCCCGGCGCGCCGTTGCCGATGAACAGGTAGCAGCCGGGCTTCTTCTCCAGCATGAAGGCGAAGTCCTCGCTGCCCGTGACGGCCGCAGCCTGCGCCTCGACGTGCGCCTCGCCCACCAGTTCATAACCGATGCGACGCGCAAACTCTGTTTCTTCGGGCGTGTTGACCAGCACCGCATAGCCTCTGCGGTAGTCGACGTGCGCCTTCACGCCAAAGCTCTCGGCCTGTGCATTCACGATGGCCTTCAGCCGCTTTTCGAGCAACTCGCGCACCTCGCGATCGAGCGAGCGCACGCTGATCTCCAGCACGCAGGTTTCGGGAATCACGTTGTTCGCCTTGCCGGCATGGATGGCACCGACGGTGACGATCGACATCTCCTGCGGATCGGCGTTGCGCGAGACGATGGTCTGCAGCGCCATCACGATGCTCGACGCTGCCACGATGGGGTCGGCCGTGCGATGCGGCATGGCGCCGTGCCCGCCCACGCCTGTCAGCGTGACGGTGGCGTAGTCCGACGAGGCCATGGCCGCGCCTTCGCGAAACGCGAGACTGCCCTGAGGGCGGCCGGGCATGTTGTGCATGGCGTACACCGCGTCACACGGGTATTTGTCGAACAGGCCATCGTCCATCATCTTCACGGCGCCGCCCATGCCCTCTTCGGCCGGCTGGAAGATCAGGTTGAGCGTGCCCGAGAACTCGCCGTGCTGCGCGAGGTACTTGGCCGCGCCGAGCAGCATCGCGGTGTGACCGTCGTGGCCGCAGGCGTGCATGATGCCGGGCCTTCCGCTGCGGTAGGCCAGGCCGGTTTTCTCTTCGATGGGCAGCGCGTCCATGTCGGCACGGATGCCGATGGCGCGCGTTCCGCCGCCGCGCTTCAGGCGCCCGACCAGACCCGTCACGCCGAGCCCGCGCTCGACTTCGTAGCCCCAGGCCGTGAGACGCTCGGCCACCAGGTCGCTGGTGCCGAACTCTTCGAAGCCAAGCTCGGGGTTCTGGTGGATCTGCTGGCGCACCGTGACGAACTCGGCGGCGTTCTTTCTCATGTACTCAAGGTAGTGCTGTGCGTTCTGCGGCATCGTGTTCTCTGAGGTTGGAGGGGAAGAATTTCTGGGTCGATCAGGGTTGGAGCGCCATCGTGGCGGGCAGCCGCGTCCACGGCAGATCGGCCGGATCGGCAGCCATCGGGCCTGGCGCCTTGGCGACGAGGATGGTGCTGGCAATGGGCGCGAAGTCGGCGCGGAAATGCACCGAACTCTTGTTGACCAGCAGCTTCATCGCTTCGGGCTCGATGCCCAGGTAGCGGAAGAACTCGCGGTCGAGCATCTGGCTCTTGCCGCTGGCCACGGCGATCCGCACGCCGTCGATCTCCAGGCAGGCACTGAGGCCGAGCGACACCGTGCCGCCGCGCGACATCGGACCCTTGCCCTGCACCTGCCCGTCGCTGAGCGCGGTCACGGTGAACAGGCCTTCGACGGGCGCATCGCTGAACTGGCCGCCCCACGTGGGCACCGAGGTGCCGAGCGCGATGCGGATCTGCGCGCCAACGCCGGCTTCATGCGCGGCAGCCGCGGCCGCCGGATCGAACATCAGCCCGAGCGCGACTTTCCCCGGAAAACGCTTGCCCGCGCCTTCGGCCAGCAGCGCACGCAGCATGCCGGTGGTGTTGCTGTCGGCGCCCGCGCCGGGGTTGTCCTGCGTGTCGGCAATGACGACCGGCTGGCTCGCGCCTTCCGCCAGCTCCAACGCCCGTGCCACGGCCACGCGCGGCGCCAGCACGTCGAGCCGCCATTGCGAGCGCGGCTGGTCGATGCGCTCGTACAGCGTGGCCACGGCCGCGCCAGCATCGTCGCCGTAGCCCCACACCACCGGGCCGCACTCGGCAATGTCGGCGGCAGGGAAGCCCGTGGCAAAGCTCAGCACCGCGCCGTGCTTGCCGTCGAGTTCCTTCAGCAGCCCGTACACCGAGGCGGCCGGCTCGATCATGGTCGACTGCACGTTCAACGGCAGCAGGAAGCTGAGCCGCCGCGCATGCAGCGGCTCGCGCGAACCGCGCGCCATGCGGCGCTCCAGCAGCGTTGCTGCGAGCCGGCCCGTGTCGGCCATGTCGATGTGCGGGTAGGTGCGGTAGGTTGCCAGCGCATCGGCCTCGGCCAGCATTTGCGCGGTGATGTTGCCGTGCAGGTCCAGGCTCGCGACGATGGGCACGTCGGGCCCGACCAGCAGGCGAATGCGCGCGATCAGTTCGCCCTCGGGGTCTTCCAGGTGCTCGGTCACGGCCGCACCGTGCAAGTCGAGGTAGACCGCGTCGATGCCGCCATCGGCCAGCGCGGCGGCAAGGTCTTCGGTGATGGCGGCCGAAATGCGCTCGAAGGCGTCTTCGGTCACGTGCGCCGAGGGCGTGGCGCCGGCCCAGGCCGATGGCACCAGCGACCAGCCCTTCTCGCGCGCCGCGTCGATGAAGCCGCCGACGGGAATGTTCCTGCCCGCATAGGCCTCGACGATCGCGGCGCCGCGCCGGTACGGCGGGAAGCTCGCACCCGCGTTGAACGCGGCCCAGTCCGCCTTGCTAGGTGCGAAGGTGTTGGTCTCGTGCTGGAAACCGGCGATGAAGACTTTCATGGATTCCTTCTTGGATGTGACGTGGGAACGAACAAATTTCAGCTGCGCGCAAATGCAAAATCGCGCCCCGGCGCTGCCGCCAGCAGCTTGCGCGTGTAGTCGTGCCGGGGAGCGAAGAACACGTCCTTCACCTCACCACGCTCCACGATCTCGCCCTTGCTCATGACGATCACGCTGTCGCAGATCTGGCTGGCCACGCGCAGGTCGTGGGTGATGAAAAGGATGCCTATCTTCAGGCGCTGCTGGATCTCGTCGAGCAGCCTCAATATCTGCGCCTGCACCGACACGTCGAGCGCCGACACCGCCTCGTCGGCGATCAGCACCTGCGGGTCGCAGGCCAGCGCGCGCGCAATCGAGATGCGCTGGCGCTGCCCGCCCGAGAACTCGCTCGGGTAGCGCCGCAACGCATCGGGCGACAGCCGCACCAGCCGCATCAGCTCTTCGGCGCGCGCCCAGGCCTTGTCGTGCGGCATGCCGAAATTGACCGGCCCTTCGATGATCGACGCACCCACGGTCTGGCGCGGGTTGAGCGAGCGGTACGGGTCCTGGAAGATCACCTGCACCGTGCGCCGGAACGGCGACAGCGCGCGCCCCTTGGCATGCGCGACCGAACGGCCATCGGCAAAGATGTCGCCCGAGGTCGGGTCGATCAGCCGCGCGATGCAGCGCGCCACCGTCGACTTGCCTGAGCCCGATTCGCCGACGATGCCCACGGTTTCGCCGGGCCGCACCGCGAGCGACACGTCGCGCGCCGCCTTCACCGTGCGGCGCTTGCCGGGCCAACTGCCCGTGACATAGGTCTTGCAGATGTTCACGGCGCTGAGCAACGGGTAGGCATCCGCGACCGGCGGGCGCTTGTGCGCGGAAAGCTCGGGCACCGCATCGAGCAGCATCTTCGTGTAGGGCTCGCGCGGCGCAGTGAGCACCGCCATCTTGTCGCCCTTCTCGATCATGGCACCGAGCTGCAGCACCACCACCTCGTCGGCAATCTCGGCCACCACGCCGAAGTCGTGCGTGATGAAGAGCACGGCCATGCCGTTCTCGGTCTGCAGCTCGAGGATGAGCTTGAGGATCTCCGCCTGCGTCGTCACGTCGAGCGCGGTGGTCGGCTCGTCGCAGATCAGCAGCGCGGGCTTGAGGATCAGCGCCATCGCGATCACGATGCGCTGGCGTTGCCCGCCCGAGAGCTGGTGCGGGTACGAGGCAAAGATGCGCTCGGGCTCCGGCAGCCGCACGCGCCCCATGATGGCCAGGATCTTCTGCCGCCGTTCGGCCGCGCCCATGCGCATGTGCTGCGCCAGCATTTCGTCGATCTGCGCGCCGCAGGTCATGACGGGGTTGAGCGCGGTCATCGGCTCCTGGAACACCATCGCCATCGACGGGCCGCGCAACTGCCGCAGGCGTGACGTCGGCGCGGCAAGCAGGTTCTCGCCATGCAACTCGATGGTGCCGCGCACCGGCACGAGGCCCGAGGGCAGCAGCCCCATCACCGCATTGGCAATGACCGACTTGCCCGAGCCCGATTCGCCGAGCAGGCAGACGATCTTGCCGGGCGGCACGTCGAAGGAAACCTTGTCGACCGCATGCGGTCGGTCGCCGCCACGCGGCAATGCGATGGCGAGGTCGCGAACTGAAAGTACGGGGGCCTGCGTCATGGTCATGGTCAGCCTCCGCGCTTGTTGAACTTGGGGTCGAGCGTGTCGCGCAGCCCGTCGCCCAGGATGTTCACGGCCAGCACGGTGAGCGCCAGGAAGATGCCCGGGAACAGCACGTTGTGCGGGTACTGGTTGAACTGCGCGCGGCCCTCCGCCATGATGTTTCCCCAGGTCGCCATGTCCGCCGGCAGGCCCACGCCGAGGAAGGACAGGATGGCCTCCACCAGGATCGCCGAGGCACACACGTAGGTCGCCTGGATGATCAGCGGCGCAATGGCATTGGGCAGGATGTGCCGCGTGAGAATCTTCCAGGTGGGTGTGTCGAGCGCAATGGCCGCCTCCACATACGGCTCTTCGCGCACTGTGAGCACCACCGAGCGCACCAGCCGCGCCACGCGCGGAATCTCGGGCACCGCGATGGCCACCACCACGGTGAGCAGCGTGCCGCCGAACAGCGCCACGAGACTGATCGCGAACAGGATGCCGGGAATGGCCATCACGCCGTCCATCAGCCGCATGATCACGCCGTCGATGCGGCGAAAGTACCCGCCCAGCAGCCCGACGAGCATGCCGAGCGCCACGGCGAGCGCGGCCACCGCGATGCCGACCGTGAGCGACACGCGCGCGCCGTAGAGCGTGCGACTCCAGATGTCGCGCCCGAGGCTGTCCGTGCCCATGACGAACAGATGCTCGAAGGTGTCGCCGGCCAGGCTGTTGAACTCGCCGCGCGTGCCGGGCAGGAGGTTGCCGCTGCCGGGATCGATGGCCGTGGGGTCGATGGTGCCCAGCCACGGCGCCAAGAGCGACATCAGGACCAGGAAGAGCAGCACGCTGCCGCCCACGCGCACCGACCAGTCGGCCAGGATGCGCTTGAGCAGCGAGCGGCGCCTGGGCGGCGCCAGCGGCTCGATGACGATGTCCGCCGCAGCTGTTGCGACCGCAAGCGGAAGGGTTGAATCGGTCATGGTGTCTTCGTTCACTTCGTTCAATAGCGGATGCGCGGATCGAACACCAGGTAGCTCACATCGATCAGCAGATTGATGAGCACGTAGATGACGGAGAAGAACAGCGTGATGCCCTGGATCAACGGAAAGTCGCGCGACAGCACCGCATCGACCGTGAGCTGCCCCAGCCCCGGAATGGCGAACACCGTTTCGGTGACCACCACGCCGCCGATCAGGAGCGCGATGCCGATGCCGATGACCGTGACGATGGGAATCGCCGCGTTGGCGAGCGCGTGGCGCATCAGCAGTCGTGTTTCCGAGATGCCCTTGGCGCGCGCGGTGCGGATGTAGTCCTCGGTCATCGCCTCGGCCACGGCCGCGCGCGTGACGCGCGCGATCAGCGCCACGTAGATGATCGACAGCGTGATCGACGGCAGGATCAGGTGCTTGATCCACAACAAAGGCCCCTGGCTCAGCCGCTGGTAGCCCTGCACCGGGAGCCACTGCAGGTGCAGCGCGAATATCCAGATGAGCACGTAGCCGATCACGAAGGCCGGTATGGAAAAGCCCATGACCGAGAAGCCCATGAGCATGCGGTCGAGCCAGCCGCCGTGGCGCCACGCGGCGATCACGCCGAGCGGCACCGCGATGAGGATGGTCGCCACCAGCGTCACCGCCGCGAGCGACACGGTGGCCTCGATGCGCTGGCCGATCAGCTCCACCACCGTTTTCTTCATGAAGTACGACTCGCCCAGGTTGCCCTGCAGCAGTTGCACGCTCCAGTGGAAGAACTGCACCGGCAGCGACTGGTTGAGCCCCAGTTGCTCGCGCACCCGGGCGATGTTCTCGCTGGTGCCGCTGTCGCCCACGATGGCGGCAGCCGGGTCGCCGGGCGCGAGCCGCAGCATCAGGAACACGATCAGCGCGACGATGACGAGCACCGGAACGGTCGAGAGAATGCGACGTGCAAGAAAGAGCAGCATGGGTGACTCCCTGATTCCAGCTGTCTCAGTTCTTCTTCAGGTTCCAGAACACGCCGACCGGCGAGCGCACCACGCCGCTCACCACGCCCTTGCGGTAGGCCGTGAGCGGCTTGTATTCGCCGATGGGCGCATAGATGCCGGTGTCGTACACGCGCTGCTGGATGGCCGTGGCCAGTTCCTTGCGCTTCGGTTCGTCGGCGCTCGCGAGGAAGTCGGACTTGAGTTGTTCCAGCTTGTCGTCGGTGGCCCAGCCGAACCAACCCTTCTCGCCATTGCCGGTCAGCGGCGCGAAGAACATCGGGTTCATGTTGTCGGCAATGCCCCAGCCGGTGATGAAGAGGTTCCAGCCGCCCTTGTCGACCGGGTCTTTCTTGGCGCGGCGCGTGACCAGCGTGGGCCAGTCCATCGACTGCATGTCGACGTTGAAGCCGGCCTGTTTGAGCAGTTGCGCCATCACCGGCGGAAACTTGTTGAGCACCGCGAAGTCGGCCGGGTACATCAGCACCACGGGCTTGCCGTCGTAGCCTGCCTCCTTGAGCAGCGCCTTGGCTTTCTCGAACTGCGGCTTGCCGGTGAAGTAGCCGGTCTTGTCGGACGCGAAGGCCGAGCCGCAGGGGTAGATGGAGGCGCAGCTGTTGTACAGTTCCTTGTGCACCAACTGGGCGCGCATCAGCGCCTCCTGGTTGATGGCCATGAAGGCGGCCTGCGCGATCTTCGGGTTGTCGAAGGGCGGAATCAGGTGGTTCAGGTGCAGCGCGAACGAGCCCTTCGAGACGGGGCTGTCGAGCGTGACGGCGGGGTTGTTCTTGAGCGCGGTGTACTGCTCGGAGGGCACCCACTCGATCATGTCGACCTCGCCGTTGGCCAGCGCATTGGCTTGCGTCTGCGCGTCCTTCAGCACGATCCACTCCATGCGGTCGACGTACACGTTCTTGCCCCCGGCCGTGCCGGAAGGCGCCTCGGTGCGCGGCACGTACTTGGTGTTCTTCAGGTAGACGATCTTTTCGCCGGGGCGGTATTCGTCCTTCTTGAAGATGTAGGGGCCAGAGCCGGTGGCGTCGTCGATCTGCTTGTCGGCCGGCGTGGCGGCCACGCGCGCCGGCATGATGAAAGGCGGGTTCGACGAAGGCTTGCTCAGCGCATCGAGCACCATGCCGAAGGGCTCCTTGAAGACCAGCCTGAAGCTGTTGGCGTCGACGGTCTCGGCCTTGTCGAGCGCGGTGAACATCTTCTGGCCCAGGCCGTCGCGCTGGCCCCATCGCTTGAGGGAGGCGAGCACGTCGTCCGAGGTGACGGGCTTGCCGTCATGGAAGGCAAGGCCCTTGCGCAGCGTGAAGTTCCAGGTCTTGCCGTCGGCGCTGGTCGTGTATTTGTCGACCATCTGCGGCAGCACCTTGCCCCGCTCGTCCACGCCGAAGAGCGTGTCATAGACCATGTAGCCGTGGTTGCGCGTGACGAAGGCGGTGGTCCAGATCGGGTCGAGGATCTTCAGGTCGGACTGCGGCACCAGGCGCAGCACCTTGCCCGCATCCTGCGCAAGGCTCGATGCCGCAGCGGCCGCGAACACCGCGCCTGCGAGGATGGTTTTCATCAGGTTTCTCTTGGACAGCATGTCGGTTCTCCGGTTGAAAAAAGAAAGAAGGAATGCAAGGCTTCGGCCACGCGCATGCACTGCCATGGCAAAGCCGATGACCGTGGTGCACGAGGCGTTCGAAATGGAAGTCATGACAACAAGGCTCCAGAAGCGAACAAGGGCAGCCCGCGCCGTAGCGCGAGTGCCCTTGCTGTCCTTTGGCCTGAGAGATTCACCATGCGCGCCCATCGCGCATGGCTTGCCCCTTCGGCGGCTGCCCTCGGAACCTCTACCGGCTCCGGGCAACGCTCTCCAGCGTTAGTAAATATCCAGTCTTGGGACCTGAGCGTTCTGGGCTATCGCCTTCGGTAATGCACTAACTCGAAGCATCGAGCCGGCATTTCTCCTGGATGACTTTCCTTCAAGCAGATTACGTGCCACTCGGCCACGCATTCGATGAGGTAAAACCTCGCCTCGTGAACAATGCACCCTCGCCCCTACCCGTCCTCCGTCTTCAGGACATCGGCTTCGCCTACCCCGACCAGCCCGCGATTGCCGCCGGCTGGAACGCCTCCATCGGCCCCGGCGTCACCCTGCTGTACGGCGACACCGGCGCCGGCAAGTCGGCGCTGCTCCAGGTGATCGCGGGCGTGCTGCCGGCGACCAAAGGCCAATTGACGGTCGGAGGCACGAGCCTCCACGCCTCGCCCGAGGGCTACCGCCGCAACGTGTTCTTCGTCGACCCGGCCACCGACCGCTTCGACCAGGTCACCGCGCGAGCCTGCACCGCAACCCTCCGCGAAAGCGACGCCGACTTCGACGAAGACCTCTGGCAGGCCCTGGTAGAGGGCTTTTCGCTGCCCCCGCACCTCGACAAGCCGATGTACATGCTCTCCACGGGTTCGAAGCGCAAGGTGTGGCTGGCCGTCGCCCTCGCCTCGGGCCGCCCGCTGGTGCTGCTGGACGAGCCGACCGCGGCGCTGGACGCCGGCTCGGTGCGCTGCCTCTGGAGCGCACTGGCCGACCTGGCAGGCCAGCCGGGCCGTGCCCTCCTCGTCGCCAGCGCCGCGCGGATCGACGAGGTTCCGCTGGCCGCCACGATCGAGCTGCCCCTCCATTGACAGAGCCTTGCGCGGGGAGATAACCCCGCCGGCTGTCCGGGCGGGTCGCCGCCCGGCGACAATCGCGGATTCCGGCGGTCAGATCCCGCCGGAGTCTTCGGCGGGAGTTCCCGCCACCCCGACCCCCTCAGCTTTACGGAAGCAAGCGCATGAGCACGAAGCAACCCACCATCGTCTACACCCTGACCGACGAGGCGCCCCTCCTGGCGACCTACGCGTTCCTCCCCATCGTGCGCGCCTTCACGGCCCCGGCCGGCATCGACGTCACCACGAGCGACATCTCGGTGGCCGCCCGCGTCCTGGGCGAATTCCCCGAATTCCTGAGCGACGCGCAGAAGGTGCCCGACAACCTGGCCGAACTGGGCAAGCTCACGCTCAAGCCCGAAGCCAACATCATCAAGCTGCCCAACATCAGCGCCTCGGTGTCCCAGCTCAAGTCGGCCATCAAGGAGCTGCAGGACAAGGGCTACAAGATCCCCGATTACCCCGAGAACCCGACCACCGACGAGGACAAGGACATCCGCGCGCGCTACAACAAGTGCACCGGCAGCGCGGTGAACCCGGTGCTGCGCGAGGGCAACTCCGACCGCCGCGCGCCCAACGCGGTGAAGGAATACGCCCGCAAGAACCCGCACAGCATGGCCGACTGGAGCCAGGCCTCGCGCTCGCACGTCTCGCACATGCACGGCGGCGACTTCTATCACGGCGAAAAGTCCATGACCCTGGACCGCGCGCGCAACGTCAAGATGGAACTCTTGACCAAGAGCGGCAAGACCGTCGTGCTCAAGTCCAAGGTCGCGCTGCTCGACCGCGAAGTCATCGACTCCATGTTCATGAGCAAGAAGGCACTCCTGGCCTTCTATGAAAAGGAAATCGAGGACGCGCACAAGACCGGCGTCATGTTCTCGCTGCACGTCAAGGCCACCATGATGAAGGTCTCGCACCCCATCGTGTTCGGCCACTGCGTGAAGATCTTCTACAAGGAAGCCTTCGAGAAACACGGCAAGCTGTTCGACGAGCTGGGCATCAACGTCAACAACGGCATGGTCGATCTGTACAACAAGATCGCCACGCTGCCGCAGAGCACGCAGGACGAGATCAAGCGCGACCTGCACGCCTGCCACGAGCACCGCCCCGAACTGGCCATGGTCGACTCGGCCAAGGGCATCACCAATTTCCATTCGCCCAACGACGTGATCGTGGACGCCTCGATGCCCGCGATGATCCGCAACGGCGGCAAGATGTGGGGCGCCGACGGCCGCCTGAAGGACGTCAAGGCGGTGATGCCCGAATCGACCTTCGCCCGCATCTACCAGGAGATCATCAACTTCTGCAAGTGGCACGGCGCCTTCGATCCCAAGACCATGGGCACCGTGCCCAACGTCGGCCTGATGGCGCAGAAGGCCGAGGAGTACGGCTCGCACGACAAGACCTTCGAGATCCCCGAAGACGGCGTTGCCAACATCACCGACCTGGACACCGGCGAAGTGCTGATGAGCGAGGACGTGGAGCAAGGCGACATCTGGCGCATGTGCCAGGTCAAGGACGCCGCGATCCGCGACTGGGTGAAGCTGGCCGTCACGCGCGCGCGCAACTCCGGCATGCCGGTGGTGTTCTGGCTCGACGCCTACCGCCCGCACGAGGCGCAGCTGATCACCAAGGTCAAGATGTACCTGCACGAGCACAACACCTCGGGCCTGGACATCCAGATCATGAGCCAGGTGCGCGCCATGCGTTACACGCTGGAGCGCGTCGTGCGCGGCCTGGACACCATCAGCGCCACCGGCAACATCCTGCGCGACTACCTCACCGACCTGTTCCCCATCATGGAACTGGGCACCTCGGCCAAGATGCTGTCGATCGTGCCGCTCATGGCCGGCGGCGGCCTGTACGAGACCGGCGCGGGCGGCTCGGCCCCCAAGCACGTGCAGCAGCTGGTCGAAGAGAACCACCTGCGCTGGGATTCGCTGGGCGAATTCCTCGCGCTGGCCGTGAGCCTGGAAGACCTGGGCCTGAAGACCGGCAACGCGCAGGCCAAGATCCTGGCCAAGACGCTCGACGCCGCCACCGGCAAGCTGCTGGACAACAACAAGAACCCGTCGCCCAAGACCGGCCAGTTGGACAACCGCGGCAGCCAGTTCTACCTGGCCATGTATTGGGCACAGGAACTGGCCGCGCAGACCGACGACACGGCGCTGCAATCCAAGTTCAAGAAGCTGGCCGAGACGCTGAGCGCCAATGAAAAGAAGATCGTCGACGAACTCGCGGCCGTGCAGGGCAAGCCGGTCGACATCGGCGGCTACTACCTGGCCGACCCGGTCAAGTTCGAGACGGTGATGCGCCCGAGCGCGACGCTGAACTCGGTGCTGGCCGCGGCGCAAGCCTGATGACGAGATAGAAGGCCGCGTCCTCGCTTCACTGAAGTCGGATGCATGCCTCGATAACGGCCTGCCGCACACGCGGCAGGCCGTTGTCGCTTGTGGGGCTCATCGCTGGCGCCCCGGAAACCCGGACCGAGGAGACGAAATGCAAATCCGCGAAATCACCGCTTCGGACCTCGACGCTGTCTATCGACTGCTGGCGGCCAACGGATGGGCGCACCGGATTCCGGACGAGGCCTATCTCGCCAGGCTGGTGGCCGCATCGCAGCACGCGTGGGTCGCCGTGCTCGATGGAGAAATCGCCGGATTCGCCCGCGCCCTCACCGATGGCCTCTCGAACGGCTACCTGTCGATGGTGGTCGTCGCGGCGCCGTTTCGCGGGCGTGGCATCGGCCGTGCGCTCGTCGAGCACATCGTGGGCGCCGAGGAGAACATCACGTGGGTCTTGCGCGCAGGCAGGGACGGCGCGCCGGCGTTCTTCGCCAGGCTAGGCTTCGTGAACTCGACGCTCGCGATGGAGCAGCCGCGCACGACACGGGGCTAGACTGCTCGTCCGTCAACCACGCTGCGAAAGGCAGGCCATTCATGAAACTCTGGTTGATTTCCATCGCGTGCATCGCAACGGCCGGGGCAGCCCACGCCGCCGAGAGCTGTGAAGCCCTGCGCGCGCAGATCGAAGCGAAGATCGGCGCAGCGGGTGTCACGCGGTTCGCGGTGCTCGTCGTCGACGCCAACGCGCCGGCGGCTGGCCAGGTGGTGGGCAGTTGCGAACTGGGCACCAGGAAGATCGTCTACCAGCGCGAGGGCGGAGGATCGGCCCCCGCGGCGGTTCCGGCGCCCGCCCAATCGCCTGAAGACGACGACATCCTGACCGAATGCAGGGACGGCACGGTGTCCGTCGGTGGCGACTGCAAGCGCTGACGACTCAAGAGGCTCAACGATGGCTGACAGGATCCTGGTGTTCTATGGCTCGTACCGCTCCGACCGCATGGGTGTGCGGCTCGCCGACTACATCGTGAGGGGCCTCGCTGCACGAGGCGACGAGGCGGAGCTGATCGATGCCAAGGCCGTCGACCTGCCGATGCTCGACCGCATGTACAAGGAATATCCGAAGGGCACGGCGCCCGCGGCCATGGAAGCGCTGGCGGAAAAGATCCGCACGGCGGACGCCTTCATCTTCGTGACCGGCGAATACAACTGGGGGCCGCAGCCCGGCCTTAAGAACCTGACGGACCACTTTCTCGAAGAGTGGTTCTGGCGGCCCGCTGCGGTCGCGAGCTATTCGGCGGGACGGTTCTCCGGCGTGCGCTCGGGGACGATCTGGCACTCGATCCTGTCGGAAATGGGGATGGTGGTGGTGTCGAGCACGCTGGCGGTGGGGCCGATTTCGCAGACGCTGGATGAAGGCGGCCAACCGACCGGCAAGGCGGGCGAAGCGCTGGAGCGCGCCTTCCCTCGATTTGCGGATGATCTGGCGTGGTGGACCGAGGCTGCGCGTGCACAGCGGGCGCGCAAGGCGCCGCCTTACTGACGCAGCGCGGCCAGCACCAAGGCCATCTTCTGCAGCGCCGCCTCGGGCGTCGCCTCGATGTGGATCGAGCAAGCCAGCATGAGATTCAATGGCTGGCCGAAGTCTTCGACCGCGATGCCGGTGCCGCTCTCGCGCAGCACACCGTTCGCGTCATGCGTGCAGGGCAACGTGGCACGCGCACGGTCCGCGTAGCTGCCCTCAGGCACGCCATAAGCCACGACGGGAATCCCCAGCGCCACCGCCGCGCCAACCTCGAACACCGTGCCCGAATCCGGCTCCAGGCCCCTGAAGGACGAGAGGTTCGCCACCACACCGTCTGCGCCGCGAAGGCGCTGCATGTTGGCTTCGTAGATGCGCTTCTCCAGCGCGTCGGGCGAAGGCTCTTCTTCGCCGTCGGCGGGCAGCAGTGCCGCCAGGCCCAATGCGTCGCACGCGACCTTGAGCCGCACGAAATGGTCCCTGGCATCCGGACGGAAAACGTCCGGGCCTGCGAGATAGATCCGGGGGCGCGTCGGGGGGGCGGTGGGCTCGTCCATTGCAACAGCTTCGTCGATTTCGGAGCTCAACTCAATATGCGACGAAGCACTGCATCGCCGCCATTCACTGTGGCGGCGATGGCGGCAACGGCCTCGACCAGAGCCACGTCAGCACCACCGCCATGCAGCCGATGGCCAACACGGCCATCCACACGCGATGGGCCGTGAACGAGACGATGACTGCGCAGGCGGCCATGGTGATGGTCGCGCTCCACTTCGCACGTCGGCTCACGGTGCGGCCGTTCTCCCAGTTGCGCAGCAGCGGGCCGAAGATGCGGTGATTGCGCAGCCACGCATGCAGGCGCGGCGAGCTGCGCGCGGCGGCCCACGCAGCCATCAGGATGAACACGGTGGTCGGCATGCCGGGCAGCACGACGCCGATGAGCCCGAGGATCAGGCACAGCACTGCAAAGCAGTACAGCAGCACGCGTGCAAGCAAGGACAGGGGCTTGGGGCCAGGGTTCAACGCAACATTCTCGAAAGGGATCGGACGGTGGCGACGGCAGACCGGACCGGTGCCTTCGCCAGAGCCCATTCTTCACCAGCTTGCGGCCCGCGCGCCAGCGAACCGACGTCGCGAGAAACAGGCAAGAACTCCGCAGGAACACGACAACGCCCGGCGACCGCCTTTTCCACAATGAACGCCTTCACACGAAAGGCACACACCATGACCACAGCTATCCGCAGCGGCGCACTCGCCGCCCTCTCGCTGTCCTTCGCGATGGCTTCCACGTCCGCCCAAGCGCAGTCCTCCCCGACCGCATCGACCGACCAGAACCGCTACGTCGGCATGTGGGTCACCAAGGACGGCTACATCCGCCACGAGCTCCTACCCGGCGGCCGTTACGACGAAGCACGCGGCAAGCGCCAGAGCGCCTACCAGGGCCGCTACACGCTCACCGGAGATCACATCGACTACGTCGACGACACCGGCTTCACCGCCGATGGCGACTTCCGCGAAGGCGTGCTGTACCACGCGGGCATGGTGCTCTATCGCGAAGGTGCGGCGCGGCGTTGAGGGCGCCTCGCATCGCGTTCTGCGGAGTCAGGGAGCGGGAGCGCGGGGCCTTTACAGTCACGCGAACCAACGAAAGGTCCCGATGCCCCGTCCCGTTCTCGAAGAAGCCCGCATCCACCCCGCCATCCGCAGCAAGGTGGCCGAGAGCCGTCAGGCCATCGTCCGCGAGGTCATGGCAACGGTTGCGGCCAACGATGTGGTTGTGGTGGGGATGGGCATCAACCCGCATCCGAAGAAGGCTCGGCAAGCGCTCGATGCGATCAAGCAACCGTACAAGTACCTTGAGTACGGCAACTACCTGAGCCAATGGCGCGACCGCAACGCGCTCAAGATGTGGACCGGGTGGCCGACGTTTCCGATGGTGTTCGTGAAGGGCACGCTGGTGGGAGGTGCCACGGATCTGCAGAAGCTCATCGACGGCGGCGAACTGAAAAGTCTTCTGAGCTGATTCTTTGCTGCCGCTCGCCGCAGTGGTCCTGCGGTCCCGAAGGAGCGATGCATTCCCGGTCCATATGTCTCTGTCGAAACAGCTTTTCGCAGAATCAGGCAAGAACCCCGTTCAATCCGGATACCGCTCCAACCCTCATCCGCACGAAACTTCTTCCCATGCCCGGCGCACCTCCAGCGCCATGGTCCACCAACCCGCACGAGGAGTTTTGTATGAGCGCAATCCAGGAAAAAGTCGTCCTCATCACCGGCGCGAGCAGCGGGATCGGTGAAGCCACCGCACGGCTGCTGGCGCGGCGTGGGGCCAGCGTGGTGCTCGGTGCGCGGCGCACCGACAGGCTCGAAGCCCTCGCGGCCGAGATCAACGCCACGGGCGGCTCGGCGAGCTTCCAGCATCTGGACGTGACGCACCGGCCCAGCATGGAAGCCTTCGCCGAATTCGCCTTCGACACGCACGGGCAGATCGACGTGCTGGTCAACGCGGCGGGCGTGATGCCGATGTCGCCGCTGTGGAACCGCAAGATCGAGGAGTGGGAACTCATGATCGATGTGAACCTGCGCGGCGTGCTGCTCGGCGTTGCCGCTGTGCTGCCGACGATGCAGCTGCAGGGCTGGGGCCACATCGTCAATGTGACGCCCGTGGCCGCGCAGGGCGTGACGCCGGAGTCGGCCGTCTACCACGGCACGCAGTACGCGGTGAACGCGATCTCCGAAGGGCTGCGCCAGGAGCATGCGGGCCACCTGCATGTCACGGTGGTGAGCCCCGACGTGACCGGCTTCAGCGACCCGCTGGCCGAGCGCCTCGCGGCGAGCTACAGCTTCGAGCGCATGCGCACCCGGCGACGCCTTGCAACGCCGGCCGAGAGCGTCGCGCGATCGGTTGCCGGCGCCATCGAGGGCTACGGCATCACGATGCCGGTGCGGCCGGGCACGGTGTCGAGGCCAGCCGAGCACGCGTGGTGATCGGCGAGCTCGCCGGGCAGCGGCCGCGTCAGTAGGTCTTGTAGGGCAGGAACTTGCCCGACAGCACCACGTTGACGCGGTCGCCCTTCGGGTCGGCCTGGCGCTGGATGTCCATGCTGAAGTCGATCGCGCTCATGATGCCGTCGCCGAACTCCTCGTGGATCAGTTCCTTGATGGTGGTGCCGTACACGCTCACGATCTCGTACCAGCGGTAGATCAGCGGATCGGTCGGCACCGGCGTGGGCAGCGAGCCCTTGTAGGGCACGACCTGGAGCCATTTCTGCTCCTCGGGCGTGAGGCCGAAGATCTTGCCCACGACCTTGGCCTGCTTGTCGTCGAGCGTCATCTGGCCCAGGCACGCGGCGGTGGTCCACTCCTTCGACTGGCCAACCTTTTTGGCCACGTCGGCCCACTGGATGCCCTTGGACACCTTCACGGTGATGATCTTCTCGGTGACGTCGTTGCGGTTCATGCGGGTTTGCTCCTGATTGAAATTGAGAGTGATTGAGTGCGTGATGGGGGTCACGACGCCTTCGCGCGCGTGACGAGGAAATCGACGATGTGGTTGCGCAGCGCGTAATAGCCGTCCAGGTGGTGCAGCGAGGCGCGGGTGCGCTCGCGCGGCAGCGGGTTGACCACGGTCTCGACGATGTTGCCGGCGCGGTAGCCGCCGCCGGGCTGGTCGGCGCCGTTGGTCATCAGGAGGATGCGGTCGGCCAGGAGAATGGCCTCGTCCACGTCGTGCGTGATCATGAAGACCGTCTGCTGCGTCTGGCGCACGATGGTCATCAGCTCGTCCTGGATGGTGCCGCGCGTGAGCGCATCGAGGGCGCCGAAGGGCTCGTCGAGCAGCAGCATCTTGGGCTGGATGGCAAAGGCGCGCGCAATGCCCACGCGCTGCTTCATGCCGCCCGAGAGCTGCGAGGGTTTCTTGTCGATGGCCGCCTGCAGGCCCACCATGTCCACGAAGCGCTCGACCTGCTTGTCCACGTGCCCGGCCGACCAGTCGGGCCAGCGCGAGGACACGGCGAAGGCGATGTTCTTGCGCACGGTGAGCCAGGGCATGAGCGCGTGGCTCTGGAAGACGACGCCGCGCTCCAGGCTGGGGCCGGCGACCTCGCGGCCGTCCATGAACACATGGCCTGCGCTCGCCTGGTCCAGGCCCGCCAGCACGTTGAGGATGGTCGTCTTGCCGCAGCCCGAGTGGCCGATGATGCAGACGAACTCGCCGCGGTCGAGCTTGAAGGACACGTCGGCGAACACGGGCCGCGCGGGCACGAAGGCCTTGGCCAGGCCCTCGATGCGCAGGAAGCCGCCGGTGGCGGGCGGGGGCGTAGGGGCAGATGTCATGAGGGCGCCTTGTGCCAATCGATCACTCCACATAGGTCACCCTCCGCTGCAGGCCGGCAAAGGCCTGGTCGAGCAGCATGCCGACGACACCGATCACCAGGATCGCGAAGATCACATTGGTGAGCGAGAGGTTGTTCCACTCGTTCCACACGAAGTAGCCGATGCCGGTGCCGCCCACGAGCATCTCGGCCGCCACGATGACGAGCCACGCGATGCTCATGCTGATCCGCATGCCGGTGAGGATGGTGGGCGCGGCCGCCGGCAGGATCACGCGGAACGCGCGGCGCAGCGGCTTCACTTCGAGTGTGCTCGCCACGTTGAGCCATTCGCGCTTGACCGAGGCCACGCCGAAGGCGGTGTTCAGCAGCATCGGCCACACCGAGCAGATGAAGATCACGAAGATGCCGCTGACCGACGAGTCCTTGATGGTGTAGAGCGCCAGCGGCATCCACGCGAGCGGCGAGATCGGCTTGAGCACCTGAATGAATGGATCGAAGGCCTTGTGCAGCAGCGGCGACATGCCGATGACGAAACCCAGCGGCACCGCCACCACGCAGGCCAGCAGAAAGCCCAGCCCCACGCGGGCCAGCGAATAGGCCAGCTGGATCGCAATGCCCTTGTCGTTCGGTCCGTTGTCGTAGAAGGGGTTCGACAGGTGCTTCCACGCGGTGGCGCCCATCTCGGCTGGCGTGGGAAAGCCCGAGCTCTTGACCTGGCCCTGCGTCGGATCCTTGCCGAGCATCTTCTGGTACTCGATCTGCTCGGCGGTCATGCCCGCCGTGGCATCGACACCGGCCGCCGGCAGCGTGGCGAGCTGCCACGCACCCACGATCAGCAGGAACATCAAGAGCGACACCAGCGCGGCCTTGAACGAAAGCGTTTTCCTGTTGCGCATGGCTCAGGCCATCTTGCTGATCGCGAAGCTCTTGACGTAGTCGTCGGGCTTCGCGGGGTCGAACACCTTGCCCATGATGGTGAACTTGGGGTACGCGCCATCGGGCGCGCCCTGGCCGAGTTCCTTCATGCGCTTCTTCGCGTCGGTCAGCAGGAACACCTTCTCGGCGATCTGCTTGTAGTTGACGTCGCCCTTCACGTAGCCCCAGCGCTTCATCTGCGTGAGCATCCACACCGCCATCGACTGCCAGGGAATCGGATCGAAGTCGGCGCGGTCGGGCACGGTGCGGATGTTGCCCAGGCCGTCGGCGAACTTGCCGGTGAGCACCTGGGTGAGCACGGTCTCGGGCTGGTTCAGGTACTGCGCGGGCGCGATCACCTTGGCGATGAGCTCGCGGTTCTTCGGCTCGCGCGCCATGGCCGATGCGGTGAGCACCGCGCGCACCAGCGCGGCGAAGGTGTTGGGGTTCTTCTCGATGAACTCGGTCGAGGTGCCGAAGGCGCAGCAGGGGTGGCCGTTCCAGAGGTCGCGCGTCAGCAGGTGCAGGAAGCCGATTTCCTCGAACACCGCGCGCTGGTTGAAGGGGTCGGGGCCGAGGTAGCCATCGATGTTGCCGGCGCGCAGGTTGGCCACCATCTCGGGCGGCGGCACCACGCGGATCTGGATGTCGGTGTCGGGGTTCAGGCCCGCCTCCGCCACGTAGTAGCGCAGCAGGAAGTTGTGCATGCTGTATTCGAAGGGCACGGCGAACTTCAGGCCCTTCCACGTCTTCGGGTCGCGCTTGTCCTTGTGCTTGTTGGCCAGCGTGATGGCCTGGCCGTTGGTGTTCTGGATGGTCGCGACATTCATCGCCACCTGGTTGGAGCCCGCGCCCATCGAAATGGCCAGCGGCATCGGCGACAGGAAATGCGTGGCGTCGTATTCCTTGTTGAGCATCTTGTCGCGGATGAGCGCCCAGCCCGCGGTCTTGACCACATCGACGTTGAGCCCCTGCTTTTGATAGAAGCCCAACGGGTGCGCCATGATCAGCGGCGTGGCGCAGGTGATGGGAATGAAGCCGATCTTGAGATTGGTCTTCTCCAGCGGCGCCTTGTCCTGCGCCATGGCCTGCAGCGCGCCGAGCGGCAGCACCGAGGCGATGGCGGCGCGCGCGGTGTTCGCGCCCACGGCGCGCAGGAAGTTGCGGCGCACGCTGTCCACCGGGAACAGCGCCTTCATCAGGCTGGCTTCGAGCTTGTCGTCGGGGCTGACGTCGATCTCGGCACCGCGGCCGTGGTTGCGGCCGCAGACGCAGCGCATGTTCAGTGGACGGTCGGCGTCGTAGAGATCGCAGGCGGTCGAGTCGGATGGGCTGGGCATGGCGGTGCACCTCGGTGAAAAGATGCTTGCCACGATGCAAGCCCCGGGCCGGATGCGAGGCCAAAAGGCCTCCAGCGCTCAGATCGTGCCGCGCTTGTCGAGGGCTTGTAGGGCTGGCACTACAAGACGGCCGCCGCTGGCTCCCATTTCAGGCCGCAGGGGCCGCCTTGCCGTGGCGTTCGGCATACAGCGCGAGCTCGACGTCGTTCTTGGTGCCGGTCTTCTCCAGGATGCGCGCGCGGTACGTGCTGACGGTGTTGGGCGCCAGGCCCAGCTGTGCACCGATTTCGCTCACGCTGTGCCCCGCACTGAGCAGGCGATAGACCTGGTGCTCGCGGTGCGACAGCTGCTCGGCGCCCTGCCCCGCGCTGCGGCCCACCACGGCGGCCAGCGCTTCGGCCGTGGCCGCCGAGACGTACAGCCCGCCGGCCGCCACCTTGCGCACCGCGCTCACCATGTCGTCGGCATCGGCACTCTTGTTCAGGTAGCCGGAGGCGCCGAGCTTGATGCAGCGCACCGCGTACTGCTTCTCGGGGTAGGTGCTGAGCATCAGCACCGGGAGCGTGGGCCAATCCTTGCGCAACGCCTGCAGCACGTCGAGGCCGTCGCGGCCGGGCAGGGCAATGTCGAGCAGCACCACGTCCAGGCCCTCGGGGCCGCCCAGTTCCTGCACGGCGGCGATCACCTCGGGGCCGGTCTGCGCCTCGGCACGCACAGTCATCGAGGGCAGGCCGTTGGAGAGGTCGCCCAGCATCTGCTTGAGGCCTTCGCGCACGATGCGGTGGTCGTCGCCGATGAGCACGCGGATGTCGTTCATCTCAGGCATCCTCCGCCGGCGGCAGCATGGGCAGGTGCAGGCGGAAGGTGCTGCCCTCCCCCACCCTGCTTTCGATGTCGATGCGCCCGCCGAAATGGCGCGCCCGCTCGCGCATGCCGAGCACGCCATAGGAGGTGGCGGCCTCGAAGGCCTGCGCCGGGGCACCGACGCCGTCGTCGCGCACGCTGATGATCAGTTGCCGCTGTTCGACGCCGATGCGGATATCCAGGCTGTGCGCCTTCGCATGGCGGCCGACGTTGCTCAGCATCTCCTGGAAGATGCGGAACACCGCAATGGCCGCAGGCTCGGGCAGCTCCACGCCCGCGGGCACATCGAAGTGCCAGTCGAGCACCAACTCGGCCGACTGCACGAACTCGTGCGCCTGCCATTCGAGCGCGGCCCACAGGCCCTGGTGGTCGAGGATGCTGGGGCGCAGGTCGGTGATGATGCGGCCCACGTTGTCGACCGCGCGCTCGATCAGCTGGCTCATGTTGCCGCACTTGCAGCGCATCTGGTCGCGCATGGATTGCGCCGCATCGGGCGTGCGCTCCTGTTGCTCGCCCAAGCGCTTGCCGATCCAGTTGACGTCCATCTTGAGCGCGACGAGCAGGCTGCCGAGCTCGTCGTGCACCTCGCGCGCGATGCGGGTGCGCTCGTCTTCGCGCACCTTGTCGAGCCAGGCGGAGAGTTCGCGCAGTTGCACGAGCGCGTCGCTGAGTTCGCGCGTGCGCTCCTGCACGCGCAGGCCCAGTTCGTCCTTGGCCTGTTGCAGCGCCTCGGCGTGGCGGCGGCGCTCGGTGATGTCGACGAAGGTGATGACGGCGCCGCGCACCTGTGTGCCGTCCATGATCGGGTGGCTCGAATACTCCACCGCGAAGGCGCTGCCGTCGCGGCGCCAGAACACCTCGGTGTCGATGCGGCACGGCAGGCCGCGGCGGAAGGCGTTGAAGATCGGGCAGTCGGTGTCGGCGTAGTGCGAACCGTCGGGGTGCGAGTGGTGGGTGAGCTCATGCATGTTCGAGCCGATCACGTCGCGGGCCTCGTGGCCCAGCATCTGTGCGCCGGCCCGGTTGATGAACATGCAGTGGCCGTCCAGGTCGATGCCGAAGATGCCCTCGCCGGTCGACTCCAGCAGCAGCCCCAATTGGTGCTGCCAGAGCGGATGGCTGGCGGTCGGGTTCAGTACGGGCGTCTCCATGCACCAAAAGCAAGCAACAGCCGTGCCCGATGTTTTGCTCCCTCCCCCTCTGGGGGAGGGCTGGGGTGGGGGCCAGCGGCGCATCGAGCACAGCCGCTTTGCAAAAAGGCCGCGTGCCCCCATCCCCGCCTTCCCCCAGAGGGGGAAGGAGCAAGACCGGTCAGCGGTCCCAACGGAACTTGCGCTCCGACTCCGCGATGGGCTGGTCGTTGATGCTCGCGTAGCGCTTCTGCATCAGGCCGTTCTCGGCGAACTCCCAGTTCTCGTTGCCATGGCTGCGGAACCATTGGCCCGCGGCGTCGTGCCATTCGTACTCGAAGCGCACCGCGATGCGGTTGTCCATGAAGGCCCAGAGCGTCTTCTTCAGGCGGTACTCAGTCTCACGCTCCCACTTGCGGGTGAGGAACTCCACCACCTGCTCGCGGCCGTTGACGAAGTCGGCACGGTTGCGCCACTCGGTGTCGGGCGTGTAGGCCAGGCTCACGCGAACGGGGTCGCGCGTGTTCCAGGCGTCTTCGGCGGCCTGGACCTTCTTGGTCGCGGTCTCGAGGGTGAAGGGCGGCAGCAGCGGGCGGGATTCCATGAGGGGGCTTTCGATGGCTGAGGGGTTGTCGAGGGCCGCAATGTGCCACGAGTAGACAGGTCTGTCTACATGCCTACAATCGCCGCATGGACATCTCCGCATTGCCCGCGCGCGAGCGCATCCTCGTCACCTCGCACGACCTCTTCTATCGCGACGGCATCCGCGCCACCGGCATCGACCGCGTGATCGCCGCCTCGGGCGTCACCAAGGTCACCTTCTACCGGCACTTCCCGTCGAAGGACGACCTGGTGCGCGAGTTCCTCGACTACCGGCACACGCGGTGGATGGCATGGTTTGTCGATGCGCTGGGCCGGCGCGGCGCGCACGAGCGCGCGGGCGATGCCAACGGCCTGCTGCTGCTGGCCGACGTGATGGCCGAGTGGTTCGCCGACCCGGTGTTCCGCGGCTGCGCGTTCATCAACGCGACGGCCGAAGTGGGCGGCAGCGTCGAAGGCGCGCTGGAGCGCTCGCGCGAGCACAAGCGCGAGATGGTCGAGGTCATCGCGGGCCTGCTGCCCGCGCAAACGCCCGCACGCATGGCGCTTGCGCAGGCCGCGGGCATCGGCATCGACGGCGCGATCATCAAGGCCCAGATGGGCGATGCCGCCGTGGCGCGCGAAGCCGTCGACGATCTGCGGCGGCTGCTGGAGGCGCTTGTGGCCTCCACCGGAGAAGTTACTTCACGACCATCAGCGTGAACGGCCACACGTAGGCCTGCAGCGTCACGTAGAAGCCGACCAGGCACGCCAGCGCGATGGAGTGGAAGAACACGTAGCGCAGGATCTCGCCTTCGTGGTTGAACCAGCGCGTGGCGGTGGAGGCGACCACGATCGACTGCGCATCGATCATCTTGCCCATCACGCCGCCCGAGCTGTTGGCCGCGCCCATGAGGTTGGGGCTCAGGCCCAGCTGGTCGGCGGCCACCTTCTGCATGCCGCCGAAGAGCACGTTCGATGCGGTGTCGGACCCCGTGAGCGCCACGCCCAGCCAGCCCATCAGCGTGCCGAAGAAGGGATAGAACATGCCGGTGTTCGCGAAGGCCAGGCCCAGCGTGGTGTCCAGCCCCGAGTAGCGCGTGAGCGTGCCGAGCGCGAGCATCAGCATGATGGTGAGCAGCGAGAACTTCACCAGCCACAGCGTGCGGCCGTAGGCGGCGATGAGCTGGATCGGGTTGTACTTCATCACCAGCCCGCCCACGATGGCCGACACCAGGATGCCGGTGCCCGTGGCCGAGAGCAGCAGCAGCTGATACACCGCGCCCTCCTTCGTCGGCTTGGGCACCACCGGCGCCACCTTCTCGATCATGTTGTTGAGCCCCTCGATCGGAAAGTTGGGCGCGAAGATGCCGTTGAGCCAGGTCTTGAAGGTCGGCAAGCCCCAGATGAACACGAACACGGTGAGGATGATCCACGGCGTCCACGCGCGGATCACGTCGGCGCGCGAATGCTTCGTCGGCAAGACCACAGGCCCGGCCTCGCCGCCGTCGTTCTCGTGGCCCTTGAGCGACACGGAGGTCCAGATGGTCCGGGGCCGCCACACGCGCAGGAACAGCACCAGCGAGGTCATCGACACCAGCGCCGCGATGATGTCCACCAGCTCGGGGCCGATGTAGTTGGAAACCAGGAACTGCGGGATCGCGAAGGACAGGCCCGTCACCAGGATGGCGGGCCACACTTCCATCATGCCCTTGCGTCCCGAGAAGGCCCAGATGAGCCAGAACGGCACCAGCAGCGAGAAGAAGGGCAACTGCCGCCCGATCATCGCGGTGACCGCCATCAGGTCATAGCCATGCACCTTGGCCAGCGTGATGACCGGCGTGCCGAGCGCACCGAAGGCCACCGGTGCCGTGTTGGCGATCAGCGAGAGGCCCGAAGCGGCCAGCGGCGAGAAGCCCAGGCCGATGAGGATCGCGGCCGTGACCGCCACCGGCGTGCCGAAGCCCGCCGCGCCCTCGAAGAAGGCACCGAATGCGAACGCGATCAGCAGCAGCTGCAGACGCCGGTCTTCGGTGATGCCGGCAATGGAGTCCTGCAGGATCTTGAAACTGCCGTTCTGCTCGGTGAGCTGCTGCAGGAAGATGATGTTCAGCACGATCCAGCCGATGGGCAGGAGGCCGGTGATGCCGCCCAGAAAGGCGGCCTTGCCCGCCATCTCGGCCGGCATGCCGAAGGCGAAGATCGCGATGACCACGGCGCTCAGCAGGCCGAGCCCCGCCGCGTAATGCGCCTTCACATGAAAGAGCCCGAGGCACATGAGCATGACCACCACAGGTATCGCGGCCAACGCCGTCGATAGCACCATGTTGCCGAATGGGTTGTAAACCTGCTGCCAGACCATGAGTTTGTCTCCTGCTGTTGGATTTGGTTATGAGACGGTGTGCGGAACGCACCGAAAAATCGCCGAAGGCAACACAAGACAAACGAGAACGACGCCACGAGCCACCGACAGCGATTCGCTACCATCCTACCCCCGGCACGCAACAGCACATGGCATCCACGCGACTCCCCTCGACCCAGGGCCTGCAGGCCTTCGAGGCCGTCGCACGGCTGCGCAGCGTGAACCTCGCGGCCGAAGAACTCAGTGTGACGCCCAGTGCGGTGAGCCACCGCATCCGGCAACTGGAAACACAGCTCGAGCTCAAGCTCTTCACGGGCAACGACTTCGGCCTGAGCGCCGACGGCGTGGCCTACCTCGCCCGCGTGCGTGAGGCCATTGCGGCGCTGCAGCAGGTGCCCGGCCGCGAGCCCGCATCGCAGGTGCGGCGGCTGCGCGTGGCGGTGACGCCCACGTTCTCGCGCCAGATGCTCCTGCCGCGGCTCGCACGGTTTCGCGATGCCTACCCGAACATCGAGCTGATGCTGCAGGTGACCATGCCGGTGCGCAACATGACGGCCGAAGAGGCCGACCTGGAACTGCGCTTCGGCACCGGGCCCTTCCACGACCGCGAGTTCTGCCAGTTGCTGGCCGACGACGTGGCGCCCGCCTGCAGCCCGGCGTACCTGCAGCGCCACGGGCCGTTCGATGGCTTCGCGACCGATGCGGAGGTCTCGCGCGTGCAACTGCTGCGCACGCCGCTCGAATCGTGGCGCACCTGGTTCAAGGCGCACGGCATCGGCCTGCCCGAGCCGGCCACGGGCCACCAGTTCAACGACCTGGGCCTGGCGCTGGATGCGGCGGCCGAAGACTTCGGCGTGGTGCTCATGCACCTGAAGCTGGGCAGCGCGTGGCTGGAGAACGGGCGCCTCGTTCGCCTCTCGGCAGAGAGCGTGCCCTCGCCCAACGCCTACTTCCTGTGCTGGCGGCCGGGGGCGATGGAGCGCTGGGAGTGCGCGACCTTCGTCGAGTGGCTGCGGCAGGCGCTGCGGGACTGATTGACTGGCCGACTGAATTCTTTTCAGGTCCGGTCCGGGTATTTTTCAGATCGGGGTCCGTTTCGGGCACCACACTCGGCCCGCGGCGGAGCCTGCCCATAATGCCCGCACGCGCGATCGAACAACAGAGACAACCCAGGAGACTCCCCCGTGGCCGACCTTTCCAAGATCACCAACATCGAAGACCTGCGGGTGATCGCCAAGCGGCGCGTGCCGAAGATGTTCTACGACTACGCCGATTCCGGCGCATGGACCGAGGGCACCTACCGCGCCAACGAGAGCGACTTCCAGAAGATCAAGCTGCGCCAGCGCGTGGCCGTGAACATGGAGGGCCGCTCCACCCGCACCACCATGGTCGGCCAGGACGTGGCCATGCCCGTGGCCATTGCGCCCACCGGCCTCACCGGCATGCAGCACGCCGACGGCGAGATCCTGGGCGCCCGCGCGGCCAAGGCCTTCGGCATTCCGTTCACGCTCTCGACCATGAGCATCTGCTCGCTGGAAGACATTGCCGAGAACACCGACCGCCATCCCTTCTGGTTCCAGCTCTACGTGATGAAGGACCGCGACTTCATCGAGCGCCTGATCGAGCGCGCCAAGGCCGCCAACGTGACGGCACTGCAGCTCACGCTGGACCTGCAGATCCTCGGCCAGCGCCACAAGGACATCAAGAACGGCCTCACCGCGCCGCCCAAGCCCACCCTCAAGAACCTCATCAACCTCGCGACCAAGCCGCGCTGGTGCATGGGCATGCTGGGCACCAAGCGCCGCACCTTCGGCAACATCGCGGGCCATGCCAAGAACGTGAATGACCTGTCGTCGCTCTCGTCATGGACCGCCGAGCAGTTCGACCCTGCACTCAGCTGGGCCGACGTGGAATGGATCAAGAAGCTCTGGGGCGGCAAGCTCATCCTGAAGGGCATCATGGACGCGGAAGACGCGCGCCTTGCAGCCAATAGCGGCGCCGATGCGCTCATCGTGTCGAACCACGGCGGCCGCCAGCTCGACGGCGCACCCTCCTCCATCGCCGCGCTGCCGGCCATCGTCGAGGCCGTGGGCAGCGAGATCGAGGTGTGGATGGACGGCGGCATTCGCAGCGGGCAGGACGTGCTCAAGGCCCGCGCGCTCGGCGCCCGCGGCACGATGATCGGCCGCAGCTTTCTCTACGGCCTCGGCGCCCACGGGCAAGAGGGCGTGACGCGCGCGCTGCAGATCATCCACAAGGAACTGGACATCACCATGGCCTTCTGCGGCCACACGCAGATCGACACGGTCGATTCGAATATCCTGCTGCCCGGGACCTTCTAAGGCCCCTTCGGGGGTAGGCGGATGCGGTTCCTACTGACACGCGCCACCCCCATGCAGGGGCAAAATGTTGTAGCGACAACAACATAGCCGGCCTGCACGGCGGCACAGCCATCATGAGCGCAGTCACGCCCACTCAAGGAGGCCAGACGGCCTCTTCGTCCAATCCCCCGCACTACACGGCCGAAGAAAAACGGCACCGCGTCTTCGCCATCATGGCGGCGTCGTCGGGCAACCTGGTCGAGTGGTTCGACTTCTACGTGTATGCGTTCTCGGCGCTTTATTTCGCGCCGGCCTTCTTCCCCAAATCCGACCCCACCGCGCAGCTGCTCAACACGGCGGGCGTGTTCGCAGCCGGCTTCCTCATGCGCCCCATCGGCGGCTGGCTCTTCGGCCGCGTGGCCGACCGTCTCGGGCGCAAGACCTCGATGCTGATCTCGGTGACGATGATGTGCGCAGGCTCGCTCGTCATCGCGTGCCTCCCGACCTATGCGCAGATCGGTGCGTGGGCGCCGTTCCTGCTGCTGGTGTGCCGCCTGTTCCAGGGCCTGTCGGTGGGCGGCGAGTACGGCACCACAGCGACCTACATGAGCGAGGTGGCGCTGCGCGGCCAGCGCGGCTTCTTCTCGTCGTTCCAGTACGTCACGCTGATCGGCGGTCAGTTGCTCGCGGTGCTCGTGATCGTGGTGCTCGAGCAGTTGCTCACCGAGGCCGAACTCAAATCATGGGGCTGGCGCATTCCGTTCGTGATCGGCGCCATCGCCGCGGTCGTCGCGCTGCTGCTGCGTCGCACGCTGCACGAAACGCAGAGCGCCGAAGCCAAGGCCAACAAGGAAGCCGGCAGCATGGCCGGGCTCTTCAAGCACCACACGCCGGCGTTCCTCACGGTGCTGGGTTACACGGCCGGCGGCTCGCTGATCTTCTACACCTTCACCACGTACATGCAGAAGTACCTGGTGAACACGGTGCACCTGC
Source organism: Variovorax trehalosi (assembly GCF_051216415.1). Classification (NCBI taxonomy): domain Bacteria; kingdom Pseudomonadati; phylum Pseudomonadota; class Betaproteobacteria; order Burkholderiales; family Comamonadaceae; genus Variovorax; species Variovorax trehalosi. Next base: position 402,567 of record NZ_JBPJZG010000006.1, read on the forward strand.
CGATCAAGACCGCGAGCTATGTGATGACCGGCGCGCTGTTCGTCTACATGTGCATGCAGCCGGTGTTCGGCGCGCTGTCGGACCGCATCGGGCGGCGGACCAACATGCTGCTGTTCGGCGGACTCGGGGCGCTGGCCACCGTGCCGATTTTGACGGCGCTGCAGTACACGACGAGCCCCGTGCTGGCCTTCGTGCTGATCATCGTGGCGCTGGCGATCGTGAGCTTCTACACCTCGATCAGCGGGATCGTGAAGGCGGAGATGTTTCCGCCTGAAGTACGGGCCCTGGGTGTGGGCCTGGCCTACGCTGTGGCCAATGCGATCTTCGGTGGCTCGGCGGAGTACGTGGCGCTGGGGCTCAAGTCATTGGGGCACGAGTCGGCGTTCTTCTGGTACGTGAGCGGGATGATGGTGATTGCGTTCCTGGTGAGCCTGCGGTTGCCGAAGCAGGCGAGCTACCTGCATCACGATCATTGATGGGCGGGGCGTCTCTGGAGACTCTCCATGTAGACGCAGAACATGTCGGCCATCGAATCCGACCAGGCCTCGATCTGGGCGTCGGTTCGAGGGCTCTCTGAAAACTCTTTCCCCACCGCGCTGAGCGTCGCCACGATCAGGTCTCCTGCCATGGCACGCGTGGCGTCGGAAACCGCCGGCAGGGCCTCTGCCATGAACGCGCGGACGATCTCATCGCCGTCGGCGCGCACTTCCTGTGCCTCGGGTGCGTCCCGGTAGAACGGCGCGGCGTCGCCGAGCGCCGTTCGCACTTCCGCCTCCTCGCACTCGGAGCGGACGAAGGCATGCGTGAGCAGGCGCAGGCGCTCGAGCACGGGCCGCTGCGTGTCCCCGAGGATGCTGCGCATCATCTCCGTCGTCTGCCGCCATTCGTCGCTCTGCAGGCGGAACAGGATCGACGCCTTGTTCGGGAAGTATTGATACACCGACCCGACGCTCACCCCGGCCCGCTCGGCGACGCGCGTCGTCGTGAAGCGATGCACGCCCTCCTTCGCCAAAACCTGAACAGCTGCCTGAAGAATGGCCCCAAGGAGATCGGTCGAGCGCGCCTGCTTGGGCTTTCTGCGAGAGGAGATCGGGGTGTTTCGACGGTCGGTCATGGGAGCGTTGCAGAACGCGAATAGAAAACATGAAGGGTTCTTCATATTATTTCGCATCCGCTTTTCAGACGAAAGAACCCTGTGACAACGACCTTGACCACTGCACCATTGGCCCCTTTGCTGGACCGACTGTTTCAAGAAGCCGGCGCGGCGACCAGCCCCGCCGTCGCCAGCATCAGCCCGGAGGAGCGCCAACGGCTGATGCGCAGCAAAACCGAATACCTCGACTTCTACAGCCGCCTCAAGGACCTGTGGCTGCCGGTGTCGCGCGAGACCGGCGTGCTGCTGTACCAACTGGCGCGCAGCACGAAGGCGCGGCACGTCGTGGAGTTCGGCACCTCCTTCGGACTGTCGACCCTGTACATGGCCGCGGCGCTGCGTGACAACGGCGGCGGCCGGTTGATCAGCAGCGAGTTCGAGCCATCGAAGATCGCCAAGGCCCGCGAGCACCTGGCCGAGGGGGGCGTGAGCGACTTGGTCGAAATCCGCGAAGGCGACGCGCTGAAGACGCTGGCGAGCGACCTTCCCGAATCCATCGACCTCTTGCTGCTCGATGGCGCGAAGTCGCTCTACAACGACGTGCTGGCGCTGGTCGAGCCCCGCCTGCGTCCGGGTGCGCTGATCGTGGCGGACAACGCCGACTACAGCCCGGAGTACCTGGCGCGCGTGCGCTCTCCCGACAGCGGATATCTGTCCGTGCCGTTCGCCGACGACGTCGAGTTGTCGATGCGGTTGGGCTGAGGCCTTTCTCCAAACTTCCATCGAAGAGATATCGCAATGAATGTTTTTGTCACCGGCGCGACCGGTTGGGTCGGCTCGGCCGTGGTTCAGGAATTGATCGGCGCTGGCCATGCGGTCACCGGGCTTGCGCGCTCCGAGGACAAGGCTGTCGCGCTCGCTGCAGCGGGTGCAAAGGTTCTGCGCGCCACACTGGAAGATCTCCAGGCCCTGCGTGAAGCCGCCGCTGCGGCGGACGCCGTCATCCACACCGCGTTCAATCACGACTTCTCCCGGTTCATGGAGAACTGCGAAGAAGATCGCCGCGTGATCGACGCGCTCGCAGGCGCCCTGCAAGGGTCCGACCGTCCGCTGCTTGTGACCTCAGGCCTGCTCGGCCTGCCGCGTGGCGCAACGGAATCGGACCTGCCCAATCCGGCATCGCCGCGCAAGTCTGAACCCACCGCACGCGCGTGGGCCGAACGCGGCGTGCGTGCGGCGACGGTGCGGCTCGCACCGTCGGTTCACGGCCTGGGCGATCACGGCTTCGTGCCGATCCTTGTTCGCCTGGCTCGGGAGAAGGGCGTATCGGTGTTTCTCGACGAAGGCGAGAACTGCTGGGCCGGTGTGTCGCGGCAGGATGCGGCGCGGGTGTATCGCCTGGCGCTCGAGCAGGGGGTGAGCGAATCGGTCTATCACGCTGTCGCTGATGAGCGTGTGCCGTTCAAGGCGATTGCCGAGGTCATCGGCCGTCGCCTCGGACTGCCAACGGAGTCGCGCGAACGCGAGCACTTCGGGTGGTTCGCGAACATGGCGGGTGCGGACATGTCGGTATCGAGTGCGCGCACGCGCGAAATGCTTGGTTGGAAGCCACGGGGACCGGGCCTGCTGGTCGATCTCGACCAGCCTGGCTACTACGACTAGGTGAATCTCGTGCGCGTGGGCTCGAATCTACAAACAGAAGATCCGATCCATCGCGACCCACTTCTCCCCTTCTGCCGTCCAAGGCGTAGGCGCCTGAAACTTCCACATCAACGCTTCCCACTCCCGAATCTTCGGGTCGTTGCGCGACGCAGCCGCCATCGCCTCCGCGTCATACCGCGCATCGTCCGTCTCCATCAGCATCACCATGCGCGTGCCGAGCCGATAGATCTCCATCCCCGTCACGCCATGCGCATTCAGGTGAGCGCGCACCTCCGGCCAGATGTCGCGGTGGTACGCCTCGTACTCCGCGATCAGCGTCGGGTCGTCTTTCAGGTCGAGGGCAAGGCAGTGGCGCATGGCTCGTTCAATCCAGAATCGTTGAGGGAAAAGATCAGGTCAACGCCCGATCCAGATGCGTATACCCACCATCGACAAACACCCACTGCCCCGTCGTGTGCGAAGCCCGCTCGGAAAGCAGGAACACCACGGTGTTCGCAATCTCCTGCGGCGTGGTCATCCGGTGTCCCAGGGGAATCTTGTCGGTGATGGTCGCGAGCTTGCGGTCGGGCTCGTCGAAGGCCGAAATCCAGCGTTGGTACAGCGGCGTCATCACTTCGGCGGGAATCACCGCGTTGACACGCACGCCATCCTCCAGCAATGAAGCGGCCCACTCGCGCGTCAGCGACAACTGCGCGCCCTTGGCCGCGGTGTAGCCGCTGGTATTGCCCTGCCCCGTCAGCGCCGTCTTCGACGAGATGTTCACGATGGCCCCGCGGCTCGCCTTCAGATGCGGCAGGCAGAAATGCGCCATCACGTAGTAGTGGATGAGGTTCCGGTCCAGCGATGCAATGAACGCCTCGCGCCCTGCTTCGAGCCCCACGCTGTCGTTCACCCCCGCGTTGTTGACCAGCCCATCGATGCGCCCGAGCTCCGCGACCGTGCTTTCAATGGCCTTGCCGCAAGCCGCTTCTTCCATCAGTTCGAACTGGAGAAACCGCGCCCGCGGCTGCAATCCGCGCAGCTCTTCCTCGAATGCCGCATCCAGCGGATTCTTCCCGCAGATCACCGGTACCGCCCCTTCGCGCGCGAGCGTGAGCGAGATGGCCGCGCCGATGCCGCTGCCGCCACCGGTGACGAGCACCACCTTGTCTTTCAGATTCAAGTCCATGACTGCGCGATGCCCTTCTTGTTGTTGTCCATCTACCCGCGAAAACGATAGCGCTCGAGCGATGCCGGCTTCATCGTGATCGAGAAGCCCGCGCCCGTCGGCGGCATGTACGCCGCATCGCGCACCACGCACGGCTCGACGAAGTGCTCATGCAGGTGGTCCACATACTCGATCACCCGCCCTTCGCGCGTTCCCGAGATGCACAGGTAGTCGATCATCGACAGATGCTGCACGTACTCGCACAGCCCCACCCCGCCCGCATGCGGGCACACGGGCAGCTTGTACTTCGCGGCCATCAGCATCACCGCGAGGATTTCGTTCACGCCGCCGAGCCGGCACGAATCGATCTGCACCACGTCGATGGCGCCGCGCATGATGAATTGCTTGAACATGATGCGGTTCTGGCACATCTCTCCCGTGGCCACCTTCACCAGCGGCGCGATGCCTTCGCGAATCTTGCGGTGGCCTTCGACGTCATCGGGGCTCGTCGGCTCCTCGATGAACCAGGGCTTGGCGAATGCGAGCTGCTTGACCCAGTCGATGGCCTGGTCGACCTCCCACACCTGGTTGGCGTCGATCATCAGATTGCGATCAGGCCCGAGCACCTCGCGCGCCACGGTCAACCGACGGATGTCGTCCTGCAGGTCGCGCCCCACTTTCAGCTTGACGTGGTTGAACCCCGCATCGACCGCCTCCTGCGCAAGCCGCCGCAGCTTCTCGTCGGAGTAGCCGAGCCATCCCGCCGACGTGGTGTAGCAAGGGTAGCCCTCGGCCTTCAGCGTGGCGATGCGCTCGGCCTTGCCGACGGCCGCATCGCGCAACAACACCAGCGCCTCTTCGGGCGTGATGCAGTCGGTGATATAGCGAAAGTCGACGCAGCGCACGAGTTCTTCGGGACTCATGTCCGCCACCAGCTGCCACACCGGCTTGCCTTCGGACTTGGCCCACAGGTCCCACATCGCATTGACCACCGCACCGGTCGCCAGATGAATCGCGCCCTTGTCGGGGCCGATCCAGCGCAGCTGGCTGTCCGAGGTGATGTGCCGCCAGAAACGGCCCATGTCCTCGGCCACCCATTGCAGGTCGAGCCCGACGACCAGGTGACGCATCGCCTCGATGGCCGCGCAGCAGATCTCGTTGCCGCGGCCGATGGTGAAGGTCAGGCCGTGGCCTTCGAGCCCCGGCTGGTCGGTCTCCAGCACGACATACGCCGCGGAGTAGTCCGGGTCGGGGTTCATCGCATCGGAGCCGTCGAGCTGCTGCGAAGTGGGAAAGCGCACGTCCAGTACGCGCATGGATCGAACGATGGTCATGAACGGGGTCTTCAGAGAGAAAGGAAATCAGTCGTACAGAACCGCCGCGATCTTCGGGTCGGTGATGTTGGTCTTGTCGTACCAGAAGAAGCCCGTGTCCACGACCTTGGGCAGCTTCTCGCCCTTGATCGCCTTCACCGCCATCTCCACGGTCTTGTAGCCCATGCCCACGGGGTTCTGCGTGATCGCGCCGGCCATGCTGCCGTCGGCGATGGCGTTCTTCTGCTGCTTGCCCGAGTCGTAGCCGATGATCACGACCTTGCCGTTGCGTTTCATCTCCTTCACGCCGTTGACCACGCCGATGGCGGAGCCCTCGTTGGCGCCAAAGATGCCCTTGAGGTTCGGCGAAGCCTGCAAGATCGACTTGGTGATCTCGGTTGATTTCAGCTGGTCGCCGCCGCCGTACTGCACGCTCACGATCTTGATGTTCGGGTAGGTCGACTTGATGCGGTTGACGAACCCGTCGCGCCGGTCCACGCCGGTGCGGCTGGTCTGGTCGTGCACCACCAGCGCGACCTCGCCCGACTTGCCGATCAGCTCGGCCATCTTGTCGGCGGCCAGCGCGGCGGCGGCCTTGTTGTCGGTCGTGGTGGTGGTCACGGGAATGTCGCTGTCCACGCCGGAGTCGAACGCCACCACGGGAATCTTCGCGGCCTGTGCCTTCTTCAGCAACGGAATGGCAGCCTGGCTATCAAGTGCTGCGAAGCCGATGGCCTGCGGCTTCTTGGCGAGCGCGGCGGAGAGCATGTCGATCTGCTTGTCGACCATCGACTCCGACTCGGGGCCCTCGAAGCTGACCTTCACCTTCAGGTCCTTCGCGGCCTGCTCGGCGCCGGACTTCACGGCCTGCCAGAACTGGTGCTGGAAGCCCTTGGAGACGAGCGGGATGTAGATCTCCTGCGCCTGCTGTGCCTGCGCGAAGCCCGACAGGCCAATGAGGGCCGCGCCCAGCGCGGTGGTGACTGCTCTTCGTTGAATCATGCAAAGGTCTCCTGTGGTTGTAGAAATTGGAAGAAAGGGAAATCGGATCAGTGCTTGCTGTTGCTGCGGCGGCGCAGGATGTCCGCGTACACGGCCAGGATGATGATCACGCCCGTGATCACCGTCTGCCACTCCTGCGCGACCGAAAGAATGCGCAGGCCGTTGGTCAGCACGCTCATGATGAAGGCGCCGATGATCGTGCCGACGATGGTGCCGGTGCCGCCGCTGAGCGACGTGCCACCGATGACCACGGCCGCGATCGCATCGAGCTCATAGCCCTGCCCGAGCGCCGGCTGCGCGGAGTTCAGGCGCGAGGCGATCAAGAGGCCCGCGATGCCGCAGATGCCGCCGCTCACCGTGTAGACCACGACCTTCCAGAAGTCGGTGTTCACGCCCGACAGGCGCACCGCTTCCTCGTTGCTGCCGAGTGCGAAGGTGTAGCGCCCGAGGATGGTCCGGTTGAGCAAAATGCTCGCAGCCACGGCCACCAGGAACAGGATCAGCACCGCATTCGGAATCGGCAGCGATGGAATGAGGTCGCCGATCAGCGAATCCTGCGAGATGGCGGTGAAGCCGGGCGTGTCGTTGAAGTAGATCGGCTTGGTGCCCGAGATCACCAGCGACAGGCCCTTGAGCAGCATCATCATCCCCAGCGTCGCGATGAACGGTGGGATCTTGAGCTTCGCGATCAGCACGCCCGAGACGAAGCCGGCCAGCGCGCCGAAGAAGATCGCGGCCGCGATGCCGAGCGCGAGCGGCATGCCCATGTAGGTGAGCACCACGCCGGCCATGACGGCGCAGAAGGTCATGAGCGTGCCCACCGACAGGTCGATGCCCGCGGTGATGATGACGAAGGTGCAGGCGATGGCCAGCACGCCGTTCACCGCGGTCGACTGCAAGATGCTCACGAGGTTGTCGGTCTGCAAAAACTGCGGCGAGGCGAAGCTGAAGAACACCATCAGCGCGATGAGGCTGGCAAAGGCCAACAACTTCTGCCGCGTGGCGGGGCGAAAGAGCCGCGCCTTCAGCGAGAAGCCAGGTACATCGGTGGCGGCGGTTGCAGCGGTAGGGGTCGTCAAGGGTTGTCTCCAGTCTTCATGCGGTGGCTGCAGCTTCGCGCCGGGTGGCAAGCTGCATGATCTTTTCCTGCGAGGCTTCGCGCCCTGCCAGTTCGCCGGTGATGCGGCCTTCGCACATCACCAGCACGCGGTGACTCACGCGCAATATCTCGGGCAGCTCGGAAGAGATGATCACGATGGCCTTGCCCTGCGAGGCCAGCTCGTTGAGGAGGCGATAGATCTCGGCCTTGGCGCCCACGTCGATGCCGCGCGTGGGCTCGTCGAAGAAGAGCACGCTGCAGTCGCGCAACAGCCACTTGGCGATCACGATCTTCTGCTGGTTGCCACCCGAGAGCAGCCGCACCTGCTGGCGCACCGAAGGCGTCTTGATGTTGAGCTGCTTCACAAAGCGCTTGCCGGCCGCCTCGATGGCCGCCTGGTCGATGAACACGCCCATCGACACGAACTTCTTCATGCTCGGCAGCGCGATGTTGGTTTCCACGTCCATGCCGGTGGCCAGGCCGAAGTGCTTGCGGTCTTCGGAGAGGTAGCCGATGCCGTGCGACACCGCGTCCTCGGGCGACCTGATCGACACCTTCTTGCCGCGTACGAAAACCTCGCCCGCATCGATGGCGTCGGCGCCGAACACCGCACGTGCAAGCTCGGTGCGGCCCGCGCCCATGAGCCCCGCGAAGCCCAGGATCTCGCCCCGGCGCAATACGAAGCTCGCATCGCGGACCATCGATCCCCGCGTGATGCCTCGCGCTTCGAGCACGATCTCGTTGCCTGCAGTGTCGGGAAAATCGTTCTCCACCTCGGTGAGCTGGCGACCCACCATCATGGCGATGAGCGAGTCCATCGGCGTGTCGGCCATCGACACGGTGGCGATGTACTGGCCATCGCGCATCACGGTCACGCGGTCGGCGATGCGCTTCAATTCGTCCATCTTGTGCGAGATGTAGACGATGGCCACGCCCTGCGATTTGAGCTGGCCGATGATGCGGAACAGGTCCGCCACCTCCTCGTTGTTGAGCGCGGCGGTGGGCTCGTCCATGATGAGCACGCGCGAATCGAACGAGAGCGCCTTCGCGATCTCCACCATCTGCTGCTTGGCCACAGTGAGTTCACCGACCGGCGTGTGCGGATCGAGCCGCAGGTTCATGCGGTCGAAGATGCGCTGTGTTTCCACGCGCATCGCCTCCTCGTCGATGAAGAAGCCCAGGCGCCCGCGCGGCTCGCGGCCGATGAAGATGTTCTGCGCGGCGCTCAGGTGGTTCATCAGGTTGAGCTCCTGATGAATGATCCCGATGCCCAGCGCCTGCGCGGCGCGCGGGCTTGCGATGTCCGCGGGCTGGCCGTCGATCAGCACTTCGCCGGAATCCTTGCTGTAGACGCCCGCGAGCACCTTCATCAGCGTGGACTTGCCCGCGCCGTTCTCGCCCATGAGGGCATGCACCTCGCCGGGCAGCAGATCGAACTGCGCCTTGTCGAGGGCACGCACGCCGGCAAAGGATTTGCAGAGGTCGCGGATGGTGACGATGGGTTGCATGAGGTGACGCGTGATTCAGTTCGTCGAAGAGATGCCATAGAAGTGCTGCGCGGTGCGGTGCCAGACCTGCTCCTGCCCGTGCGGCGGCAGGCTGCCGATGAGCGCTTCGCTCGCAGCGATCCAGCCTGCGTAGTCGCCGGCCAGCGTGAGCACGGGCCAGTCGCTGCCCCACATCAGGCGGCCAGGGCCGAAGCAACGCAGCAGCACGCCCCAGACCGGGCGGATCGCACGCACCAGCGCATCGACATCGCCTCGCATCGCGGCCGGTGCCTCGGTCCAGAGCCCTGAGAACTTGCAGCAGACCTGTGGCAGCGCGGCCAGCTCCATCATGTGCCTGCGCCAGATGGCAAAGGCCTCGCTGTCTTCTGCGTCGCCCACGCCGGGCTTCGCTGCGTGGTCGATCACCACGGGCAGTTGCGGCCAGGCCTTCAGGAAGTGCAGCAGCGACGGCAGATGACGCGGCTTCACCAGCGCATCGAAGCGCAGTCCCAGGCGCACCATCGCGCGGATCGCATCGGGGTGCGGCGCGCGTGCGATCCAGTCGTCGGCGGCCAGGTCCTGCAGCATCGGCCGCACGCCCTTGAACTTGGGGTGCCTTGCCATGCGCTCCAGCGAGGTCACGGCATCGCGGCTGCTCAGGTCGACCCAGCCGACCACACCGCCAATCGCATCGTGCGCCGTGGCCAGTTCCAGCATGAAGTCGGTTTCTGCTTCCGACTCGGCCGCCTGCACCAGCACCGTCCGCATCACGCCGTGCGCTTGCAGCAGGGGCGCGAGGTGCTCGGGAAGAAAGTTGCGCATGAGTGGCGCCAGCGCGGGCACATCGGCGCGCAGCCACGCATAGTCGCCACGCGTGGGTCGCCAGAAATGCTGATGCGAGTCGATGCGCTGTGTCATGCTGCTTGGCACCCTTCGTCTCTCGTCAGATGGTAACGCCGCCATCCACCAGAACCACCTGGCCGGTGACGAAGCGCGACTCGTCGCTCAGCAAGTACACGACCTGCGGTGCGATGTCTTCCGCCACCGCGAGCCGGCCCATGGGCTGGCGTGCGATGAAGTCGCGCTCGGCCTGCGCCGGGTCGGGCGCGGCGGCAATGCGTTCGCGCAGCGAGGGCGTGTCCACCGTGCCGGGGCACAGCGCATTGCAGCGCAGGCCTTGCCGCACATGGTCTGCCGCAAGGCCTTTCGTCATGCCGATCACCGCGGCCTTGGAGGCGCCATAGGCGAAGCGGTTCTGAAAGCCCTTCACCGACGAAGCCATCGACGCCATGTTGACGATCGATGCGCCACCGCCTTCGTGCTTCGCCTTCTCGAGCATGCCCGGCAGGAAGGCGCGCACCATGCGGTACATGCTCTTCACGTTGAGGTCGAAGCTGAAATCCCACGCAGTCTCGTCGCACTCGAGCACGCTGCCGTGATGCACATAGCCCGCGCAGTTGAAGAGGCCGTCGAGCGCGGGCAGTTCGGCGGCCAGCGCGGCGATGGCATCCGCGCTGCGCACGTCAAGCACCGCCGTGCGGATGCCGGGCGAGGACTGCGCCAGCTTGTCGAGAAGCGCGGCGTTGATGTCGGTCGCAATCACCTGCGCACCTTCGAGCGCGCAAGCCAAAGCGGTGGCAAGGCCGATGCCTTGCGCAGCCGCGGTGATCAGAACCGTCTTGTTCTGGAGTCTTGTTGAAGTCATTCGATGATGTTCAATGGATCGCGTTGCAGGCCCCGCCTCAGAACGTATGGCTGATGCCGAAGTACGTGCCCGACTGCTTGCCGCCCGCGGGCGGGTTGTTGTTGGTGGCCTCCACCGAGAAGTTGGCGGTCTCGCTGTTGTAGACCTTGCCCACCGATGCGTAGAGCAGCGTGCGCTTGGAGAGCGCGTAGTTCGCGCCCAGCATGTACAGGTTGGCGCTGCCGGCGTTCCGGTTCTGCGTGACGCGGAACATCGAGCCGATCAGCGTCAGCAACGGGGTGATCCTGTAGTTGGCGCCGACCCAGTAATGGTTGGCCTTGCTCGGCGCGCTGAGCGGCGCATCGGGCGCCGACAGCCGCTGGTAGCCGACGAACATCTTCAGGTCGTCGAACAAGGTGGCGGTGCCGCCGAGCGTGAGTTCCTTGGACTGATTGAAGAGGTCGGAGTACTTGCCGTTCTTGTCGCGCGCCACGTCGTAGATGGCGCGTACTTCGAACGAGGGCGCGATGTACGACACCGAAATGCCGTCCTTGCGCAGCTTGGTGAAGCCGTCGGTCTGCTCGCCGAGGCCCGTCTGCACGGTGGCGCTGAAGCCGCCCCAGGTCGGCGTCGTGTACTCGACGCCGTTGTCGTTGCCCTGCCAGTTTCGCCCGCGCACCAGTGTCGCGGTGCCGATGAACTGCTGGCCCGTCGGGTCGATGTACCAGACGTCGTTGGCGATCGACAGGTTCTTGCCCAGCACCAGCTTGCCCCAGTAGTCCTGCAGGCCGACGTAGGAGCGGCGGTTCAGCAGCAGGTCGGCACCGTTGGGCTTGGCCTTGGGCAGGTCGAAGCCGCCTTCGAGCACGAAGAAGGCCGCCATTCCGCCGCCCAGGTCCTCCGTGCCCTTGACGCCCAGCATGCTGGTGCCCCATTGGTTGCCAGCCGCGCGCCACAGATGACCCCTGCCCTGGCCCGCGTCATTGGCGATGTTGTTCTGATAGTCGGCGCCCGCCACGGCGCGTCCGTAGAGGGTGACGCTGCTCTGGGCGTGGGCACCCGCCGCGGCGATGCACATGCAGAAGGAGGCCGTGGCAGCCTGGAAACCGTGCTTCATCTTTCTTCCTTGTCTCTCGTGTTGTTGTCAGTGTGAGGAGCGGCCCGGAGCGGGGCCTGCAGTAGAGGAACGGGACTACGCGGGCACGACGGTGGTGTCGACACCGTTCACGCGCACGACGACGGGGTTCTTGTTCGGCGCGCGGTCCGCGGCGATGGCGTACGACGTCACCTGGCCGTTGGCCCAGGCGCAGTCGACGCGATAGCCGCCGCGTGCGCGCAGGCCTGTGAAGGAGCCGCTGGCGCGCCAGTGCACGGGCAGGGCCGGCAGCAGCACGATCTTTCCCTCGTGGCTGTGCAGCAGGAGTTCCGCGATGGCGCCCGAGATGCCGAAGTTGCCGTCGAGCTGGAACGGCGGGTGGTCGCAGAACAGGTTGTCGAGCGTGTTGAACGCGAGCAGCCCCTTGAGCATTTCACCGGCGCGATCGCCGTCGCCCAGGCGTCCGAACAGCGCGCAGCGCCACGGCCAGGTCCACGAGCGCCGGCTGTCGCCCACCACGTCGGAGGCGACGAACTTGTGCGCCGCGCTTTCGTTGCAACGCGCCTTGAGCGAAACCAGCGCCGCGTCGGCAAAGGCCGGCGTGGCGGTGCGGGTGATCTGGCGCCCCGGGTAGACGGCGAACAGGTGCGAGGTGTGGCGGTGCCGGTCGGCCGGGTCGTCTTTGTCGGCCTGCCACTCCTGCAGCTGGCCCCAGCTGCCGATCTTGTTGGGCGCGAGCGCGGCCTGTCGGGCCTGCACGTCGGCGGCATAGGCGGCGTCCTGCCCGAGCCGAGCCGCGGCATCGCGGTAGTTCTGGAACAGGTCCCAGATGATCTGCTGGTCGTACATCACGCCGTCTTCGACCGGCCCGTGCTCCGGCGACCAGCCGTTGGGCGACACGTACAGGCCGTCGGGCCTGCGCTTGAGACGCGCCATCCAGAACTGCACGACCTCCTTGATGAGCGGGTAGGCCACGTCGCGCAGGTAGGCCACGTCCTGCGTGAACGCGAAGTGCTCCCACAGGTGCTGCGCATACCAGCCGCTGGACACGACGTTCCAGTCCCACGCGGAGCTGCCGAAGATGTTCTGGCTGGTGCGGGCCGTCCACCCCGGCGTGCTGCTGCCGAACGCGGCGCGCGTGGCGATGCGCAGCGGCGCCGCCTGCGCCTGCACGTAGGCCACCAGGGCCTGGTGCGAGTCGCCGAGGTCGGTGGTCTCGGCGCCCCAGTAGTTCATCTGGACGTTGATGTTGTTGTGATAGTCGCTGGCCCACGCGGGGTCATTGCTGTCGTTCCACAGCCCCTGCAGGTTGGCCGGCAGGCCGCCCGGGCGCGACGAGCTGGCGAGCAGGTAGCGGCTGTAGTCGAACATGACCTGTTCGAGCCCCGGATCGGCCATGTCGGTCTTGAACGACTTCAGACGCAGGTTGGTCGGCAGCGCGCGCAGCGACGACGCAGCCTCGGCGCCCCAGGTCGCCTGCACGCGCACCATGCGCGCCGAGAAATCCGCTGCGTGCCTTGCCACGAGCGTGTCCAGGCTGCGGGCCGTGGCTGCGGCCACCCGCTGGCGGATGGCGGGCATCGGATCGGTGCCGGTGCGCCAGCCGGCGTCGTACGACGGCGCGTAGTCGGTGCCCGCATCGAGCACCAGCAGCAGGCCGTTGCAGTTGGCAAAGCGCAGTTCGTTGCCAACGCTCGACAGCGTGCCGCCGGACGGCAGGGCGCGCAGCACCGCGCCGCTGCGCAGGCCGTTGCCCAGCGTTGACGTGAGTTCCAGCGAGCTGCCCGTGGGCGCGGTGATGCTGCCCGCCGACTGCCCGCTCGTGAGCGCGATGCGCCCCGACAGGCCGCCGGCCTGCGTGGCCTCGTAGAAGCACACCACCACGTCGTCCACGCGCGAGGCGAAGGCCAGGCGCGCCTGGCGTTGGCCCTGGCGCCGGAAGCCGACGCCGTGCACGCCGCGGCGCAGGTCGAGGCTGCGCTCGTAATTGGCGAGCACGTCGAGGCCGTCGCTGGTGTAGCCCGGCCCGCGCAGCACGATGTTGGCCACCTGGAAGTGCGACACGGCCGCGTCGCGCGCAAACACGAAGCGGAAGTAGCGGAAGGCCGTGGTGTTGTTGAACGCAAAGTCGCGCACCTGATTGCGCTGCGCGAACGGCCCGCCCAGGTTGCGGGTATCCAGCGTGGTCCACGCGATGCCGTCGGCCGAGCCCTGCAATTGCCAGCTCTGCGGGTCGCGCTGCGGCACGTCGTCGGCGCTCGTGAGCGAACAGGCGTTGACGACCACCGGCGTGCGGTTGTCCAGCAGCCACACGACCTCGGCATCGCGCGTCTCGACGCACCACTTGGTGTCGACCTGACCGTCGACGGAACGCGAGATGTCTTCGTTGGCCGAGACGTTGTCCTCGCCGCCATGACCGCTCGGCGAGGACAGGCACGGTTGCACCGGGGCGCTGGCGAAGACGACGCCATCGAGCGCGATTTCCGAGAGCTGGAAATGCGGGGTGGTCGTGTCGTGCGTGAACGCCAGGCGGTACCGGCTGTACGACGCGCTGTTCGCAAAGCTGAAGCTCTTGGTCTGCAGGCGCGATTCGAAGGCGCCGGGCAGGCTCACGCTGTCGAGCAGCACCCAGGTCGTGCCGTCGTTGGAGCCCGACAGCGTCCACTGGCGCGGATCGCGCGCGGGCACGTCGTTGGCGCTCGTGATCGTGTAGCGCGACACGACTGCTGGCGCCGCCAGCGTCGCCTGCCACTCGATGCGACTGCTGACCGGCGTCACGCACCACTTGGTGGCCGAGGTGCCGTCGACCGACTTCTCGACCTCCTCCCCGCTGCTGCCCAGATGCCCGGTGGGGCTGCTCACGCGGTTGCCGCTGTCGAATTCGACGAGCAGCTCGCCGAACTTCTTGTAGGTGCCGAAGGCCTGATCGGACAGGTCGTAGTTGCCGCTGTCGAAGTTGTTGCCGCCGGTCCACAGGCTGTTCTCGTTGAACTGGATGCGGTCCGACGACACGCCCGCATAGAGCATGGCGCCGAGCCTCCCATTGCCCAGCGGCAAGGCCTCCAGCCAGGTGGAGGCCGGTGCCGCGTACCACATGCGCCGGCCGCCGCTGGCGGCCACGTCGGGCACCGCAGCCTTGGCGGCCGCAGGCGCCGGTGCCGCGGGCGCCTGCGCTCCGGCCGCCGAGGGAAACGCCGAACCCGCGCCCTCGCTCCCGCCACCGCAGGCGGACAGCAAGGGCAACGTGGCGAAGGCGCCCAGCGCGCCGAACAGCGTCCGGCGGCGCAGGTCGATGGCGAGCGACTCGTCGCCGGCGATGGACACGGTCTCCCCAGTGGATTTCAAGCGCATGTGTACCCTTTCTTGTGGATGGCAGGACCTCGATGCAGACGGACTCATTTGGTCAGGCCAATTCACCTGAACCAATCTGGTCGGGCCAATTTAACCAGCCTCTTGAATTGGCCTTACCAGAACAAACCCTATGACAGGCTTCGTTCCCAAAGGGGCGCTCTTCCCTCTGAGGTGCGGGTCGCTTAGGATGCATAAATTGGCCTGACCAAGCGCCATTGCCCCCTTTTTCCCTGGAGCCGCATGCTTCTTTCCGCCAAGTCCCCGCCCACTCGCCGGCTCTACCAGCAGGTCGCCGACCGGATTCGCGCCTTCATCCGCGACGGCCGGTTGAGCGCGGGCACGCGCCTGCCGCCGGAGCGCGAGCTGGCGCTGCAACTGGGCGTGTCGCGCCCCTCCCTGCGCGAGGCGCTGATCGCGCTGGAGATCGACGGAACGGTGGAAATCCGGATGGGGTCGGGCGTGTACGTCTGCTCGCCGCAGGCCATGCTGGAGGGCGAGACGCCCGCGCTGGGCGAGAGCCCGTCAGAACTGATGCAGGTGCGCTCGATGCTCGAGAGCTCGGCCGTGACGCTGGCCGCGGCCCGGGTCGGCCGCCAGCAGCTGGAGCGCGTGAAGGAGTGCCTGGAAGCGATGCGCCAGGACGGCCTGAGCGGGCGCACCATGGTCGAGAACGACCGCCGCTTTCACCTCGCCATTGCGGAGATGACGGGCAACTCGATCCTGATCCGGCTCATCGGCGACCTGTTCGACGACCGGCACAGCCCGATCTCGTCGCACATGACCGAACGCACGGAAAACCCGCAGGCCTGGAAGGCGGCGTTCGTGGAGCACGAGGCGATCTACCTCGCACTGGTGGCACGCGATCCTCAGGTGGCGGCCGCGGCCATGCTGCACCACCTGCAGGCGTCGCACGCGCGGTGGAGCGGGGAACCCGTCGTCGCACCGGGCGGCTGACGCCGCGCGCCGCCCGGAAGCTGTGAATGAATCCGCGGCGGGCTCCTCACACCTCTCAGTCGGCGTACACGCCCGCCTCCTTGATGACAGGCGTCCACTTCGCGATCTCGCCGACCACGAACTTCTTGTGGCCCGCCGGTTCGATGCGGCCGTCGGTCGCGACCACGGCACCCAGCAGCTCTTCGCGCTTGATGAAGTCCGGATCTTTCAGCGCCACCTTCAGCGCATCGTTGAGCTTCTTGAGCACCGGTGCTGGCGTGCCCTTCGGCGCATACAGGCCGTGCCAGATCGTGACCTCGAAGTTCTTCAGGCCCGCTTCGTCGAGCGTGGGCAGGTCCTTCAGGAGCGGCGTGGTCAGGCGCTTGGGCGTGGTCACCGCATAGGCCTTGACCTTCTTCGCTTCGATCTGCGGCGAGGTGTTGGTGCTCTGGTCGCACAGGAGGTCGATCTGGCCGCCGATCAGGTCGGTGATGGCGGGCGCGGTGCCCTTGTAAGGCACGGGCGTCATCTCGGTCTTGGTCGCGCTCTGGAAGAGCAACCCGCACAGGTGCGAGGCCGAGCCCACGCCCGCATTGCCGATGTTGATCTTGCCCTTGTTGGCGGCGATCCAGGCCGTCAGTTCCTTGTAGTTGTTGGCCGGCAGGCTGGGCTTGGAGATCAGCGTCATCGGCACGTCGTTGACGATGCCGAGGTACTCGAAATCGCTCTCGACCTTGAACGGTACGTTGCGCACCAGCGTCGGCACTGTCGCCATCGCGATGTGGTTCAGCAGCAGCGTGTAGCCATCGGGGTTGGCGCGCGCCACCTTGGCCGCGCCGATGGAGCTGCCCGCGCCAGGCACGTTGTCGATGATCACGCTCGCGCCGCCCAGGGGCTTGCGCAGCGCTTCGGCCAAGTCGCGCGCCACGCGGTCGGTCGGGCCGCCTGCGGCGAAGGGCACGACGATGGTCACGGGCTTGCCCGCGGGAAAGTCCTGCGCGTGCGCGCACACAGCGAGGGCCACCGCCGCGAAGGCGAACAGTTTTTTCATGGAAGTCTCCGTCAAGGTCAAAAAAGAAAAATCAGGGTGCGCGCGAAGGCACGCGGCTCTCGAGCGTGGGCGGTTGCCACTCGGGCTTGATGTGGCAGCCGTTCTTGCCGTCGGTGTCGTAGCGCGGCGCGAGCGATGCGCAGCGTTGCGCGAGGCTCTGCGGCGTGGGCTTCTCGCCCTTGTCGATCCAGTCCATCAGCGCGCCGAAGAGCGCCGGATATTCCGAATCGCTCAGGTAGCTGTGCTCGCGCTCGGCGCTGAAGCTCTGCACCAGGTTACCGCCGGTGCCGGCCGCGTCGCGGATGCGGCGGTAGGAGTTTTCGAGTTCGACAAACGCGGTCGGGTCGTCGATGGCATGCAGCCCCACCGTGGGCAGCGAGGTGCGGCCGGTCGGCTGGCTGTCGGCCGCGAGCGCGCCCTTGGCTTGCGGGTCGGCCGCATAGCGCAGCACGCCGGCGTTGAGCGCTGCGTCGTCGGCCGAGCCGCTGTAGACCACGCCGATGTTGCCGAAGGGGTTGCGGCCATTCAGGCGCTTCTGCACCAGGTCCTGGAACAACCAGGTCGCCCAGTTCAGATGGCCGACGAGCGAGCGCTCCTGGATCTTCACGACCGAGAGAATCGTCTTCAGCCGCGCCGCCTGCTCGGGCGTGCGCTGCGCGGCGGGCAGGCTGACGCCGGTGCAGGCCCTCACGCGCTCGGCGAGCTCGGCACGGGTGAGTTTCGAATCGAGCGGCAGGCCCATCCACAGCGGGTACTGCGGCTCGTCGGGGCGCGGATGGTTGCGGCAGACGTACTGGTAGACCACGCGCAGGTCGAGCCGGAAGTCGTAGGCGCTGTTGCCGCCGCCGAGCACGCCACTGGTCAGCAGCAGGCCGTCGTAGGGGCTCTTCGCATCACCCACGGGCGCATAGAGTTCGGCCGCCTTCGCCGCCACGCCCGCGCCGTAGCTCTGGCCATGCAGCAAGGTGCGCTTCGGCTGGCCGAAGTGGCGCACGAAGATCTGGCGCAGGCGCTCGGTGTCTTCCGCTGCCATCGTCACGCCGTAGCCGCCGCGCCGGTAGGTGGAGCCGGCCCACGCGTAGCCGGCCTTCACGGTGATGGCCCAGCGCTTGAGGTCTTCCTCGCTGCGTTCGAGCTTGGGCGGTCCGGTCTCGGGGCCGCCGTGGGCGTGCATCACGAGCACGCGGTTCGCGTCCTTCGTCCAGTCCTTCGGGATGGCGATCCAGTAGAGCGCGCCCGTGCCGTCTTCACCGGTGTAGCAGCGCGCCGCCTCGGGCACGGGGGCCGGGCAGGTCGCGGGCTTCGGTGCTGTGGCCGGTGCCGCGTGCGCGGACAGCAGCGGGGCCGTGCCGAGCAGGGCGAAGGCAGCGAGTTGCGACAGTTGTTTTTTCAATGGCGTACTCCGAGTTCCAGCGCCGCGTTCGTTCCCGTCGTGGAGACGAAGCCCAGGACGCCGCTGTTGAAGATGAAATTGCCCGGCCGGCCCGCATCGGCTTGCACCACGCCGGGCACGGGCGTGTCGTAGCTCAATGATGCCGCGGCGCCGCCGAGGTTGAAGTCGCTGCCCGCCACCGTCGCTTCGCGGCTCTCGCCCTTCACGCTGGCCATGGCGTAGCTGCCGTCGGCTGCGCCCGCGGCCAGGCTTTGCTGGAGGCCGAACATGCGCAGGCCCGCATTGGTCGTCGACTCGCGCACCAGATGCAGCGGCACCGCGGCACCGTTGACCAGCCCGATCACCATCGAGCCGGTGAGCGTTCCGCCGGTGGTCGCAGCACCGCCGGTCGGCGAGGTGGTGCGCAGGTCGAAGGCGCCGCGCGTGGCGTTGTAGGTGATGTAGCCCTTCTCGGTTTCGGTGCAGTTGGCGTCGTAGACCATGAAGCTGCCGGCGTTGCCCGCCGCGCTGCGGCAGTACTGGAAGGTGCCTGCGTTGCGCAGCCGCACCGCGCCGGCGTAGGCCGCCGCACTGCCCGTGCCCTGCTGCACGCCCACCGTATTGAAGATGTTCGCCACCGGGTTGAAGACCGCGGGCGCGGCCGTGTTCTCGAAGGTGTTCTGGAACGCCACCAACGGAGCGAAGCCGCCGCCGCTCGGCGCGTTCACGCCGCCCAGCAGCACGCCACCCGGCGCGAAGCTGAAGACCGCCCCGCTCTCGCCGCTCGTGTAGCTGCAACTGCCTTGCGCCACCAGCGAGCCACTGCGCACCGTGCCGGCGGTGCGCTGCAGGCTGGCATCGATGGTCACGGTGTAGGCCATGGCGGCCGGGTCGATCTGCACGCGCAGTTCCTCGCCGAAGCTGTTGCCGCCTTTGTAGCTGGTCACTGCAGCGGGCAAATTGGGGCAAGCCAGCGGGTCGCCGACCTCGGTCACGCAGCTGTAGTTGACGGCCGCATCCAGGCTGCCGGCGCCGCGGTACTTCGGCCACGAGGGGAACAGGCACAGCGGACGCGTGCGGCCGTAGGTGCCGGCCACCGCATCCACTGCCACGCCGGTGGCAGGCGCGAGGCCGCCCTCGACCCAGCCTTCGAGCGCGGCGAGCGAATCCCAGTTGGGAATGAAGCTGCCGGTGCCGTGGCCCATGCCGGGCACGGTGTAGAAGCGCACGTTCTGGTCGACCGCGGCCTGGCCGACGGTGGCGATGAGCTGCTTGTAGTAGTCGATGGTCGAATTCGGGCTGATCACTTCATCCGCCAGGCCGTGCAGCATGATGAGCCGGCCGCCGTGCGCGAAGAAGGGCGCGAGGTTCGGGTTGGTCGCATCGGTGAGGTTCGAGACCTCGGTCACCCGCGCGGCATGGCTGCCCGGGTCCAGCGGGTCGAAGGTCAGCGAGTCGAAGCCGGCGATGCGCGTGACGAAGTACTTCACCCACTGGTCGCCGGTGACGTACATGTTGGCGTCTGCCGAGGTAGCCGGGTTGGCCGGCGCCGGGCGCGTGCCGAGGTCGCGCGTGGTGTACGGGCCCGCGACGAGCGCGCCTTCGAGGATGTTGTAGCCGCCCGCGCGCTTCACGCCATTGCCGAGCGTGTAGGTCGTGAAATCGAGCGGCGATTCGATGGTGCGCACGGTGGCGAGCTGCGCGTCGGAAAGACAAGTGTTGCCTGTGTCCGCGCCGCCGGAGCAGCGCAGCGAGGCCAGAATCTGCGTGTTCAGCAACCGGCAGCTTTCCACGTTGCTCACGATGTTGTCGGCCGCGCCGTCCAGCTTGTCGCAAGCCTGCATCGCGGCCTTCTGCACCAGCAGCGTCTTGGCCACGTTCATCCAGCCTGCACCGCCGTTGTTGTAGAGCGCACGCCCCACCGCCACGTTCGACAGCCGCGTGCCGGTGTAGTTGAGCGCGGGCTCATTGGCGATCACGCCGTCGTAGTCCTCAGGCCAGCGCTGGATGTAGCTGAGCGCATCGCGCCCGCCGGTGGAGGTGCCGAGGAAGTAGACGTGCTTGGGCTTGACTGCATAGCGCGCGAACACCAGCGCCTGCGCCACGTCGCGCGTCTTCTTGAGCGACTGGCCGCCGTAGTTGGCGAGCTGCTCGTCGTTGGCTGCGAACCGGCCGTCGGTGATGCTGCTCGACTGGTGGCCCGAGTCGTCGCCGTAGGTGGCGTAGCCGAGCGCGAGGGGCGCGGGCTTGCCGGCGGGTCCGAAGCGGATGACCTCGGTGCCGTCGATCAGCACGCCGTCGAAGCCGCCGCCACCAAAGTGGATCGTCTTCTGGTTCCACTTCTCGGGCAGGTTGACCGCGAAGTTGATGAGTTGCGAGGCCGGGTCCACCGGCTGGATGGTGCCGCGCACGCGGCAGTAGTCGCCCAGCTGGTTGCCGGCGTCGGTCGCGGCCACCGGCGTGGCGCTGGTGACGGTGGCGCCTTGCGTGGGCAGGCTGATGAGCGAGGCGGGCAGGCTCCTGCCCGCGAGGTCCGCGCAGGCCACGACCGGCACCACGGGCGGGGGCGGCGGGTTGTCGGGCGGGCCGCCGTCGCCGGACGGCGGGTTGTTCGGCACGATCGGGAAGAAGCCGGCGCCGCCGCCTCCTCCCCCACCGCCGCCGCAAGCGGCCAGGACGAGTGAAACCAGCGAAATGCCGATCGCGGGGCCGAACGAACGGCGGGCGCGACGGGCGACGTCAATCATCGAAAGAATCGAGTGGGGGCGCGGTGTGCGCATGGTCTTGTCTCCGGCATGCGGCCTCGGTGGGCCGCTCTTTTTTGAATGGGCGGCCGGACGATAGGTGTACGAGTGACCTAGGGTCAAATAAAATAAAAGTACACATTCGATACAAAAAAAGTATGGAGATCTCATGGAAATGAGACCGCTGCGGTACTTCGTGGCCGTTGCCGAGACCGGCCACATGACGCGCGCCGCCGAGCAGTTGGGCATCCAGCAACCGCCACTCAGCCAGACCATCAAGGCGCTCGAACGCGAGCTGGGCGTGCTGCTGTTCCGCCGCCATCCGCGCGGCGTGGCGCTCACCGATGCGGGACGCCTCTTCCAGGTCGAGGCGCTGCGCATGCTGCAGGACATGGAAGCCATGAAGCAGCGCATGGCACGCGTAGCCAATGGCGAAGTCGGCACGCTCGCGGTGGGCTTCACCAGCTCGGCCGCGGCGCACCGCTTCGTGCCCGAGGCGCTGCGCGCATTCCGCCGCGAGCATCCGGGCGTTGAGCTGCAGCTGCGCGAAAACAACGCGGCTGAGTTGACCGAAGCACTGGCGGCCGGCCGCCTGCACTGCGGCTTGCTGCGTGTGCCGGTGGCGCGGCCCGAGGGCCTGATCTTCGAGACACTGCTGCGCGAGCCGGTGCTGGTCGCGATGCCCAGCGACCATCGCTTTGCCCTCGCGCGCAGCACGGCCTCGCGCCCGCTGCCGCTCGCGCGGCTGTGCGAGGAAGGCATCATCCTCGTGCGCCGCCCGGGCGCGCCGGGCCTCTATGCCGAACTGCTGGCGCTGTGCCACGCCAAGGGCCTGCGCCCGCGCGTGGTGGCCGAGGTGGACCGCATGATGACCAACCTGAATCTCGTGGCCGCGGGTGTCGGCCTGTCGGTGGTGCCGGCCTCGATGACCGGCGTGCACGCGCATGCCATCGCCTACACGCGGCTGGCCGACGGCGGCCAGCTCGACGCGCCGCTCACGCTGGTGTCGCGCGTGGAAGAAGACAACCTGCCCGCGCAGCATTTCGCCGCGCTGCTGCGCAGGCATGCGAGCGAGAACCCCGGGTCATGAGCGTTGCCTTGCTGCCCCGCCGCTGGTTCGTGCGCCGCACGGGCGCGCTGCTGGCCGCCGCCTGCGCCATGCCGCAGTTGCTGCACGCCGCAACAGCTTCATCGCCGTGGCCGAGCCGTCCGGTGCGCCTGATCGTGGTCTATCCGCCGGGCGGCGTGAGCGACGGCATGGCCCGCGTGCTGGCCGACCCGCTCTCGCAGGCGCTGGGCGTGCCGGTGCTCATCGAGAACCGCGCCGGCGCGGGCGGCAGCATCGGCATGGATGCGCTCTCACGCGCCACGCCCGACGGCTGCACCCTCGCCTTCTCCGCCATCAGCCCGCTCACGCTGCACCCGCTGATCGCGCGCGTGCCCTATGACCCGCTGCGCGCCTTCGCGCCGGTGGCGAGCGTGATGCGCACGCCGGTGCTGGTGGTCGGCACGCCGGCTTTCACGGGCCACGGCTTCGGCGACCTGATCTCGCGCGCCCGCAGCCAGCCCGGCGCGGTGCGCTGGGCCACCTCGGGCGTGGCCACCATCGGGCACCTGGTGCTGGCGCAGGTGCGCATGCAGAGCCGCACCGACATCACGCACATCCCCTATGCGGGCGGTGGCCCGCAGCTCAACGATGCGCTCAGCGGGCAGTTCGAGGTGCTCTCGACCAACGTCGCGGCGCAACAGCTGCAGTACATCGAGGGCGGGCGGTTCCAGGCATTGGCGGTGGGAGCGCCGGCGCGCATCGAGGCGCTGCCCACGGTGCCGACGCTCGCGGAATTGGGGTACGAGCGGGCGAATCGCGATTCGCTCTTCGGGATCTTCGCGCCGGCGCGTACGCCGGTGGCGGTGGTGCAGCGGCTCAATGCGGAGATCAATCACGTCCTGCGCAGCGATACGGTGAAGACGCGGTTGCGGGAGGCGTACAACCTGCCGGCCGGGGGGAGCATCGAGGACTTTGCGCATGAGATCGCCGTGGATCGGCGGCGCAATCGGGCGTTGGTGGCGGGGGATCGGGGGCAGTTTGATTGAGCGGTTTGTGCGGCGATTCGATGCCGTCAGAGGCTTGTCGGATGCAGAACCGATCAGCGATGCGGCTCTCACGTTCGATCTGCAAGGCGCTCGTAAATAGCGTCGGCACGATATGCATCGTGGATGAACCTCCGCAATCAGCCTCGTATGCGGAATGCGGAATGCGGAATGCGTCTGCGTATGACGACCTTTTATCGCGGCAGGCCCTAAGGCCTTACGTCTATGCCGTCAGGTCCTATCGCATCGACCAACTCCACATCGGGACCAAAGTCTCTCGGCTGCGGCACACGCCCAGCCAAGTACTTGTATAGCGAAATCAAGTAACCACGCTTGTCTTCGACATCATCGACCGAACCGCATGCGGCTCGACGTCACCAGACGACAGGATGAATTCGATTGCCTCCAGAACCCTTTGTTTGCTCACCGGCCCATAGGTATTGAAGTCGGCCTTCATGGCATTAAACAGTTTGATGCGGCAGTTCTCGTCGTTGATGTAGAAATCATCGAGATCGTCATCGCTCATGGAGAGCAAGTAGTAGTACATCTCATGGATGTAGTCGAAAAATATTTGCATTGAATCCGGAGACTCTCTTGCCCCAGCTCGGAATACCTACTGGCGATTGATGCCATTTACCGCTCTCACTGCGCAGGATCGACTATTTGGAAAAATCCAATCCACTCGGCCCAATTTCATCCACCAATAAAAATTCCCGCTTATCAAGCAGACTCGGGGCGCCATCTGACAATGCAAAAATAACCCCTCTTAAATAAGCCTGCCTATTCGTCACACGACCAAGAGGAAGATCATGCGGAATAGCACTTCTCCACAAATCCTCATCGGAATAATTATTGTAAATTAAATTCAGGCCATCAATGATATTTTTCCTCGAAATTGGACCAAACCTCTTAAAACTACCAACCATTTCTTCGAAAAGGATTTTTTGATTTTTGGATAAATTAACATCAAACCCCTCCAACTCCTCTTCACTTCTATCAAATAAGAAATCGTAGAGGCCGCGTATATAGTTAATATTTATTAAATTCACGATTAAATTTAAACGATATGGCATCGGTAAATTTACTTCTCGAATCGAGACACATCAAGTAGCAGCAGAAAAACTCTCACCGCCATGAATCATGCCAACAATGAAATTCACCTTCAAATCCTCGGCCTCATTCAAGGCCTTATTTAATGGCTCCATCATTTTCATAATTTCCTATTTTTATTTTATTTTTCATCCTTGATGCGGAATGCCTCCTTCAGGGAAATTTCATCATTTAAATCTCCATCCTCATAACATCGAACGCCCCCGCCACTCAATGACGAGTGCACCAATTTATACAAATTCCTCGATTTTAAATTGAGCTCCATCCAGATGGATTGATCGCCCTCTTGAATCAATCTAGCGTCATACTCAGATGGAGTCTGCAATTCTTTGTCTTTTAAATAAACCTCCCTTGCTTGCACCTTGACGCAGGCCTCGCTCAGTATTAAAGATTTCATAACATTTGGTGCCAAGATGGCGTCATCGAAAACCAATCTATATTCATAGCTCATGATCCGTGCGGCCTTCCTCGAAAAAATGGCAAATCGACAGGGTTGCGGATACCAATGTGGGTTTCGACCGGGTCTACTGATACACGCCCGCGATCATTAAGCTGCCCCCCCGCAGGATCTTCCTTATGGACATGTGCATTATTTCCTGATTTATGAAGACATAGGCATTTGTTTCCGTATTTATGAACTCGAACCTCCGATCCATCCGTGTGTTTCCAAGTTTCATTCGCACCATTGTCTTTCGTTTTAGTAAACCCGGCATTGTTCAGGATCGACCCGACACGGGGCACGCTTCGCCCTTTCATTCGAGGCAAATCGGATGCGGCAGAAAGTCCAATCGGATCAATCCATTTCACCGGATTAGGACCGTACTGGAATAAATTAATTCCACCTCGCAATCCAATTGGATCTTTTGATACAAACCGTCCAACCACCGGGTTGTAATACCTGAACCGGTTGTAGTGCAGCCCCGTCTCCTCGTCCAGATACTGCCCCTGGAACCGGATCGGATTCTTCAGCCCCGCCTTCCTGGCGGCCTCGCTGATCGTGAGCCTGACCTCACCCCACGCCCTGTAATTCGCCTCCCACGCAATGTTGCCGCCCTCATCGGTCAACTCCATCGGCGTTCCGAGGTGGTCGCACTGGTAGTAGTGGATGTTCTCCAGCGGCGCTGGCGGCCCCCCGTCCTGCCCCAGCCCCGGCTCGTACATCCCGTTGTACAGCGGGTCCTGATCCAGGTCGTAGTTGCCTTGCGCATCGATATAGGTTTGCATCATCGCCTTCGGGCGCTGCAGCATCGCCCGGCGCATGTCGACCTTGGTACTGCCCTGCAAAAGCGGCACGAAGCTGTTGGGCTCGAACACGTAATGCACCGTCCGGTCTCGTGCCGAGTCCGACTCCCAGGCCATCTGGTCGCCATCCCAGCCGAAGAGCACCGTGCCAAGGCCACGCTCCTGCATCTGGCGCCGGTACTCGGCTGCGTGGTACTGGCTGCCGTCCATCATGCTGGTGATGACGATCGGCTCGCTGCACTTGGCAATGCGCCGACCCAGCGGGTCGTACAGGAATGACGTGCGCGTGTCTTGCGTGCGCGCCTCGGTGAGACGACCCAAGGCGTCCCATGCGAAGCGCGTGCGCTGGCCGTTGTGCAACCGCTGAACCATGTTGCCGCGGCTGTCGTATTCGAAGTGCGTGCCTGCGTAGTCCCTCACCAGGTTGTTCAGGACGGCGGGAATGTTGTTGAGTGCTCCGGCCTCTCTTGCCGCTTGCGCCATCGGGTCCAGGATGTTGCTGGCCGGATCGAACGCGAAGGTCTCGGTGCCCAACTGGCTTTGCGCCTGTAGCAAACGGCCTACAGGGTCGTAGCGGTAGCTCAAGCTGCCACGGCGGCTGTCGCCGATGTCGGTGAGCTGACCGGCGCGGTCGTAGCTGTACTTGCGCTGGATGCCCAATGCGCTGGCGTTCGGGGCTGCGGGGCCACCCCGGCTCTGGCCCAGTCTCTCCACGCGACTGAGCACCTGCGCCTTCAAGCGCCCTGCGGGGTCGTACTGCTGCTCCTGGACCACCTCGTTGGCCTGTATCCGCTTGACCTCCCGATGCAGGTCATCGCGCTCGATCTGCAGGGCCTCCATGTCGTCGAGCATCAGGCCGTGCACGTGGCCCGAGCCGTAAGTCAGCCAGGTGGTGGTGTGGCCGTCGGGGCGCGTGGTCTGGATGCGATTGCCAAGCTCGTCGTAGCGGTGCTGCCAGACGGCCGTCAGTGGTTGGCTGCTCGGTCGGCCTTGTTCGTCGATCAGGTAGTGATGATGCTCGGTCCTCACATTGCCGACGGCATCGGGGAACCACTGCAAGTGGATGTGCGGGTTGCGGGCATCGATGAGTTGCCCGTTGCCATCGTAGGCATAGCTGTCGGTTTGAATGCTCTGCGGGTCCAAGGTGCGCCCGAGGGAACGACCGTCCGGGTCCTTGGACTCGACATACAGCCCTGCCATGCGTCCCGTCAGGCGCCCTGTGGGATCGAAATCGAACCGGGTGACCGCATCGCCTTCGGTGACTTGGCGCAGCACGCCGGTCGCCGGGGTGTAGCCGTACACGGTCTCGGTGCCGTCGAACTGCACTTCGGACAGCAGCTTGCCCAGCGGGTCGTAGCTGAAGCTGTGCGTGCGGCCGTTCTCGTTGCGCAGCGCCGTCAGCCGCCCCAGGCGGTCCCACTGGTAGTCGATGGTGTTGCGGTTGGCATCCAGGCGCTGGGCAAGAAGGCCCACGGCGTTGTATTCGTAGCGGGTCTCGCGTTGCAAGGCATCGCGATGCGAGAGCAGGCGGCCTTCGGCATCGTGTGCCAACTGCTCCTGTGTGCCATCGGGATTGACGATGCCCGTCAGCTGGCCGCGCTCGTAGTGGTACTGCGTCGTCTCGCCAGCCGAATTCGTTGCCTTGAGCAGGCGTCCCCGGTCGTCATAGGCCCAGCTCGAGGTCTTGCCCGAGCAGTCGGTGTAGGCCGTCAACTGGCCCACATCGTCATAGGCCAACCGCTTCTTGCCGCCCTTGGCATCGGTGATTTCCACCGGCAGGCCGTGCTCGTTGTAGGCGTACTCGGTCTTGTGGCCCAGCGGATCGATCTCCTCGATGAGGTTGACGCCCTCGTAGGTGCGCTTCCAGATATGGCCTTCGGCATCGCGGATGCCGGTCAGGTTGTCCATGTCGTCGTGGGCGAAGTGCACCGTGCTGTGGTTGGCGCGCGTGTGGCTCACGAGGTTGCTGTGCGCGTCGTAGGTGTAGTGATCGCTGCTGCCATCGGCATGCAAATGCCGCGTGATGTTCTTTAGCGCATCGCGAAAGAACCACTCTTCATGCGCATAGAGCATGCCGTCCGCACCGCGAACTTCCGGATGAACGATGCGGTAGGTGTAGCCCAGGAAATCGAAGTAGTAGCGTGTCTGCGCCCCAAGCGCATCGATGACGGTGGCCAGACGAACGTGGTTGTTCCAGACGATGGTGGTGTCGAAGGTGCCGTCGTCGGCGTACTCGCGGTATGCCCTGGCCCGGGCGCTGTTGCCCGCATGCAGATCCACTGCGTTGCCATCTTCGTGTTCCCACTCAAGATGAATGCCGCGGCCCGTGCGGTCCGTGTACCTGGAGATCAGGTGGGTGCTGGCCGTCTCGCCTGCGGCCCGATAGTCGTAGCGCCAGGTGTCCTGGTTCTCATCCTTGGCGGCGACGAGATCGCTGCTGCCGTCGGAGAGCGTCCGATAGGTGTACGCAGCCAACTCTCGCACGGCAATGCCATCCACGACCCGCCACAGGCTCTGAATCCTGCCCGCTCCGTCAATGGCGGTGCTCACGTGGATGTCACCGCTGACGATGTCCGAGAGCTGACCACCTGCATGCCGATACGCAAGCTCGGTGACGTGCCCGCTGCGGGTGCGCTGACTTACCAGGCGGTAGTGGACGACCTTGTTCCTGGTCGGGGCCTTGCCCCTCTGCATGAAATGGGGCGCGAGTTCGAAGGTCTCGACGTAATCCCGCCCGTGGCTCAGGATCAGCAGGCCACCCTCGACCCGGCCGAGGGTGAGGTCTTCAACGGGATCGTGGTGAGTCTGTCCAGCCCTGCCATCCCCAGGCTCTGCCAGCCCGGGGAAGCGGTGCTCGCGGCCATCGGCGGCGAAGTAGCTCAGGCTACCGTCCGCGGCCTGGTCGATGCGGGTGGTGTAGGGGCTGGTCCAGCGAGCACCAAGGCAGGCGCTGGTGCCGGCATGCCCCGATCGAGGCTGCGAATTGTCGTAGGCCGCCAGGCGCGAATGGTACGTGCGGCTCCAGACGATGGGCATGTGGCCCGGCAATGCAAAGTCGGTATGGACAACAGTCTCGCTGCCAGTTGCAAAGCTGATGGAGTTGGGCGTTTGAGCACCGGTTGCGCAGTTCTTGCAAGGGTTGGCATTGCTCACGCCCTTCACGCGCTCCGCGTTCAGTTTTTCCAACTCCGCATTCGTCTTCTTCTGATCATGCTTCGCGGTCGTTGTGGGATTGACGGTGGAACCGCCCGTCTTGCCCTTGGCGCGATAACGCAACACAGCATCCTTGAGCCTCAGGAGAAGCCAGGCGATGGACATGTCGACGCCCGCGTCGCCCAATCTTTCGATCTTCGTTTTCGCATCCACGGCCAAGCTGTCCAGTGAGTCGGCATAGGCGTTCATCAGCTTCGCGGCCTTCTCGCCAGCATCGGTGTGACGCATCGCCAGGCCAGCCCCAGCATTGACAGTCACCTTGGCGCCGTGTGCAGCCTGCTCGCCAACATAGCTGGCACCGTCCTCGACTCCCTCCTTGATGTCACCGGCAATTCCCTTGATGGCACCCCAAACACCGCTCTCGTAGGTGGTCTCGGGATCGCGTTTGGGAGGCTCCGCGGGCGCCGGTGTGCTGGTGTCGAAGGGCGTACCCGATGCAAGCTTGCGCAAGACCTTGCTCAAGCCCGAGAGCAAGTCATTCGCCATGGTGGCGGCCGACTTCAGTAAGTCTTTGAGTTTGGTGCTGGCCTCGTCCACGAACTTTTCGAGTTCGCCGGCCAACGTCGCATTGAGGTGGTCGACAAGCATCACCACAAGCGCATCGCCGAGTCCGTGACCGGCGGTGCTGAGCTTGCTTCGCACCAGATGCAGTGCGGGCCGCAGGCTGGTTCGCGCTGCGGCCATGGTCGGGGGGAACGGAATGATGCCGATCAGGTTGATGCCGAAGCTCACCCAATTGAGGGCTTTCTCCCCGACGTTCGCAGCCTTGTTCTCGACGAGGATGATGATGTCGCACACCGCGTCAATGGCCGCCAGAATGTTGCCGAGGATCGGAACGGCGCTGGCGACGGTCATGACCCTGTCCAGCGTGACATGACCGTTGCTGATCTTCATCAACCAGTCGTTGACGGCCTTCTTGGCGCCGGGCAGTTCTGCCGGATCGATCTGGTCGAGCGGCTTGACGACCGCCTCCCTCTCGTTTGCCTTCTGCGCTCTCTCTGCTTGCGATATCTCGGCCATGCCGGAACTCCCCGAGCCTCCCGGCTCATATTGATTTTTTGATGTACGGACAGGCGCTGCGCACGCCTGTGGTTTCAGACCATGGTGTGAAGCAACATCACGCCCGGCGGCAATCGCGCCGCGGCCTTGCCGGCCATCTCGCCCATCGCGTTGTTTGCGGCAGATGCCGCAGCGGTCACGCCGGCGAGACGGGCGATACCGCTGGCTGCGCCATTGACCTGTTTCATGAGGCCAGCAAACATGTCGTTTGCAGGAACAGTGACCGCTTTCGCATGGCCGTCGGTGGTCTTGGGCGGCCACGTCGGTTTGCCGAAATAGCTGGCGTGGTCCCACGGATTGCGCGGGTCTTCTCCCAGCTCGATGCGCGCCCCACCCGGTGCCAGCCCCGAGACAGCCGCAAAGCCGTTGTCATCCAGCGTGCCGGTCCTGACCTGCCCGGCCGAATCGGTGACCTTGTAGTCCGCGCCCTTCAAGCCATGGTTGTTGGCATAACGGTGCGTGAGCTCGAGTTGCCCCTTGCCCGGCTTCAATCCGTCCGGCAGGCTCGGCCGGCTGGCATTGCTGGGGCCGACCATGCTGTGCACGCTGGCATGCTGGACATGCGGGCCGGCGGTGCCGCTCTCGATGCTGCCGCCCTTGTAGCGGGCGTAGCTGCCGCCGCCACTGATCACCAACTCCGTCCTGGCCTCGATCCTGATCTTGTCGGCCCGGATCGTGATCTCGTCCTTGGCCAGCAGGTTGACGCAGGTCTTCAGCGCCTGGATGTCGATGTCGGCCTGGGCCGCAACGACCTTGATGCCCTTCTGCGCCGCAAAGAGCTTGATGGCCTGCAGCGCCACGCCCAGGAGGCTGTCGCCGCTGGTGATGCTGGTGTGCTTGCCGCTGGTGATGGCCGTGTGCTCGACGCTGGCGATGTGCGTGCTGAACTGGCTGGTGGTCTCGATGCCCGCCGGACTGGCCAGAACCAGGTGCGGCTGCGCCAGCTCTGGGAAGCGTCCGGCTTCGGCATCGGCGGCGCCTTCGCCCTGGACGGCGTCGTTCTGCGCCTGCAGAGACTTGGCGACTTCGGCCTGGTCGTTGCCTTCCTGCGCCCTGTTCTTCTGCGCCTCCTGCGCCCCTGCGTCATGCAGATCGCGCGCCTCGACCAGGCGCTGGCGGGTCTCGCCGCTGTCGAGCAGATGCGCCCTGGCATTGGGGCGCGCCTCAGTGGTGATGAGCAGGCCCTGTGTTGCCCGGATGGCGCCGTGCGCATCGGTACGCAATTCAAAACCTTCGCCACGTGCATCCTGGCGACCGGCGTTGCCATCGATGCGCGTGACGTGGCCGAGACTCAATGAGCTGCTCTGGTGGTCGCTCTTGAGTTGCGCCTGAATCTTCCGGTCGGTGTCATCCAGGATCAGATGGTTGGAGCGGCCGCCCGAACTGTTGCCGCCGTCCTTGACAAGTTCGCGGCTGCGAAAACCCGACAACGCGACCTGACCAGGAAGACTCCAGGGCGGCAGGTTCATCTGGTTGTGCACCCGGCCGGTGCAGATGGGCAGGTCCGGATCGCCGCCGATGAAGTCGACGATCACTTCCTGGCCGATGCGTGGCACGTGCACGCCACCGAGTTGGTTGCCTGCCCACGGCGAACTCACGCGCAGCCAGCAGGTGGAATGCTGGTTCTTCTGGCCGAGCCGGTCCCAGGGGAACTGGACCTTGATGCGGCCCAGTTCGTCGGTCCACAGGTTCTCGCCCTCGGGGCCGACGACCCGTGCGACCTGGGGGCCTTGCGTGTGCGGCTTGTGCCGCGACAGTTCAGGGCGCAGGGGTTCGGTGATGGGATGAGCGGTGAAGTCGACCTCGACACGCCACTGCTGCTTGCGGTGCGCTGCAGCCTCCGGGCCCTGGCTCTCCTCTGCGACGTTCTCGATGAGGAACTGGCTGTCGAGAACGAGGTACTGGATATTGGCCGCCGCGCGGGGATGCTTCTGCAATTGAAAGGTGAAGCCGGGGACCATGCCGCGCAGGCTTCCGCTGGCCTTGGCGCGTGCGCCGTGAGTGCGCAGCGCCTGCATGCGCAGCAGCGCAATGCGATCACCTTCTGCAAGAGGTTCGTTGGTACCTGCACCGGCGCGAGGCTGCACGTAGTGGCTGCCGGCCTGGCTGTGGTGCCACTGGTAGACCTCCTGATCGGCCTGCCCGGTGGGGCGGGGATCGGCGCGCCTGACGCTCAGGTCGGCCTTGGGGCGGGTGTAGTCGTAGTCGCGGCTGACGTAGCGCCCGCTGGTGAGTTGGTGGTGTGGAACGAAACTGCTGATGTATTCGGCATCGAGCTTCCAGCCAGGCGCGTGGTATTCGACCTCTCGGTACGCAACGCTGTCCATGGGGACGTGCGCGCCCATGTTGTCGGTGAGCACGAGACGGTGCTTGCCTTCGCTGTGCGCAAAGTAGAAATTCAGACCCCACTCCTGGCACAGGCGCTCGAAGAACGCGAAGTCGCTCTCGTTGAATTGCGTCTGAAAGTCCCGGACGGGGTAGGTCTCGCTCAAATGCTTGTCGACGGGAAAAACATAGTCCGCGAGCAATGCATCCAGGATCTGCACGACCGTCTTGTTCTGGTAGATCCTGCAGTCGCTGGTCAGCGTGCCCAGGTGCAGCCAGGGGCGCAGAGTGAGCTTGTACTGGACGTGCCGGCCTTCCTCGCCCCAGAGTTGCGCATCGGTGATGAGCGCGTTGATCTGCCGCTCACCCGCGCCGTCGAGTTCAATCAGGCAACTGATCTCCCGGCCGATGAAGCTGTCGAGATCGATGTCCGCTGCGGCGCCGAAGCTGAAATTGAGCGCATCGGGGGTCTTGAGCAACAGCTCATACGCGAACAGACTGTTGACGCCCTCGCGGCCCGAGAGCCGCACAGGCTCCAACGAATCGGGAATGACGGAGCTGGCAACGGCAAGGGTTCGAGACATCTGCGGGACCTCGGAGGAACGACGGTCCGGCAGTCTCTGGCAGCTGGATTTGCACCGTTGCAAACAATGGTCAACCAGGGCTCACGCTTGCAACGGGGGCAGCGAGGTGTGAAAAATTTGCGACGCTGGGCTGAACCGCGTCTTACTCGCGCCTATCTCTTGCCCGACTCGAGCGCAATGCGCGACCCGCTATCGCTTGGCTAGCTTTGCGCAACCCAGAGCCGCGGATAGTCGCTCACGAAGCTGTCCGCGTTGACCTTCAACACCGCCTCGTAGTCGAAGCGCTTCGCCACATACGCGTACTCGCTCTCGCTGCGCCGCTCGTAGCTTTGCATCAGCTCGCTGAGCACGCCGCCGCCATCCAGGTCGACCCAGGCGGCTGGCGCATCGGCGCGTTCGCCTTTGGAGAGATTGAGCCGCCGCAACTGCAGCAGGTTGGTGGCGGGCGTGAACCCCAGGTCGAGGTCCACGCAATGCGACAGGTCGGGCACGGCCTCGTCGTTGAGCTTCCAGTGGCCATGCGCATCGCGCGCGATCGACAGCTCGATGGCCGAGTCGCCGAGCCAGCCACGCACCATGCCCCATTGCGTGTGCCAGTGCAGGTCGCAGCGCACGCGGTAGTGCAGCTGGGCAATGCGGCCGTCCTCCTGGCGGAACACCGCGGCGCCGTCCAGCTGCCAGGCCGAGGCATTGCGTTCGAGCCGGCATGCGTCGTGGCCCGGGGCATCGAGCCTGCGCCAGAGGATGGAGGCGACGGTTTGCATGGCGCGGATGATGGCACCGGCATGCGGCAGTGCGCAAGCTTCATCACGCAAAATGCCCCGCATGATGAAAGCCCTTTCCACAGTGTTCCTGGCTCTTCTGGCAAGCAGTGCCGCGCACGCGGCGGCGCTGAAAGACGGCGACATCATCTTCCACACCTCCCGTTCGGCCCAGAGCGTGGCCGTGCAGCGCGCCACCGGCTCCCGCTACAGCCACATGGGCATCGTGCTGCTGAGGGACGGCAAGCCCTTCGTGTTCGAGGCAGTCTCGACCGTGCGCTACACCCCGCTCGCGCAATGGACGGCCCGCGGCAACGGCGGGCGCTACGTGGTCAAGCGCCTGCGCGATGCCGACAAGCTGCTGACACCCGGCGCCGTCGCGCGCCTCCACGCCCGCACGTCGGACTTCGCGGGCCGGCCCTACGACCTGACCTTCGAATGGTCGGACGGGCGCATCTACTGCTCCGAGCTCGTGTGGAAGCTCTACCAGCGCGCGCTGGGCGTGCGCATCGGCGAGCTGCAGAAGATCCGCGAGTTCAACCTTGCCGACCCGGCCGTGCGCGCCAAGATGCGCGAGCGCTACGGCGACAAGGTGCCGATGGACGAGCCGGTGATCTCGCCGGTGGCGATGTTCGATTCGCCGTTGCTCGTGACCGTCGAAACACGCTGAACCGGAGCCCCTCGGCGGGCGGAACCCCTGCGGTCGCGAGACAATCGTTTCCGTGAGTTCCCCGCCCTCCTCGACAGGCCCGATCCGCCGCATTGCCCACCTCGACATGGACGCCTTCTATGCGTCGGTCGAGCTGTTGCGCTATCCGCAGCTCAAGGGCCTGCCGGTGGTGATCGGCGGCGGGCGCCGCAGCGTCGACGAGGCCATCCGCAACCTGCCCGAGGGCGGCACGCTGGCCGACATTCCGATCAAGGCCTTTCCGCGCCTGAAGGACTACGCGGGCCGCGGCGTGATCACCACCGCCACCTACCCCGCGCGCCAGTTCGGCATCGGCTCGGCCATGGGGCTCATGAAGGCCGCCAAGCTGTGTCCGCAGGCGTTGATCCTGCCGGTCGATTTCGACGAGTACCGGCGCTTCTCGCGCGCCTTCAAGCAGGTGATCCTGGACATCGCGCCGCTCATGGAAGACCGCGGGGTGGACGAGGTGTACATCGACTTCACCGACGTGCCCGGCGGCCAGCGCGACGGGGGGCGCTCGCTGGCGCGGCTGATCCAGAAATCAATCTTCGACGCCACCGGCCTCACCTGCTCCATCGGCGTGGCGCCCAACAAGCTCATCGCCAAGATGGCGAGCGAATTCAACAAGCCCAACGGCATCTCGGTGGTGTACGAAGGCGACCTGGAGAGCCGCATCTGGCCCCTGCCCTGCCGCAAGGTGAACGGCATCGGCCCCAAGGCCGACGAGAAGTTGAAGCGCTTCGGCATCGAGACCGTGGGCCAGCTCGCGGCGCGCGATCGCGACTGGCTGATCCAGAACTTCGGCAAGGCCACCGGCGCATGGATGCACGAGGTGTCCTGGGGCCGCGACGACCGGCCGGTGGTGACCGAGAGCGAGCCCGTCTCGATGAGCCGCGAGACCACCTTCGACCGCGACCTGCACGCGGTGCGCGACCGCGCCGAGCTGGGCGCGATCTTCACGCACCTGTGCGAGAAGGTCGCCGAAGACCTGCAGCGCAAGGGCTACGTGGGCAAGACCATCGGCATCAAGCTGCGCTATGACGACTTCAAGATCGCCACGCGCGACCAGACCATCGACCGCTTCACCGACGACGGCAAGACCATCCGGCAGGTCGGCGGGCAGTGCCTCAAGCGCGTACCGCTGGAGCGGCCGTTGCGCCTGCTGGGCGTGCGCGTGGGAGCGCTGGCGAAGGCGGGCAGCCCGGAGGCGCTGGCACCCACAGGCGCAGCGCGCTCGACGACAGAGCCGGCCTCGACCACTGCGTCGCTCTTCTGAAGCCATGATCAAACGCTGGCTCCGGCGCATCGCATTCACGCTGCTGGGGTTCCTGCTTGCGGTGGGGCTGTATGTCGCGGTGGCCTGTGCGCTCGTGCTGTGGCCTGCCAACACGAAGCCGACCGCAGAAGCACCGGCCGTGGAAGCCTGGGTGCTGAGCAACGGCGTGCACACCGACCTCGTGTTCCCGGTGCGCTCGGCCACCATGAATTGGCAGCAGCTCTTTCCGCTTGCCGACTTCAAGGCTGTCCCGTCCGACGCCGAATTCATCGCCATCGGCTGGGGCGACCGCGAGTTCTACCTGCACACGCCCACCTGGGCCGACCTCACGGCCGCACGCGCCTTCGGTGCGCTCGCGGGCGGCAATCGTGCGCTGATGCACATCACCTACCTGCAGCGTGCGCAGATGCGGCGCGGCGCCTACAAGCTGCCGCTCTCGCAGGCGCAGTACGCGCAGCTCGTGACCTATGTGCGCGCCTCGCTGCCTTCAGGCCGCGCAACGCCGATTGCCGGCGCGCACTACGACAACCAGGATGCCTTCTACGAAGCCGAAGGCGGCTACAACCTCTTCGAGACCTGCAACACCTGGACCGGACGCGGCCTCAGAAGCGCGGGCGTCAGGACCAGCCGCTGGACGCCCTTCGACTTCAATGTGACCTGGCACCTGCAGCCCGCGCAGCCCTGAATCCGCTCAGGGCTTCGGCACGCCGGCCCGCCACTGGGGCCAGTTCTTCACGATGTGGTCCACCACGCGCGTGCCGACCAGCGCGATGTTCTCCACCGTCTCGGCAAAGCCACCCGCCGTCTCGCCCGGCGCAGGGTCCAGGTGTTGCAGCGTGCTTTCCTTCGGATTGCCCTGGTCGAAGTTGACCGCGCCGCGCAGGCTCATCACGCGGTCGGTGCCGTGGGTGCGCTTGATCACGAGGGTGATGGCGGCGGCTTCCATCTCGGTGATGACGTAGTCGTCGGCACCGTAGAGCTTGGCGATGTACTGCGCCTGCTTCGACATGCCGGGGCCGTGGAAGAAGGTGTCGCCGGTCATGTGGGTGCCGGTGCCGACGAAGGGCGCGCGGCGCGCCGCGGCATCGGGGTAGCGCAGGCGGTACTTGCGGGCGGACTCCGAGTCCTTCAGCGGCGTGTCGGCCGAGAGTTTTATCGCCCAGCCGGCGAGGTCGGGGTTGAGCTTGAAGCGGCGGTAGTCCTCATAACCCTTGCGCGGCATGAAGGTCGGCTCGCCGGCCTTGTTTTCTTCGGGCGCCCAGCGGTGGCCGAGGTCGTAGTCCACGAGCCAGGTGGCCCAGTTCACTTCGCCGATGGTGCCGCGCGCGGGCGGCGTGCCGGCCACGCCGGAAATCACATAGTAGGCCTGTGAGAAATCGAACTGCGGGTTCAGCAGGATGGCCTGCATCGACGACGAAGAATTGACCTTGCCCATGCCAAGCACCGCGCCGCACACGCCATCGGCGTTGCAGTACACGGGTTGCAGCGCGCCGGGCACGGCCATCGGCTTCGCGCCCTTCCAGTAGCGCTCGTACCAGTACTGGAACTCGCCGGCGCGGTCACCGGTGTTTTGGCCGATCTCGAACATGGCGGCGACGAACACCTTGACCTTGACGGGCGCGGCCGATGCGGCCGAGGCATTCGGCGCGGGCGAGTTGGAGGCACAGGCCGTGGCGAGCAGCGCCACCGCGCACAGCGCCGACCAGCGGGCGCAAAGAGAGGTCCAACGAGGAAGCATGATTTTTTCGGCGGAGATAAGTGGAAGGGAGGCACCAACAGCTTGCGGCGTCCTACACCGGGCGATTGTCGGTGCTGGCACAAGCGGGTGCATCTCCAGACGCAAACCCCATGCCGGCCTCTACCTCGCCCATCGTCAAGCCGCCTGCCAAGGCGCCCTCCAAGCCGACGCCGATTGCGAACGGCCTGGTCTACGTGAACCCCGAGATGCCCGGCATCCGCCGCCTGAAGCACGGCGAGCGCTTCCGCTACCGCGACGCCAAGGGCCGCTGGCTGCGCGACGTGGACGAGATCTCCCGCATCCGCATGCTGGCCATTCCGCCGGCCTACACAGAGGTGTGGATCTGCCCGCTGCCCAACGGCCACCTGCAGGCCACCGGCATCGACGCGCGCGGCCGCAAGCAGTACCGCTACCACGCCGACTGGCGCGTGATGAAGGACGAGACCAAGTTCGACCGGCTCGAAGCCTTCGCGCTCGCCCTGCCACGCATCCGCGCCCGCGTCGCGCGCGACCTGCAACCGGCGAGGGGCCAGAAGGTGCCCGGGCGCAGCCAGGTGCTCGCCGCCCTGGTGCGCCTGCTCGACACCACGCTGCTGCGCGTGGGCAACGAGGAATACGCGAGCAGCAACGGCTCCTTCGGCCTCACCACGCTGCGCAACCGCCATGCAGCCGTGCAGGGCTCGGCGCTGCGGCTGCACTTCAAGGGAAAGAGCGGCGTGATGCACGAGGCGAAGCTCGAAGACCCGCGCGTGGCGAAGGTGGTGCGCCAGTGCCAGCAGTTGCCGGGGCAGGCGCTTTTTCAGTACGCGGACGAAGAAGGCGAACTGCGCGGCGTTTCATCCACCGACGTCAACGACTACATCGCCGAAGCCGCGGAAGGCGCCGAAGGCGACCGCTTCACCGCCAAGGACTTCCGCACCTGGCACGGCACGGTGCAGGCCCTGGAACTCACGCGCCTGGCGTGCGAGCCGGGCCGCACCGCCTCGGACGGCAGTCGCTACAGCGCCAAGGACATCCTCGCGGCGGTCGCCAAGCAACTGGGCAATACACCGGCCGTCTGCAAGAAGGCCTACGTGCACCCGGCCGTGCTGGCGCTGGGCAGCGCGCTCGCGGACGACGACGAGGATGCGGCCACCGCGTTGTTCGAGAAGATTGCTGGCCGCGCGACGGCCAAGCCTTCGCGCGGCCTGTATGCGGCGGAGCGGCGGCTGCTGGCTTTCCTGCGAACGCACCGGCAGGCGCAAGTGCGCGGACGGCGCACCGGCACGCGACGGAAATCTCAGCCGGTCGCGAGCGAAAGGCGCACGCTGTCGCCTTCCAGCGCAATGGCGTAGCCCATGTCCTCGGCGAGGTTCTGCAGCGCGACGGCATCGATGGCCAGCGCGCGCGGTGCGCGATGCGCGTCGAGCACCGGGTTCACGCCACCGGCTTCGCGCGGCACCGCGATGAGCCGCAGCGCATCGGTGCCGACCGACTCGACGCGGATCGCGCCGGCTTCGGCCACGCCGTCGTGCAGATAGCCCAGCGCGCCCAGGAACAGGTAGCGCAGCGCTGCGGCAGCAGGCCAGCGGGGTTCGTCTTCCTGCGGGTCGAGCGAGGCTTCGACATCGAGCGTTACGCCGTGCAGGTCGAAGGCCGAGCGCATCAGGTTCACGCATTGCGCCACCAGCGCGCTGCGGGTGATGCCGTCGTCGGTGGTGGCCAGTTCCCAATCGCGCAGCGACCGGATGGCTTCCACCAGTTCCGACACCTGGTTGTCGATGAGAGCCACGCGCTCTTCGCACGCGGCACGATCGACGGGGTCGGCTGCCACCTGACGCTTGAGCATCAGCACCGCCATGCGCACCACCGAGACGGGCGCGGCCATGTCGTGGCGCAGGGCCGGCAGGGCGCGCGTGAGCAGTTCGTGGCGCACGCCCGCGGCGATCCAGCTGCGCGCTCCGGGCGAAGATTTCATTGCGCTGCAGCCCAGTTGGGGGCGCAGCCCACACGGCGGAGGGTGGCTGGAGACACGGTCACGAGAAACTTCCTGAAGCGGGGAGAAGGCAACAAGTATCGTGCCCGCCTCCCCGGCCAGGTGTAGGAGCGTGCCTACGCTTTCAGCACCCAAGTTCAGTGATTCAGGGTTTTCCGAGGTAGGTGCGCACGTCCTTTGCCTCGACGCCGGCGGCGGCGACGGCCGAACGCAACTGCGCCTCGGTCACGCCCAGCGTCTGCGTCCAGTAGCGGACCTCGTGGGATTCATTGACATTGATGCGGGCTGCATCCTGCGGTCCGCGCTTGCTCAGGTCATCGGCCATGGTGTGGATTCCTTGTTGAAGGCTCCCACGATGCAGCGTCCGCAGGCGTCCGGCTGGCGGACGGCAGCGCACCTCCTTGCAGGATAAATCCGAGGGTGCACGCGGCGGAGGTTGGAGATGTCCGGAAGCAGCGCGCCCGCGCGGGGCGCCACGCCTATCGTCGGCCGCTCCTTCACTCCCGCGACCGCAACACAGCATGACACCCGAACAGAACAAGCGCGCCGTCACCGAGGCATGGAAGGCGTTCGCGAGCCGCGACGCAGGGCGCATCCGGGCCGCGTTCACCGACGACGCCGAGTGGCTCGCGCCCAAGGACAACGCCACCGGCGTGGCCCTCGGCTTCACGGATCACATGATCGGACCCGACACGATCGTGCGCTTCCTCGTCGAAGAATTCCCGAAGCTCTTCGTGGCCGACGTCTCGGTGGACTTCACCCAGCTGCTCTGCGACGACGAAACCGTGGTGCTCGAAATGCGCCTGCAGGCCACGCTCGCCAACGGCCGGCGCTACGACAACGACTACTGCTTCATCCTCGAACTGCGCGAAGGCCGCATCGCCCGGATGCGCGAGTACATGGACACGCAAAAAGGCCGTCGCATCGTCATCGGCGACCTTCCCGAGGACCTCAGGGCCGCCGGGCCTGCGCTTGCAGTTCCCGCTTGAGCAGTTTGCCGTTGGCAGTGGTGGGCATGGCGTCGATCACCTCGACGCGGGCCGGCCGCTTGTAGGGCGAGAGGTGCTCGGCCAGGTAGGCGCGCAGCGCGGCCTCGTCGAGCGAGGCGCCGGGCTTCATCTCGGCGAAGGCGACGATCTGCTCGTTGCCATCGACCTCCGGCACGCCGACCACTGCGCACAGGTGCACACCCTCGAAGCGCCCGATCACCGCCTCGATCTCGGCCGGGTACACGTTGAAGCCCGAGCGGATGATCATTTCCTTCAGCCGGCCGACCACGAAAAGCGCACCGTCGTCGCCGAAGCGCCCGAGGTCGCCGGTGGCGTACCAGCCGCCAGGACGCATCACCTGCGCGGTGGCCGCCGCATCGCGGAAGTAGCCGAGCATCAGGCCGGGGCCGCGCAGCCAGATTTCACCGGTCTCTCCCTGCGCCGCTTCCTGGCCGTCGATGCCCACGATGCGCGCCTCGCCACCCTCGACCGCATGCCCGGCC
The DNA here is from genome assembly GCF_051216415.1 of Variovorax trehalosi. Classification (NCBI taxonomy): domain Bacteria; kingdom Pseudomonadati; phylum Pseudomonadota; class Betaproteobacteria; order Burkholderiales; family Comamonadaceae; genus Variovorax; species Variovorax trehalosi. Next base: position 443,155 of record NZ_JBPJZG010000006.1, read on the forward strand.
GCCGTGTCCGCGCGCGGCGCCTCGGTGCGCGTGAGGAACACCGAGCCCGCGTATTCCGAGAGGCCATAGCCGTAGTGCAGCGGCTGGCCGAACAGGTGCTCCACCCGCTGCTTGAGCCCGAGGTCGAGCGGCGCGGAGCCGGTGTACACGTAGCGCAGCCGCGGAAAGCGCGGCGCGGCGTGCTCGGCCTCGATGTGCGCGAGCAGCCGCGCATACATCGTCGGCGGCCCGAGCAGGTTCGACACCTGTTCGTTCGCGAGCGCATCCAGCACATCGGCCGGCGAGAAGCTGCCGCGCAGCACCAGCGACGCACCGCCCGTGAGCGCGGCCATCAGCACCGTGCCGATGCCGAAGATGTGCGTCATCGGGAGGAACGCGTAGACGCGGTCGCGCCCGTCGAGCGCGCGCACGGCCGCCGACACGCGCCCGAAGTGCAGCAGGCCGCGGTGCGACACCATCACACCCTTGGGCATGCCCGATGTGCCGGAGGTGAAGATGATTGCGGCCGTGTCGGCCAGCGCTGGGTCGGGCTCCGGCTGCGCTTCGGCGCGCACGGCCGAGTACATGACGCCCGGCAGCCCGGCCGGCGCCGCGGTGGCGCGCTCCGCATACTGGCGCGCGGCGGCCGAGGAACCGGTCGTGAAACAGCACAGGCGCGCATCCGCACGCTCGACGATGGCCGCGATCTCACCCGGAGACATGCGCGCATTCACGCCGCACGACCACGCGCCGACGCGGCTGCATGCCATGAGCAGCGCGATGTGCGCGGCGCAGTTCTCCGCGACCAGCACCACGCGGTCGGTCGGGCGCACGCCGGCGTCCAGCAGGTCTTGCGTGGCCGTGTCGGCCATCGCCTGCAACGCCGCATAGGTGGTGGTGCCGCCAGTCTCGAAAAGGAAGACGGCTCCCGGCGTGCGAGTCGCGCGTTCTTCCAGCAGGCTGTGAATGCGTTGCATCGGCTATTCCGCCTCGATGCCCTTGGACGCGGTCGCCCAGAGCTTGCGGTCGGACTGCCCCTTGGTCGCCAGCAGCTCCGCCCCGCCCGACCACACGTCGTAGCCCTGCTCGCGCAGGCGGCTCGCGATGTCCTCGCGCGCCAGCATCTTGTGCGCCGCCGCGTTGATGCGCGCGACCAGCGCCGGGTCCATGCGCGCCGGGCCGTAGAGGCCGAACCAGCCGCCCACGTCGTAGTCGGCCACGCCCGATTCGATCATCGTCGGCACCTCGGGCAGCATGCGGTTGCGCTGCCGCGAAGTGACCGCCAGCGCGCGGAGGCGCCCCGACTGGATGAAGGGCCGCGAGGTCGCGATGATGTCGAACATCATCGGCACCGTGCCCGCCATCACGTCGGCGAGCGCGGGCGCGCTGCCCTTGTAGGGCACATGCGTGAGTTGCACGCCGGTCATCTTCTCCAGCAGCGCGCCGCTCAGGTGGTTGGAGGCGCCCACGCCAGCCGAGCCGTAGAAGAGCTTGCCGGGCTTCGCCTTCGCATAGGCCAGCAGCTCGGCCACGTTGCGCACCGGTAGGTCCTTGTTGACCACGAGCACGTTGGTGTAGTCCACCAGCGGCGCAATGGGCGTCAGGTCCTTCATCGGATCGAACGGCATGTTGCGCTGCACGTTCGGGTTGATGGTGATGGTCGGGCTCGCGCCGAGGAACAGCATGGCGCCATCGGGCGGCGCCTTGGCGACCGTGTTGCCGCCGAGCGATCCGCCGGCGCCGGGGCGGTTGTCCACGATCACCTGCGTGCCGAGTTCCTGGCTCAATGCGGGCGCGAGCAGGCGCGCCGCACCATCGACCGGTCCGCCGGCGGAATAGCCGACGACGAGCTTGATGAGCGATGGCAGCGGCGGCTGCTGCGCGAAGACGCGCGCGGGCAGCATGGACAGCAATGCGCTGCCCGCCAGCGCGGCCACGGCATGGCGCCGGGAGAGATCGAAGGATTCCATGAGCGTTGTCTCCTGTTGTTTATTTCTTCGGCGCTCGCATCGCTCAGGCCGGAAGGTCCAGCACCTGCCGCGCGAGGATGTTGCGCTGGATCTCATTGGTGCCGCCGTAGATCATTGCGGCCGTCGCGCCGATCAGCGGAGACAGCACATTGAAGGTCTGTCCGTCCAGCACCTGGTCGCCGGCGACCGCGCCCTGCTCTTCGCCGGCTTCGACCAACAGGGCGCCGATGCGGTGATAGGTCTCGCTCGCCCAGATCTTCAGCAGCGACACGGATGCGGGCAGCGGCTTGCCCGCCCGCACGATGTTGGAGAAGCTGGTGTAGGCGGCGGTCAGGTCGGCCACATCGAGCCGGAGCGCCGCGAAGCGCTGCGCGAACACCGGCTCCGCGAACAGGCGCCGCGCCTCTGCGAGCCGCGCGAGCTGTCCCAGCGCGTACTGCGACTGCTTGGGGCTTCCGAGGAAAATGCGCTCGAAACCCAGCAGCGCTTTCGCAATCGTCCAGCCGCCATGCAGCTGGCCGACGAGGTTCTCGGCCGGCACACGCACGTTGTCGAAGAACACCTCGCAGAACTCCGGCTCGCCCGCCAGCGTGTGGATCGGCCGCACCGTGATGCCCGGCGTGCGCAGGTCGCACAAGAGGAAGCTGATGCCCTCTTGCTTGCGCGCCTCCTTGTCGGTGCGCACCAGCATGAAGATGTGGTTGGCGTCCTGCGCGAGCGTGGTCCAGATCTTCTGGCCGTTGACGATGAAATGATCGCCCTCGGCATCGCGGCCCGCGATGGCATCGGTGCGCAATCCCGCGAGATCGGAGCCGGCACCAGGCTCCGAATAGCCCTGGCACCACACGTTCTCGCCGCTCAGGATGCGCGGCAGAAAGCGTTGCTGCTGCTCCGGCGTGCCGTGCTGGATGAGCAGCGGCCCGATCATCACGATGCCCTGGTCGGGCGCGCGTGCCACGCCGTATTGCTCCAGTTCCTCGATCCACGCGATGAGCTTGTCGGCCGGCAGGCCCATGCCGCCGTGCGCCTCTGGCCAGGCCGGGGCGATCCAGCCCTGCGCGGACAGCGTGAGGTACCAGTCGCGCATCTCACTCCACCGCGCGCGGTGCGAGAGATAGCGAAGGGCCTGCGGATAGCGCTGCTGCAGGAAGCCACGCACCATGCGGCGGAACTCAGCCTCGGGCATGGCGGACCAGTCGGCGGTGCGGGGGAAGTCGCCGGTCCATGCGGCGGTGCTTGCCGTTGCTTCGCTTTCGCCCACGAGCAAGCCGTGCCGATGCTGATGCGCAGTGGCGTTGCCCAGCCACGCCGAGAGGCACAGCACGCGCTTGTAGAACAGGCTCAGGTCGCATTCCTGCGTGTAGCCGATGGCACCGTGCAACTGCACGGAAGTGCGCGAGGCTTGAAGCGCTGCGGCTGTGCATCGCGCGTTGACGCGGCTCGCCTCGGCTTCGAGTCTTTCCGTGGAAATCTCTTGCGCTGCCAGCGCCAGCACCTCGTTCAGCGTGGCCTGCGCCACTTCGAGGTGAATGAACATGTCGACGCAGCGGTGCTGCAAGGCCTGGAAGCTGCCGATGGGCTTGCCGAACTGCGAACGCGTGCGCAGGTAGGCCAGCGTCTGCGCGAGCATCGCCTGCCCCGCGCCGAGCAGCTCGGCGGCCTGCAGGATCTGGCCCGCCGCAAGTGCATGGCGCAGCGCGTCCTGCGCGCCCGGCCCTTCGGCCAGCACCGCTTCCGGCGGCAACGCGACCTGCTCGAAACGCAGGCTTGACGCCTCTCCACCATCGACCAGCGGCACCACGGTTTCGCACGCGCCTTCGGTGCCGCGCGGCACCCAGAGGATCACTGCGTCGTCTTCGCCACGCGCCGACACCAGCCAGCCGCTGGCGGCCGCGCCGGGCAGCACCATGAGCTTCTCGCCCTGCAGCAGCACGCTGCCGGCACGCCTTTCGCAACCGCAGGCAAGCGGCACGGCGCTCAGGTCGCCCGCGCTTTCCTGCCAGGCCAGCGCGGGCAGGCTTCGGCCTGCGATCAGGTCGGAGAGCAATGCGCGGGCCGCGGGCGTGTCCAGCCGCGCCAGCAACAGCGCACTCAGGCCAGCCACAGCCAGCAGCGGCTCGGGCGCCGCATGCTCGCCGGCCGCACGCAGGATTTCTGCCGCGCCATCGAGATCCAGCCCCAGGCCGCCCGCGGATTCGGGTGCGAGCATGCCCGTCCAGCCCAGCTCCGCGAACGCGCTCCAGCCCTGCGCTTCGCCGACATCTGGCCGCTCCATCAGCGCACGCCGTCGTTGCGTGGCGCGGCTGCGCACGAAGTAGTCGAGCGCCGCTTCGCGCATTGCCGAGAGTGATTCGATATCCATGGCCGCAGCGTGGCAGAAGACTCCGGCGGGCGGCATTTGCATTTGCCGAAGGGAGGGTTTCGCAATCACGGAGCCACCTCGCGCGGGACGGGGCTAGATTCGGCGCATGACCACCAAGATCAAGAAATCCCTGCACACCGAGTTGGGCCACAGCACCCCCGACAGGATCACCGTGCGCGGGCGCGACCTGCCCTCGGAAATCCTCGGCCACCTGAACCTCGGCGACATGGCTTTCCTGGAGCTCACGGGGCGCATCCCGACGCCGCAGGAATCCGTCACCTTCAACGCCATCGTCGTCACGCTGGTCGAGCATGGCGTGACGCCGAGCGCGCTGGCCGCACGCCTCACCTATGCGGGTGCGCCCGAAGCGCTGCAGGCCGCCGTCGCCGCGGGCCTGTGCGGCCTCGGCACCGTGTTCGTCGGCAGCACCGAAGGCGCCGCGAAGATGCTGTACGAGGCGATCCCCTTCGGCGAGAAGCCGTCCCGCCCGCTGCCCGACATGGCGAAGGACATCGTGGCCGATTTCCGCGCGCGCAAGCAGATCGTGCCGGGCCTGGGCCATCCGCTGCACAAGCCCATCGACCCGCGCACGCCGCGCCTGTTCCAGATCGCAGCCGAGAACGGCCTCTCCACCCACTATGTCGCGCTGATGCAGGCGGTGCAGGGCGAAGCGGAGCGCGTCTCGGGCAAGTCGCTGCCGATCAACGCCACCGGCGCCATCGGTGCGATCGCCGCGGAGTTCGGGTTCCCCTGGAAGATCATCCGCGGCATCGGCGTGATGGCGCGCGCCATCGGCCTGGTGGGCCACATCCTGGAGGAGATCGACGACCCGATGGCCATCGAGATCTGGCAGCGTGTGGAAAAGGAAGCCGGCGGCCCTCGCCAGGATTGAAGAAAAAGCAACGACCGATGAACAACGCCAACGACAAGAGCTTCCCCGACATCCGCGACGCCGTGCGCGACCTGTGCGCGCAGTTCCCCAACGAGTACTTCCGCAAGATCGACGAGGCCCGCGGCTACCCCGCCGAATTCGTCGATGCGCTCACCAAGGCCGGCTGGATGGCCGCGCTGATCCCGCAGGAATACGGCGGCTCGGGCCTCGGCCTGACCGAAGCCTCGGTGATCATGGAAGAGATCAACCGCTGCGGCGGCAACTCCGGCGCCTGCCATGGCCAGATGTACAACATGGGCACGCTGCTGCGCCATGGCAGCGAGGCGCAGAAGCGCGAGTACCTGCCGCGCATCGCCACCGGCGAGCTGCGCCTGCAGTCGATGGGCGTGACCGAGCCCAGCACCGGCACCGACACCACGAAGATCAAGACCACCGCGGTGAAGAAGGGCGACCGCTACGTCATCAACGGCCAGAAGGTGTGGATCTCGCGCATCCAGCACTCGGACCTGATGATTCTGCTCGCGCGCACCACGCCGCTCGCGGATGTGAAGAAGAAGTCCGAGGGCATGTCGATTTTCATCGTCGATTTGCGCGAGGCCATCGGCAAGGGGATGACGGTGCGGCCGATCCTGAACATGGTCAATCACGAGACCAACGAACTGTTTTTTGAGAACCTCGAGATCCCGGCCGAGAACCTGATCGGCGTGGAAGGCCAGGGCTTCAAGTACATCCTGGACGGCCTCAATGCCGAGCGCACGCTGATCGCGGCCGAATGCATCGGCGATGGCTACTGGTTCATCGACAAGGTGACGGCGTACACGAAGGAGCGCGTCGTCTTCGGTCGCCCCATCGGCCAGAACCAGGGTGTGCAGTTTCCGATTGCCGAGGCATTCGTCGAGATCGAAGCAGCCAACCTCATGCGCTACGAAGCCTGCCGCCTGTTCGACGCGCACGAGCCCTGCGGCGCGCAGGCCAACATGGCGAAGTACCTCGCAGCCAAGGCGAGCTGGGAAGCGGCCAATGCGTGCCTGCAATTCCACGGCGGCTTCGGCTTCGCCTGCGAATACGACATCGAGCGCAAGTTCCGCGAGACGCGGCTCTACCAGGTGGCACCGATCTCGACCAATCTCATCCTGAGCTATGTGGCGGAGCACATGCTCGGCCTGCCCCGCTCGTTCTGAAGGGATCGCACCCATGACCGATTCGAACCACCCCAGCAAGGTACTCGCCACCTTCGCCGCCGAACTGAAATTCGCGGACATTCCCGCCCCCGTGCTGCGCCGCACCGAAGACCTGATGCTCGACTGGCTCGGCTCGGTGCTCGCGGCCCGCACCGCGCGGCCGATACGCAGCATCGAGCGCTTCGCGCAGATGATGGGTCCCGCCGATGGGCCGAGCGAAATACTGACCTCGCGCCGCACCAGCTCGCCGGTGTTCGCCGCGCTCGTCAATGCCGCGGCTTCGCACTTCGTGGAGCAGGACGATGTGCACAACGGCTCGGTGTTTCACCCGGCCGCCGTGGTCATCGCACCGGCGCTCGCCGTGGCGCAGAGCATCGGCGCGAGCGGCGCGCAACTGCTGACCGCCGTGGTCGCGGGCTATGAGGTCGGCATCCGCGTCGGCGAATTCCTCGGGCGTTCGCACTACAAGACCTTCCACACCACCGCGACGGCGGGCACGATTGCCGCTGCGGCAGCGGTCGGCCGCCTGCTCGGCCTCTCGCCGCAGCAGATGCTGCATGCGTTCGGATCGGCCGGTACGCAATCGGCCGGCGTGTGGGAGTTCCTGCGCGATGCCGCGGACTCCAAGCAACTGCACTGCGCGCATGCCGCATCGAGCGGGCTGATGTCGGCGTACCTCGCGCAAGACGGTTTCACCGGCGCAGCGAAGGTTCTCGAAGGCGCGCAGGGCCTCGGCGTCGGCATGTCGAGCGACGCCGACCCTGCAAAGCTCACCGATGGCCTCGGCACCCGCTGGACGCTGGCCGAGACCTCGTTCAAGTACCACGCCTCCTGCCGCCACACGCACCCCGCCGCCGACGCACTGCTGCAAGTGATGACACAGAACAAGCTGAAGCACGGCGACGTGGCCCGCGTCACCACGCACGTGCACCAAGGCGCCATCGACGTGCTGGGCCGCGTGACCGTGCCCGCGACAGTTCATCAGGGCAAGTTCTCGATGGGCACGGTGCTCGGCCTGATCGCGGTGCACGGCCGCGCGGGTCTGGGCGAATTCGACCGCGACTTTCTCGCGCCCGAAGTCGCGGGCTTTCGCGACAAGGTGGCGATGCAGCTGGACACCGAAGTCGACACCGCCTACCCCGCGCGCTGGATCGGCAAGGTCAGCGTGGAAACCGCCGACGGCCGCACGCTGCAGGGTCGTGTGGACGAACCCAAGGGCGACCCGGGCAACAGCCTGAACCGCGCGGAGATCGAGGACAAGATGCAGCGCCTCGCGCACTACGGCGAAGGCGCCACGGCCGAAGAGGCCAAGGCGGCGTGCCAGCGCATCTGGCAGTTGGCCGATGCACCGAAGGTCGCTCGTCTGCTAGGTTGAGTCGTCTCAGTCGAACAGCCGCCCGTGGCCGGGCGAGCGTGCATCGAGCCCGGCCTTGCGCACCAGGTCCCAGAAACCCGCGGGCGAACTGGAGACCACGGGCACCTTCAGCAGCGCCTCGACCTCGCGCACCGCATCGAGCGTGACCAGCCCGCCGCAGGAAATGAGGATGCCGTCCGCGCCCGGCTGCGCCTCGAACACCTTCCGGCTCAAGTCCACCAGCACCTGCGTCGACACCGTGCCGACTTCCTGCACGTCGGAGATCGACAGGCCTTCGAGCGCCAACGGCTCGAAGTCGTTCTGTTCGAGGTAGTTCCGCAACTGAACGTTGACCTCGTCGATGTACGCCGTCGCCACCGCCACGCGCCGCACATTCAGGCTGCGAAGCCCGACGACGATGGCATTGCTCATGGTCGTGCAGGGCAGCCCCGTGGCGCGTGCCATCTCCACTTCGAGTTGCCGGTTGAATGCGGCGCCGCGAAAGAAGCTCAGCGACGTGCCCATCAGCGACACGGCGCTCACGCCATCGGCCTTCAGTTCCAGCGCCTTTCCGATCACCGAGTCGATGACTTCGGTGTAGCCGCGCGTGGAGATTTCGCCGAGGCCAAGGCCGCGCGCGCTGAAGCGGATGCGGTCGCCATACAGCAGCGGGCCGTCGACCGGCACTGCGCCGGCTGCGGGTGGCACGATCAAACCGAGATGCTCCACATCAGCCTCCTTCCGCCACGATTCGCTGCTCGGTGATGATGCGCTTCCACCGCACCGTTTCATCGGCCATGTCCTTGCCCAATTGGGCAGGCGTGGCATAGGCCCGCAGCGTGCCCTGTGCAGCCGCCGCGGCACCGGCTTCCGGCGTATCGAGCACCGCCTTCACCGCGGCAGAAAGCTTCTCGACGATCTCGTTTGGTGTCCCAGCCGGCGCGAGCACGAAGATGCGCGGCGCCACGTCGAAGCCAGGCAGCGCATCGGCCAGCGGCGCAACACTTTCCGCGCCTTCGAGCTTCGCGCTGTTCATCAACGCCACCGCGCGCAGCTTGCCCGCCTTGGCCTGCGCCATCGCCGCCGTCGCGCTGACCACGCCGATGGGCACCTGCCCGCCGATCACGTCGGGCACGATCTGCGCGGCGCCCCGGTACGGCACATGCACCACGAAGCTCCCCGTGGACTGCTTGAGCATCTCGAAGCCCAGGTGCTGCACCGTGCCCACGCCCGAGGTGGCGAAGGAAAAGCGCCCCGGGTTCGCCTTGAGCTGCGCGACCAGCTCGGCCGGCGTCTTCGCAGGAAAGTCGTTGCCGGTGACGATCATCAGCGGCGAGATGAAGGCACCCGCCACCGGCTTGAAGCTGGTCAGCGGATCGATCGCGATCTTCGGTTGCAAGAGCTTGGCGATCAACAAGGCGCTGTCGCCCATCATCAGCGTGTAGCCGTCGGGCGCGGCCTTCGCGACGAGGTCCGCGGCGATGAGGCCGGTGGCACCCGTGCGGTTCTCCACCAGCACTTGCTGGCCCAGCACCGCGGGCAGGCGCGAACTCAGCAGCCGAGCGACGGCATCCACACCGCCGCCGGCCGAGTAGCCCACGATGAGGCGGATGGGCTTGTCTGGGTACTTCTGCGCCCATGCCGCGGGTGCGGCGAGCATGCCCGCGAGGCCCAGGGCCATCGCTGCCTGCAATGCGCGCCTTCGCGCGGGGCGGATCGCTTGTCGGGTGTTCATCGTGTCTCCGTTGTTCTTTGAATCGCTGGCCGGCTCAGGCCTTGCCCTTGCCGTGCGACGTCGGCAGCTTCGCGAGTTCGCGCACCCGCTCCGCATTGGGCGCGAACCCCAGCCCCGGCGTCTCGGGCAGCGTGAGCCAGCCCTGGTCGGGCACGGGCAGGCCGTCGAAGATCTGCTCGAGCATCTGCACCGCCACGTAGTGGTATTCGACCAGCCCGCCGTTCGACACGCCTGCATGCAGGTGCATGTTGTGGAAGGGCCAGGCGCCGCCGTTGTCGATGGGCACGTTGAAGGCCTGCGCCATGCCCGCGATCTTCAGGCACTGCGAGTAGCCGCCCGAGATGGTCACGTTGGGCTGCAGCACGTCGGCCGCCTGGTTCACCAGCAGGTCGCGGAAGCGGAACGCCAGGCCTTCGTTCTGGCCGCAGGCCAGCGGGATGCTGGTGCGCGCGCGCAGCTGGGCCATCTGGCGCACGTCGTTCTGCGTGAGCGGCTCCTCGAAGAAGCTGATGCCGTAGGGCTCGATGTGGCGCGCCAACTCGGTCGCGTGGAACAGGTCCAGGCCGCAGTTGGCGTCGACATACAGCTTCACATCGGGGCCGACGGCCTCGCGCACGGCGGCCACGCGGCGCACGTCTTCGGCGATGACTTCGTCGATGGGTCGCGGCTCGTCACGGCGTGCGAGCGCGTGGCCGCCGACGGTCATCTTCAGGCGCTGGAAGCCTTGCGAGACCCAGAGCTTCGCGGCGGCGGCGAGCTGGTCGCGCTCGAAGAAGCCGAAGCCGAACGTGGCGTACACCGGCACCTTGGAGCGCGCACCGCCCAGCAGGCGCCACAGCGGCAGGCCGAGCGCCTTGGCCTTGAGATCCCACAGCGCGATGTCGAGCGCTGCGATGGCGTGGCTCGCGTAGCCGGTCTGGCCGCGCGGCGAGAGCAGCCAATAGAGCTTGTCCCAGAGGCGCTCGGTGGCCATCGGGTCTTCGCCGATCAATGCGGGGCCGGCCACCTCGCGCACGGCGGCGGCGATGATTTCCTCCTCGGTGATGGCGGTCATACCGTGGCCGACAAGGCCGGTGTCGGTTTCGATCTCCGTGAGGCAGAGCGAGAGCGAGGTCTGTTTGTCGAGGCCCAGCACATCGATGGTGACGGGAATGTTCAGCGGCGTGGCACTGACGCGAATGATCTTCAAGCTTGTCTCCTTCTGGATGTGCACGCATCTTTGCGCGCGGTCCACCGGAGAACAATTCGTTTTTGGCGAGTTCGAGCCTTCGCGCGGCGCGAAGGCTCGCGGCTCAAGGAATCAGTCTGGCTGGCCGAGGTGCGCGAGCACCGAGCGCGCCGCCACTGTCAGCTCCTGCTGCCTGCGCACGCACAGCAGGTGGCGCCGCACGGCCCATGGCGCATCGAGCTTCAGGCAGCGCAGCTTCAATATCTGCAGTTGCGGCAGGATGGCCGCATAGGGCAGCACGCCGATGCCGACGCCCTGCTCCACCATGCGGCAGACCATGTCGAAGCTGCCCACCTGCATGCGCACCTTGAGCGGCACCTGCGCCTCGAGCGCGGCACTCAACAGCACACGGTGCAGGGCAGTGCCTTCGCGTACCACGATATGGTCGTGGCGCAGCACCTCTTCGACGTCGATGCGTTTTCGGCGGCCGAGCGGATGGTCGCGCGCCACCACCACGGCCAGTTCGTCGGTGCGGTACGGCAGGCATTCGAGCGTCTCGGCCGGCGTGTTGCCCTCGATCACGCCGATGTCGGCCAAGCCGGCCTGCACCGCCTTCACCACTTCAGTGCTGGCGCGCTCCTGCAGGTCGATCTTCAGCACCGGGTGCAGCCGCAGGAACGAGCCGATCTGCGCCGGCAGAAACTGCGCGATGGTCGACGCATTGGCCGTGATGCTGACCACGCCCGCCACGCCGTTCTGGAAGTCGTCGAGCTCGGCGCCGAGCCGGTCCATGGCCGAGAGCACGGCGCGCGCATGCAGCAGCAGGCCATGGCCCGCCGAGGTGAGCGTGACGCCGCGCGCATGGCGCACCAGCAGCGGCAGCCGCGCGCGGGCTTCGAGGTCGGAGATGCGTTTGCTGGCGGCCGCGAGCGCGATGTGGCAACGCTTGGCGCCTTCGCTGATGCTGCCGTGGTCGGCGATGGCCACGAAGAGGCGCAGCGATTTCGGGTCGGCCGACATGCGAGGAGGCGCGCTCAGGGCGCGATGAGGTGGTCGAACAACTCGCGCGCCGAAGCCGGTAGCTGCTCGCGGTTGCGCGCGATCAGCTTGAGCTCGCGCTCGGCCCATGCATCGCTGAGCGCCACGGTCGCGATCTGCATCGCCATCGACAGCCGCTGCGCCGACGAGGCCGGCAGCACGCCGACCCCCACGCCCGCTTCGATCATCAGGCAGATCGCCTCGAAGCTGCTGACCTGGATGCGCGGGTTGAAACCGCGCCCCGCCAGCTCCGCGCGCCGCTGCAGGAAGCGATGGATGGCGCTGCCATGGTGCAGGCCCACGTGCTGCTCGTCGAGCGTGTCAGCAAAGGCCACCGAAGGCGCGCCGGCGAGGTGATGCGTCTTCGGCACCACCAGCACGAGCTGGTTGCTGCCGAAGGCGCGCGCATCGAAATCGCCGGTGTGCACGTCGCCCGCGAGGATGCCGATGTCGGCCTCGCCGTCGGCCACCGCGCGCACGATTTCTTCGCTCAGGTATTCGCGCAGGTCCACCTGCACCGCCGGGTGCTGCGTGAGGAAACCCGCGAGCTTCTGCGGCAGGTATTCGGTGATAGAGGTGGTGTTGGCGAACACGCGCACATGGCCCTTGATGCCTTTGCCGAAGTCCTGCATGTCGCAGCGCAGGTGCTCCATCTGCTGCATCACGCGCTTGGCGTGGTACAGCACCGCCTGTCCCGCGGCCGTGAGGCTCACGCCCTGCGCGCTGCGGTGCAGCAGCTTGCCGCCCACGGCCTCCTCCATCTGCTTGATGCGGGTGGAGGCGGCCGCCAGCGAGATGCAGGCCTTCTCGGCGCCGCGCGTGAGGCTGCGCGCGTCCGCCACGTAGACGAACAGTTTCAGGTCGAACAGATCGAAATGCAGGTTCACCGGGCGGGCATGAGGGGAGCGGGAGGAATGCGCATTGTCCGGCGAACCGCGCTGCCTGCGCCCGCTTGCGGGTTTGTCCTCAGATCGGATCCCAGCTGAACACGTCCGCCGAGCGGTCCAGCGGATAGAAGCTCGCACGCATCGCGGGCATGGCGTGCTCGGCAATGCTCTGCGGCGTCCAGCCTTCGGAGCGGTGCACCGAGCGCACCGGCCGCGGCTGGCTGATGAGCGAGATCTCGTTGTTGCGCACCGAGAAGATCTGCCCGTTGACCGCATTCGCCGCATCGCTCGCGAGGTACACCGCGAGCGGCGCAACCTTGGCCGGCGTCATCTGCTTGATCTTGTCGACGCGGGCGCGCTGCTCGTCGGTGTCGGTGGGAATCGCGCCGATCATGCGGCTCCATGCGAAGGGCGCAATGCAGTTGGAACGCACGTTGAACTTCAGCATGTCGAGCGCGATGGACTTCGACAGCGCGACGATGCCCAGTTTGGCTGCCGCGTAGTTGGCCTGCCCGAAGTTGCCGATGAGGCCCGAGGTCGAGGTCATGTGCACCATCGCGCCGGCGTTCTGCTCCTTGAAGTGCGTCGCGGCCGCGCGGCTCACGTAATAAGCGCCGTAGAGGTGCACCTTGAGGACGGCGTCCCATTCGTCCACCGACATCTTGTGGAAGAAGCGGTCGCGCAGGATGCCGGCGTTGTTGACCACGGCGTCGATGCGGCCGAAGCTTTCGACGGCGCATTCGACGATGCGCGCGGCGCTGGCGGCATCGGCCACGCTGTCGGTGTTGGGCACGGCCTCGCCGCCCGCGGCGCGGATCTCGTCGACCACCTGCTGCGCCGGGCCGGCGCTGCCGCCTGCGCCATCGAGCGCGGCACCGATGTCGTTGACCACCACTCTTGCGCCGTGCTTGGCCATGGCCAGTGCGATGTCGCGCCCGATGCCGCCGCCCGCGCCGGTGACGACGACCACTTTTCCTTCAACCATGTTTGTCTCTGCTCCGGGTGTTCGTTCGCCCGCGAGTTCGCGGGTTCGGCCCAGAATGCCACAGGGGGCGGAGAGCGGGTTTCTGATTTCCGAAGAGGGGCTTCGCCAAACGCAGTCAGTGCTGCGTGGCGGGCATGGGGCCGCCGCCCAGCCCCGGATGCCGCGCCGCCGCCGCATCGACGTCGCCGGGCGCATCCATCAGCGGCCCCTGCAGGAACGCCGCCAGCACATCGTTGCTCGCGGCCTGGCTGCGGGCCGGGCCGCGCGATCCGCCGATCCATGCGGCGATGGCGAACCGCACCGGCGCCGACAGGTACAGCGGCACGTCGGTGAAGCTGTAGTGATTGGCCTCGGCGATCTGGTAGCGGTACCCGCCGGCGCGCAGGTGATGCGCGAGCGCGAGGTTGCCCTGCAGGTAGTTCTGCGAATGCCGGGTCTCGCGGTGGTCGCTTTCCAGCAGCAGGAATGGCACCGGCATCGGGTCGGTGGCCGCACGGCCGTACAGGGTGCCGTCGAGGTTGGCGACGGCGCGGATGCGCGCATCGCCCATGGCTGCCTCCACCGCGCTGGCGCCGCCGAAGGAATGGCCGATCGCGGCAATGCGCCCGGAATCGAGCCGCTGCGACAGGCGTGCACCGAACGCATCCGGCCGGCCGACCCGATCGGCGACGTAGCGCAGATCCGCGGCCCGCACGGACTGCTGCGCGCTCATGTAGCGCGCGCGGTCCGGGTCGTCGGGCAGGAAGCGCTCGAGGGGCGTCGCCAGGCGCCCATCGGCCAGCTCCACGACCGGGGCCTCGTAGGGATGGTCCAGCGCGAGCACGACGAAGCCGCGGCTCGCGAGATCGGCCAGCAGCCCCGAATAGAACGCCCGCGACGCGCCGTATCCCGGCGAGAACAGCACCACCGGCCAGCGTGCGCGTTGCGTGGCCACGGGCGCGCCGGTGCGGGCATGCGTGTCGATGCGATCGTAGCGCTGCATCGCGATCCCGGGAATCAACGACACCCAGGCCGGCAGACGCCCAAGGCCGTCGATGTAGCGCGACCGCGTGCCTTCACCAGGCTCGGCCGGATACCAGGCCTGCACCACGACGTTGCGACGGTCGCGCGGGTCGTCAGTCGCGGACTCGTCGCGCTCGGGGTCGGACCATCGGAACACCTGGCTGCCCACCGCGTAGGGGCCGCTCGGCGCACGCAGTTCCGGCACCGGCACGAATGTCCACGCGAGCAGCGCCACCATGGCGAGCCCCGCCACGCCGATGCGCCCTGGCCATGCGAGCATGCGCTGCGATGGCGGCCGGCTGCGCCGCCAAGCCAGCACCACCAGCCCCGCGAGCAATGCGTAGAGGGCCGCATACTGCCAATAGAAGCCCTCGCGCCAGACCTGCACAAGACAGGCGACGAACAGCACCATCGCCGCGCCAGCGATGACGCGCGCGCCGACTCGCCGCGTCGCCGCCGCCACGAGGGCCAAGGCGACCGCGACGATGACGATCGCGCCATCCAGCATCGACATCGCCCGCTCAGCCGCCGTACCGGGCCAGCATGCCCAGCTTCTCGTTCAGCGCGGCCTGGAACTGGTCGCGCTGCGAGGGCACCCACATCGGCGGATCGAACGCGGCGACGATGCGCTGGCTCTCGATGCGGATCGTGCCGGCCAGCGGTTCGCGCACGACGAAGTTGTCGCCCTGCATCTCCACCTGAAAGCCCAGTGCCTCGCCTTCCTTCAGCTGCGCCTTCAGGGATTCGCGCAGGTGCTCCGGCCGGCCGGCATGCGGAATGGAAATCTCGATCGGCCGCAGGTCCGGCAGCGGCAGCAGCACCGCGGCGGTGACCTTCGACGGCCCGCTCGCATCCGGAAAGCGCAGCCTTGCGGCGGCATCGAGCACCAGTGCGCGGGCCGCAGCGACCTCGTCGTCGGGCGCATGGCCGCTTTGCGCGGTAACGAAGTTGTCGGTCAGCACATCGACCGATGCCACGCTGCCGTCCGCAGCCACCGAGAGGCGGAAGCTCAACACGCCCTGCACATCCTTGAAGGGGCGCACCGGTTCGGCGAGGGCGTGATGAAACGCCAGCACGACCTTGCGAGCGGCCGCCGCGTCGAGCGCCCCTGTCACCACTGGCGAGGTGGCGCGCAGATGGCCCACCAGCGCAATGCGCGCCTCCAGCGGGTCCATGCTGCCCTCGATGGTCTGGGTGCCGTGCACGATGCGGTCGTCGAACAGCAGCAACTGGTTGAACTCGGCCGGCACCAGTTCGTACAGCACCTCGCCCTGCACGTGGTGCTTCTTGTAGCTCGGCACGCCATCGCGCATCAGCAAGGTCTCGCCGCCGGAAAACTTGCGCGTCTGCCAGCGCGTGAGCGAATAGACGAAGCCCCAGGTGCCGTTCTGGAAATCGCTGTGCAGGCCCAGCGTGCAGCCGTTGACCATGAGGTGGAAGTTCGGCGCGCCGGTCGGGAGCATCCCGAGGTGGTCGGTGCACCACTGCTTCAGGTGCCGGGTGAAGCGCGTCCACAGCGCGTCGGGAAAGAGCTGCTGCGGCACCGTGCGCAGGTACGTGTACATCTGAGGCTCGCAGAAGTACTGCCACGGCACGGTCTGCTGGTAGGCGTTCTTCACCTTGCCGTCGTAGGCCGTTCGCAGGGCTTCGGCTTCGGGAAAGAAGTTGCTCGCGATGTGCTGGCGCTTGATCACGCCGGTTCTCCCACGGCCGCCGCCGCGTGCTCGCGCATGTCGCCCAGCGCCACGCGCACCTGCCGATTGCCGCTGTACGGCAGCCGCCCGTGGGCCATCAGCAGGTTGTTCACCAGCAGCACGTCGTGCGCCTGGGTCGGGATGTGGATCGCGCACTCGGTCAACACCCGGTCGATGGTGCGCACCCACTGGGCCGGGATCGGGCTGCCATCGCCGAAGAACACCGTGCGCGGGTACTGGTCGCGCGAAAAGTGCTTGCCCAGCATGGCATCGACCTGCGCCGGCAGCGCGTCAGGGTGGTGCAGCAGGATCTGGTTGAACCAGGCCTCGGTGCCGCGCTCGGGAATCTGCAGCAGGGCGTGGGTGCGGTAGGACACGGTGAGGTCGTTCTCCGAGATCGCGTCGATCTCGTGCCCCGTCGGCGCGATCTTCTCGCGCAACTCCTGCAGGCTCGAGACCTGGAAGAACTGCTCCCACGACGCATCCAGGCCACGGATGAAACGGCGCCGGTAGACCAGGCCCAGTTCGCGGAAGCGCTCGAGCATGTCCGCGGGCAGCCGCTCGATCACCCGGCGCCCGTCCGACAGGGTCCACTCGCCGCCTTCCGACGCCGGCTCCAGGCAGAAGAACAGCTGGCGCGACGGCCAGGTCTGCGTGTGCGACGCCTCGTTGTGAAAGCGGATCTCCAGGTGCTTGGGGTACGGCGTGGCGAAGTACACGTTGTCGCTGGCGCTGGCGAGCGGCAGGTCGCCATAGTGGCGGTAAAGCGCGTCGCAGGCCGAGGCGGCCGAGGCCTCGAAGCCCTCGAGGCCGCCGACATCGAAATCGCGGAACAGGACATGTCCGTCGGTCCACAGCGCCTGGTCGACGCGGTCGCGGTGTTGGCGAATCCAGGGCGCGAGCGGTTCGCGCAAGGGGGAGGTGATGTGCATGAGCTTGGTTCGGTGTGAAGTTGAAAAGAGGGCCGCTCAGGACATGGCCACGAGAATCCGCCGCGGGCCGTCGAACGGCAGCCGGCCATGCGCCGCCAGCACGTTGTCGACCACCAGCAGGTCGCCCTGCTGCCACCGGAAAGTGCGCCGCTGCGCGCGCAGCACCTCTCGCACGCGGGCCAGCGTGGCGTTGTCGATGCGGCCGCCGTCGCCGTAGTACGCCGCCATCGGAAGGCCAGCCTCGATGCGCGCATCGAGGCTGCTCGCCATCGGCGTGTTGGAGGCATGGAACAGGTGCACCTGGTTGAACCAGACCCGCTCGCCGGTCAGCGGATGCACGCGCGTGGGCGGCCGCCGCTCGTGGATGCGCAGGCCGCCGCCGGGTTGCCATTCGCAGCCGATGTCCATCTCGCGGCAATAGGCCTCGACCTGCACGGGGTCATCGGTCTCGAAGGCCTTGCTCCAGGCGTTGTAGCGCGCGTTCGCGGGCGCGAGGTTGCGCACGTACATGAGCTGGCGGCGCTCGAACTCCTCGACGATGGGCGTCGGCATGGCCTGCAGGATGCGCCGCGAATCGGCCAGTGGCGTTTCGCCGCCTCCCTGCGGTTCGGTCGCGCAGAAGAAGTAGAGCCGCTCGGGCCATCGCACGCTGTACGACATCTCGTTGTGCAGCGGAATCTCCAGCTGCTTCGGGTACTCGGTCGAGGTGTAGATGCCCTCGGCCACCTGGCTGCGCGGCGAGGTGCCGCCGGCGTAGCCGCGCAGCTGCGGCGCCATCGCCGCGACGGCGCGGCGAAAGTCCTCGGCCTCGCGCAGCGAAAAGCCGCGGAACAGCAGCGCACCGGCGCGCAGCAGTGCGGGCTCCAGGCGCGGCATCTCGTGCGCGAACCAGCGCTCGACGTCCGTCACGCCGGGATCGGCATGGATGCAATGCGGAAAGCCGCCGTCGATGCCGCCTCCCGCTTCGTGGAGGTCGATGAGTGTCGCGATCTCGCTCATGTTCATCGCCCCAGGTACCAGTGGCGGCCGACGATCTCGATCACGTGATCGACATGCGGCGGCGCAAGGATCGACAGGTGGTCGCTGCCAGGCACGTCAAAGCTGCGCAGCTGCGGCACGTGCGACCGCCAGGAGGCGGTGTCAACGGCGTCGTCGGCGCGCAGCAGCAGCGCCAGGCCGCCGAATGCGCCCTCGGGTCGATAGCTGATCGCGCATTGGCGGCAGAACATTTCCAGCACCGGCACGAAGTCCGCGAGCCGCGCGTTGGCCGGCAGCAGACGGACGCGTCGCATCGCCTCGAAGATCGGCGGCGCCTGCTCGGCCGGCGGCAGCGCGGCCAGCGCGGCGGCGTCGAGCCCATGGTCGTGATCGCTCTGCAGCGCGATCAGCGCGATGTATTCGCGCAGCGCGTGACCGCGATCGCCGTAGCCTTCCGCGCGCGGCGCGTCGGTGTCGACCAGCACCACCGGCGCGACCGTGGCCCCCGCATCGAGCAACTGCCGCGCCGCCTCCAGCGCGACCCAGCCGCCGAACGAATGGCCGATGAGGTGATAGGGCCCCTCGGGCTGTACGGCGCGGATCGCATCGACATAACGCCCGGCCGCTTGCTGCAGCGTCGGCGGATCACCGTCGTGGCCGAGGAGCGCGGGCGCTTCGAGGCCGATGAAGCTCGCATCGCCGGTGCTGCGCGAGGCGAACTCCAGGAACGAGGTGGCGTTGGCGCCCGCGCCCGGCACGCAGAACACCGTGCGCGCCTGCGTGCTGCCACGGCGGATGGTCACCGCAGCGCCCAGGGCGATCGATGGGATGCCCGCGCGCCAAGTCGGCGTAAGGCCATCGACGCGCGCGAGGATCGAAGCGATCGCATCACCGAGCCGGCCAGCGTGCTCGGGCTGCATCATGATGCTCCAGTGATCGCCGCCGATGGGGTGCACCTGCAGACCATTGCCGAGCACGCCGCGCCATCCGTTGGAGGGATCGCCCGCATCGCCTGACTGCGCCGCGAACAGGTGCGCGTCGATCTCCAACGGCTCGGCGCAGTAGCGGCGCGCGGCGGCGCGCAGGTTGAACCAGAGGCCGGCGCGCGCTTCGAACTCGGCCGGGCTCATGTCCTTCTTCAGCCAGCCCTCGCTGCGTGCCAACGCGATCGCCGAGGGCAGGTCTTCGGTCGCAAGAATCCGCTCGATCTCGGCCGCCTCCAGCTTGCGCCCGTGGTACTCGGCGAACGCGACCAGCAGCAGCTTCTTGTCTTGCATGCCCAGCTCGGACACGCCGCGCTCGCCCTCACCGTGATACCAGCTGTCGATCAGCCCAAGGAACTCGACCCGTTCGCCCGCCGCAACCAGTTGCCGCGCGACCTCGAACGCGAGCACGCCGCCGGCCGACCAGCCCGCCAGGCGATACGGCCCCTGCGGCAGCGCCTCGCGAATCCGTTGTACATAGTCCGCGGCCAGGTCTTCGTAGCGGCTGTCGGCACGCACCGCATCGCGGTCGGCGCGGAGGCCGTAGAGGCCCACTTCGGGATCGATGTGCTGTGCCAGCCGTTCATAGGAAAGCACCTCGCCGCTCGGCTCGTGTACAAACACCAAGGGGGGTCGCGAACCGCCCTTGCGGATGGTCACCCATTGCGCATCCGCTTTTGCAAGGCCCTCGCGCGGCTTGTCGATCAACGCGGCCAGCGCGCTCAACTGCTGCGCGAGCAGCACGTCCTGCAGCGCGACCTCATAGCCCTTCTGTTTCAGCCCCTCGATGACCTGGAACGTCATCAGCGAGTAGCCGCCCAGGTCGAAGAAGTTGTCGTGGCGGCCTATGCGTTCGACCCCGAGCAGTTCCGACCAGAGCGCGGCGACAGTGCACTCCGCCTCGCCCTGCGGCGGTTCGTAGCGGCTCGCGGCCAGGCCCTGGTTGTCGGGCGCCGGCAGCGCCTGCAGCGCCCGGCGGTCGAGCTTGCCGTTGGGCGTCAGCGGCAGCGCGTCCAGGGCGACGAAGGCCGAGGGCAGCATGTACTCGGGCAGGTGCGCAGCCAGGCCGGCGCGCAGTTGTGCCGGGTCCACCGAACCGGCCATGTAGGCGACCAGGCGCCTTTCGCCGGGACCGTCCTCGCGTGCAATCACCGCCGCCTCGCGCACGCCGGCCTGCTGCGCCAGGCGCGCTTCGATCTCGCCCAGCTCGATGCGGAAGCCGCGCAGCTTGACCTGCGAATCGTTGCGGCCGAGGTATTCGAGCGTGCCGTCTTCGCGCCAGCGGCCGAGGTCGCCGGTGCGGTACATGCGCGCCTCGGCGTTGCCGGCGAACGGGTCGCGGAGGAACCGTTCGGCGGTCAGTTCCGCGCGGTCGAGATAGCCGCGCGCCACGCCCGCGCCGCCGATGTGAATCTCGCCGACCACGCCGACCGGGACCGGCTGCGCAGCCGCATCGAGCACATAGATGCGCGCGCCCGGCATGACCTGGCCGATGTGCGGACGGCGCCCGTCGACGATGCCGCAGCTCGCATCGACGCTGCATTCGGTCGGCCCATACATGTTGAAGAACAGCCGCTCATCGACAGCCGCCAGTGCGCCCCAGGTCGCCGCATCGATCGCCTCGCCACCGAGCAGCAGCTTTCGCAGGCCCGGCGCGCGCCCTTGCAGCAGGCCCGCGCCCTGCATCAGCCGCAGGTGCGAGGGCGTGCACTCCATCACTTCGATGCGATGCATCTCGAGAAAGCCGAGCAGCTCCTGGGCACCGAGCCGCGTCGCCTCGGGCAAAAGGAACACGCTGCGCCCGAACGCCAGTTGCCCCCACGCCTTGACCGCCATGTCGAAACCGAAGGAGGAGTTCCACGCCACGCGCCGGCAATCCGGTGCCACGCCGTGGATGCAGGCCTCCATCGCATGGAGGAAATGCGCCACGTTGCGGTGCTCGACCATCACACCCTTGGGCGTGCCGGTCGAACCGGAGGTGTAGATCACATAGGCCAGGTGCCCGGGCGTGAGGCCGACCTCGGCGCGGTCCGGGTTGTGGGAGGGGGCCAGTGCCCAGTCGGGTCGCGCTGCATCGAGCATCAGGTGCACGCAGCGTCCGGAGGCTTGCAGCCGTCCGTCCAGCCGTTGCTGCGTCAGCAGCACGACCGCGCCGCTGTCATCGCGCATGTATGCGAGCCGCTCGTCCGGATACACCGGATCGAGCGGCACATACGCGCCGCCCGCCTTGAGCGTGGCCAGCAGCGCGACGACCAGTTCCAGGCTGCGCTCGGCGCAGATGGCGACGCGATCGTCGGGCTTCACGCCGAGCGCGCGCAGGTGGTGGGCGAGCTGGTTGGCGCGGGCGTTGAGCTCGGCGTAGCTCAGGCTCTCGCCTGCGTATTCGATCGCCAGCGCGTCCGGCCGGCGCGCGGCCTGTGCTTCGATGAGCGCGTGCACCAGCACCGGCTCGGCAGGCGCCGCATGGCTTTCGTTGAAGCCTTCCACGATCGACGCGCGCTCGCGCGCATCGAGCAGGTCGATGCGATCGACCGGCTGGCTGTCGTCGGCGACCATGCCCCGCAGCACTGCTTCCAGGCAGCGCCAGTGGCGGCGGACCGTGACCTCGTCGAACAGCGCGCTCGCGTAGTTGAGCTGGCCGCCGATGCCCTCCTCGCTCTCGCGCAGCTCCAGCGACAGCTCGAACTGCGCGCTGTCGGCGCCGCCGCCCAGGCTCTGCGCCTGCAGGCCGGCCAGATCAAGTTCGACCCTGGGCGTGTTGTGCCACGACAGCATGACCTGGAACACCGGATGATGGGCCAGCGAGCGAGGCGGGTTGAGCGCCTCCACCAGTCGCTCGAACGGCACGTCCTGCAGGCCTTGCGCCTGCACCGCGGTCTGCCGCGCCTGGGCCAGCAGCGCCTGCACGCTGGGGCTGCCCGACAGGTCTATCTTCAATGCCTGCGTGTTGATGAAGAAGCCGATCAACGGCTCCACCTCGACGCGGCTGCGGCCCGCATGCGAACTGCCGATCACCACCTGCTCCTGCCCGCTGAGCCGGGCGAGCACCACGGCCCAGGCCGCAAGCAGTGTCATGTACAGCGTGGTTCCGTGGCGCTGCCCGAGCACGCGCAGGCCGTCGGTGAGCGCGGCATCGAGCGCGATGGCGATGTTGGCGCCCTTGTAGTCCTGCACCGGCGGACGCGACCGGTCGGTCGGCAGATCGAGCAGCGCCGGCGCGCCGCGCAGCTGCGTCACCCATTGCCGCAACTGCTGCTGCAGCAGCGGACCCTGCAACCATTGCCGCTGCCACATGCCGAAGTCGGCGTACTGGATCGCCAGTGGCGGCAGCGGGTCGGGCCGGCCCTCGCGAAAGGCGCGGTACAGCGCCGAGAACTCGTTCGCCAGCACGCCGCCCGACCAGCCGTCGGAGACGATGTGGTGCATGGTCACGAGCAGCACATGGTCGTCGGCCCCGAGCGCGAGCAGGCGGCCGCGGATCAGCGGTCCGAGCGCGAGGTCGAACGGGCGCAGCGCCTCTTCGCGAACGATGCGTTCCAGCTCGGCTTCGGAGGCGCCACGCAGGTCTTCGTGCCGCAGCGCGAAGCCGCGGGCCTCGTCGATGACCTGCAGCGCCTCGCCGCCAATGCCGACGAAGCGCGTGCGCAGCACCTCGTGGCGTTCGACGATGCGGTCGAACGCGGCCTGCAGCGCTGCGGTGTCGAGCGCGCCGCGCAGCCGCACCGCATCAGGCACGTGATACGCCTTGCTCGCCTCGGGATCGACCCGCGCGATGAACCACAGGCGCTGCTGCGCGAACGACATCGGCAGCGGTGTCGAGCGGTCGGCGCGGGCTATCGCGCCGAGGGCGTTCTGGCTCGCCTCGGCCACGTCGCGGGCCATGTCGGCCAATTGCGGATGGGTGAATAGCGCGGGCAGTGGCAACTCGACGCCGAGCCGTTCGCGCAGCTGCGAGACCAGCCGCACCGCGAGCAGCGAGTGGCCGCCGAGCTCGAAGAAGTTGTCGTGGCGCCCGACGCGTTCCATGCCGAGCAGTTGGCACCAGATCTGCGCGAGGGTGTCCTCGATTTCGCCGATGGTCGCTTCGTAGGCACGGTGCGCGAAGGCGAGGCCGTCGGGCGCGGGAAGCGCCTTGCGGTCGAGCTTGCCGTTGGGGGTCAGCGGCAAGGCCGCGAGCGGTACGAAGGCGCTCGGCAGCATGTGATCGGGCAGTTGCGCGGCCAGGCGCATGCGCAGCTCGGCGGAATCGGCCGCCTGCACGTCGCCCACGATGTAGGCGATCAGGCGTTTGTCCCCAGGCACATCCTCGCGCGCGATCACCACCGCCTCGCGCACGCCGGGCAGCTCGTTCAGTCGCGCCTCGATCTCGCCCGGCTCGATGCGGTGGCCGCGGATCTTGAACTGGAGATCGTTGCGACCGAGAAACTCGATCGTGCCGTCGTCGCGCCAGCGGCCGAGGTCACCGGTCTTGTACATGCGCGAACCCGCATCGCCCGCGAACGGGTCGCGCAGGAACCGCTCGGCGCTCAGCCCGGGCTGGTGCAGGTAGCCGCGCGCGACCTGCACGCCCGCGATGTGGATCTCGCCGGCCACACCACGCGCCACCGGCCGGCGCTGCGCGTCCAGCAGGTAGATGCGGCAGTTGTCTATCGGTGCGCCGATGGGCGGCAGATCGTCCCAGTCTTCGGATGCGCCGCTGAGCGTGTGCGCGGTGACCACGTGGGTTTCGGTCGGGCCGTAGTGGTTGTGCAGCTTGGCGTTGCGACCGGCGAACAGGCGCCGGATGGCGGGCGTGATGCGCAGCTGCTCGCCCGCCACGATCAGGTCGCGCAGCGCCGGCAACGGCGCTTCGCGCAGCGACCACAGTTCGCTCAACGCGTTGAGCGCGATGCAGGGCAGGAAAAGCCGCTCGATCTGCTGCTCGCCGAGCCAGTCGGCCAGCGTGGGCAGGTCGCGGCGCAGTTCGTCGGGCAACAGCACGAGCGTGCCGCCCCCGGCCAGCGTCGAGAAGATTTCCTGGAACGCGACGTCGAAGCCGAGCGCCGCGAACTGCAGCGTGCGCGCGCCGCCCGGCAACACGCCGCGCTGCCAGGCCAGCAGGTTGACCAGGCCACGATGCGCCATCGCGACGCTCTTGGGGCGGCCGGTCGACCCCGAGGTGTAGATGACGTAAGCCAGATGCTCACCGCGCAAGCCCAGCGCTTGCGGATCGGGACGCGGCGCGGCGTCTTGTGCCCATGGTGCGTGGTCGGTGTCGTCGAGCAGCACGCGCTCGCAAGCCGGCGCAGGGGTCAGACGCTCGATCAGCCGCTCCTGCGTCAGCAGCACGCGCGGCGCGCTGTCGCCGAGCATGTGCGCCAATCGTTCGTCCGGATAGGCCGGGTCCAGCGGCACGTACGCGCCGCCGGCCTTGAGCGTGGCGAGAATCGCAACCACCATCGACGGCCCACTCTCGATGCAGATCGCAACGCGTTCGTTGGGGCCAACGCCGAGCGTGCGCAGATGCATCGCCAGTCGGTTCGCCTGCGTCTCCAGTTCGCCATAGCTCACCCGTTGTGCGCCGAACTCCAGCGCGGTAGCAGACGGATCGCGCGCAGCCTGACGTTCGAACAGCGCATGCACCAGTTCGCCTTCAGCGCTGTGATCGCGCTGCGTTGCGTTGAAGCCATGCAGGACCGCTTCGCGCTCGGCCGCCGGCAAGGACTCGATCGCATGCATCGGTGTGTCCGGCGCACGGTCCAACGCATGCACCAGATGCGCGAGGGTCTCGCGCACCATCCCGGCGATGCGCGCGGCATCCACGCGCTCGACGATCTCCGCGGTGACGCTGAAGCTCTCGCCATGGTCATCCACGTGCAGCACGAACGGATAGTTCGTGCGGTCGCGACTCTCGATGTGATGGATGCCGGAGATGCCTTCCTCGCCTTCTGTTTCATCGCGGCTGTGGCGGTAGTTCAGCAGCGCAGAAAGCAGCGGCGTGTTCGCGGCAAGCCCGCTGCAGCGCTGCGCCAATGTGAGCGGCGCGTGCTCATGGCGCAGCAGTTCGGCGAGCGTGGCCGCAGTCTCTTCCAGCGCAGCGCCCGCGCTGCGCCCGTCCAGCCTCACGCGCAGCGGCAGCGTGTTGATGAACATGCCCATCGCACGATGGGCACCCGCGCCGCCCTGCAAGCGCCCGGACAGCACCGTGCCGAACACCACGTCCTCGCGCCCGCTGCAACGCGCGAGCACCTGCGCCCACGCGAGGTGGAACACGCACGCGGGACTGATGCTGCGCGCACGCGCGACCCGGCGCAGGTCCGCGCACAGAGCGGGTTCGAGCCTGAGCTTCGCCCGCACCGCATCGCTGCCGTTGCCCTGCACATCGAGCAGGTCGAAGGGCGCGGTCGGCTGGTCGATATCGCCGAGCATCGTGCGAAAGAACCGCTCGTGCCCGGCCTCGCGTGCGGAGAGCCGCGCCTGTGCAACGAAATTGCGGAACGGCACCGGCGCGGGCAGTTCGCCTCGGCGGTCCTGCATCACCAGGCCGACCTCGTGCACCAGCTGCTCCAGCGTGACGTGGTCCATCACCAGGTGGTGGTAGAGCATCTGCAGCAGCCAGCGCCCGCTTGCCGCATCGAAGGCAGCGAGGCCGCGCACCATCGGCGCCTGCCGCACATCGAGGCGGTAGCTGCCGGGATCGGCGTGGTCCCGCAGGCGCGCCTGCACGTCGCCGGCCAACTCCAGCGTCTCGATCTCCAGCCGCGCGTGCCGCCACACCACCTGCACCGGCTCGGGCAGGCCGTCCCACTGCACCGCGGTGCGCAGCACGTCCTGGCGTGCGATGACCTCGTTCATCGCGGCGATAAAGCGGTCGAGCAGTTCGCGGCTTTCGAAGCCCATCAGCAGCCGGTTCAGGTAGGCATCACCTTGTTGCTGCAGCAGGTGATGGAACAGGATTCCCTCTTGCAGCGGCGCGAGCGGATAGATGTCCTGCACGTTGCCGGCGCCGCCCGGCGTGGCTGCGACGATGCGATCGATCTGCGCCTGTTCGAGCCGCACCAGCGGCAGCATCTGCGGCGTGATCCGCACTTGCGGCGCCGCCGGTGCCGGCGCGGCGTGGTCGCCGTTGGCCGCGACCCAGTTCATCAGCGCCTGCTTGTGCAGCTTCAGCGAGGCCATCACGCCCGGCGTCAGCACGCCGCGCGGTGCCTTGACCACCAGCTCGCCCCGCTCGATTCGTGCCAGGACCCGGTGCTGTTCGAAGAGGCCGATCAAGGCCGGCGCATCCAGCGATTGCATGCTCGCAACTTCCACATTCACAGTCTGAACTCCTCGGTTTCTGAATCGGCGGCATCCCATGCGGCCTCCTCCGCGGCAGGTGGCGCGGGGATCGCGTTGTGCGGCACGTCCTCGATGCGGGGCGCGATCCGCACGGCCTCGGCCATCGCGGCCAGTTCGGGCCGGGTGAAGACCGCACGCACGTCGATGGACCAGCCGCGGCGGCGCAGGTGTTCGAGCAGTTGCACCGCGAGCAGCGAGTGCCCGCCAAGCGCGAAAAAGCTGTCGTGGCGGCCGATACGCTCGATGCCGAGCAGCTGCGACCAGATCGCGGCCACTGCGTGCTCGATCTCGCCCTGTGGCGACGCGTAGGTGCGATGGCCGAAGGCTTCGTCTTTCGGTGCCGGCAGCGCCTTGCGGTCCAGCTTTCCGTTGCTAGTCAAGGGAAGTGCAGCGAGGCACACGTAGGCGGTCGGCAGCATGTGCTCGGGCAGGCGCTCGGCGAGCCGACTGCGCAGTTGCGCGGGCTCCAGGATGGCGTCGAGCGATGTCGGCACTGCATAGGCGACCAGCGCCAGAGTGCCGGTACGGTCTTCGCGCGCGAGCACTGCGGCCTCGGCGATGCCTTCGAGCGCGCGCAGTTGCCCCTCGATCTCGCCCGGCTCGATGCGCTGCCCGCGCAGCTTGACCTGGAAGTCGTTGCGGCCCAGGTAGTCGATCACGCCGTCGGCGCGCCAACGGCCGAGGTCCCCGGTGCGGTAGAGGCGACCGCCTTCAGCGAAGGGGTCGGCAATGAAACGCTGCGCCGTCAGGTCCGGCCTGTTGAGGTAGCCGCGCGCCACCTGCACACCGCCGATGTACAGCTCGCCTGCCACGCCGACCGGCACGGGGCGCAGTGCAGCGTCGAGCAGGTACAGACGGGTATTGGCGATCGGCCGGCCGATCGGCACGGCATCGCCATCGTTGTCGCTGCAGGTCCAGGCACTGACATCCACCGCTGCTTCCGTCGGGCCGTAGAGGTTGTACAGGCGCGCGTGCGGCAGGCGCTCGCGGCACCGGCGCGCGAGCGCAGCCGGCAGCGCTTCGCCACTGCAGACCACGCGCCGCAGGTCCGCGCAGCCGTTGGCCGCATCGGGGTGCGCGAGAAACACCTGCAGCATCGACGGCACGAAATGCAGCGTCGTCACACCGCGCGCGCGGATCAGCTCGCCGAGGTAGGCCGGATCCTTGTGCCCGTCCGGCCGCGCGAGCACCAGCCGCGCGCCGGACATCAGCGGCCAGAAGAACTCCCACACCGACACGTCGAAGCCGAACGGTGTCTTCTGCAGCACCACGTCGTCGGGTGCCAGCGCGTAGGCCTGCTGCATCCAGTGCAGGCGATTGACGATGCCGCGGTGTTCGTTCATCACGCCCTTGGGGCGGCCCGTCGAACCGGAGGTGTAGATCACGTAGGCCAGGTGCGCTTCATGGAGCGTCGGCTCGGGGGCGTCCGGCTCGGCGAAAGCGACCGAAGGCGTGTCGCGGTCCAGCACCAGCGTGCGCGCCTTCGGCAGGCGCGGTGCCAGCTCCGGATCGGCCAGCACCACCACGGGCCCGGCCTCGTCGAGCATCTGCCGCAGGCGCTCCGAGGGGTGCGAAGGGTCGAGCGGCAGGTAGGCACCGCCTGCCTTGAGGACCGCGAGCAATGCGACCACCAGCATCTCGCTGCGTTGCATGAACACGCCCACGCGCTCGTCCGGCCCGACACCGAGCGCGCGCAGCTGCCGTGCCAGCCGGTTGGCGCGGGCATCGAGTTCGGCGTAGCTGAGCTGACGGTCTTCGAATATCAGCGCGGTTGCGTCGGGGCGCTGCGCGACCTGGCGCTCGAACAGCTGGTGCAGCAACAGGCCGCGCGGGTATTCGACGGCTGTGGCGTTGAAATCGACCACCACTTTCTGTCGCTCTTCGCCGGGTAGAACATCGATGCGCTCCAGCGGCCGCTGCGGCTCGCGTTCGAGCACATCGACCAGCGCATGCAGCGCCTGCACGACGAAGCCACAGATTCGCCGCGAATCCACGCTGCGGTCTATCTCGGTGGTGAGGCCGAAGCCGTCGCCGTGGTCGTCCACATGCAGCACGAACGGATAGTTGGTGCGGTCGTGCCCTCCCAGCGATTCGATGCCCGGCAGCTCTGCGCCCTCGCCTTCGCGGCGGCTGTAGCGGTAGTTGAGCAGGCTGGTGAAGAGCGGCGCGCCGGCCGGCAAGCTGCAGCAGCGCTGGGCCAGGCCCAGCGAGGCGTGCTCGTGGCGCAGCAGCTCGGCCAGCTGGGCATGCACGCGGTGCAGCGCCGCTTCGGTTCCTGCCCCCTCCGCGCGCACGCGCAGCGGCAAGGTGTTGAGGAACATGCCCATTGCGCGCGTGGCCTCGGCGCCGGCCTGCAGGCGGCCGAACAGCACCGTGCCGAACACCACGTCGTCGCGACCACTGCAGCGCGCGAGCACCAGCGCCCAGGCCAGGTGGAACACGCTGGCCGTGCCGACGCCGCGACGCCGCGCCTGTTCACGCAGGCGTTGCGCCAGCGAGGCATCGAGTTCGCTGCGTGCCTGCACGACGCCGCTGCCGTCGCCGCGCACATCGCTCAATCCGAACGGCGCGGTGGTCTCTTCGACATCGCCGAGCACGCGGCGGAAATAGGCTTCGTGTTCGCCATCTGCCGCACTCTCGAGAGCCTGCGCGACGAAGCGCCGGAACGGCACCGGCGCCGGCAGGCGCTCGCGCTGCCCTTGCAGGATCAGCATGACCTCCTGCACCAGCAACTGCGACGCGGTGTGATCGAGGATCAGGTGATGGTGCAACAGTTGCAGCAGCCAATGGCCGCTGTCGCGCTCCTCGATCGCGTGTCCGCGCAGCATCGGCGCGCGGCGAACGTCAAGCCGCGCGCCGGCCAAGGCGCGCAGATGCGCCTTCGCCTCTTGTGCGGGCGCAGTGGACAGCACGTCGATGCGCAGGTCGGCCTTGCGCTGGACCAGCTGCACCGGCTGCTCCAGGCCCTCCCAGTACACGCTGGTGCGCAGGATGTCATGGCGCGCAATCACCTCGCGCAGGGCCTGCACGAAGCTGTCCAGCCGTTCGCGGTGGTCAAAGCGCAGCAGCGTCGGCATCACGTAGGCATCGGCGCCCTCGCCTTCGCTGTGCAGCCGGTGATGAAACAGGATGCCCTCCTGCAGCGGCGCAAGCGGATAGATGTCCTGCACATTGCGCACGCCACCCGGCACTTGCGCCACGAGGCGGTCGATCGCGTCCTGCTCGAGCGCCAGCAGCGGCAGCATGGCGGGCGTGATCGCCTCGGCCGTTTCGTCGATGCGGTACGTCAGAGGGTCGCTGCGTTGGCGTTCGCGCAACAGCGCTATCAGCTCGGGCTTGCACTCGCGCAAGGCCAGAACCAGCGCCGGATCGGCGAGCAGGCGCGCATCGCCCTGCAGCGCCAGCCGCTCGCCGTCCAGGCGCAGGGCGAGGCCGCGCGCGGCCAGTGTGTCGAGCAATTGCGACGGGCTCACAGGACGATCTCCTCCAGCTGCACGGTCGCCGCGGCGAGGTCGGCCAAGGTCGGCGCGTTGAAGACCATCTGCACATCGACCTGCAGCTGCTGCGCGCTCATGGCATGGATCAGCTGGATCGCCAGCGCCGAATGCCCGCCGAGCTCGAAGAAGTTGTCATGCCGGCCGACCCGCTCGACGCCGAGCAGTTCGCTCCACACCGCTGCGAGACGGATCTGGATTTCGGTCTCGGGCGCGGCGTAGGCGTGCCGCGCAAGGCCGTCGTCACCGGGCGGTGGCAGCGCCTTGCGGTCGAGCTTGCCGTTCGCATTCAGCGGCCAGGCCGCGAGCACGACGCAGGCGGCGGGCAGCATGTAGTCGGGCAGCTGCGCACCGAGTTGCGCGCGCAGCGCCGCGGGCTCCACGGCAGCGCCCGGCTGCGCGAGCAGGTAGGCGACAAGGCGCGGCTCGCCGGGCGGCTCGGCGCTCGCCACCACGATGGCCTCGCGCACGCCGTCCAGCCGCGCGAGCCGCGCCTCGATCTCGCCGAGCTCGATGCGGTAGCCGCGGATCTTGACCTGGAAGTCGTTGCGGCCCAGGTATTCGATGCTGCCGTCGGCGCGCCGGCGGCCGAGGTCGCCGGTACGGTACATGCGCGCCGCACCCCGGCCGGCCGCGAACGGATCGGGCAGAAAGCGTTCGGCGGTGAGATCTGGCCGCCCCAGGTAGCCGCGCGCGACCCCGGCGCCGCCGATGTGGATCTCTCCGGCCGCGCCGATCGGCACCGGCTCACCGTGCGTATCGAGCAGGTAGACGCGCGCGCCGGGCATCGGGTGGCCGATATGCGGCACCTCACCGCTGACCGGGCCGCAGGTGGCGTCGACGCTGCATTCGGTCGGCCCGTACATGTTGTGGAACTGCACCGTGCCGGCTTCGGCGAGGTGCCGCCACGTCGCGGCATCGAGCGCCTCGCCGCCGAGCAGCAGCTTGCGCAGCGAACCCGCGCGCCGCCGGCCGAAGCCGGCCGCATGCAGCATGCGAAGGTGCGAGGGCGTGCATTCCATCGCCTCGATCGCATGCCGCTCCAGAAAGTCGAGCAAGCCCTCCGCATCCAGGCGAGTGCGCTCGGGCAGCAGGTACACGCTGCGGCCGAACATGAGTTGGCCCCAGGCCTTCACCGCCATGTCGAAACCAACCGACGAATTCCACGCCACGCGCCGACAATCCGGCGCCGTGCCGTGGATACGCTGCTCCAGGCCCTGCAAGAAGTTCAGCACTTGGCGGTGCTCGACCATCACGCCCTTGGGCACGCCGGTCGAGCCTGAGGTGTAGATCACATAGGCCAGGTGGGCCGGCGTGAGACCCGCCACTTCGGGATTGTTCGTGGGCGCATCGCTCCAGGGCGGCGATGCGTCGTCGAGCACCAGCACCGCGCAGCCCTCGGGCACCCGCAAGCGATCGCGCAGGCGGGCTTGGGTCAGCACTGCCATCGGCGCGCTGTCGGCCATCATGTGGGCGAGGCGATCGTCGGGATGCACCGGGTCCAGCGGCACGCAGGCGCCGCCGGCCTTGAGCGTCGCCATCAGCGCGACGCCCAGGTCCACGCTGCGCTCCAGACACAGCGCGACGCGGTCGTCGGGCCGCACGCCCAGGCCGTGCAGATGATGGGCAATGCGGTTGGCGCGACGGTTGAGTTCTCCGTAGTCGAGCGCGTCGTCTTCGTATGCAAGCGCGAGCGTGCGTGGCTTCGCGGCGACCTGCGCTTCGAACAGGCGATGCAGCAGTTCGTTGCAGTCGGTATTTCCACCGGCGTTGAATGCATGCAGCACCTGCGCGCGTTCGTCCCCGGTCATCAGGTCGATGCGGTCCACGGGCGCGGCGGCGTCGGCCACCATGCCGCGCAGCATCGCCACCAGCGCATTCCAGTGGCGCCGCACCGTGGCCTCGTCGTACAGCGCGGTGGCGTAGTTGAACTGGCCGGCGATGTGCTCGCCCACCGGTTCCAGGTCGAGCGAGAGATCGAACTGCGCGCTGCCGGCATGGCTCGCGAGGTTGTCGAATTCGAGGCCGTCGAGTTGCAAGCGCGCGGGCGGCGTGTTCTGCCAGGCCAGCCGCACTTGATAGACAGGATTGAAAGCGCTCGAGCGCGGCGGATTGAGCGCCTCGACCACCTGCTCGAACGGCACGTCGCGGTGTTGCTGCGCCTGCAGTGCGACCTGTCGGGCCTGTTCGAGAAGTTCGCCGACAGCCAGGCCGTCGTCGATGTCTAGGCGCAGCGCCTGCGCGTTGACGAAGAAGCCGATCAACGGCTCGAACTCGGCCCGGTCACGCCCGGCGATGCTGCTGCCGAGCACCACCTGCGACTGGCCGCTCAGCCGCGCAAGCACCGCCGCCCAAGCGGCGAGCAGGGTCATGTACACCGTGACCCCGTGGCGCTGCGCCAGCGCGCCCAGCTCGCGCGTCAACGTCTGGTCGAGACCGACGTCGATGCTGGCGCCGCGGTAGTCCTGCTGCGGCGGCCGCGGTCGGTCGGTGGCCAGGCCGATGAGCGGTGGCGCATCGCGCAAGCGCTCGACCCAATACTGCAACTGCGGCCGCAGCGCCTCGCCCTGCACGCGGCGGCGCTGCCATGCGGCGTAGTCGCCGTACTGGATCGGCAAGGCCGGCAGCGGATCGGGTTCGCCGCGGCGGAACGCGCCGTACAAGGTGGAGAACTCATGCGCCATCACGCTGAGCGACCAGCCATCGGAGACGATGTGATGCATCGTGACGAGCAGCACGTGGTCGTTTTCGGCGAGGCGCAACAACTGCACGCGCAGCGGTGGGTCGCACGCGAGATCGAACGGCGCTGCGGCCTCGGCTTGGCACAGTGCGCGCAGGGCGTCGCCGCCGGGTTCGTCGAGTTCGCGATGGACCAGCTGGACGCTGTGCACCGGCTCGATGCGCTGGCGCGGCTCGCCGTCGATGACGACGAAGCGCGCGCGCAGCGATTCATGGCGCGCGACGATGCGGTCCAACGCGTGCTGCAGCGCGATGCGATCCAGTGCGCCGCGCAGGCGCAGCGCGGCAGGAAGGTGATAGGCCGCGCCGGCCTGTGCATCGATGCGCGTCACATACCACAAGCGCTGCTGCGAATGCGACAACGGCAAGGGCGCACTGCGGTCCACCTTCGTGATCGGATCGGCTGCGACGGGCGCGGCCCGCGCCATCTCGCTCGCCAACTCCGCGAGCCGTGGCCGGGCGAACACCGTCGTCAGCGCGAGCTCGATGCCCAAGCGCTGGCGCAGTTGCGAAAGCATCCGCACCGCCAGCAGCGAATGTCCGCCGAGTTCGAAGAAGCCATCGTCGCGGCCGATGCGCTCGATGTCGAGCAGCGACGACCATACTTGCGCGAGTGCCTGCTCGTGCGCGCCCTGCGGTGCCTGGTAGGTGCGCTGCGCATAGGCGCCATCGTCCGGCGCAGGAAGCACGGCACGGTCGAGCTTGCCGCTGGCGTTGAGTGGCAGCGCGTCGAGCCGCACGAACGCGGCCGGCAGCATGTGATCGGGCAAATGCTCCGCCAGACGCACGCGCCACTGCGCCGCATCGAGTGAGTTGTCCGCAACCACATAGGCCAATAGCCGCTTGTCATCACCCTGGCCTTCTGTGGCGATCACCGCTGCTTCACGGATACCGTCCACGCGCATCAGCGCGGCCTCGATCTCGCCGGGCTCGATGCGAAAGCCGCGGATCTTGATCTGCCGGTCGTCGCGGCCGAGGAACTCGATCGAGCCGTCGGCGCGCCAGCGGCCGAGGTCGCCGCTGCGGTACATGCGCGGCATTGGCACATCCGCCGATGGCGTCGCGAACGGATCCGCCGCGAAACGCTGTGCGGTCAGCTCGGGCCGATGCAGGTAGCCACGCGCCACGCCGGCGCCGCCGATCCAGATCTCGCCGACGGCACCGATGGGCACCGGCTCACCGTACGCATCGAGCAGGTAGACACGGGCGTTCGGGATCGGATGGCCGATGCTCTGTGGCGAGTCCTCGACACGGCACAGCGCGACGGTCGCGTTGATCGTGGTCTCGGTCGGGCCGTAGGCGTTGGCAAGTGCCGGGCGATGGCCGTCGCGCCGCCACCACGCATCGAGCGCGGTGGCGGCGACCGTATCGCCGCCGATCACGAGCTGGCGCAGCGACGGCGGCAACACCGCATCGCTCGCCTGGGCGATGCGCTGCCAGAACAGCGTCGGCAGATTGGCCACGGTGAGCCGGTGCGCGGCGCACAGCGCGCACCACTGCGAGGGTTCGGCGAGCCATTCGTCGGTGCGCAGCACGAGCGTTGCGCCATGACTGAGCGCGCCGAAGATTTCCTCGCCGGCGACGTCGAAGCCGAGACCTGAGAACTGCAGCACGCGGTCTTCGGCGCTGAAGTTGTAGAGCGATTGCAACGCAGCGATCTGGTGAGACAGCTGCCGGTGCTCGACCATCACGCCCTTGGGCGTACCGGTCGAGCCTGAGGTGTAGATCACATAGGCGAGGTGCGAGCCGTCGCCGGGCAGGCCGTCTTGATCGGGTGCATGTGCGGGCGCGGTCGCCCATGACGCGTGCTCGTCGAGCGCGATCATCGTGCAGTCCGGCGGCGGTTGGAGGCGCGGGCGCAGGACGGAATTCGTCAGCAGCACCGACGGCGCGCAGTCTTCCAGTTGCCATGCCAGCCGCTGGTCCGGATAGGACGGATCGAGCGGCACATACGCAGCACCGGCCTTGAGCGTGGCCAGCACCGCGACGACCAGTTCGAACCCGCGCGGCAGGCACAGCGCGACGCGCTCTTCGGCGCTGACGCCGAGGTGGCGCAGGTGGTGGGCGAGCCTGTTGGCGCGCCGATCGAGTGCGCCGTAGCTGAGCCGTTCGCCATCGTGTTCCAGCGCGATCGCCTGTGGCTGCCGCACGGCCTGCCGTTCGAAGGCCGCATGCGCGAACGCGTGTTCGGGCTGCGCAGGCGCGCCCTCGGCGAGGGTGTGCAGCAACTGATGACGCTCATCGCTGTCAATCCATGCGACGCGATCGACCGGCTGGCTTTCGTCGGCCGCCATGCCGCGCAGCATCGCCACCAGGCTGTGCCAGTGCCGGCGCACCGTCGTCTCGTCGAACAACGCGGTGGCGTAGTTGAGCTTGCCTGCGATGCGGTCGCCCTCCTCCTGCAGGTCCAGCGCCAGGTCGAACTGCGCGCCGGCGGGCAGGCTCTCGACGCGTTCGACGGCAAGGCCGGCCAACTCCAGCGCGACAGCGGGCGTGTTGTGCCAGGCCAGCATCAGCTGGAACACCGGGTGTTGGGCCATCGAACGCGGCGGGTTCAGCGCCTCGACCAGGCGTTCGAAGGGCACGTCTTCGCGCGCCTGCGCTTGCAACGCGGTGTGGCGCACCTGGGCCAGCAGGTCGGCGACGGTGGGTTGTCCATCCAGCACGATTTTCAGCGCCTGGGTGTTGATGAAGCAGCCGATCAACGGCTCGATCTCGACCCGGCCGCGGCCGGCGTGCGAGCTGCCGATCACGACTTGCGGCTGGCCGCTGTAGCGCGCCACCACGGCGGCCCACGCGGCCAGCACGACCATGTAGAGGGTTGCGCCGTGGCGCCGGCCGAGCGCGCGCAAGGCTTGTGTGGATTCGGCATCGAGACCGACCTCGAAGCTCGCGCCGCGATAGTCCTGCAGCGCTGCTCGTGGCCTGTCCCAGGGCAGTTCGACCAGTGACGGAGCGCCCTGCAATTGCTCGACCCACGCTTGCAGCCGGGCTTGCGCAGACGTGCCCTGCAGGTGCTCGTGCAGCCAGGCCGCGTGGTCGGCGTACTGGACCGGCAGCGAAGGCAAAGAGGGCTCTTTCCCATCGCGCAGTGCGCTGTAGGCGATGGCGACCTCGCGCATCAGCACGCTCAGCGACCAACCGTCGGAAACGATGTGGTGCATCACGACCAGCAGCACGTGATCCTCGTCCGCCACACGCAGCAGGAGGCCGCGAATCGGCGGTGCAGCCGCGAGATCGAAAGGCTCGGCGGCGGCTTGGCGGCACAGCGCTTCGATCTGCGCCGCATCCGAGCCGCCCGCGTCCTGCTCCCGCAACGCGAAGCCACGGGGCGGATCGATGTGCTGCCACGGCTGGCCATCGATCGCGACGAAGCGCGTGCGCAAGGCTTCGTGTCGGGCGACGACCAGGTCCAGCGCGGCGCGCAGCGCCACGCGGTCGAGAACGCCGCGCATACGCAAGGCACCGGGGATGTGGTACGCGACGCTGGCCTGTGCATCGACGCTGGCGATGAACCACAGGCGCTGCTGAGCTGGCGACAGCGGCAGCGGACGGCTGCGGTCGGCAAGCGCGATGGCGGCCAGCGCACCCGGACCCGCCGCGGCCACGGCGCGGGCCAGTGGGGCGAGGCGCGGCTGCGCAAACAGGGTGGCCAGCGCAAGTTCGGCGTCCAAGCGTTCGCGGACCTGGGAGATGAGGCGAATGGCCAGCAGCGAATGGCCGCCGAGTTCGAAGAAATCGTCGTTGCGGCCGACGTGCTGCACACCGAGCAGCTGCGTCCAGATGTCGGCGAGGGCTTGCTCGATCTCACCTTGCGGTTCTTCGTAGGTGCGCTGACCGAAGGCCTCGCCCTCGGGCAGCGGTAGCGCCTTGCGGTCGAGCTTGCCGTTCGGTGTCAGCGGCAATGCACCCAGCACCACATAGGCCACCGGCACCATGTAGTCCGGCAGGTGTTGGCTCAGCTGGGCGCGCAGTTGTGCGGCATCGGCGCGACCTGTGAGGTATGCGACCAATCGCTTGTCGCCGGGCTGGTCTTCGCGTGCGATCACCGCCACTTCGCGCACCCCGTCCAAGCGAGCCAGTTGCGCCTCGATCTCACCCAGTTCGATGCGGTAGCCGCGCACCTTGACCTGATGGTCGTTGCGGCCCAGGTACTCGATGCTGCCGTCGGCGCGCCAGCGGCCCAGGTCGCCGCTTCGGTACATGCGCGTCCCATGGAACGGGTCGACCAGGAAACGCGCTTCGGTCAGTTCTGGCTGCGCCAAGTAGCCCTGCGCGACCTGCACCCCGCCCAGGTACAACTCACCGACGACGCCCGCCGGCACCGGATTGCGCTGCGCGTCCAGCACGTAGATTCGACTGTTGCCGATCGGTCGACCGATCGGCGGCAGATCGTCCCACTCGTCGGGCACGCCGCTCAAGGCGTACGTGCTGACCACATGCGTTTCGGTCGGGCCGTAGTGGTTGTGCAATCGTGCCTGTGGGTGCCTTGCGAACATGCGGCGGATCGCCGGTGTGATGCGAAGTTGCTCTCCC
Source organism: Variovorax trehalosi (assembly GCF_051216415.1). Classification (NCBI taxonomy): domain Bacteria; kingdom Pseudomonadati; phylum Pseudomonadota; class Betaproteobacteria; order Burkholderiales; family Comamonadaceae; genus Variovorax; species Variovorax trehalosi. Next base: position 480,384 of record NZ_JBPJZG010000006.1, read on the forward strand.
GCAGTGATGACATCCCGCAGCATCGTCAGCGGTTCGGCGCGCTGTGACCAGAGTTCGCTGAGGTTCTGCAGCGCGATGTACGGCAGGAACAACCGCTCGACCGATTTCCCGGCCACCCATTCAGCCAGGGCTGGCAGGTCCTGTCGCAGCGACTCATGCAACAGCACCAGGGTTCCGCCGCTGGCGAGTGTGCTGAAGATCTCCTGGAAGGCGACATCGAACCCGAGTGCCGCAAACTGCAGCGTGCGCGCCGGCTCAGGCAACTGCTCGCGCTGCCAGGCCAGCAGGTTGAGCAAGCCACGGTGCGGCATCGCCACACCCTTGGGCACGCCGGTCGAGCCGGAGGTGTAGATCACATAGGCCAAGTGCTCAGGACGCAGACCCAACTCGATCGCGTGCAGGTTGGCCGCGGACGCGTTGGCCCACGCGGGCTCAGCCTCGTCGAGCAGAACCGCGACGGTATCCAGCCGCTCGGCCAACCCACGATGACTCAGCACCACCACCGGCTCGCTGCCCTGCAGCATCTGCGCCAGCCGTTCATCGGGATACGTCGGGTCCAGCGGCACGCAGGCACCACCGGCCTTGAGCGTGGCCAGGATTGCCACCACCATCGCCGGGCTGCGCTCGACACAAATCGCCACGCGATCATCCGGGCCCACGCCGAGCCGGCACAGGTGCCGCGCCAATCGGTTCGCCTGCTCGTTGAGATCGCGATAGCTCAGCTGCGCCCCATCGAGTTCCAGGGCGATGCGATCCGGATGCGCGGCCGCCTGCTGTTCGAAGGCTTCGTGCACCAGGGCCGGTGCGGTGTATTCGCATCGGGTGTCGTTGAAGCCATGGACAACACGCTCGCGCTCCTCGGCCGGCAGCACATCGAGGGTCAACAACTCCGTGTCAGGCGCCTCTTCCAAAGCCTGCGCAAGGACTTGCAACGCCTGCTGCACGAACCCCGCGATGCGTTCGGCCGACGCCGCTGCATCGACCTGCACCGTCAATTCGAAATCGCTTCCGTCGTCGTCCACGTACAGGCCGAACGGATAGTTGGTGCGGTCGCGCACGTCGAGCAGTCGCACGCCATCGAGCACCTGCGCCCGCGCGACGCGGCTGTGCCGGTAGTTGAGCAACGCGGAAAACAGCGGCACATGCGCGGGCAGCGCACTGCAGCGCTGCGCAAGCACCAGTGGGGCGTGCTCGTGGCGCAGCAGTCCGCTCAGTGCCGCGTGCGTTTCGCGCAAGCCCTGCGCCACCCCACGCCCGCCCAGCGCGATGCGCACCGGCAGCGTGTTGATGAACATGCCGACCGCGCGCTCGGAACCGGCGCCGCCTTGCATTCGTCCGAACAGCACCGTGCCGAACACGACATCCTCGCGGCCGCTGCACAGGGCCAGCACCCGGGCCCAGGCCAGGTGGAACAGGCTGGCCGCACCCACGCCGTGGCGCATGGCAAGCAAGCGCAGCCGAGCCGACAACGCCGGCGGCAAGGTCAGTCGCGACTGCTCGATCCGCGAGCCATCTCCCTGCACGTCGAGCAAGCCGAAGGGCGCAGTCGGCTCACCGACCTCGCCGAGCATCGCGCGGAAAAACGCCTCGTGCTCCGCCTCGCTCACGCCATGGCGCGACTGCGCGACGAAGTTGCGGAACGGCACCGGGGACGGCAGTTCGTCGGCGGCGCCGCGCTCGATCGCGTCGATCTCTTCCACCAGCCGCTCCAGCGTCGTGTGGTCCATCACGAGGTGGTGATAGGACAGCTGCAGCAGCCATCGCCCGCTGGCATCGCCTCGCGCGGCAAAGCCATGCAGCATGGGTGCGCGGCGCACATCGATGTGCAGGCTGCGTACTTGCGGATGCGCGCGCAAGCGCTCAGCCGCTGCATCCACGCCCGATTCCAACGTCAGCGTGTCTACGACGAACCCGGCACGCCGCCACACGACCTGCACCGGCTCGGCCAGGTTGTCCCAATGAACCGCGGTGCGCAGGATGTCGTGGCGTTCGATCACCTGCGACAGGGCCGCGATGAAGCGGTCCATGCGCGGCCTGCTGTCGAACTCGAGCAGCGTCGGCAGCACATAGGTGTCGGCGTCACGCTCCAGCAGGTGGTGGAACAGGATGCCCTGTTGCAACGGGGCGAGGGGATAGATGTCCTGGATGTTGGCCGCGCCGCCGGGCGTGGCGTGGACGATCCGTTCGATCGCGGCCGCGTCGAGATCGACCAGCGTCAGCATCGCCGGTTCGATCGCAGTGCAGCCGGGAGGAATCAGATGGGGTGGGACGACCACCGCATCGTCCTGCCGGATCGTCGCGGCCAATGCGGCCAGTTTCGGATGCGTGAACAACGAGCGGATGTCGGCAGACCAACTGCGCCGGCGCAGTTGTTCGAGCAGTTGGATGGCCAGCAGCGAATGGCCGCCGAGTTCGAAGAAATCGTCGTTGCGGCCGACATGCTGCACACCGAGCAGCTTCGACCAGATCTCGGCGAGGGCCTGCTCGATTTCGCCTTGAGGCTCTTCGTAGGTGCGCTGGCCGAATGCCTCGCCTTCGGGCACTGGCAGCGCCTTGCGGTCGAGCTTGCCGTTGGGCGTCAGAGGCAATGCATCCAGCACCACATAGGCCACCGGCACCATGTAGTCCGGCAGGTGCCGGCTCAACTGGGTGCGCAATTGTCCGGCATCGACATGACCTGTGACGTACGCGACCAGGCGCTTCTCGCCGGGCTGGTCTTCGCGTGCGACCACCGCCGCGTCGCGCACCCCGCGCAAGCGGGACAGTTGCGCCTCGATCTCGCCCAGTTCGATGCGGTAGCCGCGGATCTTCACTTGATGGTCGTTGCGCCCAAGGTATTCAATGCTCCCGTCGTCGCGCCAGCGGCCCAGGTCGCCGCTTCGGTACATGCGCGTGCCGCCGTAGGGATCGGTGAGGAAACGCGCTTCGGTGAGTTCGGACTGCGCCAGATAGCCTTGTGCGACCTGCACGCCGCCCAGGTACAGCTCACCGACGACGCCCACCGGCACCGGATTGCGCTGCGCGTCCAGCACGTAGATGCGGCTGTTGCCGATCGGTCGGCCGATCAGCGGCAGGTCTTCCCATTGCGCCGATGGCCCGCTCAAGGTGTGCGCGCTGATCACGTGCGTCTCGGTCGGCCCGTAGTGGTTGTGCAGCCGCGCCTGCGGGTGTCTCGTGAACATGCGACGGATCGCCGGCGTGATGCGAAGCTGCTCTCCCGCAGTGATGACATCCCGCAGCATCGGCAGCGGCGCGCCGCGATGCGACCAAAGCTCGCTGAGGTTGTGCAGCGCGATGTATGGCAGGAACAAGCGCTCGATCGACTCCTCGACCAGCCATTCGGCCAGGGCAGGCAGGTCTTGCCGCAGCGCCTCTCGCAGCAATACCAGGGTGCCACCCCCGGCGAGCGTGCTGAAGATCTCCTGGAAGGCGACATCGAACCCGAGCGCGGCGAACTGCAGCGTTCGCGCAGGCTCGGGCAACCGCTCGCGCTGCCAGGCCAGCAGGTTAACCAGACCGCGGTGCGGCATCGCCACGCCCTTGGGCACACCGGTCGAGCCGGAGGTGTAGATCACATAGGCCAGGTGATCCGGGTGCAGCCCCAGTTCGTTCGCGTGCAGGTTGGCCGTGGAGGCGTTGGCCCACGTGGGCTCGGCCTCGTCGAGCAGGACCGATGCCGCACCAAGCCGCTCGGCCAGGACACCTTGGCTCAACACCACCACCGGTTCGCTGCCCTGCAGCATCTGCCCCAGTCGTTCATCGGGGTATGTCGGGTCCAGTGGTACGCAGGCACCGCCGGCCTTGAGTGTGGCTAGGATCGCGACAACCATGGCAAGGCTGCGTTCGACGCAGATCGCCACGCGGTCATCCGCTGCGACCCCGAGCTTGCGCAGGTGCCGCGCCAAGCGGTTCGCCTGCTCGTTCAGGTCGCGATAACTCAGCTGCGCCCCATCGAGCTCCAGCGCGATGCGATCCGGGTGCGCGGCCGCCTGCTGCTCGAAGGCTTCGTGCGCCAGGGCCGGTGCGGTGTATTCGCATCGGGTGTCGTTGAAGCCATGGACCACACGCTCGCGCTCCTCGGCCGGCAACGCATCGAGCGCCAGCAGCGGCGTATCGGGCGCCTCTTCCAAAGCCTGCGCAAGGACTTGCAACGCCTGCTGCACGAACCCGGCGATGCGTTCGGCCGAGACCGAGGTATGAACCTCGGCAGTGAGCACGAAGTCCCCACCCAGATCGTCGACGTACAAGCTGAACGGGTAGTTCGTGAGATCGCGACCGCCAACGTAGTGCATGCCCTCGGCGATCTCACTGCCGCCGAAGCTCTCGCGGCGGCTGTGGCGGTAGTTGAGCAACGCCGAGAACGCAGGCGTGTTCGGGGCGAGACCGCTGCAACGCTGGGCCAGCACCAGCGAAGCGTGCTCGTGGCGCAGCAGTCCGCTCAGTGCCGCATGCGTTTCGCGCAAGCCCTGCGCCACCCCACGCCCGCCCAGCGCGATGCGCACCGGCAACGTGTTGATGAACATGCCCATCGCGCGGTCGATGCCCGCGCCGCCCTGCATGCGCCCGAACAGCACCGTGCCGAACACCACGTCGTCGTGGCCGCTGCAAAGGGCCAGCACCCGCGCCCAGGCCAGGTGGAACAGGCTGGCCGCGCCCACGCCATGGCGCATGGCCAGCGCGCGCAATCGCGCCGAGAGTGCCGGTTGCAACGTCATGCGCGACTGCGCGACTTGCGAGCCGTCGCCCTGCACATCGCGCAAGCCGAACGGCGCGGTCGGCTCATCGACGTCGCCGAGCATCGCGCCGAAGAACGCCTCGTGCTCCGCATCGCTCACGCCCTGGCGCGACCGCACGACGAACTCACGGAACGGCACCGGCGCAGGCAGGCCTTCGGCGCGCCCCTGCAGCAGTGCCACCACCTCGTGCAGGATCAGTTCGGTGGTGGTGTGGTCCAGTGTCAGGTGATGGTGCAGCAGTTGCAGCAGCCAGCGCCGCGAGACCGGATCGAAGGCCGCGTGGGCCTGCAGCATCGGCGCACGGCGCAGGTCCAGGCGCACGCGCCGCGCATCGGCATGCGCCTGCAATTGCGCCTGCACATCGCCATCGGCGGGATCGAGGTGCGGCTCTTGCAGCGTCAGTGCAGCGCTGCGCCAGACCACCTGCACCGGCGCGTCCAGCCCCTCCCACTGCACGGCTGTGCGCAGGATGTCGTGGCGCACGATCACCTGCTGCAATGCGGCCATGAAGCGGTCGAGCCGCGCACGGTCGTCAAAGCGCAGCAGAGCGGGCAGCACGTAGGCATCGCCCTCGCCTTGCAGCAGGTGGTGAAACAGGATGCCTTCCTGCAGCGGCGCGAGCGGGTAGATGTCCTGCACGTTGCGCATGCCGCCCGCAACACCGTCGGCGATCCGGTCGATCTGCGCCTGGGTCAGTTGCACCAGCGGCAGCATCTGCGGCGTGATGCGTTCGCACTGCGGCGGAATGGCGTTGGCGGGCACCGGCGCCGCACCCTGCCCGGTCTGCGCCACACGGGCCGCGAGCGCGCTCAGGGTCGGCTCGGCGAACAGGTGGCGGATCTCCACCTCCAGGCCTTCGCGCTGCATGTGGTCCAACAGTTGCACCGCGAGGATCGAATGGCCGCCGAGCTCGAAGAAGTTGTCATGGCGACCGACACGCTCGACGCCGAGCACTTCGGCCCACAGCCGTGCCAGCGCCGATTCGGTGGCGCCTTGCGGCGGCTCGTGGTCGCGCCGGTGCCAGGTGCGCGAGTCCGGCGCGGGCAATGCCTTGCGATCGAGCTTGCCGTTCGGCGTCAGCGGCAGCGCGTCCAGCACGACGAAGGCCGCGGGGACCATGTAGTCCGGCAGGTGCATGCGCAAGGCGGCACGCGCGGCGGACGGGTCGAACGCGGCCCGGGCAGCGAGATAAGCGACCAGGCGCACGTCACCGGGCATGTCCTCGCGAGCGACAGCGACCGCGTCGGTGACGCCATCGAGCCGCAACAGCTGCGCCTCGATCTCGCCCAGTTCGATGCGAAAGCCGCGGACCTTGACCTGCTGGTCGTTGCGGCCGATGTATTCCAGGCTGCCATCGGCCAGATAGCGGCCCAGGTCACCGGTGCGATACATGCGCGCACCCGGCACGCCGCTGAACGGATCGGGCACGAAGCGCTGCGCGTCCAGTTCGGGCCGGCGCAGATAGCCGCGCGCGACACCGGCGCCGCCGACGTACATCTCGCCCGTGCAACCGACCGGCAGCGGCCGTCCATGCGCATCGAGCACGTACACGCTCAGGTCGGGAATCCGCACGCCGATGGGGTTCGCCCCGGTGCGCCCGGCATCGGCAGGTTCGAGCATGCGGTACGTGACGTGCACCGTGGTCTCGGTGATGCCATACATGTTGACAAGGCGCGTGCCCGCGTTGCGCGCCTCTGCGTACCAAGGCTTGAGCGCCGCCGTCTCCAGCGCCTCGCCACCAAGGACGACACAGCGCAGCGCATGCGGCGGCAGTCGCGACGAGCCGGCAAGGCAAGCGGCGGCGAACTGCCGGAAAGCGCTCGGCGTCTGGTTGAGCACGGTCACGCCCTGCTCGCACACCAGCCGATGGAATTCCGCCGGCGCGCGGCTGACTGCGTGCGGCACCACCACCAGGCGCCCGCCGTGGATCAGCGCGCCCCACAGCTCCCACACCGAGAAATCGAAGGCGAAGGAATGGAACAGCGTCCATACGTCGTCGCGGCCGAAGTCGAACCATCCCCGCGTCGCATCGAACAGGCGACTGACCTGCGCGTGCTCGACCATCACGCCCTTGGGCAGCCCGGTCGAACCCGAGGTGTAGATCACGTAGGCCAGGTGCGATGGCGCGAGCCCTTCGACCTGCGGATTGGTGGCGGGCGCATCGGCCCACAGCACCTGCTGGTGGAGGTTCACTCGCTTGCATGACTCCGGCGTTTGCAGGCGACCAAGCAAGGCGCTGACGCCGAGCAATGCCACCGGCGCGCTGTCGCACAGCATGTGCGCGAGGCGCTCGTCCGGGTACACCGGATCCAGCGGCACATAGGCGCCGCCGGCCTTGAGCGTGGCCAGGATCGCGATCACCATATCGAGCCCGCGCTCCAGGCCGATCGCGACGAGATCGTCCGGTCCGACACCGAGCGCCCGCAGGTGATGGGCCAGCTGGTTGGCGCGCCGGTTGAGCTCGCCGTAGCTCAGCTGTTGGTCTTCGAACCGCACGGCGACAGCATCGGGCTGTTGTGCAGCCTGCCGTTCGAACAACGTGTGAATCAACGACGACGCGCCGGCGTCGAGCCGCGGCCGGTTGAAACCGTGCACGACGAGTTCGCGTTCGTCCGCGTCCATCAGCGGCAGGTCGCGCACGCGCGTGTCCGCCGCGTTGATCGTCGCACGGCACAGGCCCTGCAGCCGGCGCAGGTGCGCGGCCATCTCCTCTGTCGAGAACAGCGCCGGGTCGTGGTTGAACTCGATGTGCACCGGCCGCCCGTGCTCGTAGTCGCGCACGTACACCGCCAAAGGCTGGCGCTCGTGGCCGTTGTGCAGCGGCAGCACCGAGGTGCGAATGCCTTCGAGCCCCAGGTCGCCATGGAAGGACTCGACCGACAGCGAGAGGTCGAACAGGCCGCGGCGCTCGCCCACGCCGGCCAGGAGTTCGCGATGCAGGTCGGCCAGCGGATAGCGCTGGTGGCGGTAGCACTGCTTGAGTTCGGCGGCGACGCGGCGCAGCGTCTGCGCGAAGGTCTCTTCGGGGTCGACCGCGATGCCGACGGGAATCGCGCCGGAGAACATGCCGGGCATGCGCCTTTGCGCCGCGCCGGTGCGGTTGTGCACCGGCATGCCGATCACCACCTCGTCTTCGCGCCCGGTCAGGCCTGCGAAGTACACCGCGAGCAGGGCGGCGAGGAAATGCGTGCTCGATGCGCCCTCGGCCGCGGCCACTTCGCCCAGGCGGTCGTGGTCGGCGCGGTCCAGCTGCCAGACGGCTTGTTCGACCTTGCGGCCGACGCGTCCGCGTTGCGCGTGCGCGAACAGCGGCGCGGCTGGACGCGCATGGCGCTGCAGCCAGAAGGCGCGGTCATTGGCGTAGCGCGGCGAGGCCAGGTACTCGGCGTCCTTTCGAATGAAGTCTTCGTAGCCATCGTCCGCGTGAGCGTCGTCGGCCATGGGCTCGCCGTGCCCGAGCCGGTTGTAGGCGTCCGCCACGGCATTGCCGATCAGCGATACCGACCAGCCGTCCGCGACCAGGTGATGGAAGGACGCGAGCCAATAGCCGCGTCCGGGCGCGACCTGCAGCCATTGCATGCGCCACAGCCTCTGGCCATACAGCGCGAACGGGGCCAGGAACGCGGCGCGCATGTGCGTCCAGGCGCTCGCCTCCGGATCGGCTTCGCCGCTGAAATCGAAGCGCTGCAGCGGAGCGACCACCGTATCGGCGAAGCGCTGCATCGGCCCGTTGTCGCCGCGCTCCAGCACGGTGCGCAGCGCCTGGTGGCGCCCGGCGACCGCGCGGATCGCCGCCTCCAGCCGGTCGGGATCGGCCGGCCCCTCCAGGCGCGTCGCGACGCCGATGTTGTAGCAAGGCAGGTCGGGCGCGAGCGACTGGTCCAGCCAGACCGCCTGCTGGGGCGAACTCAGGGGATGGAGGACTTCGCTGCTCATGATTCGCTGCCGTCCGGCACCAGCGTTTCGAGCCGGCGCAGGCGCGGGTGGCCAAGCGCGAGAACGGTCAGCACCAGGCCGACCGCGCCGCTCACGAAGAACAGCAAGCCGATGCCGCGCCCCGGCCCCGTGCCGAACCACACGCCGACCGTGGCTGCCAGCGCGCCGCCGGGGCGCAGCGCGGGCTCCAGCACCGCGTCGGCGAGCCAGCCGCCGGCCAGCAGCACCACGCACATCACCAGCATGTTGGACGCGGTAATCAGCGCGAACACGCTGCCCTGACGGCCCACCGGCGCCTTGCGCATCCACAGCGCATGCGAGCACGCGACCGACGTGGCGCCACAGAACAGGCAGACAAACGCCGCCGTGCACCACCCGACCGGCGAAGTCGTGCAGCCAGCGAGCAGCACCGCCGCGCACTGCACCGCGTCGCAGGCAAGCACCCACCGCATCAGCCCGCGCCGGATGAAGGCGGTGGCGACCAGCACCGAGCCGAGCAGGCCGCCGACGATGCCCACCGACATCACCAGCCCCAGCACGTCGCTCGAATGCGTGGACAGCACCATCGGCGTGACCAGCGTCGTTGCCAGCACCAGCAGGCACTGCACCAGCGCGCCGTAGCCCAGCAAGGCGGCCATCAACGGCTGTTCGCGCAGGTACGCGAGCCCGCCGGAAAAACTGGCCCAGGGCGATGTGCGAACGGGCGAGTCGCCGACGCGCAGGCCGCCGCGCACGTCGCCGCCGGCCCGCGTGAGGGCCGCGAACACCAGCGCGGCACCGGCCAGCAGCAGGCACAGCTGCATCGCCATCACGCCCTGCAGGCCCATGCGCGCCATCAGGAAGCCGGCCGCGGCGGGCGCGCCGACCTGCACCAGCGCGCGCGAAATGCCGGTCAGCCCGCCGACTTGCGCGAAGCGGTCCCTGGGCACGAAGCGGCTGACCGCCACCCGGATCGCCGGGCGTCGCAACGCGCCGACAGCCGCTGCGGCCGCGGCATAGGCGTACAACGCGCCGATGCCGAGGCGACCGGTCGTCAGGGCCAGCACGATCGCGAGAGTCCCCGCGATGGCGGCCAGATCGCACGACAGCACCACCCAGCGCCGGTCGTGCCGGTCGGCCAGCGCGCCAGCGAACGGCGTGGCGAGCATCGCGGCCAGCGCGGCGGCGAGCACCGAGAACGAATAGTCCTGCGCGGAGCCGGTACGGGAGAAGATCCACACGCCCACCGCGAAGCTGACGAGCGTGGTGCCCAGATCGAAGGCTGTCTCGCTCAGCCAAAGCAGCGCGAACGTCGATCGGATGCGCGACGGCGCGGGGTGCAACGGGATGAGCGAAGGGATCGGGTCGTCGTGGGGCGCGGTCGCGGTGGCGTCCTGCATGGCGCGCGCTCTCTGAATTACCGCACCCACCAAAGCGCGGGTACGGTTAATACAAATGATGCAGTATTCGAATTATTTGATGCGGACACGGTGAGAATCCTTGAGATCGAGAACGCCCATCGATTAAGAAAATTCGTTCCATTTCCATTCATGGCGGCCACGCGCGTCACGCAAATAACACGAACGATGCGGCGTTTATGTTTAAATTTGTTTGCGCAACCCCATAAGAATTTTGAGCATGGGGTCTCCAAATTAATTACAAGATTCGTTCTTTTTCAATCACGGCGGCAGCGCGGATTCGCCTCACTGACAGAGGGAGACAGTCTAATTCGAAACGCAATTCCGGGTTTTTACTATGTGTTCAGATGACAACGAGACATCAGTAATCGGGCAGGACCGGCCCGGCGATATTCACCGGGGTCGTTAGCAATAAACGACGTATTGTTTTAATTTGTTGGCCTAAATTCGCAACAACACTGGAACGGCATTGCGAAAATTAAGAAGATTCGTTCCATTTCGATGAAACGGTGCGACACGGCCGCGTCACAAATCCAACAGAACGTATTGAGCCTTTTGACTGAAGGCCAAATCCTTCGAAATACCGGGTCTTTTCGCGCTTCCGCGCGCGCAAGGACAAGCCGCCGGCCATTGCGGCCGGCAGCAGGGGCCTCAAGACGAGGCGCTCACGTTGACGGGGGGTGACACAACCGCTGCGAGCGGTTGGCGGGGGCTACTGGCGCGCCGTGCGAATGTTCACCGGCAGCGCCTGCGGCCAGCTCGTGCGGAACGGATTGATGTCGAGCCCGCCGCGCCGCGTGTAGCGCGCATACACCGCCAGTTTGGTCGGTTTGCAGCGGCTCCAGATGTCCGTGAACATCCGCTCCGCGCACGGCTCGTGGAATTCGTTGTGGTTGCGAAAGCTCACGATGTACGCAAGCAGCCCGGCCTGGTCGATGGGCGGGCCGCTGTAGCGAATCTGCACGCTGCCCCAGTCGGGCTGGCCTGTGACGAGGCAGTTGCTTTTCAGCAGCCGGCTGGTGAGGGTTTCGTTCACATGCACCTGCGTGGTGTCGCTCGACAGAAGCTCGGGTGCAGGCTGGTAGTGCGTGCACTCGATGTCGAGCCGGTCGAGATCGAGGCCGTCGATCTCGTGCACCGGCTCGCGGTCAAACAGGTCGGGCGTGAGCAGCTTCACGCCGATGCCGGCCGACTGGTCGCTGCCGCGCCAGGCGGCTTCGGCCAGGTCGGTGCGCAGGTGCTCGCGCACGGCATCGATGCTCGCGAAGGTGCTGTTGTTGAAGCTGTTGAGGTACAGCTTGAACGACTTGCTCTCGATGATGTTGGGCGTTTCGCAGGGGATGGTGAAGTGCGCGATGGCCAGTTGCGGCTTGCCGCGCGGATTGAGCCAGCTCACCTCGAAGGCGGTCCAGAGATCTGCGCCGAAGAAGGGCAGCGCATCGCTTCGGATGCCCATGGCTTCGCGCTGCGTGGCACGGGCGATGGGGAAGAGCAGCGACGGGTCGTACCTGTCGGCGTAGGCCGAGGCGCGGCCGAGCTGCGATTGCTCGGGGGTGTTGGGATTGTCCGGGTGGTTGTCGAGGCTCATGGCGTCTTGTCCTTGGCATCCGCGGCCGCATCGGCGGCATGGGCGAACGGGGCGATGTGGTTGGCGAGGATGGTGCAGACCTCGGGCGGCAGGTCATGGCCCATGCCGGGCACGGAGATGAATGTCGAACCCGGGATGCGCGCAGCCGAATCCTTGCCGCAGGCGATGGGCACGAGCGCATCGGCTTCGCCGTGCAGCACCAGCGTCGGGCGCTGGATGCGCGCCAGCACCTGGGGGCGGTCGTCGTCGGCGCCGATGGCGAGCATCTGCCGCATCAGCCCGGCCGGGTGGTAGGCGCGGCGCATGCTGAAGGTCAGGCGCTCGGCCAGTTCCGCGTCGGTCTGCGGATAGGCCGGGCTCTGGATCAGCCGCAGCAGCTTGATGCTGTGCGCCACGAGTTCGGCTTCGCCCTTGCCCAACGGGCGGCGCATGAGCATCGCGGCCACCTCGCGGCGCGGGCCCGGCAGGCCGCGCGCGCCGCTCGAACTCATGATGCTCACGAGGCTGGCGGTGCGCTCGGGCGCGGTAGCGGCCAGGCGCTGGGCGATCATGCCGCCCATCGAGGCGCCGACGATGTGCGCCTTGGCAATGCCCAGCGCGTCGAGCACGCCGATCGAGTCGTGCGTCATGTCCTGCAGCGTGTACGCCGAGCGCACCTTCAGGCCGAGCCGATGGCGAATGGTTTCCCACACGATGTTGCCGACGCCCGCATGGTCGAAGCCCTGGCTCAGGCCGATGTCGCGGTTGTCGTGGCGCACCACGCGAAAGCCCTTGTCGACCAGCTGCTGCACGAAGGCAGTCGGCCATGCGACCAGCTGCATGCCCAGGCCCATGATGAGCAGGATGACGGGACGCCCTTCGCCTCCGGTGTCGTCGACTTCGATCTGCAGCCCGTTGGCGGTGACTTTCATCGGTTCCTTGTCATTTGAATTCGCGCTCTCGCAGCCACTTGGTGGCGACCCACTTCTCGCCTGCGAGCACCGGCGCGCCGCCGTGCAGCGTGCGGGTGACGGGGTCGGGTCGGTCGTAGCTGAAGAAGACGCCGGTACCGCGCACGGGCGCCACTTCGAGTCCCACGTCGGGGAAGGTGGTGGCGCCGCCCTGCTCCGGTTCCTGCAGGTACATCACGAGCGTGGCCACGCGCTGGCCGCCACGTTTCAGGATGGTGGGCGTGCCGGGCTCGTTCGGATCGAAGTAGTCATAGTGCGGGCGGTATTGCGCGCCGGGTGCGTAGCGCAGGATCTGCAGGCCTTCGCCGTATTCGAGCGGCCAGCGCAGCAGCATGGCCAGGCGCTGCTCGAGCCGCGCGACGATCTCGTTCTCGCCGCGCTCGAAGAACATGCCGTCGCTGGTGCGATCGACGTTGAGCACTTCACCGCCGGTGCGCGTTTCCACGGTGAGCGAGCGCGCGAGCCGCACGCGCGCCGCGGCGATCAGCCCCTCGCATTCCTCGCTCGACAGCAGGTTGCCGAAGACGATGACGCGCGGATGCCGCATCGTCTGCAGCACCTGGATGCGGCGGTCGCCGGCATCCAAGTAGAGCGGCGCGCCGTCCAGGTCGGGGCCAGGCATCTCGGTGCGCACCGGCGCCAGCGCCACCTCGACATTGGGGAAGCCGGCCTCCAGTTGGGCCAGCGCCACGTCGGTGGCCGCATCGTGCCAGCCGGCCGCGCGCATCGAGAGGCGCAGCGCAGGCACCGAATGACCGGCCGCCAGCTGGGCCACCAGCCATTCGCGCAACTCCGGACTGATCGGTTGGGACATCAGACTTTTCTCCTGAACACCAGCCTTTCGGCTGTCGACACACTCGCGTCGAAACCATAACCCTCGAGATCGAACTTTTCCAGCGCCTTGGGCGTGGCCGCCTTGTGCAGCACGGCCCAGCGCGCGAGCAGGCCGCGGGCGCGCTTGGCGAAGAAGCTCACGATCTTGTACTTGTCGCCCTTCCACTCCTGGAACACGCATTCGACCACGCGCGCCTTGAGCACCTTCTGGTCGACCGACTTGAAGTATTCCTGCGAGGCCACGTTGACGACGACCGGCGTGCGGTCGGCCGCGAGGCGCTCGTTCAGGTGCTCGGCGATGCGCGAGCCCCAGAAGGCGTACAGGTCCTTGCCGTGGCGGTTGGCCAGTTGCGTGCCCATTTCGAGCCGGTAGGGCTGCAGGCGGTCGAGCGGGCGCAGGAGGCCATAGAGGCCGCTCAGGATGCAGACGTGGTCTTGCGCCCAGGCCAGTTGCGCGGGCGTGAAGCTTCGGGCGTCGAGGCCGCCGTAGACGTCGCCGTCGAAGGCGAAGGCGGCCTGGCGGGCGTTCTTCGCGGTGCTTTTGGAGGACCAGGCCTCGTAGCGCGCCGCGTTGAGGGCGGAGAGCTTGTCCGACAGATGCATGAGCTCGGAAATCTCGAGGGGCGACTTCTCGCGCAGGATCTTGATCAGCTCGGTCGAGGGGCCGCGAGGGGCTTCGAAATGGGGTTGGGTGGCGGGGACTTCAGGAGAAACCGGAGTGTCGTAGTCGAGTGACTTTGCAGGGGAAAGCAGGAAGAGCATCCCGGAATTATGAGTGGCGCCTGTGTCACCGAGTCGCCCCGGTAAAATCGTGGGCTGTCCCACCTGTCCCCACGCGGCGCCCCCGAAGGCGCCGTTCTGCACTTCCCATGAGCGAACCCATCACCCCTCCCGCCCAACCTGGACTGGACAGCCTGTCCAAATCGTTCGAACCCGCCGCCATCGAGGCGCACTGGGGCCCCGAATGGGAGAAGCGCGGCTACGCCAAGGCGGGCTTCCGCGGCACGCAGCAGCCCAAGGAGGGTGCCGAGTCGTTCGCGATCCAGCTGCCGCCCCCGAACGTGACCGGCACGTTGCACATGGGCCATGCGTTCAACCACACGATCATGGACAGCCTCGCGCGCTACCACCGCATGAAGGGCGACAACACGCTGTGGCTGCCGGGCACCGACCATGCCGGCATCGCCACGCAGATCGTGGTGGAGCGCCAGCTGCAGGAGCAGAAGGTCAGCCGCCATGACCTGGGTCGCAAGAACTTCGTGGCGCGCGTGTGGGAGTGGAAAGAGAAGTCGGGCAACACCATCACTCAGCAGATGCGGCGCCTCGGCGACACGGTGGACTGGAGCCGCGAGTACTTCACGATGGACGACGACCTCTCGGCGGTCGTGACGCAGACCTTCGTGAAGCTGTACGAGGAAGGCCTCATCTACCGCGGCAAGCGCCTGGGCAACTGGGACCCGGTGCTCAAGACCTCGGTGAGCGACCTCGAGGTCGAGAGCGAAGAGGAAGACGGCTCGCTCTGGCACATCGCCTACCCACTCGAAGATGGCAGCGGCACGCTGACCGTGGCCACCACCCGGCCCGAAACCATGCTCGGCGACACGGCCGTGATGGTCCATCCGGAGGACGAGCGCTACAAGCACCTGATCGGCCAGCGCGTGAAGCTGCCGCTGGTGGACAAGCTGATCCCGATCATCGCGGACGACTACGTCGACAAGGCATTCGGCACCGGCGTGGTCAAGGTCACGCCGGCCCACGACTACAACGACTATGCCGTCGGCCAGCGCCACAAGCTCGAGATGATCGGCGTGCTCGCGCTCGACGCGACCATCAACGACAACGCGCCCGAGAAGTACCGCGGCATGGACCGCTTCGTGGCGCGCAAGGCCATCGTGGCCGACCTCGACGCGCTGGGCCTGCTCATCGAGGTGAAGAAGCACAAGCTGATGGTGCCGCGCTGCGCGCGCTCGGGCGCCATCGTCGAGCCGATGCTCACCGACCAGTGGTACGTGGCGATGACGCGCCCCGGCGCCGACGGGCAATCGATCGCGCAGAAGGCCATCGACGTGGTGAAGTCGGGCGAGGTGCGTTTCGTGCCCGAGAGCTGGGTCAACACCTACAACCACTGGATGGAGAACATCCAGGACTGGACGATTTCGCGGCAGCTCTGGTGGGGCCACCAGATTCCGGCCTGGTATGACGAGGAAGGCAACGTGTACGTCGCCGAGAACGAGGCCGATGCACAGGCCAGGGCGCCGGGAAAGAAGCTCACGCGCGACGAGGACGTGCTCGACACCTGGTACTCGGCGGCGCTGGTGCCCTTCTCTTCGCTCGGCTGGCCCGACAAGACGCAGGACCTCGACCTGTACCTGCCCTCGCAGGTGCTCGTGACGGGCTACGACATCATCTTCTTCTGGGTCGCCCGGATGATCATGATGACCAAGCACTTCACCGGCAAGGTGCCGTTCAAGGACGTGTACATCCACGGCGTGGTGCGCGATGCCCAGGGCAAGAAGATGAGCAAGTCCGAAGGCAACGTGCTCGACCCGGTCGACCTGATCGACGGCATCCAGTTGCCCGAGCTGCTCGACAAGCGCACGCAGGGCCTTCGCAAGCCCGAGACGGCGCCCGCGGTGCGCAAGAACACGCAGAAGGAATTTCCGGAGGGCATTCCGGCCTTCGGCGCCGATGCCTTGCGCTTCACGTTCGCATCGCTCGCATCGCTCGGCCGCAGCATCAACTTCGACTCGAAGCGCTGCGAGGGCTATCGCAACTTCTGCAACAAGCTGTGGAACGCCACGCGCTTCGTGCTGATGAACTGCGAAGGCCAGGACTGCGGCCTGATGGAGCACACGAAGGAAGAGTGCAAGGTCGGGGGCCCGGCCCACGGCTACCTGAAGTTCAGCCGCGCGGACTACTGGATCGTCTCGCAACTGCAGCGCGTGGAGGCCGAAGTGGCCAAGGGCTTCGAGGAGTACCGGCTCGACAACGTGTCCAGCGCGATCTATCAGTTCGCATGGGACGAGTTCTGCGACTGGTACCTGGAAATTGCGAAGGTGCAGATTCAGACTGGCGACGATTCGCAGAAGCGCGCCACGCGCCGCACCCTGATCCGCACGCTCGAGACGCTGCTGCGCCTGGCGCATCCTGTCATTCCGTTCATCACCGAAGAGCTGTGGCAGAAGGTGTCGAAGGTGGCGGGTCGCGAGGGCGAGTCGATCATGATCGCCGCGTATCCGAAGAGCCAGCCCGAGAAGATCGACGAGGCGGCCGAGGCGCACGTGGCGCGGCTGAAGGCGCTGGTGGATGCATGCCGCACGCTGCGTGGCGAGATGAACGTGTCGCCCGCCACGCGCCTGCCGCTCTACGCGGTGGCCGACGATGCCCAAGGCGCGGCGTTCCTGCGCGAATCGGCCCCGGTGCTGCAGGCGCTCGCCAAGCTCAAGGAAGTGAAGGTCTTCGACGACGAAGCCTCGTGGCAGGCGGCGGCCGAAGCGGCGCCCGTGGCGGTGGTGGGCGCGGCGCGCCTGTGCCTGCACATGGAAATCGACAAGGCCGCCGAGAAGCTTCGCATCGGCAAGGAGATCGCGCGCATCGAAGGCGAGATTGCCAAGGTGCACGCCAAACTCGGTAACGAAGCGTTCGTCGCGAAGGCCCCGCCAGCGGTGATCGAGCAAGAACGTAAACGTCTGACTGACTTTAGCGCCATGTTGGAGCGACTTCGCGACCAACTTGTACGCCTAGGCTGACAGACGCAGGGCATCGAAGGCGTTTAGGATTCCAGATGCGGCTTCTTGCCGTCCCGCATCCGGAATTTCCCTCCCCTTTCAGAAAGACGCTGAACTGCCCATGTCCACTTCCTCGACACGCATCCGCAAGGCCGTATTTCCTGTTGCAGGCTTCGGCACCCGCTTTCTGCCGGCCACCAAGGCACAGCCCAAGGAAATGCTGCCGGTGGTCGACAAGCCGCTGATCCAGTACGCCGTCGAAGAAGCCTATGCCGCAGGCATCCGCGACATGATCTTCGTGACCGGCCGCAACAAGCGCGCCATCGAAGACCACTACGACACCGCCTACGAACTCGAAAGCCAACTCGAGGCCGCCGGCAAGGATGCGCTGCTGAAGATCGCGCGTTCGGTGTCGCCCGACGACATGACCTGCTCGTACGTGCGCCAGCCGCGCATGCTGGGCCTGGGCCATGCCGTGCTATGCGCCGAGCACCTGGTCGGCAATGAGCCCTTTGCCGTGCTGCTGGCCGATGACCTGATGGTCGGCCCCGAGGGCGGCGAGCCGGTACTCGCACAGATGACGGCCGCGTTCGCGCGCCTGGGCGGCTCGCTGCTGGCCGTGCAGGAAGTGCCGCTCGCGCACGTCAAGCGCTACGGCATCGTGGCCGGCGACTCCATCGAGGAAGGCCTTGTGAAGGTCAACCGCATGGTCGAGAAGCCCAAGCCCGAAGACGCGCCCTCGCGCCTGGGCGTGGCAGGCCGTTACATCCTCACGCCGGGCGTGTTCGACGAGATCCGCAACCAGCCCAAGGGCGCGGGTGGCGAGATCCAGCTGACCGACGGCATCGCGGCGCTGATGAAGAAGGAATCGGTCTACGCGTACGCCTACAAGGGCATCCGCTACGACTGCGGCAGCAAGGAAGGCTTCCTCCAGGCCACCGTGGAACTGGCGCTCGCGCACCCCGAAGTGGGCGACGAATTCCGCGAATACCTCAAGAGCCTGAAGCTCTGAGGCGCACACACCGGAAAGCACGAAAGAAAAAGGGGCCGCGAGGCCCCTTTCTTTTTGCGGCGCTGGCTAGCGCCGCTTCAGCACGTGGATGAAGTCGGTGCCGATCGTCTGCTGCTCCATGAGCTCGTTGCCGGTCTGGCGCGCGAAGGCCTGGAAGTCGCGCACCGAGCCGGGGTCGGTCGACACCACCTTGAGCAGTTGCCCGCTTGCCATGTCGTTGAGCGACTTCTTCGCCTTGAGGATGGGCAGCGGGCAGTTCAGGCCGCGCGTGTCGATTTCGCGGTCAACTTCCATGCTTGGGCTCCTCGGGCGGCAATTGCAGCCCACGGCGGCGCTCCTCGTTCTCGGCTGCGCTGAAGAACACGGGTTCATGGCCGCGCGTGCGCAGCCAGTCGGCCAGCGCATAGCCGGTGCCCGCGGGCCAGCACTTCAGGTCCGGCAGATCGTAGAGGCGGTAATCCACCAGTTCGGGCGAGAGCTTCACCTCGCCGTCGGCTACCACGTGGTAGGCGATGATGATCTGGTTCATGCGCTGGAAATCGTAGGCTCCCACGAGCTTCGTCGCGCTCACGTCGAGGTTCGTTTCTTCCTTCACCTCGCGCGCGATGCCTTCCTCGGGCGTCTCGCCGGCCTCCATGAAGCCGGTGATCAGCGCGAACATCTTGCCGGGCCAGGCCGCGTTGCGCGCCAGCAGCACCTGGCCGCGGTATTCGACGATGGCCGCGAGCACCGGCGTGGGATTGTTCCAGTGCGTGTGGCCGCAGTTCGGGCAGCGCAGGCGCTCCTTGGGACCGCCGTCTTCCATCAACGCGATCCATTCCAGCGGCGTGGCACAGACCTGGCAAAACTTGGGGTGGGGCATGGGGCGGCTCTTTTTATGACTTGCAGCGCCCGTTGGTCGGGGCTGCAGCGGGGTCGGTTGATTTATGCGGGGAACACGCCGGTCGAGAGATAGCGATCACCTCGATCGCACACCACGAACACGATGGTGGCGTTCTCGACCTTCTTGGCGACTTCGAGTGCCGCCCACAACGCGCCGGCCGCCGAGATGCCGCCGAAGATGCCCTCCTCGCGCGCGAGGCGCCGGCACATTTCCTCGGCGTCGTCCTGGCTCACGCTGATTTCTTCGTCGACCCGGCTCGGGTCGTAGATCTTCGGCAGGTACTCGGTGGGCCACTTGCGGATGCCCGGAATGCGCGAGCCTTCGGCCGGCTGCGCGCCGATGATGCGCACCGCGGGGTTCTTTTCCTTCAGGAAGCGCGAGACGCCGGTGATGGTGCCGGTGGTGCCCATGGCACTCACAAAGTGCGTGATCTTGCCCTTGGTGTCGGCCCAGATCTCGGGGCCCGTGGTCTCGTAGTGGATGCGCGGGTTGTCGGGGTTGGCGAACTGGTCGAGCACCCGGCCCTTGCCCTGGGCGACCATCTGCTCGGCGAGGTCTCGGGCGTATTCCATGCCGCCGCTCTTGGGCGTGAGCACGAGCTCGGCACCGAAGGCCTTCATGGTCTGGGCGCGTTCGACGGAGAGGTCCTCCGGCATGATCAGCACCATGCGGTAGCCCTTGATGGCTGCAGCCATCGCGAGCGCGATGCCGGTGTTGCCCGAGGTGGCTTCGATCAGCGTGTCGCCGGGCTTGATTTCGCCGCGCTCCTCGGCGCGCTTGATCATCGAGAGCGCCGGCCGGTCCTTGACCGAACCCGCGGGATTGTTGCCTTCGAGCTTGCCGAGGATCACGTTGCCGCGCTTGGCATTTTCGGCTGCATCGATGCGTTGCAGGGCGACCAGGGGGGTCTTGCCAATGGCGTCTTCGATCGTCGGATAATTCATGGCAGCCACTGTGCCATAATTTTGGGCTTCGTTCAGAACCCTGCCCGGGTGGTGAAATTGGTAGACGCAGGGGACTCAAAATCCCCCACCGAAAGGTGTGCCGGTTCGATTCCGGCCCCGGGCACCATCGATTCCTTGCTGTCGCCATGGGAAAAGGGCTTCCTCGTACCTCCTCTGGAGGCACACTGAACGGCATGCGAAATCGCTCGCGCCGCACCGTGCGCACCCTCTCCCCTCTTCTCTGCCTGGCCCTGGCCCTCGGCGCCAGTTCTGCTGCCGCCGCACCCGATTGCACCGTCGCCCTCTGGGGCGATTCGATCCTCTACGGCGGATTCGGCGCCTCGACAACGAACCGCATCAAGGAACCGCCGGCCGCCGCACTCCAGCGCGTTCGCCCCGCCTGGACGATTGCCGACTACAGCTCACCGGGCGACAGCGCCCACAAGCGCCTGCCGTCCTTCGTGCTGCAACCGATGCCGGCACGCGTCGTGGTGCTGCAATACGGCATCAACGATGCCGGCAACGGCTACCAGTACGAACCGGCCCTGCGCGGGATGGTCGACTACGTCCAGGCGGCCGGCAAGACACCGATCGTCACCGGCCTCTCGCAAGTGAAGGCCGACCGCATGCCGCAGCGGGACGGCTACGACGCCACGGCACGTCGCGTGGCCCAGGAAGAAGGTGTGCTGTTTGCCGATTGGGGCGGCGTACGCTTCGACCCCGCTGACATGGTGGACGACATCCATCCCCGACAACCGTACAGCACGCGCCTCGTGGAGCGGCTCGTGCTGGCCCTCGACCAGGTCGCGCCCGAGTGCGCGCCGCCCGCCAAACAGGGCTAGCCGATCGCCTCGGTCGCGGTGACGAAGCGCATCGCGTCCGGCATCTCGGCACGAAGAAAGACCAGTTCCGCCGGCCGCTGGCTGGCCGCGCGCACCGGTTGCGGCGGCAGCGCCTCCGAGATCCAGCCCCGCGCCTCCATTGCGCCAGCGGCACCAGCGTGCGCAGACCGCGCGCCGCCGCCTTGCGCACGGCGCTGCCGATGTTGAACGGCGTCACATGCGCCGCTGTTTCGTAGGCGGCCGCCAGCGCCCTGGCATCGAAGGTCAGCAGCACCTGCGGCCGGTTGCCCAACGCAGCCCGGTGCCGTTCCACGCGATCGGGGTCTAGCCAGAAGAACACGCAACTGTTGAGCAGCTCATACCAGTCGGACGGCGCCAGGCCCGGGTCGAGGCAACGCGCGAGCGCCTGCGGCGGCATCGGCCGTTGGTCGCGGATGTAGCAGCCGTCGGGCAGGGTCACGCCCTGGGAACGATGGCCGCGCACGGCCGCCTCGACCTCGGTGCCGAATGCGCCGCGGCGCAGCAGTTCGTCGGTACTGCACAGCCCTTGCGCCTGCACGGCCGCCCAGTTGGCCCGATCAACGAAATGGAAGGCCTCCGCGGGCAGGCTGGGCATGGCGTGGGTCGTCAGGCCTCGGCGCGCAGACCGGTGTGCACGGTCGGGTGCGCCAGCCGCACGCGCAATTCGCGCTTGAGCCGCGTGTTGTCGAGCCGGCGCGATTCGCCCATGAAGCTCAGCAACTGCAGCGGCAGTTGGCGCTCGGCCTCCTCGCGCGGCACGCGCGGCGGACGTGGCATGCCGTAGAGATCGGCCGCGAGATCGACGTAGTCGCCCATGCGCAGCTCGGTGTCGTCCGAGGCATGGACGATGCGCTGCGGCCGGCCGCGGAACAGCGACGCGATGCAGGCGCGCGCCAGGTCGTCGGCATGGATGTGACTGGTGTAGACGTCGTCCTCCTGCCGCAGCACCGGCGTGCCGCGCTGCAGGCGCGCACGGGGCGTGCCGTTCTCGCGGTCCGGCGCGTAGATGCCCGGAATGCGCAGGATGCTCGCGCGCACCCCGGCGCTGCGGCCGAGCCAGCGCACGGCGCGCTCGGCGTCCACGCGGCGGTGGGAGCGCGGCGTGTCAGGCCGCACGGCGCGCGTTTCGCTCACGCGGGCACCGCCGCAATCGCCGTACACGCCGCTGGTCGAGCCGTAGACGAGGGCCAGAGGCACCGAGCGCAGCCTCAATGCGCGCGCCAGGGCCGTGGTGCGCTGGTCGCGCCACCAAGCGGCGCCGCCATCGCGCGCGGGCGGCGCGAGGTGCAGCACCCGCGTCGCGATGCCCGCCAGCCGGCGCAGCGTAGCCGGCTCGTCCAGGTTGCCCACCAGCGGGCGGATCCCGGCCTCGCGCAGTGCGGCGACCCGCTCGGCCGAGGACGTGAGCGCCACCAGCTGCATGCGGCCGCGCAGGTCGCGCGCCACCCGCTGGCCGACGTCGCCGCAACCGACGATCAGGAGGCGCTCGCGCCGGAACCGCGCCGGCAGCGCGCCGGAGGGGCTATTGATTGAAGGCAAAATCCTGTTCCCTTTCCGTTTCAGACCCAGGCTGAAAAACAAGCCGAAGAATACAGATGACTGCTGCACCGCCGCACGAAGCCGGCTTTTCCATCACCGTCGAACCCAGCGGGCGCCATTTCGTGGTTCACGGCGACGAAACCATCCTGGCAGCCGGCATCCGTCAAGGCATCGGCCTGCCCTACGGCTGCAAGGACGGCGCCTGCGGCTCCTGCAAGTGCAAGAAGCTCTCGGGCGAGGTCACCCTCGGCCCCCACCAGAGCAAGGCCCTGAGCGCCGAGGAGCAGCTTGCTGGCTACGTGCTGACCTGCTGCGCCCATGCCACGAGCGACGTGGTGCTCGAGTCGCGCCAGGTCACCGAGGCCGGGGCGCTGCCGATCCGCAAGATGCCGGTCCGGGTGCTGGCCCTCACACGGCAATCGCACGACGTGATGATGCTGCGCCTGCAGCTGCCGGCCGGCGAGCCGCTGCAGTTCCATGCGGGCCAGTACGTGGAATTCATATTGCGCGACGGCGCGCGCCGCAGCTACTCGATGGCCAACGCGCCGCACACGCTGAGCCAGCCGGGAACGGGCATCGAGCTGCACCTGCGGCACTTGCCGGGCGGCAAGTTCACCGACCATGTGTTCGGCGTCATGAAGGAAAAGGAAATCCTGCGCATCGAAGGCCCCTTCGGCAGCTTCTTCCTGCGCGAGGACTCCGACAAGCCGATGATCCTCCTGGCCTCGGGCACGGGTTTCGCGCCGATCAAGGCGCTGCTGGAGCACATGAAGTTCTTGGGGCTAGAGCGGCCCGCCACGCTCTACTGGGGCGGCCGCCGCCCGGAAGACCTGTACATGGACGAGTGGGTGCGCGGCCAATTGGCAGAGATGCCGAACCTGCGCTACGAGCCCGTGATCTCCAACGCCACGCCCGACGACAACTGGACCGGCCGCACCGGATTCGTCCACCAGGCGGTGCTGGAAGACTTCGCAGACCTGTCGGGCCACCAGGTCTATGCCT
Source organism: Variovorax trehalosi (assembly GCF_051216415.1). Classification (NCBI taxonomy): domain Bacteria; kingdom Pseudomonadati; phylum Pseudomonadota; class Betaproteobacteria; order Burkholderiales; family Comamonadaceae; genus Variovorax; species Variovorax trehalosi. The sequence continues at coordinate 503,796 of NZ_JBPJZG010000006.1, forward strand.
GCGGCGCGCCCATCGTGGTCGACTCGGCCAAGCGCGACTACGTGGCGCTGGCGGGCCTGCCCGAAGAAGAATTCTTTGCCGACGCGTTCACCACCGAGGCCGACAAGGCCATGCCCTGATTTGCGATTTCCCACCTGCAGACGACAAAAAAATGAAAACGAGACGCCTCCTCCTCGCCCTGCTCGCAGGCGCCGCAACCCTCGGCGCGGGCCACGCCACGGCCCAGCAGCAGCGCCCCATCCGCCTCGTCGTGCCCTACGCCGCGGGCGGCCCCATCGACGTCACCGCGCGCATGCTGGCCGAGCGCGTCAAGGACACCCTCGGCACAGTCATCGTCGACAACAAGCCCGGTGCGGGTGGCAACATCGGTGCCGACATCGTGGCCAAGGCGCCGCCGGACGGCCTCACGATCGGCATTGCGGCCACGGCCACCAATGCGGTCAACCCGTGGCTCTACAGCAAGATCCCGTTCAACGCCGCGACCGATTTCGTGCCGATCACGCAGATGGTCCGCGTGCCCAACGTGCTGGTGATGAACGCCGAGACGGCCAAGCGCCTGAATATCAATTCGGTGGCCGACCTGATCCGCTATGCCAAGGCCAACCCCGCCAAGCTCAACTACGGCAGCGGCGGCAACGGCAGTGCCGGGCACCTGGCCGGCGAGCTCTTCAAGAAGGAAGCGGGCATCTTCGCGCTGCACATTCCGTACAACGGCGGCAACCCGGCGCAGCTGGCGCTGATCTCGGGGCAGGTCGATTTCAACTTCGACAACCTCGCGACCGCGGCGCCGAACATCCGCTCGGGCAAGCTGAAGGCGATTGCGGTGACGACGCTGGAGCGCAGCGCCTCGCTGCCCGAAGTGCCTACAGTGGCAAACACGCTCAAGGGCTTTTCGATCGACACCTGGTGGGGACTGGTCGCGCCGGCCGGCACGCCGCACGACGTGGTCGTGAAGCTCAATCAGGCCTTCGTCGCCGCGCTGAATGCGCCGGAAACGAAGACCCGCTTCGCATCGCTGCTGGCCGAGCCCGTAGGCAATTCGCCGGAACAGTTCGGCGCTTTCATGAAGACCGAACTCGCGAAGTACGAGAAGGTGGTCAAGGCCACCGGCGCAAAGGTCGACTGAAGGCGGCCGCCGCCGGGCCGCCCCAAGGCGGGCCGCGCCTCCCCTCGGGGGGTGGCGAATTACACGCAGCGAAGCGGAGTGAAAAGCCGGGGGCCGTCATTTACTCGCCGAGGTACGCGGCGCGAACCCGCGGGTCGCGCAGCAGTTCCTTGGCGTCGCCGTCCATCGTGATGAGCCCCGACTCCATCACGTAGCCACGGTCGGCCAGTTGCAGCGCGCGGTTGGCGTTCTGCTCCACCAGCAGGATCGTGACGCCCTGCGCGGCCACGGTCTGCACCACCTCGAAGATCTTGTCGCACATGATTGGCGACAGACCCATGGTGGGTTCATCGAGCAGCAGCACCTTGGGGCGCGCCATCAGCGCGCGGCCCATGGCGAGCATCTGCTGTTCGCCGCCCGACATCGTGCCGGCCAGTTGGTCCTTGCGTTCGCGAAGGCGCGGGAAGGTGACGAACACGCGCTCCATGTCGCTCGCGATGCCGGCCTTGTCGGTGCGGATGTAGGCGCCGATCTGCAGGTTCTCGGTGATCGTCATGCGGGTGAAGACGCCGCGGCCTTCGGGCACCATCACGAGGCCTTCGCCCACGAGGTCCCAGGCGCCGCGGCCCTTGATGCTGCGGCCCAGGAACTCGATGTTGCCCGCGCCCGCCGGCAGCGTGCCGGTGATGGCCTTCATGGTGGTGGTCTTGCCGGCACCGTTGGAGCCGATCAGCGAGACCAGTTCGCCCTCGCGCACCTCGAAATCCACGCCCTTGACGGCCTGGATGCCGCCGTAGCCGACCTTCAGGCCGCTGACCTTGAGCAGCGTCTTGCCGGCCGCCTTGGCCTGCACCGCGGTGGCGCGGGTTTCTTCTTCGCTCGTCATCGTTGCTGTGCTCATTTCAGTGGCCCCCCGTTCCGAGGTAAGCCTCGATCACTTTTTCGTTCTTCTGCACGTCGGCCGGCGTGCCTTCGGCAATCTGCTTGCCGTAATCCAGCACGGTGACGCGGTCGCACAGGCCCATGATGAGCTTGACGTCGTGTTCGATGATCAGGATGGTGCGGTCATCGCGGCGGATGCGGTCGATCAGCTCGCGCAGCAGCACCTTCTCGGTCGAGTTCATGCCGGCGGCGGGCTCGTCGAGCGCGATGAGCTGCGGGTCGGTGGCCAGCGCACGGGCGATCTCGAGACGGCGCTGGTCGCCGTAGCTCAGCGTGCGCGCCTTGTAGTCGGCGAACTTGCCGATGCCCACGTAGTCGAGCAGCTCGTGCGCACGGTCGGCAATGGCTTTTTCCTCGGCCTTGAAGCTGCCGGTGCGCAGCATCGCGCCGAACACGCCCGAATGGGTGCGGATGTGGCGGCCGACCATCACGTTCTCCAGCGCCGTCATTTCGGCGAAGAGGCGGATGTTCTGGAAGGTGCGTGCAATGCCGGCCTTGGCCACTTCGTGCACGGCCGTCGGCTGATAGGGCTTGCCCGCCAGCTCGAAGGTGCCGCTGTCGGGCGTGTAGAGCCCGGTGATCACGTTGAAGAAGGTGGTCTTGCCGGCACCGTTCGGGCCGATCAGGCCATAGACCTGGCCACGCTTGATGGTGATGCCGACGTCGGAAAGCGCCTGCAGGCCGCCGAAGCGCTTGGAGATACCGCGAACGTCGAGGATGGTGTCTGTGGTTGTCGTCATGTCAGTTTCTCCTCGGCTCACGGATTGATCGACATGGGACGCTCGGCACCACCGGGCAATTCGTCGGCGGGCGTATCGATGCCGGGCGCATGGGTCTGCAACGAACCGGGCGCAACGGCGGCATGGGTCGGGTCGACGGGCACGCCGCCCTTCTTGGTCAGCGTCTTGCCGTGCTCAGGCGACGGCCATAGGCCGCGCGGGCGCACCAGCATGATGACGATCATCGCGAGCGCGATGAAGAGCTGGCGCAGGATGGACGCATCGAGGCGGCCGTCGGTCAGCGATTGCAGCGGGCCGGCCACATAGCGCAGCACTTCGGGCAATGCAGCCAGCAGCACCGCGCCGAGGATGACGCCGGGCAGGTGCCCGATGCCGCCCAGCACCACCATGGCCACGATCATCACCGACTCCATCAGGCTGAAGGACTCGGGCGACACGAAGCCCTGGAAGGCCGCGAACATCGCGCCCGAGACGCCACCGAAGCTCGCGCCCATGCCGAAGGCCAGGAGCTTCATGTTGCGGGTGTTGATGCCCATCGCCTTGGCGGCGATCTCGTCTTCGCGAATCGCCATCCAGGCGCGGCCGATGCGCGAGACCTGCAGGCGGTGCGAAATGATGATGGTGGCGATCACGAGCGCCAGGAACAGGTAGTAGTACAGCGACACCGAGGAGATGGTGAAGCCGTCGAACTTCCAGGCCTTGCCGAGGTCCAGGCCCCAGAACTTGATCGAGTCGATCGCTGTGATGCCCTTGGGACCGTTGGTGATGTTCACCGGCTGGTCCAGGTTGTTCAGGAACACACGGATGATTTCGCCGAAGCCAAGCGTGACGATCGCCAGGTAGTCGCCGCGCAGCTTGAGCGTGGGCGCGCCGAGCAGCACGCCGAGCACGCCGGCCACCACGAGCGCGAGCGGTATCACGATGAGCAGCGAGGTGTGCAGCCCGTTCGGGAACATCTGCGCGAACCACGGGAAGGTCTCGGTCAGGTGCGAGGAGCCCATGAGCGCGAAGAGGTAGGCCCCCACCGCGAAGAAGGCGACGTAGCCCAGGTCGAGCAGGCCGGCATAGCCGACCACGATGTTCAGGCCCAGGGCCAGCAGCACGTAGAGCAAGGCGATGTCGGCGATGCGCACCCAGGCGTTGCCCTGCATCTGCAGCAGCAGGGGCAGCGCGAGCACCGCGATGGCGCCGATGACGTAGAGAGCGAGGTTTTTGCTGTTCTTCATGATGCGTCGCTCCTCAGGCACGGTCCGCCACGCGTTCGCCGAGCAGGCCCGACGGTCGCAGGGTGAGCATGACGATCAGCACGATGAACGCGAAGATGTCGCTGTAGTTGCTGCCCAGCACGCCACCCGTGAGGGTGCCGATGTAGCCGGAGCCGATGGCCTCGATGAGGCCCAGCAGGATGCCGCCGACCACTGCGCCGGCCAGGTTGCCGATGCCGCCGAAGACGGCTGCGGTGAAGGCCTTCAGGCCGGGCAGGAAGCCCATCGCGTGCTGCGCGATGCCGTAGTTCGACGCGTACATCACACCGGCGATGGCCGCGAGCACGGCACCGATGATGAAGGTGGCCGAGATGACCATGTCGGGGCGGATGCCCATGAGCGCGGCGACGCGCGGGTTCTCCGCGGTGGCGCGCATGGCGCGCCCGAGCTTGGTGTAGTTGACCAGCCACATCAGCACCACGAGCGAGAACGCCGTGACACTGAGGATCATGACCTGCGTAGGCGAGATGACAGCGCCACCCAGGTGGATGGGGTCGGTCGGCAGCAGGTTGGGGTAAGCCTTGTTGGTCGGCTTCCAGATGATCATGGCCAGCGTCTGCAGCAGGATCGACATGCCGATGGCCGTGATGAGCGGCGCAAGCTTGGGGCTGTTGCGCAGCGGCCGGTAGGCCACCTTCTCGATCACGAAATTGAGCGTGGCCGCGACGATGCAGGCAATGATCAATGCGATGAGAAGGATCAGCCAGCCCGGCGTGTTGGGCATGCCGTCCTTCATGAGGCCGATGATGGTCCAGCTTGTGAGAGCCCCCACCATCAGCACTTCTCCGTGCGCGAAATTGATGAGGTTGATGATGCCGTACACCATGGTGTAGCCCAAGGCTATCAAGGCATACATGCTGCCCAGGACCAGACCGTTGATGATCTGCTGCAGCAATATTTCCATAACGCGATTCCCTATGTGTTGCACCGTTGCGGGGTGCCATTCACCCACCGTGGCACCGGTTTGGCGCCCTTGGCTGGACAAGCAAAAAACCAGCCAGCATGTGTCGCAGGCGGATTTGTGGGCGGGATTGTAAGCACGCACCAGCGCTGATTTGGTGCGCAGCGACCGGGGTTTACCCGCTCACGCCATGCTGTATGGGCGTAAGTTCATGCGCGGCGTGGCAGAGCGGCTGCCAGAGGGTGTCAGCCGTCTTTTTCGGCGTTCAAGCGGCGCAGTTCACGCAGCTTTTCGCCGATTCGGATCTCCAGACCGCGCTCCACGGGCTCGTAGAAGACCTGGCCTTCCAAGCCCTCGGGAAGGTAGTTTTCGCCGGCGGCAAAACCGCCTTCCTCGTCGTGCGCATAGCGGTAGCCCTTGCCGTAGTCGAGCTCCTTCATGAGCTTGGTGGGCGCATTGCGCAGGTGCATGGGCACCGGGCGCGTGCTGTCCTTCTTGATGAGGGCACGCACGGCGTTGTAGGCCTTGTAGACCGCGTTCGACTTGGGCGCGATCGCGAGGTACACGACGCATTCGGCCAGCGCGAGCTCGCCCTCGGGCGTGCCCAGGCGTTCGTAGACCTCCGCCGCATCGAGCGCCAGGCGCAGCGCGCGGGGGTCGGCCAGTCCGATGTCCTCGCTGGCCATGCGCACCAGGCGCCGGGCCATGTAGCGCGGATCGGCACCGCCGTCGAGCATGCGCACGAACCAGTAGAGCGCGGCATCGGGATCGCTGCCGCGCACCGACTTGTGCAGCGCGCTGATGGTGTCGTAGAACTGCTCGCCGCCCTTGTCGTAGCGCCGCATGCGCTCGCCGAGCACGCGCAGCAGCCATTCGTCGCCGATGTTTTCCAGCTTCTCGGCGCGGGCCGCGACGGCGAGCGTCTCGAGCGTGTTGAGCAGGCGGCGCGCGTCACCGTCGGCATAGGCCACGAGACGGGCGATGGCCGCCTCGTCGATGGCCGGGACCGCCTGAATCGATTGCGCCTTGGCGACGATCTGCTTGAGATCGCTCTCTGTGAGCGGCTGCAGCACGTACACCGCAGCCCGCGAGAGCAAGGCCGAGTTGACCTCGAACGAAGGGTTCTCGGTGGTCGCGCCGATGAAGGTGAAAAGCCCCGACTCCACATGCGGCAGGAACGCGTCCTGCTGGCTCTTGTTGAAGCGGTGCACCTCGTCGACGAAGACGATGGTGCGCTGCTGCTCCAGGCCGTCCCGCGCGGCCGTGGCGCGCTCGACCGCCTCGCGGATGTCCTTCACGCCGCCCAGGACCGCACTGATGCTCAGGAACTGTGCATCGAAGGCATCGGCCATCAGACGCGCGATGGTGGTCTTGCCGGTGCCCGGCGGCCCCCAGAGGATGCAGGAATGCGGCTGGCCCGATTCGAAGGCGATGCGCAACGACATGCCCGGGCCGAGCAGGTGCTGCTGGCCGATCACTTCGCCTAGCGTCTTCGGGCGAAGACGCTCGGCAAGGGGTTGGTGGGAACTGGTGGCCAAACCTTGTGGCGACTACTGCTTGACGACGTCGGCGCCGGCAGGCGCCTTGAAGTCGAACACGCTGGCCGAGAGCGAAGGATTCACTTCGACCTTGCTGAACTTGAGCACCGAGCGCTGGCCGAAGCTGTCGAGGATTTCAAGCACCGCGAGGGCCTCGCCCTGGAAACCGACCAGCACGCTTTGCAACTGGCCGTCCTTGTTCTTGGGGGTGGCCTTGACCCATTCCAGGCCGTCGCGTTCGGGCGCGGCTTCGAGCGCGAAATCGGCCTGCAGCGCACGCAGGTCGGGCGCCGCGGCGATCAGCGCCGCCGGGGTGGAGCCCAACGCCTGCGCCTGGGCTCGCTGCGTGACCTGGTTCAGGTCGGCGTCGTAGAGCCACAGCGTCTTGCCGTCGGCCACGATGCTCTGGGCAAAAGGCTTGCGGTAGTCGAACTTGAATTTGCCGGGGCGCTGGAATTCGAAGGTGCCAGTCGATGTCTTGACCCGGCCGGGCTGGCCTTCGCGCGAGGGCGCGGTCACGGTCTGGGTGAATTCGGCACGGCCGGATTTGACCGTCTTCACGAAGGTCTCGAGGCTTTCAAGGCCTCCAGCCCAGGCATTGGCGGAGCAGAGAAGACCAATCAGTAACCAATGGCGGATTTTCAATTTGGATTCCTCGAAAAAGCTCGGAAAAGCTATTGCACAGGGCATCGACCCTAACCGCCGCGAATTGCGGCAGGTGTAGGTCTTCATGAAGATTTGCAATGCCCGCGAGCGCTTCTGCAAATTGCCTTTCAGCACGTAACCGGAATTGCGAGCCGCTGCCGCGCCAATCAATTATTCGGTACGCGCAGGCACCAGGATTTCGCGCTGGCCGCTGCCGCTCATGGCACTGACCAGGCCCGCCTTTTCCATGTCTTCGACAAGGCGCGCGGCGCGGTTGTAGCCGATCTTCAAATGGCGCTGCACCAGCGAGATGCTGGCCTTGCGGTTCTTGAGCACGACCTCGACCGCCTGGTCGTACATCGGGTCCTTCTCGGCATCGCCGCCGCCGAGCAGGTCGCCGTCACCGTCGCCATCGACCGTGCCGCCTTCGAGCACGCCCTCGATGTAGTCGGGCTCGCCCTGGCTCTTGAGGTAGGCCACCACGCGGTGCACTTCCTCGTCGCTCACGAAGGCGCCGTGCACGCGGATCGGCAGGCCGCTGCCGCTGGCCATGTAGAGCATATCGCCCATGCCCAGCAGCGCCTCGGCGCCCATCTGGTCGAGGATGGTGCGGCTGTCGATCTTGGAGCCCACCGAGAACGCGATGCGCGTGGGGATGTTGGCCTTGATGAGGCCGGTGATCACGTCGACGCTGGGGCGCTGCGTGGCCAGGATGAGGTGGATGCCGGCGGCGCGCGCCTTCTGCGCGAGGCGGGCGATCAACTCTTCGATCTTCTTGCCCACCACCATCATCAGGTCGGCCAGCTCGTCGATGATCACCACGATGTGCGGCTCGCGCTTGAGCGGCTCCGGATCGTCCGGCGTGAGGCTGAAGGGGTTGTAGATGAACTCCTCGCGCGCCTTGGCTTCGTCGATCTTGGTGTTGTAGCCGGCCAGGTTGCGCACGCCCAGCTTGCTCATGAGCTTGTAGCGGCGCTCCATCTCGGCCACGCACCAGTTCAGGCCGTGCGCGGCCTGGCGCATGTCGGTGACCACGGGGGCCAGCAGGTGCGGAATGCCTTCGTAGACCGACATTTCGAGCATCTTCGGGTCGATCATCAACAAGCGGACGTCCCGTGCCTCGGCCTTGTAGAGCAGCGACAGGATCATCGCGTTGATACCGACCGACTTGCCCGAGCCGGTGGTGCCGGCCACCAGCACGTGCGGCATCTTCGCGAGGTCGGCCACCACGGGGTTGCCGATGATGTCCTTGCCCAGGCCCATGGTGAGCATGGACTTGCCTTCGTTGTAGATCTGCGAGCCCAGGATTTCGCTGAGCTTGATCGACTGGCGCTTGGCGTTCGGCAACTCGAGCGCCATGTAGTTCTTGCCAGGAATGGTTTCGACCACGCGGATCGACACCAGCGAGAGCGAACGTGCGAGGTCCTTGGCAAGGCCCAGGATCTGCGAGCCCTTGACGCCGGTGGCGGGCTCGATTTCGTAGCGCGTGATCACCGGGCCCGGCGAGGCGAGCACCACGCGCACTTCGACGCCGAAGTCCTTGAGTTTCTTCTCGATCATGCGCGAGGTCATCTCGAGCGTGTCGGCGGAGACGGTTTCCTGGCGCGCCAGCGCCGCATCGAGCAGGTCGACCTGCGGCAGCTTGCTGTCGGGAAGTTCCTTGAAGAGGGGCTTTTGACGCTCCTTGACAACGCGATCGCTTCGGGGCACCTCGGTCATCGCGGGTTCGATCTGCACCGGTGGCGACGGTGGGCGGCGCTTGGGGCGCGGCTCGATGAGGATTTCCTCGTCCTCGGGGAAATCGGTCGTCATGGCGGGCTCGCCGCCCTTGCTGCCCGAATCGCCGCGCGTGAACGCAGGCTCGTCGGCCTCGGCGCGCTCGCGGGCAGCCTGCTTGCCCATGGCGATATCGGCGGCCATTTCGCGTTTCTCGCGGCGCGACTCGAAGAGCGAATAGGCCCGGGCACCGATGCGCTCGGCAATCAGGCTCCACGAGAAACGGAAGACCAGCGCCGAGCCGATCACGCCGCCGGCGATGGCGACCAGCGCCGAGCCGGTGAAGCCCATCCAGCGCACGCTGGCCGGCCCCACGAGATAACCGAGCGCACCGCCACCCGAACCCGGCAGGTGTGATTCGAGCCGGTACAGGCGCGACCATTCGAGCATGGTGCTCGCGCACAACAGCAGGATCAGGCCGAACCAGAACGCGAGGCGGCTGCGATTGAAGCGACCGCGAGGGGGCTGCTCGGCCGGTGCGGCCTCGCCGCCGCGCAACCAGCTGGCCAGAGAAGACAGCCAGGCCCGCAGGCCCGCTGCGAGGCACCACCAGACGGAATAGCCGGCCGCGTAGTAGCTGCCATCAGCCAGCCAGGCGCCGATGCGGCCGCCCCAGTTCTTGATTTCGCCCCCGGTGCCCGAGGTCGACCAGGCGGCGTCGGAGGGCGTGAAGCTCAGCATCGCGAGCAACCAGAACAACAGCGCTGCGAATCCGGCGATCAGCGTGATCTCGTGGGCGAAGCGCATGGCGCGCACGCGCACGGGTTGCCCATCGGCGGCGGAAGAAGATTGAAGCGTATTGAGCGAATAGGTCATGAAAACACGGCACCCGGCCCTGGAAATCGGGGGCCGGACGCCCGAACACTACAACAAAAGGCCGGCGCCACCAGAAGCGACCGGCCCGAACGCTCAGGTGAGCGTCAGGAGCCGTTCCTTGACGATCATCGAGCCATCGTCCAGGGTCTGAACGAAACCGCGCTCTTCCAGATCCTTCATTACGCGGCTCACCATTTCGCGCGAGGCACCGACCATCTTGGCCAGGTCCTGGCGGGAGATCTTGTCGCGCACCTTGAGGTTGCCAGCGCCGTCGTCGACGGCGAATTCGAGCAGCGAGCGGGCCACGCGACCGTAGACGTCCATCAGCGCCAGGGACTCGATCTTCCGGTCGGCATGGCGCAGGCGCTGCACCAGGCCGCGCATGATGTTGTAGGCCATCGAGGAGTTCTCGGGCAGGCAGCGCGCAAACGCATCGCGGCCGAGCATGAGGACGTCGCACTGGATCTCGGTGCGCACCGTGGCCGAATGCGGCTCGTCGTCGATCAGGCTCATTTCGCCGAGGTAGTCGCCGGGGTGCAGTGTGGCCAGGATGACCTCGCGGCCTCGGCTGTCGGCACTGGTCACCCGGGCTCTCCCGGTCAGGATGATGTAGAGCGCATCGGACTTCTTGCCCTGCTCCACGACAACTTCGGCGCGCTTGAAGCGCTTCTTGATGATCGCATCCGCGATGCTTGCGGACTGCGTGGCCGTCAACGACGCGAACAAAGGAACGCGCCGAAGCAATTCAAGGTTGGACAGCATCGACATTTATCAATCCCTGAGACAGCGCACGGAGTTGGTCCAGAAGGCAAGCCAATGGATTACTACAATCGCGCGCATTGAAAACACCGTGCACCCGGTGTTGAACCGGGCGGTGATACTCCATATATATCGCTACCACCCTGAAAATGTACACGCTGACGCAGCGTATATCCTAGGTTTTCTATTCATGTCTGCTCCCCAACACGCCAAGGTTTTGATTCTCGGCTCCGGCCCCGCCGGCTATACCGCGGCCGTCTACGCGGCCCGCGCAAACCTGCAGCCTTTGCTCATCACGGGCATCGCCCAGGGCGGCCAGTTGATGACCACCACCGAGGTCGACAACTGGCCCGCCGATGTGCATGGCGTGCAGGGGCCGGAACTCATGCAGCGTTTTCTCGAACACGCCGAGCGCTTCAAGACGCAGATCGTTTTCGACCATATCAACAAGGTCGACCTGAGCAAGCGCCCGTTCATACTGACCGGCGACAGCGGCACCTATACCTGCGATTCGCTGATCATCGCGACGGGGGCATCTGCCAAGTACCTGGGCCTGGATTCGGAACAGAAGTTCATGGGCCGCGGCGTCTCCGCCTGCGCGACCTGCGACGGCTTCTTCTATCGTGAGCAGGAAGTCTGCGTGATCGGCGGCGGCAACACGGCCGTCGAGGAAGCGCTGTACCTCGCCAACATCGCGAACAAGGTCACGCTGGTGCATCGCCGCGACAAGTTCCGCGCCGAGCCGATCCTGATCGACAAGGTCAAGGAGAAGGTTGCCGAAGGCAAGATCGTGCTGAAGCTGCACAACGAACTCGACGAGGTGCTGGGAGACGGCACGGGCGTGACCGGCATCCGCATCAAGAACACGCAGACCGGAGAGACCGAGCAGATCGATCTCAAGGGTTGCTTCATCGCCATCGGACACCACCCCAACACCGACATCTTCCAGGGCCAGCTGGAAATGAAGGACAACTACATCCTGACGCGCTCGGGTCTGCAGGGCTTCGCCACGATGACCAGCATTCCGGGCGTCTTCGCCGCCGGCGATGTGCAGGACAACGTGTACCGCCAGGCCATCACGAGCGCCGGCACGGGCTGCATGGCTGCCCTGGACGCACAGCGCTTCCTGGAGCAGGACGGCACGCTCTAATCCGGCTGCGGCCCGAAAGGGCTATAATCCGAGGCTTTGCCGAAACAGGGCCCTCTCACGAGCGTTTCTGATGTTCAGGCAAAGCCGGGGTACCGCCACCCGTTTTCTGGCGAGGTCAAGCTGCAAAACACCTGCAATCACCACGATTGCGCCGGTGCCAGCTGTTCAAGAAAGAGTGTCCACATGGCACGCGTATGCGACGTAACGGGCAAAGGCCCGATGGTCGGAAACAACGTTTCCCACGCCAACAACAAAACCAAGCGCCGGTTCCTGCCGAACCTGCAATACCGCCGTTTCTGGGTCGAGACTGAAAACCGCTGGGTTCGCCTGCGCGTTTCGAGCGCTGCACTGCGCCTGATCGACAAGAACGGTATCGACGCCGTGCTCGCAGACCTGCGCGCACGCGGCCAAGCTTAAGGAGCTGAATCATGGCAACGAGCAAAGGCGGACGCGAAAAGATCAAGCTGGAATCCACCGCGGGTACCGGCCACTTCTACACGACCAGCAAGAACAAGAAGACGATGCCTGAAAAGATGTCGATCATGAAGTTCGACCCGAAGGCGCGCAAGCACGTCGAATACAAGGAAATCAAGCTGAAGTAATTCAGCCTGATCTTCCAAACGAAAAACCCGCTGCTCACCCAGCGGGTTTTTTGTTGCCTGTCGATTTGTGTTGCCCCTTCCGGCAATACCAATGCACAAATACGGCGGATACAAAAAAGCCGACCCCAGGTCGGCTTTTTTATTGAAAGGCCAAGCCTCTCAGGTGCGTGCAGCGCGCAGGCGCGTCGAGAACTCGCGCAAACCCGCAATGCCGCTGGCTTCAGCACGGTGGCACCAGGCCGCCAGATCGGCCGCCAGTTGCTCGCGCGACTGCGAGGTGTTCATCCAAAGCTGACGCAACTCTTCACGCATCGTCACCATCTTGTCGAGCACCGGGTGGGCTGCACGTGCCTGCACGATGTGCGGGCGGGCGGATGCGGGCACCTTGTCGTCGTCGCGGTGCAGCCAGCGCTTGGCGGCCTTGAGCACCGACAGGTCGGCGCCCTTGGTCTTCAGCAGGGCCAACTCTTCGCTGGTTGCGCGGCGCATTTCGCGGGCGTAGCCGGCCATGACTTCGTAGCGATTGGCGATGACGGCCTCGAGCGTCTTCTCGTTGGCCACAGGCTGGATGTCGCCCATCTGCATCTTCGGCGGCACCTTCTTGACCTTGGCCCAGCCGATGGCCTGCATCGCCTGGATGTAGATCCAGCCGATGTCGAACTCGTACTTCTTGACCGAGAACTTGGCCGATGTCGGGTAGGTGTGGTGGTTGTTGTGCAGTTCTTCGCCGCCGATGATCAGGCCCCAGGGCATGATGTTGCGGCTGGCATCGGGTGCCTCGAAGTTGCGGTAGCCCCAGTAGTGGCCGATGCCGTTGATGATGCCGGCGGCAGTGATCGGAATCCAGAGCATCTGGACGGCCCACACGGCCATGCCGAGCGTACCGAACAGCGCCAGGTTGATCACCAGCATCAGGCCCACGCCTTGCCAGCTATAGCGCGAATACAGGTTGCGCTCGATCCAGTCATCGGGCGTGCCGTGGCCGTAGCGATCGATCGTGTCCTTGTTCTTCGACTCCTTGCGGTACAGCTCTGCGCCGCGCCAGAACACCTCGTCGATGCCCTTGACCTGCGGGCTGTGCGGGTCTTCCTGCGTTTCGCATTTGGCGTGGTGCTTGCGGTGAATGGCAACCCATTCCTTGGTCACCATGCCGGTGCCGAGCCACAGCCAGAAGCGGAAGAAATGCGAGGGAATCGGGCCCAGATCCATGGCCCGGTGCGTTTGCGTGCGGTGCAGGAAAATCGTGACCGCAGCAATCGTGATGTGCGTGGTGACGAGCGTGTACAGCACGACTTGCCACCATGTGAGGTCCCACAAGCCGTGTCCGAGCCATTGGATGGCCGCATTGAGAACGGCAGAGTCAGGAAGCAACATTGAGTCAGGTACTCCATAGCCACACGAAGGTGCAGCCTTAAGCTAACCAGCAATTTTAAGGCGACAGCGTCAAAACGAGGCCGTTTACCCTTCAGGAAAAGCGCTGATTAACCCTAGTTTGGAGTCCCGCCCCTATTTGCGGTTCCACACGGCCGCGAAGAAACCGTCGGTCGAATGGCGGTGCGGCCATAGGCGTAGATAGCGCCTGCTATCTGCGCCGCCAGCGCAAAGTGCCTCGAAACCCTCCACTTTGAGCCCCTGCAGCAGTTCCGCGGCGTCCACGGGCTCGAAATCGGGGTTGGCGGCGCCGAAAGCCTCGGCGATGGCCTCGTTTTCCTCCGGCAGTACGCTGCAGGTGGCGTAAACCAGCCGGCCGCCCGACTTCACAAGCCGAGCCGCACTTTGCAGGATGGCCGTCTGCTTGACCGTCAGTTCCTCCACCGATTTGGGCGACTGGCGCCATTTCAGGTCGGGATTACGCCGCAGCGTCCCAAGCCCCGAGCAGGGCGCGTCGACCAGAACGCGGTCGATCTTGCCCGCCAAGCGCTTGATCCGGTCGTCCCGCTCATGGGCGATGGCGGCCGGGTGAACGTTCGAGAGCTTGCTGCGCGCCAGCCGTGGCTTGAGCGCGTCGAGCCGGTGCGCCGACGTATCGAAGGCGTAGAGCCGGCCGGTATTTCGCATCGTGGCGCCGATGGCCAGGGTCTTGCCACCCGCGCCGGCGCAGAAATCGACCACCATCTCGCCGCGCTTGGCATCCAGCAGCAGCGCTAGGAGCTGGGAGCCTTCGTCCTGCACCTCGACGGCACCGCGAGCGAACGCATCCAGCTTGGTTAGCGCCGGCTTGCCTTCGATGCGCAAGCCCCACGGTGAGAACGGCGTTGCTTCAGATTTGATAGCAGCCTTCGCAAGCTCAGCCTTCACTTCTGCCCGCTTGTCGGTCAGTGCATTGACGCGCAGATCGAGCGGCGCCGGCTGCTGCAGGCTTTCGACCAGCGGCCAGAAGCCGTCGCCAAGTTGCGCCTTGAGCGGCGTCACCAGCCATTCCGGCAGATTGTGGCGATGGCGCTCCAGCAGGTCTTCCGGCTTGACGGCATCGCAGTTGTCGAGCCAGCGCTTCTCGGTGTCGTTGAGTGCGCTCTTGAGAAAGTCGCGCGGACCGTGAAAGCCCAGGATCGCCATGCGGCGCTCCTTCGAGCCACTGCCCGAGGGCGAGAGGTGATCGAACAGGAGCTTCTTGCGAAGCACGGTGTAGACGGTCTCGGCCAGCGTGGCGCGCTCGCGCGGACCGAACTCGCGGTGGTCGCGAAAGAAGCGGGAAACGACCTGGTCGGCCGGGTGATCGAATTTCAGGACAAGGCCCACCAGATCGGCGGTGGCCTCCAACAGGGCTTTGGGGTGCATCCCCCGATTGTCTCAGGCGGTCGCCGTGCTAGGCCTCGCGCGTCCAGGCCACCCCGAAAGCGTGCTGCTCGATGTCCGCCAGCGTGGGCGAATCGCCGGCCCAGAGCACCAGCGCCGCACCCGGCAGGGTCAGCGTCTGCTCCAACTGGCGGCACAGCTGCCAGCGGTCGCCGTCATCGAGCCCCGGCAGTTCGACGAACACGATGTACGCACGGCGCCAAGGGAATTCGCGCAGGTTCTTGCGCACCAGCCAGGCGCGCGACACGGGAAGGCAGCGAACGAGATCCGCCTTCAACTCGCCCAGTTCGTGGTCGTTCAGGTCGTGCCGCCCGATCTGGCTGAAGAAGGGCGTCTCGGTGATTTCCTCCCAGGCGCGCGCCTCGGCCTCTTCTGCCTCCTTGAGCCGGCCGCGCCACAGCTTCAGCGCTTCCTCGTCGTGGAGCCCGGCGTCAGGATCTTCCAACGACGCGACGGCGCTCTTGGCGGCCCACCAGCGGCTGGCGGCGCCCGACTGGTGCAGCCGCTCGAGCACCGCGAGACGGCCCGCGCGATCGCTCACGGGCAGCATCTGGACCAGCCCGCGCAGTGCCCCCGGGTGCTCCGGCGCAATGCGCAGTGCGCTCTCGTAACGAACGCGCACCAGCGCCGCCGGATCGAGCCGGCGCTCGGAATCGGCCCACTCGACCATCTCGTCGGGCGTGTTGCGTTCGCCGCGCGCGGCCAGCACCGCGATGCGCTCGCGGATGCGCGCACGGTGCGCATGGTGTTGCTTCCAGTCGCTGGCGTGGGCGCGACGCCACAGGTTGTCGAAATGGCCGATCCACTTCGCACTGTCGGCCAGCAGATCGAGCGCCGGCCGCTCCGACCAGGGCGGCAAAACCGCCTTCTGCCCCAGCGCTTCCAGCCGGTCGCGCAGCACCGGGTGGGTGTCGTCCAGGTCGCTGACGCGGCGCATCGCCTCGCGCAGCGCCTGGCGGGCGAAATCGTCGCTCGGCGGCGCGTGAGCGAGTTTCCGCAGGGCCGCGAAGGGCCCCGGGGCTTGCGGCTCCAGTTCGGCGCGGGCCCAGTGCGACGGCCAGAACTCGTTGGCGTACCAGTTGCCCTTGATTGCGATCTCGGTCAGCGCGGCCGCGGCCACCGCAGTGCCCAGCAGCCGGCCTGAGATGCGGTCGGCCTCGTATTCGTCCTGTCGGGCCAGCGCGAAGGTCTTGGCCGCGAAGCGTGGGAAATACCAGCGGAAAAAGGCCTGCGACACCAGCGCCATCACGCCTTCGTCTTGTTGCAGGCTCGCGTCCAGCTTGAGCCACGAGAGCCGCGTACGGTAGATCCAGGCGCTCAGCTTGCCGTGGTTGCCGCGCAGGTGGCCGTACTCGTGCGCCAGCACCGACAGCAGCCGCTGCCGATTGAGCATCATCAGGAGCGGCAGCCCGATGCTCAGGGAGTTGACCGCGCCGCCGAAGAGGCCGAAGCGCGGCACCTGCCGGATACTGGCGTTGAAATCGTCGTCGAGGAAGACGCGATGGACCGGCGGTCCCTTGATCTTGCCGCGGATGCGGTCCAGTGCCTCGAAGAGCGCCGGCGCATCGTCGCGCGAGAGCTCCTTGCCTTCAGGTTCATCGAAGCGCACCCAGAGTGCGCGCACCGTGGCCCAGAGCAGCCCCAGGGAAAAGACCAGCAGCCAGCCGTGCGACACGCTGAAGCGTTCGCGCCCGAGCGACGAAACCACCCAGGCGATGATGCCCACCGAGAGCCCGAGGCAGCCCAGCACCCAGAGGTAGCCGAGTGCGGCGAACGCCGCGACGCTGCGCCGGTAGCGCGCGCTGTTGTCGGCACTGGCATGCTCGCTCAGTCGAACCAGGTGAACAAAATCCGCGCGATCCATTCGACTCCCGTCAAATCAAGCACCGACCGTTTTTGAAGAAAGAAGCCCCCGTTGAAAGACAACGACCTGCCACCCCTGATCGAAACGCCTCCAGGCCGCTACCGCCACTACAAGGGCGGCGAATACGAAGTCCTGGGCACCGTGCGCCACAGCGAGACCCTGGAGCCCATGACGCTGTATCGCGCTCTTTACGGGGCCCACGGCCTCTGGGTCCGCCCCGCCGGGATGTTCGGCGAAATGATCGAAATCGACGGCGTGATGCGGCGCAGGTTCACGCCGATCTAGCCGGGCTGGCGCAGGCACGGGTCAACCGCAGCCGACAGCGGTCACGCGGTTGCGCGCATCGACGTGGAGGTTGAGCCGACCGCCGTTGAATTCCATCGTGACGGCCTCGCCCGGCTTCAGCGCGCGGACGACCCCTGCGCCGGACCGGGCCCGGGCTGCGGCCTCGAGCTGCGGTGTCAGAGGCTGGCCGACGGCGAACTTGGCGCCATCGGCGTTGCATTGGTAGACCGGCTCCGTCCGCGCAGCAGGCGCCGGGGCGGGGGCAGGTGTCGGCGCCGGTGTCGACGCTGCACAGCCCGCCAGGAGAGCGGCTCCAGCAACAGTCGCCAGCAGGTTTTGGTATGGATTCCTCACTTCGAACTCCCCGAAAACCTGCCAATATAAACAAAATTAACGAATGTGACTCGATGTATCCGACAGCCATCCAGCAATGGCGCGTGGATACAACTGATGCTCCTGCGCCAGCACCCTCCCCGCCAAGGTGGCCGCGGTGTCGTCGGGCAGCACGGGCACCACGGCCTGCGCGAGGATCGGCCCATGGTCGAGTTCGGTGGTGACCTGGTGCACGGTCACGCCGGCCACCTTGCAGCCCGCGTCGATGGCGCGCTGATGGGTATGGAGCCCCGGAAAGGCCGGCAGCAGCGAAGGATGGATGTTCACCAGCCGTCCCGCATAGCGCCCCACGAAGCCCGGCGTCAGGATGCGCATGAACCCCGCCAGCACCACCAGCGTCGGCGAATGCGCGTCGACGACCTTCGCCAGCGCCTCGTCGAAAGCCTCCCGGGTCGGAAATTCCTTGTGCGGGACAACCTCGGTGGCAATGCCATGCGTCTTGGCGAACGCAAGCCCGCCGGCTTCGGCCTTGTTGCTCACGACAGCCGCAATGCGCGCGCCGAACCGCTCGGCCCAGCAATCGCGTTCGGCCGCACGCACGATGGCGGCCATGTTGGAGCCGCCGCCGGAAATCAGGATCACGATGTTCTTCATGGGAGGGCGGGATTATCCGTGCGTGGCTTGTCGCAACGCGGACACCAGATCACAGCACGACCGTGCTAAAACTCGAAGCTCCGGAGACACACCGCGTCGGCGGTGACCGATCAACACAGCGAGGCACGCATGGATTTGAGCTTCACGCCCGAAGAACAGAAGTTCCGCGAAGAGATTCGCGCATGGGTCAAGGACAACCTCCCCAAAGAGATTTCGCACAAGGTGCACAACGCGCTCGAACTCACGCGCGACGATCTGCAGAACTGGGCAAAGATCCTCGGCAAGAAGGGCTGGCTGGGCTACGGATGGCCCACCGAATTCGGCGGCCCTGGCTGGACCGCCGTACAGCGCCACCTCTTCGAGGAAGAGATCGCCCTCGCCGGCGCGCCCCGCATCGTTCCCTTTGGCCCTGTGATGGTCGCCCCGGTGATCATGGCCTTCGGCAACGCCGAGCAGCAAAAGCGCTTTCTCCCCGGCATCGCCAGCGGCGAAGTCTGGTGGAGCCAGGGCTACAGCGAACCCGGTTCGGGTTCCGACCTCGCCTCCGTCAAGACCAAGGCCGAGCGCAAGGGCGACAAATACATCGTCAATGGCCAGAAGACCTGGACCACGCTCGGCCAGTACGGCGACTGGATGTTCAACCTCGTGCGCACCAGCAGCGAAGGCAAGCCGCAAACCGGCATCAGCTTCCTGCTGCTCGACATGAAATCGCCCGGCGTCACCGTGCGCCCGATCAAGCTGCTGGACGGCGGCCATGAAGTCAACGAAGTGTTCTTCGACAACGTCGAGGTGCCTGCCGAAAACCTGATCGGCGAAGAGAACAAGGGCTGGACCTACGCCAAGCACCTGCTCTCGCACGAGCGCACCAACATCGCCGACGTGAACCGCGCGAAGCGCGAGCTCGAGCGCCTGAAGCGCATCGCCAAGAGCGAAGGCGTCTATGAAGACCAGCGTTTCCGCGACGAGATCGCCAAGCTCGAGGTCGGCATCGTCGCACTCGAGATGATGGTGCTGCGCGTGCTCTCGGCCGCTACCTCGGGCAAGAACTCGCTCGACGTCGCGGGCCTGCTCAAGATCCGCGGCAGCGAGATCCAGCAGCGCTACAGCGAACTGATGATGCTGGCCGGCGGTCCCTATTCGCTGCCGCTGATCCGCGAGGCGATGGAAGCCGGCTGGCAGGGCAACTTCCCGGGCGGCAACCCGGCCATCGCGCCGCTGTCGTCGACCTTCTTCAACATGCGCAAGACCACCATCTACGGCGGCTCGAACGAAGTGCAACGCAACATCGTCGCGCAGACGGTTCTGGGCTGAGGAGACAAGAACATGGATTTCAATTTCACCGACGACCAGGAACAACTGCGCGACGCCGTTCGCAAATGGGTCGACAAGGGCTATGACTTCGAGCGCCGCCGCGGCATCGAGGCCAAGGGCGGCTTCTCGCGCGAGGCGTGGGATGAACTGGCCGAGCTGGGCCTGGGCGGCCTCTACATCGCCGAAGACGACGGCGGCCTGGGCATGGGCCCGGTGGCCGGCATGGTCGTGATGGAAGAGCTGGGTCGTGGCATCGTGCTGGAACCCTTCGCGCAGACGCTGATCGCCGGCGCCGTGCTCAGCGGCTATGCCGACGCAGGCACCAAGGACAACTGGCTGCCGCGCATCGCCGGCGGCCAGGCCATCGTGGTGCTGGCCTACCAGGAGCGCAAGGCGCGCTACCGCCTCGACGTGTGCGACGCCCACGCCGTCAAGGCCGGCGACGGCTGGTCGCTGAACGGCGCCAAGAGCGTGGTGGCGGTCGGCGACGAAGCCGACGCGTACATCGTCCCGGCCAAGGTGGACGGCAAGATCGCCCTCTTCCTGGTCGAGCGCAGCGCGAGCGGCGTCGAGGCCCGCGGCTACGGCACGCAGGACGGCGGTCGCGCGGCCGAGGTCGTGTTCGACAAGGCCGACGCCACGCTGATCACGACGGACGGTCTGGCCGCACTGGAATACGCGGTCGATGTCGGCATTGCCGCCACCTGCGCCGAAGCGGTCGGCGTGATGGACAAGACCGTCGCCCTCACCGTCGAGTACATGAACCAGCGCAAGCAGTTCGGCGTGACCATCTCCACCTTCCAGGCGCTGCGCCACCGCGTCGCCGACATGAAGATGCAGCTGGAACTCGCACGCTCGATGAGCTACTACGCAACGCTCAAGCTCAACGCCCCGCCCGAGGAACGGCGCCAGGCGCTGGCGCGCGCCAAGTACCAGCTGGGCACGTCGATGCGCTACGTGGCCGCCAACTCGGTGCAGCTGCATGGCGGCATCGGGGTGACCGACGAATACATCGGCAGCCACTACTTCCGCAAGCTCACGCAGCTCGAGATGACCTTCGGCGACACGCTGCACCATCTGGGCGAAGTGTCCGCGCGCATGCAGGACACAGCGGGCGTCTTCGCCTGACAGCAGTTTTCCCATAGCATCCAACGCCCGCCCGCCTTGCGCCGGCGGGCGTTTTCACTTGGAACCCAGCCAGGACAGAAACATGCCATCCCGCCGCACCATCCTCGCCCTCGGGCTCGTCTCGACCGCCATGCTGACCGCCTGCGCTACAGCGCCCACGCCCTCGTACACCGAGCGTCCGCCGATCGTCTTCATGCACGGCAACGGCGATTCGGCAGCGCTGTGGCAAACCACGATCTGGCGCTTCGAATCGAACGGCTGGCCGCGCGACCGGCTCTTTGCGGTCGATCAGCCGAACCCTGTCGCCCGCGACGACGACGCGGTCGCCCAGCCCGGCCGCAGCTCGACCACCGATTCAGCCATCTTCCTGAAGGCCGAGGTCGACAAGGTGCTCAAGGCCACGGGCGCGAGCAAGGTGGTGCTGATCGGCAACTCGCGCGGTGGCAACACGATCCGCAACTATGTGCAGAACGGCGGCGGCGCGGCCGTAGTGAGCCATGTGGTGCTGGGCGGCAACCCGGCGCATGGCATCTGGGCAGTGAAGGGCTTCCGCGAGAACAACGAGTTCTCGGGCCTTTCGGGCTTCATGACGCAACTCAATGCGCCCAAGGGCACGAATGGCGACGAGGTCACGCCCGGCGTGAAGTGGCTCACCTTGCGCTCGGACAATAACGACAAGTACGCGCAGCCCGATGGCGTGTGGATCGGCGCCCCCGGCAAGCCAACCAACATCGGCTTCGACGGGCCGGCGCTCAAGGGCGCGACGAATGTCGTGCTGCCGCGCGCGGATCACCGCGAGACTTCGTTCTCGCCCGCCGCATTTGCGGCGACATGGCAGTTCCTGACCGGCCAGGCTCCGCGCAGCACGGCGGTGGCGGCCGAGACGAACGTCGTGCTCGATGGCCGGGCGATCGGCGCGGAAAACCTCTCGCTGAACGGCGGACAGCTGCGCATCTACCCGGTCGACCCAGCCACCGGCGTGCGGCAGGGCGACGCGGTGCACAGCAAGAACATCGGCGCCGACGGCCGCTGGGGCCCGTTCAGCGCGCGCGGCGGCACGGCTTACGAGTTCGTCCTGAGCGCGCCCGGCTACGGCACCACGCACATCTACCGCAGCCCTTTCCCGCGCAGCAGCGGCGTCGTGAACCTGCGCCCCGAGCGCATCACGCCCGGTGATGGCAGCGCCAACGTGGTCGTGGTCTTCACGCGGCCGCGCGGCTACTTCGATGCGGAGCGCGACACCATGCGCTTCGATGGGCAAAGCCTGCCGGCCGGCGTGCCGCCCAAGGGCTCGGGGGTGTCGAGCTCCAGGTTGAGGGTTGCCGCGAGCGAACAGCAGCGTGCGGTCACCGGTGAATTCAACGGCGAGCGCATCACCGGCCTGACATGGCCGGCGGTGAAGGAGCATGTGACGGTGCTCGAACTGACTTACTGAGCGAGGACAACGGACATGAGCGACATCAGTTCCCCCTTCGTGCTGAACACACGCGATGCGCGCGGCGTGGTCACGCTGACGCTGAACCGGCCGGCCTCCTTCAACGCCCTCTCGGAAGGCATGCTCGGCGCGCTGGAAACGGCACTGGGCGACATCGCAGCCGACGAGACCGTGCGCGCCGTCGTCATCGCGGCCGAGGGCAAGGCCTTCTGCGCGGGCCATGATCTGAAGGAGATGCGCGCGGAGCCGTCGCTCGGCTACTACCAGCAGCTCTTCGAGCGCTGCGGCGCGATGATGCTGTCGATCCAGCGGCTGTCCGTGCCGGTGATCGCGCGCGTGCACGGCATTGCGACGGCCGCAGGCTGCCAGCTGGTCGCCGTGTGCGACCTGGCCGTGGCGTCGAGCGAAGCGCGCTTTGCCGTCAGCGGCGTGAACGTGGGGCTGTTCTGCGCGACGCCGAGCGTCACGCTGTCGCGCAACCTCGGGCGCAAGGAAGCCTTCGAGATGCTGGTGACCGGTGAATTCATCAGCGCACAGGAAGCGCGGGAGAAGGGGCTGGTCAACCGGGTGGCGGCACCGGCCGAACTCGATGCCGCGGTCGAAGCGCTGGTCGCCAGCATCGTCGCCAAGCCCCGCAAGGCGCTGGCGCTGGGCAAGGCCCTGTTCTATCGGCAGTTGGAAACAGGCATCGAAGCCGCGCTGGAAGACGCCAGCCAGACCATGGCCTGCAACATGATGGACGAGAGCGCGCTCGAAGGCGTTCAGGCCTTCATCGAGAAGCGCCCGCCTGGCTGGAAGCGCTGAAGAAGCTAATCAGGTGTCGTGCAGCCGCGAGCTTTGCGGCAGGTGCGCCATCAGGAATTCCATCTGGTCCGCCAGGATGCGGCGATTTCGCAGAATGAAATCTTCCCAGAGGCTGGGCACGTAGGGCGCATACAGCAGCGGCATGTTCGCCTGCTCGGGCGTGCGGCTGCTCTTACGGTGGTTGCAGGGCTTGCAGGCCGTGACCACGTTCATCCAGGTGTCGATGCCCTTCTGGGCGAACGGAATGATGTGCTCGCGCGTGAGCTCGTCTTCGTGGAAATGCCCGCCGCAGTAGGCGCAGACATTGCGGTCCCGCGAGAACAGTTTGCTGTTGGTGAGCCCCGGACGCTGGGTGAAGGGATTGATGCGCGGCACGCCCTTGGTGCCGATGATGCTGTTGATCGCAATCTGCGACTGCTCGCCCGTGACGGCGTTGTGCCCGCCGCGAAACACCGCGACCTGCGCCCCCACTTCCCAGCGAACTTCGTCCGCCGCGTAGTGGATCACCGCCTGTTCGAGCGATATCCATGACTGGGGCAGCCCTTGGGCCGACAGCTTCAAGACCTTCACACACGCCTCCTCAAGAAAGGGAGAGAACACGGAAAGACCAGGGACACGGAGCGCATCAGAGACCCACGCCAAGCGACGCACTGCGTCACAATATACCGGCTTTGTGACAAAACGGCCTGATTCGCCCATTTGACGGGCGAAAGGCGCTATCAAAAAGATACTCACCGATGCAGGTTTTTCGCGGCTTCCGGCACCCGGGCGTAGCCCCCGCCTGCGCCCTCACCATTGGCAATTTCGACGGTGTGCACCGTGGGCACCAGGCCATGCTCGCGCTGTTGCAGACCGAGGCCCGCCAGCGCGGGCTGCCGAGTTGCGTGCTGACCTTCGAGCCGCACCCGCGCGACTATTTCGCTGCCCTGACCAAGAAACCCGACTTGGCGCCGGCCCGCATCGGCACCCTGCGCGACAAATTGAGCGAGCTTGCCGCCTGCGGCGTCGCGCAGACCATCGTGCTGCCCTTCGACGGCCGGCTCGCCTCCCAATCGCCCGAGGAATTCATCCAGAACGTGCTGGTCGACGGCCTGGGCGCGCGCTATGTGCTGGTGGGCGACGATTTCCGCTTCGGCGCCAAGCGGGCCGGCGACTACGCGATGCTCGATGCAGCCGGCGACACGCGCGGCTTCGACGTGGCGCGCATGAACAGCTATGAAGTGCATGGCCTGCGCGTGTCCAGTTCGGCCGTGCGCGAGGCGCTGGCCGAGGGCCGCATGGCCGATGCGCAGACGCTGCTCGGGCGGCCCTACACAATTTCGGGCCACGTGGTCCATGGCCGCAAGCTCGGCCGCGCGCTGGGCGCCTCGGCGCCGGGCCAGGACGATGGCTTTCGCACCCTCAACCTGCGCTTCAAGCACTGGAAACCGGCCGCCAGCGGCATCTTCGCGGTGCTGGTGCACGGCCTGGCCGACAAGCCCCTGCCGGGCGTGGCCAACCTCGGCGTGCGCCCCTCGCTGGACGCCAATGACGTCAATGGCGGCCGGGTGCTGCTGGAGACCCATTGCCTGGAGTGGCCCTCGCATCTGGGGTCCGAAGGGGCCTACGGTAAAATCGTCCGCGTGGAACTCCTGCACAAACTGCACGACGAATTGCGCTACACCAGCCTCGAGGCCCTCACTGCGGGCATCGCCAAGGATGGGCGCGACGCACGCGCGTTCTTTGCATCGACCCACGCCGAAACCCACCGCCAGACCACGCGCGACCGAATTTAGCCCTGCACGCCCCGTGCTGCCGCCCTTCGACAAGCTCAGGGCGAACGGCTATATCTTCCGCACCGACCGCTCAATGCAGTTCGGGCTGAGCCTGTCGAAGCCACTCTGTTTCGCACCCCAACATGTCTGACGCTGCTTCCCCCACTGATTACCGTTCCACGCTGAACCTGCCCGACACCCCCTTCCCGATGCGCGGCGACCTGCCCAAGCGCGAACCGGGCTGGGTGAAGGAATGGAACGACGAAGGCCGCTACCACCGCCTGCGCGACGCCCGCCACGGCGCGCCCAAGTTCATCCTGCACGACGGTCCCCCGTACGCCAACGGCCAGATCCACATGGGCCACGCGGTGAACAAGATCCTGAAGGACATGATCACCAAGGCGCGCCAGCTCGAAGGCTTCGACGCGCTCTACGTGCCCGGCTGGGACTGCCACGGCCTGCCGATCGAGAACGCCATCGAAAAGCAGTTCGGCCGCAACCTGAGCCGCGACGAGATGCAGGCCAAGAGCCGCGCATTCGCCACCGAGCAGATTGCGCAGCAGATGGTCGATTTCCAGCGCCTGGGTGTGCTGGGCGAATGGGACCATCCCTACAAGACCATGGACTTCGCCAACGAAGCCGGCGAGCTGCGCGCGTTCAAGCGCGTGATCGAGCGCGGCTTCGTCTACCGGGGCCTGAAGCCCGTGTACTGGTGCTTCGACTGCGGCTCGTCGTTGGCCGAATTCGAAATCGAATACGCCGACAAGAAGAGCCAGACCATCGACGTGGCCTTCAAGGCGCACGAGCGCGAGAAGGTGCTCAAGGCCTTCGGCACCGACCACACGATCCTCGGCGACATCTTCGCCGTGATCTGGACCACCACCGCTTGGACGATCCCGGCCAACCAGGCGATCAACCTCAACCCCGAGATCGAATACTCGCTGGTCGACACCGAGCGGGGCCTCCTGATCCTGGCCAACTCGCTGGTCGAGATGTGCATGACGCGCTATGCGCTCGACGGCAAGGTGCTCGCCACGGTGAAGGGCGAGGCGCTCGGCGGGCTCGAATTCGAACATCCGCTGTACGACGTGGACGCCGGCTACAGGCGCCTGTCGCCGGTGTACCTGGCCGACTACGCCACCGCCACCGACGGCACCGGCCTCGTGCACTCCTCGCCCGCCTACGGCGTGGACGACTTCAACTCCTGCATCGCCCACGGCGTAGCGTACGACGACATCCTGAACCCGGTGCAGGGCAACGGCAGCTACGCGCCCGACTTCCCGCTCTTCGGCGGCCAGAACATCTGGAAGGCCGTGCCGGTGATCATCGCCGCGCTGCGCGACGCCAACCGGCTGCTGACCACCGAGACCATCACCCACAGCTATCCGCATTGCTGGCGCCACAAGACGCCGGTGATCTACCGCGCGGCCGCCCAGTGGTTCATCCGCATGGACGAGGGCGAAGGCGTGTTCACCAAGGACAAGGCGCCCAAGACGCTGCGCCAGACCGCGCTCGACGCGATCGAAGAGACCAGCTTCTATCCCGAGAACGGCAAGGCGCGCCTGCACGACATGATCGCCGGCCGACCCGACTGGTGCATCAGCCGCCAGCGCAGCTGGGGCGTGCCGATCCCGTTCTTCCTGCACAAGGATTCGGGCGAGCTGCATCCGCGCACCATGGAAATCCTCGACCAGGCCGCCGACATCGTCGAGAAGGGCGGCATCGAGGCCTGGAGCCGCGTGACGGTCGAGGAAATCCTGGGCGCTGAAGACGCGCCGAGCTACACCAAGAGCACCGACATCCTGGAGGTGTGGTTCGACTCGGGCTCGACCTTCTATCACGTGCTGCGCGGCACGCACCCCACCGTGCACCACGACACCGGCCCCGAAGCCGACCTGTACCTCGAAGGCCATGACCAACATCGCGGCTGGTTCCATTCGTCGCTGCTGATCGCCTGTGCGCTGGAAGACCGCGCGCCATACCGCGGCCTGCTCACGCATGGCTTCACCGTCGATGCCAAGGGCATCAAGATGAGCAAGTCGCTCAAGAACGGCATCGACCCGCAGGAAATCAGCAGCAAGCTGGGCGCGGAAATCATCCGCCTCTGGGTGGCTGCGAGCGACTACTCGGGCGACATCGCGGGCGACGACAAGATCCTCGCGCGCGTGGTCGACTCGTACCGCCGCATCCGCAACACGCTGCGCTTCCTGCTCGCGAACACCAGCGACTTCGACATCGCCAAGGATGCGGTTCCGCTCGACCAGTTGCTCGAGATCGACCGCTACGCGCTCGCGCGCGCTTCGCAGTTCCAGGCCGAGATCCTCGCTCATTACAAGGTGTACGAATTCCACCCGGTGGTGTCCAAGCTGCAGATCTACTGCTCGGAAGACCTGGGCGGCTTCTACCTCGACATCCTGAAGGACCGCCTCTACACGACCGCCCCCGGCTCGCTCGCGCGCCGCAGCGCGCAGACGGCGCTCTGGCACATCTCGCAAGCCATGCTGCGCTGGATGGCACCGTTCCTGAGCTTCACGGCCGAGGAAGCGTGGAAGTTCGTGAGCACCGGCAAGCCGGGCGAATCGATCTTCGCGGAGACGTACTGCAAGTTCGACGCGCCCGACGAAGCACTGCTCGCCAAGTGGGGCCGCATCCGCGAGATCCGCGATGTGGTCAACAAGGACATCGAGGCCGTGCGCGCCGAAGGCAAGGTCGGCTCGTCGCTGCAGGCCGACCTGCAACTGAGCGCGCCGGCCGACGACTTCGCGCTCTTGAGCACGCTGGGCGACGACCTGAAGTTCGTCTTCATCACCTCGGCCATCGCGCTGGCGGCGGGCGAAACGCTCGCGACCACCGTGGCACCGAGCACCGCGCAGAAGTGCGAGCGCTGCTGGCACTACCGCGAAGACGTGGGCCACGACCCGGCGCATCCGACGATCTGCGGCCGTTGCATGAGCAACCTGTTCGGCGCCGGCGAATCGCGGAGCTTTGCCTGATGGCCGCCGCACGCTCCGCATCGGCATCGCGTTCGCGCGGTGGCAGCCTCGGCATCTGGCCCTGGCTCGGGCTGGCGGTGATCATCGTGATCATCGACCAGTTCACCAAGACGCTGATCCTGGGCTACTACAAGCTCGGCGATGCGACCTACGTGACGAGCTTCTTCAACGTCGTGCGGGCGCACAACACGGGGGCGGCGTTCTCGTTCCTGGCCGACCATTCGGGCTGGCAGCGCTGGTTCTTCACGGCGATCGGCGTGGCGGCGGCGATTTTCATCGTCTGGATGCTGAGGTCGCACGCGGGGCAGAAGCTCTTTTCGTTCGCGATGGCCTGCATCCTGGGCGGTGCCATCGGCAATGTGGTCGACCGGATGATGCACGGCTACGTGGTCGACTTCCTGAGCTTTCACGCGGGCAACTGGTATTTCCCGGCATTCAATGCGGCGGACAGCGCGATCACGCTCGGGGCCATCTGCCTGATCGTTGACGAGATCCGGCGGGTTCGCCGGGGCAAATAACGCCAGTCAAGCAAATGACTCAAGGGCCTTCGGGCCCTTTTTCTTTGGTCGCTGCGCCCTCGACGGCGGGCCGAGGGTTTCTCCCCGCTTTCGCGCGATGTCATGACGAAGTCATACTGCCACGGTTCAATGTAATCGATTACATGAACACCGCACGATGAGCATCCAAGCCGTAGCCGCCAAAGCCAAGGTCTCCGTGGCCACTGTGTCGCGGGCCTTCAACTTCCCCGACAAGGTCACGCCCGCCACACGCGAGCTGGTGGAGCGCGTGGCGCGCGAACTTCACTACGTGCCCAACGCGAGCGCGCGCACCCTGCGCACCCAGCGCAGCCGCACGCTGGGCGTGGTGCTGCCCACGCTGCTGAACCCGACCTTCGCCGAATGCCTGCAGGGCATTGCGCGCGCGGCCATCGCCGGTGGCTACGCGATCCTTCCAGTCACCACGGGCTACCGCCTCGACGAGGAAGAGCGCGCAGTTCAACTGCTGCTCGCCGGCAATGTCGACGGGCTGATCCTCGTGGTCTCGAACCCCTCCACTTCGAAGGCGCTCGCGCGGCTGCGCACCACCGGCACGCCCTACGTGCTCGCCTACAACCGACACGCGGACCATCCCTGCGTCACCGTCGACAGCGAAGCCGCTGTGGCCGATGCGGTGGCGCGCCTCGTGCTGCTCGGCCATCGCCGCATCGCGATGGTCAGTGGCACGCTCGCCGCATCCGACCGCGCGCAGCAGCGCTATCGCGGCTACCAGAAGGGCATGGCCGACGCGGGTCTGAAGGCGCCTTCGCTGATCGAAGTGCCCTTCGTCGAAAGCGCCGTCGATGCGCTCGCCCACGTGCTGCAGGCGGATCACCGCCCCACCGCGCTCGTCTGCTCGAACGACCTGCTCGCCATCCGCAGCATCCGCGCCGCGCACCTGGGCGGACTCTCGGTGCCCGACGACCTCAGCGTGATCGGCTTCGACGGCATCGCGCTCGGCGAAGACTTGACGCCCGCCCTCACCACCATCGCGCAGCCCAACAGCGACATCGGCCGCCACAGCGTCGAACTGCTGATCCAGGCGATGGCCGGCGGCACCACGCTGCAGGCCGACGCGAGCCTGCTGCTGCCCCACACCTTCCGCGACGGCGAGTCGTGCGCATCCGCGTGCGACGTCGCCACCGATTGATCACCGTCACCACTCCCATCCATCCAAGGAGCTTCTTCATGTCCCTCCGCATCTCCCGCATGGCCCGCCTGGGCCTGATCGCCGCCACCTTCGTTGCCGCCGGCAGCGTCATGGCCCAGACCGCCATTTGCTACAACTGCCCCACCGAATGGGCCGACTGGGGCACGCAGTTGAAGGCCATCAAGGCCAAGACCGGCGTCACCGTGCCGGCCGACAACAAGAACTCGGGCCAGTCGCTCGCCCAGCTCGTCGCCGAGAAGGCCAGCCCCGTGGCCGACGTCACCTACCTGGGCGTGACCTTCGCGGTGCAGGCCGCGAAAGATGGCGTGATCGAGCCCTACAAGCCCGCCGCTTGGAAAGACATCCCCGACGGCCTCAAGGACCCGGCCGGCAACTGGTTCACCATCCATTCGGGCACGCTCGGCTTCATGGTCAACGTCGATGCGCTCAAGGGCAAGCCGATTCCCAAGTCATGGGCTGACCTGCTCAAGCCCGAATACAAGGGCCTGATCGGCTACCTGGACCCCGCCTCGGCCTTCGTCGGCTACGTGGGTGCGGTGGCGGTGAACCAGGCGCGCGGCGGCACGCTGGACAACTTCACGCCGGGCATCGACTACTTCAAGGCGCTGCAGAAGAACGAGCCCATCGTGCCCAAGCAAACCTCGTACGCGCGCGTGCTGTCGGGCGAAATCGCGATCCTGCTCGACTACGACTTCAATGCCTACCGCGCCAAGTACAAGGACAAGGCCAACGTCGCCTTCGTCATTCCGAGCGAAGGCACGCTGGTCGTGCCCTATGTGATGAGCCTGGTCGCCAAGGCGCCGCATGCGGCCGACGCGAAGAAGGTGCTCGACTTCACGCTGTCCGACGAAGGCCAGGCGATCTGGGCCAAGGCCTACCTGCGGCCGGTGCGCGCGAACGCGATGCCCAAGGAGATCGAAGCGCAGTTCCTGCCGGCGAGCGAATACGCGCGTGCCAAGAGCGTGGACTACGGTCGCATGGCCGAGGCGCAGCGCGCGTTCTCTGACCGCTACCTCAAAGAGGTTCGCTGAGTCCGTCTCGAGATGAAGTCCGCCAACGCCTGGAACCCACGCTGGCGGCTGCTCGCCTGCGTGGCCCCCGCAGCCGCCTTCTTCACGGCCTTCTGGCTGCTGCCGGTGGTGCGCCTGCTCGCGCTCCCGGCAGACAAAGGCTGGGCCACCTACTTCGCGGTGCTGACCGACTCGCGCTACCTGCAGAGCATGGCCAACACCGTGGTGCTGTCGGTGGCGGTGACGCTGGCGACGCTGGTGCTGGGCGCCGCGGTGGGCATCTACCTCGCGCGCCATGCCTTCGTCGGCAAGCGCGTGCTGCTGTCGCTGCTCACGCTGCCGCTGTCGTTTCCGGGCGTGATCATCGGTTTCTTCGTGATCCTGCTCGGCGGGCGGCAAGGGCTGGTGGCCGACGTGAGCGACAGCCTGATCGGCGAGCGCATCACTTTCGCGTATGGCTTGCTCGGCCTGTTCCTCGCGTACCTGTATTTCTCGTTGCCACGTGCCATCGCCACCTACACCGCGGCGGCCGAGGCGATGAACGTGCAGCTCGAAGAAGCCGCGCGCTCGCTCGGTGCGTCGCGCCTCCGCGTCGCACGCGACGTCTGGATGCCCGAGCTCGCACCCACCACGCTGGCCTGCGGTGCGATCCTGTTCGCGACCTCGATGGGCGCCTTCGGCACGGCCTTCACGCTGGCCAGCAAGTTCGAGGTGATCCCGATCACCATCTACAACGAGTTCACCAACTACGCCAACTTCGCGCTCGCCGCGTCGCTGTCGATTTCGCTGGGCCTCGTGACCTGGCTGGTGCTGTTCGTCGCGCGGCGCTTCGGGGCCAACCCTGTGGCCCGCTGAAAGAGGAACACGCATGCGCAAGAACACGCAACCCAAGGCGCCCTTCCTGCTCGCGGTCACGGTGATCGTGAGCCTCTTCATGATCGCGCCGATGCTGCTGTCGGTGATGGCGGGGCTGGTCAACAACTACAGCGCGGGCCTGAAAAGCGGGCTCACGCTGCGCTGGCTCGGCGAGGTGTGGGAGAACTACGGCGGCACCGTCGGCTGGTCGATCGGGCTGGCCGTCGCCTGCGTGATCTGCACCGTGCTGCTGGGCGTGCCTTGCGCTTACGCGCTCGCGCGCAGCCGCTCGCGGGCCGCGCGCATCTTGGAGGAACTGCTGACATTGCCCGTCGCCGTGCCAGGTCTCGCGACCGCGCTGGCGCTGATCCTCGCCTACGGCCAGCTCACCGCGTTTCGCACGAGCTTCGCCTTCATCCTCGTGGGCCACATCGTCTTCACGCTGCCCTTCATGGTGCGCACCGTGAGTTCGGCCTTCCAGCGCGACGACCTGCTCGCGCTCGAAGAAGCCGCACGCTCGCTGGGCGCGAATTTCCGCCAGCGCTTCATGGGCATCCTCGTGCCCGCCGTGTTCCCGGCCATCGTGGCCGGCAGCCTGATGGTGTTCACACTCTCGGTGGGTGAATTCAACCTCACCTGGATGCTGCACACGCCGCTCACCCGCACGCTGCCCGTAGGGCTGGCCGACAGCTACGCCTCGATGCGCATCGAGATCGGATCGGCCTACACGCTGGTCTTCTTCGCCGTCATTCTTCCGGTGCTGTGGGGCCTGCAGTACCTTGCCAACCTGATGCAGAAACGCCATGGAACTTGAACGCATCCCCATCGACATCGCGAATTGCGCGAAGACCTACGCGGACGGCACGCGCGGCCTGCAGCCGACGAATCTGCACGTCGAGCCCGGCGAGGTGCTCGCGCTGCTCGGCCCTTCGGGCTGCGGCAAGACCACGCTGCTGCGACTGATCGCGGGGCTGGAAGCGCCCGATGCAGGCAGCCGCATCGTCTTCGGCGACCAGGACGTGACTGATCGCCCCGTCGAACACCGCGGCGTGGGCATGGTGTTCCAGAGCTACGCGCTTTTTCCGCAGATGACGGTGGCGGCCAACATCGGCTATGGCCTGCGCATCCGCGGTGTGTCAGCCGATGAAGAGAAACGCGCCGTGGGCGAGCTGGTCGACCTCGTGCGCCTCGGCGGACTGGAGAACAAGCGCCCCGCCGAACTCTCCGGTGGCCAGCGCCAGCGCGTGGCCCTGGCCCGCGCCGTGGCCGTGCGCCCCCGCGTGCTGCTGCTCGACGAGCCGCTGGCCGCGCTCGACGCCAAGCTCAAGGAGTCGCTGCGCGACGAGCTCGCCGAGCTGCTGCGCCGCCTGCACATCACCGCCATCCACGTGACGCACGACCAGCAGGAAGCGCTCGCCATCGCCGACCGCCTTGCGGTGATGCGCGCCGGCCGCATCGTGCAGGTCGGCCGTGGCGAAGACCTGTATCGCGCGCCCGCGCATCCCTTCGTCGCGGAGTTCCTCGGCCGGGTCAACCGACTGGAGCGCGCGCCCGAGGCCATCGCGCAAGGCGTTGTCCGACTCGGCGGAAGCACGCTGCCTTGCCCGCCTGCCTGGCAGAGCCATGCGATGCTGTTGGTGCGACCCGAAGATGTCGAAGTGAGCGCGCCCCGGCCAGATTGGGGCACCGCCACCGTCGAACGCCGCACCTTTCTCGGCGACCGCGTGCAGCTTCAGCTGCGCGTGCAGGACCAGCCCCTGCTGGTGGCCGACGTGGGGCGCGACAACCCCTTCGGTCCGGGTGATCCGGTGGGCCTTCGCGTCCACCCCGACCGCCTGATGACGTCGCAGGAAACCAGCGCATGACGACAACGAACCCAGACACCTTCCTGGTCCAACTGACCGACCTTCACATCCGCGAGCCGGGCCGGCTGGCCTATGGCCGCATCGACACCGCGCCCTACCTCCAGCAGGCGGTGCAGTCGGTGCTCGCGCTGCCGCAGCAGCCCGATGCGGTGGTGATCACCGGTGACCTGACCGACTTCGGCCGCGCCGCCGAGTACGAGCACCTGGCGCGCCTGCTCGCCCCGCTCACCATGCCGGTCCACCTGATGCCCGGCAACCACGACGACCGCGACCAGTTGCGCAAGAGCTTTCCCGGCCATGTGTACCTCGGCACGGGCGACGACACGGCCGGCTTCATCCAGTATTCGGTGCGTGTGGGCGAGCTGCGGCTCCTCACGCTCGACACCTGCGTGCCCGGCGCAAGCCACGGCACGCTGTGCGAGAAGCGCCTGGGCTGGCTCGAAGCCCAACTGGACGCCTGCCGCGATGAGCCGGTGGTGGTCGCGATGCACCATCCGCCCTTCACGACGCTGATCGGCCACATGGACGAGATCGGCCTGCTGCAAGGCGCCGACGCGCTCGAGGCGCTGATCGCCCGCTACAAGAACGTCGAGCGCGTGATCTGCGGGCATCTGCACCGCGCCATCGACGTGCGCTTCGGCGGCACCATCGCCTCGACTTCGCCAGCCCCGGCGCACCAGGTCTGCCTCGACCTGGCGCCCGGCGCGCCCTCGGCGTGGACGCTGGAACCGCCCGGTTTCCGGGTGCACGCGTGGTCCGCACGAAGCGGTCGTCTCGTCACCCACTTGGCCGCCTCCGGCCGCTTCGAGGGCCCTTACCCTTTCCACGACAACGGGGCGCTGATCGACTGATTCAGTACTTGTGGAAAATGGGGTCAAAACGAACCAAAACGAAAAGGACAGAACCCGACACCCATGAAGCATCTCCTGAATCTGCTCGCGGCAGTCGCACTGCTGGTGTGGGGCACCCATCTGGTTCGCACCGGCGTGCTGCGCGTGTTCGGCGCCAACCTGCGCAAGATCCTCGTGCAGAGCATGCGCAACCGCTTCACGGCCGCCCTCTCGGGCATCGGCGTGACGGCGCTGGTGCAGTCGAGCACCGCCACCTCGCTCATGACCTCGTCCTTCGTCGGCCAGGGCCTGGTCACGCTGCCGGCCGCGCTGGCGGTGATGCGGGGGGCCGACGTGGGCACGGCGCTCATCTCGGTGCTGTTCTCGGCGGACCTCTCATGGCTCTCGCCGATGTTCATCTTCGTGGGGGTGGTGCTGTTCATCACGCGCTCGGCCACCGTGGCGGGCCGCGTGGGGCGGGTGCTGATCGGGCTGGGGCTGATGCTGCTGGCGCTGCAGCTGGTGGTGGAAGCGACCGAACCGCTCTTCTCGGCCCCCGCGATGCGGGCGGTGCTGGCATCGATCAACAGCGATGTGCTGCTGGAAATCACCATCGGCTCGGTGCTGGCCATCGTGGCCTATTCGAGCCTCGCGGTGGTGCTGCTGGTGGCGGCCATGGCCACGTCGAACGTGGTGCCGCTCGATGTGGCGCTGGGCCTGGTGCTCGGCGCCAACCTCGGCAGCGGCCTGCTCGCGGTGCTGACCACGGCCAAGTCGGCGGTGTCGGTGCGGCAGGTGACGGTCGGCAACCTGCTCTTCAAGGCGCTGGGCGTGGCGATCGTCGCGCCTTTCGTGGGCCTGTGGATCCGCTACGTGCAGCCCGAGTTGCCGAACCAGACGCATGGCGTGGTGCTGTTCCACTTGGCCTTCAACGTCATCATCAGCGTCGGCTTCATCGGCCTCACGCAATGGGTCGCCAAGCTGGTGACGCGCATGCTGCCGACACCGCAGGCCTCGAGCACCAGCCGCCCGCATCACCTGGATCCCTCGGCGCTCTCGACGCCCTCGCTCGCGATCTCGAACGCCGCGCGCGAGGCGCTACACCAGGCCGACATCGTGGAGACCATGCTGATCGGCGTGCTCGACGTGATCCGCAACAACGACACGCGGCTGTCGCAGGAGCTGCGCCAGCTGGACGACACGGTGGACGAGCTGTACTCGGCCATCAAGTACTACATGACGCGCATCTCGCGCGAGGCACTGGGCGAAGAGGAAAGCCGGCGCTGGACGGACATCATCAGCTTCACGATCAACATGGAGCAGATCGGCGACATCATCGAGCGGGTGATCATCGATGTGGAAGACAAGAAGATCAAACCGCAGCGCAATTTCTCGGAGGCCGGGATGGCGGAGATCGTCGAGCTGCACGGAAGGCTGGTTGCCAACCTGCGGTTGAGCATGAGCGTGTTCTTGAACGGGAATGTTCGGGATGCGCAGAAGCTTTTGGAAGAGAAGGCTCGGTTTCGGGATCTGGAGCGGGCTTATGCGACGACTCATCTGGATCGGTTGTCGGATCGGACGACTCTTAGCATCGAGACCAGTTCGCTGCATATCGACTTGATCAGCGATTTGAAGCGGATCAATTCGCATATTTGTTCTATTGCTTATCCGATTCTGGAGTCGGCTGGGGCGTTGGCGCCTAGCCGGCTTCGGGAGTCTCGGCTTGGGAAGATTGAGAGTTAGTTTTCTTTGGGCCTGAGGCCGGGTCTCGGCCCGGCGGCCGACTCACTTTCTTTTGCTTCGCCAAAAGAAAGTAAGCAAAGAAAAGGCGACCCTGCTGTCTGCGTCCCTCCGCTTCGCTACGGGCAACCTGCGGTGCTCACGTTTCGCGGGGTCTCGCCCAAACTCGCTTCGCTCAAACAAGGGCGAGCCCTGATCCGCGAAACGCTCCGCTCCTCGGCGCATACAGAAGGGATTTGGGGACCGACAGGCCATCGCTGCGCTCGGCGGCTCAATGCTTTACGGGCCTTTGCTTCGCTCGGCCACGGTGCCCTCACCCCAGCCCTCTCCCAAAGAGAGAGGGAGCAAATCCCAGGGCCGAGCGAAGCAAAGGCCCGATTGCAAGCCGAGCAAAGCGATGGCCCGTTCGTCTCCCCCTCCCCTCTGGCTGCGCCGAGGAGCGCAGCGTTTCGCGGATCAGGGCTCGCAGCTGTTTGAGCGAAGCGAGTTCTGCGAGACCCCGCGAAACGCGAGCACCGCAGGTTGCCCGTAGCGAAGCGAAGGGTCGCAGACAGCGGGGTCGCCTTTTCTTTGCTTACTTTCTTTTGGCGAAGCAAAAGAAAGTGAGTCGCCCGCCGGGGCGAGACCCGGCCTCGGAAAAAAACTACTCAGCCGTTTTCAAAACAGAACTCTCAACCCGCCCTCTACGCGCATACCGCTGAGCCAACACAGCACAAACCATCAACTGCATCTGATGAAACAACATCAAAGGCAACACGATGGCTCCAACAGCGTGCGAAGGAAACAGCACTTTCGCCATAGGAATCCCACTAGCCAGACTCTTCTTGGACCCACAGAAGACGATCGTGATCTCATCCTCCATATCGAACCCCAGCTTGCGCGCCAACAGCGTAGTCAGGGTCAGAGCAAGCCCCAGCACCACCGCACAGGCCACAAGCAGCCCGACCAGCGCATGCGCAGGCACCTGCCGCCAAAGCCCCTCGATCACAGCCGCACTGAACGCCGTATAGACCACCAGCAGAATCGACCCTTGGTCCACGAACTTCAACACCGCCGCACGCCGCTGGATCCATTTGCCGATCCAGGGCCGCAAGAGATGCCCGACCAGAAACGGCACCATCAGCTGCAGCAGGATCCGCCCGATCGACCCCAGCGACGAACTCGCATGCCCCCCATTCGGCAGCACCACGAGATTGACCAGCAAAGGCGTGATGAACACCCCGAGCAAGGTGGATGCCGACGCACTGCAGATCGCGGCAGGCAGGTTCCCCCGCGCCATCGCCGTGAACGCAATCGCCGACTGCACCGTGGCCGGCAGCACGCAGAGGTACAGCACGCCGGTGTAGAGCTCGGGCGTCATCAGCGGCAGCAGCAGCGGCTTGAGCGCCAGCCCTAGCAGCGGAAACAGCACAAAAGTGCTGCCGAACACCAGCAGGTGCAGCCGCCAGTGCGTGATGCCGTTCATGATCGCCTCGCGCGACAGCTTGGCGCCGTGCAGAAAGAACAGGAGGGCGATGGCGACGGTCGTCAGCAACTCGAACAGATGCGCGGTGTTGCCGCTCGCGGGCAGCAAGCTCGCCAGGGTGACGACCGAGAGAAGCGCGAAGGTGAAGTTGTCGGGAAGAAAGCGGGAGCGGGACATGACGGGAAGGAGCGCCCCAGGACGCGACCCGTGCGGCAAGTACCAGATTCAGCAGAAAAATGAGTGATTTCCGCGCATGAATCTCGTCGCCAATTTGCGGAGCCCGGCGCGTGCTCCTCGCGCCTTAAAGGGGTAATTTTCGGCGAAGACCCGCATCGCTTGCAGAGCGGCGGCCGAATGCCCGACCTCAGTGTGCAGTTTGCGAACTGAACCGCTCCTGACGGTGGCGCTGGCAGTAATCGATCAGGTCGTCGATTTCGGTGGCCTTGTCGAACACCGCGTCAGCACCCAGGTGCGCGCACTTGCGCCGGATCTCGGGCGTGGCGTAGTTGCTGAGCACCACGATCTTCTGCGCGGGGTTGCGTTGGCGGCAGGCTTCGAGCACCCGGAAACCGGTGCCGTCCTTCAGGAACAGGTCGACGATGGCCAGGTCCCACAGCGCCAGGTTGCGTGTGAGCCAGCGCGAACCTTCGGCCTCCGTCTCGGCCTCGCCGACCGGATCGACCCGCGCCACCTCGCGCAACGTGCCCACGAGGCTCTCGCGGATGGTGGGGTTGTCTTCGACGATGAAGGTGCGAATGTTCATGACCAGCTTGCCTCCTTGCTTAGGACACAGCCTACAAAGTGCGCCCGCCACAAGTCGAAGGCATGACACCCCACCGCGGGTAGGACAAGACTGGCTGCGCCGGCCCCGTCCTCCCGCCGGTGCGTCAGAGCGTGAGGATCGTGCAGCCCGTGGTCTTGCGCGCTTCCAGGTCGCGGTGCGCCTGCTGCACATCGGCCAGGGCGTAGCGCTGGTCGATCGGGATCTTCACCGCGCCGCTTTCGACCACCGCGAACAGGTCGTCCGCCATCGCCTGCGTGGCTTCGCGCGTGGCGATGTGGGTGAACAGCGTGGGCCGCGTCACATAGAGCGAGCCCTTGGAGGCCAGCGTGCCCAGGCTGATCGGCGGCACCGGGCCCGAGCCGTTGCCGAAGATGGCGAGCAACCCGAAGGGACGCAGGCAGTCGATGGACCCCTCGTAGGTGTCCTTGCCCACCGAGTCGTACACCACCTTCACGCCCTTGCCGCCGGTGATCTCCTTCACGCGGGCCGCGAAGTTCTCGGTGCTGTAGTTGATGGCGTGCGCCGCGCCGTGGTCGAGCGCCAGCTTGCACTTGGCGTCGCTGCCGGCAGTGCCGATCAGCTGCAGGCCCAGCGCCTTGGCCCATTGGCAGGCGATGAGGCCGACGCCGCCGGCCGCGGCATGGAACAGGATGAAGTCGCCGGGCTGCAGGCCTTCGGCGGGCAGTGTCTTCTTGAGCAGGTACTGCGTGGTCAGGCCCTTGAGCATCATGGCCGCGCCGGTCTCGAAAGAGATGGCGTCGGGTAGCTTGCAGACGTTCTTGGCCGGCATGACGCGCGCCTCGCAGTAAGCACCGGGCGGCTGGCTCGCATAGGCGGCGCGGTCGCCTGCCTTCAGATGCGTCACGCCCTCGCCCACCGCCTCGACCACGCCCGCGGCCTCCATGCCCAGCTGCAGCGGCATCTGGAACGGATAGAGCCCGCTGCGCTGGTAGGTGTCGATGAAGTTCAGGCCCACGGCCTTGTGGCGGATGCGGATCTCGCCGGGACCGGGGTCGCCGACTTCCACGTCGACGATCTTCAGTTCTTCGGGGCCGCCATGGCGGTCGATACGGACAGCTTTGCTCATAGAGTGGTTCTCGGAAAGGAGGGTGGAGCGACAGTAACGAAAAAACCCGGCCCGGGTCTCAGGCAGGGATTTTCAGCGCATCGGTCAGGAAGTCACGGTACCGGTCGGCCAGGTCGACGCGCGTCCGGGCCAGGACGAGATGAAGAAAATCGATGGTGCTCTCCAATGTGAGCCAGTCGTTGTTCAGGACGACCGTGGTCAGTTGCTGCAGGACTTCGCCCTCGATGCCGAGCGCCGGCAGGTCGCTCTGCCGAAGCCGCGCGATAGCGATCCTGATGTTCGTCTCGAACATGAACTGGGCGCAGGCCTGCCGCCCTCCGGCGTCCGACAGAGGCGAATATCTGCCGAGAAAGAAGCAGGCCCCCTCAGCCGCGGTGAACAGCAGCTGGAGATAGCTCACGATCGGCGGCAAGCCCAGCGCCGCGTAATGAGCGACCGAGTCGTTGCCGCCCATCTCATGGGTCCCTTCGGCCGCATACAGGATCTGGCCCACCGCGGCGTTGCGCACGCTGCCGCCGCAGACCATCGCGTAGCTGAACCACCAGTCGTGAAAAGGCGCCTCGATCGGGCAGGCATTCAGGAAAGCGACCGTGCCTTCGAGGCTGCGCTTCCTGAAGACCGAATAGAACAACAGGTTGTAGCCGCCCCAGCAGTTGTGGTTCTCGATCAGCCGCTCGACGGGCGAGGCCTGGTCGAGCTGCGGCGCCGTCTGGGGCACCGTCAGGATGGAGCCGCCCTTGCTCACGATGTACGAGGTGTACGCCGCGGAGACGCCGGGGTCCTGTTGCAGGATCTCGTGCGCGCGCACCATGTAGTCGTCCGAGATGTAGTCGTCGTCCGCATGGAACATCAGGATTCCGGAAGCCGATTTCCCGAACAGGTCCAGCAGGTTCATCTGCCCGGAGATCCGCTGCGGCCGGCAATGGATGTCGATCAGGCCGGGGCTCCATTCGGCCAAGCGCCAGAGGAATTCGTGCTTCTGCGGGTTCTGGCTGTTGTCGCCG
Organism: Variovorax trehalosi; assembly: GCF_051216415.1. Taxonomy (NCBI): domain Bacteria; kingdom Pseudomonadati; phylum Pseudomonadota; class Betaproteobacteria; order Burkholderiales; family Comamonadaceae; genus Variovorax; species Variovorax trehalosi. The sequence continues at coordinate 543,739 of NZ_JBPJZG010000006.1, forward strand.
ACGATCAGGCGCATGCGCCCTTCGCTGCCGGCCACCAGGGCCGCCAGCCCGGCCAGCACGCGGCGGGCCTTCGCGTCGTTGCGGTAGGTGGGTACCAGGATGGTCAGCGCGTCGGAAATCATCCGCGGATCGTGCCACGTTTGGTACAGGCCGAAGCACGCCCGCGATGCCCGTTAGAGTCGGCGTCCATGCAGACACAGCGCCTCACGCCCCTCACCGTCCTCCTGTTGACCACACCGCCACTGCTGTGGGCCGGCAATGCTGTCGTCGGCCGGCTGGTGCGCGAGCTGGTGTCGCCGCTGACGCTGAACTTCGTGCGTTGGGTGATCGCGTTCGTGCTGCTGCTGCCGTTCGCGGCCTCGGTGCTGCGCAGCGACAGCCCGCTCTGGGCGCACTGGAAGCGCTACGCGGTGCTCGGCCTCTTGGGCATCGGGCTGTACAACGCCTTCCAGTACCTGGCATTGCAGACCTCCACGCCGATCAATGTCACGCTGGTGGGCTCCAGCCTGCCGTTGTGGATGCTCGCGACGGGCACGCTGTTCTTCGGCGCGCGCGTGAGCGGGCGCGAGATCGCGGGTGCGCTTCTGTCGATGCTCGGCGTGCTGCTGGTGTTGAGCCGCGGCGAGTGGCGCCAGCTGCTCGGGCTGCGGCTGGTGCCGGGCGACCTGTACATGATCGCCGGCACCATCGCCTGGGCCTTCTACAGCTGGCTGCTGGCACGCACGCACGAGCCGAAGCAGGTGCGCCAGGACTGGGCCGCCTTCCTGATGGCGCAGCTGGTGTTCGGCCTCGCATGGTCGGGCGCGCTGGCCGCCGGCGAGTGGACGCTGACCGATGCCCACATCGACCTCGGCTGGCCGCTCGTCGCCGCGATGGCATTCATCGGCATCGGCCCCGCGGTGGTGGCCTACCGCTGCTGGGGCACGGGCGTGCAGCGCGCGGGCCCGCAGGCGGCGAGCATCTTCATGAACCTCACGCCGCTGTTCGCCGCGCTGCTGTCGGCGGCGTTCCTGCGCGAGGCGCCGCACTGGTACCACGGGGTGGCGTTCGTGCTGATCGTGGGCGGGATCGTGGTGGCGTCGCGACGCTAAGGCGTCGGTGCGAACAGATGCGCCAGCTCCGGCTGGCCAGCCAGCCACTGAGGCGCTTCGTCGCGCCCCACCAGTCGCCAGGAATAGCCTGGCCGGTCGTAAAGATCCTTGCCCGAAGCCAGCAGCGCCGGGATGACGATGGCGGCCAGGAATTCCGGCGCGTTGTATTCCTGATGCGCAAAGCCGCGGATCTTGGCGCGCACCGCAGCCTCGTCCATTGCGAGGTACGAGAGATGCCAGCCGGCCTCCGCGAGGATCAGCGCGGGCTGCGCCCCGGTTCGCACCCGCATGCGCAACTGGTCGGGCGTGAGCACATCGAGTTGCGCGCGCGTCGCCGCCACGGTCCAGACCGACGAAGCCTCCGGCCCCTCGACGTTGCGGTAGTTCGCGTAGAAATAATAGAAGGCCAGGCACAGCCCGAAGATCGCGTGCCGGCGGTCGTCGCGCATCGCGCGCACCACCGATGCACGCGGAACCTCGTCGGCATCGGAGATCAGGACGAGGTCGTCGGGCGCCGCATCGTGCAGGCCGCGCACGATCTGGTTGCGCTGGAATTTCTCCCGGATCCAGAAGCCGGACTTCGGTGTGTCGGAGAGCCAGTCGCCCACCACGGGCACCGCATCCGCCGCTTCATCGACGACCGGCATGTCGTGCACCGCGATATACCGGATGCGCGGCAGGAACGACGCGATGCGCGGGTCGGCGGCATCGAAGCGCAGCGCCTTGGGCTCGCCGCTGAAGGTGCGATCGGCTTCGACGATGACGAAGCAATCGACCACCTCCGACAGCTCATGCAGCCGCGCCGCGAGGATGTCGGCCTCGCCGTTGTAGGTGATGCAGTCGTACACCTTGCGCGGCGCGGCATTCGACGCCACGGGCTCGGCCGCGAACTCGATGCGGTAGCCGTTGCGCTCGAACATCTGCAGGATGTCGCGCTCGCCGTACCAGGCATCGAGTTGCGACAGCGGAATCAGCGAACGCAGCGTGAGCGGCGAAAGACTCGCCAGTTGCCGCACCTTCGCGTGGTGCCCGAACAGCAGCAGCGCGTTGTAGCCATGGTGCAGTTGCGGCCCCGCATGCTCGATGGAAAAGCTGCGCGCCAGCTCCAGCGGCGCGAAGCGCATGCCAGCCGCTTCGAGCGCGGGACGCAGCACGCCGCTGAGCTGCACGTCTTCGAGCAGCGCGTTGTGCTGCCATTGCATCTTCAGCGGATCGCCCTCCACCGCATCGGGTGGCGGAATCTCGACGCGGATGTGCGGGTGGTCGACCAGCGCGCGCATGAAGCGGCGGCTGCGAAGGCTGAAGCCGCCGTTCTGGATCGGCGTGACGACGTGGTCGGGCTTGTGCAGCTCATCGGCCCACTCGAAGCGGTTGCGCCAGAACGTGCCTTGCGGCGTGTCGATCTTTGCGAGATGAATCGGCGCGCCGATGTAGTCGAAGTCCAGGAACTCGTCGCGCCAGTTGTCCGCATTGACGACCCAGCCGTCTTCCTGGACCACCAGCGCGAACTCGGTCTGCACCACGCGCCAGAGCGCGAACATCATGAACCAGCCGTACTCGTGGTAGTTCAGTGGCGCGATGGCCACATGCTGGATGCCCGGTGCCAGGTGGGCGGGCGCCTGCGGGCTGCACAAGAGAGCGCGCGCGCCGGGCATCTGCGCCTGGCTGTGCTGCAGGGCCATCGCCGCGCCCCGCGCGTCGGGCAGCCCGGTGACCGACACCAGCGTTATTTTTTTGAAAGACCTGTTGTTGCTGTTGCTCACGATGCGCCTCCCCTCGCCCGTGAGCCGACTCAGTAGGTGCCGGGGTAGGCGCCGCCGTCGGCCAGCACGTTCTGGCCGGTCATGTAGCCGGCCTGCTGGCTGCAGAGAAAGGCGCAGATGGCACCGAACTCGGCTGGCGTGCCGAAGCGCTTGGCCGGGATGTTCTTCTTGCGGGCTTCCCAGACGGTGTCGAAGTCCTGGCCGGTCTTTTGCGCCGTGCCGGCCATCGTGCCCTTGAGGCGGTCTGTCTCGAAAGAGCCGGGCAAGAGGTTGTTGATGGTCACGCCCTGCGCCGCGACGGCCGTGCGCGCCACGCCGGCCACGAAACCGGTGAGGCCGCTGCGCGCGCCGTTGGAGAGGCCGAGGATGTCGATGGGCGATTTCACCGAGCTCGAGGTGATGTTCACGATGCGCCCGAACCCGCGCTTGGCCATGCCATCCACCGTCGCCTTGATGAGCTCGATGGGCGTGAGCATGTTCGCGTCGACCGCCTTGATCCACGCCTCGCGGTCCCAGTTGCGGAAGTCGCCGGGCGGCGGGCCGCCGGCGTTGGTGACGACGATGTCGAAGTCATGGCCCAGCGCGAACACGGCCGCGCGGCCAGCTTCGGTGGTGATGTCGGCCGCCACGTGCTTGACGAAGGGGCTGCCCGATGCGCCGGCAACTTCGGCCAGCTTCTTCGCCGCCGCTTCCAGCGCCTCGGCGCCGCGCGCCACGATCACCACGTTGACGCCTTCGCGCACCAGCGCCTCGGCGCAGCCGTAGCCCAGCCCCTTGCTCGCGCCGCACACCAGCGCGGTCTTGCCTGCAATGCCCAGATCCATGTTTGTTGCTCCTAACGTGCAGGGGCTTCGCGCCCCTTGCGTGTGAAAACGAAGATGCCCGCAATGACGAGCACCGTGCCGGCCGCGATCCACGCGGTGAACGGCTCATCGAGTATGACCACCCCCATGAGGATGGTCGACAGGGGCCCGATCATGCCGGTTTGCGCCGCCACCGCGGGGCCGATGCGCTCGATGGCCATCATGACCATCAGGACGGGCACCGCCGTGCACACCGTGGCGTTCAGCACCGAGAGCCAGATGACCTCGGGTGCGAGCTGCATCGCCACGCTGATCGGCCGCGTGAGCACGAACTGCAGGATGCACAGCACGCACGCCACCGTGGTGGCCAGGCCCACGAGCCTGAGCGAGCCGAGCCGCTTGACGAACTCGCCGCTGTAGACGAGATAGCCCGCATAGCTCACTGCGCTCAGGAACACGAGGAATGCGCCCCAGGCCGCGGCGCCGCCACCCTTGCCGCCACCCCCAGTCCAGAGCTCGTGGCCGAACACCAGCAGCACGCCGGCATAGCTCACGACCATGCCCAGCACCTGCGGGCGCGTGGCGCGCCGCCGGTACAGGATCCAGCCGAACAGCAGCACCAGCGTGGGGTTGAGATACAGGATCAGCCGCTCGAAGCTCGCCGAGATGTACGCGAGCCCCGCGAAGTCGAGAAAGCTCGCGAGGTAGTAACCCGAGAAGCCCAGGCCGACCACGCCGAGCCAGTCGCGAAAGGTGAGCGCCGGCTTGCCGCGCCCCGCCCACCACGCCATCACCGCGAACAGCGGCAGCGCAAAGAGCATGCGCAGCATGATGAGCGTGATGGCATCGACGCCGTAGCGGTAGGCCAGCTTGACGATGATCGCCTTGCCGCTGAACGCAATGGCGCCCAGCGAGGCGAGGATGAGGCCGGGCGCAATGCTCTTTGCGCCGCTCTGCGAGAGGGGGATGCCGGTCTGTGCGGCGGTCTTGGTCATCCCCCGATCATCGCGCGCCCGTTAAAACCCTGCCGCCACGCCGTCGCGCCGCGGGTCGCTCGCGGCCACGTAGCCTTCGACCGACGGGTCTCCCGCGCGCCAGATGAACTGGCCGGCGCCGAAGTCCTGGTAGGAATCGTTGATCACATCGAGGTGATGGCCGAGGTCGCGCAGGCCCTGCACCGTGTCGGGGTTCATCGCGGCCTCGACGTTGATCTCCAGTCCCGCGTTGAAGCGCCAGCGCGGCGCATCGCAGGCGGCCTGCGGGTTCTGCTTGTAGTCGAGCATGCGCACCAGCGTCTGCATATGGCCCTGGGGCTGCATGTTGCCGCCCATCACGCCGAAGCTCATGACCGGCTGGCCGTCCTTGGTGAGGAAGGCCGGGATGATCGTGTGGAACGGCCGCTTGCCCGGTGCCACCACGTTGGGGCTCTCGGCCTTCAGGCTGAAGCCGTGGCCGCGGTTCTGCAGGCTGATGCCGAATTCGGGCTCCACGCAGCCCGAGCCGAAGCCCATGTAGTTGCTCTGGATGAAGCTCACCATCATGCCGCTCTCGTCCGCCGCGGTGAGGTAGATGGTGCCGCCCTTCACGGGGTTGCCGGCCTTGAAGTCCTGTGCCTTCTTCACGTCGATGAGGCGAGCGCGCGATGCGAGATAGGCGTCGTCGAGCATCTGCTCGGTGGTCACTTCCATCGTCTTGCGCTCCGACACGTAGCGGTACACGTCGGCAAAGGCCAGCTTCATCGCTTCGATCTGCAGATGCTGCGATTGCACCGAGTCGACCGGCAGCGACGCGATGTCGAACTTCTCGAGGATGCCCAGCGCGATCAGCGCCGCGATGCCCTGCCCGTTCGGCGGAATCTCGTGCAGCGTGTGGCCGCGGTAGTCGCGCGAGATCGGCTTGACCCACTCGGGCTGGTAGGCCGCGAGGTCAGCGACGGTGAGCGAACCGCCCTGCTCTTTCGAGAATTTCGCGAGCGCCTCGGCGATCTCGCCGGTGTAGTAGGCCTCGCCCTTGGTGCGGGCAATGGCCTTGAGCGCGCGCGCCGCCGCGGTGAAGCGGAACAGCTCGCCCACCTCGGGCGCGCGGCCCCAGGGCAGGAAGGTCTGCGCAAAGCCGGGCTGCGAACCCAGCAACGGCGTGGCCGCGGCCCACTTGCCCTGCACCACCGGCGGCACGAGGTAGCCGCGTTCGGCGATGTCGATGGCCGGTGCCAGCAGGTCGGCGAACGGCAGCTTGCCGAAGCGCTCGCTCATTGCGACCCAGCCGCGCACCGCACCCGGCACGGTGACCGAGTCGATGCCGCGCATCGGCGGCGTGGTGGCGTCGGCGCCGTACTTGGCCTTGAAGTACTCGGGCGTCCAGGCCTTGGGCGCGGGACCCGAGGCGTTCAGGCCATGCAGTTCCTTGCCGTCCCACAGGATGCAGAAGGCATCGCTGCCCAGACCGTTGCTCACCGGTTCGACCAGCGTCATCACGGCCGCGGTGGCAATGGCCGCATCGACGGCGTTGCCGCCCTGCTGCAGGATGCGCAGGCCCGCCTGCGAGGCGAGCGGGTGCGAGGTCGACACCACGTTGCGCGCGAAGATCGGGATGCGCGTCGAGAGGTAAGGGTTGTTGAAGTCGAAGTTCATGTCGGCGGTCTCGTTATTCGTTGGTGATCTTGCGGTCCACGACGATCTTTTTCCATTTGGCAGCGTCGATGGCCACCATCTTCGCGAACTGTTCGGGCGTGCCGGCCACTGCCGGCTCGATGCCCAGGCGCGCAAGTTTGTCCTTCACTTCCGGATCGGCAATGGCTTCGTTCGCTGCCTTGTTGACGCGCGCCACGATGTCGGCCGGCAGGTTCTTCGGACCGTAGAAGCCGAACCAGGTGTTCGACTCGTAGCCCGGCAGCGTGTCGGCGATCGGCGGCAGCTCGGGCGCGAGCGGCGAGCGCTTGAGCGTCGTCACGCCCAGGGCGCGCAGACGGCCGTCGCGCACATGCGGCATGCCGGTGGGAAGCGAATCGAACAGCACGTCGATCTTGCCGCTGATCAGGTCGGGAATGGCCAGCGCCGTGCCCTTGTAGGGAATGTGCGTCACGAACACGCCGGCCTGCGCCTTGAAGAGCTCGGCCGTGAGTTGCACGATGGTGCCGTTGCCGCTCGATGCGTAGTTGAGCTTGCCGGGGTTCTTCTGTGCGTAGGCTATCCACTCGCGCACAGTCTTTGCGGGCGAGGTGACCGGCACCAGCATGATGCTGGGCGCATCGCCCACATGGCCTATGGGCGTGAAGTCGCGCACCGTGTCGTAGGGCAGTTTCTGCATCACGGCCGGGCCGATCGAATGCGTGCTGGTGGTGGCCAGCAGCAGCGTGTAGCCGTCGGCCGGCGCCTTGGCCGCCTGGTCGGAGCCGATGGCGCCGCCGGCGCCGGGCTTGTTGTCGATGATCAGCTGGGTGCCGAGCTTCTCGCCCATCTTCTGCCCGAGCGTGCGGGCGAAGAGGTCGGTGGCGCCGCCCGCGGGGAACGGCACGATGAGCCGGATCGGCTTGTTCGGGTAGCCCTGCGCCAGGCTGGCGGACGACGCGGCCATGCACAGCAGCGCAACGGCGGCCCCTTGAAGGAACTGGATTCTTTTCATGGTGCTTGGATTCTGGCCCGGAGGGAAAACCTCCCATGCTATGCAGCCGCTGCGCATCAAGCCAGATAATTCCGCTTATTCAACTATGAGCGCTGCTTATGACAAAGAACGCCACGGAAGAAGTCTCGCTGCAACAGCTGCGGGCGCTGGCAGCGGTGGCCGAATCGGGCAGCTTCACGCTCGCTGCCGAGAGCCTGCAGCTGACGCAGCCGGCCATCAGCCACCTGGTCAAGCGCATGGAAGAGCAGCTCGGGCAGCCGCTGATCGTCCGGGGCCGCCGCATCCAGCTGACGAGCGCGGGCCAGGTGATGGTCGAGACGGCCGTGCGGGCGCTGCGGCTGATCGACGAGTCGGTCGGCGCCTGCCGCTCGCAATCGCAGCTGCGCGAAGGGCGCGTGGTGCTGGCCGTGGGCCATCTCACGGCAGGCGCCCTGCTGCCGCCGATGCTCGGCCGCTTCTCGCAGAAGCACCCGACGCTCGCGACCACGCTGCTGGACAGCACGGCCGAGCAGATGATTTCGCGCATCCTCTCGCAGGAGGCCGACCTGGGTTTCGGATCGGACATCGGTCAGAAGCACTCGGAGCTGGCGACCGAGCCGCTGTTCACTGAACGCATGGCCCTTTTCGTGCGCGACGACCACCCGCTCGCGCAGCGCGTGGTGGTCGATGCGAAGCACCTGGATGCGCTGCCCTTCATCCACGTCAACCCCGACGCCAATATCTGGCGCGCGGTGAGCCGCCAGCTGTCGAGCGTGGCGAACGTGTACCCGCAGGTGGTGCATCACGTGTCGATGCTGTCGACGGCCTTCGGTCTCATCCAGGCCGGCGCGGGCGTGGCGCTGCTGCCGCGCTATGTGGAAGTGCTGATGCCCGGCAACCTGCGCGCGGTGGCGGTGACGCGGCCTACGCTCGAATACCCGGTCGTCGCGGTGCGGCTGGCCAAGCATCCGCTCAGCCCGGCCGCACTGGCTTTCCTGGCGATGGCGCGGCAGCACATGAAGCCGCCGCGCGCCGGCAAATAAAAACGGCGCCCGAAGGCGCCGTTTTTCCAAAGAGAGCCGTAGCCCCGCTCAATCCTCGACGAAGGCCTCTTCGCGCTTGGACTTCACAGCAGGCAAGAGCACGATGATCAGCAGCAGCGCAGCAGCAGCCAGCAGGCTCGCGGAGATCGGACGCGTGACGAACACGCTCCAGTCGCCACGCGACAGCAGCAGCGAGCGGCGCAGGTTTTCTTCCATCATCGGCCCGAGGATGAAGCCCAGCAGCAACGGCGCAGGCTCGCAACCCAGCTTGAAGAAGGTGTAGCCCACCAGACCGAAGATGCCCACCATCCAGATGTCGAAGGTGTTGTTGTTGGTCGAGTACACGCCGATCGCGCAGAACAGCACGATCGCCGGGAACAGGAACTTGTACGGCACCGACAGCAGCTTGATCCACATGCCGATCAGCGGCAGGTTCAGGATGATCAGCATCGCATTGCCCAGCCACATCGAGGCGATCAGGCCCCAGAACAGCTCGGGGTTGCTGGTCATCACCTGCGGGCCGGGCTGGATGTTGTGGATGGTCATCGCGCCCACCATCAGCGCCATCACGGCGTTGGGCGGAATGCCCAGCGTCAGCAGCGGGATGAAGGAGGTTTGCGCACCGGCGTTGTTGGCCGACTCGGGAGCCGCCACGCCGCGAATGTTGCCCTTGCCGAAGGGCACTTCGCCCGGCTTCAGCTTGGTCTTCTTCTCGATCGTGTACGCCGCGAAAGCCGCCAGCAGCGCACCGCCGCCGGGCAGGATGCCCAGCGCAGAACCCAGCGCCGTGCCGCGCAGAACGGCAGGCACCATGCGCTTGAAGTCTTCCTTGGTCGGGAACAGGCCCGAGACCTTGGCGGTGAACACTTCGCGTTCGTCGTCCGGGCGCGAGAGGTTGGCAATGATTTCGCCGTAGCCGAACACACCCATGGCGATGGCCACGAAGCCGATGCCGTCGGTGAGTTCAGGAATGTCGAAGCTGTAGCGCGCGACACCCGAGTTCACGTCGGTACCGACCAGACCCAGCAGCAGGCCCAGCACGATCATCGCGATGGCCTTGAGCAACGAGCCCGAAGCCAGCACCACGGCGCCGATCAGGCCCAGGATCATCAACGAGAAGTACTCGGCCGGGCCGAACTTGAAGGCCAGTTCGGTCAGCGGCGGCGCGAAGGCGGCCAGGATCAGCGTGCCGACACAACCCGCGAAGAACGAGCCGAGACCCGCAGCCGCGAGCGCCGGACCCGCACGGCCCTTGCGCGCCATCTGGTAGCCGTCGATCACGGTCACCACCGAGGACGATTCGCCCGGCAGGTTCACCAGGATGGCGGTGGTCGAACCGCCGTATTGCGCGCCGTAATAGATACCGGCCAGCATGATCAGCGCCGAGACGGGCGGCAGCGCATACGTGGCGGGCAGCAGCATCGCGATGGTCGCGACCGGGCCGATGCCCGGCAGCACGCCGATCAGCGTGCCCAGAATGCAGCCGACCAGGCAGTACAGCAGGTTCGTGAAGGTAAAGGCAACGCCAAAACCCATCGAGAGGTGGTCAAACAATTCCATGTGAGCAGCTTTCTTCTCAACCGGTGATGAAGGTCGGCCAGACCTGGATCTGCAGCTTGAGCGCCCAGATGAATGCGATGTAGCTGCCGATGGCCAGGACAGTGGCCAGGATCAGCACGGTGGGCAGCTTGAACTCGTGGCCCGCAAGGCTGGCGATGATCACGAGCGCATAGATCGCGATGATCATTCCCATGGCCGGCACGCCGATGCTCGGCAGGCCGCCCAGCAGGATGCCGAATGCGAGGTTGGCGCCCAAAATGAACACCACCTGCTTCCAGGCCCATTTGCCGATTTTTTCGCCGTCGGTCGTTTCAACGGTGAGGCCGCTGAACATGATCCCCAGGCCGATCAGGGCCATCAGGATGCCGAGCATCAGCGGGAAGTAACCGGGACCCATGCGGGCGCCGCTGCCCACGCTGTAGGTGGTGGCGCCCCAGGCGAACCCCACACCCACGACGGTGAACATCAGTCCCGAGAAAAAGTCTTTCTGACTTTTGATTTTCACGAACAGTCTCCTCGAACAAGTTTCGATGCGGGATTGTCCGGTCAGCTTGCGGTCAGGCGGATGTGGATTTCACTAACCGAACGGTTAGGGTTAACCCAAATGGCAACACATCACTCCAGGGGTGGCGTAGCGCTCAGCACCTCTTCGATGGTGGTCACGCCCTCGGCCACGCGCAACGCGCCTGCTAGGCGCAGGGGTCGCATGCCGTCGATCACGGCTTGGCGCCGCAGGCCCGTGAGGTTGGGCTCCTTGGTGACCTTGTCCTTGAAGGCCTCGGTCACGCTCAGCAGTTCGTAGAGGCCCATGCGGCCCATGTAGCCGGTCATGCGGCAGTCGACGCAACCAACCGGCTTGTAGGCACGCACAGAGCCGGTGATCTGCCAGGGCTTGACGATGGCTTCCAGGCTTTCGCGCGTGACCGCGTCGTCGGGCTGCTTGCAGTGCGGGCACAGCGTGCGCACCAGGCGCTGCGCAAGCACGCCGAGCATCACGGCGGTGATCAGGTACGACGGCACGCCCAGTTCCATCATCCGCGTGATGGCGCTCGGTGCGTCGTTGGTGTGCAGCGTGCTGAACACCAGGTGGCCGGTGAGCGCCGCCTGCACCGCCATCTCGGCAGTGGCGAGGTCGCGGATTTCGCCGACCATGATGATGTCCGGGTCCTGCCGCATCAGCGCGCGCAGGCCCTCGGTGAAACCGAAGTCCAACTGCGGCTGCACCTGCGTCTGGTTGAACGAGGGCTCGATCATTTCGATCGGGTCTTCCACCGTGCTCACGTTGACCTCTTCGGTCGCCACGCGCTTGAGCGTGGAGTACAGCGTGGTGGTCTTGCCCGAGCCAGTCGGGCCGGTCACCAGAATGATGCCGTTGGGCCGCGTGACGAGCTGCTCCCAGCGCTGCGCGTCGTGCTGGGCGAAGCCCAGCGCATCGAGGTCCTTCACCGCGGTGTCGGGGTCGAAGATCCGCATCACCATCTTCTCGCCGAAGGCAGTCGGCAAGGTCGACAGGCGCATTTCGACTTCGTCGCCGCGCATGTTGCGGGTCTTGATGCGGCCGTCGAGCGGACGGCGCTTCTCGACCACGTCCATGCGGCCCAGGAGCTTGATGCGCGCGACCATCGCGTTCATCACGCCCATCGGCATCTGGTAGGCGGGATGCAGGATGCCGTCGATGCGAAAGCGGATCACGCCCTGCTCGCGGCGCGGTTCCAGGTGGATATCGCTCGCGCGCTGGTCGAAGGCGTATTGCCAGAGCCAGTCGACCACCTGCACCACGCTCTGGTCGTTGGCGTCCAGTTGCTTGTTGCTCTTGCCCAGTTCCACCAGCTGCTCGAAGCTCGCGCCGCCGGTATTGCCGCCGGCCTTTTGCGCGGCGCGCACCGACTTCGCGAGCGCGAAGAATTCGGCCGTGTAGCGCTGGATGTCGGCCGGGTTGGCCACCACGCGCCGCACGGTGCGCTTGGACTGGCGCTCGACCTCGGAGATCCAGTCGGTGAGAAACGGCTCGGCCGTGGCCACCACCACCTCGTTGGGCAGCACCTGCACGGGCAGCACCTTGTGACGCTCGGCGTAGGCCGCGCTCATGGTGTCGGCGACCTTGCCCACGTCGACCTTCAGCGGATCGATACGCAGGTAGGAAAGGCCCGCGCGGCCGGCGAGCCATTGCGTGAGCGCTTCGAGGTCGAGCGGCTTGTTGTCGCTCTCGCGCGTCATCGCCACGTTCGCGAGGCGAACCAGTGGCGCCTGGCGGCTCTCGGCCTGAGCGCAGCGTGCGATGGTGCGCTTGGCTTCGACGGGGGAAATCACGCCGTCGGTGGCCAGCCATTCGATCAGGCGGCGCAGGTCGAGCGGGCCTTCGTGGCGGGCGGCCAGAGGGGCGGGGGCGGAAACGGCGGGAACAGCGCTCATGAGCCGGCAGGTCGGGTGATGGAAGTATTCAGGGGCTTGAACACCCGCAGCCACTTCGGCGCGGGCAGACTCCAGCGAGTCTGGATCGTTTGCGCGCGCTCGGCAAGCACCTCGCGCTTCGGGCGGCTCGGCGTGCGCTGCGCCAGCACCACCGTGTTGCCTTCCCGCGTCGGCTTGAAGGCCCAGACGGCATCGGCGCCGAACGCGGCGGCGATCTTCTCCAGGCTGCGCTCGTAGCTCGACGAGCGGCCGAAGAGGTTGACCGTCATGCAGCCGTCTTCGGTGAGCAGCGCGCGGCAGTCGGCGTAGAAGTCTTCGCTGTCGAGCACCGGTGCCGCCGCTTCATGGTCATACAGGTCGACCTGCAACGCATCGACGGTGCCGTGCCACTCGGGCTTGCGGATCTCCACGGCCGCATCGGCGATCACCACGCGCAGCTTCGGGTCGTCGGCCGGCAGCTTGAACCAGCCGCGGCAGGCCGACACCACCTGCGGATTGAGCTCGACCGCCGTGGTGCGCATGCGCAGCGTCTTGCGGCAGAACTTGGTGAGCGTGGCCGCGCCAAGGCCCAGCTGCATCGCATGGCGGCTGGCGACGGTCTTGCCGTCGACGAACAGCAGCCAGGCCATCATGCGCTGCACGTATTCGAGTTCGATCTCGAACGGTGCATCGAGCTTCATGGAGCCCTGGACCCATTCGGTGCCCAGGTGCAGGTAGCGGATGTCGCCCCAGTCGGAGAAATTGACTTCGGGAAGAACGGGGGTGGTGCGCGTGGCCATCAGATGAGTTTGTGGGCGTCGAAGACCTCGCGCCAGGCCGCGAGCTTGCGCTCGAAGCTCCACGACGCATTGGCGGGGCTGGTGGAAGGCAACTGGTAGACCGGCACGCCGAGTGTGCGCGTGTGGCGTGCGTGCTTGAAGCTCTCGCCGCCGTTGTGCGCGATGGCGGCGAGCTTCGGCAGCTTGAGTCCGGCGATGTCGTTCGCGACGGGTGCGCGAATCGCCGAATCGAGGCTGCCTTCGCGTTCGCACGCCGCGTACACGTCCCACACGCCCAGGCCGCGATCGAGCAGCCACGCCTTCTTCTTCGCGTAGCTGTCTGCGCCTGTCGGCAGCGGGTGGTCGGGCCAGACGGCTTGCAAGATCTTCCAGAACTGGTTTTGGGGATGCGCATAGTACTGCTGCTGTTCGAGCGACCGCACGCCCGGAAAGCTGCCGAGGATCAGCACGACGGTGGCGGGCGAGACGATGGGCGCGAGGCCTGTGAGCACCAGGTTGTCGGGGTCGGGTGCGGCGGATGGATTCATGGGGCTGCATCTTGGCACTGTCGCGGTCCACCGTCATGGGCAAGCCATGCCCGTCAGTTATTCTCCCCCGCTTCACAGACACACCGTGGCGGAGGGAACAACATGACCATCTCGGACCGTACCGAGACATTTTTCGGCAAGAGTGTTCAGGACTATCAAGGTGGCGAGGTGGCCGGCGGTCCCGGCATCGTTCACCGCCTGTGCCTGGACTACGACGACGACAAGTCGATGGGCGCATTGCTCGAGGAGTACCTCTCCAAGATCGACAAGAACGCGCTCGACGCCCTGATCCTCGGGCCATGGTCCGAGCCCCACGACACCGGCCCCGGCGACGCGTTCGAAGTCCTGGTCGAACACGCGTCCGAACTGAAGAATCTCAAGGCGCTGTTCGTCGGCGACATGACCTTCGAGGACTGCGAGATTTCCTGGATCATCCAGGGCAACTATCAAGCCCTGCTGCAGGCCTTTCCTCAACTCGAGGTGCTGCGCATCCGTGGCGCGACCTCGCTGCAGCTGCCTGCGTTCAGCCACTCCGCGCTGCGTGAACTCGTCATCGAATCCGGCGGCCTGCCGCGCGAGATCAGCGAGGGCCTGGCGCAATCCACGCTGCCGTCGCTCGAGCACCTCGAGCTGTGGCTGGGCACCGACGAATACGGCTTCGACGGCGACGTCGACCTGTTCCGAGGCGTATTGCAGAAACTTCGCTCGCCCAAGCTGCGCTACCTTGGGCTTCGCGATTCGGAGATCGCCGACCAGGTGGCCGTGTGGCTGGCAACCGAAGGCTGGGTCGCGGAGCTCGACACCCTCGACCTGTCGCTCGGCACGCTCGGCGACGAAGGCGCCAAGGCCCTGCTTGCAAGCCCTCACGTCACGAAGCTGAAGCGCCTCGACCTGTCGCACCACTACATCAGCGCGCCGGTTCAGGCGCAACTGCGCGCGGCCATCCCCGGCGTGGTGCTCGACGATCCGCAGGAGCCGGACGAAGGGAATCGGTACGTGGCGGTGGGCGAGTAGGCGTCCGGCAATGCTCCCTTGGGTGGTGCTGGGCGTTGCGACGAGCAAGCGCACGCAAGGCCTGCTGGCCGCGGCCCGGGAAACGGGGGCCTCCGTGCGGCTCGTCGAATGGCGCGAATGGCTGACCGACGCGCAGGCTCTCGAAGGCCAGCTCCAGCAGCCCTGCCGCCTCAAGATTGAACCGCCCGGGGACGACGCCCGGGTGCACATGGCGCTCGTGCACATGGGATGCGAGCACCTGGGCCGCGCGCCCTGCCCTTCGATCGAACGCGGCGAGCTGGCGCAAACGGACGCATGGTTCGAGGGCTTCCGCATCGCAATGAAACGCCTCGAGCGCATGCTCGCTGCGATGCCCCATGCACGGGTCGTCAACGCGCCCGCGGAGATCCTGGCGATGACCGACAAGCTGGATTGCCAGCAGCAGCTGCAGTCCCGGTCCGTGCCCACTGCGCCATTGCTGGGGCTCGTGCGCGATTACGAACATCTGGTCGCCCTCCTCGACCAAGAAGACCTGGACCGCGTTTTCCTCAAAGCCCGCTATGGATCGTCCGCGTCCGGCGTGATCGCATTCCGGCGCAATCGCCGCGGACAGCAGCAGGCCGCCACGACCGCGCAACTTCACGAAGGCGGGCGATTGTTCAACGTCAAGCGCGTGTCCTGCTACACGCGGCACGACGAGGTGCGCCGCGTGGTCGACCTGGTGAGCGCCCAGGGCGCGTACGCGGAGGCATGGATACCCAAGCCGCGCCATGGGGCGGGCCATTTCGACCTGCGCGCGGTGACCTTCGGCGGCCGCGTCGCGCACCGCATCGCACGCCTCGGACAACGACCGATGACCAACCTCCACCTGGACAGCGAGCGTGTCGACCCCGACCGCGTGCTCGCGTCCGAAGACCAGGCGGCGCTCGCCTCGACGGCCGAACTTGCCGCGAGCGTTTTTCCGCGCAGCAACGTCGTCGGCTTCGACCTCGTGGTACGCCAGGGAAAAGCCCATGTGCTGGAGGCCAACGCCTTCGGCGACCTGCTGCCGGGTTGGCTGTGGCAGGGCAAGGACACCTACGCCACCGCCTTCGGCGACGGTGCGATGCGATGAACGAGCCCGTCGACATGAACCGGGTGGTCGGCACCCATGACATCGTGATGATCACGCTCGACACCTTGCGCTATGACGTGGCGCAAGCGGCGTTCGAGCGCGGCGAGCTGCCGGTGCTCTCTCGGCACCTACCCGCGCAAGGCTGGGAGAAGCGCCACACGCCGGGCAACTTCACCTACGCAGCCCACCACGCGTTCTTCGCCGGCTACCTGCCGACACCGGCCAGGCCGGGCGCGCACGCCCGGCTCTTCGCCACCGCCTTTCGCGGCAGCGAGACCACGGCGCGCACCACCTTCGTCTTCGATGAAGAGAACATTCCCAAGGGCCTGGGTGCACGCGGATACCGCACCGTCTGCATCGGCGGCGTGGGCTTCTTCAACAAGCAGAACGCGCTGGGCCAGGTGTTTCCCGGGATGTTCGCGGAGAGCCATTGGCATCCCACGTTGGGCGTGGGGCACCGCCACTCCACGAAGCGCCAGGTGGACCTGGCCGTGCAGCGGCTGCATGCCGATGCGCAGCGCGTGTTTCTCTTCATCAACGTGTCCTCGATCCACACACCGAATCGCGCCTACCTTCCCGGTCATACCGAGGATTCCATCGAAACCCATGCCGCCGCGTTGCGCTACGTGGACGGGGCACTGGGCCCCCTGTTCAACGCCTGCGCGTCGCGCGGGCCCACCTTCGTGATCGTCTGCTCCGACCACGGCACGGCATACGGCGATGACGGCTATCACGGCCACCGCATCGGCCACGATTGCGTGTGGACCGTTCCGTATGCGCACTTCTTCCTGGGGGCACCATGCTGAACGCCCCATCGCTCGCCGAATGGCTCCAGCAAGGGCCCTACCAGGCCTACTCGTACAGCTACCCGCACAAGAGTGCCTACCGGCCGCTGCCCTCCCGCTCGCTGCGCGAAGCGTGGGCCACGGAAGATCGCTCGGCGCTCTTCGCCTACATCCACGTGCCCTTCTGCACGATGCGGTGCGGCTTCTGCAATCTCTTCGCGATGGCGCAGCCTGCCGAGGCGCTCGTCGAGTCCTACGTCGATGCCGTCGTGCGGCAGATGCGGGCCATGGACCGCGCCCTCGGCGAACGCCGGTTCGCGCGGCTGGCGGTGGGCGGCGGCACGCCCAGCTACCTTCCGTCCGCACTGCTCGAGCGGCTGTACGTTGCGGCCGACCGCATCCTCGGCATCGACCTGCAGGCCACGCCATCGGGCATCGAGGTCTCGCCTGAAACCGTGACGCACGACCGGATGCGCATGTGCCGCGCGATGGGCGTCCAGCGCGTGAGCATGGGCATCCAGAGCTTTGCGCAACACGAGGTTCGCGCGCTGGCGCGTCCGCAGCAGAACGCCGTGGTCATCGAGGCCATCGGCCAGATCCGCGAAGCGGGTTTTCCGGTCATGAACCTCGACCTGATCTACGGCATCGACGGGCAGACCGTGGAAAGCTGGCTGTCTTCCATCGAGAGCGCGCTGGCGTTCGGGCCAGAAGAGCTCTACCTCTATCCGCTCTACGTGCGCGAGCAGACGGGGCTCGGGAAAATGGCGATCCGCAAGGCCGAGCAGGGCGCGGATTTCCGGCAGGCGCTGTACGCCGCGGCCAGGGCGCGCCTGCTGGAGGCGGGCTACGAGCAGGTCTCGATGCGCATGTTTCGCGCACCGCACGCGCCCCGGGACAACGGCCCGGTCTATTGCTGCCAGGACGACGGCATGGTGGGGTTCGGCGCTGGTGCGCGCTCGTACACCCGCAGCCTTCACTACTCCTCCAGTTATGCCGTGCAGCGCAGCGCGACGCGCAGCATCATCGAAGACTTCATCGCCTGCGACGAGGAGCAGTTCGCAGAGGCCCGCTACGGGTTCGAACTCGACGGCGACGAGCAGCGCCGGCGCTTCGTGATCCAGTCGCTCCTGACGGACCCCGGCCTTTCGCACGCCGCCTACGAACAGCGCTTCGGCGCCCCGGTGCTCGAAGAGCTGCCGCAACTGCGGGAACTCACGGCCCTGGAACTCGCGACGGACGAGGCAGGCCTCTTCCAGCTGAACGCGCGGGGCGTTTCCTATTCGGACACCATCGGCCCCTGGCTCGCATCGGCCGCCGTGCGCGGCCTGATGCCGAACGCGCCATGCTGACGGTTCTCTATCGGGGAAGCCTGTCGAGCTGCAACTACAGCTGCAGCTATTGCCCCTTTGCCAAGCGGCGGGACAGCCGCGCCACGCTCGCGCGGGATGCCACCGAGGTGGCGCGCTTCGTCGATTGGGCAGGCAGGCAGACGCGGCCCCTCCGAATCCTGTTCACGCCCTGGGGCGAAGCCATGGTGCGCCGCCCCTATCGCCACGCGATGCTGGCGCTCGCCGCCATGCCGCATGTGTCCCAGGTGGCCCTGCAGACCAACCTGGCGGGGCCGCTGTCGTGGCTTGCCGATGCACCGGCCGGGAAGATCTCCCTGTGGTGCACCTATCACCCCGACCAGACGCGGCTTGAGCGATTCATCGAGCGGACCCGGCAGCTGTCGGCGCTGGGTATCGGCCACTCTGTCGGCGTCGTGGCCATGCAGGAGCACTACGAGGCCATTCGCGCCCTGAAGTCGGCGCTCCCTGAAACCACGCCCTTCTGGCTCAACGCCTACGACAGGCGCGGCCCGGGTTACTACACGGCCCAGGACCTGCAGTGGCTCGACGCGCTGGACCCGCGGTTCATGCACGAGCATTCGCCCGGGCCGTCGCGCGGAAAGGCCTGTCGCGCAGGCTCCGAAGCTATCGTTGTCGATGGCGACGGCGAGGTGCAGCGGTGCCACTTCATTCCGCGACGCCTGGGCAACCTCTACGCCGACGACCTCGACGGCATGCTGGTGGAGCAGCCCTGCAGCCGATTCAAGTGCGACTGCTTCATCGGCTACGTGCATCGGCGGGACCTGGACTTCTACCCGGCCTACGGCGACGGCGTGCTCGCCCGCATTCCGCTGCAGACATGAACGACCGGATGCCCTGCGTCGTCTGGCTCACCGGCATCTCCGGCGCGGGCAAGACGACCATCGCGCGCAATGTCGAGACGCGGCTTCGCGCGCTGGGCAGGCACACGCTGCTGCTGGATGGCGACGACATGCGGCTCGGGCTGAATCGCGACCTCAGCTTCAGCGATGCGGATCGCATGGAAAGCACCCGGCGGGTTGCGGAGGTCGCGAAGCTGATGCACGCCGCGGACCTGACCGTCATCGTGGCGCTGATCTCGCCGTTTCGCGAGGCCCGCGCAATGGCCCGTTCGCGCTTTCCGGCAGGCGCGTTCTTCGAGATCCATGTCGACACGCCGATCGAGATCGCGGAAGCGCGCGATCCGAAATCCCTGTATCGGAAGGCGAGGCGGGGCGAGATCGTGGACTTCACGGGCATCGACTCCCCCTACGAAGCGCCGGAACGGCCGGAGCTGCGCCTCGATGGAACCCATCCGTCTCCCGACGCCCTCGCGGACCAGGTGATCGAACTGCTCAACGGCGCCTGATCTGCCCATGAAAAAACCCGCCGAAGCGGGTTTTTTCGAGAGAGCGCGGACCGGAGCCCAGGCTTACTTCTTGGCGGCTTCGTTCTCGGCGGTGCCGGGGATCTTCTCGCCGATGGCGGCGCCCGTGCTGCGCATGCCGTCCGCCGTCTTGTGGCCGGCGGTTTCAACGGCATCGCCGGTCTTCACGGCTGCGTTCTTGGTGGCGTTGGTGGCCTTCTTGGTGGTGTTCTTGGTCGCGTTCCAAGCCTTCTTGGTGCCGCGCTCGGTGGCGTTGGCAGCCTTCTTGGTGGTGCTCTTGGTGGCGTCCCAGGCCTTCTCGGCGCCGGCTTCGGTGGCGTTCACGGCCTTCTTGGTCGTGCGCTTGGTCGCGTCCACGGCGTCCTTGCCGGCTTCCTTCACCTTCTCGGTGGTGGTGGGCTCGGCGGTTGCGGGGGCCGCGGTCTGTGCCACGGCGGACACACCGATGGAGGCGAGCGCCAAGGCGAGCACAACAG
Source organism: Variovorax trehalosi (assembly GCF_051216415.1). Lineage (NCBI taxonomy): Bacteria > Pseudomonadati > Pseudomonadota > Betaproteobacteria > Burkholderiales > Comamonadaceae > Variovorax > Variovorax trehalosi. The sequence goes on from NZ_JBPJZG010000006.1 coordinate 563,418, forward strand.
GCATGGTGCGAACAAAAGATGTGGTCATGGAAGACTCCTTTTTGAGTGAAGTGTTGGAGTGACGGACTTGCCACTGTGCAAGCAACGTCGCTTCGAACCTCAAGGATGACAGCAAAAAGTGAGGCTCTACCCTCGTGCGCGCAACTCGGGACATTGGCCTACGCGGGGTGCGGCGCGCGTTCCGACAAGGCCATGAGACTTTCGAGCTTCGGCAGCGTTTCGACCGCATTCCGGGTGGTGGCTGCGGCCAGCGCATCGATGCCGATGCCGCGCAATCCGGCCACCACTTCGGCGATGCGCGGCAGCTCGCCCGGCTCGTTGCGGCCCTGCACTTCGCCGGCGTCGCGCTGCGCCTGTGTGCGGTAGAGCCAGTGCGGCTGGATGTCGGGGGCATCCGTCTCCATCACGATCGCGCCGAGCGGCAAGGTGGTCGCGAGCCGCCGCAACTGCAGCGCGCGCTCGAAAGTCACCGCGCCGCCGAAGCCGAGCTTGAGCCCGAGTTCGATGCAGGCATTGGCCTGCTGCTCGCTGCCGTTGAACGCATGCGCGATGCCCTGCCATGGCCGCCCGCCCGCCGTCTGCCGCAAATGCTTGAGCACCTTGTCGACCGAGCGCCGCACGTGGATGAGCACGGGTAACCCGTGCTTGCGTGCCAGTTGCAACTGAGTGTGAAAAAAACGCTCCTGCTTCGGGCCGTCCAGGCCTTCGACGAAGTAGTCCAGGCCGATCTCGCCGACCGCCACGAGCCGCGGATCGCCCTGCCGCGCGGTCAGTTCCGCATCGAGCACCTCGAGGTCGGCGTCTTGCGCCTGGCCCGTGCAAAGTGGGTGGATACCCAGCGCATAGGCATCACCCTGCCTGTGCGCCAGCTCGCGCACGGTGTCGAAATTGAAGACGGCCACCGCCGGGATCACGCACAGGGAAATCCCCTGCGCCGCGGCGCGGGCGCGGATCTGCGGCATCTCTGCACCGAATTCGGGCGCGTCCAGGTGGCAGTGGGTATCGACGAACGAAGGCATCGCGCCATGATGCCCGAAGGGATGCGCAGGCGCGGAAAGCGTGCTACTGTGAACTCCTTCACGCGTCTTTTTTGCCGGAGGTTCTCCGATGCGCAGGCCCGCTTTCTACAGCCGTTCGCCCCGCACGCCGCCGCCGGCCGCAGAACAAGCGGCCGATCCGGCGGATGCCGAGGCATCGCCGGACACGGCAGGCGCAGGTGGCGCCGTGCAGCCACCGGCCGTCCGCACCGGCTGGCAGCCGGGACGCAAGAGCTTCGCCCTCCTCCTCGTGCTGTGCGCGGCGCTGGTCGCCGGCGGCACCGTGTGGTGGCCGCGCCAGGGCAAGGTGATCACGCAGAAGGACATCGACGCGGCCGTGCTGCGCACGATGCAGACCGCTACCCTCCCCTCGCCCGCCGCCAGAGCGGCCGACATCATCCGGCCCTCGGTCGTTCGCGTGGTGGGCTATGGCACCGAGAAGGCCACGCCCGAAGCCAAGACCCAGAAGCGCGGCCGCAACATGGCCAAGGGCAAGCCGCCCGAAGCCCCGCTCGACGGCACGGCGCCCGGCGAAGTCGAGCGCGGCGTCGGCACCGGCGTGGTGATCGTCGACAAGGGCGTGATCCTGACCAACCTGCACGTCGTGGCCGGCGCCGAGAAGATCAAGGTCACCTTCGCCGACGGGCTGGAGGCGGTGGCCGTCATCACCGGCGTGCAGCCCGAGAACGACCTCGCGGTGCTGCAGGCGCAGAAGATTCCCGACGACCTGATTCCCGCCGCGATGCGCTCCACCGCCGACCTGCGCCCCGGCGACCAGGTGGCAGCCGTGGGCTTTCCGTTCGGCATCGGGCCCTCGGTGTCGGCCGGCGTGGTGTCGGGCCTGAAGCGCTCGTTCCGCTCGCCCGAGGGCAAGCAGGAGCTGGGCAACCTGATCCAGTTCGACGCGGCCGCCAACCCCGGCAACTCGGGCGGCCCGCTCATCAACATGGACGGCGAGGTGCTGGGCATCGTCACCGCCATCCTCAACCCGACGCAGCAGCGCACCTTCATCGGCATCGGCTTCGCGGTGCCCATCGAGAACGCGGCCTCTGCGGCAGGTTCGCCGCCGTTCTGATTTCTTCGAAAGCCCTTCGCATGAGCACAGAGAACCCGCCCCTGTCGACCTTCTCCACCGCGCCCGCCACCGCCGAGCTGATGGAGCAGATCCTCTACGAGGTCAAGCGCGTGGTCGTGGGCCAGGACCGCTTTCTCGAGCGCGTGATGGTCGCGATGCTCGCGGGCGGCCACCTGCTGGTCGAAGGCGTGCCGGGCCTGGCGAAGACGCTCACCATCAAGACGCTGGCCGACACGGTGCGCGGCCAGTTCAAGCGCATCCAGTTCACGCCCGACCTGGTGCCGGCCGACCTGGTGGGCACGCGCATCTACAACCAGAAGACGGGCGACTTCAGCACCTCGCTCGGCCCGGTGTTCGCCAACCTGCTCTTGGCCGACGAGATCAACCGCGCGCCGGCCAAGGTGCAGAGCGCGCTGCTCGAGGTGATGCAGGAGCGCCAGGTCACCATCGCCGGCGAAACGCACAAGGTGCCGCGGCCCTTCCTCGTGATGGCGACGCAGAACCCCATCGAGACCGAAGGCACCTACCCGCTGCCCGAGGCGCAGGTCGACCGCTTCATGATGAAGGTGCTGGTCGACTACCCGAGCGACGAGGAAGAGTTCGTCATCGTGCAGCGCGTGATCGGCCCGGCGGTGGAAGCCCGCCCGGTCGCCACCACCGAGCAGCTCGCGGCGCTGCAGGCGGAGGCGCGGCGGGTGTACGTCGACCCCTCGCTGATCCAGTACGCGGTGAAGCTCGTCTCGGCCACCCGCACGCCCGAGAAGCACGGCCTGAAGGACATGCGCCGCTTCATCACCTTCGGTGCGAGCCCACGCGCCAGCATCAGCCTCACCGAGGGCGCGCGTGCGCTCGCGCTGTTGCGCGGCCGTAGCTATGCGCTGCCCGAGGACATGACGACGCTGGTGGGCGACGTGCTGCGCCATCGCGTGACGCTTTCCTACGAAGGGCTGTCCGAGGGCCTGACGCCCGACAGCCTGATCGAAAAGATCATGCGGGCCATCCCCGCTCCACCCAAACCGCTCGAACATGAAAAGCTGGTGGCGTAAGGCCCCCGCGGCCGCGAACGACGAACGGCTTGCCGCGGAGGCCGGTGGAGCCGAACGCGCGCTGCGCCGGCTCGAATGGACCGTCATCCGCCGCCTCGACGGCCTGCTGCAGGGCGACTACCGCACGCTGATGCGCGGCAGCGGGCTCGACCTGGCGGACCTGCGCGAATACCAGCACCACGACGACGTGCGCCACATCGACTGGAACGTCACCGCCCGTCTGCAGACGCCGCATGTGCGCGTCTTCACCGAAGACCGCGAGATGGCGGCCTGGTTCGTGCTCGACCTCAGCCGCTCGGTCGATTTCGGTTCGGGCCTGAAGGCCAAGCGCGAGATCTCGGCCGGCTTTGTCGGCGTGCTGGCGCGACTGCTCACGCGGCACGGCAACCGGGTCGGTGCGCTGGTCTACGGCAACGACCTCGAGGCCGTGATCCCGCCGCGCAGTGGCCGGCGTCACGTGCTGCACCTGCTCCATGCGATGGAGCGCCGCGCCGACAAGGCCGGCGCGCCGGCGCAAAAGGGCATGACCCGCCTGGACGACCTGCTCAAGTCCGCCGCCAACCTGATGCCGCGCCGTTCCACCGTCTTCGTGGTGTCCGACTTCCTGAGCGAGCCCGGCTGGGAACGCCCGCTCGGCCAACTGGTGCAACGGCATGAAGTGATCGCCGTGCGCCTCTTCGATCCGCTCGAACTCGAACTGCCAGACCTCGGCCTCGTGCCACTGCGCGATGCCGAGACCGGCGAGCAGCTCTGGGTCGACACCCACGATGCCGGTTTTCGCAAGCGCTTTGCGCGCCTGGCTGCCGAGCGCGAGGCGACGTTGCGCGCCTCGCTCGCCAAGGCCGGCGTCGACGCCCTGGAGCTTTCGACCAGCGACGACCTGGTGGAAGCCATCGTTCGTTTCGCCGACCTGCGCAAGCGCCGTACGCGCGTCGGCGCAGGGTCGGTCTCGGGCAGCGTGAAGGCGGTGGCAGCATGACTTTTCTCTGGCCTCAATTCCTCTGGTTGCTGGCGGCGTTGCCGCTGCTGGTGTTGCTCTATGTCTGGCTGATCCGCCGCAAGAAGAAGCTCGCGGTGCGCTATGCGAGCCTCTCGATCGTGCGCGAGGCGATGGGTGCCGGGCAGAGCTTCAGAAGGCACATTCCGCCCTTGCTGTTCCTCTTGGCCATGGCCGCGATGCTGGTGGCCGCGGCGCGGCCGATGGCGGTGGTGATGCTGCCGTCGAACCAGCAGACCATCATTCTTGCGATGGACGTCTCGGGCAGCATGCGCGCGGCCGACGTGCTGCCCAACCGGTTGGTGGCGGCGCAGGAAGCGGCCAAGAGCTTCATCAAGGATCTTCCGCGCACCGTGAAGGTGGGCATCGTCGCCTTCGCGGGCAGCGCGCAGGTGGCGCAGTTGCCCACCACCAACCACGACGACCTGGTGACCGCCATCGACAGCTTCCAGCTGCAGCGTGCGACCGCCACCGGTAACGCCATCGTGGTGTCGCTCGCCACGCTGTTCCCCGATGCCGGCATCGACGTCGAGCAGTTCAGCGCCCCGAGCCGCCAGCGCGGCACGCCGATCGACCAGACCGAGAAGAAGCTCAAGGACTTCACGCCCGTGGCGCCCGGCTCGTTCACCTCGGCCGCGATCATCATGCTGACCGACGGCCAGCGCACCACCGGCGTCGATCCGCTCGATGCGGCCAAGGCCGCAGCCGACCGCGGCGTGCGCATCTACACGGTGGGCGTGGGCACGGTCGATGGCGAAACCATCGGCTTCGAAGGCTGGTCGATGCGCGTGCGGCTCGACGAGGAAACGCTCAAGGCCGTCGCCAACAAGACCAATGCCGAGTACTTCTACGCCGGCACCGCGAACGACCTGAAGAAGGTCTACGAAACGCTCAGCTCCAAGCTCACCGTGGAGAAGAAGGAAACGGAAATCTCGGCGCTGTTCGCGCTCGGCGCGGCGGTGCTCACGCTGCTGTCGGCGGGGCTGTCGCTGCTGTGGTTCAACCGGATTCTCTAGGTCAGGCCTTCGGGGCCGACTGAAGGCCGGCGAGCACCTCGCGCAGGATTTCTTCCGACAGTGCTTCGTCGTCCACGGCGCGGGCCAGCACCACGCCACCGTACATCGACGCCAAAGTCCGGATCGCGTCGCCCCGGGCATTCTTCTTCGAGCGCCATGGAAAATTCCTGGCGAAGCGGTCGATGACCGACTTCAGGTACGTCGTGAGCGACGCGCCCACGCCATCCCCGCTGCCCGTCTGGCCCGCGAACGCCGCCACCAGGCAGCCCTCGGCGCGTCCGTCGCGGTGCTCGTGGCTCAGGTAATCCTGCACATAGGCGCGCATGCCTTCGGGCGTCTCGCCGGCCGCGTCGAGGTCGGCGAGCGCCGCCTGCGCAGAGTGCGCGATGCACTCGGCCATCAGCGCTTCTTTCGAATCGAAGTGGTTGTAGAAGGGCCCGTGCGTGAGGCCCGTGGCTTTCATGATCTCGCTCACGCTCACGCCGAAGCCGCGCTCCTTGAACAGGCGCGAGGCTTCGGCCAGGATCTTCTGGTGCTTTTCGGCGGTTTCTGCTGGGGGGTATCGCATGTGACCTCTTTCTGTCGCGGGGTACTTCCGGGTCTCGTTTGACGTTAAGCATGATAACCATCATGCTTCGCCACCTCAAACATGATGGTCATCATGCTTGCAGTGCCGGCCACCGTCCCACCCACTTTTTGAATGGATTCGAAATGAGCGAACAAGCAACCCTCGGCACCGCCGTCGTCACCGGCGCATCGGCCGGCCTCGGCAAGATCTATGCGGACCGCCTGGCCCGCCGCGGCCACGACCTCGTGCTGGTGGCACGCCGCGCCGACCTGCTGGAAGAAGTCGCGACCGCCCTGCGCGCCAAATACGGCGTGAAGGTGCAGACGCTCGCCGCCGACTTGGCCGTTGCCGGCGACCTCGCGCGCGTCGTCAAGACCGTGTCCACCGACGCGTCGGTCACGCTGCTGGTCAACAACGCCGGCCTCTCGACGCTCGCGCCCGTCGCGCAGACCACGGCCGCGCAACTGCAGAGCATGCTCGACGTGAACATCAACGCCCTCGCTCACCTGAGCCACGCCGCGCTGGCCGCCTTCAAGGCACGCAACCGCGGCACGCTGGTGAACATCGGCTCGGTGCTGGGCTTCCACACGCTGCCGATCAGCAGCATCTACAGCGGCACCAAGGCCTTCGTGGTCGCGTTCACGCGCGGGCTGCAGGACGAAGTGGCTGGCACCGGCGTGAAGGTGCAGCTGGTGCTGCCAGCGGCAACGGCCACCGACATCTGGGAACTCTCGGGCGTGCCGATGTCGGCACTGGCCGAAGGCACGATCATGGCCGCCGAAGATTGCGTGGACGCCGCCCTGGCCGGCCTCGACCTGGGCGAGCCGATCACCCTGCCGTCGGTGAACGATGCGGCCTTGCTCGCGACTTTTGTCGATGCGAGCGCCAAGCTGTTCGGCGCTTCGCAGACCAGCAAGCCGGCAGCGCGCTATTTGGCAGCGGCCTGATCAGCTGCCTGCGCGGCCGCGATCGCCGCGTAATCCGGTGACTTCACCGCGCCGATGCCGCCCAGGAACAGATCGGCCACGATCGGCGCAATCGCCGCGTGGTCGAGCGTTCCGCCCGGCTTCATCCAGGTGAACATCCAGTTGATCATGCCGAACAGCAGCATGGTCAGCGGCTTGGCGAGGTCGTCGCTCGGCGCACCGGGCCGCAGCGCCGACACCGCGCGCGCAAAGCCCGCGACCACCTCGCGCTCCTTGTCGAGCACGCGCTCGCGGTCTTCTTCCTCGAGAAAGCGCACGTCGTCGGTCAGCACGCGGTGCGCGTCCTGCGCGCCGGCATATTCCTCGACGATGCGGTAGATGAAGCGGCGAAGGCGCTCTTCATCGGTGTGCGTCGACGCCTCTTCCTCGGCCACCAGCGCCGCGAGCTTGGACACGTGCGTCTCGGCAATGCTGATCAGGAGGCTGCTCTTGTCCTTGTAGTAGTGATAGAGCGTGGCCTTCGAGAGGTTGCACGCCTCGGCCACCTGGTTCATCGACGTGGCGGAATAGCCCCGGCGCGCGAACAGCTGGGCGGCCTGCGCGAGGATCAGTTCGCGCTGGTCGTCGTAGGTGGCGGATCTTCCACGCGGCATCGGGTCTTGTTCCTTGATTAAGCGGTTGGGGGCAACGCGCGATCTTGCATGAAGCGAGGCGCGGGCTATCCGCGCCGCGTGGCAATGAGCGGACGCACATCGATCGCCGGCAGGCGCGGCCGGTCCGCCTCCACTTCGGCAAGCGGCGCGACCTCGCGCAGGCTCTCGAGGCTGCGCACCGTCAACGCCTGGTAGACGTGCGTGCCTTCGAGCTTCCAGGCAACCTCTTCATCGGTGAGTTCGCGTTTCACCTTCGCCGGAATGCCCGACACCAGCGAACGCGCCGGCACCTTCATGCCGGCCGGAACGAAGGCACAGGCCGCGACGATGGCCTTCTCGCCGATCTCGGCCTCGTCCATCACCACCGCATTCATGCCCACCAGCGCATCGCGCCGCACGATGCAGCTGTGCAGGATCGCGCCGTGGCCGATGTGGCCGTTGACCTCCACCACCGTGTCGTTGTCGGGAAAGCCGTGGATGCAGCAGTGGTCCTGCACGTTCGAGCCCTCCTCCAGCACGATGCGGCCGAAGTCGCCGCGCAGGCTCGCCAAAGGGCCGACATAGCAGTTCGGGCCGACGATCACGTCGCCGATCAGGACTGCGCTGGGGTGTACGTACGCGCTCGGGTCGACGACGGGAATCACGCCGTCGATGGAATAGCTGGGCATTTGGTCAGTCTCCTTTTTTGGGGGGACTCAGGGTTTGCCCTGAATCAACCCGCTTGTGTCGGGATTGGGCTCGATCCTAAAATCAACCGAACGGTCGGTCAATAGTGTTTGCGAGCCGATTCGTACCCACACAAGGATGAGAGACACCTCATGTCAGAACCTTTAGTTCTCACAAGCAATGCCGGCGCGGTCCGCACGCTGAGCCTGAACCGCCCCGCGGCGCTCAACAGCTTCACGACCGAACTGCATGCCGAACTGATGGCGGCGCTCGAACTCGCAGCGGGCGACGACAGCGTTCGATGCGTCGTCCTCACCGGCGCCGGCCGCGCCTTCTGCGCGGGGCAAGACCTCGCCGATCCCGCCGTCGCCCCGGACCCCACGCCCGGCGCCGCGCCCAAGGACCTGGGCCGCATGATCTCCACCTACTACGCCCCGCTCGTCGCGCGCCTGCGCTCGATGCCGGTGCCAGTGGTCGCAGCCGTGAACGGCGTTGCCGCTGGAGCGGGCGCCAACCTCGCGCTGTGCTGCGACCTCGTCGTGGCCGGCCGCTCGGCCAGCTTCATCCAGGCCTTCACCAAGATCGGCCTCGTGCCCGACACCGGCGGCACCTGGCTGCTGCCGCGCCTTGTGGGCTCGGCGCGCGCACTCGGCATCGCGCTGCTCGGCGACAAGCTCCCCGCCGAAGAAGCCGCGCGCATCGGCCTGATCTGGCAGTGCGTGGACGACGCGGCACTGCCCGACGCGGCCGCCGCACTCGCCTCGAAGCTGGCCGCCATGCCGACCCGCGCCCTCGTCGCCACCCGCCAGGCCCTGGCCGCGGCCCAGGACATGAGCCTCGATGACGCACTCGCCGAAGAAGCGCGCCTGCAGCGCGAGATGGGCAACGCCAACGACTACCGCGAAGGCGTCGAGGCCTTCCGCGCCAAGCGCGCGCCGGTGTTCAAGGACCGCTGAACCATGACCGAACCGACCCGCACGCCCCAGCAGACCGCCGAGTACGTCCGCGACGGCATGCTCGCCAACGACAACGCCACCAAGGGCCTGGACATGCGCATCGTCGAGGTCGGCCCCGGCCAGGCCACCATCGAGATGCGCGTTCGCCCCGACATGCTCAACGGCCACGCCACCTGCCACGGTGGCTTCATGGCCACGCTGGCCGATTCGACCTTCGCCTTCGCCTGCAACTCGTACAACGAGCTGACCGTGGCCTCGGGCTTCTCGATCGACTTCATCGCTCCCGCGCGCGAAGGCGACCTGCTCACCGCGCGCTGCCACGAGGTCTCCAAGGCCGGCCGCACCGGCGTGTACGACACCGAAATCACCAACCAGCGCGGCGAGCGCATCGCGATGTTCCGCGGCCGCTCCTACACCGCCAAAGGCCGCCCCGCCGTCCCCGCCTGAACGAAGAGACAAGACCACCATGACCGCCCGACACCCCGCCCCCGGCGAACTCGATCCCATCGAAACCGCGAGCCGCGACGAGATCGCCGCGCTGCAGCTCACGCGCCTGCGCGCCACGCTGCAGCGCGCCTACGACAACGTGCCGCACTACCGCAAGGCTTTCGATGCGAAGGGCGTGCAACCCAACGACCTGAAGTCGCTCGCCGACCTGTCGAAGTTCCCGTTCACGGTGAAGAGCGACCTGCGCGACAACTACCCCTTCGGCATGTTCGCCGTGCCGCGCGAAAACGTGGCGCGCATCCATGCCTCGTCGGGCACCACCGGCAAGCCGACCGTGGTCGGCTACACGCTCAAGGACATCGACACCTGGGCCAACCTCGTCGCCCGCTCCATCCGCGCGGCGGGCGGGCGGCCCGGCGACATGGTGCATGTGTCGTACGGCTACGGCCTCTTCACCGGCGGCCTGGGCGCGCACTACGGCGCCGAGCGCGCGGGCTGCACCGTCATCCCCATGTCAGGCGGCCAGACCGAGAAGCAGGTGCAGATCATCCAGGACTTCAAGCCGAACATCATCATGGTCACGCCCAGCTACATGCAGGTGATCATCGAGCAGTTCGAGCGCCAGGGCCTCGACGCCAAGGACAGCTCGCTCAAGATCGGCATCTTCGGCGCCGAGCCGTGGACCGAGGCGATGCGCCGCGACATCGAGGCCAAGGCCGGCATCGATGCGGTCGACATCTACGGCCTCTCCGAAGTGATGGGCCCGGGCGTCGCGAGCGAATGCGTCGAGAGCAAGGACGGCCCGGTGATCTGGGAAGACCACTTCTACCCCGAGATCATCGACCCCGAGACCGGCGAGCTGAAGGCCGACGGCGAAGAAGGCGAACTGGTCTTCACGTCGTTGAGCAAAGAGGCGATGCCGATCATCCGCTATCGCACGCGCGACCTCACGCGCCTCCTGCCGCCCACCTCGCGCGCCTTCCGCCGCATGGGCAAGATCGTCGGGCGCAGCGACGACATGATGATCATCCGCGGCGTGAACGTCTTCCCCACGCAGGTGGAAGAGATCGTGCTCGCGCACAAGAGCCTCTCGGGCCTCTACCAGGTGCATGTGAGCCGTGCCGACAAGCTCGACCAGGTCGAGGTGCACTGCGAGCTCAACCCCGCCGACGCCGCCTCGGCGGACCGCACCGCCATCGGCGACTGGGTGCAGCACCGCGTGAAGACGCTCATCGGCATTTCGACGCGCGTGGTGGTTCATGCGCCCAACGAGATGGAACGCACCCAGACCGGCAAGGCCCGCCGCGTGATCGACACGCGCCCGCGCTGAGCCGCCCCACATACCCACCGAAAGGACACGCACATGTACACCCAGGCCATGGACACCATGGGCAAGGACGCAGGCGACGGCAAGAAGGCCGTGCGTTCCGCCGACGAGATGCGGCTCGAGGAGCGCTTCGACGCTCAGATCGATGCCGGCGAATTCATCGAGGCGAAGGACTGGATGCCCGAGCACTACCGCAAGACGCTGGTGCGCCAGATCAGCCAGCACGCGCATTCCGAAATCGTCGGCATGCTGCCCGAGGGCAACTGGATCAGCCGCGCCCCCACGTTGAAACGCAAGGCCATCCTGCTGGCCAAGGTGCAGGACGAAGGCGGCCACGGCCTCTACCTGTATGCCGCCGCCGAGACGCTGGGTACCTCGCGCGACCGGATGTTCGATGCGCTGCACAGCGGTAAGGCCAAGTACAGCTCGATCTTCAACTACCCCACTCTCACCTGGGCCGACATGGGCACCATCGGCTGGCTCGTCGACGGCGCGGCCATCATGAACCAGGTGCCGATCTGCCGCTGCTCGTACGCGCCGTATGCGCGCGCCATGATCCGCATCTGCCGCGAGGAGAGCTTTCACCAGCGCCAGGGCTACGAGGCCCTGCTCACCATGATGACCCACGGCACCGACGCGCAGAAGGCGATGGTGCAGGACGCGGTCAACCGCTGGTGGTGGCCCTCGATCATGATGTTCGGCCCGCCGGATGACCAGTCGCCCAACTCGGCGCAGTCGATGCGCTGGGGCATCAAGCGCTTCAGCAATGACGAGCTGCGCCAGAAGTTCATCGACGCCGCCGTCGAGCAGGCCGCCATCCTCGGCGTGACCCTGCCCGACCCCGACCTGAAATGGAACGAAGAACGCCAGGCGCACGACTTCGGCGCCATCGACTGGAGCGAGTTCTGGCGCGTGGTGGGCGGCGACGGCCCCTGCAACCGCGAGCGCCTGCAAGCGCGCGTCGACGCCTGGGAAGACGGCGAATGGGTCCGCGAAGCCGCCATGGCCCACGCCAACAAACAACCATTGAAGGAGGCCGCATGAGCGCCGATACGACAAAACAAGAGTGGCCCCTGTGGGAAGTGTTCGTGCGCAGCAAGGCGGGCCTGGACCACAAGCATTGCGGCAGCCTGCACGCGGCCGATTCGAAGATGGCGATCCAGATGGCGCGCGACGTGTACACGCGCCGCCAGGAAGGCAGCAGCATCTGGGTGGTGCGCTCCGAACAGATCGTGGCAAGCGACCCGGGCGAGAAGGACATGTACTTCGATCCGGCGGAAGACAAGGTCTACCGCCATCCGACCTTCTACGCGCTGCCCAAGTCCGTGGACCACATGTGAGCGGCCATTGACGGGAACATCATGCAAGCATCGATCGAACTGAACCGCACGCCCGCCGTGCAATACCTGCTGCGCATCGGCGACACGTGCCTCGTGCTCGCGCAACGCTTGGGCGAATGGTGCGGCCATGCGCCCGTGCTGGAAGAAGACATCGCGATGGCCAACATCGCGCTCGACCTCGTCGGCCAGGCCCGCGGCCTGCTCACGCATGCCGGCAAGCTCGAAGGCGCCGGCCGCGAACACGACGAAGACCAGCTCGCCTACCTGCGCGACGAGCGCGACTACTTCAACCTCACGCTGGTCGAGCTGCCGCGCGGCGACTTCGCCTTTGCCGTGCTGCGCAACACCATGGTCGCCACCCTGCTCAAGCTGCTGTGGCAGCGCCTCGCGGCATCGAGCGATGCCGAGGTGGCCGCCATCGCCGGCAAGGCGGTGAAGGAAGCGCGCTACCACCAGCAGCACTCGGCTGACTGGGTCGTGCGCTTGGGCGACGGCACCGACGAATCGCGCCGCCGCACGGAGAAGGCGTTGAAGCAACTCTGGCTCTACGTGCCCGAACTCTTCGAGAGCGATGCGGTGGACGAAGCCGCCAGCGCGAGCGGCCTCGGCCCGGCATGGAGCGAACTGCGCGAACCGTGGCTCGCCGAGATGCAGCAGGTGCTCGATGCGGCCGGTCTCGCGATGCCGGAGGAAGCCGCGTTCCGCAGCAACGGCAAGCGGGGCGTGCACAGCGAGCACATGGGCTACATCCTCACCGAGATGCAGCACCTGCAGCGCAGCTTTCCCGGAGGCGTGTGGTGACGAGCGTGGTTGCGTCGCGCGTCGATGCGGCCTGGGCCGTGCTGCACACGGTGCTCGACCCCGAGGTGCCGGCCGTGTCGGTCTGCGACCTGGGCATCGTGCGCGAGGTGATCGAGCACGACGACGGCCTCGAGATCGTACTCACGCCGACCTACTCCGGCTGCCCCGCGACCGAAGCCATCGAGCATGACGTGCTGGCCGCCATCGAGCAAGCAGGCCTCGGCCGCGCACGCGCCACGCTGCGCCGCGCGCCCGCATGGAGCAGCGACTGGATCAGCGACGAAGGCCGTGCCAAGCTCAAGGCCTACGGCATCGCGCCGCCGGCCCACCTCACGCCCGAGGTCGCCGCCAACACCGCGATGCCGATCAAGCTCTTCGGCCGCATCGCCGGCGAACGCATCGCCTGCCCGCGCTGCGCGAGCGAGCGCACCGAACGGCTCTCGGCCTTCGGCTCCACCGCCTGCAAGGCCCTGTATCGCTGCATGGCGTGCCGCGAACCCTTCGAACACTTCAAGCCAATCTGAGACGGTTCCCACGATGAGTACCCTTTTCCATCCCCTGCGCGTGAAGGCCATCGAGCCCGACACGCACGAGGCCGTCATCGTCTCATTCGAGGTGCCGGCCGACCTGCAGGAAGTCTTCGGCTTCACGCAGGGCCAGTACCTCACCCTCCGCCACGACATCGACGGCCAGGACCTGCGCCGTTCCTATTCGATCTGCGCGGGCCTGGACGACGGCGAGCTGCGCGTCGGCGTGCGCAAGGTGCGCGGCGGCGTGTTCTCCAACTGGATCAACGCGAGCCTGCAACCCGGCGACACCCTGCAGGTGATGGCGCCGCAGGGCCGCTTCTTCGTGCCGATCGAGCCGGCGTCGGCCCGGCATCACGTCGGCATCGCGGGCGGCAGCGGTATCACGCCGATCCTCTCGATCATGAAGACCGTACTGGCGCGCGAGCCCGCGAGCCGCTTCACGCTGATCTACGGCAATCGGCAGCTGCAGTCCACGATGTTCAAGGAAGAAATCGAGGACCTGAAGAACCGCTACATGACGCGCCTGGTGCTGCTGCACGTTTTCTCCGACGAGCACACCGATTCGCCGCTGGGCTTCGGCGTGATGAACCGAGAGAAGATCGGCGAGTTCCTCTCGTCGGTGGTGCCGGCGAAACGCATCGACCATGTGTACGTCTGCGGCCCGTTCCAGATGAACGACGAGGCCGAGGCTGCACTGCTCGCGGCCGGTGTGCCCGAGGACCGCATCCACATCGAGCGCTTCGGCGTGGCCTTGCCCTCGGCCACGCAGGTCGGCGCCGTGGTGCACGAGCCGCAGCCGGGCGATGCCAAGCAGGCCCGCATCACCATCGTGCGCGACGGCCTGCAACGCGAGATCACTTTCACCGAAGGCCAGCCCAGCATCCTCGATGCCGCATCGGCCGCGGGTCTGGAAGTGCCGTTCTCGTGCACCTCCGGCGTGTGCGGCACCTGCCGCGCCAAGTGCGTGGACGGGGAAGTCCGCATGGAAAGAAACTTCGCGCTCGACAAGAATGAAGTGGCCGCGGGCTTCGTGCTGACTTGCCAGGCCCACCCTCTCACCGAACGTGTCACCTTGTCTTTCGACGAGCGCTGATACGCCAGGCCTCAACGATTTTTCAACCCGGAGACAAAACCAATGAAATTCTTCTTCAAGCCCCTGCTGATCGCCGCGCTGTGCGCCACCGCCGCCGCGGCCTGGGCCGACGTCAATGTCGGCGTGACGGTGTCGGCCACCGGCCCCGCCGCCTCGCTCGGCATTCCCGAGAAGAACACCATCGCGCTGATGCCCAAGACCATCGGCGGCCAGAAGATCAACTACATCGTGCTGGACGATGCCTCCGACACCACCGCGGCCGTGGCCAACACCCGCAAGCTGATCGCCGAGAACAAGGTCGACATCGTGCTGGGCTCCACCACCACGCCCAACTCGCTCGCCATGATCGACGTGGTGAGCGAAGCCAAGGTGCCGATGATCTCCATCGCCGCCTCGGCCCGCATCATCGAGCCGATGGACGCCAAGAAGAAGTGGGTCTTCAAGACGCCGCAGAACGACATCATGATGTCGCTCGCCATCGCCGAGCACATGGCCGCCAACGGCGTGAAGACCGTCGCCTACATCGGCTTCTCCGACGCGTATGGCGAAGGCTGGTCGGAAGAATTCGCCAAGGCCGCCGCGCTCAAGAAGATCACCGTGGTCGCCAACGAGCGCTTCTCGCGCAGCGACACCTCGGTGACCGGCCAGGCGCTCAAGATCATGGCCTCCAAGGCCGACGCCGTGCTGGTCGGGGGCTCGGGCACGCCGGCCGCGCTGCCGCAGAAGACGCTGAAGGAGCGCGGCTACACCGGCAAGATGTACCAGACGCACGGCGTGGCGAACGCCGACTTCCTGCGCGTGGGCGGCAAGGACGTGGAAGGCACCTTCCTGCCCGCGGGCCCCGTGCTCGTGGCCGACCAATTGCCGGCCAGCAACCCGGTGAAGAAGTCCGCACTGGCTTATGTGGCGGCGTATGAAGCGGCCAACGGCAAGGGCACCGTGTCGACGTTCGGCGCGCACGCGTGGGACGCGGGTCTGCTGATGACGTCTGCCGTTCCGGTCGCGCTGAAGAAGGCGCAACCGGGCACGCCCGAGTTCCGCGCAGCGCTGCGCGATGCGCTGGAGCAGGTCAAGGAAGTGTCGGGCGCGCATGGCGTGTTCAGCATGACGGAGAAGGACCACCTCGGCCTCGACCAACGCGCCCGCGTGATGGTCAAGATCGAAAACGGCGCCTGGAAATACCAACCGTGATGTCTTTGCTCCCTCCCCTCCCGGGGGAGGGCTGGGGTGGGGGCACGACGGCGCACAACAAAGCACTGCGCCGAACAAGTGCCGCTTGCCCCCATCCCAACCTTCCCCCAGAGGGGGAAGGAGCCATACGGTGCAGCGACTGATTCGATAAACGGGCCAAGCCCGAAGGTTTTCTTATGGATTTGCAGATCGCCCTGTTGTTGGGGCAGGACGGCATCGTCAACGGTGCCGTCTATGGATTGATGGCGCTCGCCCTCGTGCTGGTGTTCTCGGTCACGCGCGTCATCTTCATTCCCCAGGGCGAATTCGTCGCCTTCGGGGCCCTCTCGATGGCGATGCTGCAGGCCGGCCGCGTGCCGGCCACGCTGTGGCTGTTGCTCGCACTCGCGGTGATGGTGCTGATCGTCGAGTTCTGGCGCTGGAAGCGCGGCGCGGTGGTCGACTGGGCCTCGGCGCTCGCCTGGTGCGTGGTGCTGCCGCTGGCCGCCGCCGCGCTGGTGCTGCTGCTCAAGCCCACCTCGATGGCGGGGCAGACGCTCACCACGCTCATCCTCATCATGCCGCTCGGCCCGCTGCTCTACCGCCTGGCCTACCGGCCGCTGGCGGATGCCAACGTGCTGATGCTGCTGATCGTTTCGGTCGCGCTTCATGGCGTGCTGGTCGGTCTGGGTCTGCTGTTCTTCGGCGCCGAAGGTTCGCGCACCACGGCGTTCTCGGACGCGCGCTTCGACATCGGCGGCATTCCGGTCAGTGGGCAATCGCTGGTGGTGGTCGGCGTCACGCTGCTGCTGGTGATCGCGATGTTCCTGTTCTTCGGGCGATCGATGGTCGGCAAGGCACTGCGCGCCACTGCCATCAACCGCGTCGGCGCACGGCTCTCGGGCATTCCCACCGAGCTGTCGGGCGACCTGAGCTTCGCGCTCGCGGCGCTCATCGGCGCGGTGTCGGGCCTGCTCATCGCACCGATCACCACCGTGTACTACGACACCGGCTTCCTGATCGGCCTCAAGGGCTTCGTCGCGGCCATCGTCGGCGGGCTCGCGAGCTATCCGCTGGCGCTCGTCGGCGCGCTGCTGGTCGGCCAGCTCGAAGCCTTCGCCTCTTTCTGGGCCAGTCCGTTCAAGGAAGTGCTGGTCTTCACTTTGATCATTCCCGTGCTGTGGTGGCGTTCGCTGCGCAGCCATCATGTGGAGGACGAGGAATGAGCCCGTCTTCGAATCCCGTTGCCGTGAATTCGCCGCCCGCCGGCAAGCCGCTGGTCACGCCGCGCCAGCTCACGTTGGTCTTCGTCGTCGCGCTCGCGCTGGCCTGGGGCTTCCTGCCCGAGTTCACCGTGTCCGTGCTGAGCAACATCGGGCTCTACGCACTGGTCGCGGCCGGGCTGGTGATGCTCACCGGCGTGGGCGGCATGACTTCCTTCGGCCAGGCCGCATTCGTCGGCATGGGCGCCTACGCCACCGCCTGGATCTGCACCTCGCCCACGGCCGCCGCCTGGATGGGCGGCGCGGTGAGCCCCGCGCTGCTGCCGTGGGCCGGGCTGCTGCTGGGCCTGGTCTTCACCTTCGCGCTCGCCTGGGCGCTGGGCGCGGTCACGCTCAAGCTGCAGGGCCACTACCTGCCGCTGTGCACCATCGCGTGGGGCCTGAGCCTCTACTACCTGTTCGGCAACATGGAGTTCCTGGGCGGGCAGACCGGCATCACGGGCGTGCCGCCGCTGGTGGTCGCGGGCTTCTCGCTCGCCACGCCGCGTGCGCTGGGCGTGGTGATCTGGGCCGTGCTGCTGCTCGCGCTGTGGGCGATGCACAACCTGCTCGACTCGCGCGAAGGCCGCGCCATCCGCGCGCTCAAGGGCGGGCGGTTGATGGCCGAGTCGATGGGTGTGGACACCGCACGCCACCGCATCAAGCTCTTCGTGCTGGCTGCGCTGCTCGCGGCGGTGTCGGGCTGGCTCTATGCGCACCTGCAGCGCTTCGTGAACCCGACGCCCTTCAACCTGAACATCGGCATCGAACTGCTGTTCATGGCGGTGGTCGGCGGCGCGGGGCACCTGTGGGGCGCCGTACTTGGCGCGGCACTCATCACGCTGCTGAAGGAAAAGCTGCAGGACGTGCTGCCCGCGCTGCTGGGCACCAGCGGCAACTTCGAAGTGATCGTGTTCGGTCTCCTGATGCTCTTCGTGCTGCAGCGCTTTGCGGATGGGCTCTGGCCCACGGTCTCGCGGCTCGCGAGCCGCTGGGTGCGCAACGATGTGAAGGAGACGCCTGCCGTATCGAAGACCGCTCCCGCGCAACTCGCGCAGCGCACGCTGCCCGCATGGGGCGAGTTGCTGCTCGAAGCCAGCGACGTGAGCAAGCGCTTTGGCGGCCTCGTCGCCAACAACGCGATCTCGATGACGCTGAAGGCCGGCGAGATCCATGCGCTGATCGGCCCGAACGGGGCAGGCAAGAGCACCTTCTTCAACATGATCTCGGGCGTGGACGATCCGAGCTCGGGCGTGGTGCGGCTCTCGGGCCAATCGATGGCGACCAAGCCCTCGCGTGCCTTCGCCGCCCTCGGCCTCGGCCGCACCTTCCAGCATGTGCGCCTGCTCGGGCAACGCAGCGTGGTCGAGAACGTCGCGCTCGGCGCCCACCTGCGCGCCAGGCGCGGCTGGCTCGCCGCGATGCTGCGATTGGACCGCGCCGAAGAGGCCGCGCTGATGGCAGAAGCACGCCGCCAGATCGAACGCTGCGGCCTTGGCGCGCACGCCGACACGCCGGCCGCTTCGCTCTCACTGGGTCAGCAGCGCGTGGTGGAAATCGCCCGCGCCCTCGCCGGCCAGCCTTCGGTGCTGCTGCTCGACGAACCTGCCGCGGGCCTTCGCCATCTGGAAAAGCGCGCGCTCTCCGTGCTGCTGAGCCAGCTGCGCGCCGAAGGCCTCGGCATCCTGGTGGTGGAGCACGACATGGAATTCGTGATGAACCTCGCCGACCGCATCACGGTGCTCGAGTTCGGCACCGTCATCGCCACCGGCACGCCCGCCGAAGTGCAGGCCAATCCGCGTGTGCTGGAGGCCTACCTCGGCGGCGCCGACGACGAACTGCTGGAGGACGCACGATGAGCCATCCCCTGCTTCAACTGGACGATTTCTGCGTCGCCTACCGCACCGTCGAAGCGGTGCACAGCGTGCACCTGCATGTGAACGAAGGCGAGATCGTCACCGTCATCGGCCCCAACGGCGCGGGCAAGACCACGCTGCTGTGCGCGGCGATGGGCCTCCTGCCTTCCACCGGCGCGCTCACGCTCTCGGGCGAACGCATCGCGCGCCCCGGGGTCGAGACCATGGTCGCGCGCGGCGTGGCGCTGGTGCCCGAGCGGCGCGAGCTGTTCGGCGAGATGTCGGTCGAAGACAACCTGCTGCTCGGCGGCTTCTACCAGTGGCGCAAGGGCAAGCGCGACCAGCGTGCGCGCATGGAGGAAGTGTTCGAGATCTTCCCGCGCCTGCGCGAGCGCAAGCCCCAGATGGCCTCGACGCTCTCGGGGGGCGAACGCCAGATGCTCGCCATCGGTCGCGCGCTGATGGCGCGGCCGCGCCTCCTGATGCTCGACGAGCCTTCGCTCGGCCTCGCACCGCTCGTGGTGCGCGAAGTGCTGCGCGTGGTCTCGCAACTGCGAAGCCATGGCGTCTCGGTGCTGCTCGTGGAGCAGAACGCGCGCGCCGCGCTGCAGGTGGCCGACCGGGCGTATGTGCTGGAGATGGGCGACGTGGCGCTGGAAGGCAATGCACGCGACCTGCTGCACGACCAAAGAATCATCGATACCTATCTGGGTATCGGCAACAAACACTGACCCCGCCTTGCTCCCTCCCCTTCCGGGGGAGGGTTGGGGTGGGGGCAAGCGGCCTTTGATAGAGCACTGCGCCGAACGAGCAATGCCCCCATCCCAACCTTCCCCCAAAGGGGGAAGGAGCAATACCGATATCGCAGAAAGGACATCCTCATGACCACCCTCCAAAGCTACATCGCCGGCCGCTGGATCGGCAAAGAGAGCGCGCAGCAATTGCGCAGCGCCATCAATGGCCAGGCCGTGGCCAGCACGCACGCCGAAGCCATCGACTTCGCCGAAGCGCTGCAGTACGCGCGCCGCACCGGTATCCCCGCGCTCATGAAGCTCGACTTCCAGCAGCGCGCCGAACGCCTGAAGGCGCTGGCCAAGTACCTTGCCGCGAACAAGGAAACGCTTTATGCGATCTCGGCCCACACAGGCGCCACGCGCGCCGACAGCTGGATCGACATCGAAGGCGGCGCCGGCACGCTGAGCGCCTACGCCGGCATCGGCTCCAACGAATTGCCCTCGGGCAACCTGGTGCATGAAGGCCCGGCCTTCCCGCTCGGCAAGAAGGGCGGCTTCGCGGGCACGCACATCCTGGTGCCGCGCGGCGGCGTGGCGGTGCACATCAACGCGTTCAACTTTCCGGTGTGGGGGCTGCTCGAGAAGTTCGCGCCCAGCTTCCTCGCGGGCATGCCGTGCATCGGCAAGCCGGCTTCGGCCACCAGCTACCTCACCGAGGCGGCCGTGCGGCTCATCGTGCAGTCGGGCATCCTGCCCGAGGGCAGCCTGCAACTGGTGATCGGCGGCACGGGCGATCTGCTCGATCGCCTCGAAGGCCCCGACGTCGTGACCTTCACCGGCTCGGCCGACACCGCCGCCAAGTTGCGCGTGCATCCGAACCTCGTGCGCCAGTCGATTCCGTTCAACGCCGAGGCCGACTCGCTCAACTGCGCGATCCTCGCGCCCGACGTGACGCCCGACGACGAGGAGTTCGATCTCTTCGTGAAGGAAGTGGCGCGCGAGATGACGACCAAGGCGGGCCAGAAGTGCACCGCGATCCGCCGCGCGATCGTGCCGCGCCAGCACCTCGATGCGGTGGCCGAGCGCCTGCGCGCACGCCTGGCCAAGACCGTCATCGGCGACCCGTCGCGCGAAGAAGTGCGCATGGGCGCCCTCGCCTCGCATGCGCAGCAGGCCGACGTGGCCGAGCGCGTCGCCACGCTGCTGCAGGGCGCCGAGCTGGTCTACGGCGAGCGCGACGGCTTCTCGCCCGTGGGCGACGGCGTGAGCGAAGGCGCCTTCTTCGCGCCCACGCTGCTACTGAGCCGCAAGCCCCTCGAACACGATGCCGCGCACGACGTCGAGGCCTTCGGCCCCGTCAGCACGCTCATGCCCTATGACGGCATCGACGAAGCGCTGGCGCTGGCCGCTCGCGGCCGCGGCAGCCTCGTCGGCACGCTGGTCACGCGCGATCCGGCCGTTGCGGCCAAGGTCATTCCGGTGGCCGCCGCATGGCACGGCCGCCTGCTGGTGCTCGACCGCGAGGCTGCTGTCGAATCGACCGGCCACGGCTCGCCGCTGCCGCAGTTGAAGCACGGCGGCCCCGGCCGCGCGGGCGGCGGCGAAGAGCTCGGCGGCCTGCGCGCCGTGAAGCACTACCTGCAGCGCGCCGCGGTGCAGGGCTCGCCCACCATGCTGGCCGCGATCACCGGCGAACACGTGCGTGGCGCGGCCGTGCGCGAGAGCGACGTGCATCCGTTCCGCAGCTACTTCGAAGACCTGCGCATCGGCGACTCGCTGCTCACCCATCGCCGCACCGTCGGCGAGGCCGACATCGTGGCCTTCGGCGGCATATCGGGCGACTATTTCTACATGCACTTCGACGAGGTCGCGGCGAAGGAGTCGCCCTTCGGCAAGCGCATCGCGCACGGCTACTTCGTGCTGTCGGCGGCGGCGGGCCTGTTCGTCTCGCCCGCGCCCGGCCCGGTGCTCGCCAACTACGGCCTGGACACGCTGCGCTTCGTCAAGCCCGTGGGCATCGGCGACACCATCCGCGCGCGCCTCACATGCAAGCGCAAGATCGACCGCAACAAGAAGGACGCGAGCGGCCAGGGCCAGGGCGTGGTGGCCTGGGACGTGGAGGTGACGAACCAGGATGGCGACGTGGTCGCGAGCTACGATATCCTGACCCTCGTCTCCAAGAAACCAGAAACCACCTGATGTTCGATCTCACGGGAAAAGTAGCGCTCGTCACCGGCGGCAACGGCGGCATCGGCCTCGGCATGGCCGAGGGCCTTGCGAAAGCCGGGGCGCGCGTCATCGTCGCGGCGCGCAATGCACAGAAGTCGGCCGCCGCGGTCGAGGCGCTCAAGGCGCTGGGCAGCGACAGCTTCGCGCTCGCACTCGATGTGACCGACGAGGCCTTGGTGCAGAAGGCCTTCGACGACGTGGCCGCGCGCTGCGGCCGGCTCGACATCCTCGTGAACAACGCCGGCACCACGGTGCGCAAGCCGGTCGACCAGCTCGCGCTCGCCGAATGGCACCAGGTGATGGACACCAACCTCACGAGCGCATTCCTCTGCAGCCGCGCCGCGCACCCGCATCTTCAGCGCGCGGGTGGCGGCAAGATCATCAACATCGGCTCGATGATGTCGATCTTCGGCGCGCCCTATGCGCCGGCCTATGCCGCGAGCAAGGCGGGCATCGTGCAGCTGACCAAATCGACCGCGCTCTCGTGGGCGGCCGATAACATCCAGGTCAACGCGATCCTGCCCGGCTGGTTCGAGACCGAGCTCACCGACGGTGCCCGCAATCAGATCCCGGGCCTGTACGACCGCGTGGTGGCCCGCGCCGCCGCCGGCCGCTGGGGACAGCCGGCCGACATCGCCGGCACCGCGGTGTTTCTCGCGAGCCCCGCTTCGGACTACGTGACGGGCACGGCTATTCCGGTCGACGGCGGGTTTTCTATCTCTGGCTGAAGCCGGGCGGTCCGTGTAGATTCGGCCGCCATGCTCTTCTGGTTCCAGATCTTCCTTTTCGTCGCCGGCACCGCCGCGCTGCTCTATGTCTCGCGCGGGCCGCTGAGCCAGCCCGGCTCGCACGGCTTCTACCGCTTCTTCGCGTGGGAATGCATGCTGGTGCTGATCGTGGTGAACCTGCCGGTGTGGCATGTCGATCCGTTCTCGGCCACACAGATTCTTTCCTGCGTGTTCCTGGCGCTGTCGATCTGGCTGCCGATCCACGCGGTGCGGCTTCTCAAGGCACAAGGCAAACCCAGCGATGCGCGCAATGACGATCCCGCGCTCTACGGTTTCGAGAAGACCTCCTCGCTCGTGACCTCGGGCGCCTTCCGCTACATCCGCCACCCGATGTACACCGCACTGATGCTGCTGGCCTGGGGCGCCTTCCTCAAACAGTTCACCTGGCTCACGCTGGCGCTGGTGCTGGCGGCGACGCTGCTGCTGGTGCTGACGGCGCTGCGCGACGAGAAGGAATGCCTCGCGCATTTCGGCGAGACCTACCGCGACTACATGCGCGGCACGCGGCGCTTCATTCCGTTCGTGGTGTGAAAGCCGCAACCGTACATCGGGTCGTGCTGGCACTCTGGGCCGCGATTGCACTCGTCTCCCTGGGCGGATGCGTGCTGGCGCCCGTGGTCGTGCGCGCCTCGCAGCAGCCGTATCACAACAGGATGGATGCGCTGGAAGAGCGCTACGTGCAGCTCCGGGCCGAGCGCAAGAACCTGGTCGCGGCGCTCGAGGGCATCTCCGCGGAAGAAGGCGCGCCACAGAGGGAGCGGCTGGCGGCAGTGAACGCTGAAATCCGGGCGGTTGCCTTGCAGCTGGATCTGCCTGTCTCCAACAAGTAGCTGCCGGCCCGAAGGTAATATCCGCGCCTCTTCCCCGGCGCCCCGACCTCTTCATGTCCTCTCCGAAACGCACGGCCTTTCCCTCCGCCGTGCAGGCCGTCCTGCTGTTCGTGGCGCTGTTTCTCTGCGAACTCGTCGTCGGCGCGGCGCTCCGGGACGCCAACGGCTGGCTCGGGCTGAACGGCATGCAACTGGGCGTGTTGGCCACGGTGCTGGGCAACGGCTGCGTGTTCGCAGTGGTCATGCACTACCAGCAACTCACCTACCGCCAGCTCTTTCACCAGTCGCCGATTTCGGCGCGGGCCACGCTGATGCTGGTGGTGCCACCGGTTCTGCTGCTCGTGCCCGCGCTGATGGTGACGATGATGGCCGCGCTCAACCTGCTGACGTACGTCGCGCCGCTTTCGCCCTGGGAAGAATCGCTGTTCAGCCGCATGGCCGACGGCAGCATCGCCGCCACGCTGGCGGTGTGCGTCGTGGCGCCGCTGCTCGAGGAGATGCTGTTCCGCGGCATCGTGCTGCGGGGCTTTTTGCAGCGCTATGCGCGCTGGCATGCCATCGTCGGCTCGGCGGTGCTGTTCGGGGCTGCGCACCTGAACATCTACCAGTTCCTTGTCGGCCTGGTGCTGGGAACGGTGCTCGGCTGGCTCTACGAGCGCACCCGCTCGCTCATTCCGTGCGTCGCGCTGCATGCGGCCTACAACACCGGCACGATGTTCGTCGGCGACTGGCCCACAGACGCGTCCAGGGCGGACACGATGTGGACCGTGCTGCTGGTCGTGGTGGCGGCCGTCGTGGGCACGCTGGCCTTGCGGCGCATGCTGGTGACGCCGAGGGCAGGCAAGCGCGAACTCTGAATCGCCGGCGCTACGGTTGGACCGGCGGCAGTGGCCGCGCATCCACCGCCTCGCCATCGACGATGAAGTGCCCGCCCGCCACATGGTGCAGCGTGCGCAGTTCGTCGTGGCCGGTGAAGTTCCAGCGACCGTCGGCGAAAACGCGCGCATCGGCCTGCGCGGCGATCACTTCGCCGAGGAAGAGGTCGTAGCGCTGCTGGATCGGCGGCTCAGGCATGAGCCGGCATTCGAGCCAGGCCGCGCAGCCTTCGAGCAGTGGCGCATCGGTCGCGGTGCCGGCGAAAGTCTCGAGGCCATAAGCAGCGAACTTGTCGCGCCCCGAGGTCTCGACGATCTCGCGGCCCGAGCTGTTGCCCAGCGCCTCGGTCAGGTCGAGTTGCGCGCGCACCGGCACCTGCAGCGCGAAGGTGCCCGCGCCTTCGAGCAGCACGCGCGTCCAGGTGCTCTTGTCGAGCACCACGGCCACCTTGGGCGGATCGAAATCGAGCGGCATCGCCCAGGCGGCCGCCATGATGTTGCGCTGGCCGCCATGCGCGGCGCTCACGAGGACCGTGGGGCCGTGATTGAGCAGGCGGTAGGCCTTGGCCAGCGGGACGGGGCGGCGATGCGAAGACGAGGAGGCGTTCATGAAGTCGTCGGAAAATGAAGCGGAAACCGGCGGCAAGCGTCGCACAAAGCCCGCCCTTCGTCATCCTCTGCCCGGAGCGCCCCTTCATGGAACCCTCGAAAGCCAGCCAGACCGCCCTCGTCACCTCGCTGATGCGGGCCCTTCACACGCGCAGCGATCCCGCGCCGCTGCTGGACGACCCTTGGGGCGACCGCTTGGTGCCCGAGGCGGTGCAGGCCGGCCTGCGCGAGCGGGCGATGGCACGGTTGGACCCCGCGCTGCGCGCCGAAGCCGCGCCTGCCAGGGTGCTGGATGCCGCGATGCGCGCGAACGCGGCCTACCCCGGCGTCATCCTGCGAAGCCGCTACACCGAAGACATGCTGGAGGCTGCGGTCGCGCGCGGCATCACGCAGTACGTGCTCATCGGCGCTGGCTTCGACAGTTTTCTCTGCCGTCGCCCGGCCTGGGCCGAGGGGCTGCAGATCTATGAAGTGGATCACCCTGCGACGCAACAGTTGAAGCGCGAGCGCCTGCAGCACTGCGGCATCGCCGAATCCGATGCGGTGCATTTCGTGGCGGCGGACCTGTCTGAAGAGACGCTGCAGTCGGCGCTCGCACGCTCGTCCTTCGATCCGGCGCAACCGAGCTTCTTCTCATGGCTCGGCGTCACCGTGTATCTCACGCGCGAAGCGAACCTCGCAACGCTGCGCGCCATCGCCTCCATCGCACCTGCGGGGAGCGAGCTGGTCTTCACCTACATCGACGAAGCGGCGCTGCAGCCCGGCCACGTGGGCACCGAGGGGTTCCGCAAGCTGCGCAGCGATGTGTCCGGCGTCGGCGAGGCCTTTCTCTCGGGCTTCGATCCAGCGGCGCTCGGTGCGCTGCTTCTGGAGACCGGTCTTGTGCTGACGGAGGACCTGGATGGCGAAGAGACCGTGGCCCGGTACGACGCGGAGGGCGTCAACGGCCTGCAGCGGGCGGGCGCGGGGCACATCGCCCATGCACGCGTGCGGCCTCGTGCAGTCAGCGCACTGCCGCCTGCCGCCTGAACTCGCTCGGGCTTCCGCCCGTGTGGTCGCGGAACACGCGGCTGAAGTGCGAGAGGTTGCTGAAGCCCGAGGCCAGCGCGATGTCGGTGATGGAGCGCGCCGCGTTCGCCGGATCGAGCAGCGCGCGGATGCTGGCCGCGAGCCGCTGGTGGAGGATGTAGCCGGTCAGCGTGTCGTCGTCGCCCGCGAAGGCGCTGTGCAGGAGGCGCTTGCTGCAGCGCAGGGCCAGCGCCATGCCGTCGATGGAGAGCGACGGGTCATGCAGATTCTGCGCGACGTAGCGCTGGATGCGGTCTTTCAACGCCTCGCGCTGGGTGCGCGGCGTGCTCTGGCCCGCGAGTTCCATCAGCGAGAGCCGCACCAGCTGGATCAGCAACTCGCCCGCGCCGCGCGCCGCCGCCTCGCTCATGAAGGGCAACTCCAGGTACGTGTTGCGCATGGTCTCCAGCGCCACGCGCGAGATGCCGCTGTCGCCGCCGATGCGGCGCGCCACGAGGTCGGCGAGCGGCAGCGCGGGCGAGGCGATCTGGTCCTTGGGCAGCATCACGATCAGGTGGTCACTGCGCTCGGGGTTCTCCACGCGGTAGTCGAGCGTGGTGTCGTAGAGCGTCCATCCGCCCGAACGCACCGCGGCGGCACGGCCGCGCTGCGTGACCTCCGCCGAGCCCTGCCAGGGCGCGACGATCTTCAGGTAGGGCGCATCGCTCAGGCGCGCCATCTGCGGTGTGCGCAGCACGCGGTGGCGATTCGCCTCGAGCCGCGTGAGGATCACGTCGCCCGCATGCGAGGCGGCGATGTGGCCGTCGAACTCGCTGTCGCCGTACAGGTCGGAGCCCAGGCCGCCGAAATGCCGCCATACCCACTCGCACCACTGCGGCCCGCGCTCCTTCGGCGGGATCGGGTCGGTGGACAGCAGCAGGGACTCGGTCATGGGCGGCAGCAACAGGTGGCAGCGCATTGTGAAGCGCCGGGTCGATGTCCGGACTTGCGGGTTAACCACTAGGCGCCTGCACGCTGCGTCAAGTGCTTTGTGCGCGGCGGGCACAGCACCCGAAGGCCCCCTTTCCTACGATGCCTCCAGCGGGCGCACACCGACGCCCCGAGGAGACTTTCATCATGTTGCACGCCACCCGCCGCCGCTGGATACAAGGGGCGGCCACCGCCCTCGGCACCGCCGCCGTCGCCCCGCGCCTGTTCGCGCAAAGCGGCCCCGTCCGCATCGGCTATGCCATCGCACGCACCGGCCCGTGGGCGGCCGGCGCACAGGTCAGCCAAGAGCCCAACTACCTGCTGTGGGCCGAGCAGGTCAATGCGGCGGGCGGTCTTTCGGTGAAGGGTGCCAAACGCCCCATCGAGCTCATCGGCTACGACGACCGCAGCGAGACCGAGACCTGCGTGCGCACCTTCGAAAAACTGATGGGCAGCGACAAGGTCGACCTCGTGCTGCCGCCCTGGGGGTCGGGCGCCAACTTCGCGGTTGCGCCGCTCGCCAATCGCTTCGGTTATCCGCTGCTCGCGCCCACCGCGCTCTCGCGCAAGCTGATCGACATGCGCCTGCCCTTCTTCTTCTCGCTGCTGCAGCAGCCCGACAAGATGATGGGCGCGCTGGTCGACATGCTGGTGGCGAACAACGTGAAGACCATCGCCATCGTCTACATGGACGACCTGTTCGGCCTGGAGAACTTCGCCGCGCTCAACAACGCGCTGAAGAAGACGCAGATCCAGGTGCTCGACCGCAAGAGCTACCCGCTCGGCGTGAAAGACCTCGCACCCGTGCTGCGCACCATGAAGGACCTGAACCCCGACGCCTTCATCGGCATCACCTACCCGCCGGACACCATTCTTGCGAGCCGGCAGGCGCGCGAGGTGGGCTTCAACCCGAAGTACTTCTACGCCTCGGTGGGCACGGCCTTCCAGCTCTACAAGAACGTGATGGCCGCCAACACCGAGGGCGTGATCGGCATGGGCTCGTGGAACGGCAAGACCAGCCCCGAGGCCAAGGCCTACTTCGATGCGCACACGAAGAAGTTCGGCAAGGAGCCCGACCGCTGGGCCAGCGGCCACGCGTGGGCCGGCCTGCAGATCTTGCAGCAGGCGGTGGAGAAGGTGGGCCTGGACCGCAAGGCGCTGCGCGAGCAGATCGCCAAGAACGAGTTCAAGACCATCCTCGGGCCGATCCGCTTCGAGGGCAGCGAGAACGCGTCGATCCCCGGCACCGTGTCGCAGTGGCAGGGCGGCGACTTCGAAGTGGTGTGGCCCAAGGACCGCGCCACCGCGCAACTGATGCCGAAGCCGGCCTGGAAATAACAGCGTGTCGTTCTCTGGATGGGCCGAGCTCCTGGCCGGCGGATTGATCACGGGCGGCATCTATGCGCTGGTGGCCATCGGACTGAACCTGCAGTACGGGCTGATGCGCATCATGAACATCTCGCACGGCGAGTTCCTGATGCTCGGTGCCTTTCTCACCTGGTGGGCGCACACGGCGCTGGGCGTCTCGCCGCTGGTGTTCATGCCGGTGGCTTTCGTGCTGCTGATGGCATTGGGCATGGCGGTGCACTGGCTGTGCTTTCGCCAGGTGGCGGCGCGCGCGCCGAACGTCGACGTGTTCGAGGCGCGCAGCCTGATGGTCGGCTTCGGCCTGATGTTCTTCGTGCAGAACACCGCGCTGCTCGTGTGGGGCGGCGACCTGCGCGGCTACGACTACCTGGCCGAGCCGGTGCAGCTGGGTGAGATGCGTTTCACGGCCAACAAGCTGGTGCTGTTCGGCGTGGCGCTGGCCCTGAGCATCGCGCTCATCGCGCTCCTGAAGCTCACGCTGCTGGGCAAGGCGGTGCGCGCGCTGATGCAGTCGCCCACCGGCGCGCAGCTCGTGGGCATCAACACCAAGCGGCTGCATCCGCTGATGTTCGGCATCGGCCTCGGCCTCTCGGGCGTGGCGGGCGCGCTGCTGTCGATGACCTACGAGATCTCGCCTTCGATGGGCGAGCCCTACACCGTGACGGCGCTGATCGTCATCACCCTCGGCGGCTTCGGCAGCATCGCGGGCAGCCTCGTCGGCGGCCTGCTGCTCGGCGTGGTGGAGGCGCTGGGCATGTACTACACGAGCCCCTCGCTCAAGATGCTGCTGTCGTATGCCGTGTTCATCGGCGTGCTGATCTGGCGGCCCAACGGACTGTTCTCCCGCAAATGATTTCCCTCCTTCAAAACAAGCCCTGGTGGGTGCTCGCGGCGGTCCTTGTGCTGGCTGCCGCCGTGCCGTGGGTCGCGTCCGAGTTCGTCGCCTCGGTGGCGCTCGGCTGCCTGATGTACATCGCACTCGCGACGAGTTGGTCGCTGTTCTGCGGTGCCACGCGGTACCTGTCGCTCGCGCCCTCGGCCTTCTTCGGGCTCGGCGCGTATGCGAGCGCCACGCTGCTCGAGGTGCTGCCGTGGCCGCTGGTCATCTTGAGCGGCGCGGCCATCGCGAGCGCGGTGGCGGTGCTGATGGGTGCGGCGGTGCTGCACCTGCGCGGCACCTACTTCGCGGTGCTGACCTTCGGCATGACGGAGCTGATCCGCCACGCGGTCACCTTCGTCGAGAAGCAGGTCTCGGGCACGGTGGGCCGCGTGCTCACCGTCGTGCCGTCGAACGAGACGGTGTACCTCACGGTGCTGGCGATTGCAGGTGTCGCGATTGCCACGGCGCTCGTCGTGAAGCGCAGCCGCTTCGGCCTCGCATTGGCCGGCATCGGTGCCGACGAGCAGCGCGCGCAGACGCTCGGCGTGGACACGCGCCGCGTGAAGATCGCCGGCTTCGCGCTCACCGCCGCCTTCGCCGGTGCGGTCGGCGCGGCGATGGCGGTGCGCTGGACTTACATCGACCCGCCCGCCGTGTTCAGCCCCTTCATCGGCTTCCAGACCGTGCTGATTGCAATGATCGGTGGCGCCGCCAGCATCGGCGGGCCGGTCGCCGCGGCCATTGTCTTCAGCCTGCTGTCGGAGACGCTGCGGCTGCAGCTGCCCTACGGCTACATGATGGTGCTCGGGCTCCTGCTGATCCTGTGCGTGATGTACCTGCCCAACGGCCTTGCGTCGCTCTGGCAGCGCAAGGTGACGGCATTGCGGACTCACGGCCATGAGTAGCGCGCAACCTCTTCTCGAAGCCCGCGAACTCACGGTGCGCTTCGGCGGACTCACGGCCGTCGATGCGGTGAGCGCGACGCTGCACGCAGGCGAGCTGGTCGGCATCATCGGCCCGAACGGCGCGGGCAAGACGACCTTCTTCAACGCGATCTCGGGCGTGGTCATGCCGACATCGGGGCAGCTGCTGGTCGAGGGCGATGTCGACCTCACGCGGCGTGGGCCGCATCTCTACGCCGCCCACGGCATCGCGCGCACCTTCCAGACGCCGCGCGTGATGGCCGGCATGACGCTGGAGGACAACGTGCGCTTCGGCATGCAGTTCGCGGGACGGCATCGCACGCCTATCGCGGGGCTGGGCAGCACCGGCGAGATCCTCGACATGCTGGGCCTCGGCCACCTCGCGAAGAACATCGCAGCCGATGTCACGCCTTCGCAGCAACGGCTGCTCGAAATCGGCATGGCGCTCGGCACCCGGCCGCGCGTGCTGCTGCTCGATGAAGTGGCGGCGGGCCTCACCGAAGCGGAAGTCGATGCGATGGCGCGGCGCATCCGGAAGCTGCGCGACGACCACGGCCTCACGGTCGTGTGGATCGAGCATGCGGTCGCGACGCTCTTGAAATACGTCGAGCGCGTGCTGGTGCTGCACCAGGGACGCAAGATCGCCGACGGCACGCCGGCCGAGGTCGTGCGCAATGCCGAAGTGGTCGAGGCCTACCTCGGCGACGAGATGGAGGCCACCGCATGAGCGGCACGCAACTGACCGTGCGCGGCCTGTCCGCGGGCTACCACGGCTTCCAGGTGATCCAGGGCATGAGCCTCGATGTGCTGCCCGGCATCACCGTCGTTCTGGGGCCCAACGGTGCGGGCAAGACCACGCTGCTGAAGGCGCTGGCAGGTCTGTTGCCGCGCACCGGCGATGCGGTGCTCGACGATGCGGCATTGCCTTCAGGTGAAGCCACCGCCTGCGTGCGCCGCGGCCTCGCGCTGGTCGCCGAGGGGCGCCAGCTCTTCCCGCAGATGACCGTCACCGAGAACCTCGAGCTCGGCGGCTGGCTGCTGCCCGCGCGCCTGCGCACCGAGCGCCTCGCGCGCGCCTTCGACGACTTTCCGCGCCTGAAGGAACGCGCCACGCAACTCGCCGGCACGATGAGCGGCGGCGAACAGCAGATGGTGGCGGTGGCGCGCGCCATGATGAGCGGCCCGCGCCTGCTGATGCTCGACGAGCCTTCGCTCGGCCTCGCGCCGCGCATGGTCGACGAGCTGCTTTCCATCGTGCGCCGCATCGCATCGCAAGGCGTGACCGTGCTGATGGTCGAACAGAACGTGCGCAAGGCGCTGCAGGCGGCCGACCGCGGCTATGTGCTCGAACGCGGGCGCGTCGTCGCTTCGGGCGAAGCGCAAGTGCTGCTGCATTCCGACGTGGTGCGACAGGCCTACCTGGGCGTCGCCTGACGCCCTCCCGCCCTCCCCTCTTTCTCAAAGGACACACTTCCATGATCGACGTTTTCATGTTCATCGACGGCGAGCACCGTTCTGCCTCGGACGGCACCACCTTCGAGCGTCGCAACCCTCTGGATGGCGGCGTTGCCACCCGCGCGCCTTCAGGCACGCCGGCCGATGCGGTCGCGGCGGTGGAGGCCGCACACCGCGCCTTCGCCACCTGGTCGCAGACCGGCCCCGGCGAGCGCCGCGCGCTGCTGCAGAAGGCGGCGCACGCCATCGAGGCGCGCGCCGATGCGTTCATCCAGGCCATGGCGCGCGAGACGGGTGCGTCGGCGCAATGGGCCGGCTTCAACGTGCACCTCGCGGCCGGCCTGCTCACGGAGGCCGCTTCGCTCACGACGCAGATCAGCGGCGAAGTGATTCCCTCCGACGTGCCCGGCAGCCTGGCCATGGGCGTGCGCCAGGCGGCCGGCGTCGTGCTCGGCATCGCGCCGTGGAACGCACCGGTGATCCTCGCCACCCGCGCCATCGCCACGCCGCTGGCCTGCGGCAACACCGTGGTGCTCAAGGGCTCGGAGCTGTGCCCCGAGACGCATGCGCTCATCATCGAAGCGCTGAGCGAGGCCGGCCTGCCGAAGGGCGTCGTCAACTTCGTGACCAATGCGCCCGCCGATGCCGGCGCCGTGGTCGAAGCGATGGTCGCGCACCCCGCCGTGCGGCGTATCAACTTCACCGGCTCCACGCGCGTGGGTCGGCTCATCGCGCAGACCTGCGCCAAATACCTGAAGCCCGCCGTGCTCGAACTCGGGGGCAAGGCGCCGCTGGTGGTGTTGGACGACGCCGACATCGATGCCGCGGTGAACGGCGCGATCTTCGGCGCGTTCGCCAACTCGGGCCAGATCTGCATGTCGACCGAGCGCATCGTGGTGGACAACGCCATCGCCGATGAATTCGTCGCGAAGTTCGCGGCGCGTGCGCAAAGTCTGCCGCTCGGCGATCCGCGAGAAGGCCCCGTCGTGCTGGGCTCGGTGGTGGACATGAGCACCGTCACGCGCTGCAACGCGCTGATCGACGATGCGCTCGCCAAGGGCGCGAAGCTGGTCTGCGGCGGCAAGGCCACCAGCACGCTGATGCCTGCGACGGTGCTCGACCATGTGACCGCGGCCATGGAGATCTACCGCGAGGAATCCTTCGGCCCCGTGAAGGCTGTGGTGCGCGTGAACGGCGTCGAAGAAGCCGTGTCCACCGCGAACGACAACGAGTTCGGCCTGTCGTCCGCCGTGTTCGGGCGCGACGTGGCGCGCGCATGGAACGTGGCACGCCGCATCGAGGCCGGCATCTGCCACGTCAACGGCCCGACCGTGCACGACGAGGCGCAGATGCCTTTCGGCGGCGTCAAGTCATCGGGCTACGGGCGGTTCGGTGGCCGGGCCGGCGTGGAGGCCTTCACCGAGCTGCGCTGGATCACGGTCCAGACAACGCCACGGCACTACCCGTTCTGAGGAACGGCCTCGGACTACGACGACCGGCCGGACTCTTCCTGCACGCCGGTCGCGGGAATCCACATCACCAGCGGACGAAGCCAGCGCGGACGCCAGCTCAGCGTGAACGTCACGACCAGCGCCGCGCCGGCGAGCGTCATGAACCAGACCAGCGAGGCCATCGAGACGTGGTCCGCGCCCAGGCACAGCACGAGCGATGCGAGCACGCAGGCGGCCCCGAGGACGCGCAGAAGCCGGACCATGCGCGGCGAGCACTGCGGATCGGTGCGTACCTGTTCCCAGTGCACATCCATCGACAGCGCGAGAAGGCCCGCGCCGGCAATGCTGATGATCGATGCGATGAGCAGGAGCATGGCGTCAGGCACGGGCGGCGGAGGTGCTGCCGCCGGATGCGGGTCGCGCGGGCGCAGTGATGGCTGCCTCGGCCCGGCGCTTGAGCCTGCGCGCGGCCACCACGGCCAGCGCGGCGCTTGCGAGCAGCGAAAGATCGACGCCCGCCACCGGCCAGTAGCCGGTGCCGATGGTGCGCAGCAGGTGGTCGCCCGTGGTGATCCAGTTGAGCAGCACCGCGGCCACTGCCATCACGGCCACGGCCCAGCACTGCTCGGCCCAGGCGGGCGACAGGCGTCCTTCGGCGGTCGGCGCGGTCCGCCAGATGCCGTGCGCGAAGGCCAGCAGCCAGGCGCCCAGGAAAATGCCCTTCTCCCAGCTGCCGCGCAGCGGCAGGCTGTCGGGCAGCAGGCGGTTGCCGATGAGCATGGCGAAGGTCGCGACCAGGAGGCCGGTCACGGTGGCAACCGCGCAGGCATCGACCCAGCGCGCGCCGCTCACGCCCTGCTTGGCGTGCTGGCGCTTGCGCTTTTCCACGAAGAAGATGAAGCCGGTGGCAATGCACGCGCAGCCCGACAGCCCGCCCAGCACGTACAGCCAGCGCAGCAGCCAGTGCTCGAAATGCTGCAGGTGCAGGCCGGTCAGGAAGTCCACGATGCCGGCCACGACCGTCGGCGGCGGGTCTTCGCGAATCACCTCGCCCGTGGACCCCTTGAAATGGATGCCTTCGCCGGTGAGGGTGACACGGTCGCTGCCCGCGCGGTAGACACTGACGTAGGCGTTGGCATCGTTCACATGGCGCACCACGAGCAGCCCCACCTCGCCCGCCGCGTCGCGGGCGGCCCAGCGCCGCTTGGCCTCGGCCATCATCGCGTCCACCGACGCCAGCGTGCCGGGAACGCCGGCGCGGTCGTGCGGGAGCCCGGTTTTCTGGGCGTCGAGTTTCTCGTGCAGCTCGTGCAGCGGCTCCAGCTGGGTGTGCGTGACCGGGAAGTAGACGCCCGCGAAGACCACCAGGCCCGACAGCGCGAAGATGAAGTGGAACGGCAACGCCACCACGCCCGTCAGGTTGTGAAGATCGAGCGCGCTGCGCTGGGTGTGCTTGGCCGGGCGGAAGGTGAAGAGTTCGCGGAAGATCTTGCGGTGCATCACCACGCCGCTCACCAGCGCGGCCAGCATCACGAGCGCGGCGAGGCCGACGATCCAGGTGCCCAGGTTCAGCCAGTCGAGGTGCAGGCTGTAGTGCAGCGGATAGAAGAATTGGCTGCCGATCTTGAGCCGGTCGTCCGGCAGTGCCTTGCCGACGCGCGGGTCGATGGTCCGGTCGCCGAACACGCCGTCTTCCGGGTCCTTGGCATTGGGCAGCGTATAGCTCGTGAACAGGCTCAGCACCGGATCGCGGTGGGTGGTGTAGGCGGCCCATTGCTTGGGGCTGAAGGTCTCGGCCATCGGCCCGTTCACCCGGCTGCGCGCCTGTTCGATGCTCTCGGCGGTGGGCTTGATGTCCTGGAAGATGGGCAGCAGCATGCGGTCGAAGGACGGCATCGGCTGCGGCTCGAAACGGGTCTCGGGGATCGCCCAGCGGTCGATCTCGCGGTCGAACACCGACAGCGAGCCGAAGAAGAAGACGACCATCAGAACGAACCCGAGCGTCAGGCCGAACCAAGTGTGCAGCCAGGCCATGGACAGCCGGAAGTTCTGAAACACGGGGGAGCTCCTAGGGGAAAAGGTCAGAGGCTCAGAGCAGGGCCAATTGCACCAGCGAGGCCGCACCCGTCATGACGAGCCCGCCGCCCAGCAGCACGAGCCACACGCGCGTGAGGCTCCCGGCCGCAAAGGCCCAGAGGAACGCGACCAGGAACACGAGGAAGGCCAGCATGCTGCTGAGCGACTCGGCGTCATGGAACGGCATGCCGGCGCTGAACAGGAGACCGACGCCCAGCGCGATGAACCCCCAGCAGAAGACGTAGCCCCCCAGCACGCCGGCAGCGATGCGGGAGACGACGTGGACGGCGGACGCAGCGCTACGGGCCATGGCTTGGACGGGGATTGCTGGGATGGATCAAATGAGAACGGCTCGCATTATCTTCTATGCGAGCGCGATCCGGTCGATCAACCCTACGGCGCAGACTTGGATACCCCAGGCCAGGTCACACGGCGGCCGCGATCTCCTGCGTGATCTTGAGAAATTTCTCCACGTCGGCCATCGAGTGGCAATGCAGCGGCGACACGCGCACCGTGCCGGCGAGCCCGAAGGACTCGAGCATCCGCTTCGAATAGATGCTGGTCGCCACGCGCTCGTACACCGTGACGCCGCGCTTGCCGTACTCGACCACCGCCTGCGTGCAGTCGGTGCGGTCGAAGCCGATGCCCAGGATCAGGTCGCGCTTCGTGAGGTCTTCGTGGTCGAGGAACACTTCGACGCCCCGCATCTCGCGCAGCCCGGTCGCGTTGCCGGTGCCGTCGAGCAGCGCGGCGAGCAGCGCGCGCTCGTGCAGCTCGATGCGCCCGATGCCTTCGACGAACAGTGCGCGGCGCTCCGTGGCTTCGGTGAAGTGGCCGCCGATCCAGCACACGTAGTCGACGATCTCCGTGAGCGCCGCGAACTGCCACGGCGCGGAGCTGCCCAGGTCCCAGAAGTCCGGCTTCTTGCCCGCGAGCTTGTGGTGCGGCAGCACGGCCGCGCGGTCGGACACCCACGAGAGCCCCGAGCCGCGGCAGCCGAAGAACTTGTAGGGCGCGAGGTTGATGCCGTCCACCGGCGTCTTCTGCAGGTCGATGAGGCCATGCGGCGCATGCTGCACCGCGTCCACGAGGATGTACAGGTCGGGCTTGACGGCGCGCGCGCGGCGCACGATCTCGGCCATGTCGAGCTTGGCGCCCGAGATGTTCGAGGCGTAGATCACGTTGAGGAGGCACGTGTCCTTGTCGACGAGACGCACGATCTCTTCGACGTCGACGCCGCCTGTCACCGGGTTGCTTTTCGCCACGCGCAGCTCGCGGCCGAGCCGGCTCGCGTAGAGGCTCATCGCATCGAAGGCCGAGGGATGCTCCAGCACCGTCGTGACCATGTTCGTGCCCGGCACGTTCTCGGCCACCGCGCGCACCATGTCGAACATGGCGCCCGAGGCGGTGAGCGAGGCATACACGCTGCCGCCACGCGCATTGAGGATGGTGCGCAGGTCGTCGCCGGCCTTCGCCTGGATCTGCTGCAGCTCGACGGCGGTCGCGTGGATGCGCTCGGCGTTGTCTGGAATCGCATCGACCTCTGCGAAGCGCTCGGCCGCGGCCTTGAGGCGGAACGAGCCGCCGGCGTTGTCGAAGTACAGGCGTTCGTGGCCGTGGTGGTCGCGGTCCACGAGCAGGAAGCGCGACTTCACCTCACGCATCAGCGCATCGGAAAACGCGAGGCCGTGGGGGTGGTTTTCAAGGGTGGTCGCCATGTGTTTTGCTCAGACGCCCTTGTTGTTCGGGTTCTTGTAGATGTCGCGCACCGCGTCGGACATCGGGAAATTCAGGTTCGCGTTCTTCGGCGGAATCGGCGACATGAACCACTTGGCATAGAGCTGCTCGATGGCGCCCGACTTCATGAGACCGGTGACCGTTTCATCGACCAGCGCCTTGAACTGCGGGTCGTCCTTGCGCAGCATGATCCCGTACGGCTCCTGGCGCAGCGACTCCTTCAGCAGCTTGTACTCGCCCGGGTTGGTGGCGCTGGCAATCATGCCGGCGAGCTGCACGTCGTCGAGCACGTAGGCATCGGCGCGGCCGGTCGAGAGCAACAGGAAGCCGTCGGAGGTGTCCTTGCCCGCGATCTCGTTGACTTCGATCGTGCCGCTCTTGCGCGCGCCGCGCAGCAGCTGGATCGAGGTGCTGCCCGAGACGGTGGCCACGTTCTTGCCATTGAGATCGGCCAGGGCGTTGATGCCCGAGTTCTTGCGCACCGCGGCGGTGATGTTGGTCACGAAGTGGCTGGGCGCGAAATCGACCTGCGCCTGGCGCTGCGTGGTGTTGGTGGTGGTTGCGCAGTCGAGGTCGACCGTGCCGTTCTGCAAGAGCGGAATGCGGTTGGTCGAGTTCAGCATCGTGTAGCGCACCTCGAGCTTCGCGAGGCCCAGCTTGGCCTTCACCGCATCGACGATCTTCAGGCAGATGTCGTTGGTGTAGCCGATGGGGGCACTGTCGGCGCTGAGCTTGTAGGAGAACGGGATCTGGCTGTCGCGCGCGCCGATCTGGATCGTGCCGCTCTCCTTGATCTTCTGCAGCGTGCCGCCGTCCTGGGCGCTGGCGGCGCCGCAGGTGAAGGCGAGGGTGAGTCCCAGGGCGAGGGGCAGTTTGAAGAAGTCCATGGCGTGTATTCCTTGGTTTGCGGTGAGGGGTGAACCGAGCGAATCTTCTGCGCCTCGATGAATTTCTAAAAGCGATTTTTTGTGATCGAATCGCATGAAGAAAAGCGTTCTTTTCCGACCGCCTGCAGAGGAGACCCGAACCGTGATGACCTTCAAGCAACTCGAAGCCCTCTACTGGATCGGCCAGCTCGGCGGCTTCGCGCAGGCCGCGAACCAGCTGCACACATCCCAGTCCGCCGTCTCCAAGCGGGTGCACGAGCTGGAGTTGCTGTTCGACACCGAACTCTTCGACCGAAGCCAGCGCACCGCGCGCCTCACCGAAAAAGGCGAGGAAATGTTCGTGCTCGCCAAGAAACTGCTGGAGCAGCGCGATGCCGCGGTCGAGCAGTTCGGCAAGCCCGGCGTGGTGGAGCGCCGCATCCGCATCGGCGTGACCGAGCTCACCGCGATGACGTGGCTGCCGCGCTTGGTCGGCCTGATCCAGCAGCACTACCCCAAGGTGATCCTGGAGCCCGACGTGGACGACAGCCTGCAGCTGCGCGACAAGCTCTTGGTCGATGCGCTCGACGTGGTCATCGTGCCCGACACCTTCGCCGACTCGCGCATGCAGAGCAAGGTCATCGGCAAGGTCAAGAGCGCGTGGATGTGCAAGCCCGGCGTGGTGCAGACGACGGGCACCGTGCGCCTGCACGACCTTGCGCGGCACCGCATGCTGGTGCAGGGCAACAACTCGGGCACCGGGCGCGCCTACGACGCGTGGATGAAGGACCAGGGCGTGCAGCCTTCCAACGTGATCGTGGTGAGCAACCTCGTGGCGCTCACGGGGCTCACCGTGTCGGGGCTGGGCGTGAGCTACCTGCCGCGCGAATGCCTCGCGCCACTGGTGGCGGCCGGCATGCTGTCGGTGATCGAGGTCACGCCGCCGCTGCCGG
Organism: Variovorax trehalosi; assembly: GCF_051216415.1. Lineage (NCBI taxonomy): Bacteria > Pseudomonadati > Pseudomonadota > Betaproteobacteria > Burkholderiales > Comamonadaceae > Variovorax > Variovorax trehalosi. Next base: position 601,956 of record NZ_JBPJZG010000006.1, read on the forward strand.
TGGTGCGCTACGTGGCGATGCACAAGGGCGAGCACCGCAGCGCGCTCACCTCGTCGATCGTGATGCTGGCGCAGGAATGCTGCGACTTCACGCGCATGTTCCAGGCGCAGGCGGAGGACGACGAAGCTTCCTAGGACTCATGCAGCGCACCGCGCACGCACGAATCGCTCGATCCGCATCGCAAGCTCCTGCGGTGCTTCGCTGCTGTCGAACCGCGCGCACTGCAGTGCCATGAACAAGGGAAACCGTTCGCGTATGCGCGCCTCTTCGCTCGCCCGGTTGCCGGCCAGGTACGGCCGCGCCAGTTGTCTTTGCACGATGGCTTCCACGCATGCCTCCAGATCGAAAGACGGCAGCAGGAGCACGGTCAGCGCGTCGTGCTCGATGGCCTGTCGAAGCGCCACGTACTGCGGGTCCGTCGTTGCAGCGTAGGTCATGAAACCGGACGAGAGCGCGAAAACGGTGGGCGCCGTGCGTGCGTTCATCGCCTCGCGATAGACAGCCACGTTTCGCAGCGCATAGCCCGCATACCCATGGACCGCCATGTACGTGGCGACATCGCCTTCCCGCGCGATGAACTCCCGGTCCAGATCGATGAAGCGCCCGCTGAGCCGGCCCGCCAGCAAAGGGCCGACCGTCGTCTTTCCGGCGCCGCCGGGACCAACAAGGTGAACGACGGAACGAGGCGCCGCTGTGTGCATGGAAAGGGCTGTGCGTGGAAGTGGCGCACATCCTATCGACCGCCATGCGGCATCGACTGGCCTCGTCAAGCTTCGACAAGTCGATTGAAAAGTTATTTCAAAACAAGAAGAAATATGCGTGAATAGGGCGATTCATCGCATATTTCATGCAATTTCAAAGCAATTAAGAAAAAACCTTTCATTTTCTAGACCAACCAAGAGCAACGCACACCTTCTCCTTCCCCAGATCCCACCGTCACAAACACCTCCACCAGAAAGTGCCCATGACCATCACAGTGACACGCCAGGATGCGCGCTACAACACCCTGAAGAAGGGCTTCAACCTGCGATGGCCTTCCACGGAGTCGGATGCGGCTTCGCGCATCGAGCTGGTGGAGAACGCGGGCGATGCCGCCGCTGCATTGCAGCGCATCGTCGATGCGGGCCTGCGGCCCACCCTGCGCAGCGGTGGTCATTGCTATGAGGACTTCGTCTCCAACAACCCCGACGGCGCGATCCTCGACCTGAGCCTGCTCAGCGGCGCAAGCACCGGCAAGACCGACGGGCGCTACCGCATCGGCCCCGGCACGCAGAACTGGAACGGCTACCTCGAGCTCTACAAGCAGAGCAACGTCACGCTGCCCGGCGGCTCGTGCTATTCGGTAGGCGCGGGCGGGCACATCTGCGGCGGCGGCTACGGCCTCTTGTCGCGCCTGCAGGGGCTCACGGTCGACTGGCTCTCCGCAGTGGACATCCTCACGGTCGATGCGCGCGGCAAGGTCGTGCCGCGCACCGTGGATGCGACGCGCGATCCCGAGTTGTTCCGCGCCTGCCGCGGCGCGGGCGGCGGCAACTTCGGCGCGATCACCAGCTATGTGTTCGACACGCTGCCGACAGCGCCGCGCGAAGTGGCGATCGCGGTGGTCGCGTTCGACTGGGCCACGATGACGCCCACGCGCTTTGCCGAACTGCTCTCCATCTACGGCGACTACTGGGCCACGCGCGGCAAGGCGCCGGACACCTGGGGCATGTTCTCGCTGCTCAAGCTCACGCACCGCTCGTCGGGCCAGATCGTGATGCTCACGCAGTTCTGCAACCCCGACGGCACCTGCAACGACCTGACGGTGCTCAACGATTTCCTCGACCGCTTCCGCACCTGCGCGCCGGTGCCCCTGAAGGGCCGCCCGCCCGGCGTGGGCCCGGCGCCGCAGCGCGATGCGGGGCAGCTGCTGTGCGCCAAGCCGCACACCGTCACGCGCTACGACTGGCTCACGGCGACGCAGTACCTCAACGGCTCGGGCGAGAACCAGCGCGGCAAGTACAAGTCGGCCTACATGAAGCAGAACTTCAGCGCCCGCGAGGCGCAGCGCATCTACACGCACCTCACGCGCACGATGCCCGGCGTCGACCTGAGCCAATCACTGGTGCAGGTCGACTCCTATGGCGGCGCGGTCAACAAGCCCGAACGCGTCGGCGACACCGCCGTGCCGCAGCGCGCATCGATCATGAAGCTGCAGTACCAGACCTACTGGCGCAGTGCGGCGGACGATGCGGGTCACCTGCGCTGGATCAGCGACTTCTACCGCGACGTGTACGGCACGCCCGACGTGCCCGAGCGCTACGCCGGCACGCCCTATCCCGGCGAGCGCTACGAAGGCTGCTACATCAACTACCCGGACAACGACATGCTGGCGTATCCGTTCTGGTCGCAGCTCTACTATGGGGACCAGGGGCTCTACGACTTCCTGCGAAAAGTGAAGCGGCGCTACGACCCGAACAACGTCTTTCACCATGCCATGTCGGTGCGGCCCTGAACGAGAGGAAGGAAACCCATGACACACAGCCCCAGCCAACCCGGCCAGAACCGCCGCGCCGTCATGCAGTGGATCGGCGGCGCCTCCGCCCTTGGCGCATTGACGCCATTGACTCCCGCAGGCGCGCAGACCCCGGACACCGCAAGCAGCAGCCCGGCCATCGGCAATGCGCCGGCACCGCGCTTCGCCTACGTCGGCACCTACACCTTCGACGCCCCCGGCGGCACCGCTGGCGGGCCAGCCTCGAAGGGCATCTACGTGCTCGCGATGCGGGACGGCAGCTGGACACAGGTGCAGACCATCGCGAGCGCGAACCCTTCGTTCCTCGCGGTGCACCCCAGCCGTCGCTTCCTCTATGCGATCAACGAAATCGACACCTACCAGGGCCTGCCCACCGGCACGGCCGAGGCCTATGCGATCGATGCGAACGACGGGCGCCTCACGCTGCTCAACCGCCAGCCGCTCTCGCTCTCGGGCGTGATCCCCGCGCACCTGGCCGTGTCACCCGATGGCCGCGCGCTCGCCGTGGCGCTGTATGGCGGCGGCGCCTACAACGTGCTGCCCATCGAGGCGGACGGCAAGCTCGGCAAGGTTTCGGGCATCGAGAAGGAAACCGGGTCGGGCCCCGACACCGAACGGCAGGAGTCGCCGCATCCGCACATGGTGGCCTTCGATGCCTCGGGCCAGCGCGTGCTCGGCACCGATCTGGGCAGCGACCGCATCAATGTCTTCACGCTCGCCGACGGCAAGCTGGCCGTGCTCGGCCGCACGTCGGTCGCGCCCGGCAGCGGACCGCGCCACCTGGCGCTGCATCCGTCGCAGCGCTTCCTGTACCTGGTGAGCGAGCTCGATGCCACGGTCGCCTCCTTCGGCTACGACGCGGCGAGCGGCAAGGTCGGCGAGCAGCGACAACGCGTCTCGACCTTGCCCGAGGGCTACAGCGGCCAGAAGAGCGCGGCGGCGCTGGTGATGCATCCGTCAGGGCAATTTCTCTACGCGACCAACCGCCGGTTGAAGTCGGACCACCCGATGGCCGACAGCATCGCCGCGTTCCGCATCGACGCGGGCAATGGCGCGCTGACACCGCTGCAGCACTGGAGCGAAGGCCTGCGCTTTCCACGGGCGCTGGCGATGGCGCCGGGGGGCAGTCACCTCTACGCGCTCAGCCAGAAAGGCGACACCATCCTGCGTCTGCGCATCGACCCGGCGAGCGGCAAGCTCGACCAGCCGGTGCAGGTGGCGCAGGTGCCTACGCCGGTCTGCTTGGTGTTTGCTTGACGCCTAGCTTCCGCGCGTGAGCATCCGGCCCGCACGCGCGAGCACGCGGGCTTCGCCCTCGCCACCGCGATAGGCCAGCACGCCGTTCACGAACACGCGCTCCACGCCTTCGCTCACGCCGTGCGGCTTGTCGTAGGTCGCGGTGTCGGCGATGGTCTCGGGATCGAACACCACCACGTCGGCCATCGTGCCGACGCGCAGCAGGCCACGGTCCGCGATGCGCAGATTGCGGGCGGTCATGCCGGTCATCTTGTGCACCGCCTGCTCCAGCGTGAACAGGCGCCGCTGGCGCCAGTAGCGCGCGAACACGCGAGGGAACGCGCCCCACAGGCGCGGATGCGGATGGCGGTCGTGCGGCAGGCCATCGCTGCCGATCATCGTGAGCGGATGCGAGATGACGCGCTCCACGTCTTCTTCCTGCATCTGGAAGTAGCAGGCGCCGCCGGGCTTCAGGCGCAAGCACGCCTCCTGCTCGGTGGTGCCCCATTCGCGCGCGATGTCGGAGACGAGGCGGCCGGTCATCTCGGGATGCGGATCGGACCAGGTCAGCAGCACGTCGATCACGCCGTCCACCAGGTCTTCGCGCAGCACGGTGGAGCCGGCCACGTAGGGGTAGACGTCCATCGCGATCTGCTGGCGCTGTGCGAGCGACTCGATCAGCGGCAGCGTCTCTTTCGTGCGGCCCCAGTTCGCGGGG